>JBMONG010000032.1:0-488406 GCA_049323495.1 Pseudomonadota bacterium
ACCTCGGGGCCGGGCTGGATGCCCTGGATGATCATGGCGCCGACCATCAGCGCCATGACGGCGTTGGAGGGGATGCCCAGCGTCAGCATGGGGATGAAGGAGGTCTGCGCCGCGGCGTTGTTCGCCGATTCGGGCGCGGCCACGCCCTCGACGGCACCCTTGCCGAACATCTGAGGCGTCTTGGAGATCTTCTTCTCCAGCGTATAGGAGGAGAAGGCGCCCAGCGTCGGTCCGCCGCCCGGCAGCACGCCGAGGGCCGCTCCCAATGCCGTGCCGCGGATCGCCGCGGGGATGGAGCGGCGGATCTCCTCGCGCGTCGGCCACAGCGATCCCACCTTGATGGTGCCGCCGCTGCGCGACAGCCGGCGTTCCAGGTTGACGACGATCTCGGCGATGCCGAACAGGCCCATGGCGATGGGCGCGAAGTCGATGCCGTCGCTGAGCTCGGGCATGTCGAAGGTGAAGCGCTGGGCGCCGGTGTTGACGTCGGTGCCGACCAGGCCGAACAGCAGGCCCAGGAAGACCATGGAGATGGCCTTGATGACCGAGCCACTCGCCAGCACGACGGCGGCAACGAGGCCCAGTGCCATCAGGGAGCAGTAGTCGGCCGGCCCGAATTTCTGCGCCATCTGCGTAAGCGGCTCGGCGAACATCACGATGATGATCGTGCCCACGGTGCCTGCGAAGAACGAGCCCACGGCCGATATGGACAGGGCGGCGCCGGCCCGGCCGTTACGCGCCATCTGGTAGCCATCGAGACAGGTGACCACCGAGGCCGATTCACCGGGCAGATTGACCAGGATCGACGTCGTCGATCCGCCGTAGGACGCGCCGTAGTAGATGCCGGCGAGCATGATCAGCGACGCCGTGGGAGGCAGGTGGAAGGTGATGGGCAGCAGCATGGCGATGGTCGCCACGGGACCAATGCCGGGCAGCACGCCGATCAGCGTGCCGAGAATGCAGCCGAGCAGGGCGTAGGCAAGATTCTGGAAAGAGACGGCAACGCTCAGTCCCAGGGCGAGATTGTCGAGCAGCTCCATCTCACCAGACTCCCTGCAGGATGGCGATATTCATGCCCAGGCCGAGCTTGAAGACGACCGTGCAGAGGATCGTGAGAACGATCATGTTGCCGATGACCTCTGTGATCTTGAATTCCTCGCCGCCCAGCGAGGCGACGAGGATCAGCACGACCAGCGCCGGCACGAGCCCGGCCCGCTCGAAGAGCAGCGCGAAGCAGACCACGCCGATCGTCACCATGGTGATGGGCCGCCACTTGGGGGCCTCGACCGGATCGTCGGCAGCGACACCGGGCCGGCCGAACAGGGCGATCAGCAGAAGCAGGGCGACGACGTCGATCGTCAGGAGAGTCGCCACCATGAACGGCACGGACATCGCCTTGAAGGCCTGCTGGCTGCCGGGGCCGAGGATATTGGTCGCGATGAAATTCGCGCCCCACGGCGTCATGGCCAGGATGAAGACGGCAAGCGAGCCGACGCCGACGGGAAGCCAGTACCGTTCCTTTTCCCGGCGATCGGCGGTGCGGAACAGGGTCGTCAGCACGATGATTCCGCCCAGGCTCAGCAGGATGAACGACAGCATGCGCGGCACGAATCCCGGCCCCATGCGCACCGCCGTCCCAAGCGCCAGTCGCTGGCCGAAATAGAGCGCCACCATCCCGAAGATGATGAACATCAGCCCGGACAGTACGTCCTTGCTCAGGAACCGACTCAACGAAGCCTCCCCGCTCTCGACATTCCCAAAGTCTTTGTGGGCCCAAACCCCAGGGCCGACCTAGTTACATAAACATTAATTCATTGTCTTGCCCAAGTACCAAATCAGCTGCGCCAAATCAGCCGCGCCAGATCAGTCGGGCTGCGATCACGATCAGGCACAGGGCAAATAGGCGCCGCAGCAGCCAAACCGGCACCCTGCTCGACCAGCGTGCGGCAATAGGGGCGACAAAGAGTGCTGGTACCGACAGGGCCGCCGCGCAGATCAGCGCGACATCGCCCAGCGCATCGCCCGGACGGCCGGGCCGGTCCAGGTCGTGCCCGAGGAAGAAGGCCGTGGCCGGCAAGGCGATGACCAGGTTGAAGAGGGCCCCGGCACCGATGGCACGCCTGATGGGGAAACGGAACAAAGTGAGCACCGGGGTGCTCAATGTGCCGCCGCCGACCCCGACTGCCGAGGCCAGGGCTCCCACGACGGCAGGGGGCAGCTGCCCGAGGGCGCCGCCCGGCGGCGCGGGAGCGATCACCAGCCGGTCGCCGGCGGCGATCTTCAGGGCCAGCCCGATGGCAATGGCGGCGAAGAGCGTGGTCAACAGGGCCGGGGACGCGATCGAGCCGATCCACAGACCGACAGCGCTGCCGACGAGCAGGCCGGGCAGCCAGGAGCGCACGAGCGCCGCGTCGATGGTTCCCGCGCGCCAGTGCGCCGCGGCGGCCGTGGCCGAGGCGATGACAATGCTGGCCTGGGCCGTGCCGATCGCGGTCGCCACGCCAATACCGCTTTCCAGGCCCATGATGCCAAAGAGCTCGATCAGCACCGGGACAGCGACGACGCCACCGCCGATTCCCAGCAACCCTCCGAGAAGCCCGATCAGGACCCCTGCGGAAAGCAGACCGATCCATGCCGCTGGTGAATAAGTCGCTACAAAATCAGCCACATCTCCCCTGCCATCGTCGATATTGCATGCCTAGCGGTGGGCGAGCAAACTCCCGCCCGATGTGAATGACCGTTCAGGAGCTGCGGGTGGCGCGACGCGGGTCAGAATATACCGGGACCATGCAGGTACAGGAGAGGCATCGGTTCGACGAGCGGTCCCTCGAACAGTTCATGACCGAGCGGGTCGAGGGGTTCGTCCCGCCCGTCGGCGTCGAACAGTTCAAGGGCGGGCAGTCCAATCCGACGTACCGGCTGACCGACGGGGCCGGACGGCGGTACGTGCTGCGTCGCAAGCCCCCCGGCAAGCTGCTGCCGTCGGCGCATGCCGTCGACCGGGAGTTCCGCGTCATTTCGGCATTGAACCGGACCGACGTGCCCACTCCACGCGCCCATGCGCTGTGCGAAGATGAAAGCGTCGTCGGGACGCCCTTCTACATCATGGAGTATTGCGACGGCCGGGTCTTGTGGGATCCGCTGCTTCCGGAGGTGCCGAAGGAATCGCGGCTTGCGATCTACCGCGCGAAGTTCGAGACGCTGGCGCGCCTGCATGCCGTCGACTACACGGCCCTGGGACTCGCCGATTTCGGACGGCCGGGCAGCTACGTGGCCCGCCAGATCTCCCGCTGGGGCAAGCAGTACAAGGCCTCAGAGACCGAGAGGATCGAGGCCATGGAGCGGTTGCTCGAGTGGCTGCCGGCGCACCTGCCGACCAGCGACGAGACGGTGCTGGTGCATGGGGACTATCGGCTCGACAACATGATCTTCCATCCCACCGAAGCGCGCGTGCTGGGCATCATCGACTGGGAGATCTCGACGCTCGGCGACCCCCTGGCCGAGCTGTCCTATCTCTGCATGCTCTGGCGTACCCCCGCGGACTGGGGAGGCCTGCAGGGGCACGACCTTGCCGCGGCGGGCCTGCCCCGCGAGCACGACATGGTGGCGCACTATTGCGCTCTCGCCGGACGGCAGCTGCCGGAGCCGTCGGTCTGGGAATTCTACATGGCCTACAATCTCTTTCGCGTGTCCTGCATCCGCCAGGGCGTGTATGCCCGCTCCCTGGACGGCACTGCGTCGAACGTCCGCGCCGCCGAATCCGGCAAGCTCGTGAGACCTGCGGCCGACCTTGCCTGGGACATCGTCAGCCGCATCGAAAGGCAGCAAGCATGACACGGCGGAGATCGACGACGGATGAAGCGGCGGCCGTCATGGCGCCGGTCGGCGAGCGCGATGCGAGGCCGCCGGTGGAGGCGATCCGCGCTGCCGCGTTCAGGCAGTTCGCCGAGCGCGGCTATCCGGTCGTGACGGTGCGCGACATCATGAAAGCCTGCGGCCTCACCCAGGGTGCGCTCTACAACCACTTCAAGTCCAAGGATGAACTGCTGCACGACATCATCTCCTCGACCCAGGCCGAGCTGGAGAGGCAGTGCCAGCGTGCCGTCGCGGAAGCCGGGGACGATGCCCGCGCCAAGCTGGCTGCCTTCGTCAGGACCTACGTCGTGCGTCACTGTCGGCTGCGGATCGAGGCGCTGGTGGCCAACCGGGAGATCAGCTGGCTGGATGCGGAGCGTGTCGCCGACATCCGGCGCAGTCGCCGCGCGATCCGGGACATCGTCGTGACCATCCTGCGTCAAGGCATCGATCAGGGCGTCCTCGATCCGCCGCGGGTGGACAACCGCTATGATCTCAAGGCGATCGCCATGGCGCTGCTCGACCAGTGGACGCACATTTCCATGTGGTATCAGCCCGGCGGCGAGCTCGGCGAGGATCAGATGGCGCGACTTTACGCCGACATGGCGTTGCGCGCCGTCGGTGCCCGGCCGCAGTGACGGGCGGGACCGGGATGGAGAGACGATGACGGGATCGGCATGAGGGTGCGTTCGCTCGCTGCGGCGCTGATGGCAGCGTTCTGGCTGGTTGGCTGCACGCCATCCGATGAGCCGCCACCGTCCACCCGCCTGGCCAGCGCCGAGGCCATGGCATCTGCTGCCGGCGGCGCGTCCGTCGAAGTGCCGGCTGGTCGCTGGCAGGCGGTGCTCATCGCCGGCGACAACAACAGCCCCGCCTTCGACAATGGCATCGCGGCGCTGCGCGAGAAGCTCACCGCGCGCGGTGTGCGGGACATCCGCGTGCTGACCTCCGATCCGGCGGCCAACCCGTCGCTGCCCGTCGCGAGCGCGGCCAACGTATCGGGCGCGTTGCGCCGGCCGGGCGGCGAGGCGTGTCTCGCCTACATCACCAGCCATGGTGACCGGAGTGGATTCGTGCTGCGTCCCGCGCGCGGTACCGTGAGTCCGGCGGCGCTGGTCGCCGCACTCGACGCGGGCTGCGGTGCCCGGCCGACGGTGGTCGTGGTGTCGGCCTGCTATAGCGGCGTGTTCATGACGCCGTCCATGCGACGGCCGAACCGGATCGTGCTGTCGGCGGCAGCTTCCGATCGGCCATCCTTCGGCTGCGGCGCCGACGACCAGTACACCTACTACGACCAGTGCCTGCTGCAGCAGTTCGACGGGGCGACGACGTGGGCCCAGCTCGCTGCGGCGACGCGGGCCTGCGTCGCGAACCTCGAACAGCAGATGGGGATCGGCCGTCCGTCGCGGCCGCAGACCTTCGTCGGCTCCGGCGTCGCCGACCTGCGCATACCGCGCCGCTGAGGAAGGGCGCGACCTAAAGCATGTTCCGTTCGGCTGATTCCAGCCGAACGGAACATGCCTTGTGAAACTTCGATCACCCGTGCGCGCGTTTCCACTATGACGGAACCGCTTGCGGTTCCGTCATAGTGGAAACCGCCCTAGGCTCGGGTCAGCCGCCGATCACGGCCGTGAAGTCGCAGGTGACCTGATTGCGGCTGCCGGCGTCGAGCGCCAGCGTGTGACGCGCCGGCCGTGATTCGGGGTCCGGAAACATCTTCGTCCATTCGCCGTTCAGCGCCGCCCGCCCCGTCGCGGGATCCTTCATCCAGAAATTCACCTTCACGATGTCGTCGACGCTGCCGCCGGCAGCTTCAACGCACAGGCGGATCTGCCGGAAGATGTTGGCGACCTGTCCGGCAAGCTCGGCCGGGATGGTGCCGGTCTCCGGATCGCGCCCGCTGATGATGCTCGACATCAGGATGCTGCCGATGCGGCTGGCATTGGGGATCGGGTTCTCATGCCTGAAGCCGGGATAGTTGATGCTCTTGCGCTTGGACATCGCTCTCCTCCTGTGACGCGCAGCATTGCATTTCGCCTCGACCTGGCAAATGGTTGGGGCGGAGGAAACATGAACGAACCCGCAGCTGCCGAGCTGGTCGAGTACCAGCGTGATGGCGAGATCGTCGTTCTGCGCCTGAACAGGCCGGAGAAGCTCAACGCCTTCAGCGACGAGCTCGTCGGCGCGCTGGCGGATGCGCTGCATCGCTTCGACGCCGATCCCGAGGCGCAGATCGCCATCCTGTGCGGCAACGGGCGTGCCTTCTCGAGCGGTGCCGACGTGCAGCAGCGCCAGCTGCGCAGCCGCGAGGAGTTCCTGAAGCTGGGAGGCCCGCAGGGCCGCGGCACGCATTCCGCCGACCTGCTGACCAAGGCGGTGAACTGGAAGCCCGTGATCGCCGCGCCTCATGGCTACGTGCTGGGGCTGGCGGTCGGGATCGTCCTGGAGTGCGACCTGATCGTTGCCGAGGAGGGGACTCGCTTCCAGATCACCGAGACGTCCCGCGGACTGGGCGCGGCCAAGTACTGGGGGCTGATGCAGTTCCGCGGCGGCGGCGCCTTCGCGATGGAGGCCGCGCTGGTCGGCCGCTTCTTCACGGCGGAGGAGGCGCTCACGGCCAACCTCATCAATCGTGTGGCGCCCAAGGGAAAGCATCTGGAGGTGGCGCTCGACCTGGCGCGCGAGGTGATCCGAAATCCGCCGCTCAGCGTGCGCTCCACGGTGCGCATGCGGCGCTGGTACATGGACCGCCTGGGCCGCGAGATCATGCACCAGACCGCGCCGGAGCGCCTCTATCTCACGGAGGATTTCCAGGAGGCCGCGCGCGCCTTCGCCGAGAAGCGCAAGCCCGCCAAGTACAAGGGACGCTGACCATGAGAGCGAGCAGCGAGCGGATCCTGACGAGCCACGCGGGCAGCCTGCCGCGGCCGGACGATCTGATCGAGGCCAACCGGCTGCGCGAGGCGGGCCAGGTCGACGAAGCATCGTTCCAGGCCTCCCTCGCGGCCGCCGTGAGCGAGGTCGTGCGCCGGCAGGTCGCGGCTGGCATCGACGTGCCGGGGGACGGCGAGTACGGCAAGTCCATGGGGCACAAGATCAACTATCGCGCCTGGTGGAGCTATTCGTTCCAGCGGCTGGGCGGCCTCGAGGTCAGGGGGCTGGGGCTGTACGACTTCCCGGCGCGGCGCTCCAGCCCCGGGAATGTCGTGCTGTCGAGCTTCGGCGATCGCCGCGACCGGTCGCGCTTCGCCGCCGCCTATGCCGATCCCGAGTCGGGCGTGTCGACCGGGCCGCGCGCCGCGGACTGGCCCACCTGCGTGGCGCCGGTGCACTACACGGGACAGGCGGCGATCGCAGCCGACATCGCCAACTTCAAGACGGCACTCGCCGCCAATGGCGTGAGCGAAGGCTTCATGACCTCGATCGGGCCGGGCAGCGCCTCGCGCATCGGCAACGAGCACTACAGGACAGACGAGGAGTTCGTGTTCGCCTGCGCCGAGGCCCTGCGCGAGGAGTACAAGGCGATCGTCGAGGCCGGCCTGGTCCTGCAGATCGACGACCCGGCGATCGCGGAGAACTTCGACCAGATCAACCCCGAGCCCACGCCGGAAGAATATCGCCGGTTCACGATGCCGCGCGTCGAGGCGCTGAACCATGCCCTGCGCGGGCTGCCCAGGGATCGCATCCGCTTCCACCTCTGCTGGGGCAGCTGGCATGGGCCGCATACCACGGACATCCCGATGCGCGAGATCGTCGACGTCATGCTGGCCATCGCCGCGGGGGCCTATTCGTTCGAGGCGGGCAACGTGCGCCATGAGCATGAATGGGCGGTGTGGCAGGACACGAAGCTGCCGGACGACAGGCTGATCCTGCCCGGCGTGGTGAGCCATGCCACCAACGTCGTCGAGCATCCCGAACTGGTGGCCGAGCGCATCGGCCGCTTCGCGCGCCTCGTCGGCCGCGACCGGGTCATCGCCTCGACGGACTGCGGACTGGGCGGCCGTGTCCACCGCGATATCGCCTGGGCCAAGCTCGAGGCGCTCGCCCAGGGCGCGGCGACCGCCAGCCGGCAGCTCTGGTAGCGCGCTGGATCAGGAGCGCAGCCGCTCCTCCGCCATGTCCCGCAGCCTGTTGCGCTGGATCTTCAGGCCGTTCGGCGAGGGTGTGCGCGGGAACTCCTCGACCGGAAAGACGCGGACCGGCACCTTGTAGCTGGCCAGCCCCTGACGGCAATGGGCGATCACGGCGGCTTCGTCCAGCGCGGCGCCGGGCTGGAGGATGACGAACGCGACGGCGCGCACGCCGTCGGGCCGCGCCAGGCCGATCGTCTGGCAGGCCGCGATGCCCGGCACCTTCTGGATATGCGTCTCGATCTCGAGCGGATTGACGAGAAAGCCCGAGAGCCTCAGCACGTCGCCCATGCGGCTGAGGAAGGTGAAGCCGCCCCGGCCGTCGAGCTGGGCGAGATCGCCCGTCCGGACATAGCCGTCCGCGGTCATGGCCTGCGCCGTCGCTTCGGGATTGCCGTAGTAGCCCACCATCAGGGAGGGGCCGGCGCATTCGAGGGCGCCGGGCTGTCCCGGGCCCAGCAGTTCACCGGTCTCCGGATCGCGCACGCGCACATGCGCGAGCGGCGAGGTCGGGATGCCGCCGCCCAGCTTGCGCCGCGGCACCGGCGCGTTCAGCGGCTGGCGCGCATAGAGCGCCTGAACCTCGCTCATGCCATAGAGGCCGACGAGCCGCAGCCCGCGCCGCTGCGCCCGTTCGGGCAGGTCCGCGAGCGAGGCGTTGAAGGCGGCATAGCCCGCCCATCGCAGGGAACGGAATGGCCAGCGGCCGGGCATGATGTCCATCAGCCTCGCGTACATGTCGTCGCTGCCGAACATGGTTGTCGGCCGATGGCGCGTGATCAGGCGCGCGATCTCCTCGATCCCGTAGGATTCGACCAGCACCGACGGCTTGCCGGCCGCCAGGGTCGCCAGCGTCTGGTTGAAGCCGAACACGCCGCACAACGGCAGGACGGCCAGCGACAGCGTGTCGGGCTCGCTGAAGCCGAAGGTACGCGCCACCTGCTGGGCGTGGCTTGCGATCGCGCCCTGGCGGTGCAGCACGAACTTGGGCGCGCTGGTGGTGCCCGAGGTCGTGAAGATGTTGCAGGGCGCCTTGGCCGACGCGTGGTTCGCCGCGAGAGGCGGGCGCGACAGCAGGCGGTCGAAGGGCACGCGCCGCCGCAGTTCCATGGCTGGCGGCACCTTTGTCGGGGTTTCGCCGATCGTGACGATGGCCGTGAGGCGACCGAGCGATTCCGGTTCGATATCGGCCAGGATCGAGAGGAAATCGATGCCTCGGAAGCCGGGCGCGCAGGCCAGCACCTTGGCTTCGGAGCGGCCGACGATGTCGGCGACCTCGACGGCGCGGTAGCGCGTGTTCACGGCGACGGCGATCGCGCCCAGCCGCGCGCAGGCGAAGTAGAGGATGGGATAGGCCGGGACGTTGGGCAGCCACAACGCCACCCGGTCCCCCGGTCCGACGCCGAGGTCCGCCAGGCCCTGCGCCGCTCGGGCGGCCTGGTCCAGCAGGCTGGCGAAGCTCAGCGGCTGTTCGCGGTGGATGAAGGCCGGTGCGTCCGGCACGGCCTCGGCGACGTCGGCGAGCAGCGTCCAGACGTCGGGGGCAGGGTGAACGAGGGGCATCGGCGCCGAGTCTAATGCACATTCCGGGAGGACGGAATCGCCGCGACCGTGCGTGTCGTTCAAGCTCGACGCGCGGTGCGCAGCAGCCCCAGAATCGGCGGCACGACGATCAGGGCGATCATCATCACGCCGAGCGTGCCGGCGATCGGCCGGTCGAAGAAGGCCGAGAGGCGGCCTTCGGACTTGATCATCGAAGTGATGAAGTGCTCCTCCAGCAGCGTGCCCAGCACCAGGCCCAGGATGGCCGGCGCGACCGGGATTCCGTTCTCCTCCATGAACCAGGCCAGCACGCCGAAGCCCAGCATCATGGCGACGCCCACAACGGAGTTGTTGATGGCGAAGGCGCCCAGCAGGCAGAAGACGAGGATGCAGGGCAGCAGCGCCCGGCGCGGCAGGCGCAGGATCTGCTTGAAGCTCTTGATGGCGGCCCAGCCGAAGGGAAGCATCAGCAGGTTCGCCAGGATGAAGAGCAGGAACACCGCGTAGACGCTGGGGGCGTTGTCCATGAACAGCGTCGGCCCGGGGTTGAGGTTCTTCATGTAGAGCACGCCGATCACGATGGCCGTGATGGAATCGCCCGGGATGCCGAAGACCATGGCGGGGATCCAGGCGCCGGCCAGCGCGCTGTTGTTGGCCGCGCCCGATTCGACGATGCCCTCGATATGGCCGGTGCCGAACTTCTGCGGCTCCTTCGAGAGCTTCTTGCTCATCGCATAGGACATCCAGGCCGCGATGTCGGCGCCGGCGCCGGGCAGGGCGCCGATCAGCGTGCCGAGCACGCTGCCGCGCAGGGTCTGCAGGCGATACTTGCGGAACAATCCCCACATGCCGCGGAAGACGTTGCCGATCGAGGCCTGCGCCGTCTCGAGCGGCGCGGCGACGGTGATCGTCGAGCGCATGACCTCCGACACCGCGAACATGCCCACCATGATGGGGATCAGCTCGGCCCCGCCCATCAGTTCGGGCAGGCCGAAGGTGAAGCGCGGGAAGGCCGCCGGGTTGTCGAGCCCGACGGTCGAGACCAGCAGGCCGATCAGCAGCGAGATCAGGCCCTTGAGCCGGTCGCCGGTGGCGATGAACACCGCGCAGGAAAGGCCGAGCAGGGTCAGCCAGAAATACTCGAACGAGCTGAAGCGCAGTGCGAACTCGGCGAGCAGGGGTGCGGCCAGGATCAGCACGACGGTGCCGAACAGGCCGCCGATCACCGAGAAGACCAGCCCGCAGCCCAGCGCAAGCTCGCCCTGGCCCTTCCGCGTGAGCGCGTAGGCCTCGTCGGTGTAGGCCGCGGAGGCCGGTGTTCCCGGGATCCGCAGCAGGCAGTTCGGGATGTCGCCGGCGAAGATGGCCATGGCGGTTGCCGTCACCATGGCGGCGATCGCGGGGATCGGCGGCATGAAGAAGGTGGCCGGCACCAGCAGCGCGGTGGCCATGGTGGCGGTCAGTCCCGGAATGGCGCCGACGAACAGGCCGAAGGCGGCGGAAGCGGCGACCACCCACAGCACGTAGGGGTCCATGACCATGGCGAAGGCTTGAGCGATGACGGTTGCCGTCATGGGAACACCACGCTCTGCAGGAGGCCCCAGGGCAGGGGCACGCGCAGCAGCTTGTAGAAGGCCAGGTGCATGAGGATGGGAAAGGCGATGGCCAGGGCCAGCGCCGGCAGCGGCCGCACGCCGAACAGCAGCAGCCAGGCCAGCATCGCCAGAGAGGCGGTGATGTGGAAGCCGAGGAAATCGCTGGCGAGGACGTAGAACAGCAGACCGGCGGGCACGCTCAGGAAGCGCAGCAGGATGACCGGGTCGCGCATCCAGGCATCCAAGGCGACCAGCGGTGCGCCCGCCGAGCGGCGGCGCAGGCCGCGCGCCGACATCAGCAGGCCGCAGATCACGAGGCCGCCCGCCACCACGCCGGGGAACAGCGCGGCACCGAACTGCTGGCCCGGTATCACGGGGAAGCCGCGGACGTGCCAGAGCACGACCGCGCCCAGGAGCGCGAACAGCGCTCCCAGGAGGGTGTCGTCGACCTTCATCGCCTGCTGCGCGACGCGCTACTTGGCGATGCCGACGGCTTTCATCACGGCACCGAGGTCCTTGTCCGATTTCGCCATGAAGGCGGCGAACTCGGCCGACGGCGCCCACAGGACGCCGAAGCCGCGCTGCTTCATGAAGTCGTTGAATTCGGCGCTCTTGTGCACTTTCTCCAGTGCCGCGAGCAGCTTGTCGGCGATGTCCTTGGGCAGGCCCTTGGGCGCGACGATGCCGCGCCAGGCGGCGAGCGTCCAGTCGCTGCCGGTGGCGGCCTTCAGCGTCGGGACGTTGGGATAGAGGGCGGCCGGTTTGGCGTCCATGATGGCGAGGCTGCGCACCTTGCCGGCATCGATCAGCGAGCGCGCCTCGGGCAGCGAGCAGGGCACGATCTCGATGCCGCCCGCCACGAGGTCCTGCAGGCCGGGCGCCGCGCCGTTCGACGGCACCCAGGGGGAGGCGGCCGGATCGACGCCGAGAGACTGCAGCATGCCGGCGATCGCGAGGTGCCAGATGCCGCCCTGGCCGGTGCCGCTTGACTTCAGCTTGCCGGGGCTGGCCTTGATGGCGTCGATCAGGTCCTTGGCCGTCTTGTAGGGCGAATCGGCACGGACCTGCAGGCCGGCCGGATCGGCGTTCACCAGCGCGATCGGCGTATAGGAGGCGCCGCTGAGCTGGGTCAGGCCCTGCCAGTGCATCATGCCGATCTCGACGGTCGCCATGCCAATCGTGTAACCGTCCGGGGCCGCGCTGGCGATCGCCTGGTGACCGACCACGCCCGAGCCGCCAGTGCGGTTGACCACGTTGACGGGCTGCTTCAGCTCCTTCTCGAGCAGGCTGCCGATGATGCGCGCCGTGGCATCGGTGCCGCCGCCCGCGCCCCACGGCACGATCAGCGTGATCGGCCGCTCGGGCCACGCCGCCTGTGCGGTGCCGGCCGCGAAGGCGAGGCCTGCGGCGAGCAGGGCGAGGGTCCGGCGCTTCAATCCTGTCATGCGTTTCTCCCGTCTCGTTCTTCGATGAATTTGTCAGACAGATCGCGACAATGCCATGCCTGACGAAGCGGGAGCCAGTCCCTTCCTCGTTCGCCTGGCGGGCAGGAATTCCGCGTCCGGCGATGGTAGTGTTGGAGCCGCAGCGACAGGCGGCACGGGGTTTGCTCCTTCAAGAAGCCGCCATCGCTCAAGGGGAGGAACATCATGCTGCGCCGAACCCTGCTTGCCGCTCCGCTGGCCCTGACCGCCCTGCCGGCCCAGGCGCAATGGACGCCCAAGCAGCCGATCAGAATCCTCGTCGGCTATGCGCCGGGCGGCACCGCCGACATCACGGCACGTCTGACGGCCGAAGGCATCCAGCGCCAGCACGGCTACACGGTCATCGTCGACAACAAGACCGGCGCCGGCGGCTTCATCGCGCTCAAGGCCGTCGCCCAGTCGCCGCCCGACGGCTACACCGTCGGCATCGGCATCATGGGCCAGCTTGCGGTCGGCCCGGTCGTCCCCGGCTCGCAGATCCCGCTCGACCTCGACAAGGAGCTGGTTCCGATCTGCAATCTGGTCGGTGTGCCGATGGCGCTGATCGTGCGCATGGATGCGCCCTTCAAGACCATTCCCGAGCTTGTGGCCTACGCCAAGGCCAATCCCGGCAAGGTGACGTACGCCTCGACGGGACTGGGCTCGACCAACCAGCTCGCCGCGGAGTTCGTCGCGGCTGAGGCGGGCGGGCTCAAGCTCACCCACGTGCCGTATCGTGGCGGCGCGCCGGCCATCGCCGACGTCGCGGCCGGCAACGTCGACCTGTTCTTCGGCAACGTGTCGGAGCTGATGAGCATGGCGCGCGGCGGCAAGGTGCGCGTCCTGGCGCTCGCGGCCGCCAAGCCGTCGCCGCTGGCGCCCGAGCTGCCGCTGCTGACCAAGGACATTCCGGCGCTCGATATCAGCAACTGGTTCGGGCTGGTCGGGCCGGCGGGCCTGCCGGAGGACATCAAGGCCTCGCTGGCCAAGCTCTTCATCGACGCCATCGCCGATCCGAAGAACGTCGAGCCCCTGGCCAAGCAGGGCCTTGAGCCGCTGGGGCAGGGACCGGCCGCCTTTGCCGCCTACATCAAGAAGGACAGGGGGCGCTGGGCGAAGGTGGTCGAGCAGGGCAATATCAAGGCGCAATGACCGACGCACCGCTCTCCCTCGGCATCGACATCGGGGGGACCTTCACCGACCTCGTCATCCACGATCCGCGCGACGGCCGCGCCATCATCTGGAAGGAGAGCACGACGCCCGACGATCCGGCGCGCGGTGCGCTCGAGGGGACGCGCCGCGTGCTCGAGAAAGCCGGCGCGCGGCCGCAGGAGATCGGCCGCGTCGTGCACGCCACGACGCTGTTCACCAACGCCCTCATCGAGCGCAAGGGGGCGAGGACCGGCCTGCTCACGACGGCCGGCTTCCGCGACGTGCTGGAGATCGGCCGCGAGCGCAAGTACGAGCTCTACGACCTCTTCATCGAGATGCCGCAGCCGCTGGTCGCGCGGCCGTGGCGGCGCGAGGCGACGGAGCGCCTGGCGCCGGACGGCACGGTGGAGATCCCGCTCGACGTCGAGGCCGCGCTGGCCGAAGTCGCGGACCTCGTGAAGCAGGGCGTCGAAAGCCTCGCCATCTGCTTCCTGCATGCCTACGCCAATCCGGCGCACGAGCGGGCCATCGCTGCGGCCGTGGCGGAACGCTTTCAGGATCTGTCGATATCGCTGTCGTCGGACATCGCACCGGAGATACGGGAATACCTGCGCGCCAGCACGACCGTGACCAACGCCTATGTCCGGCCGCTGGCCGAGGTCTATCTCGAGCGCCTGGAGCAGGCGCTGCGTGCCGAAGGCATTCCGGGCGGCCTGTTCCTCATGCTGTCCAATGGCGGGCTCACCCATGTCAGCGAGGCCAAGCGCGCGCCCGTCCAGCTGCTGGAGAGCGGACCCGCCGCCGGCGCCCTGGCCGGCGCCTGGTTCGGCCGCAACGCCGGGCTTGACCGCGTGCTGGCCTTCGACATGGGCGGCACGACTGCCAAGCTCGCCCTCGTCGACGATGGCGAGCCCCTGGTCGCCTACGGCTTCGAAGCCGCACGCGAGAAGCGCTTCCTGCGCGGGTCCGGCCTGCCCATCCAGATCGCCACCGTCGAGCTGATCGAGATCGGCGCCGGCGGCGGCTCGATCGCTCGCCGGTCCGAGCTCGGCACGCTCAATGTCGGCCCGGAAAGCAGTGGCGCGCAGCCCGGCCCGGCCTGCTATGGCCGCGGCGGAACGGAGGCCACCGTCACCGACGCCGATCTTGCCCTGGGCTACCTGAACGCCGACTTCTTCCTGGGCGGCGCAATGAAGATCGACCGCGCTGCGACCGAGGGCGCCTTCGGCAGGCTGGCGCGGATGCTGGCGGTCGAGCCGGCCCGCGCGGCGTTCGGGGTGCACGACGTGGTCAACGAGAACATGGCCGGCGCGGCCCGCGTCGCCATCGCCGAACGCGGCCGCATCCCGGCTGAGTATGCCCTGCTGGCGACCGGCGGCGCGGGACCGGTGCATGCCTGGCATGTCGCGCGCAAGCTGGGCGTGGGTCGCGTCGTCTGTCCGCCCGGCGCGGGGGCAGGCAGCACGATCGGCATGCTGATGGCACCGGCGCGCGTCGATCGCGTGGCGAGCTTCAGCCAGCCTCTGGCCGGTGCCGACTTCGACGTGGCCGGACGCATCTTTGCCGCCCTGGAAAAGGAGGCGCTCGACGTGCTGCGCCTGACGGGGGCTGACATCGAGAGCCGGACGATCCAGCGCCTCGCTGACATGCGCTACATCGGACAGGGCAGCGAGATCACGCTGGTGCTGCCCGAGCCGCTCACGGAAGCCGGCGTGAAGGCCGCCTTCGAAGCGGCCTACAAGGCGCTGTTCGCACGCACGCCGCCGGGCGCGGCGATCCAGTTCGTCGCCCTGCGCCTTTCCGCCAGCGCGGCCATGCCTGGCAGCGGCGGGGAGCTGGTTTTGCCACGCCATCCGGCGGGCAAGGCCCTGAAGGGCATGCGCGAGGTGTTCTTCGAGGAGGCGCGGATGGCTTTGCCGACCAAGGTCTTCGATCGATATGCACTCGCCGTCGGGGACACGATCAGTGGCCCCGCCGTGTTCGAGGAGGACGAGAGTACCTTCATCGTCGGTCCGGGAGCCGCCATCCGCGTCCTTGCGGACGGATCGCTCCTGGCATCCCTCCTGGCGGAGGCGAGCTGATGGCGCGCTCCTTCGATCCGATCGAGCTCGAGCTCCTGTGGCGGCGGCTGATCTCGATGGTCGACGAGGCGGCGGCCGCGATGGTGCGGACAAGCTTTTCCACCCTGGTGCGCGAGAGCTACGACTTCTCCTGCGTCATCACGGATGCGGCGGGGCAGTCGCTGGTGCAGGCGTCCGAGAGCATCCCGAGCTTCATCGGCACCCTGCCGGAGACGGTGAAGCACTTTCTGCGCTTCTTCCCGCCGGAGACGCTGGCGCCGGGCGACGTGCTGATCACCAACGACATCTGGCTGGGAACGGGGCATCTGCCCGACGTGACCCTGGCCAAGCCGATCTTCCGCGACGGCCGGCTGGTCGCCTTCAGCGCCACGACGGCACACGCGCCCGACATCGGCGGCAAGATCCGCAGTCCCGAGCCGCGCGAGGTGTTCGAGGAAGGGCTGCAGATCCCGCCGATGAAGATGATCGCCGCCGGCAAGACCGACGAGACGTTGGTCGCCATCATCCGCAAGAACGTGCGAACGCCCGACCAGACCATGGGCGACCTGTGGGCGCAGGTCGTGGCCCTCGACCTGATGGAGGACCGGCTGCGGTCGCTGATGGAAGGCTACCGCCTGGCCGACCTGAGCGACCTGGCGCGCGAGATCCAGGGACGCTGCGAGACGGCGATGCGCACGGCCATCCGTGCGCTGCCGGACGGCACCTATCGCAGCGAACTCCAGACCGACGGGTTGCTGGACAGGCCGATCACGCTCAGGATGGCACTGACGGTGAAGGGCGACGAGATCGAGATCGACTTCGCCGGCACCGATTCCCAGGTCGACCGCGCCATCAACTGCGCCCTCTGCTACACCAACGCCATGGCGATGTACGGGGTGAAGGTCTGCACCAGCCCCAACTTGCCCAACAACGAAGGCGCCTGGCGGCCGATCACGCTCAAGGCGCCGCCGGGCTGCATCGTCAATCCCCAGTTCCCCGCGCCGGGCGGGTCGCGCATGCTGATCGGCCACTATGTGCCCATGCTGGTCTTCGGCTGCCTCGGCCAGATCGTGCCCGAACGCGTGATGGCGGCCTGCGGCTCGCCGATGTGGGGCATGAACCAGTCGGGCGTGCGGGAAGGCGGCAGGCCCTACGCCAACATGTTCTTCTACAATGGCGGCATGGGCGGCAACACGCGCGGCGACGGCGTCACCTGCCTGTCCTGGCCGTCCAACGTCTCCTCCACGTCGATCGAGATCAGCGAGCATATCGCGCCGCTGCGGTTCCACCACAAGCGGCTGCGGCCCGATTCCGGCGGCCCCGGACGCCACCGCGGCGGGTTGGGCCAGGAGATCCTGATCGAGAGCCGCAGCGACACGCCGATCGCGGTGTCGTTCCTCGCCGAGCGCACGATCTTCCCGGCGTTCGGCGTGGAGGGCGGCAGGGCGGGGGCCCCCGGCGAATTGCGCATCAACGGCGAGAAGACGGACCCCAAGAAGCAGTACGTGCTGGCGAAGGGCGACACGGTCTCGCTGGGCACGCCGGGTGGCGGCGGCCACGGGGATCCGGGCCAGCGCGGTCGTGCCGCTCTCGAGCGGGACCTCGCGTGCGGCTATGTTTCGGATCCGGCGCTCTACCGGTAGGTCTTGGAGGCGGGACTCGCCGTGCCTCCTCTCCCCGAGGCTTGCGCGGCTTTTCCACGCCATCGCCCGCCGTCCGGTTCGCGCAGATAGGCCTGCAGGCCATCCGTCAGTGAATCGAACACCGCCCGGCAAGCCCGGTCGCCGCGCAGGTCTTCATGCATGACGACGGCGGTCGGTAGATCCAGCCGAAAGGCCGAGGCGAGGACGCGCACGAGGTTGTCGTCGCGCGCCGCGAGCGCGAGCTGGCAGGCGCCGATGCCGAAGCCTGCACGAACCATGGCGAGCTGGGCGACGTCGCTGTCGGTGCGCAGGCCGAAGACCGCGCGTCGCATCTCGGGAACGCGCCTTTGCATGCTGCGGATCGCGGCAGTCTCGCGATCGAATCCGATCAGGGCATGGCCCGCAAGAGCTTCGACGGAGGAGGGTGTCCCAGCTCTGTCGAGGTAGCGACGATGAGCGAACAGGCCGACCTTGATGGTGCCGATCCGCTTGGCGACCAGCGCCTTCTGCTTCGGCTCGACCATCCGGACGGCGATGTCCGCGTCGCGTCGCATCAGGTCTGCAACGCTGTTCGAAAGCATCAGTTCGATCGTCAGGAGAGGCTGGCGCTCTCGCAAGGCTGTCAGGATGGGCGGCAGCACCTCCACCCCGATCACGTCGCTGGCCGCGACCCGCACAGTGCCGCGCACGGCCGCGCCGCGTGTCGTCGCGTGGCGCTGCAGCGCGCCCGCGGCCGCTTCGAGACTCTCGGCTTGCGGGCGCAGGTCGGTTGCCACTTCGGTCGGCGTCAGGCCGCCGGACGAACGTATGAAGAGCTGGCAGCCGAGCGCCTGCTCCAGCGCTTCGATGTGGCGCCCGACCGTAGGCTGCGTGATGCCGAGTACGCGCGCCGCAGCGGACAGCGATCCTTCACGCAACACGGCCAGGAAGGTCTGGTAGTGATCCCAGCTTGGAGCCTGGTTCATACGAATTTGTATATCGGGCATAAGTCTTTCAGCAATTCCGTTTGATGTTCCGACAGCCCAGCTTGACCGCACAGCAGTGGAGGTCGGGTCATGACGACAGGCAGGACGGCGCTGGTGCTCGGCGCTACGGGCAGCATCGGCGGAGAGATGGCGCGGCGACTGAAGGTCGCCGGCTGGCAGGTACGGGCGCTGCACCGGAATCCCGATCGGGTCGCGTCCCTCGCAGGAGGCGCGAGCGGGTCGTGGATCGCCGGCGATGCGATGCGCGCCACCGACGTCGTGGCCGCGGCCGAAGGCGCCGACCTGATCGTTCATGCCGTCAATCCGCCGGGCTACCGCAACTGGGCGCAACTCGTCCTGCCGATGCTGGACAGCACGATCGCGGCCGCCCGGGAGAACGGCGCGCGCATCGTCTTGCCGGGCACGGTCTACAATTACGGGCCTGACGTCTTCCCGTTGATCGCCGAGGATGCGCCGCAGCGGCCGATGACACGCAAAGGGGCGCTCCGCGTGGAGATGGAGCGCCGGTTGCGCGCCGCGTCCGAGGACGGTGTGCGCACCCTGGTCGTGCGGGCGGGGGACTTCTTCGGTCCGTCTGCCGTCAACAGCTGGTTCTCCCAGGCCGTGGTCAAGCCCGGGCGTGTCGTCGCTGCTGTGACGAATCCAGGCGCTCCCGGTGTCGGCCATCAATGGGCCTACCTGCCGGACGTCGCGGAGACGATGATGCGGCTCGTCGCCCGCGAGGCCGATCTGCCGGCCTTCGCGACCTTCCACATGGAGGGGCACTGGGACCCGGACGGCAATGCGATGGGTGATGCCATTCGCCGGGTTCTGCGCCGGCCCGGTCTGCCGATCCGGCGTTTCCCCTGGTGGCTGATCCGCCTGGCCGCGCCGTTCGTGCCGCTGTGCCGCGAACTGGCGGAGATGCGCTACCTCTGGCGCACGCCGGTGCGGCTCGACAATCGTCGGCTGGCTGCATTCCTGGGGGTGGAGCCGCGGACATGCCTGGACGATGCGGTGCGGGCGACCCTGCAGGGGATGGGCTGCATCGGGGCTCGGGAGACTGTGGTAGGGTCAGCGGCTTTCGTCCAGACCATATCGGGGAAACAATGAAACTCGCCTACTCGGCTGCCAGCCCTTATGTCCGAAAGGTCAACGCCTGCGCCATCGCACGCGGCATCGACGGCAGGATCGAACGCTGGAAGGTTGGCACCACCGACCCGGCGCTGCTGGCGTTCAACCCGTTGTCCAAGGTGCCGACGCTGGTCACCGACGAGGGCGTCTGCCTCTATGACAGTCCAGTCATCTGCGAGTACCTCGACAGCATCGGCGAGGCGCCAAAGCTCTTTCCGGCACCCGGTCCGGCACGATGGAAGGCGCTTTGCCAGCAGGCGCTGGGCGACGGCATCCTCGACGCCACCCAGCCGCGCCGCCGCGAGATCGCGCTGCCGCAGGACGAGGGCCGCAAGGCTTACATCGAGCTGCAGCAGGGCAAGGTGAAGCGCGCCCTGGACGCCCTGGAGAAGGAAGCCGGCGCGTTGAAGGACCTCGCTACCATCGGCGAGATCACCATCGGCTGCGCGCTGGGCTATCTCGACTTCCGCTACGCCAACGAGCCCTGGCGGCCTGGCCATCCCCGCCTGGAGGCCTGGTACGCGCGCGTCGTCAAGCTCCCGCCGCTTGCGGAAACCATGCCTGTGGGGTGACAGTTTCCCCTCCAATGAAGACAGGGAGGGGAACATGCCGGCACGGACGGGCGAACAGTTCCTGAAGGGGCTGCGTGGCCCGCGGGCCGTCTGGGTCGACGGAGAGCGCGTGAGCGACGTTGTCGATCACCCCAAGCTGCGGGGTGCAGCTCACGCGCTGGCGGCTGTCTTTGATCTGCACCACGCACACCCGGAGATCTGCCTGATCCCGGATGACGAGACCGGAGAGCCCATCGCGGCCAGCCACATGATCCCGCGCTCGCGCGACGACCTCGTGCGGCGCGGCAGGGCGCTGCGCCAGGTCGCCGAGTACTCCGCCGGCTTGATGGGCCGCACCCCCGACTACATGAACGTCACCTATGCGGGCTTCGCCGGCCGGCCCGACGAATGGGGCGCGCATGGCAACGAGGCCGGTCTGGAGCGCCTTGTCGCCTACCAGAAGTTCCTCCGCCGGCAAGACATCTCGCTGACGCATACCATCGTCCAGCCGACTGTCGACAAGGCGACGGGCGATGCGCCCGCGCCGGGCAATCCGCATGCCTTGCACAAGGTCGCCGACACCGAGCACGGGATCGTCGTACGTGGCGCGCGCATCCTCGCCACGCTGGCGCCGTTCGCCGACGAGATCGCCGTTTATCCGGCGGCGCCCCTGCCACAAGGCTCGGATGCCTATGCGCTGGCGTTCTGCATTCCGATGGCAACACCGGGACTGAAGTTCCTCTGCCGGGACAGCGTCTCCAGTCCCGGCAACCTGTTCGACCACCCGCTGTCCAGCCGTTTCGACGAGCAGGACGCCTTCGTCATCTTCGACGACGTCGAGGTGCCGCACGACCGCGTGTTCATCGATTGCAATCTTGCCCTGTACAATTCCGTGATGACGACGAGCTGGCCGGCCAACGTTCAGCACCAGACGATGGTCCGCGCGTCGGTGAAGCTGGATTTCGCCTGGGGGCTGGCGCTGCGCACGGCGGCGGCCATCAACGCTGCCGACCCCGAGACCATGCGGTTGATTGGCGAGATCTGGGCCTATGCGGAGTTCACGCGGGCCGCCGTGGCCGCGGCGGTGGCCGAGGCGCGGGAATGGCCGGGCGGCATGTGGACGCCCGCCAGCGGGCCCATGCATGCGCTGCGCGCGATGCTTCCCGTGTGGTTCCCGCGCGTCAACGAGATCCTGCGCCTGATCGGCTCGCACAATCTGTTCGCGACGCCGTCGGCGGCGCAGATGGCGGACAAGGAACTGCGACCGCTCATCGACCGCTATCTTCCCGGCGCCAAGGGCATGCCGGCGGAGGAGCGCATCCGCATCTTCCGTCTGGCCTGGGATTTTGCCGGCAGCGCTCTCGGGAGCCGCAACGAGCAGTACGAGCGGTTCTATCTGGCTTCGTCGCCGCGCAACCTCGCACGCCATCTCGTCTTCACCGATCGCAGCCGTGCGGACCGGCTGGTCGACCGCTTCCTGAAGGAGCCGTGCTAACCCCCCGCGGCGCAACCACGATACGGCACGAGCGTTCGCACGCCATGCCGTCCGCTTCGAGGAAGCGCCAGGGCGAGGTTCGCATCGGGCTGTCCGGCTGGACCTACAAGTCGTGGCGCGGGCAGTTCTATCCGAAGGGCCTGCCGCACAAGCGCGAACTTGCCCACGTCGCCTCGGTGTTTCCCACCGTCGAGATCAACGGCACGTTCTACAGCATGCAGCGGCCGGACTCGTTCGCGCGCTGGCACGAGGACACGGGCAAGGACTTCGTGTTTGCCGTCAAGGGACCCCGGTTCCTGACCCACATGAAGCGACTGAGGGAACCCACGGCACCGCTGGCGAATTTCTTCGCCTCGGGCATCCTGCGGCTCGGAACCAAGCTGGGGCCAATCCTGTGGCAGCTTCCGCCCAATTTCCGTTTCGACCCTGAACGTCTCCAGTCCTTCTTCAAGCTGCTTCCACGCACGGCACGAGCGGCGGCAACACTCGCGCGAAAGCATGACCATCGGCTGAAGGCGCCCGCCTGGCTGAAGGCCGTCGCGCCGCGCCAGCGCCTGCGGCATGCCCTGGAGGTCCGTCATGACAGCTTTCGCGATCCGGCCTTCATCGATCTGCTGCGGCGGCACGACATTGCCCTCGTGTGCGCGGACACTGTCGAATGGCCGCTGCTGATGGATGCGACGTCGGACTTCATCTACTGCCGGCTTCATGGCTCGCGCGAGCTCTATCGCAGCGGGTACGATGCCGCCGAACTGCGGCGCTGGGCGAGGCGGGTCCGTGCCTGGCGGGAGGGCAGACCGATGCGTGACGGCAACTTCACCGGTCGCCAGGCAAAGGCGGTACCCCGCGACGTCTTCGTCTATTTCGACAATACCGACAAGCTGATGGCGCCGCATGACGCGCAGGTGCTGAAGCGCGAAGTGGGCAAGGGCTGAGCCGTGCCGGCCGCCGCCGCCGCGCTCAAGGCCGTGGCACGCGAGGCGGCGTCATGCACGCGCTGCCCCCTTTACCGCAACGCGACGCAGACCGTCTTCGGAGAAGGGCCGGCGCGGGCCTCCCTGATGATGGTGGGGGAGCAGCCGGGCGATCAGGAGGACCTCCAAGGACATCCGTTCGTCGGGCCGGCCGGCAAGCTGCTCGACCGGGCCATGGCCGAGGCTGGCATCGACCGCCGGAAGGTCTATCTCACCAATGCCGTGAAGCACTTCAAGAACGAACCTCGCGGCAAGAAGCGGCTGCACAAGCGGCCCAATCGCCACGAGGTCGACGTCTGCCGCATCTGGCTGGAGCAGGAGATGTCCCTCGTTCGGCCGCGTCTCGTTCTGGCGCTGGGTGTGACGGCGGCGGTCGCCCTGACAGGGCGGCCGGTCGTGCTTTCGCGGGAAAGAGGGCGCCCGATCGAGCTGGCCGAAGGCCAGCGCGGCATGGTGACCGTTCATCCTTCGTCGATCTTGCGCGTGCCCGACCGGGAGGCGCGGCATGCGGCCTTTGCGGCGCTGGTGACGGATCTCGAGGCAGCCGTCGCCGCGATCGCCTGAACGAGCGTTGCAACGGGCCACGAATGCGTCAATCTGCGGGGACGGGATCGATACACGTGCAGGAGACGGACGATGAGCGATATCGACGTCAAACCGGAGACGATCGCCAAGCCCAAGATCGAGCAGCCGCGCCTATACAAGGTGATCCTGGTCAACGACGACTATACGCCCCGGGAGTTCGTGATCGGCGTGCTGATGATGGTCTTCCACATGAGCGAGGACCAGGCCTATCGCGTCATGATGACGGCTCATCAGCGAGGGGCCTGCGTCGTGGCGGCCTACACGCGCGACATCGCCGAGAGCAAGGCGACGGAGGGCATGAACGCCGCCCGACAGGCCGGACATCCGCTGGAATTCACGACCGAGCCCGAGGAGTAGGGAGGGGGTAGCGCCCTTGGGGCGGCGACCCCGAGGCGCGTGGTCGAGAAGGTGACTATCCCGCCACCAGCCCGGCGGCTTCGACGCCGGCGATGCATACAGCTTCGTCCTCGTCCCCGGTGCCGCCGCTGGCACCGACGGCGCCGAGGACGTTGCCGTGGACGTCCTTGATCACCACGGCGCCGGTCTGCGGCAGGAAGCGCCCGTTGGCGGTGGATGCGAGCGCTCCGAAGAACTGCGGGTTCTCCTTGGCGCGCTGCAGCAATGTGCGGCTGGCGACGCCCATACCGACCGAAGCCCAGGCCTTGCCGATGGCGATGTCGCACCGGAACATGCTCGCGCCGTCCTCGCGCTGCAGGGACTTCACGTTGCCGGCCTCGTCGAGCACGGCGACGGCCAGCGGTTTGATTCCGAGCTCGCGCGCACGTGCGAGCGCCGTCTCGACAATCCTGTTGGCGTGGGCGAGAGTCAGGACCGGCATGCAACGCTCCGCTGGATGGGGTGAAGACATTCGATACGAACTTCCATGGCATGCATTTTGCTGATCGGCCTCCTGCATGCACGGGGAGTGGAGGAGAGGGGATTGCCCATGATCAAGCGTATCGTCTCCGGGCTGGCATTGGCCACCGCAGTCGTATCGGCCGCTGCCGCCCAGGACCTGCCGAAGAGCCAGTTCAAGGTCATCGGGCTGAACAGCCCGACGCCAGTGTCCATCCACGACGAGATCCCATTCTGGCGCAAGACGCTTCCCGAGGCGTCGAAGGGGGCGATCACCGCCGACATCACGCCACTCGACCAGATGGGCATCGACGACAAGACGATGCTGCGGCTCCTGAAGATGGGCGTGATGGACTTCGCCGCCATGGACATCTCCAAGATGGCCGGAGATGACCCGCGCTTCGAGGCCTGCGACCTCGCCGGCCTCACGCTCGATCCGGACAAGGCTCGTGCAGCCTGCAACGCCTATCGTGACGTGATCGACAAGCAGATGCAGAAGAACTGGAACTCCAAGCTCCTGGCCTTCGGGGGAAACACGCCTCAGGTGTTCTGGTGCCGCGACGTGATCGGCGGCCTCGACAGCTTCAAGGGCAAGAAGATCCGGGTCTTCAACAACACCATGCGCGATTTCCTGGGCGGTGTCGGCGGCACGGCCGTCAGCATGGCCTTCGCGGAGGTCGTGCCGGCGCTGAACAACGGCGTGGTCGACTGCGCCGTAACCGGCAGCCTGTCGGGCAACACCGCCGGCTGGGGCGAGGTCACCAAGTCGATCTATCCAATGTCGCTCGGGTGGAGCATCAACGTGCTGGCGGTGAACCTGAACACCTGGAAGCGGCTGGATCCGAAGACGCAGGCGTTCCTGCTCGATCAGTTCAAGGCCTATGAAGACAAGATGTGGGCGACCATCAAGACGACGACCGGCGAGGCGGAGAACTGCAACACCGGCAAGCAGCCCTGCACGATGGGCAAGCTCGCCAAGATGACGATCGTGCCGGTCAAGCCCGAGGAAGCCGCCACCCACAAGAAGCTCGTCGAGGGCGCTGTCCTGGCCGGCTGGGCCAAGCGGTGCGGCGCCGCCTGCGCCAAGGAGTGGAACGAGACCGTCGGCAAGACCCTGGGCCTTACGGCGCCCACGCCCTGACCGTCGGCGCGACGGCGTCTCGATGAGCGGCGTGCGTCGCTTCGCCCGGTGGGGGCTCTGGCTCGGCGGCGCGCTTGTCCTGCTCGCCGCCGTCCTGATCGCGATCGATGTCCTGATGCGCAAGTTCCTCGTGCTCTCGATCGGCGGGGCCGACGAGCTGGCCGGCTATGCGCTGGCGATCGGCACCACCTGGGGATTGGGGGCGGCCTTGCTCGACCGCGCCCATATCCGCATTGACTCGCTCTATCTCCTCTTCCCGCAGAAGGTGCGGCTGGCTCTCGATGTCGCGGCGCTGATGCTGCTGGTCGGCTTCTTCGCCCTCATCGCCTGGCATGGCATGTCCGTCGTGTCGCAATCGTGGATCTCGGAATCCCGCAGCCAGTCCGCACTCGAGACTCCCACCGTGATCCCGCAGGCGGCCTGGGTCTCGGGTCTCGCCGTGTTCGTCGCAATCGGACTCATGCTCGCGGTTGGCGCTCTTCGCACCATCGCTTCCGGCGACCTGCGGGGCGCGGCCCGGATGATCGGCACGCGGTCGGCGGAAGAGGAGGTTCAGGACGAGGTTCGCGACCTGCAGGAGCGGCAGGGCCGCGCGGGGCGCAGCTGACATGCTGCTCGTCACCCTGGCGATCCTGCTCGGCCTGCTAGCCCTGGCCATACCGGTGGCGGCTGCCCTCGGCATCCTCGGCCTGGCGCTCTCCGCGATCTATTCGAAACTCCCTCTGTCCCTGGCGATGGGTGAGATCGCCTGGGGGACGTCCAACAACTTCCTGCTGGTCGCCATCCCGTTCTTCGTTCTGCTGGGGGAGATCCTGCTGCGGTCTGGCATGGCCGAGCACATGTACAATGCCCTCGTCCTCTGGGTGCCCTGGCTGCCGGGCGGGCTGATGCATTCCAACATCGCCGCCTGCGCCATGTTCGCCGCGACGTCCGGCTCCAGCGTCGCGACGGCCGCCACGATCGGGACCGTTGCCTTGGGCGAGGTGGAGAAGCGTGGATACTCCGAACGACTTTTCCTGGGCACGATCGCGGCGGGCGGCACGCTCGGCATCCTCATCCCGCCCTCCATAAACATGATCGTCTATGGCGTGCTGACCGACACGTCGATTCCGAAGCTGTATCTTGCCGGCTTCCTCCCCGGCGTCGTGCTGGCCGCGCTGTTCAGCCTCACGGTGGTCGCCATCTGCCTGCTCAGGCCGGGCATGGGAGGGCGGCCGACCGAAACAAGCTGGCGACAGCGGGTTGCCGCGCTGCCCGACCTCCTGCCGCCCCTCATCATCTTCCTGGCCGTACTGGGGTCGATCTACGCCGGCTGGGCAACGGCGACCGAATCGGCGGCTCTTGGTGTGATCGCGGCGGCTGCCATTGCAGCGTGGCATCGCAAGCTCACGCTGCAGGTTCTGCTCAACGCCTTCGAAGGCACGATGCGGACCACCGCGATGATCATGGCCATCCTTCTGGCCGCCTATTTCCTCAACTTCGTGATCACGTCGATCGGGCTCACGGCCCAGGTCAACCGCTTCATCACCAGCCTCGGCCTGAGCAAGGTCGAGCTGCTGATCGTCGTGGTGGCGTTCTATTTCGTGCTCGGCATGTTCATGGAGACGCTGTCGATGATGGTGGCGACGGTGCCCATCATATCGCCGATCCTGTTCAACGCCGGCTACGATCCCGTCTGGTTCGGCATCATCGTCATCATCCTGATGGAGCTGGCGATGATCACGCCGCCGGTCGGCATCAACCTCTACGTGGTTCAAGGACTGCGCAAGCGCGGGCGCATCAATGACGTCATCATCGGCGCCGCGCCTTTCGTGATCACCATGATGGTGATGGTGCTGGTGCTGTCGATCTGGCCGGAGATCGCCTTGTGGCTTCCGGGCATGGCATCCACGACCTGAGCAGGGGTCGTTCGTCTACGGCGACTGAAGTGTGATGACGATGTTCCCGGCCGCGTCCTGTTGCGCATGGGTACCCGGGGGTACGACACAGGTCGAGTCGTACTCCTCCACGATCAGGGGGCCGTCCCGGCCGTCGCCGAGATCGGCCCTGCCCAGCACCGGCGTCTCCAGCCATCCGTGCCCGTCGCCGAAATAGGCCTTTCGGGAAGGCTGGGCTGCCGGTCCAACACGGCTTGGCCGGGCGCTTCCGGGGACGGCACCGCCATTGCGCAGGCCGGCGCCGACGAGCTGGATCGCGACCAGCTCGACCGGCTCGTCGGGGCCGGCGCGATGGCCGTAGGTGCGCTCATGCTCCTCGGCGAACGCCTGCTCCAGGTGCTTCACCATCGCGGCGTCGATGGGGCCGTCGGGAACCGGGACGATAAGCTCGTAGCTCTGCCCCTTGTAATGCAGCGCCGCGGAGCGCCGCAATCGCGCCCGATCGCCTGAAAAGCCTTCGGTTGCAAGCTGGCCGACGGCCTGCCTGGCCAACGCTTCCCAGGCGGACTGGATCTCGCCGAGGTCGGCCTGCCGCAGCAGCCGGCGGAAGGTGCGGGCGTAGTGATGCTCGACGTCGGCATAGAGCAGGCCGAAGGACGAGAACAGGCCAGCCGACGGCGGGATGACGACGCGGCGTATGCCGAGCGAGGCCGCCATGCCGGCAGCGAACAGCGGGCCATTGCCGCCGAAGGCGAAGAGCGAGAAGTCCCGCGGGTCTCGACCGCGCTCGGTGGATACTGCCTTGATCGCGCGGATCATGTTGGAGGCGACGATCAGGTGCGCGCCATAGGCTGCACGTTCCACGGACATGCCGAGCGGCCTGGCGACCTTCTCCCCGAAGACGGCACGCGCCTTGGCGGCATTGAGCTTGAGCGCGCCGCCCACGAGATGGCTGGGGTTGATGTAGCCCAGCAGCACGTTGGCATCGGTGATGGTGGGCTCGGTGCCGCCCTGATCGTAGCAGACGGGGCCGGGCAGGGCGCCGGCGCTCTCCGGACCGGCCTGCAGCGCGCCGCCGGCGTCGATCCAGACATGCGAGCCGCCACCGGCGCCAACCTCGGCAAGGTCGATCGCCGGCACCTTGAGCGTGTAGCCGGCGCCGGTCAGGAGGCGCGATCCGATCATGATGCCGGCGCCCACCGCGTATTCCTGGGCGCGCGCCACCTCGCCATGCTCGACCATCGAGGCCTTCGCCGTCGTGCCGCCCATGTCGAAGGTGATGATCTTCTCCAGCCCCTTGGCGCGGGCCAGGGCCTGGGCGCCAACCACGCCGCCGGCGGGGCCGGATTCGATGATGTTCATCGGCCTTTCCGCGGCGGCGGCATCGGTCGTGAGCCCGCCGTTCGACTGCATCAGCAGCAGCCGCGCGCCGATGCCGGCGGCATCCAGCCCCTTGCGCAGGGCGCGCAGATAGGTGGCCACGATCGGCATGACGTAGGCGTTGATGACCGTCGTCGAGGTTCGTTCGTACTCCTTGATCTCGGGCAGCACCTCGAAGGAGACGCTGAGCGGCAGATGTGGCGCCTTGGCGGTAACCACCTCCTTCAGCATCGCCTCGTGCGCCGGATTGGCGAAGGAGTTCAGCAGGCAGATCGCGATCGCCTCGACCTTCTCCGCCAGCAGCGCATCGACGGCGCGCTCGGCATCGGCGCGGTCGAGGGCGCGTTCGACGTGGCCGCGATGATCGACGCGCTCGTCGACGACCTGGCGCAGGTAGCGCTCGACCAGCGGTGCAGGCTTGGTCCAGCCGATGTCGTACAGGCGCGGCATGCGCAGCGTGCGGATCTCCAGCACGTCGCGGAAGCCCTTGGTGGTGATCAGGCCGACCCGGGCGCCCTTGTGCTCCAGGATGGCGTTGGAGGCCACGGTGGTGCCGTGGCGAATCTCGTCGATGCCGCCGCCGGAAAGTCCCGTTTCCTGGAAGACCTCGTGCAGGCCGTCGACGATGGCCTGGGCGTAGTTGCCGACGCTCGAGGAGATCTTCTTGGTGTGGATGGTGCCGTCGGAGCCGAGCAGCACGATGTCGGTGAAGGTGCCGCCGATGTCGACACCAGCGCGGAAGGTCACGGTCATGAGAGGCTGGGAGGCTCGTTCTGAAGAGAGTTGCGGTCCGCGGGCAGGACTATCGACTATTCGGCGGCATGCCGCAGAGGCTGCGGATCATGCCACTGGACCTTGGGTGTCTCGGTCCACTGCCGAGCCTTGCGGATCTCGTCGCGGCGGCGCGCCGTGGCCCCGACGTCGACCGTCCACGCGGACGTATCGACCACGACGCCATAGTCGGCGAGAGCCTTCTGTTCTGAGAGAAGTTCGTTGCGGACATCCCGCAGGACGGCCGCGGGATCGCGCTCCAGCGGATCGCCCCAGCCGCCGGCACCCGCCAGCACGTGGCGGAAGACGTCGCCCTTGCGGATCGTCATGGTGAGCTTGGATGGCAGCAGCCGGTTCTCGCCGTCCGGATTCAGGTAGTTCTCCGACGGCGCCCCGGGACTGCCGCCGTACAGGCCGAACGGCCTGTGGTCGCGTCGATCGGAACGCACCTGCAGCATCCCTTCATCTTCCAGGAACTTGTAGTCGCGCCGGAAGGGAACGCCGCCGCGGAACTTGCCGGCGCCGGCGCGGTCGGCGACGAACTCGTAGGCCAGAAGCTGCATGGGCTGCTCGGCCTCGGTGACCTCGATCGAGTGCGAGGCCATGTTGGCGAACATGTGCGAGTTGCCGTCGAGACCGTCCGCCCACGGCCGAGCGCCCCAGGCTCCGCAGGTGAAATCGACATAGATGAAGGGGCTGCGGTCCGCATGGTAGCCGCCGATCGAGATGCCGGTATTGCCGCCGTCGCCCGCCGCCTTGACCTTGTCGGGCAGCATCATGGCCAGGGCGCCGAACATGCAGTCCACCATGCGGAAGCCGGTAAGGCCGCGCGCGGCGCAGGCGGCGGGCAATACGCCGTTGCCGACCGTGCCGGGCGGGCAGATCACCTCGATGGCGCGGAACACGCCTTCATTGTTGGGAATGCCGGGCGGCAGGACGGAGCGCACGCCGGTGTAGGAGGCGGCCTTGGTGAAGGAGAGCGTGTTGTTGATCGCGCCCTTGACCTGGGGATTCGTCCCCGTCCAGTCGACGACCATGTGGCCGCCCGCCTTGCGGATGGTGACGAAAAGGCGGATCGGCTTGCCGTATTCGACGCCGTCGTCGTCGATCCAGTCCTCGAAGCTCCACTCCCCGTCCGGCAGCTTCTCCAGCGCGGCGCGGGTCAGCCGTTCGGCGTAGTCGATGACCTCCTTCAGGTAGGCCTTCGTCCGGGCCGGGCCGTATCGCGCGACGATGTCGGCGAACTGACTCTCTCCGATGTGGCAGGCGGCAAGCTGGGCACGCAGGTCGCCGAAGAGCTGGACGGGCAGGCGGACATTCTTCTCGAGGAACGTCATGATGGTCTTGTTGAGCTTGCCGGCCTCGTAGAGCTTCATCGGCGCGATGCGCAGGCCTTCGGCATAGATCTCCGTCGAATCGGAGGCGTTCGAGCCGGCGACGCGGCCGCCGACATCGATGTGGTGGCACACCGTGCAGGCGAAGGCCAGGCGCTCGCCCTCATGGAAGAGCGGCTTGAAGACGAAGATGTCGGGCAGGTGCATGCCGCCATCGAACGGGTCGTTCATGATGAAGACGTCGCCCGGCGCCATGTCGTCCTTGAAGTGGCGCATGATCGCTTCCATGGCCGTGGGCACGGAGCCCAGATGGCCCGGCAGAGTCAGGCCCTGCGCCGCGAGCTTGCCGTCGGCGTCGGCGAAGCCCGTCGAGTAGTCCATGTTGTCCTTGAGCACGCCGGAATAGGTCGTGCGGAAGACGGTCAGCGCCATCTCGTCGGCGATGGAGAAGATGGCATTCTTGAACAGCTCGAGCTCGATCGGATCGTGTGTCCCCGTCACCATCATGCTCCTTGGATGTCGCCGTTGGCACGCAATTGTCGTGCCGAATGCTACGCTTTCAAGGGGCTTGACGCAGGCAGGGAACAGCGCATAGACAGAAAGAAATATAGCCAAACGGAAATATACAGGTGGCCGTAGAACAGCTCGATCTCGTCTTCGCCGCCCTGGCGGATCCAACACGTCGGGCGATCCTCGCCCGGCTGGCGGATGGGGAGGCGACCGTGAACGAGCTGGTGGAACCATCGGCGCTCAGCCAGCCGACCATCTCCAAGCACCTCAAGGTTCTCGAGCGGGCGGGGCTCGTCTCGCGCGGGCGAGAGGCCCAGTTCCGCCCGGTCCGACTCAATGCCCAACCACTTGCCGAGATGGACCGGTGGCTGGGTGACTATCGGCGATTTTTCGCCGAGAGCCTCGACCGGCTCGACCTTTATGTGAAGGAACTCAAGCGCAAGGAGGGGCGTCATGCCGGCAGGCGCAGGTAGACAGGACGGCGACCGGGAACTCACCATCACCCGCATCTACGACGCTCCGGCGCATCTCCTGTTCGAGGCCTGGAGCCGGCCCGAGCACCTGATGCGATGGTTCGGCCCGGTGGGCTGGCCGGTGACCCTGTGCGAGGTCGACTTCCGCAAGGGCGGTCGCTGGCGCATGGCCATGACGGGTCCAAGCGGCGAGCAGAACGAGCCCTTCGGTGGCGTCTACCTGGAGATCGTTCCCGACAGGAAGATCGTTTTCGACAATGCGTTCGAGGGCAACCCGGCGAAGAAGATGGTCATGACCGTCACCTTCGAGGAGACGGCCGGCCGAACGACGCTGACCTGGCACACGCTGTTCATGTCCCCGGCGATGAAGGACGAATATGTCGGCATGGGCATCGAAGCGGGCGCCAACTCCGGACTCGACCAGCTCGAGACCTTGGCGCGCGGATTGACGTAGCTTGACCCGGCCCCCTCTGGCTAGACTGGCCCGAGGGGAGACGTCTCGAATGCTCGCTTGGACAGCAGGGTTGCGCCGGTTCAGCCTCATGGGGGTGCTGGCCTTGTCGGCTGTCGCGGTGGCACCGTTTGCCGCACTCGGCCAGGACTCCACGTGGCTGACGACCCCTGGTGGCAACGCTTTCAACACGGGCAGCAACTGGACGGCCGGGGTGCCGACCGGTACGGCGACCTTCGGGGCCACCACCCAGTCTTTCATCAACGTGAACGGTGGCCAGACGCTCGACACCTTCCACTTCGTGGCGGGAGCACCCGGGTACACGTTCATAATGATAGGAGCGCTGACGTTCAACGGTGCGGGAATCCTGAACGATTCGTCCAACCTGCAGGAGATCTACACCAGCGGCTACACGCTCACTTTCAACAATTCCGCGACGACCAGCAGCAACACCTATATCAATGTCAACCCGTCCTCCTCGGTATTCTTCAACGATTCCTCGTCGCCTACGTTCACGACAATCGAGAATGACGGATCGGTCACTTTCAGCGGAGATTCACGCTCCGTGGTGAACACCATTTCACTCACTTCCGGCAGCATCCTGACCTTCACGGACAACAGTTCCGTCATCAACAATCTCATCGAGGTCTACAGCGGCGGGCAGGTGCAGATGATGGGCAACGCCACGACGTCGGGATCGAACTTCGTCATCAACGATGGCGCCTCGCTGCTGTTCGCCGACAATGCTTCGGGCGGCAACTCGTACTTTTCCGTCTACGATACCGGCTCGATCGATGTCTCGGGCATGCTCACCGGCATTTCGATGGGAACGATCAACGGCACCGGCAATCTCTTCCTGGGCGGTACCCAGCTCACGGTGGGTTCGCGCGACGAGTCGACGACGTTCAGCGGCATCATCCAGGATGGCGGGCTTTCCGGCGGCACCGGCGGGTCGCTGGTCAAGGTCGGCACCGGCATCCTCACGCTGACCGGCACCAATACCTACACCGGCGGCACCACGATCACTGGCGGCATGATCAATTTCGCGGCCGCGGACAATTTCGGCACCGGCACGATCACGCTGGACGGCGGCGGGCTGCAGTGGGCGACGGGCACCACCACGGACATCTCCGTACGCCTGGCGGCGTTGGGCGCGGGCGGCGGCACCTTCGATACCAACGGCAACGACGTGACGCTGGCCTCCGGCCTGACCGGCATCGGCGGCCTCACCAAGGCCGGCGCCGGCACGCTGACCCTGGGCGCCGCCAGCACCTATGGCGGCGCCACGGCCGTCAACGGCGGCACGCTGCAGGCCGGCGCGGTCAATGCCTTCTCCGCCAGCAGCGCGGTCACCGTCGCGGCCGGCGCCACGCTCGCCCTCAACAGCTTCAGCCAGGTCATCGGATCGTTGGCCGGCGCGGGGAGCGTCACGCTGGGATCCGCCACCTTGACCGCCGGCGGCGACAACAGCAGCACGACCTTCTCCGGCACCCTGTCGGGCAGTGGCGGCCTCGTGAAGACCGGTGCAGGCACGATGACCCTCGCGGGCGTCAGCACCTATACCGGCGGCACGACGGTAACGGGCGGCACGTTGCAAGGCACGACGTCGAGCCTGCAGGGCAATATCGTCAATAACGCTTCGGTGGTGTTCGACCAGACGGGCAGTGGCACTTACGCCGGCGTCATGTCGGGCACCGGCAGCCTGACCCTGCAGGGCGGCGGCACGCTGATCCTGGCGGGCACCAACAGCTATAGCGGCGGCACGACCGTGACGGCCGGCACCCTGCAGCTTGGCAGTGCGTCGGCATTTCCGTCCGGCGGGGCGCTCACGGTGAATGGCGGCACCTTCGCGCTCGGCAACAACAGCGTGACGGTGGGCGCACTGTCGGGCTCCGGCGGCGCGATCAACCTGGGGGCGGGCACCCTGACGCTCGACAGCGGCGCCGCCAACACACTCGCCGCGGCGATCTCGGGCACTGGCGGCCTGACGCTGCAGGGCGGTGGCACGCTGGTGCTGAGCGGGAGCAACACCTACACCGGCGCAACGAGCGTCGACGCCAGCACGCTGATCGTGAACGGCAGCCTCTCCAGCAGCGTGACGCTGGGCAACGGCGGACGTCTCGGTGGCAGCGGCAGCGTCGGGACGCTGGTCGCCAACAACGCCGTCGTGGCTCCGGGCAACTCGATCGGCACGCTGAACGTCAACGGCGGCTTCACGCAGAACGGCGGCAGCTACGTGGTGGAGGTCAATGCGGGGGGCCAGAGCGACAGGATCAACGTCGCGGGCGTTGCGACCATCAACGGCGTCGCCGTGCAGGTCGTGGCGGCGCCCGGCACCTATGCTACGCGCACGACCTACACCATCCTGAGCGCCACCGGCGGCGTGAGCGGCACCTATTCGAGCGTCACGAGCAACTTCGCCTTCCTGACGCCGTCGCTGTCCTACGGTCCCAACGACGTGCTCCTCACGCTCGCGCTGCAAGGCAGCACGCCGTTTTCTGGGTTCGGCGGCAATACGCCCAACCAGCAATCGGTGGGCCGCGCGCTGGACCAGTCCTATGCCGGCGCGACGGGCGACTTCGCCACGGTGATCGGCGCGCTGGCCAATCTGAGCACAACCCAGGCATCGCCTGCCCTGGACGCGATCAGCGGGCAGCCCTATGCCGATTTCGGCACCGTGAATGTCAGCACGGGCGCGCTGTTCATGAACGCGCTGGGCCAGCAGATGGCGGGCGCCCGGGCGGGTGCCGTCGGCACGCGCATTGCGCTGGCGGATGCCTGCGGGATCGTGGCGTGTGACGGTGCTTCCCTGAACGCGTGGACCAGCGTCCTCGGTGGACTGGGCTCGGTGCTGGGCAACGGCAACACCGCGACGCTGACCTACAATGCCGGTGGCGTGGCGGCCGGCATGGACTACCGCTTCGACCCCCGCTTCCTGGCAGGCCTCGGCGTGGGCTACGCCCATGGCACGCAGTGGGTGAACGGCTTCATGGGGCAGGGCTGGACCGACTCGGTCAGCGTTGCGGCCTACGGGTCCTTCACCCAGTGGGGCCTCTACGTGGATGCGTTGGCAGGCTACGCCTACTCCAACAACCAGCAGCAGCGCCAGATCGTGATCCCCGGCCTGCAGCCGCGGACGGCCAGCGGCAGCACCGGGGCCAACCAGTTCCTGGGCCAGGCCGAGACCGGGTACAAGCTGGGCATCTACGCGCCGGCGCAGGCGACCATCACGCCCTTCGGACGCCTGCAGGTATCGAGCGTGACGCAGAACGCGTTCACGGAATCGGGCGCGAGTTCCCTCAACCTCAACGTGGCGCAGCAGACCACGAACTCGGTGCGCAGCACCCTGGGTGCCGACGTCGGTGCCGCCATCGGTGTCGGTGGCGACCGTACGATCGACCTGGCCCTGCGCCTGGGCTGGCAGCACGAGTTCGCCGATACTGCGCGGCCGATCACGGCGGCGTTCGCCGGTGCGCCGGGCGCCGCTTTCACCGTCTACGGGGCGACCCCGCAAAGCAACAGCGCCGTGGTCGGCTTCTCCGCCCGGACCACCATCGCCGCCAACACGTCCCTCTATCTTCGCTACAACGGCGAGGTTGGCGGCGGCACCGACAATCATTCCTTGAGCATCGGGGGGCGATTTAGCTGGTAGATCGGGCCAAGCGCTTAGGATCATTGACGAATTTTGAGAGGATTCAGGCACGGCAAGGGTTGACGCGGGCGTTTCGGGTCCCTATTTTCCGGCCGCTTTCGGAATTCCCCCGGCTCGGCCGGGGCTTTTTGTTGAGAAGAACCATGAAGATCCGCCATTCCCTGAAGTCCGTGAAGGCCCGCCACAAGGACAGCCGCATCGTCCGCCGGAAGGGCCGCGTCTACGTCATCAACAAGACGAACCCGCGCTTCAAGGCTCGGCAGGGCTGAATCTCGGCTGGCGCCGGGCGTTCTTCGATCTTCGAGAGCGGCGGAAGCCTCCGGCTTCCGCCGCTTTTTCATTTGGCGTAAGGATCGGGCATGCAGATGCCGCCGCTCGATCCCGCCATTCTGGCCCGCCGGTCCGAGATCGTCGCCGCGCTCCGGGCGATCGTGCCGGGCGAGGGCGTGATCGACGATCTTGACGGCATGCGGCCTTACGAGTGCGACGCGTTGTCGGCCTACCGGCAGATGCCGCTGGTGGTCGTGCTGCCCGGAACGGTCGACGAGGTGTCCGCGATCCTGCGCTACTGCCAGGACAACAAGGTCAAGGTCGTGCCGCGGGGCGCGGGAACCTCGCTGTCGGGTGGCTCCATGCCCGTTGGCGACGCCATCCTGCTGGGGCTGGGCAAGTTCAACCGCGTCCTGGAGATCGACTACGCCAACCGCTGCGCGCGGGTGCAGCCGGGCGTGACCAATCTCGGCATCACCAAGGCGGTCGAGCACGAGGGCTTCTACTACGCCCCGGACCCCAGCTCGCAGATCGCCTGCTCGATCGGCGGCAATGTCGCCGAGAATTCCGGCGGCGTGCACTGCCTCAAGTATGGCCTGACGACCAACAACCTGCTGGGCATCGAGATGGTGCTCATGACGGGCGAGGTCGTACGGCTGGGCGGCAAGCATCTCGATGCCGGCGGCTACGATCTGATGGGCTTGATGACGGGCTCGGAGGGATTGCTGGGGGTCGTGACCGAAGTGACGGTTCGGCTGCTGCGCAAGCCGTCGACGGCGCGGGCCGTGCTGCTGGGATTCCCGACCGAGGCGGGCGCGGCCGATTGCGTCGCGGCCGTCATCGCCTCCGGCATCATCCCCGGCGGGATGGAGATGATGGACCGGGACGCCGTCAAGTGCGCGGAGGCCTATGTCGGCGCCGGCTATCCTCTGGACGCTGAGGGCCTGCTGATCGTCGAGCTCGATGGTCCGGAGGTCGAGGTCGACCATCTCGTCGAGCGCGTCGCCGCGATCGCCCGTGATCGCGGGGCCACGACCGTGCGCGTGAGCCGGGACGAGCAGGAGCGGATCCTGTTCTGGGCTGGCCGCAAGGCGGCGTTCCCGGCGGTCGGGCAGATCAGCCCGGACTACATGTGCCTGGACGGCTCGGTGCCGCGCGGCCGGCTGGTCGAGGTGCTGGCCGAGATGCGCGAGATGTCGAAGAAGCACGGGCTTCGGGTCGTCAACGTCTTCCATGCCGGCGACGGCAACCTGCATCCGCTGATCCTGTTCGACGCCAACGATCCTGGAGAACTCGAGCGTGCCGAGGCCTTCGGCGCCGACATCCTGCGGCTCTGCGTGCGTGTCGGCGGCGTGCTGACGGGAGAGCATGGAGTGGGGATCGAGAAGCGCGACCTGATGGGGGAGCAGTTCACGGAGATCGATCTCGACCAGCAGATGCGGGTGAAGTGCGCCTTCGATCCCGACCACCTGCTCAATCCCGGCAAGGTGTTCCCGAAGCTGCGGCGTTGCGCCGAGCTTGGCCGGCTCGTCGTGACGCAGAACAAGATCCCGTTTCCCGACATCCCGCGGTTCTGAAAGATGGCGGACACCATCAAGCCGCGCGACGGGATGGAGCTGCGGCAGGCTATCGAATGGGCGCTGGCTGAAGGCGTGACGCTCGACATACGGGGGGAAGGCAGCAAGCTCGCGCTCGGCAGGCCGATGCGCTGCGATCAGGTCCTGGACCTCTCCGGCATTTCGGGTGTGGTGGACTATGCCCCCGAGGAACTCGTCGTCACCGTTCGCGCCGGGACGCCCCTGCGCGAGGTCGAGGCCCTGCTGGCGCAGCGCAACCAGATGCTGGCCTTCGAGCCGCCCGACCTCGGGCCGCTGATGGGGGGCGAGGCCGGGAAGGGCACGCTGCTCGGCGCCCTCATGGGCAACCTTGCCGGTCCGCGTCGCCTGTCCGCCGGCGCGGCGCGTGACCACCTGCTGGGCTTCAGCGGCGTCAACGGGCGCGGCGAAGCCTTCAAGTCCGGCGGGAAGGTGATGAAGAACGTCACCGGCTACGACCTTTCCAAGCTGCTGGCCGGATCGTGGGGAACGCTGGCGGTGCTCGACGAAGTCTCGGTGAAGGTGCTGCCGGCGCCGGATCAGACCCGAACGCTGATTCTGCACGGACTCGAGGACGGGGTCGCGATCAAGGCCATGTGCGCAGCGATGGGCAGCCCGTACGAAGTGTCGGGCGCTGCCCATGTCGGTGGCCGCACGGCGCTGCGGCTCGAGGGAGTAGCACCCTCAGTCGAGGCACGGCTGAAAGGCCTTCGCGACCTGCTCGGCGAACTCGCCGGTTCCATGGAGGAACTCGGTACGCTGGAGAGCCGCACCCTGTGGCGCGAGATCCGAGACGTGGCGCCTCTCGCCGCGTCGGGCGATACCGTCGTGTGGCGGGTGTCCTGTCCGCCGACGGAAGGCCCTGCCATCGTCGCGCGCGTCGCGGCGGAACGGCCGGAGGCCAGGGCCTTCTATGATTGGTCTGGCGGCCTGATCTGGCTGGCGCTGCCGTCCAGCGCGGACGCCGATCACGCCCTCGTCCGAGGCGCGCTCGGGGTGGCGGGCGGCCACGCGACTCTCATCCGTGCGCCTGCCGAGGTGCGCGCGACCGTGCCGGTGTTCCAGCCTCCGTCCGCCGCGCTGGCGGCGCTGGCGGAGCGCGTGAAGGAGAGCTTCGATCCCCGGCGCATCTTCAATCCGGGACGAATGGGCTGACGATGCAGACCAACTTCACCCTGGCCCAGCTCGCCGACCCCGAGACGGCGCGCAGTGAGCACATCCTGCGCAAGTGCGTCCATTGCGGATTCTGTACTGCGACCTGCCCGACTTTCCTGCTGCTGGGCGACGAGCGTGACAGCCCGCGCGGCCGCATCTACCTCATGAAGGCGATGCTCGAGGGCGATCGCGCGCCGACATCCGCCGAGGTGAAGCACGTCGATCGCTGCCTGTCGTGCCTGTCCTGCATGACGACCTGCCCGTCGGGCGTAAATTACATGCACCTGGTCGATCACGGTCGCCACTATATCGAGGAGCGCTATACGCGTTCCTGGTCCGATCGACTTCTTCGCAGCGTGCTCGCCTGGTTGATGCCGCGGCCGTCGGCCTTCCGCTGGAGCATGGCGCTGGGGCGTATCGCAAAGCCGTTCGCCGGCCTGCTGCCGGCGACAAGTTCGGATCCGGGAGGCGCCACCTTTCTGCGCCGCCTGAGGGCCATGCTGGAGGCGGTGCCGGACCGCTTGCCCGGGCCGTCGTCCGTCGACCGCCCGCAGGTCTTCCCCGCGGCCGGGCTGCGGCGCAAGCGCGTGGCGCTGATGCCAGGGTGCGGCCAGCAGGTTCTGGCGCCCGAGGTCAACGAGGCCACCATCCGGCTTCTGACCCGGCACGACATAGAGGTGGTGAACGTCGCCGGTTCGGGATGCTGCGGCTCGTCGGTGCTGCATGTCGGCCGCAACGACGAGGCGGTCGCTCTGGCGAAGCGGAACATCGCCGCCTGGATGCGCGAGATCGACGGCGCCGGACTCGACGCCATCGTCATCAATGCCTCCGGCTGCGGCACGACGGTCAAGGACTACGGCCACATGCTGGCCGACGACCCCGAATGGAAGGAGAGGGCGGAGCAGGTCGCGCGCCTCGCCCGTGACGTCAGCGAAATCATGCTGGAAGTCGGTCTCGCGAACGTGACAGCGCGGCCACTGACGATCGCCTATCATTCCGCCTGCTCCATGCAGCATGGCCAGAAGGTGATCGAGCAGCCGAAGAAGCTTCTGCGGGAGGCGGGGTATGTGGTCCGGGACGTGCCGGAGAGTCACATCTGCTGCGGCTGGGCCGGGACGTACCAGGTGCTGCAGCCCGAGCTCTCGCGCCGTCTGCGTGACCGCAAGGTGGCCAACATCGGGAGCGTAAGGCCCGATGCGATCGCCGCCGGGAACTTCGGCTGCATCGGCAACATCGCGTCGGGCACGGGCATACCCGTCGCCCACACAGTCGAACTGCTGGATTGGGCGACCGGCGGGCCAAAGCCGAAGGCCTTGCAGTAGGAGTACGATGCGGTTCATCTGCGCCTGCCTCCTCATTCTTATGGGCATGGCGCTCGGGGCCCAGGTATCGGCGCAAGGCGAGAGGAGCGGCACGATGCTGGACACGCTGTTCGAGAAGCTTCAGTCGGCCACCGACCCGCTGGCGATACAGTCATTGGAATCGGCAATCTGGGAGCAGTGGATCATGGTCCCTGACGCGCAGCAGCGCGGGCTGATGCTGCGCGGTATCGGTGAGATGCAGCAGCGGCAGCTGAAACAATCGATTGAGACCTTCAGTGCTTTGATCGCCATGGCGCCCGAACTCTCCGAGGCGTGGAACAAGCGTGCCACCGCATACTGGCTGCTGGGTGATCACCGCGCCTCGCTGGCCGACATCTGCGAGACCGTGAAACTCGAACCACGCCATTTCGGGGCCTATTCCGGTCTTGGCATGATCCGCGCGGAAATGGGTGAGTACGGGCGTGCCGTGGCGGCCTTCGAGCTGGCCCGCAAGTACAACCCGCACATACCCGGCGTGGACGCCGAGATCGAGCGCCTGAAGAAGATGGGTGGCGATCCGTCCTCCGATCCGCTGGGCTGTGACGAGCGGACCGCCGGCCGCTAGTTCTTGCCGGACGATGGAGGCGCGGGCAAATTGCCCTCAACGTTCAATCCAAGGGATGGGTCAATGGCCACGTTGTATGTCGGCGGTCGATTGTTCGATGGCGAGAAGGTCCTCGAGGGGCAGGCGGTCTTGGAAGAGGGCGGAACGGTCAAGCGCGTCGCACCGGCTGGAGAGTTCGCCGGCTTCGCGGGCGAGACGATCGACACGTCGGGCGGCACCCTGATCCCGGGCATCATCGATTGCCACGTCCATTCGCTGTCGGGTGCGGAGGGCAACCCGGGCGCCGTGCAGGACCGCATGAGCGCGGCCCAGCTCACCGTGCGCGGCATGGAGCTGATGCGCGCGACGCTTGAGGGTGGCATCACCGCCGTGCGCGACTGCGGCGGCAAGGACTACATCGAGTTTGCGATCCGCGACGCCTACAACGGCGGCCGCTTTCTCGGTCCCACCATGCGCTGCGCCGGCCGCATGATCTGCATGACCGGCGGCCACGGCAACCGGACGGGGCGTGTCGCTGATGGTCTCGACGAGGTCGTGAAGGCGGTGCGCGAGCAGGTCCATGCCGGCTCCGATCTCATCAAGATCATGGCCACCGGCGGCGTGATGACGCCGGGCGTCAATCCCGAGGATGCGCACTACTCCGCAGAGGAGATGAAGGCCGGCATCAGCGAGGCGCACCGCTTCCACAAGTGCTGCGCGAGCCACGCGCAGGGAGCGCTCGGCATCCTGAACGCCGTGCGCGGCGGCATCGATTCCATCGAGCACGGCATCTTCATGACCGAGGAGTGCGTGACCGAGATGAAGGAGCGCGGCGTCTGGCTCGTGCCGACCCTCGCGGCAGTGAAGAACATCCTGAAGGGATACGACGACGGCGACCGCTCGATCCCGGACTATGTGATCGAGAAGGCGCGCCGCGTCTTCGACCGCCACATCGCCTCGATCAAGATGTACTACAAGGCCGGCGGACGCATCGCCATGGGCACCGACGCGGGCACGCCGCACAACCGGCACGGCGAGAACGCGCGCGAGCTCGAGTACATGTGCGACATCGGCATCTCGACCCGGGACTCGCTGTTCTTCTCCACGGCCAGCGCGGCCGATCTCATGCGCCTGTCCGACCAGGGCCGCATCAAGGAAGGAAACAGCGCCGACTTCGTGCTGTGCGATGGCGATCCCCTGGCCGACATCAAGCGGGCGGCGCGCAAGGAGAACCATCGCATGGTGGTGAAGCGCGGCATGGTCGCCCGCGACAACCGCGCCGCGTTCGCCGGGCAGGCCGTGCGCGTGGCCGCCGAGTAGCGCAAACGGCTGCCGACGGCTGTGGAAGAGGTCTTCCTGATCCTGGTGGGGATCGCCTGGGCCGTCGGCACGCCGATCATCGCGATTTCGGCGTGGGTGCGGACCTCGCGCCTGCGCGCGCAGCACGACCAGCTGCTGGCCGACGTTGCCCGGCTCAAGCGTCAGATGGCGGAGCAGGCCTTGCCGCCGCCTTTCGTCGACGCGCCGACAGTGGAAGCCCTGCCGCCGCCAGCCGTCGAACCGCTGCCGGCACCGGCGCCGCCTTTCGAGCCGGCGCCGCAGCCCGTTGCAGCGCCGCCCGTCGTATCACCCGTGCAGCCGGGCTGGGAGCAGCGGCTGGGCGCTCGCGCCTTCGTCTGGGTGGGCGCCGTGACCCTGGCGCTCGCGGGCGTCTTCCTGGTGCGCTACTCGATCGAGGAGGGATACCTCTCGCCCGAGGTGCGCGTCATCCTGGCGGCACTGTTCGGCTTCGTCCTGATCGGCGGCGCCGAGCGGCTGCGCAGCAGAGACGACCGTGTCGCGCAGGCGCTGGCCGGGGCCGGCGTGGCGTCGCTCTACGGCGCGCTGTTTGCCGCGGTCGCGCTGTACGACATGATCTCCAAGATCGCCGCGGGCGGCGGCGCGGCGGCGCTGACGGCCTTTGCCATCGGCCTGTCGCTGCGCCACGGCATCTTCGTCGCGGCGCTGGCGTTCGTCGGCGGCTTCGTGAGCCCGGCCGTGATCGGCAGCGAGACGCCCAACACGCCCGTCCTGTTCGGCTATCTCTTGGCGATCGCGGCGGGCACGCTGGCCGTCATCCGCCTGCGTGGCTGGTGGCGGCTGGGCTGGGGCGTGCTCGCCGGCTCGGCGCTGTGGACGCTGGTCTGGATGGCCTCGCTGGCCGGCGGCCTGGCGTGGGTTGGCCTTTTCCTGGTCGCGGTCGCCGGACTGTTTGTCTGGGCGACGTGGCGGCGGCTGGCCGAGAACGACAATCCCCGCTCCGAGGTGGCTGTCCTCGTCTGGACATCGCTCGCGCTGACCGGCGCCCTGATCGCGGCGATCGTCGTGCAAGATGACGGGCAGCGTGATGCGGGTTGGCTGGCCCTTGCAGCCCACGGCATCGGCCTGTTCGCTCTGGCGCGTTGGACGCCGCGCTTCCAGTACGTGGCGGCGCTGGCGCCGCTCCTGTCAATCGTGGCGCTCGCCCTGTGGGGGCAGGTGGATCGGTTCGGCTGGCTGGCGGGCCTGCTCGGCGGGCTCTACGCGGTTGGTGCCTTCGCCCTGCTGTGGAATGCGGCCCGGCCAGGCTTCTGGGCGGCGCTGTCGGTCGGCGCCGCCCTGACGCATTTCCTGCTGGCCTGGTGGATGCTGCGCGACGTGGCGGCGAGCGCGCCCTGGGGACTGATCAGCATTGCGCTGGCGCTGCCGTTCCTGGTGGGGGCGGAGCGGCTGGCGCAGTGGCGCGAATCGATGACCGGTGCGACCGAGGCGCTGGGTGTGCTGGCAGCCGGCGTGGCGTTCTTCGTCGCCGCCGCGATCGCGCTGGAGTTCCGGCGCGAGTGGATCACCGTCGCCTATGCCGCCGAGTTCGCCGCGGTTGCTGCCATCGCGCACCGCCTCGGCCTGCATGCGCTGCGCCGGCTGTGCTGGCCGCTGCTGGCCGTCGTGGTCGTGCGCTTCGTGCTCAACCCGGAGGTGCTCGACTATCCGCGGGGGGCGGCACCCCTCGTCAACTGGATGCTGTGGGGGTACGGGACCGCCATTGGCGCGCTGATCGTCGGGCTGCGCTTCCTGCGTCCGGCCGGCGACGAGCGGCTGGTGCGTGCGACGGAGGCGGCGATCGCCTTGCTGGCCTTCGTGCTGGCGACGCTTGAGGTGCGCAGCCTGTTCCAGCCCGATGCGATGGCCGCGCCGAGCAGCAGCTTCATGGAGCGCGCGACCTACGTGCTCGTATGGGGCGCCTTCGCGCTGGCCGCCCTGTGGCTGGCGCGGACGCGCGACGACGTCGTGGCGCTGTGGGCCTGGCGGGCCAGCGGCGTCCTTGCCGCCGCCGTGGCGATCGCGGTTCAGGTGATCGCGCTGAACCCGGTGTTCGACGCCGCCGATGTGGGCAGCCTGCCGATCGCGAACGGCTTGCTGCTGGCCTACGCGGCGCCGGCGGCCATGGCCGCGCTCGCACGTCGCTGGATGGACGGCGTCGAAGCCGACCGCCATGTCGCCTTGGCGGCCGAAGCTGTCGCCTCGATCCTCGCCTTCGTCTGGGTGTCGCTCGAGGTGCGACATCTGTTCGATCCCGGCTTCCAGCGGCCGGGCTTTGCGGCGGGCGGGATCGAACTCTACGCCTATTCCGCGGTCTGGCTGCTGTTCGGCGTAGCGCTGCTGGCGCTGGGCTTCCTGCGCCAGACCGCCGCCCTGCGGCATGCCGGCATGGCGCTGGTCTGCATCGTCGTCGCCAAGGTCTTCCTCGTCGACATGGCCGGGCTGCAGGGCCTGCTGCGCGTCTTCTCCTTCCTCGGCCTGGGTGCGGCGCTGGTCGGTTTGGGCTACGCATACCGGAGATACGGATTGAGGTAGACCGATGCCCGAGCAGCTGTTTGCGGAGACCAGGGTTTCGCTCGACGCGCTGCGGGCCCTCCAGCTCGACCGGCTGCGCGTCGCGCTTGCTCACGCCTATGCCAACCAGGCGCCGTACCGCGCGAAGTGCGAGGCCGCGGGCGTACATCCCGACGATCTCCGCAGCCTCGACGACCTGCGCCGCTTCCCGTTCACCACAAAGGCCGATCTGCGCGACGCCTACCCGTACGGCATGTTCGCGATCCCGCGCGAGAAGTGCGTGCGCGTTCATGCGTCGAGCGGCACGACCGGGCGGCCGACGGTCGTCGGCTACTCGGCGCGCGACATCGCGCTGTGGTCCGACCTGATGGCGCGCTCGCTGCATGCGGGCGGCGCGCGGCCGGGCGACGTCATCCACAATGCCTACGGCTACGGGCTGTTCACCGGCGGCCTGGGCGCGCATTACGGCGCCGAGCGGCTGGGTTGCACCGTCGTGCCGATGTCGGGCGGCTTCGGCGAGCGGCAGGTCCAGCTCATCCGCGAGTTCGGTGCGCGCGTGGTGCTGATGACGCCGTCCTACATGCTGGCGCTCGCCGACGAGTTCGAACGCCAGGGTATCGACCCGCGCGACACGGCGATGCGCGTCGGCATCTTCGGCGCCGAGCCCTGGACGGAGGGCATGCGCGCCGAGATCGAGCAGCGCACTGGCATCGATGCGGTCGATATCTACGGGTTGAGCGAAGTGATCGGACCGGGCGTGGCCTGCGAGTATCTCGAGAGCAAGGACGGACCGACCATCTGGGAAGACCACTTCTATCCGGAGATCGTCGATCCTGAGACCGGCGCGCCGGTGCCCGACGGCGAGCCCGGCGAACTGGTCTTCACGTCGCTCACCAAGGAGGCGATGCCGGTCATCCGCTATCGCACGCGGGATCTCACGCGCCTGCTGCCCGGCTCCGTGACCGTCATGCGCCGCATGGCCAAGATCACCGGCCGCAGCGACGACATGCTGATCGTGCGCGGAGTCAATCTGTTCCCCAGCCAGGTCGAGGAGCAGATCCTGCGGGATCCGCTGCTCACCGGCCACTACGTCATCGAGCTGACGCGCAGCGGCCCCCTGGACGATCTGCTGGTGCGCGTCGAGGCGCGCTCGACACTCGAGGATGGAAGGTCAGCGCAGTCGGCCGACGAACTGGTCCGGCGCCTGAAGGGGATGTGCGGCCTGTCGGCCGCGGTCGAGATCGCCGCTCCGGGCGGCATCGAACGGTCGATGGGCAAGGCGCGCCGGGTGATCGACCGACGCTGACGGGGGCGCCGGTCAGCCCCAGGGGCCGCCGTTGGCCAGCCTTACTCTTGCCTTGATCAGGCCGACGTCGTCGTGCGCTTCGCCGACCTCGTTCGAGTAGGTCGGCGGATCGAACGCCGTCGCCGTCGCGGCTTTCGCCTGCGCCAGGGTCGTGCTGACGATGGCGGCAAAGGTCAGGGCGATCGCGGCAATCACCAGGAAATCGATCCAGGTGAGGGCGGGCCGGCGGTAGGGTCCGGCGGTGACACGCGCCTTGTCGCTCTTGATGTTCACGATCGCCTCTGATGATTGCGGTCTGTCCTGAACGGGCTACGGGATGGAAGATGGCACCATCCCCGAGCTTTTTCTGGTTCAGACGTAGGCGATTCTAAGGATGTTTGTGGCGCCTGGTGTGCCGAACGGGACGCCCGCCGTGATCACCAGCCGCTGTCCCTCCGTGGCGAGCTTCTCCTTGCGGGCCACCCGCACCGCGCGTGCCACCATGTCGGCGAAATTGTGCGCATCCTCGCCATGCACCGGATGCACGCCCCAGGTCAGCGTCATGCGGCGCGCGGTATCGTGGTTCGGCGTCAGGCAGAGGATACGCACATCCGGTCGCTCGCGGGCCGCGCGGAGCGTCGTCGAGCCGGTGTTGGTGTAGGTGACGATCGCGGCCGCCGAGAGCGTATGCGCGCATTGGCGCGCCGCGGCGCTGATCGCGTCCGCGGTCGTCGCCTCGGGTTCGCGCCGGCTGGCATCCATAAGCCGCCGATAGAGCGGATCGGTCTCCACGCTCCGCAGGATGCGGTCCATCATCGTCACCGCTTCGATCGGGTACTCGCCCGACGCCGATTCGGCGGACAGCATGACCGCATCGGCGCCGTCGTACACGGCGGTTGCGACGTCCGATGCCTCGGCTCGCGTCGGAGTCGGCGAGTGCACCATCGAATCGAGCATCTGCGTGGCGACGATGGCCGGCCGTCCCGCGACGCGGCAGGCTGCCAGGATGCGCTTCTGCAGCGGCGGCACCGCCTCGGGCGGCATCTCCACGCCGAGATCGCCGCGGGCTACCATGATGCCGTCGCTTTGCTCGATGATCTCGTCGAGATGGTCTATGGCGGCGGGCTTCTCGAGCTTGGCCATGACGGCGGCGCGGCCGGCGACCAGCTTCTTGAGCTCGGCGATGTCGTGCGCGTGCTGGACGAAGGACAGCGCCACCCAGTCGACGCCCAGCGAAAGGCCGTAGGTCAGGTCCCTGTGATCCTTCGGTGTCATTGGCGACAATGGGATCACGAGGTTGGGCAGGTTGACGCCCTTGCGATCGCTGATCGGTCCGGCGACCTCGACCTCGGTGTCGATCGTCTCCTCGTCATGATCGATGATGCGCAGCCGCACCTTCCCGTCGTCGACCAGCAGCAGGCCGCCGGGCTTGGCCGCCCTGAAGATTTCCGGATGGGGCAGGGGCACACGCTTGGCCGTGCCCGGCGCTTTCTCCATGTCGAAGCGCAGTCGCTGGCCTTTCTTCAGCTCCAGCGGTCCCTTGGCGAAGGTGCCGAGGCGCAGCTTCGGCCCCTGCAGGTCCATCAGGATGGCGATGGGATGCTTGTATTCCTTCTCCAGGGCGCGCAGCAGGTCGACGCGCTGGCGATGGTCGTCCTGCGTGCCGTGGCTGAAGTTCAGCCGGAACACGTCGGCGCCCGCCTCGAACAGGGCGCGCAACCGCTCGGCGCTGGACGAGGCCGGGCCCAGCGTGGCGACGATCTTGGTGAAGCGTTCGCGTTGCATGCCCACGAGTCTACTTCCGTGAAGACGACACTTTGAAGGCACCGGCCTGTTCATAGACCTTGACGACGGCCGCGTCGTCGAGCCGCCCCCAGCCCGCGCCGGCGGCCGCCAGGAAGAGCTGGTGGGCGGCGGCGGCGAGCGGCAGCGGCAGGCGCTGCTCATGGCCGGTCTGCAGCACCAGCCCGAGATCCTTGACGAAGATATCGACGGCCGACAGCGGCGTGTAGTCGTCGTCGAGCATGTGCGGCACGCGGTTGCCGAACATCCAGGAATTGCCGGCGCTGGCCGAGATCACCTCGTAGACGGCGCGCGTGTCGGCGCCAGCCTTGGCCGCGAGCGCCATCGCCTCGGCGGCGGCCGCGATATGCACGCCGGCCAGCAGCTGGTTGACTGTCTTCACCAGCGAGCCCGCGCCGGGCGCCTCGCCCAGCCGGAACACCTTGGCCGATGTGGCGGACAGGATCGATTCCGCGGCGGCGAAGGCACCGGCGCTGCCCGAGGCCATGAAGGTGAGCTCGCCGGATTCGGCGCGGGCGCGGCCGCCGGACATCGGCGCATCGAGCAACTCGTGACCCGACGCCGACAGCCGCTCGCCCAGCGACTTGGCGAAGGCCGCGGGCACGGTCGCGCACTGCATCACCAGCCCGCCCTTGCGCAGGCCCGAAGTCGCACCATCCTCGCCGAACAGCACGCTTTCGACCTGCTGGGCATTGACGACAGCCACAACGACCGCGTCCGCGCCGGTCGCCGCCTCGGCCGGGCTGGATGCCGCCACGCCACCGGCTGCCAAGAAGGCATCGCGCGCCGCCGCGCTGGGATCGACGCCGACGACCTTGTGGCCGTGCTTCAGGAGGTTCTTCGCCATGCCGAGGCCCATCGAGCCAAGGCCGACGAAGGCGACGACGGGGGTGTTCTTGTCCGTCATGGATCAGACCCTGATTCCGTACTTCGCCGCCCAGCCCAGCCCGGCGGCCGTCGTGGTCTTCGGCTTGTATTCGAGGCCGACGTAGCCATCGTAGCCAAGGCGATCGAGGACATCGAGCACGTACAGATGGTTGGCCTCGCCGGCATCGGGTTCGTTGCGATCGGGATTGCCGGCGATCTGGACGTGCGCGGTCAGTGGAAAGAGCCGTTCGGTGCGCCGAGTCAAGTCGCCCTCCGTGACCTGCAGGTGGTAGAGGTCGAGCTGGAGTTTGAGATGCGGCGCACCGACCTCCTCGATGAGGCGCGTGACCTGATCGGTGGTGTTGGTGAAGTAGCCCGGAATGTCGCGATGGTTGATCGGCTCCAGCACCAGCGTGATGCCGCTCTTGGCGGTGCGGTCGCAAGCCCTCTTCAGGTTGGAAACGAAGGTCCGGTGCATGGCCGCGATGTCGGCGCCGGGCGCGATCATGCCCGACATGATGTGCAGCGTCCGGCACTCCAGGACCTTCGCGTAGTCGAGGGCCGTGTCGAGGGCGGTCGAGAATTCGGCCTCGCGGCCGGGCAGCGCGGCCAGCCCGCGTTCACCCTTGGAGGCGTCGCCCGGCGGCAGGTTGAACAGCGCCTGCGTGAGCTTGTGCTCCCTCAATTCGGCCGCGATGTCGGCAGCAGGCGCCTCGTACGGGAACAGGATCTCGACGGCCTTGAAGCCGTGCGCGGCAGCCGCACCGAAACGCTGCAGGAAGGGGACCTCCTGGTAGATCCAGGAAAGGTTGGCGGCAAGCTTGGGCATTGCGTTCCTTCCTCTATCCCGTCGACGATGACGTCATGACGGGAACGCTTCCTCGACGTCGCGCACCTGGGCATCGGAGAGCAGACGTACCTTGAATCCCTGCAGCAGGAGATGGAGCTTGGCGGTCTCCTCCAATTCCTCGATCGACGCCGAAGCGGCGGACAGCGAGGTGCCGGCGACGACCGGCCCGTGGTTGGCCAGCAGCACGGCACGATGGCCCCGGGCATAGTCGCGGATGGCCTCGGCGAGCTTGGGATCGCCGGGCTTGAAGTAAGGCACCAGTGGCAGCCTGCCCACGCGCATCACGAAGTAGGGCGTGATCGGCGGCAGCGTCGTCTCGCTATTGTGGTGGCAGGACGGATCGAGGCACGATACCGCCACGGCGTGCGTGCAGTGGAGGTGGACGATGGCGCCGTCCTTGGGACGCACGTCGTACACCGAGCGGTGCAGCAGCGCCTCCTTGGTCGGTGCGTCGCCGCCGACATGCGCACCAGACAGGTCCAGCCTGGAAAGCCGGTCGGGATCGAGCTCGCCCAGCGAGGAATTCGTCGGGGTCATGAGCCAGCCGTCGGCGATGCGGGCGCTGATGTTGCCCGATGTGCCGGGACAAAGGCCGCGTGCGGCGAGCCTGGCGCCCAGCGCGCAGATGGCATCGCGCATCTTCGCTTCGGCCGTGCTCATGGCGTGCGGAACGCCTTGGTGAAGAAGTCCGTTGCGCCGAAATTGCCGGACTTCAGGGCGAGCAGCAGCGGCTTGTCGCCGACCGACGCCGTCCAGGGAACGCCAGGATCGATCTCGGGACCGATGCGCAAGGCCGTCACGTCCAGCGCGCCGACGACGGCCCCCGAGGTCTCGCCGCCGGCCACGACCAGGCGCGCGACCCCGGCGGCGACAAGCCCTTTGGCGAGCGCCGCCATCGTCGCTTCGATCGCATGGCTCGACCGCTCGATGCCATACTTCGCCTGCAAGGCCTTCACGGCTTCGGGCTGATCGCTGGCGGAGAGCAAGATGGGGCCATCGCCGAGCCGCTCCACCGCCCAGGCAAGCGCCGACTCCGCGACCGGCTCGCCCCGGCAGATCGCATCGGTATCCAGATGCAGGTGAGGACCCTTGAAGGCGGCGATCTGGCCGAGCGTCGCCGCAGAGCACGACCCGGCCAAGATGGCCGATGCGCCGGTGACGGTGGGCAGCGCGTCGGCATTCGCCTTGTGGGTCAGCAGGCCGCGTCGGCGGTAGGCGGCGGGCAGGCCGAGCGCAACGCCGGAACCGCCCGTGACCAGCGAATCGTCGCCGACCGCCTCGCCGATGATGCCGAGATCCGTATCGGCCACGGCATCGACGACGACATGACGGACATCGTCGGCGGCCAGCCTGTCCAGCGCCTCGCGCAAGGCCGCGGACCCGGCCTGCACCTGCTTCAGCGGCACCAGCCCGACCTTGTTTCCCGTCTGTCGGGCCAGCACCCGCACCAGGCTGGAATCGGTCATCGGCGTGAGCGGATGATGTCGCATGTGCGAATCGGAGAGCAGCACGCTGCCCACGAACAGATGGCCGAAGAAGATGGTGCGCCCATTCTCCGGGAAGGCGGGGCAGTAGATCGCCTGCTTCGCCTGAAGTGCCTCGATCAGCGCGTCGCCGACCGGACCGATATTGCCGGCATCGGTGGAATCGAAGGTCGAGCAGTACTTGAAGAAGAACCGCACGCAGCCCGCATCCTGCAGCCTGGCCAGCGCATCGAGCGACTGCGCGACGGCGTCCCTGGCGGCGATGGAACGCGTCTTCAGCGCGACGACCACCGCGTCGACATCGTCGGGAATGGTGCCGTTCGCCGGAACGCCGATCGTCTGGATCGTGCGCATGCCGCCCCTGACCAGCATGCCGGCGATGTCGGTGGCGCCGGTGAAATCGTCGGCGATGATTCCCAGGATGGCCATGGCGGGACGTTAGGCGATCACGGTTGCCGGCATCCAGAACTTTCGCCGCCGTGCCCGGCGGCGCGCCTCGTCCTCGCCGTCATAGACGTGCAGGGGCGGGGCCGGATCGAACACATCGCGGATGTCGAGGGCATTCACGTTGACGATGCCGATCGACCGGCCGTCGTCGGGCATGACGGCGCCGACGTAGGTGCCGCATCGGGCGCACAGCAAGTAGTCGGTGATGCCGAGTCCGAAGCGGTAGCGCGAAAGACCGCCGGGATTTGCGTGGAACTCGACCGTGCCTGCGGGCTCGCCGCAGGTCCGCGCACCGTGCCGGCGGCAGAAGCTGCAGGCGCAACGGCCGACGCGCAGCTCTTCCGGCTTCTTGTCCGAAGAGAAGGCGATGCTCACCGCGCCGCAATGGCACGAGCCGGGATAGAGGGTCATGGCACCACCAGGGTTGCGCGGAAGTCGTTGACGTTGGTGCGGGTGGGGCCCGTGACGAGGCTGTCGCCCAGCATCTCGAAGAAGCCGTGGCCGTCATTGTCGTCCAGCATGGCCCGCGGATCGCGGCCCTTGGCCCGGGCACGGGACAGCGTGTCCGGCGCGAACAGGCCGCCGGCGATGTCTTCGGCACCGTCGACGCCGTCGGTGTCGGCCGCCAGGCCCCAGATGCCCGGAGCGCCGTTGGCCGCGATCGCCTCGGCGAGCAGGTACTCGACGTTGCGTCCGCCGCGGCCCTTGCCGCGGACCGTGACGGTCGTCTCGCCGCCCGACAGGATGACCACCGGCTTGCCGCCGCCCTTCGCCCGCTCCATCGCGAGCCGCGCATGCCGGGCGCCGAGATCGCGCGCTTCGCCTTCGAGGTTGTCGCCGAGCAGCACGACCTCCAGTCCACGACGTCGCGCCAGTGCGGCGGCCGCGTCGAGCGAGCGCTGCGGCGTGGCGACCGTGATCGTCTCGACGCGCGCCAGCCGCGGGTCGCCCGGCTTGGGCGTCTCCTCGACGTCTCCGGCAGCCCCGCTTTCGAGATGTCGACGCACCGCCGTCGGCGGTTCGATGCGATACCTGGCGAGCACGGCAAGCGCGTCGGCGAAGGTCGTCGGATCGGCCACCGTCGGGCCGGAGCCGATGACGCCCGGATCGTCGTTGGGCACGTCGGAGATCAGCCAGCTCAGCACGCGGGCGGGCTGCGCGGCGACGGCGAGCCGGCCACCCTTGATGGCGGACAGGTGTTTGCGCACCGTGTTCATCTCGACGATGTTGGCGCCGGAGCGCAGCAGCGCGCGATTGACCTCCTGCTTGTCGGCCAGCGTGAGGCCGGGCGCGGGGAGGGCGAGGAGCGCCGAGGCACCGCCCGAGATGAGGCAGAGCACGAGATCGTCCGGCGTGTGCCCCTGGACGCATTCAAGGATGCGCGCGGCCGCGGCACGCCCCTTGTCGTCGGGCACGGGGTGCGCGGCCTCGACGATCTCGATTCGCCGGCAGGATTCGCCGTAGCCGTAGCGCGTCACCACGAGTCCTTCGAGCGGATGCGGCCACTGCTCTTCGACCGCCTTGGCCATCGCGCCGCTCGCCTTGCCTGCGCCGATGACGATGGTCCGTCCCGTCGGCGGCTGCAGCGCTGCGATGTAGCGCGCCAGGCAGGTCGCCGGCCGCGCGGCGGCCAGGGCTGCGTCGAACAGGTCGCGCAGGAGGGCGCGGGCGTCTCCGTCTTTCATTGGACCGATCTTCGCACTATAGGAGCGCGATGCAACATCTGCTCGGGCTGGACGATCCGCCGGCGTATGCCGTCCACAACGAGAAGGGAGTGACGCCCCTGCTGCTGCTCTGCGACCACGCCAGCAAGGCCGTCCCAAAGCTGCTCGGAGGGCTTGGGATCGACGAGACCGAGCTGTCGCGGCATATCGGCTGGGATATCGGCGGCCTCGACGCCGCGATCGAGCTGTCCACCGTTCTGGATGCGCCACTGGTGGCGTCGGGCTACTCGCGTCTGGTCATCGACTGCAACCGCTGGCCGGGCGGCGAGGGCTCGATACCCGAGGTGAGCGACGGCACGCCGGTGCCGGCCAACCGCAACCTGACGCAACAGGATATCGACCGACGCGCCGAGGCCTGCTTCTGGCCCTATCATCGCGAGGTCGATCGCCAGCTCGACCGCATGACGGCGGACGGCCACGCGGTCGCGCTTCTGGTGGTCCACAGCTTCACGCCCGAGATGGCCGGCTTCAAGCGGCCCTGGCACGTCGGCGTCCTGTGGAACGACGATCCTCGCCTGCCCGAACCGCTGCTGGCCGAGCTGCGGCGCGACACGTCGCTGCTTGTCGGCGACAACGAGCCGTATTCCGCTCGCGCCTCGTACGAGTATACGCTCAATGCGCATGCCCGGTCGCGCGGGCTGCCGCACTGCTCGATCGAGATCCGGCAGGATCTCATTGCCACGCCGGACCAGGCCCGCGGCTGGGCGCGCCGCCTTGCCCCTGCGATCCAGGCCGCGGTGTCGGCCGCGCTCTCCTGACGGTACAATCGGGGCATTTCCGCAATTCCCGCAATTATCGCTACTGGTTTTTCATCTCGATCAGTTCGCTTTTCAGCACTGACGTTGTTGATATTAAGTTATTTTATTATAACTTGGTTTGTGCGTCCAGCCCTGGGCATCACCCTGCCGGCGACAGCGCCTCGATGATGCCGCACTCCGCGACGGTGCCGTGGCGGCATTGATCGACGAGGCTGTCGAGTTCGCGGCGCAGGGCCTGTAGATCGGCGATCTTGCGATCGACCTCGTCGCGATGGGCGCGGGCGATGGCGTCAACCGCTTCGCAGGAACGCTGCCGCTGGTCCGAGAGGTCAAGCAGCGTGCGAACCTGTTCCAGCGAGAAGCCGAGGTCTCGCGAACGGCGGATGAAGCTCAGGCGATTGAGGTGGCTGGTATCGTATGCGCGATAGTTCCCGGCCGTGCGCGACGGTTCGGTCAGCAATCCGATGCGTTCGTAATAACGTACCGTTTCCACCTTCGTGCCGGTTCTGCGCGCCAGCTCGCCGATCGACAGGAAATCACCGGACATGCCTTGACCCTGTAGTTGCTACAGGGCGCATATGGATGGCCATGTCGGATTTGTCGAGGTTCGGACGATGGCCAGCGGAATTGCGCTGAAGCTCCGCGTCGAGGGCATGGATTGCGGTGCGTGTGCGACCAAGATCGAGACGGCGATGAGGCGCCTGCCCGGCGTCAGCCACGTGGACGTGAGCTTCAACCGGGAGTCCCTGTCGCTCGTCCTCGATGAAGACAGGACGTCACGTACCGTCGTCGAGAAGCGAATCGCAGCAATGGGATACCGTCCCGTCGATCCGGCGATGGCGGCAGGCGGAAGGGAGGCGTTGCCCGGAGAGGCAGGCCGAACGGACCGAGCCGCGACCTGGTGGTCCTCGCCGAAGGGCCAGCTTGCGGTTGTGACGGGCGGTCTGCTGGTCGTCGCCTTCCTCATCTCGCATGTCGAGCCCGGCTGGGCGGCATGGCCGTATATCGGCGCGACCGTCATCGGCCTGGTCCCGATCGCGCGGCGCGCCCTGGCCGGCGCGCGGTCCGGCATGCCTTTCGGGATCGAGACCCTGATGTCGATCGCGGCGATCGGCGCCATCGCGATCGGAGAGGCCGAAGAAGCCGCCGTGGTCGTGTTCCTTTTCACAGTCGGCGAACTGCTCGAAGGCATCGCCGCCAGCCGGGCGCGGTCGGGCATCCAGGCGTTGATCGACCTTGTGCCCCGCACGGCGTTGCGCCTGCGCGACGGCGAGATCGCGAGCGTCGCCGCCAATGAGCTCGCGGTCGGCGACGTCGTGGTGGTGCGCGCCGGCGATCGCATCCCGTCCGACGGCACGGTATGCGCGGGCGAATCGGAGGTCGACGAAGCGCCGGTCACAGGGGAGTCCGTTCCCGTTGCCAAGCAGACCGGTTCCTCCGTCTACGCCGGCAGCATCAACGCCAACGGCGAGCTGCACATCCGCATCACGCGGACCGCCGCCGACAACACCATCGCCCGCATCGTCCATCTGGTCGAGGAGGCCCAGGCCTCGAAGGCGCCGATGGCGCGGTTCATCGACCGCTTCAGCCGCTGGTACACGCCGGCCGCCATGGCGATCGCCGCGGCCGTCGTGCTGGTGCCGCCGCTGGCGTTCGGCGGCGACTGGGATACCTGGATCTATCGCGGCCTGGCGGTGCTGCTGGTCGCCTGTCCCTGCGCGCTGGTGATCTCCACGCCGGCCGCCATCGCCTCCGGCCTGGCGGCCGGGGCGCGCCGCGGCCTTCTCGTCAAGGGAGGTGCTGCCCTTGAAACGGCCGGCAAGGTCAGGACCATCGCCTTCGACAAGACCGGCACGCTGACGGTCGGCCGGCCGCGCGTCACGGACGTCGTCGCGTTCGACGGCGACGAAGGCGACCTGCTTGCAAAGGCCGCCGCCGTCGAGGAACGGACGAGCCATCCCCTGGGCCTCGCCATCGTCGAGGAGGCGAGGGGCCGTGGCGTCACGCTTCCCAAGGTCTATGGCGGTGCCCTGGTGACGCCCGGGAAGGCCGTCACGGCGCGGCTGAAGGCGGGTTTCATATCGGTCGGTTCGCCACGCCATGCCCGCGAGCAGGATGTGCTGGCGGGCGCAGCAGACGAGCGCGTCGCGGCACTCGAGAGCGCAGGGAAGACGGTGGTCGTCGTCAGCGAGGGCAAGCGGACTCTGGGCGTGATCGCGCTGCGTGACGAGCCGCGGGACGATGCCGCCCAGGCGTTGAACCGCTTGCGCGGTCTCGGCCTGCGCACCGTCATGCTGACCGGAGACAATGCCCGCACGGCGGCGGCCATCGCGGCGCCTCTGGGAATCGAGGTCCAGGCCGAACTGCTTCCGGATGCGAAGCTGCGGGCGCTCGCCGCCTACCGCGCCGAAGGCCCGATCGCCATGGTTGGCGACGGCATCAATGACGCGCCGGCGCTCGCCGCCGCCTCGGTCGGCGTCGCCATGGGCGCGGGCACTGACGTCGCATTGGAGACGGCCGACGCCGCGCTGCTGCGCAACCGCATCAGCGATGTCGTCGAGTTCGTCGCCCTGTCGCGCGCGACTCTGGCCAACATCTGGCAGAACATTTCGCTCGCCGTCGGTCTCAAGGGCCTGTTCCTGGCGACGACCGTGGTCGGCGCGACGCCGCTCTGGGTCGCGATCCTGGCCGATACCGGCGCGACCGTGCTGGTGACGGCGAATGCCCTGCGCCTGCTCCGCCGACGGGCGTGAGGGGGGTGGAAGAGAAGGGCCATTGGCCCTCAGATGGCAAAGGTCGACTGGAAGCGGCCGAAGGCCTCTTCCAGCCGGTGACAGACCGATAGCACGAGCGCGTCCGCTCTGGGGCCACCGACCACCTGCAGGCCGATGGGCATGCCCTCGGCGGTGAGGCCGCAGGGCAGGCTGGCCGCCGGCAGGCCGGCCTGGTTGCACCAGGCCGTGAGCGCGGGAATGGGCGGCTGGAGCGGATCAAGTCCGGCAATGACGGGTGCACTGATGTTGATGACGGGCGCGACGAGCAGGTCGTAGCGGTCGAAGAAGCCGTTGATGAGGCTGCCGAGTTCGCCGCGCGCCACGACGGCGTCCGCGAAGGCGCCCTGGGGCAGCGCATTGCCGGCCTCGACGAGGAGCTTCATCGAGGGATCGAGGCGATCGGCACGTTCGCCGAGGCGGCGCGCAAGGCGGGCGGAGAACGATGTCCAGTGGACGCGGTGGACGTCGAGGCACCCGGCGACCTGCGGCGGATGGGTTCTGTCGATCGATGCGCCGAGCCGTTCGATCGTCGCGACGGCCTGTTCGACGCCTGCCGCGATGTCCGCCTCGACGGGCATGCCGAGGCCCAGGTCGGCACTTGCCGCAACGCGCAATCCCCTGAAGTCGCCATCCAGCCCGGCGGCATAGTCTTCCCCGCTGAACGGGAGGGCATACCAGTCGCGGCTGTCCGGGCGCGCCATCACCGTCAGCATCAGGGCCGCGTCCTTCACCGTGCGCGTCATCGGACCGACATGGCTGACGGTGGGAAAGGCGCCACGCGGATGGTGGGGAACGCGGCCGAAGCTGGGCTTCAGGCCGAACGTCCCGGTCCAGGCAGCCGGGACGCGAATCGAGCCACCGCCGTCGGTTCCCACCGCAAGCGGCCCGATGCCGGCGGCAACGGCCGCCGCGGCCCCGCCGCTCGAGCCTCCCGGGCTGCATGCGAGATTCCATGGGTTGCGCGTGACGCCGGTCAGCGGGCTGTCCGTCACGATCTTGTGGGCGAAGTCGGGCAGGGTCGTCTTGCCGAAGACGATGGCGCCGGCTTCGCGCAGGCGCGCGACACCCGGGCTGTCGGGACCGGATGTCTCCGTCTCGGCGAGTGCACAAGAGCCGAACCGTGTCGGCATGCCCGAGGCGTAGATGTTGTCCTTGATGGAGACCGGAACCCCGTCGAGCGGGCCGAGGACGGAGCCGCTCCGCCAGCGCTTCTCCGCCTCGGCCGCTGCTGCCAGTGCGCCGGGCCGGTCGAGGCAGGCGAAGGCGTTCAGCGTCTCCCGCACGGCTTCCGCGCGATCGAGAACGGCCGAGACGACCTCGACGGGGGAGAGGGAGCGGGAACGATAGGCGGCCGCCAGCTCCACGGCATCGAGGCGAAAGACCGAACTGTCCATGCAGATCCCCCTTGAACGGCGCGGCTGCGCTTGACCGCCCCGCATCGTTTCTATTTATTATGATAAATAGATTAAATACAAATCTTTCACGCGGATCAGGCGTGAAATCGGAGTGTCGATGGCCAAGAGAAGTCGTGAAACCGCCGCCGGGCCGATCGAATCGATGGCGGCGCCGGGCGTCGCCCGCCGGCCAGCCAACGATGCGTTCAAGACGCCCAAGCGGGGTGATCTGGTCGTCGAGGAGATCAAGCGCTGGATCGTGTCGCGCGAGCTCAAGCCCGGCGACCGCCTGCCCAAGGAGGCCGAGCTTCAGGAGATGTTCTCGGTCAGCAAGGGCACGGTGCGCGAGGCGCTGAAGTCACTCGAGGTGCAGGGCTTCGTGTCGATCAGCACCGGCCCGTCGGGCGGCGCCACGGTGGTCGAGGTGCCGTTCGAGCGCACCTTCCAGCTCGTCCAGAACTACCTCTTCTTCAAGGACGTCGACGTGCGCGACATCTATGCGGTGCGCCGCATGCTCGAGCCCGAGCTGGCGGCCGGCGCGGTGAGGCATCTCACGAAACGCGACCTCGAAGCCCTGGAGGCCAGCATCGAGACCTGTGCGCCGGCGGCGCACAGCGAGGCGGAAGCGCTGCGCCAGCGCCAGGAGGACCTGCATTTCCACGATATCCTGGCCGAGCGCAATCCCAACCCCTTCCTGCGCTTCTGCTGCCAGATGGTGAACCAGACGCTGCGACGCCTCGTGGTGTTCGGCGGCAATCCCATGCATGCCCACAATCGCGAGCTCGGCCGGACCAACGTGCTGGCCCATCGCGCCATCCTCGATGCGGCGTACGCCCGGGATGCGGAGAAGGTGCGGGCGCTGATGACGGCGCATATCGACGAGGCGGAGGGCCATGTCCGCCGAATGCACGGCACCATGAGCAGCCGGCTGGTCCTCGATTCCGAGATGCGCGTCAACGTCACGCCGCGCCGGCTGGGCAGGACAACCCGCGGATGAGCGGCACGATCGTCGTCCTCCTCAATGCACTGACCCTCATCAGCATCCTCGCCCTGGTGGCGATCGGGCTGGCGGTCATCTTCGGCATGATGGACGTCATGAACCTCGCGCACGGCGAGTTCGTGACCATCGGGGCCTACACGCTGGCCTTCGTGCAGACACTGCGAGAGGCGGTGGCGCCGGGCGCCGGCTACTGGCTGGCGCTGGTCCTGGCGCCGTTCGTCGGGGCGGCCTTCGGCCTGCTGATCGAATGGCTGGTGATCCGCCGTCTGTACCACCGGCCGCTCGATACCATCCTGGCGACGTTCGGCGTCAGCCTGATCCTGCAGAAGTCGATCGAGCTCACCTTCGGCGCGCTGCCGCAGATCGTGGTCGCGCCGGTCGACGGGATGGTCGGCGTGCTGGGGGCGGAGTATCCGGCCTATCGCATCCTGATCATCGTCGTGGCAGCGGCGGTCATTGGCGGAACCCTGGCGGTCTTCCGCTATACCCGCTTCGGGGTCGACCTGCGGGCGGTCATCCAGAACCGCGCGGTGGCCGAGGCGCTGGGCATCGATTCCAAGCGACTGACCCGTATCGCCTTCGCGGGCGGTGCCGGCCTCGCAAGCCTGGCGGGCGTCCTTGTGGCGCCTCTGGCCTCGGTCGAGGCGCATCTCGGCGTCTTCTACATGGGCAAGGCCTTCTTCGTCGTGATCATCGGCGGCATCGGCTCCGTCATTGGCAGTGTCGCGGGCAGCACGCTGGTCGGCGGGGCGGAGACGCTGCTCAGCTACCGCCTCGATCCGTCGCTTGCCTCGGCGCTGGTGCTGGCACTCGCCATCGTGCTGGTGCGGCTGCGCCCGCGCGGGCTGGTGCCCGGCTACAGCAGCGCGCACGAGCTGCTGGGGAAGGGCTGAGGGATGTCGCGCCTCTTCACGGCCTGTCGTCTTCTGTTCGCCCAGCCGCGGCTCGGAGGACGCGAGAAGCTGGGTGCGCTGGTCGCGCTGGCGACGCTCGCTCTGCTGGTCATCGCGCCTCTTGCCGCCTCGGACTATCGCCTGGCCCAGCTCCGCGACGCGCTGCTTCTCGCCATCCTGGCGATCAGCCTCGATTATTTGTGGGGACGTGCGCATACGCTGGTGCTGGGCCATGCGCTGTTCTTCGGTCTTGGCGCCTACGGCATGGCCATCGCGACGATGAAGCTCGGGCTGTCGACCGGTGCAGGCATCGTGCTGGGCATCGCCCTTGCGTCGGGGCTCGCCGCCGTCAGCGGCTACTTCCTCCTGTTCGCCGGCGTGCGCCTGCATTTCTTCGCGGTCATGACGATGGCCATGTCCCTGATCGCCAGCCAGGTGGCCGTGAGCTGGTCGTCGGTCACCGGCGGCGACGTCGGCATCCTCGGCATCCCGCCGATCGAGTTCACCCTCTTTGGGCTTCACTATTCGGCCGGCGACGGCATGCAATCGTATTACGGCGCGCTCGTCGTCACTGCCGCGGTGCTGGCCGTCATGTGGCTGGCCTGTCGCGGCCCCTACGGCAAGATCCTCGAGGCCGTGGGCACCAACGAGAACCGCGCCCGCTCGCTGGGCTTCAACACCTCTCTGCACCTGCTGCTGGCGTTCGCGATCTCGGCGGCCCTCGCAGCGCTGGCTGGCGCTCTGTTCGCCTCGGCCAGCGGCGTCGTGGCGCCGGACCTGCTGGGGGTGATCGTCTCAACGGAGGTGCTGATCTGGGTGGCGATCGGTGGTCGCGGCAGCCTGATTGGCCCGGTCATCGCGACCCTGATCGTGACCCAGGCGAGCCACGGCATCAGCAGCTTCAGCACCAGCCTGTGGCCGCTGATCCTGGGAGCGCTGTTCCTGCTCGTGGTATTCGCGCTGCCCGACGGGCTGGCATCGCTTGTGCGCAGGGTGCCGGCTTTCCTGGCGCGGCGGCGCGGGAGCGCTTCGTGAGCGCCGGCGCTTCGCTCTTCGAGGTCGACGGCGCCGCCAAGCGCTATGGCGGCATCGCCGCCATCGACGGCGTCTCGCTGTCGGTAGGCGAGAACGAGCTGGTCTGCGTCATCGGGCCCAACGGAGCCGGCAAGAGCACGCTGCTCAACGTCATGAGCGGCACGCTGCGGCCGGACGCCGGCGCCTTGCGTTTCCGCGGCCGAAGCATCCTGGGCCAGCCGCCGCATGCCTTCGCGCGACACGGCGTCGTGCGCAAGTTCCAGGGCGCCAACGTCTTCCCCTGGATGACGGTGCGGGAAAGCCTCGAGGTCGCAGGCCTGGGGGTGGCGCTGGCGAGCGGCCGGCCGCCGCCTGCCGTCGACAGCGTGCTGGCGACCATCAAGCTCGGACACCAAGCCGACCGGATGGGCTCGATGTGCTCGCACGGCCAGCGCCAGTGGCTGGAAGTCGGCATGACCCTGATGAGCCGTCCACGACTGCTGCTGCTCGACGAGCCGACGGCCGGCATGACGGCGATCGGCACGGCGGAGATGGCCGAACTGGTGCTGGCGCTGGCCGGCGAGATGGCGGTCGTCGTCATCGAGCACGACATGTCGTTCGTGCGCCGCCTGGCCTGCCGCACCGTCGTCATGCACCAGGGGCGGCTGATCGCCGACGGATCGTTCGAGACGGTGTCGCAGGACACGCGTGTGCGCGACGCCTATCTGGGGCGCGCCTGATGCTCGAGATCGGCAACCTGCGCGGCGGCTACGGCCTGGGGCCTGTGCTGGACGGGCTCGACCTCGACCTGCCGGCCGGCGCGGTCGTCTCCGTCGTCGGCCGCAACGGCTCGGGCAAGTCGACCCTGATCAAGGCGATCATGGGCCTGCTGCCGGTGATCACCGGCACGGTGCGCTTCGAGGCCCGCGACCTGCTCGGCCTGCCGACGCACCGCATCGCGCGCATGGGCGTCGCCTATGTGCCGCAGGGACGCGGCATCTTTCCGCGGCTCACCGTGCGGCAGAACCTCGAGATTGGCGCCCGTGCGGCCGGGCCGCGCAACACCATTCCCGACGACGTGCTGGCGCTGTTCCCCTTCCTGGCTTCGAGGTTCACCCAGTTCGGCGGAACCATGTCGGGCGGCGAGCAGCAGATGCTCGCGATCGCCCGCGCGCTGTGCTCGCATCCCCGGCTGCTGCTGCTCGACGAGCCGTCGGACGGCGTCCAGCCGAGCATCGTGCAGGCGATCGGCGAACTGATCCCCGAGATCGCGATGACACGCGGCATCGCCGTCATCCTGGTCGAGCAGAACCTGGACCTTGCCCTGTCGGCCGCCCGGCGCGTGGTCGTGCTCGACAGGGGAACGATCGCGCATCAGTGCGCGTCGGAGGAGTTTCGCGACATCGAGGTCCAGACGCGGTTCCTCGCGGTCTGACGTTACGGGTGGAGGGGGATATGAGATCACGCAAGGTATCGCGCCGGCGCTTCGGAAGCCTGGCGGGCGCGGCGGCCGTCGCGGGCTTTCCGGCGATCGTGCGGGCCGCAGATCCGGTGAGGATCGGCTTCCTGGGACCGCTGAGCGGCGCGCTGGCCTTCGTCGGCCAGACTAACCAGAACTGCCTCAACCTCGCGGTCTCGGAGATCAATGAGCAGGGCGGCATCCTCGGGCGGAAGGTCGAGGTCGTGTCCGAGGATTCGCAGATGTCGACCAAGACGTCGCTCGACAAGGCCCGCAAGCTCTTCCAGAGCGACCGCGTCGTCGCGGTCACCGGCATGGTGCTGCCGTCGGAGCGCGAGGCCGCCCTGTCGGTCGCGGTGCCGGCCAAGCGCTACGTGCTCTATCCCAACTTCGACGAGGGCCGCTGCCATCCCAACCTGCTCTGTACCGGGCTCGCCGCCAACCAGGGCACGGTGCCGATGGTGCAGTGGCTGATGAAGAACGTCGGCAAGTCGATGTTCGTCATCGCCTCGGACCTGGCGACGAATCGCGGCATCATGCTCGAACTCATCAAGGCCGAGCTGGAGAAGCAGGGCGGCGTGCTGCTGGGGGCGCAGTTCTTCCCGTTCGGCACGCGCGACTTCGGTCCGGTCCTCCAGCAGGTGGCGGCCGCCAAGCCGGACATCGTCTGGCATGCGATCGGCGACGATCCCATCACCTTCGTGAAGCAGTATCACTCGTTCGGCATGAAGCCTCAGCTGGTCACGCCGCTCGTGCATGAATCGATCGCGGCAGCGACCGAGGAAGCTTCCATCGGCAATCTCGGCGTCGAATCGTACTACATGAGCGTCGACACGGCGGCCAACCGGGCCTTCGTCGAGGCCTACTCGAAACGCTTCGCAGACTTCACGCCGCGCCGTGTCCGCGGCAAGGTCGTGATCCTGCCGCACGGCGAGAAGACCTACGTCGCGGCCAAGCTATTGGCCGCAGCGGCCAGGCTGGGCGGCGGCACGGACTACGACGCATTGAGCAAGGGCTTCGGCCAGGTCGTGCTCGACGCGCCGCGCGGGACGGTCAAGGTCGACCTCGCTGCCAGCCATGTGGTTTGCGACACGCTGGTCGGCAAGGTGATGCCCGATCGCGGCATCGACGTCATTGCGCGGCTCGGCCCGATCGAGCCCGTCTGCACGGGAGCGAAGGGCTGATGCTTACGCTCGGGATCGACGCCCTGATGGACGGCTATCGCCGGCGGGCGTTCTCCCCGGTCGAGATGACGAAGGCCGTTCTGGCCAGGGCGGCCGAGCTGCAGCCGATCCTCAATCCGCTGGCGGCGATCGACGAGGAGGGCGCGCTGGCCGCGGCTCGCGAATCGGAGGCACGCTGGCGGGCCGGGACGCCGAAAGGCGCGCTCGACGGCGTGCCGATCTCGGTCAAGGACCTGATGCCGACGCAGCGCATGCCGACGCGCAGCGGCTCGATGGCGGTCGCCGAGGACGCCGTGCCGCGCATCGACGCGCCGCCGCCGGCACGTTGCCGGGAGGCGGGCGCCGTCCTGTTCGCCAAGGCGACGACGTCGGAGTTCGGCAACAAGATCGTGACCGAATCGCCGCTGAACGGCATTACGCGCAACCCGTGGAATGCCTCGCGCACCTCCGGCGGCTCGAGCGGCGGTTCCGCGGTGGCGGTCGCGACGGGACTGGGTCCGGTGGCGATAGCCACGGACGGTGGCGGATCGATCCGCATCCCGTCCGGCTGGTGCGGCGTGGTCGGCTTCAAGCCGTCCTACAAGCGCGTGCCTACGCTCGCGCTGGAGGGTTTCGGCTCGCTGTCGAATGTCGGTCCGATGGCGCGGTCGGTGGGCGACGCGGCGCTGCTGCTCTCGGTGATGGCGCGGCCGCATGCGGACGACTGGCAGGCCACGCCGGCGGACGGCCGGAACTATCGCGAAGGGCTGGAGGATGGGGCGCGCGGTCTGCGCGTCGCCTACAGCCCGGACCTCGGCATCGCGGAGGTCCAGCCGGACATCACGGCGGCGGTCGCGCGCGCCGTGCGGCTGCTCGAGGAGGCGGGGGCCATCGTGGAGCAAGTCGACGTGCCACCGCTGCAAGGCTACGTCGAGGGCCGGATCCATTCGATCCAGTGGATGGTGAACCTCGCGCATCTCCTCGGCGGCTTCACGCCGGAGCAGCGCGCGCTGGTCGATCCCGACACGGTCGAGCTCGCGGCGATCGGCGAGCAGCTGCCGGCGACGACGCTGGCCGCGGCGTTGGCAGGGCGAGAGAAGCTCGGACGGGAGATGCATGCCTTTTTGGGCCGACACGACGTGCTGATCTGCCCGACCTTCCATGTCGAGGCGCCGGAGGTGCCCGGCCTGCCGCCGGCACTGCGAGAAGCGCCGCGCTTCACCTCCTGGTGCAACCAGACCATGCAGCCGGCGGCCAGCTTGCCTTGCGGCTTCACGACGTCGGGCATGCCGATCGGCCTGCAGTTCGTCGGCCGCCGCTATGCCGACGCCATGGTGCTGCGCGCCGCGGCCGCCTATGAGCGGCTGCGGGGACCGTTTCCCATGCCGCCGTCTGCTTCAAAGACAGGGGGAGCCCAATGACCGTAGCGACCATCGTCCGCGTGGTCTCGCAGCGTGAGGCCTGGGAGCGCACGTCCGCCAGGCGGGCGTGGGCAGCGGCCGTTGTTTCCGTGACGCCTGGAGAGGATGACGATCTGCAGCCGCTGATCGCACTGGGCGAGGAGCTGGGCGACCGGCTGGGCCGGGCGGCGCTCGAAGCGCTGGGCAGCGAAGCCACGGCCTACGGCAAGAGCGCCATCGTCGGCGCCGACCTTCCGGTCGAGATGGGGGCGGCCATCCTTCATCCGAGGCTGGGCAAGCCGTTGCGGGCGCTGCTGGGTGGCGGCAAGGCGCTGATCCCGTCGACCGTCAAGCGGGGAGGGCCGGGGGGCGCGATCGACGTGCCCCTGCACGGCAAGGACGACGAATGGGATTTTTCGCTGCTCGACGCTGTCGAGGCGCGGGTCGGTGGTGCGCCCGGGCCGCGCGAGATCGTGGTTGTGGTCGCGCTGGCGGCGGGCGGTCGCCCGGCGGCGCGTATCGGCGTGCCCCACGGTTGAACGACTGCGGATGATTCTCCCTCATCAATCTGAATTGATAATCACTCTCATGTGCAATACAGTCCTGGCGACTTTGTGAGCGAAGCTGGCGCCCGCTCTCCCGTGAGAGGCCGCGTTCGATCTTGTCCTCCCTTGAAGTCCTGCGCTGGTCCGGAAGTTTTGTCCTTGTCCTGGCGGCGCATGCCGGTGCCGTGGCGGTGGCCCTCGAATGGCCGGTGCCGCCAAGGGCACCCGATGCCTTCGAGAACCCGCCGGTCGTCATGCTGGAGATGGCGCCCCTGACCGCTGTACCCGAGCGGGTCGAGGAGGAGGCGCCGCCCGGTCCCGACCTCAGCGAGGTCGTCCCCGAGCCCGAACCGCCACCACCCGTGGAGGTGCCGCCAATGCCGATGGCAATGCTGTCGGCTCCCGAGCTCAAGCCGGCGGAACCGAAGAAAAGCTCGAGCGAGCCGGTCGAGAAGAAGGTCGAGAAGAAGCCTCCCCAGCGGCGCACCGCGCCACAGGCCGAACCGCGCGCGGCACCGGTCGCCTCCGCACCGTCGGTCGACTTCACGCCGCAGCCGCAATCGGCTGCGATGCCGACCTGGAAGGGCATGCTGCTGCGGCACCTGGAGCGCTACAAGCGCTACCCGCCGACGGCACAGCGCGCGCGCCAGGAGGGCATCACCTACATTCGCTTCGTGATGAACCGCAACGGCCGCGTGCTCTTTGCGGCCATCGAGAAGGCGGCGGGAGTTGCTGCGCTGGATCAGGAGGGGCTGGACCTGCTGCAGCGGGCCCAGCCGCTCCCGTCGCTGCCGCCCGATCAGCCCGGCGAGACCCTGGCGCTGATCGTGCCGATCCAGTTCCACATGCGGCGTTGAGGGCGTGCGCGCCGGTCGACGCGTCGCGCCGAGACGCCTGACGAATTCTTGACGGCGTCGAGCAACGCGCTAAGTTCCGGCCATCGTCGGTCCTCCTTAACCGGAGGCGAACAGGGAACGCCGTGGTGCCTCCAGGGGCCAATCGGCGGCTGTACCCGCAGCTGTGAGCGGCGAGCGACTGCCCATCGCGCCACTGGACTTCGGTCCGGGAAGGCGGGCAGGAGCGACGACCCGCGAGCCAGAAGACCTGCCGGCGAGAGCGTCGCTCTTCCGATGGACGGGATGTTCCAACGGGACGGTCTACCCGAGCGGTGACGCGCCTTGTGCGTGTGCTGTTTGGGGGATCGTCCGATGACGTCATTCCGTTGGTTACTGCTTGCCTCTGCCCTGGTTCTTTCCGCGCCTGCACGGGCGCAGACCGTTCCGCCCGAGATGCTGCCCAATCTCGTGGTGACGCCCGACCGCTTTCCCACGGATCCCGACAAGATCACGGGCAGCTACACCGTCATCACCAACGAGGACATGCAACGCCGCCAGCTGCGCACGGCAACCGAGGTCCTGCAGTCGGTGCCGGGCGTGTCGGTCCAGCAGTCGGCCCCGGGCACGCAGTCGTCGGTGTTTGTGCGCGGTGCCAACTCCAACCACACGCTGGTGCTGATCGACGGCGTGAATGTCAGCGATCCGGCCTCGCCGAACGGCGCCGTCGACTTCGCGCATTTCCTCACCGAGAACCTCGATCGCATCGAGGTGGTGCGCGGCCCCATGAGCACGCTCTACGGCAGCCAGGCGATCGGCGGCGTCATCAACATGGTGACCAAGGCCGGCAAGGGGCCGATGAACGGTGCTGCCTTCGCCGAGCTGGGCACGCGCCTCACGACCAACTACGGCACCTACGTGCGCGGCAGCGAAGGCAAGTTCAACTACAACCTCACGCTCACCGGCATGTACGCGCCCAACGACACGATCGTGCCGGCGCGCTTCACGCCGCCGGGCGGCTTCGTCGACATCGATCCCTACATCAACACGACCGCGGCGGCGCGGCTGGGCTTCGAGGTCAGCGACACGACCAACATCAACTGGTACGGACGCTTCATCAACAGCCAGGTCAAGTTCGACCAGGTCGGCCAGGAGGATCCGAACGCGACGGAGTTCTCTCAGCAATTCTTCACTCGCGTGGAGCTGGACGGTTCCTATTTCGGCGGCCGCTGGAAGCCGGTCGTCGGCGTCAACTATTCGACGATCTACCGGCATGACCTGGACTATCCGAGCATCCAGGTGCCGTTCCCGTTCACCCAGAACGCCTATTACAACGGCCGCCGCCTGCAGGCCGACTGGAAGAACCTGTTCGAGATCTCCGAGCAGTTCGCGTTCATCGGCGGCGTCGACTTCGATCGAAGCTGGGCCTACTCCAACGCCGACGGCGCGCAGGGCTGGGGAACGATCGCCCAGACCGGCCTCTACGGCCAGCTGCGGGCGACGCTGTTCGAGAACCTCAACCTGAACATCGGCGGCCGCCTCGACCTCAACGACGTCTACGGCACGGTCGGCACGTGGCGGGCGGGTGCCTCGTACCTGTTCGCGCCAACCGACACCAAGCTCAAGGCGTCCTACGGCACGGCCTTCAAGGCGCCGTCGCTGTTCGAACTCTACGGCACGGGTCTCTTCTGCGGCGGCAACCGCAACCTGTCGCCGGAATACAGCCGCGGCTACGAGGTGGGCGTCGAGCAGGGCCTGTTCGACCGCAAGGTGACGGCCGGCATCACGTACTTCTTCAACTCGTACAACAACCTCGTCCAGTGCCCGCCGCCCTTCACGAGCCTGGAGAACGTGGCCTTCGCCCAGAGCGAGGGCTTCGAGGTGAGCGTCCAGATCAAGCCCTACCGCTGGCTCGACTTCAATTTCGAGTACACGCACCTGATCGCGCGCAACGTCAACGCCAACGTGCCGCTGGTGCGCCGACCGGAAGACACGTTCAACGTCCGAACCCAGGTCACCCCGTGGGAGAACGTGCGTTTCGGCGCCGAGGTCACCCAGGTCAGCAGCCGCTGGGACTTCGATGCCGTGACCGGGGCGATCATGCAGCCGTCGCCCTACACCGTGCTGCGGCTGACGGCGGCCTACGACGTCATTCCCGCCGTGCAGCTCTACGCCCGCGCCGAGAACGTGCTGAACCAGGTGTATGAGGAGCCGGAAGGCTTCCAGGGGCGGTACTTCCAGGCCTTCTTCGGCGTGAAGGCCAGGTTCTGATGGCGCTCGGCCGGCGGAAATTGTCGAACGCGGCACTCGGTGGCATAGCTTCCGCCATCGTGAGAACCGCAAGGGCAGAGACGCCGGCCACCATCGCGCTGCTTCACCTGTCGCCGCAAGCAGGCAGGGTGGAGCATAACAAGCGCCTGATCGAGGGCGCGGCCCGGCGTGCGGCCGCGGCCGGGGCGAGGCTGATCGCGACGCCGGAACTCGCCGTCAGCGGCTACGGCTTTCGCGACCTCGTCGGAACCGACTGGATCGCCCGCGACCAGCCGGAGCTGCTCCGCTGGGCGGCGGCGCTCTGTCGCGAAACCGCGGCGGCCCTGCTGCTGGGCATGCCGGAGGCGGCCGACGACAAGCTGTTCAACAGCATGGTGCTGTTCGGCGCGGATGGGCTGCGGATCGGCCATCATCGCAAGATCAATGCGCTGCGGGTCGGGTCGGAATCGTGGTCCACGGCGGGCGATCGGGCGACGGTGCTGGCGATCGACGGGATCGGCCGAGCCGGGCTCTTCGTCTGCGCCGACATGTACTCTGAGCGGCTGGTGTCGGAAACGGCGGCTCAAGGCGTCGACCTCATTGTCTCGGCAGCGGCCTGGGCGCCCGGCCTGCACGGACCGGACGGCGAATGGGAGAGGGCTTCCCGGCAGACGGCCCGGCCGGTGCTGGTCTGCAACCGCACCGGCATCGACGTGCTCGATTTCAGGGAAGCGCGATCGGTCGCTGCCGTGGACGGCCTTCAGCGCCATCACCACAGCGCGCCGGACGCGGCCATCGTGCTGGTCGATTGGGAGCCGGGCACGCGGACGCTGGCGAACTGGCGCATCGCCTGATGCTGAAGCGGCTCGCGTTGTTGCTGACGTTCCTGCTGGGCGCCGTGCCGGCATCCGCGCAGGCGCCTCGCCGCGTGGTCACCGTCAATCTCTGCCTCGACCAGATTGCGTTGCGGCTGGCGGCGCCGGGACAGCTCGCAGGCGTCAGCTACCTGTCGCATGATCCTCGCCTCTCGACCCTGGCCGAGCGTGCCAGGCGCGTGCCGAGGGTGAGGGCCCAGGCCGAGACGATCCTGGAGCTGCAGCCGGATCTCGTGATCTTCGACCGTGATGCGCATGCGACGGTGAAGCGGATGGTTCAGATGGCCGGCGTCGCCATCCTCGAAGTGCCGTGGGCAGCGTCTCTCGCCGATGCCGAGCAGGTCATCGTGCGAATCGGAAGCGCGCTGGGACGCGATGCCGAGGCGCAGGCGGTGGTTGCGGATATGCACACGCAGCGCCGGCAGCTGGCCTGGCCGGGATCGCCGACGGCACTGGCGGCCGTGCTGCAGGCCAATCGGGGCACGGCGGGGAAGGGCAGCCTGATGAACGAGCTGCTGCAGCTGGCCGGCTACCGCAATCTTGCCGCCGAGCTCGGCATCCCAGCCTATGGACGGCTGTCGCTCGAGTCGGTGCTGGCCGGGCAGCCCGACCTGCTGGTGCTGGACAGTGGCGCCAATGGCAATCCGGCCCGAGCCACGGAGTTCGTCGACCACAATGCGCTGCTTGCGCTGGCCGGGCGGACGCGGCTTCTGTCCGTGCCGATCAGGTCGTCGATCTGCGCCGGGCCCGAGAATTTCGAGGTGCTGCGGCTGCTGGCGGAGGCGCGGCGATGAAGGGTGCCGCGCGGACGGGCACGGTGCCGGCCGGCCGGGGGCTCGTAGGACGGCTCATCGTCCTGGTGGCGATCCTGTACGTCGTGTCCCTCGCCGTCGGGCCGGCCTGGTGGCCGTGGCATCTGGGCGAGGAGGTGGGCTGGGCCATCTTCTGGCAGCTGCGTCTGCCGCGCGCGACGCTCGGCCTGCTGATCGGCGGCGTGCTGGGGTTGAGCGGCGCGGTGCTGCAGGGCTGGCTGCGCAACGCGCTGGCCGAGCCCGGCGTGATCGGCGTGTCGGCCTGCGCCAGCTTCGCCGCGGTGTGCGCCTTCTACAGCGGGCTCGCCGCGCTGTTCGCGCCGGCATTGCCGCTGGCCGGCATCGCGGGGGCGGCCGTCGCCGTCGCCCTGCTGATGGCGGCCGTCCGCGCCGGAACGGGCGTGGTGTCGCTGCTGCTGATGGGGGTGGCCATCAACGCCGTCGGCGCGGCGCTGATCGCGCTGGTGCTGGCGTCGTCGCCCAATCCCTTCGCCTTTCAGGAGATCTCGCTCTGGCTCGCGGGATCGATCACCGATCGCGACCTGCGCTATCTCGCGATCTCGGCGCCGTTCATGATCCTGGGCGCGGTGGTGGTGCTGGGCGCGGGGCGCTGGCTCGACGCGCTGTCGCTGGGCGAGGAGACGGCACGCAGCCTTGGCGCGGACACCCGCTCCCTGGGCCTGCGGCTGACGCTGGGGGTGGGGCTGATGGTCGGCGCCGCGACATCGGTCGCGGGCGTCATCGGCTTCGTCGGGCTCGTCGCGCCGCACCTCGTGCGCGGCAAGGTCGGCTTCAAGCCGGGCGCCGTGCTGGTGCCCGCCACGCTGGCGGGCGCGGCGCTGGTTCTGGCCGCCGACATCCTGGTGCGACTGCTCCCGACGGCGTTCGAGCTGCAGCTCGGCGTCTTCACCTCGCTGGTGGGGGCGCCGTTCCTGGTCCGCGTGGTGCGCCGCGCGCGCGCATCCTGGCTCGCGACATGAGCGCGGCCGACGACACGCTCGTTGCCCGCGCGATGGTCTGCCGGCGCGGCGGTCGCGCCGTCCTAGACCGCATCGACCTCGCCTTCGGCGGCGGCCTCCTGTCGGTCATCGTCGGGCCGAACGGCGCCGGCAAGTCGACCCTGCTGCATCATCTGGCCGGGCTCGATGCGCCGGCCTCGGGGCAGGTGGAGCTCGCGGGCCGGCCGGTTTCCAGCCTGGCGGCCGGAGTGCGGGCACGCAAGATCGCCTACCTGCCGCAGGCGGCGTCGATCCACTGGCCGCTGGCAGGCCGTGATCTGGTGGCGCTGGGACGCCTGCCGCATGGCGCCGACCTCGGCCGGCCGCTTTCGGCGACGGACGGCGCGGCGGTCGACCGGGCGCTCACGCGCGTCGACGGGACGAAATTCGCGGACCGGCCGATCGACGCCCTGTCGCAGGGCGAGCGGGCGCGGCTGATGCTGGCGCGCACGCTGGCCACCGAGGCGGACATCCTGCTCGCCGACGAGCCGGTCGCCAGCCTCGATCCTGCCTACGCGCTCGACGTGATGGCGGTGCTGCGGGCCGAAGCCCGCCGTGGTGCCTGTGTCATCGTCAGCCTGCACGATCTCGGCCTGGCGGCACGCTTCGCCGACCGCGTTGTCGTGCTGAACGGCGGCAGGGTCGTGGCCGACGGCGCGGCAGCGGAAGCGCTGCGCCCCGAGATCATCGATGCCGCCTACGGCGTGGGCTTCCGGTCGGTCAGCGTCGACGGCATCATCCAACCCATCGCCTGGAGCCGTGCCCCATGAAATGCATCGAACTCGACGAAGACGCGCACGCCATCGCGCGCCGCCATCTCGCGGAACCCACGCACGCATGGAGCGTGGGCACCTGGGGCGCCATCGGCGAATTCCAGTACGACGCGGACGAGGAGGGGCTGACCCTCGACCTGGAAGGGCTGTCGGTCGCCAGCCGCCGCGGCGCGCTGGCCATCGGCGATCTCACCGCCGCGAAGGTGTTCGCCCTCGTCGACGATCAGGGCAGGACACGCGAGATCGCCTTCTGCACGGCTCGCGAAGGGTCCCGGCGGACCACCATCGGCGCCGTTGGCGAGAGGACATTCGATCTCGGCATCGGCGCGCCGCACATCGACATGCTGGTGAGGGTGCCCGCAGAAGACGAAGAGACCCTCGCGGCCCTGCGGTCGGCCGAGGGCAGGCCGCTCCTGACGGCCGGCAGTCCTGCCGCGGCGGCGATCGCGCGGACGAGCCCGACGCGGATCTTCGTCTCCGCCCTGGCCCGGCTGGAGGTCCATCAGCCGATCCCGCCGCCCGGCGGCCGTTCGCCGGAGGGGCCGCATACCCATCTGCTGCCGAAGCATCTCGCCGAGGGCCGGACGCGCGCCCCGGGCTCGACGCTGCCGGCTGGTCTACAGTGCGGGCTGAGCCTATATCCCAGGACGAGACTCTGATCCGTCGTGCAGTCCCGGGAGATCACCATGGACGACAAGACCCGCACCGAACTCGAGGCCGCCGCCTTCCGCCGCCTGGTCGCGCACCTTCAGGAGCGCACCGACGTGCAGAACATCGACCTCATGAATCTGGCCGGCTTCTGCCGCAACTGCCTGTCCCGCTGGTATCGCGAGGAGGCGGGCGCCCGGGGCATCGAGATTCCCGATCCGAAGGCGCGCGAGATCGTCTACGGGATGCCGTACGACGAGTGGAAGGCAAAGCACCAGAAGGACGCCTCGGCCGACCAGAAGAAGGCGTTCGACAAGGCGCAGCACCAGCACTGAGCGTCGCCCGGACGGCGGGGAGCAGGGCTCCACGTTATCCCCATCATTCATCGCGGAAGCGTCATTGAGCCGATGCAGCCGGGCCACGTATCTATGGTCCGGCGCATCGCATCAAGGAGTGCTGGACATGCCCGACGGCAGTGCCGTTTCCAAGAGGACCAAGGCGGGGCCGATCTCGGCCGACCGGCTGAAGAGCTTCGTCGAGCGCATCGAGAAGCTCGAGGAGGAGCGCCGCGCGATCGGCAGCGACATCAAGGACGTCTACAGCGAGGCCAAGGGCGTCGGTTACGACGTCAAGATCATGCGCAAGATCGTCTCCATGCGCCGCATGGACGCCGCCGACCGCGCCGAGGAGGAGACGCTTCTCGACACCTACAAGCACGCGCTGGGCATGACCTGATCCGCGGGGTCCGGGACTACCCCGGGGCAAGGACGCCGCTAGAGCATGTTCCGTCCGGCTGGAATCAGCCGAACGGGACATGCCTTGTGAAACTTCGATCAACCGTGCGCGCGTTTCCACAATGACGGAACCGCTTTCGGTTCCGTCATTGTCGAAACCGCTCTAGGCTCCTCCCAATTCGGGAGGAAACAAGAAGTGAGCCTGCGTCGTCGGACATTCGTCGTGTCAATGGGCGTGGCTGCCGCCTGCGCAAAGGGTGCGCAGGCGCAGGCCGCCTTTCCCAGCCAGCCGGTCAGAGTCGTGGTGCCGTTTCCGCCGGGTGGTGGCACCGATACGCTGGCCCGTGCCGTCCAGGACCCGCTGCAGAAGGCGCTGGGCCAGACGGTCATCATCGACAACAAGGGCGGCGCGGGCGGCGCCCTGGCGCATGAGTTCGTCGCCAAGCAGCCGCCCGACGGCCATACGGTGCTGGTCAGCAGCAACAACCAGATGCTGTTTCCCTTCCTCGTGGCCAAGCTGACGTTCGATCCCGCCGCCTTCGTGCCGGTGGGCTTCGTGGCCAAGCAGGAATCGGTGTTCGTGGGCAGCGCCGACGCGCCCTGGCCGGACCTGGCCGCAATCGTCGAGGCGGCGCGCAAGGCGCCGGGCGAGGTGCAGTTCGGGACGGCGGGCGTGAGCACGCCGATGCACCTCTCGACCGAGCGCTTCGCGCTGCTGAACAAGATCAAGCTCACCCATGTTCCGTTCCGCGGCACGGGGCCCCTGGTGACCGACCTCCTGGGCGGGCACATCAAGCTCGGCATGTCGAGCCTCACCAGCGTCGCGCCGCACCTGGCCTCGGGCAAGCTCAAGGCCTACGGCATGGCGGCGCCCGAGCGCGCGGCGTCGGCGCCGGACATCATGACCTTCAAGGAGCTGGGCTTCGGCGACGTGGACGGGACCATCGTCTACACGCTGATCGCATCGCCCGGAACGCCCCCTGCCGCCGTCGCCAAGCTCAACGAGGCGCTGAACGCCGCCGTCTCCACCCCGGAGATGCGCGAGGCGCTGCAGAAGCGCGGCTTCGTGGCCATGGGCGGCACCCCCCGGCAGCTGGCCGACTGGACCGCGCTGCAGGCCGGCATCTGGGGCCCGGTGCTGCAGGCGGCGGGCATCAAGCCGGAGTAGCTCAGAACCAGATGTTCATCGGCAGACCTTCGCTGTCCCTGTCGTCCGCGGGGCCGAGGCAGGTGGCTTCGCCGCGGGCGATCAGGAGCGCGGTGCGGCAGACGGCGATGGCATCGAGGATGTCGTCCCGTGCCGCGCCGGGCAGGCGGTCGACGGGGCAGGAGAAGCCGTGCGCCGCGAGGAGCCGTGCCCGCTCGGCATAGCCCTCGGCGCGGCGCTTCTTGCTGAGGACGGGCCTGCCGCCGTTCATGCGGGCGAAGGCGAGTTCGGGATGGGCCTCGCGGACGATGCGCCTGAGGTCAGGCTGATGGCGCAGCAGCTCGTCGACTTCGCGCATCTTGCAGAAGAGATGGAAGGTCTGCTGCGTGATCCCCACGCCCAGCCGCCGGCTGGCCGCATTGGCCTCGGCGTAGGTCTTGTATTCGAGGACGGGACGGCAGGGGGTGGGGAATACCGAGCTCGTCTTGCCCGGCAGCAGCCTGCGCGCCGCGATCTCGCAGGCACGCGGGGGGCGCGGCGTGTCGACGAAACCGATCGGCATGTCGACGGCCAGAATGGAAAGACCCTCGCAGGCTTCTGCGAGGGTCTCCACGACTTTCAGATCGAGGACGCCGTGGACGTCGCGCCGGCAGACGACCCAGCCGGCGCGGCAGCCGTCGGCGCCCGCGACGATCAAATGGCGACTACCAGGTCGCCATCTTGGCCTTGAGATTCTGGTCGAGGACGGCGAGGAAGTCCTCGGTGTTCAGGAAGGGGTGCTTGGGATCGATCAGGATGGCCAGGTCCTTGGTCATCTTGCCGCTTTCGACAGTCTCGACGCAGACCTTCTCGAGCGTGTCGGCGAACTTCACCACGTCGGGCGTGCCGTCGAAGGTGCCGCGATACTTGAGGCCCTGCGTCCAGGCAAAGATCGAGGCGATCGGGTTTGTCGAGGTCGGACGGCCCTTCTGGTGCTCGCGGTAATGGCGGGTCACCGTGCCGTGCGCGGCCTCGGCCTCGACGGTCTTGCCGTCGGGCGTCATCAGCACCGAGGTCATGAGGCCCAGCGAGCCGAAGCCCTGCGCCACCGTGTCGGACTGCACGTCGCCGTCGTAGTTCTTGCAGGCCCAGATGAAGGCGCCTTCCCACTTCAGCGCCGAGGCGACCATGTCGTCGATCAGGCGGTGCTCGTAGGTGATGCCCTTGGCCTTGAACTTGTCGGCGAACTCCTCGTCGAACACCTTCTGGAAGAGGTCCTTGAAGCGGCCGTCATAGCGCTTGAGGATGGTGTTCTTGGTCGAGAGGTACACGGGCCAGCCGCGCATAATGCCGTAGTTGAACGAGCTGCGCGCGAAACCGATGATCGACTCGTCGAGGTTGTACATCGCCATGGCGACGCCGCCGCCGGGGAAGTCGAACACGTTGTGCTCGATCACCTTGCCGTCGGCGCCCTCGAACTTGATGGTAAGCTTGCCCTTGCCGGGTACCACGAAGTCCGTGGCGCGGTACTGGTCGCCGAAGGCGTGACGGCCGATCACGATCGGCTTCGTCCAGCCGGGCACCAGGCGCGGCACGTTCTTGCAGACGATCGGCTCGCGGAAGATGGTGCCGCCGATGATGTTGCGGATGGTGCCGTTGGGCGACTTCCACATCTCCTTGAGCTTGAATTCCTCGACGCGCGCCTCGTCCGGCGTGATCGTGGCGCACTTCACGGCGACGCCGTACTGCTGGGTCGCCTTGGCCGAATCGACGGTCACCTGGTCGTTGGTCTTGTCGCGATACTCGACGCCGAGGTCGTAATACTTCAGGTCGATGTCGAGGTAGGGAAGGATCAGCTTGTCCTTGATGAACTTCCAGATGATGCGGGTCATCTCGTCGCCGTCCATCTCGACGACCGGATTCTTCACCTTGATCTTCGGCATCGTGCTTCCTTTCGCGCCCCAAGACACTGTGCGGCCGGGGTTCTACCGAAGCACGCGGGACGCGGCAAGGCGCGCCGCCGGCGTCAGACGCGGTCGAGCCGCGGTTCGGGGCCTGCCGTTCCCGGCATGGCGGCGATGGTGGGCAGCAGCTCATCCAGCGATCGCACGAACGCCAGATGGTCGAGATGCCCACGCTCGGCGAAACCACGCTCGACGATCGATCGCAGCAGGGCTGCAAGAGGTTCCCAGTAGCCGCCCTGGTCGACGATGACGATCGGCTTCGTATGCAGTCCCAGCGTGCGCCAGGAGAGCACCTCGAACAGTTCCTCAAGCGTGCCGATACCGCCGGGCAGGACCACGAATCCGCTTGACCGCTCGAACATCTGCAGCTTGCGCTCGTGCATCGATTCGACCACGATCGTCTCGGTCAGGGCCGGATGGCCGGCTTCGCGCTGCAGCAGAAAGCGCGGAATGATGCCGACGACGCGGCCGCCGGCCTTGAGCGCGGCATTGGCCGTGACGCCCATCAGCCCGACCCCGCCGCCCCCATAGACGAGGGTTGTTCCATGGGCGGCGAGGAGTTCCCCCAGCTGGCGAGCGACGTCGCGGGTGGCGGGATCGACACCGAAGCGCGCACCGCAGAACACGCAAAGGGAGGCAGGCGGGACGAGGGAGGGGATGGATTGGGACACGGACCGGATCGGAATTTGCTTCTGGGAATACGCGATCCGATGGGTTTGCGGACCGTGCTGACATGTTATCATTTCGCAGAGGAAGGTCGCGACGCCAATGGGGGCGGGTAGTCGCACCGGCGGGAGGGCGATGTCTCGGACAGTCATCTGGTTGGTGGTCGCTGGCGCGATCGTCATCGCCGCAGGGCTTGGTGTGGCCTGGCGCAGCCGGCAGAACGAGCAGGCCGTGCTCGATCAGGCGACCCGGTCGACTCCGGCGGTCCAGGGTGCGGAGGGCAGGGCGTCGTCCGCGGCCGCCCCACCCGCTGCGCCGTCCGCTGGGCCGGCCGTTCCCGGAGCCGCTTCCACGTCCGCTCCCGCGGCAGCCGACGCACCTCTCCGTCCAGCTCCCTTGCCGGTGCCGACCTTCGACATCGTCCGCATAGCACCCGACGGCAGGGCCGTCGTTGCCGGCCGCGCTTCGCCCGGCGCCAAGATCGTGCTGCTGGACGGGGGCAAGGAGATCGCCCATGGCGAGACAGATTCGCGGGGGGAATGGGTGGTCATCCTCCAGGATCCGGCACTTGCCCCCGGGCACCATGAGCTGAGGGCCGTGCAGCATGTCGGCGGCCGCGCGCCGGTGACGTCGGACCAGGTCGTCATCGCGGTCGTGCCGGGCGCTGCCGGGTCGGAGCCGCAAGCCGGGGCGGCCGGGGCTTCCGCCAGCGACCAGACGGAAGGCGGGAAGGGACACAGGGAGCAGACCCTGGTCATGATCTCGCCATCGTCGGGGCAGTCGACGCTGGTGCAGGCGCCCTCGCCCGGCGGCGTTCCGCAGTCGGCCGATCTTGCCATATCGGCCGTCGACTACGACGACAAGGGCAATGTCTCCGTGAGCGGCCTCGCCAGGAAGGGCACGACGGTCCGGATCTACATCGACGACAAGCTGGCCGCCGAGGGGGTGACGGGCGCGGACGGGCGCTGGCGGGTGACGGCGAGGGAACCGGTGTCGGCCGGCAAGCATACGTTGCGGCTGGACCGCCTGGCCGCCGACGGCAAGCCCGTGGCCCGCCTGGAGCTGCCCTTCGAACGCCTGGAGGTACCGCCGTCGATGAAGAACGTCCGCCGGCTGGTGGTCGTCCGCGGCGACAATCTCTGGAACATCGCCCGCGCCCACTATGGCGCAGGCTATCACCACACGGTCATCTACGGCGCCAACAAGGAACAGATCGGCGACCCCAATCTGATCTATCCCGGGCAGGTGTTCACCATCCCCGAGATGAACTAGAAGTCCGCAAAGACCAGGGGCCCTCATGTTGGCGAACTTCTTCGTGCCGATCCTCGAAGACGGCTGGCGCTTCATCGGCATCTTCGCGCTGGCGACGTTTCTCGCGGCGCTGACCGGCGTGGCGTGGCTTTTCTGGCCGCTGATGCTGGTTACGCTGTGGTCGGTCTATTTCTTCCGCGATCCGCCGCGCGCCGTGCCGCAGGACGACGGTGTGCTGCTCGCACCGGCGGACGGGCTGGTGCAGATGGTCGTCGATGCGGTGCCGCCCGCCGAGCTCGGTTTGGGCGATCAGCCCCTGACGCGCGTGTCGATCTTCTTGAGCGTCTTCGACGTGCACATCAACCGCTCGCCCTGTGCAGGGACGGTGGACGTCATATCCTATCGCCCCGGCAAGTACCTCAATGCATCGGGCGACAAGGCGAGCGAGGACAACGAGCGCATGGCGATCGCGCTCAAGCGGGCCGACGGGCGCGTCATCGGCTGCGTGCAGATCGCAGGGTGGGTGGCGCGGCGCATCGTCTGCTACCTCAAGCCTGCGCAGTCGGTGCAGGCCGGGGAGCGGTTCGGCCACATCCGCTTCGGCAGCCGTACCGACCTCTACCTGCCGCCGGGCGCCCGGTTGCTGGTCGCCCAGGGCCAGCGCATGATCGGCGGCGAGACGGTCGTTGCCGAACTCGATCCCGCCACGACGGAACCCCGGCAGGCGACCGAGTTTTGATAGGGGTGTCATCGAGAGCGGCCCGCCGGGCCGCCGAGGCCATTCTTGGGAGTTCCTGGCGATGGACAGCGATTATCGCGGCGCGCGCGGGCGGTTGCGCGGCTTTTCGGTCAACCGCCTCATCCCGAATGTCCTGACGCTGGCGGCCCTCTGCTCGGGGCTCACCGCGGTCCGATTCGCGCTGCAAGGCCAACTCCGGCTGGCCGTGATCGCGATCATCGTTGCGGCGATATTCGATGCTCTCGATGGACGGGTCGCGCGACGGCTGGGCGTCACCAGCCGCTTCGGCGCCGAGCTCGATTCGCTGTCGGATTTTCTCTGCTTCGGCGTCACCCCGGCGCTGGTGCTCTACATCTCCTCCTTGCGGGATGCGGGATCACTGGGCTGGGTCGTCACGCTGATGTTCCCGATCTGCTCGGCCCTTCGCCTGGCGCGGTTCAATACGGCGCTGCTCGCCGACACGCCGCCGCCAGCCTGGACGGGCTCGTACTTCACCGGCGTACCGGCGCCGGCGGGCGCCTTGCTGGCCCTCATGCCCCTGATGGTGAGTTTCGAGATCGAGGCGGCCTGGCCGCGGCATGCCCTGGTGGTGGGGACCGTCCTGGTCCTGGTGGGCGGTCTGATGGTGAGCCGCATTCCCACCTTCTCCTTCAAAAAGGGAAGGGTGCCGCGACATCTCGTGCTTCCGGCGCTGCTGGGCGTGGCCCTGGTGATGGGCGTGATTGCGAGTTCCCCCTGGATCGGATTGTCGCTCCTCTGCCTGTTCTATGTCTCTCTCATTCCCTTCAGCTGGATGGCCTTTCGCCGCCAGGCACGGCAAGACCAGGCGTCGGCCAAGGCAGACATCGTGAACCTCCGCACTGTCGATCCGAACGCGTCGGCGGGCGAGTCGAGGGGGTGATCCTGTAGGCAAGGGATGTTCGATCCCGTCCTGCGGCGCTGGATCGGTCCATCCCTCGATCGGGCAGGCGCGTGGCTTGCCTTCCGCGGCGTTTCGGCGAACGGGATGAGCCTGGGCGGACTTGCGGTCGGCCTGGCGGCGGTGCCGCTGCTGGCGGGGGAGAACTACGTCGCCGCCCTGACGGTGATCCTGCTCAACAGGCTGAGCGACGGGCTGGACGGCGCGGTCGCGCGCCATCGAGGCGGCACGCCGTTCGGCGGGTATCTCGACATCATGTGCGACATGGCCTTCTACGCGGCCGTGCCGCTGGGATTTGCGCTGGCGGATCCGGTCAATGCCGTCCCGGCGGCCCTGCTTCTCGCGTCCTTCGTTTGCACGGCGTCGTCCTTCCTCGGCCGTGCCATTCTCGCCGCTCAGCGCGGCGAGCCCTACGACGGCGCGCGCGGTCGCAAGTCCTTCTTCCATGCCGCCGGGATCATCGAGGGGGGCGAGACGATCCTTGCCTTCGTGATGTTCTGCCTCCTTCCGCAGGCGTTCCCCTGGCTGGCCACGCTGTTCGCCCTGTTGTGCCTGCTGACGGCGGCAGCCCGTGTGATCGAAGCTTCTCGGCGCCACTAAATGTTGTGATTACAGTGATTTATCGACGAATCCTAAGGTAAAGATTGACCCAGGGTCCGGTGCCCACTACGATTCCGGCATATTTTTCGGGTCGTGGGTTTGGAAATGCTCTCCATATTGCGCCGCCTCATTAAGGACAACCGTGGTGCCACTGCCGTCGAGTACACGCTTGTCGTGACCCTGATCGCCATGTCGGCGATTGCCTCCATCCGTTCGGTCAGCAGCAAGCTGTCATCGGTGCTGGGCAGCATCGGAAATCCCTTTTTCTGAGCCGTCGCCCCTGCGGCGGGCCGGAAGCCTGGAAGTCGCCCTGAACGTCGAGTCGATGGGGTCCCGCATGCCGGCGGTTGCTCTCCTCCAGACCGGCTGCCTGGTGGCCTTCGCCGTGCTCCTGGGGGTCGCCGCCTGGCGAGACTACAGGACCCTGCGGATCGCCAACGGCTTTTCCGTCGCCATCATCGTCGTCTTCGCCCTATGGGCACTGAGTGGCGTCGTCAGCGGCCGTGGCCCCAGCCCGGCCGACGTGGCGTGGAGCGTGGCCTGCGCCGTCTCCGTGTTTGCGGTGGGCGCCGCGGCTTTCGCCGTCGGCGGCACCGGTGGTGGTGACGTCAAGCTGCTCGCCGCGGCCACGCTGTTCGCCGGCCCCTCGCTGCTGCTTGAACTCGTCCTGGTCACCGCCATCGCGGGCGGCCTGCTCGCGCTTGCGGCACTGGCCGGTGCGCCGATCGGGGCCACGGCCGCCGGCGGCGCGCCGTCGCGCTGGCGCAGGAGCATTCCTTACGGGCCGGCTATCGCGGTGGGGGGCTTGTGGGTCGTGCTCGCGCGGGCGGCAGGCTGAAGAGGAGCCCGCATTGGCAGCAGCTCAAACGCCTTTCCGCAACGGGTGGACGCTGGCTAGAATGGTCCACGGAGGGACTCATGACTCGAGCCAGGGATAGAGCTGTCGCTGCCGTCGCAGCCTGCCTCGCGGCCTTGGTGGCCGCCACCGCACCTGCCCAGGTTCCGCGCAGCAGCGTCGCCGCACAGGTCGCGCCGGCGGGGGTGCCGGAATTCCGCGATCCGAAGACGGGCCAAGTATGGACGCCGCTCAACGTCGGGCAGAAATCCGGACCGCCGACTCCACAGGATCTGGCCTTCGATCCGTCCGGCCAGGCGGTCTATGTCAGGGGCGTGGTAACCCAGCGGCCGAGCATCACGCCGCTGGCGTCGATACCCATAACAGCGGGACCGACCGTACCGATCGTCAATCTCGGCGATGCGAGCCTCAGCGCGATACCCGGCAAGCGGTGGCAGGTCGTGCTCTACCTCGACAACAACAGCGCCAATACCGTGGTGCCCTTGATCGACTGCCGCTTCACCAACGCTGGCAAACCGGTCGAGGACACGAACGTGCTGGTCCCACCCGTTGGACCCGGTGCCCGGGTCGGCATGGTCGTCTATGGACCGACGACCGACCTGTTCGTCGACCGGGCTACTTGCGGGGTGAAATCGCCCTAGCAGGCCGGCCTCATCCAAGCACCGAGTATCCGCCGTCGACGGGAAGGGCGGCACCGGTGACGAAGTCGGATGCCGGAGCGGCCAGGAACACCGCAATACCCGCAAAGTCGCCAGGTTCCCCCCATCGGCCCGCCGGCGTGCGCCGCAGCACAGAGTCGTGGAGCTGCGGAATCTGCTCGCGAGCCCGGCGCGTCAGCGCGGTGTCGATCCAGCCCGGCAGGACGGCATTGACCTGGATGTTGTCCTTGGCCCAGGCCGTGGCCATGGCCTTCGTCATCTGCACGATGCCGCCCTTGCTTGCCGCGTAGGCGGTGGCGAACGGGGCGCCGAAGATCGACATCATCGAGCCGATATTGATGATCTTTCCTCGGCCGGCCTTCTTCATTTCAGGGTAGGCCGCATGACTGCACAGGAATGCGCTGGTCAGATTGCTGTCCAGCACCTTGTGCCACTCCTCGAGCGTGTATTCCTCCGGCTGCTTGCGGATGTTGATTCCGGCGTTGTTCACCAGGATGTCCATCCGACCGTGCCGCTCGATCGTCGTGGCGATCAGGGCGCGACAGGACTTTTCTTCCAGAACATCCACGGCGATGGCCGTCGCTGTCCCGCCGCCCGCTTCGATCCGCCTGACGGCGTCGGCGTTCTTCGCCGCATCCCGGCCGGCCACGATGATCGTTGCGCCGGCCGCAGCCATGCCGAGCGCCATTCCCAGCCCGATACCGCCATTGCCACCGGTGATCACGGCGATCCGATCGGAAAGGTCGAACAGTTGCATGTCGGCTTCCCCCTTTATGCAACCTGTATAGCGGGCGTGTGCAACCTGCGTAAGCCACGACCGTTGAACAGCAGGATCGGCTGGCATGGCCGCTCCCAGACACAGAGTTCGCCGAGCGTCGGCCGGGCTGACCGACGCCAAGCGACGAGGTGGCGGCGGTCGCAAGGCCGCCGCCACTTTCTATGCGCAAACTGGGGAGATGGGGCAACGCGCCACAACGCCAGCGCGGCCCGCGAACGTCCCGCGAGCCGGCTTGTCATTTGCGGAAATACGATGTTCGGCCGTTAGCCTTTTCGACCGTCGCCTTTCGACGGCGGGGGTACGCCATCGGTCGTCCGTGGCTCGTCGGCAGCGCCACTGCTCGCGGCGTCACGCTCGATCACGCCCAGCAAGTCCCGAGGCAAGGGCTCGCTGGCGATTTCGTCGTACATCGCATGAAGCTGCTTCTGTAGCCACTTGTCGAACGGACGCTCCCCGGAAGACCTGCTACGCGACCGAGCACCTGCAGACTGAGGCGCAGGCCTCATCTTCTCGTCTTCAGGCATGACGTTGTCCTTGAGGAATGTCGCGCATCCCTCCGGGGCCCGCCTGCGCCATTGATCTCTCCCCGACGAACTATCCATCATCCTAGCACACCAGCCCGCGCTTTGGTGGAAACCCTCTACTGCGCTGCCAGTTCGCGCTCGTCGGCTACGCTCGAGGTCGTCCGGCCGGAATTGCCCTGGGCCGCCTGGGGTGCACCTTCGCCGTCGAGCAAAAGGCGTTCCAACGTGTCGCGCGCGCGCGAGATCCGGCTCTTCACCGTGCCCACCGAAACGCCCGTATGGGCAGCGATTTCCTCGTACGGCAGGCCTTCGAGCACCGCCAGCAGCAGCGCCTCACGCTGGGTCGACGCCAGTTTGCCGAAAGCACTCAGAAACTCGCGCATCACCAGTCGGCTATCCTGATGCGCCGGATGCGAGAGGGACTCGGCGATGGCGGCATCCACCGGCACGCTGGGGCGTCGGCGGCGCAAACCGGAGATGAACTCGTTGCGCTGGATCCGGAACAGCCATGCGGCGAGATTGGTACCCGGCTGGAAGCTGCGCCGTCCGCTCAGCGCCTTGATGACGGTGTCGTGGACAAGATCGTCCGCTGCATCCCGGTCGCGCGTCAGCGACAACGCGTAGATCCGCAAGCGCGGAAGGACAGTCTTCAGCTGCTCATGGAAGTCGCGGATGTCATTGTTGCTCTCGACGGACATGTATTGACCTCGCCATGGTTACGCCATACGCCGACATGAACGCCGGTGGAGCGCAGAAGGTTACATCGACCGAGTCGAGGTATTCTAAAGCCTTGATAAATAAGAAAACTTTTATGGGACTCAGGCCAGCCGATCCGCCAGTTGACGCCGTGCCCGCGAAACCCGGGCCTTGAGGGTTCCGACCGAACAGCCACAGAGCGCGGCCGCCTCCTCGTAGGAGAAGCCGCCGGCACCGACGAGGACCAGGGCTTCTCGGGCCTGGGGGCTCAGGTCGAAGAGCGCCGCGGACAGTTCGCTCAAAGCGAGTGTCGCCTCAGGATTGTCCACCGCGGTGAGGACCGGTTCCAGCTCGCCGTCGAGCGGTGTCGGCCGCCGCCGCTGGCTGCGCAGATCGGAATAGAACCGATTGCGCATGATGGTGAACAGCCAACCCTTCAGGTTGGTGCCCGGCGTGAACTGATCCTGCTTGTCGAGGGCCGCGAGGATCGTGTTCTGGACGAGATCGTCCGCCGCTTCACGCTCCCGACACAGGAAGCGCGAGAACGCCCGCAGGTCGGGAAGCAACGACACCACGTCGTCCCTCATCATCGCGCATACTTCTCCCGCCACATCAACGGCGTCAACGATCCCGCTTCATTCAGGCTCCCTGTGGCCGCCTCCGATGTGGCAGCTTCCGTCCGATCGCAAAGAAAAAACGCTTGGCAACCTGCCTGGCGCCGGGGGCGTTGTGCGGCGGCCTTGGCGAGGCTGCATGCTTCGCGCCGAAGGCAATCTCAGCAAGGAGAGCGCCATGAATTGGGATCGAGTCGAAGGGCAGTGGAAGCAGATCTCAGGCAAGGTGAAGGAGCAGTGGGGCAAGCTTACGGACGACGATCTGACCGCAATCGACGGACGACAGGATCAGCTCGTCGGGCGCATCCAAGAGCGCTACGGCGTCGCGAAGGAAGAGGCGGAGCGTCAGGTGGATCGCTGGGTCGCCCGGATGTAGCTGGGAACCTGGAACGCGCTGACGCGTTTTCGAGGGCTGCCCGCGGCTGGCGCGGCTGGCAGGCAATGAGGGGAGATGACATTGCAGATCGAACGACGGCGGGCACCCCTGGGTAGGAACGGCTTCGTGGTGCTCGCGGGCAGCCTCGCCCTGCTCCTGGCGGCGTGTGGACAGCGGCCCGTCGATCGTGCGCTCACAGGCGGTGCGATCGGGGCCGCGTCGGGTGCCGTGGTTGGGTCGACCGTGGGCTCGCCCGTCACCGGTGCGGTGGTCGGAGGCGCCGCCGGCGCGACGGTTGGCGCCGTGACGGCGCCCGAAAGGTGACGGGTCTCGATCACGGTGGTTTGGTTCGCGCCCGGGCCGGAAGTGTGGTGTATGCTGCTGGAGGACGCCGGCCGGCCAGGAGGTCGTGGCCGGCCGCCGGCATGCGCGGCAGGTCGCAGCAGGAGGGAGTGAGATCGTGGCAGAGATGAAGGCCACCAAGAACATGTCCGAGGCCATCAGCAGGACGTTGCCGTTTCTTCGACGGTATGCTCGGGCCGTGACGGGCTCGCAGGAGCGGGGCGACGAATGGGTGCGCCTGTGTGCCGAAGTCGTGCTCGAGCAGCCGGAACTGCTCGCCCAGGCAGAAGATACGAAGCTCGGCGTCTTTGCCCTCTTTCACCGTCTGCAGCAGCCGTTCGGCGCGCTCGAGGAGCCGGGCGCCGTGAACAGCGTCAGCGGGCGGCTGAAGGAATCGCTGACCGACATGGCGCCGCTGCAGCGCCAGGTGCTGCTCCTGACGGTGCTGGAGGGCTTCTCGGTGGCGGAAGCCGCCGCTATCCTCGATATCGACGTCGATGTAGCGGAGCAGAGCCTGGAGGATGCCAGATCCGAGCTGCAGCGCGTCGCCGCCGTTCGCGTGCTGGTGATCGAGGATGAAGCCGTCATCGCCCTGGACGTCGCCGACATCGTCCGAAACGCGGGACATCAGGTGATCGGGATCGCGGCGACGGAGAAGACGGCGGTCGAACTCGCCAAGCAACATTCGCCACATCTCGTCCTGGCCGACATCCAGCTGCGCGGAGGCGACAGCGGCATTTCCGCCGTCAATCAGATCATGCGCTCAATGAACGTTCCTGTGATCTTCGTAACGGGCTATCCCGAGCGTCTGCTGACAGGCAAGCAGCTGGAACCTGCTTTCGTCATCTCCAAGCCGTTCGATCCCGATCTTCTTCGCGCGGCGATCGCGCAAGCGCTCGATACGGTTGCGATCTAGGCGCGACGACGCGCCATGTCTGTTCGCTGGTCCTTGCGCACGAGGCTGGTTGCCGTCGTTGCGGTCACGCTGCTGCCCATCCTGGCCCTTGCGGCCTGGAATGCCATGGAGGATATGCGCGCTTGGGCCGACCGACGCGGCCAAGCCGCGACGGCGGCGGCCGAGGATGTCGCCATCCGCTACCGGGAGTTGGTGGATGGAACGCGCCGGCTGCTGACGGCGATGTGCTCGGCGCCTCGCGTCGAGACAAGCGCCAGGCCCGACGCGCCGGCAGCCGACGTAAGATTGTGCGAAGCCTACGTGTCGCGGGGCGTGGAAGCGTTCCCGGCGGAGTATTCCACGGCGGCGATCACGGACTCCCAGGGCGTGGCCCGTTGCTCGAACATGCCGGCTGCCATCGGAATGGAATTCTCGGATCGTGAGATCTTCCGCCAGGTACGGGACAGCAGAAAGTTCGAGATCGGTGGCCAGGCGGCCAGCCGGGTGACGCCGCGGACCGTGATTCCGATGGCAATGCCGCTGCTCCAGAACGGGGCATTCATGGGAATGTGCGCCGTCGAGCTCTCCCTGAAGACGATCGTCGAGTTGACGGCTCCTGTGCGTGCAGACGGGCGTAGAGGCGACGGGATAGCTCTGTCGCTCATCGATCGAACCGGAACCGTTGTCGGCGGAAGCGCAGAAGCTGGCCGGACCCTGCCGCCGGCGGGGCGCCTGGCTGCCGCGATCACCGACCGTCGCGTCGCCGTCAGCGAGTATGGGCAGGACGGCAAGCTGTACGACCTGCGCCTCGTTCCGCTTGAAGGCACCGCCATCTTCGCCGTGGCGGCGGCACCGCTCTCCGAAGGCTTGCTGTCGTTGGCCGGCGCCTGGGGAGGCTTTGCCCTGACCATCCTGACCATCGGCGCGGCCCTCCTGGCGGTATGGGTCGGCGCCGACCGGTGGTGCGTCCGGCCGCTGAAATACCTGCAGGACTTCGCGGGAAGGGTCGCGCGCGGCGACGACACCAAGTTCGAACCGAAGCAGCCTTGGGGAAGGGAACTGGTGTCCGTGGGCGTCGGGGTGCGGGCGCTCGCCGAAGCCATCGCCGCCCGGGAGGCCGAACTCAGGGCCGGGCTCGAGCAGCGCGATCACATGCTGCGCGAGATCCACCACCGGGTGAAGAACAACCTGCAGATGATCTCGAGCCTGCTCAATCTGCAGGCTGGCGAAATTCGCTCGCCACGCATCCGCCGGTTCTTCGGCGACGCCCAGAACCGCGTGCTCACATTGTCGATCCTTCATCGGCACTTGTATGAACGCTCCAGTTGGGCGCTTGTCGATTTTCAGCAGTTCATCAGCGATCTGGTGCGTCAGATATCGGTGGGCCGACGCCCCGCGGAGCGACCCCAGCCGCGTTACCACATACGGGCGCCGACGATGGCAGTCGGACCCGACATCGCCATCCCGGTCGGGCTGATCGTAACCGAAGCCGTCGGCGGTGCGCTCAATCGGAGCCTGAGCGGCGGTGGTTCGGTCGAAATCAAGATCGAGGCGGCCGAGAAGGGCGGCGTGGTCGAGCTCATCGTCGAGGATAACGCTTCCGGCAGCGCGAAGGATGTTGCCCTGCAAGGCGGCTTTGGTCACACGCTGATCCGTGGCCTTGCCATGCAACTTGGCGGCGAGGCGCACATCTCCGCCTCCGAGAACGGTGGAATGCGAATTGCCGTGACCTTCCCGATGCCGGAAGATCAGGACAGTCATGGCTAGCAGCCGAATCACCGCCCGGTCCGCGGCCGTTATCGTCGGCCTGACGATCGCGGTGTTGATCGGAGCCGCGGCGCTGATCGCCATCACCCATGCCAACTCCGCCGCTCGGCAGCAGCGACTCGTCGTCGGCAGCTACGAGATGCTCGGCTTGATACGTCAGGTCGTGATCGCATTGCAGGATGCGGAGATTGGGCAGCGGGCCTATCTGCTGAGTGGCCGCGCCAGCGACCTGGAGGGGGCGGAGCGGTCGCGGCTGCGGCTCGATACGGGACTGCGGCAGCTCGAAGCGGCCGTAGCCGATGACCCCGATACGATGCGCCAGGTGGAGGAGTTCCGCCGTTCGGTCACCGAGAAGCTCGACCAGATAAATCTCGCCATCTCCACGTTTCAACTGCATGGGCGGGAGGCGGCGCTCGCGCTGGAACGCACCGGCGCCGGCCGGGCGACGACAGATCGGATTCGCCAGATCGCAGACGAGTTCATCGAGGGCCAACGCCTCCTGCTGGCGCAAAGGCTGGCTGCCTTGCATTCGGAGCAGCAGCAATCGGACGTCGCCGCGCTCTTGTTGATGGGAGGCGCCCTTCTTTGCCTGCTCATCGGCATGTTTCTGGCGGTGCGCGCCGGGTGGCGCTTGGAAGACGTGCAGCGAGATCTTGCCGGCCGCTCCCAGCTGCTGCAGGCGATTCTCGAGAGTCTTCACGAACCGATCTTCGTGATCGATGCCGATGGTGCTGTTGTCGCCTGGAACGAGCCCTTTGTGCGCCTGTCGGGCTGGGAGCCGGCGAGGCACGGACACCTGACCCGGGCGCAACTGCTTTCCGAGCGGTTTCCGGCCATGCGGGCCCTCCTGAAATCTCTGGCTCTGGAGGCGCAGCGTGGAAAGGCCCCGGTGACGGTGCGGGCATCCTTCGAGGGCCGAGACTACGACGTCTCACGGGGAGAGATGGCAGGCGGCGGCTCGGTCGTGCGATGCGTCGACATCACGGAGAAGCTGCGCGACGAACTGGCGTTGCGTCAGGGTCAGAAGATGGAGGCTACAGGCCAGCTCACTGGCGGCATGGCTCATGACTTCAACAACATTCTGCAAGTCATTCAAGCCAATCTCGACCTGGTCAAGGGTGTGGTGACCGACCGACAGGTCCTGGCGCGGCTCGGTACGGCGGCAGCAGCGGCCGACAGGGGCGCCAGACTGACCCAGCAGCTTCTTGCGTTCGCTCGTCGCCAGTCCTTGGCACCGCAGCCGACTGACGTTGCCCAGCTCGTGCGCGACCTCGCCGATCTGCTTCGCCATTCCCTGGGGGAACGCATCATCTTCCGGCTCGAGATCGCCGACGAGCCGTGGAACGCCAAGATCGATCCGAGCCAGCTCGAAAACGCCATCCTCAACCTCGCCATCAATGCGCGCGATGCGATGCCGGAGGGCGGTACGGTCACCATCGAAGTGTCGAATGCCATGCTCGATCGGCGGTATGCCGCGCTCCATCCGGAGGTCACGCCTGGCCCCTATGTGCTGGTCGCCGTCAATGACACCGGCGTCGGCATGCCGCCGGAAGTCGCCGCCCAGGCATTCGATCCCTTCTTTACGACCAAGGAGGACGGCAAGGGTACGGGGCTCGGCCTGAGCATGGTCTATGGGTTCGTCCGCCAATCCAATGGACACATCCGAATCGACAGCGCGATCGGGCAGGGGACCAGCATCAAGCTCTACCTGCCGCGTACGCTGGATCCAGTGCCGGTTGCCGCCGACCAGGCCGACGACGTATCGATCGGCAGCGAGCGTGTCCTGGTGGTGGAAGACAATGACGAGGTACGGCGCGCCGTGGTCGACATGTTGTCGGGCTGGGGCTATCGCCCGGTCGCGGCGGAGAATCCCGACGTTGCTGCCGCCATCCTGGAAAAGGACCAGAATTTCGATCTCCTGTTCACGGACATCGTCATGCCGGGATCGCTTTCCGCGATAGAGCTTGCGGCATACGCGCAGGGGCTGCAGCCGCGGATGGCGGTGCTGCTGACGTCAGGGTACGCGCGGGATCTCATACCGGCGCAAGGGCGGAGTGACTATCCGCTGATCGCGAAGCCCTATCGTGGCGACGAGCTCAGGGCGAAGATTCGTGCCGTGCTGTCGGCTCATCGCCCGGTTCAGCCAGCAGAAGGCCCGGAAGAAGCGGAGGCGCGTGATTCCGGTGAGGATGCCGGCCGGCCACGGCGTGTGCTTCTGGTCGAGGATGAGGTGGTTCTGCGCATGTCGACGACCGACATGCTCGAACGCCTCGGCTGCTTTGTTTCCGGCGTGGGCAGCGGAGAGCAGGCGCTCGAACTCCTCGCAGAAGGCGGGGCGTTCGACCTGCTTCTTACGGACCTCGGTCTCCCCGGAATGAGTGGCGAGCAGCTGGCGACGGAGGTACGCCACCGTTTTCCAGGTCTGCCTGTGATCATCGCGAGCGGCTATGGCCGGTCAGGGGTGCAGGGAGGCAGCGGGGTGATGGACGGCCTGCAGTTCATTTCCAAGCCATATTCCTCGATCGACCTCCAGCAGGCGCTGGAGCATGCCGCGCGCAATATCGCCGCAAACTGAACGGATATTCACGCGGCACGCAACCGTGGCTCGTTCCCGGCGTTTTGACGGCATCGGCAAGTCATGGGTGGGGCCATGCACACGAGTCATGCGCAGAGGGGCACTCCGGCGAACCGCGACGTACCTGCACGCGGGCCAATGGACGGCGAACTGATGGATCTCTACATCGCCATTTTGATCGTCGTGCCTCTATCGTTCCTTCTGAAATCGCTCTGGTTCTGAGCCGCAGCGCGTTGTCCCTGCTTTATCACAGCAGGCAACTGGCGGGCGCGGTGCGCGTTGAGGAGGGCCAGGCGCGTCTGCGCCGTTGCCAGATCAGACAGGAGACTGCCAATGCGTGAGTTCGCGATCATCGCCGCTGCCGCCGCGCTTTCGATCGTCGCCGCCCCGACAGCGCCGCTCCAGGCGCAGACGACGGCTCCCGCCGCGCCTACCCCCGCACGGCCGGGCGGCTCAACCGACACCGTGACGTTCTGGGAGAAGATCAAGGGTGGATGGGAGCAGACCAAGGGCGCCGTCAAGGAGCAATGGGGACGGCTGACCGACGATGATCTGCTGGAGATAGAAGGCCGCCGCGAGCAGCTCGTCGGCAGGATTCAGACTCGCTACGGCATCACCCGTGAGCAGGCCGAAGCCCAGGTCAATACCTGGGAGCAGAAGCGCCTGCGCGACATGTGATGGAGGCAAACTGATGAAGACGCTTTCTCGGACCGCGGTCGTCGCTTTCCTGGGAATCTCGACCGCACTCGCGGTGACGGGCGCAGCGGTCGCGCAGAGTGCCCGCGTCGAAGCGGGCGCAAGCAGCGGCGCGGCAGAGTTCCGCGATCCCAAGACGGGCAAGGTCTGGACGCCCGAAAACGTCGGGAAGGAGAATCGCCCGGACTCGGCCCGCCAGCAGCCTACCTCGCCCGCGGACAAGGCCTTCGACCCGTCGTCTCAGGTCGCCTCCGCGCCCACCGTGGTCGTGCAGCGACCGAAGGCCAGCGTGACGGGCGTCGTTCCAATCACGGCGGGACCGACCGTGCCCATCGTGACGATCGACGGTCCATCGCTCCAGGCCATCCCCGGCGATCACTGGTTGACGGTGCTTTACGTAAGCAACAACAGCGGGGCAGAAGTGCGCCCCGAGATCGGCTGCACCTTCACCAACGGCGGGAATGCGGTTCAGCAGACGCACGTCATCGTGCCCCCGGCCGGGCCGGGCGAGCGCCTGGGAGTCCCTGTCCAGGGACCGCGGACGACGACGTTCGTCGACCGCGTTTTGTGCAATGTGATCGCTCCGTAGCAACCGCTTGGGTCATTCTGATCGGTTGGCGGCGCGGACCGGTTTTCCTTTCCCTGGAGAACCGGTCCGTTCATGTTTGCGGTGAGGCCTGCGAGTCCGGAAGGCCGAAGGAGAACAGATGTCCGTTCGTCACATTGCGGCGGCCAACCGGTATGAGCTCGACACGGAGCATGGCATTGCCTTGGCAGTATACGTGGAGGAAGGCGACCGTCGCATATTCACCCACACCGAAGTGCCGAAGGTCGACGAGGGCAAGGGGCACGCCGCACGGCTCGTGGGCGCGGCGCTCGCGGACACGCGCCGCAGTGGCTTCAAGATCGTCCCTGCCTGCAGTTATGTCGCCGCCTATGTGAGGCGTCATCCCGAATATGCCGGAGAGTGACGGGATCTTCCGCGGCGGCTACGGCGCGCTCTGCAGGAAATAGTACCAGACCGCCGCGAGGGCGATGACGGCGCCCACGAACGACAGTGCGAGGATGGTGATGATGCGGCCGCTCGTGAGACCGCTTCGCGCCTCCACGGGCGTGACTTCGCGTTTCATGATGCCTCCGATCTCCTCGTCTGGCTAACGCGTTGGCAATGACCGGGGTTGCCCGACCGCGGGCTGGAACCCCCGGCCCGGAAGGGGCGTTCAGCTGCCAACGAATGCTTGGGAGCGGCACATCATGTTGTATTGGGCGCTGATGTTCTTGGTGATCGCGTTGATCGCGGGCCTTCTCGGATTCGGCGGCGTCGCGTCTGCCGCGACCGGAATTGCACAAGTGCTGTTCGTGATCGCGCTGGTCCTTTTCGTCGTCAGTCTCTTTGCTGGATTCATGCGGCGGAATCTCTAGCTAGACGGCGATCCTGGTCTTTTCGAAGTGGATACGGAGCCTCTCCCGGGCCGCGCTGCCGGCGGTACGGTCCCAGCAGTTTATGATGGCAACCCGGAACCCTCCAGGCGGCATGGCATGCCGCTGCGGCGCGACGTCCTCGTGGAAGGTGATCTGCAGGCTGGAAACTTCCGGCATCGCAAGGACGGCGCGCTGCAGGTCGGCCGGTGGATGGCGGTAACACCACCCATGAGGCTGGAAGAGGACGACGCTGTAGCCGGTGCGGGCTTGGGAATCGTCGAAAGCCCATTCGCCGGTAGCGTAGAGTCGGACCACCGCTTCGACCCAGCCCGGGCCGTTGAGATCGGGCCACTGGTCGGCAAACCTGAGGTGGACCTCGATGATGCGGCCGGCAATCGTCTCAAGGTTGACCATGCCGGTGTATCCTTGCAGATGCCGTTGGCACCACGCTTCGCACCACGCCTCGATTTCCGGAGCCGGGCGCGCCGTGACTTCCCAATGGTCGAAAGTGCCTTCGCCGCTCGGGATGCCTCGGGCATGGCGCCACCATTGGGGCTGCCCGCGAACCACCACGACGTCGCTGCTCACATGCTCCCCATTCAGGAGAGCCGTCCAGAAATGTCCGGGGCTGTAGGCCTCCGCATAGTCGGTGCCGCAACTCAGGATGCGGCTCCCGACCCCCATGCCCTTGAGGTTGTATATGGGCTTCGAGAAGACCGGGTAGCTTGTGGGAGCGACGCCGTGGGGCGCTGCTGCCAAATCCTGGCTCAAGGCGACGGTAAGCTTGTCATACACCCAGCGATGGGCTGGATTCCAGTTCCAGGCGTCGCTGTCTTCAGTGGGAATGAACACGTCTTGAGGACACGGCACCTTCTCAAAATATTGAGCGCGCCACGGGTCAATCTCGCAAATCGGCACTTGCATCCCTCCAGGGGACGAGAGGAGGCTGAGGAGAGTGATTGCGCCGTCATGGCATTGCAACAGGCAGTGTGGCGACCACGGCGCTATGCGGAGGCAGCGTGTCGGACCCGATGACGCATCGCGAGGACAGGAAGAACGACGCGTCGCTTCTCGATCGTTTCCTCACCGTCCGAGCACGTACGGAGGACCTCGCGGCGGCACTCTCGCCCGAGGATCAGACGGTCCAGTCGATGCCGGATGCGAGTCCTACGAAGTGGCACCTTGCGCATACGACGTGGTTCTTCGAGACGTTCATCCTGGAGCCTCAGGCGCCCGGATACGAGGTGTTCGACCGGGCGTACGGGTATCTGTTCAACTCCTACTACGAAGCTGCAGGCCCCCGGCATCCCAGGCCGCAGCGCGGGATGCTGACGCGCCCCGGCGTTGCCGAGGTGATGGCGTATCGTCGGCATGTCACCGCCGCGATGCGCGGGATGATGGAGTCGGGAAAGTCCGGCACCGATGCTCTGGTCGAGCTTGGGTTGAACCACGAGCAGCAGCACCAGGAACTCTTGCTGATGGATGCCAAGCATCTGCTGTCGCTCAATCCCCTGAAACCTGCCTTCGGCCCGAACCGCGATATGCGGCCCTGCGGACGGACCGGCCTGCGATGGCGCAGTTTCGAGGGCGGCCTGGTGGAGATCGGCCACCGGGGCGACGGCTTCGCCTTCGACAACGAAGGGCCGCGCCACCGGGTATGGCTGGAGCCCTTCCGCGTCGCCTCGCGGCCCGTGACATGCGGCGAGTACCGCGACTTCATCGAGGATGGCGGCTATCGGCGTCCCGAGTTGTGGCTGTCGGCTGGCTGGGATTGCGTGCGCCAGCGAGGCTGGGCGGCACCTCTGTACTGGGAGCAGGCCGAGGGTGGCTGGAAAGTGTTCACTCTCGCCGGACTGAAACCGATAGATGCCCTGGAACCGGTCTGCCACGTCAGCGGCTTCGAGGCGGCGGCGTTCGCGAAGTGGGCGGGCAAGCGGTTGCCGCGGGAAGCCGAATGGGAGGTCGCCGTACCCAGCTTGGCGGATGCGGGTCTCGTCTGGGAGTGGACGGCGAGCCCCTATGTTGCCTACCCGGGCTACCGCGAGCCGCCGGGCGCCATCGGCGAGTACAACGGCAAGTTCATGGCCAACCAGCTGGTGCTGCGCGGCGGCTGTGTCGCCACACCCGCAGATCATGTGCGCCCTACCTATCGCAACTTCTTTCCACCGGATGCCCGGTGGATGTATGGCGGCATACGCCTGGCTGAGGATGCTCCATGAACAGCACACCGATACTGCTCGACCGACCGGTGCTCGACGACCGGGTGGAGTTCAGAGAGGCCGTCCTGGCCGGCCTCGCGCGGAAACCCCGCGCCATTCCGGCAAAGTTCTTGTACGACGCCCGCGGATCGGCGCTGTTCGATGCCATCTGCGACCTTCCCGAGTACTACCTGACGCGCACCGAAACCCAGATCCTCAGGAGTCACGCCGGGGAGATCGCCGGTATGGCGGGCCCCGGGTGCGCACTCGTCGAGTTCGGCAGTGGATCGAGCGTCAAGTCGCGCCTCCTCATCGATGCCCTCGAGAAACTCCACTCCTACGTTCCGATCGACGTATCGCGCGACCACCTGGAATCGACGGCTGCGCAGTTGCGGCGCGACTATCCGGGGCTAAGCGTCGTGCCGGTGTCCGCCGACTACATGACGCTGACTGCACTGCCGGCGGAAGTCGACGGCGCGGCACGAAGGCTCGGCTTCTTCCCGGGATCGACGATCGGCAACCTGACGCCCGACGACGCGACGGCCTTTCTGCTTCGAGCGCGGACGCTTCTGGGCGTGGGTGGTGCCCTGATCCTCGGTGTCGATCTCAGGAAGGATCGGAAGCTCCTGCACGACGCCTACAATGATGCCGCAGGCGTGACCGCCGAATTCACGCTCAATCTCCTCCGGCGAATGAACCGGGAGCTGAATGCCAACTTCGACCTGTCAGGATTCGCCCACGACGCCTCCTACAACCCGGCCGAGGGGCGGATCGAGATTTTCTTCCGCAGCCTTCGGACGCAGGTGGTCCGCGTCGCCGGCCACGTCTTCCGGTTCGAGGCGGGAGAGCGGGTCCATACCGAATATTCCTACAAGTACGACGAAGAGGGGATTTCGCGGCTCGCGGAGAGCGGTGGGTTTGATCTCCGCCAGGTCTGGCGCGACCCCGCGCGGCTGTTCGCCGTCTGCTTTCTGACCGTCGCTTGATAGGGGGCCCAGGCCGCCCGCCTCCGAACGAGTCGGAGGCGGGCTAAGGATCGGGCGGGGAGAGTGGCATCGCTGAGCGGGGGCAGGGCGACACCGATACCCGACCCATGGCCCAACAACGATGCCGTCGCCCCGGAGGTTGCGAGCCCGATCGAAAAAGTTGACGCTGGTCTACAGCCTTGATTCGACACGATTCTTCTTGGCACGCGGACCCGTCGCCCCTCGTGCCGTTTCGCTTTGTAGTGCCGCGGGAAGAGTGGCAGGGGCCGGGATGGTCATGACGGATGCCACCACCGGCCTCCCAGAACGACGCCGGCCGAGACAAGGCGCCTGGCGCCCACCATCTCCTCGCCGATCGAATCGGCATAGTTGAACGACCCCTCGACTTCCTGGATCACCGTCGCCTCGCCGATGCCGCCTACCTTCAGAGTGCCGAGATCGGGTCGATTGATGGCAGCCGCGGCCTTGGTCGTGACCAGTTCGATAACCTTGGCGAGCTCGACGCCCAGGCAAAGGAATTTCGACATGGTGGTCAGCAGATCGAAGGCCGGGCCCTCGATGGAGATCGCGTGGACGTCGGAGGAGATCACGTCGGGCAGGAAGCCCGCCGCCAGCATCGCTCGCGTCGTGCCGAAGCCGAAGGAGCCGCCGCCATGGCCGATGTCGAAGATCACACCGCGGGCCCGGGCAGCCAGGATTTCCTCGCGCACGCGACCGTCGGCGCGGACCGGCGCGTTGGGAAAGGGGCGGAAGCAGTGGGTAAGGATGTCTCCAGACCTCAGCCGGCCCACGACCTCTCGGCGCGATGGCGGAGGGGCGTCCAGGTGAGCCATCACCGGCAGGTCGAGCTCTTCGGCGACGTCGAGCGCGATGTCGAGCGGCGCAACGCCCGAGTCGCCACTGGCCGAGCGGCCGACGCGCACCTTGATGCCCAGGACCAGGTCCTTGTGTTCGCGGGCGACGCGCACGGCCTCGCGGGGATCGATCAGGCGCATGTCGGCGCTCTCGCCCACCATCACGGCTTTCGAGAAGGCGAAGATGCCGGCGAAGGAGACGTTGAGATAGGGCAGGATGCGAACCGGCGACGGTTCGATGACATGCCGGCGGAATCCATGGAAGTTGCCCGGACCGGCGCTGCCGGCGTCGACGAAGGTGGTGACCCCACCGCTGCGGGCCAGCAGTTCGGCCTCGACGCCGAGCGACGTGCCGCCCCAGTAGACGTGGGTGTGCAGGTCGATCAGTCCGGGCGAGACGATCTTGCCGTCGAGGTGGCGGATGTCCTTGCCGGAGAGGTTGTCGCCGATGGCCGAGACCTTGCCGCCTTCGAAAGCGATATCGGTCACCTTGTCGATGCCTTGGGCCGGATCGACGACGCGACCGCCCTTGAGAACCAGATCGTTCATGCTCCCCTTATCGCATCCCGCTCATGGCCTTCGCCAGCGCCCCCGCACGGGGCAGCAGGACGCGTTGGAGGCCGAGCCAGTCGGCCATCAGGCGCAGCTCGCCGTGTAACGGCGCGGCAACGTCACTGGGGTGCTGCCCGTCTTCCAGGTGCGCGGCGTGGACCAGCAGTGTGGACGACGAGCGGTCAGCCTTCAGGTCGACCCTGGCCACCAGCCGGTCTCCCAGGAGGAACGGCAGCACGTAGTAGCCGTGCGTTCGCTTGGCGGCCGGCGTGTAGATGCCGATGCGATAGTAGAAGTCGAAGATGCGATGCGTCCGGTCGCGCTCCCAGATCAGCGGATCGAACGGCGCCAGCAGCGCCCGGGCGCCGATCTTCCTGGGGTGGTGTGCCGAGGGGTCGAGGTAGGCGGGCCGCTGCCAGCCTTCGACCGTGACGGGCGTGAGGTCTCCGGCCTCGACCAGTTCGGCAAGGCGGGCCTTGGTATCGGCCACCGGCAGGCGGAAGTAGTCCCGCAGGTCGAACTCGGTCGCCACGCCGAGAGCGCGGGCGGAGCGGCGCAGCAACTCGCGTTGCGCTTCGTCGGCGGCGGGGGTGGGCAGGCGCTGCACGTCGGCCGGCAACACGCGCTCGGTGAGATCATAGACCCTTTCGAAGGCGGCCCGCCGCGTCGCCGTGGTGACGATACCGGCGAAGAACAGCCATTCGACGGCCAGCTTGCCGTCGTTCCAGCCCCACCAGGCACCGCGGCGCTCTCCGGCATTCGAGAGCTGTGATGCCGCCAGCGGTCCGCGGTCCGCGATCTCCCGGCGGACCTCCTCGATGTAGCCTGCCCGTTCGCGGCCAAACTCGTTCAGCCTTCCTTTGGCGTGTCCTTCGCGTGCCCGCGCCATGCGCCAACGGAACAGCGGATGAGCCGTAACGGGCAGCAGCGACGCTTCGTGGGCCCAGAACTCGAACAACGCCCGCTCACTTCGGCGGCCCCAGGCAAGGCGGTCGAGGTCGGTCACGTCGTAGGCGCCCAGACGCGAGAACAACGGAAGGTAGTGGGCACGCGCCAGCACGTTCACAGAGTCGATCTGCAGAAGGCCAAGCCTCCCGATCCCGCGCTTGAGATGGCCGGCGTTGAGCCTGCCCTCGGGACGTGGCAGGCCAAAGCCCTGGGCGGCAAGCGCGATGCGGCGAGCGGAATCCGCGGAAAGTGTTTCGCGTCTGGTCATCAAGGGCCCCTATCGAAGCGCCTCGCAGGGGTGTTCCTTCACGTAGTCGGCGAGACCTGAATAGAACTGCTGTCCACCGACGCCCCACGCCATGTTGTCGGGCGGGACGCGCAGCCGGTCGGCGAACTTCAGCTTGTCCTTGTCGTTGCTCAGGCGGATGAACACGCCAATCAGACGGGCCGGAGCGCCTACTTCGATCCCCTGGAACTTGTTGCCGTCGAAGGCGGGTGTGCAGCGGAAGATGGGGCTTCCCGAGGTACCATAGACGCCGTTCGTCATATGCAGGAAGGACTCGTCGCCATCCGCGCGATCGGGAAAGATACTGCGCAGGGAGCCCCAGACATAGACGTCGGGATCGAGGGTGCCGCGGCCGTTCCTGCCCTCCTTGTTCATGCTGAAGCCGTAGCTGCAATGAGGGGTGAACCCGGCGGTGGCCGCCACGGTATCGGCGGGATCGAAGCCGAAGCGCCCATACTTCTCGCCCGGCAGCGGCTGGCCGGGACCGGCGGCGATCTGGCCGAAGGCGACTTCGAAGTCGGTCGTGTCCATCGCCTCGCCCGCAGCTTCCCTGGATTTCCCGGCCGCCGACTCCCTGTACACCACGTTCCTGACGGGGTAGCGCTGGCCGTCGCTGGCTTCGAACTGGAACCGTGCGGCCTTCGCCTGGCCGCAGCGCGACGCCGTCACGAGAGTGCAGTTGTTGACCAGGAAGGCCGTGCAGGTGCCGCGGCCGCCGCCGGCATTGAACGTCCACCTGCCCACGGCGGTGAAGGGATAGTCCATCGGCACCTCGACGCGGCGGGCGCCGCCGAACTGCTGGGCCGAGGCGTCCACGGCCGCCGACCCGAGCAGCGCAGCGACCAGCAGGGCGAGCGCCATGGAGCGGTACGGACGCTTGGCCGTCGTCTTCATGATGCTATCGCGCCTCGAAGCGGGCGAGCGCCTTGCGGACGGCCTCGGCCTGCCGGTCGGAGATGTGGCCGTTCGCTTCGAATTCCCGGCAGACGTTCCGCAGGAAGGGACTACGGTCGGCAAAGTGCCCGGCGCGCTTCATAAGTGCGCCATGGACATGGGTGGGCGTGCGCCGCCGTGCCGCGCGCGCCCGGAAGAGCTGAATGGCCACCGCGACCACCATGGCGAATCCGGCGGCGATGGCGATCTGCGTCCATTGAACCATTTGCGGACCCTGCCTCGCAGCTTCAGGACAGCGCCGTCTCGGCGCGCTGCGCCATGGCGAGGAGGGGCCGGTCGTGCAGGCGCGGCGCGACGATCTGCAGGCCCACCGGCAACCCGTCACGCCCGGCGCCGCACGGGACCGAAATCGCCGGCACGAGGGCGAGGTTGAAGAGCGGCGTGAAGGCCGCGTGGCCGCGCGGCCCGGCCTCGCGGTTCTCGATCACCGGCGGATAGACCTGATCGACTGGCCAGGAGACGCAGGCCGTCGTCGGCGTCAGGAGGTAGTCGTACTCGGTGAAGAACTGCGCCACCGAGCGGGCGCAGGCGTCGGCGAAGCGGAAAGCTGCCACGACGTCGGTGCCGGGAACGCGGTGGCCGCGTTCGATCAGGCCGGCGACGTTGTCGCCGAACAGGTCCTTTTCCTTCGCATGCCGTTCGCCATAGAGCAGGGCCGACGCCGCGGCGTTCACGGCGCCGAAGGCGGTCTCGCTGGTGCCCTCGGGCCAGGCCACATCAGCCTCCTCGATCCGCCAGCCGGCCGCGCGGAGACGTTCGATGGCGGCATCGAACGCTGCCGTGACGTCCGGATCGACGGCGACGTCGAGGCCGAGGCGGCGACTGGCGGCAATCCGCGGCCGTGGCGGGGGTGGCAGATCGAGCAGCGCGACCGAATGCGGATCGAGAGGGTCGGGGCCGGCCATGACCTCGAAGGCCAACCTCGCGTCGGCAACCGACCGCCCCATCGGCGCCGTCACGCCATAGAGCGGCCCGTAGGCGCCGCCAAAGCCGAATGGAGACGGGATGGCGCCAGCCGATGTCTTCAGGCCCACGACGCCGCAGTGCGATGCCGGCCGGCGACCCGAGCCGCCGCCGTCGGTGCCGAGCGCGATGGGCGTGAACCCGGCGGCCAGCGCCGCTGCGGCACCACCCGACGAACCGCCGGGCGTCAGGCCGGGGTTCATGGGGTGGCGCGACGGGCCGTACACCTTGTTCTCTGTATGGCCCTTGGCGGCCATCTCCGGCGTGTTGGTCATGCCCAGGAAGACGCCGCCGGCCTTCTTGAGCCGTTCGACGGCCAGGGCGTTGCGCGGCGGCTTGAAGTCCTTCCACAGGAGAGAGCCGTTGGTGACGCGGCGTCCCTGCACCCAGGTCGTGTCCTTCACCGTGTAGGGCACCCCGAGAATCGGTCCGTCGAAGCCCTGTCGCCGCCAGGCATCGACGGCGTCTGCCGCAGCGCGCGCCTCGGCAGGGTCGAAATCGACGATGGCCGTGAGATCGGCATTGCGCGCCTCGACCCGGGCGATGGCCGCCTCCGCGACCTCGCGGGCCGTCGTTGTGCCGGTCCGCACCGCGCGGGCAATCGCGGCGGCGCCGAGATCCAGCAACTCTGTCATGCTTATCCCCCGTCCCAATTCGCCCTGCCATGATACGGTCTGCCGCGATGGCATTGGAGAGCGATCTTTACATACCGGTGAAGGCGTTGCTCGAAGGGCAGGGCTATGTCGTCAAGGGCGAGGTGCGGGGCTGCGACGTCGTCGCGATTCGCGGCGAGGAGCCGCCGCTGATCGTCGAATTGAAGCGGACATTCGGCCTTGCCCTTGTGCTGCAGGGGGTGGACCGGCTTGCCCTGTCCGACCGCGTCTACCTCGCCGTGGGCCAGTGGCCGAGGCAGATGCGCAACGTAAAGAAGCTGTGTCGGCGGCTCGGACTGGGCCTGCTGGTGGTGACCGACGCACGCGCCGACATCGTGATCGATCCGACGCCCTATCGGCCGCGCATCGACAAGCGGAAGGCCGGCCGCCTACTGGGCGAGCACCGGCGCCGCGTCGGTGACCCGAATGTCGGAGGCAGCGCCATGCGCGCCCCGCTCATGACGGCTTACCGGCAGGAAGCGTTGCGCTGCGCGGCGCGGCTGGCCGAAAGCGGACCCATGCGACTGGCCGCGCTCCGCCTTGCCGCCGATGCGCCGCGCGCTGCCAGCATTCTGCGCGACGACTTCTATGGCTGGTTCGAGCGGGTGGAGCGTGGTGTCTATGCGCTGACCCCGGCGGGCCGGGCGGGCCTGCAACGATTCGCGGAGCAGGTGGAAACCTGACCAACCCGCTCCGCTCAATGCTGCAACCCCTCGCGCCGCAGTGCATTATGATGGCTCCATGCGCACGCTCGAGATCGTCCACCGCACGCGTTACGAGTATTCGGCACCGGTGACCTTGGGCGAGCACCGCCTGATGTTCCGCCCGCGCGACAGCCACGACCTGAGGCTCCTCCACACGGGGCTGGCGATTCAGCCGGCCACGCAGGTGCGATGGATCCACGACCCGTTCGGAAACTCGATCGCCATCGCGCAGTTCGAAGAGGCGACGCAGGAACTGGAACTGACCAGCACGATCCGGCTCGAGCATTTCGGAATGCCTCCGGAACTGCCGACGATCGAGGAGTACGCGCGCAACCTGCCGTTCAGCTACCTGGCGGAGGAAGCGCCCGACCTCGCGCGCTATGTCGAGCGCCACTACCCGGACCCGAACGCCATGGTGAGCAACTGGACGAGGCAGTTCCTGGAAGGCGAGGGCGGCGCCGACACGTTCGCCACGCTGACGCGCATGTGCAAGGGAATCCAGGAGGGGCTGCGCTACGCCATGCGGTTCGAGCCGGGAACGCAGCCGCCAGCGACGACCCTCGAGAGCGGCGGCGGCACGTGTCGCGACTACGCCCTGCTGATGATGGAAGGCGCGCGCGCTCTCGGACTGGCAGCGCGGTTCATCACGGGCTATCTCTACGATCCTGCCGCCGACGACACGGCCGGTGGCAAGGCGACGCCAGGCTTCGCGCATGCCTGGATGGAGGTCTATCTGCCGGGGGCCGGGTGGATCGAGTTCGACCCGACCAACGGCATCATCGGGAGCGAGCGCCTGATCCGCGTGGCCGTCGCCCGCGATCCGGACCAGGCGATGCCGATCAAGGGCAGCTTTACCGGGGCCGCGAATACCCAGGTGAACTCGCTCGTGGACGTCCAGGTCAGGACGATCGCGAGCCCTGCAGCCGAGGCAGATGGACCACAGGGCGTGCCCGCCGACGCCGCGCCGACGCCCGCTCCCCAGCCTGCGACCCCATCGGTGCCGGCCGGCTGACGACCAGCGTTCGGGCCGTCGCGCCGATCGGGTGTTTTGCCCGAGCATTTCCGGCTGCTCTCAGGTAGAATGTCATAATCGTGGGGAGACACGGGACTTCGCGGCAGGAAGCGGCGAGGAAAGACGGAACATTGGATGTGCTGAGCTGGATGCTGCGCGGCCTGCTGGGCGTCGGTGGGGCAGTTCTGGCCATAGCCGCATGGCCGGTTGCCGAAGCTGCCTGGCAAGCGCAGAGAGCCGATGCGGTGGTGTTCGAGATGCGCACCGGCAAGACGACAGATCTTGCCCAAGTGCTGAGCGGAATCGGAGCCCTCGACCGGGCCGTGGCGACTGATCCCGTGGCGGGGCGCCGCCTTGCCCGGTCCGAACTGCTGGCCGGCGCCGCCCTGACGCCCGGCCTTCCGGCATCACCTGAACAGCGCCAGGCGTGGCTGAAGCAGGCGCTCGGCGATCTCGAGTTCGGCCTTGGCAATGCGCCGGCTCGCGGTGTCGGCTGGAGCAGGCTGGCCTCCGTGCGGCAGGCCCTCGATGGCCCTTCGTCCGCTGCCGTCGCCGCGCTCATGATGTCGCTCGACACCGCACCCATGATGAGTTCCTTGTGGCCGAGCCGGCTGCGGTTGTTCCTCGACAATTGGCAGTACCTTGCGCCGCAGGAGCGCGACCGCGTCGCCGACAACGTCGCCACTAGCTGGCGGGTCAGCAGCGATCGCCGATGGCTGGCGGAAGCGATCCGGTCGCCGATAGACGAACTCTTTGTCCGGTACTTCGTGCGCGACATTCCTGGTGCCCAGGAACAGCTCACGCAGATGCTGGCGGCGCTGCGGCCCAAATGATCATGGACCGCGAGGACCCTTCATCAGCCGGCGCCCGGCTGCTGCGGCTCGCAGACCGGTTGACGAACCGGACCGTTGCTTTCGCATTCTTCTTCACGGTCACCGTTGCCGCCCTGCCCATGGGGGGCAACCGAGAGTGGGTCTGGGCGCCCCTCGCCATGGCCGTCGGGGGGCTCTCCGTCGCCGTTGCGATCCTGCCGGGATTTCGCTCGGGGTTCTCTGTCCGCCCGCCCGAGCGACGCCCTCTCGTGGCCGTCACGGCCTGCTTCCTTGTCCTGGTGGCCTTCGGTTTTCTCCAGATGTCACCCTTCGCGCCGGCGTCCGGGAGCGCATGGTACTACGAGACGGCGGCCCGCCTGCTGGGCGCCGCTCATGCGCCGGTGCCCGCTCTTGCGATCGATGCCGCGCGCAGCACGCTGATCAAGATCGTGACATGCGGGGCGGTCTTCGCACTGGCACGGGCCATCTGCCGCGATGTCACCCAGGCACGGCTGCTCCTGATGATGATCGTGCTGAGCGCCATGCTCGCCGTCGTCTACGGCATCATAATGCAGGCGGCGGCGAACTCCTGTTACCTTGGAAGCTATCTGAAGAAGGTCGGCGACTACCGGCCGGGTGACAGCTGCGTGATGTCCGGCCCCTTCGTGAACAGCAATTCCTTCGGCTGCTATTGCGGTATGGGCATCGTCGCAGCTCTGGCCCTGGCCCTCGCGGACCGCCGCCGCGAGGGCGGAAAGGCCTACGGCTACGGGGCGTACGACGAGGAGGGACTGCTGGCGTCGCTGACGGCCCTCCGCCTGGCGCTGATGGCGGCATGCCTCTTCCTGATGGGTGGCCTTCTGTGGTCCGCTTCGCGCGCAGCTTTCGCCGCGACGGGCGCCGGCATCGCAGGCGTGTTTGTCCTGCTGCTGCGCCAGCGGCCCGGACTGCGTTCCGACGTGGCGCGCTGGGGGGTTGGCGCGGCGGTCGTGGTCGCTGCCGCGGTCATGCTGATCGCGGGGGGCAGGCTCTTGACCAAGGCGTCCGGCGGCGCCGACGGCGAGGGACGGGGCGCCATCTGGGCCGCCTCGCTGGAGGCGATCTCCGCGTCGCCCTGGTTCGGGTGGGGGCTGGGCGGCTTTCCCGACATCTACGCGGTCATGCAGCCGTCGAGCCTGCCGATTCCGAACGATCTTGCCCATTCGACGCCGCTCCAGATGATGGTCGAGGTCGGCGTGCCCATGGCGCTGGTGGCTTTCGCGATCGTGCTGATCCCGTGGGGGATGAGCCTGCAGGGCGCGTTCAGGCGCCGGTCGGGCCGCCGCTATCTGCCGGTGGCGGCCTTCGCCGTCGCGGCAGTACCTATCCTCCATTCGATGATCGATTTCAGCCTGCAGATGCCAGCCATCGGCTTCGTCGTGAGCGCCGTGCTGGGGATGGGGTGGGCCCAGTCCTTCGACCGGCGGGAGCGGCAGCGGACCGCCTTTACTAGAGGACAATAGTTCAAGTATACTCAGTGAAAATGCAAACAACGCGCCACAGGATGTTTGTGGGAACAGCCTCGCGGGCGCTCTTTGCTTGGGACAGGCCAGATTCATGTGCGGCATAGCCGGCATCCATGCCTACCTTGCCGTGGCGCCGGCGATCGATCGGACGGAGCTCGAGCGGATGAGCGCCCGCATGGTCGCGCGCGGCCCCGACGGCAGCGGCTCCTGGACCTCCGGCGACGAGCGCATCGGCTTCGCCCATCGGCGGCTGGCCATCATCGATCTGAGCGACAATGGCGCCCAGCCGATGCATAGCGCCTGTGGGCGCTACACGATCACCTTCAACGGCGAGATCTACAACTACCGCGAACTGCGCGCCCGGCTGGAAGCGCGCGGCTGCCGGTTCCGCAGCGACTCCGATACGGAGGTGCTCCTTCAGCTCTATGCCGAGGAGGGAGTCGACATGGTGGCGCGGCTGCGCGGCATGTTCGCCTTCGGCCTTTGGGATGCCCAACGGCGCACGCTGGTGCTGGCGCGCGACCCCTTGGGCATCAAGCCGCTCTATTGGGCCGACGATGGATGGACGGTGCGTTTTGCATCGCAGGCCAAAGCCCTGTTGGCGGGCGGCGCCGTGGAACGGGATCCCGATCCCGCCGGCATCGTGGGGTTTCATCTCTTCGGCAGCGTGCCGGAACCGTTCACCGTCTGGCGGGGCATCCGCGCGCTCCCCGCCGGTTCCACGCTGATCGTCGATGCCACCGGCCCGCGCCTGCCGCATCGCTATTACGACGTCGCCGCCGCGCTGGCCGGGCGGAGGACGTCCGCGGCCGGCAGGGATGCCGACGGCGCGCGTCTGGCCCTCGCGGATGCCGTGCGCGACTCGGTCCGCCACCATCTCGTCGCGGACGTGCCGGTCGCCGTCTTTCTGTCCGCGGGCGTCGATTCCGGAGCGTTGCTGGGCACGATGGCGGCATGCGGCACCGGGTCCGTCACGGCGCTGACGCTGGCCTTTGCCGAGTTCGAAGGGCTGCCCCTGGACGAGGCGCCCCTGGCTGCGGAGATCGCCGCCCGCTACGGCGCACGCCATGTCGTCCGGACGGTCGATCGCCGTGAATTCGAGGACGACCTGCCGGCTCTGCTGAATGCCATGGACCTGCCGACCATCGACGGCGTCAACACCTGGTTCATCGCCAAGGCCGCCCGGGAAGCCGGTATCAAGGTGGCCCTGAGCGGGCTGGGCGCCGACGAATGCTTCGGCGGCTATTCGTCGTTCGCCGAGATCCCGCGCAGCGTGCACTGGCTGAAGCCATTCTCCTGGCTGCCCGGGGTCGGGGTCGTCGCGCGTCGCGCGATGTCGGCCGCGATTGCCGCGGGCCTGCACCTTCATCCGAAGGCGGCCGGCCTCGTGCAATACGGCGGGTCCTGGGCCGGGGCGTACCTGCTGCGCCGCAGCGTCTACATGCCATGGGAACTCGACGGCGTGCTGGATCCGGACCTCGTGCGCGACGGGCTGCGGCGTCTGGCGCCGCTCAGCCGAATCGCGGCTGTGCTGCAGGCGGGCGGGCCGCTGTCGGACTTCGATCGCGTGGCCGCGATGGAGACGTCCCTCTACATGCGCAACCAGCTGCTGCGGGATGCGGACTGGGCCGGCATGGCCCACGGCGTGGAGATCCGCGTGCCCTTCGTCGATCCGTTCTTCCTGGCAGCGCTCCCGTCCGGCGAGGTGCTGGCGCGACTCAATGCGAAGGATGCCGTCGCTCAGGTGCCCGTGCCGCCGCTGCCCCCGGCCAGCCGCAGCCGGCGCAAGACGGGGTTCACCACGCCGGTCGGGCGCTGGCTGCGCGAGATGGCCGACCAATCCGCCGGGCGGGGCGTGAACTTCTCCGAAGCGTCGCGCAGCTGGGCGCTGCGGGTCTGGCGCAGCGGCTGGACGACTGCTGCGGCAGCCTGAGGCCTGCATGGCGACCCGAATCCTCGCCCTCGTCGGCGACGCCTACGGCGCGCGCGGCGGCATAGCCCGATACAACCGGGATCTCTTCGCATCGCTCGCCGGCGCCGGTGCCGAGATTCTCGTCCTGCCGCGGATCGTGGACGAGGAGGCGGTGGCGGTGCCGGCGGGCGTGCGCCAGGCGGCGGCCCGCTATGGCAAGGTGCGCTATGCGCTCGATGCGGTGTGGTCGGGATGGCGGTTCCGGCCGTTCGACGTCGTCTTCTGCGGGCACGTCTTCATGGCGCCGCTGGCCGTGCTGTTGTCCCGCATGCTGGGTGCGCGCTGCTGGCTTCAGGCCCACGGCATCGACGTCTGGAGCGGCCGCCGGGACGCGGTGCGCCGCGCAATCGAGGCCGCCGACCAGGTGACGACGGTCAGCCGCGCCACCCGCAAGCGGCTGCTCGAATGGGTCGACCTCCCGCCGGAGCGGGTGCGCGTGCTGCCCAACACGGTGGACGAGCGCTTCTCGCCTGGACCGCCGTCCGACGTCCTGCGCCGGCGACTGGGGCTCGGATCGGGACCTGTGCTCCTCACGGTGGGGCGGCTGGCGAACAGCGAGCTCTACAAGGGCCACGAGCTCGTCTTCTCGGCGCTGCCCGAGCTGCGCCGCCGGTTCCCGGGCCTGGTCCATGTCGTTGCCGGTGACGGTGACGACCGCCCCCGGCTCGAAAGGCGGGCGGCCGAGCTTGCCGGCGATCCGCAAGCCGTCCGGTTTCTCGGCTACGTGCCCGATGAGGAATTGCCGGATCTCTACCGCCTGGCCGACCTGTTCGTGATGCCGAGTTCGGACGAAGGCTTCGGCATCGTCTACCTCGAGGCCGCGGCCTGCGGTCTGCGCGTCCTGGGCGGGATCGGCGGGGGCAGCGCCGATGCGGTACCCGACGGTCGCGTGGGAGCGCTCGTCGATCCGTCGGACCGCGCGGGCTTCGTCGAGGCCACGGCGCGGCTCCTGGGCATGGGCCGGGTGGATCCGAGTTTGATCGAGGCGTACCGGCGCCCGCACTTCATGGCCGCGGCGGCGCGCCTTCTCGACCGTTTGCTCGCGCAGCCGCGCCGCGCCAGTGGAAGCGCGCCATGACGCTGAAGCAGCAATTCGGCACTTGGCTCATTCCCCTCCTGCCGATCAATTCCTGGCTGTTCCGGAGCTTTCGCCTCGAACTCAATGCCGCGCTCGTGCGGCTCGCGAACCGGCTTCACCCCGCACGACTGGCCCAGAAGCGCGCGCTGCGGCGTCGTTCCGACGTCCTGGTCAACCTTGGTTGCGGCCCGTTTGGCGCGGACGGGTGGCTCAACTTCGATCTCTTCGCCGCGCCCGGCGTGACGATGCGCATCGACTGCCGCTATGACCTGCCGCTCGCCGACGGGGCGGCGAGGGGCATTCATGTCGAGCATTACCTTGAGCACCTCGAGCCGGACGTGGAGCGGCGGCGCTTCCTCGCCGAGTGCCGTCGCTGTCTCGCCCCGGGCGGGATCCTGCGCATCATCGTTCCCGACGTGCGCAAGTACGTCGAGGCTTACCTTGCCGATGGCTGGGCGGCGCTGAATGCGCTCGGCTGGGAGGGCCGCGGCGCCAAGATGGAGGCGCTGAACCATGTGCTCAACCAGGCCGGCGAGCACTACGGCGGGTTCGACGCCGAATATCTCGTGCAGACGCTGCAGCGGGCGGGCTTCGCCGATGTGCGCGAGGTCGCGTGGCGAGAGGGCGCTTTCCCGGGCGGTCCGATCGACCGGGAGGAGCATCGCCGCTCTTCCCTCTACGTCGAGGCACGCCGCTGATGCGCGTGCTCCTGAGCGTCGATCCCGGCATAGAGGTGCCGCCGCGGCTCTATGGCGGCGTGGAGCGGGTGGCCGACGGCGTGGTGCGCGGCCTGCGCAGGCTTGGCCATCAAGTCTGCCTGGTGGCGGAAGCGGGTTCGCGATGTGCCGCCGAAGCCTTCCATGCCTGGCCGCGTCCAGGCTCGGCCGCCCGTTCCGGCACGACCATGCTGCTCGATACCTGGACCCTGTGGAAGGCTGTCCGGGCCTTCAAGCCGGACATCATCCACAGCTTCTCGCGCCTCGCGTACCTCGTTCCCCATCTGCGCGGTCCCGTTCCGGTGGTCATGACGTACGGCCGCGAGCCGACGCTGCGAACCGTCGGCGCAGCCGTCAAGCTTGCGGGCCGCGACGTTCTCCACTTCACCGGCTGCAGCGACTACATCGCCGGCCGCGGCCGGCACGCCGGCGGCGAGTGGACCGGTATCCCGAACTTCTTCGAAAGCGACGCGCTCGAGTTCCATCCGACGGTGGCGCCCGACGCGCCTCTCTGCTTCCTCAGCCGGGTCGAGAGCATCAAGGGCGCGCACTGGGCCATCGAGATCGCGCGGCGCACCGGAAGCCGATTGATCATTGCCGGCAACCACGCCGAGTCCGGCGAGGAGGGCGACTACTGGCGGACGCAGATCGAGCCCTGGATCGGCCGTGACGGCATCGAGTATGTCGGACCGGTCGATGACGTGCAGAAGAACAGGGTGCTCGGCCAGGCGCGGGCCATGGTCGTTCCCATCCAGTGGAACGAGCCCTTCGGCATCGTCTTCGCGGAAGCGCTCGCCTGCGGCACGCCGGTGATCTCCTGCCCGCGCGGCGCCTTGCCGGAGATCGTGCGGCAGGGCGTCGAGGGGTTTCTGATCAACTCGGTGGAGGAGGGTTGCGAAGCGGTCGCCCGCATCGGCGCGATCGACCGGGCGGCCTGCCGGCGGCGCGCCGAGCAGGAGTTCACCCCCGACGTCGTGGTGTCACGTTACCTGGCGCTCTATGAACGCGCCCGCACGGCCCTGGCGAGGCATCGATGAAGCGCCTCGCTCTGGTCAGCGGGCATTTCGCCCCGAGCAACCTCGTCGGTGCGCACCGGGCGCGGCTCTGGTCGCGCTATCTGCCCGACTTCGGCTGGGAGCCGATCGTCGTCACCGGCGATCCCGGACGCTACGAGGAGCGTCCCGATCCCGATGTCCTTCGGCTTGTCTCGCCGGATCTGCGGGTGATCCACGCCTGGACCTTTCCCACACGGCCCGTGCGGCTGGTGGGCGACGTCGGCATTCGGGCCTTCTGGGGATGCTATCGCGCGCTCGCCCGGCTCGCCGCGCGGCGGGAGATCGATTTCGTGCTGATCACCATCCCGTCGAACTTCCTGGCGCCCGTCGGACGGCTGATCCGCTGCCGCTATGGCGTGCCGTACGGCATCGACTACCAGGACCCCTGGGTGGCGCGGCTGACGCCTGGGACGGCCGCGTCGGCGAAGGCCTGGCTGTCGCATCGCCTCGCGCTGATCCTCGAGCCGTGGTCCGTGAGGCATGCCGCACTGGTGACCGGTATTGCGCCCGGCTATGTCGCGGGCATGCTGGAACGCAATCCCGAGGTCGCGCAGAAGGCAACCATCGCATACATGGCGATGGGCAGCGAACCGGAAGCCTACGAGATGGTCCGCGGTCTGCAGCGGCCACCGTTCCTCTTCACGCCGGCAGATGGGCGTTTCCACATGCTCTACGCCGGCGCGCTGCTGCCTGCCGGCGGGGGTGTCCTGAAGGCCTTTCTTGCGGGACTGAGGGCACTGCGGGAGCGCGCGCCGGGCTCGGCGGACCGCCTGCGTGTGCATTTCGTCGGGACCGGCAGATCGCCCGACGACCCACAGGGCCACCAGGTGCGCCCGCTCGCCGCGGCAGCCGGCGTGGCCGAGATGGTCGAGGAGCATCCGCAGCGGATCGGCTATCTGGACGTGCTGAACCATCTGACGTCCTGTGACGGCGTCCTCATCCTGGGCTCGACCGAGCCGCACTATTCCCCCTCGAAGGTGTTCCAGGCCGTATTGTCGCGCCGGCCGGTCTTCGCCCTGCTGCATGCGCAGAGCACGGCCTCGGACGTCATCCGTGCAAGCCGCGCAGGGACGGTGCTTGCGCTGACGGAAACCACGCTTCCGGGTCCGGACACGGTCGCCGATGCCTTGGAAGCGTTCATGCAGCCAGGCATGCACGGTGCCGAATCGGTGGATTCGCCGGCCTTCGAAGCGGATACCGCACGGGCATCGGCCTGCGCGCTCGCAGCCGCTCTCGACCGTGCGCTGGCAGGCGGGGCGGCGGGAGGCACCGCGTGAAACCGCGCATAGGCTTCATCGTCAGCCATCCGATCCAGTATTACGCGCCGCTGTTCCGCGCGCTGGCGGAACGCTGCGACCTCTCGGTCTTCTTCGCCCACCGGCAATCGCCGGAGCAGCAGGCGAAGGCGGGATATGGCGTATCCTTCGAGTGGGATGTCGATCTGCTGTCCGGCTTCGAGAGCCGCTTCCTGGTCAATGTCGCCCGCCGGCCGAATGTCAGCCGCTTCAACGGCTGCGATACGCCCGGCATTGCCGACGAGGTGGCCCGCGGCCATTTCGACGGCTTCGTCGTTCCGGGATGGTCGTTGCGATCCTACTGGCAGGCCGCGCGGGCGTGCCGCCGACACGGCGTGCCGGTCCTGGTGCGTGGCGATTCGAAGCTTGCGGGACGGCGCAGCGCGGCGCTGCTGATGGCGAAGGCCTTGGCCTTGCCGCGGATCCTGCGTCTTTTCGACGGCTACCTCTATGTCGGACGGCGCCATCGCGAGTACCTGGAGCACTACGGCGTGCCTGCGGATCGTCTCTTCTTCTCGCCTCACTGCGTCGACAACGATGCCTTCGCGGCGGCGGCCGCGAAGGCTCGTCGCGATGCACCGTCGGAGGGGGGAGCGCCGGTCCGGCGCGTGCTGTTCGTCGGCCGGCTGATTCCGGAAAAGCGCCCCGACGACGTGCTGCGGGCGGTCGCCGGCCTTGGCCTGCCGGCGGTGGAGGTCGTCTTTGCCGGCGCGGGCCGCCTGGAACCGGCGTTGCGGCAGGCGGCGCGCGAAGCAGGAGTGCAGGCGCGGTTCCTGGGATTCGTCAACCAGGCAGCGTTGCCGGCCGCCTATGCGTCCGCCGCGGTTCTGGTGCTCCCGTCATCCGAAGTGGAGACCTGGGGGCTCGTGGTGAACGAAGCCATGGCGTGTGGCGTGCCGGCGGTGGTCTCCGATGTGGTCGGCTGCGCTCCGGATCTGGTCGATGCTGGACGGACGGGCGAGGTCTTTCCGATGGGGAACGTCGAGGCCCTGAGCCAGGCCATCGCAAGGATTCTGTCGGTCGAGCCCATCACGTTGCGGCGTCATCTGGCAGCCAAGATGGAAATCTACTCGCCGGCTCGGGCGGCGGCGGGGATCGTCGACGCCGTGCCTGCCCTGACTTCCGTCATGCGTCGGGCCAGACCGCCCGCGATGGCGTCGGGATCGGTCGGGTGAGCCGGCCATGACCAAAGGTACCCTTGCGCTTCTCATTCCGGCGTACAATTCGGCGCCGTACCTCGCGCGTCTGTTCAAGAGCGTCGCCGAACAGACCCAGCCTTTCGACGAGATCTGGCTCTATGACGACTGCAGCAGCGACGACACGGTGGAGGTTGCGCGTGCGTACGGCGCGAGGGTGGTCCGCGGCGACGTGAATATGGGGTGCAGCCACGCCAAGAATGCGCTGGCGTCGAAGACGACGTGCGAGTGGCTTCATTTCCACGATGCCGACGACGAGATCCTGCCCCAGTTCGTGGAGCGTGCCCGTGCCTGGATGGCGAAGGACGAGCACGACGTCGTGGTCTTCGGCTCGATGGAGCGCGAGCATGGCACGGGCCGCTTCCTGGCCCAGGAGTGGCACGACAACGAGGCGCTGTCCGCCGATCCGGTGCGCTACACGATCAGCAGGAAGATCAGCGCGAACGCCGGCATCTATCGCCGAACGGCCTTCCTCGCCGCCGGCGGCTTCGATACCGACCGCGACGTCCTCTACAACGAGGACGTCGCGATGCATTGCGCGCTCGCGCGGGCCGGATTGCGCTTCGCCGCTGAGCCGACGGTGCTGATGGTCAACTGGCGACGACCGGGCTCGATGACGTCGTCTGACCCCGCGAGGTGCCTGCGGGCACACCATCGCGTGATGATGAAGGCGCTCGAACACGACACGCGCAACGCCTATCACCGGGAGATCGCCGAGAGCCTGTGGAACAATGCGACCAGTGCGGCCTCCGTCCTCGACTGGCGGACTGCGGACGCATCCGCTCGTCTGGCATTCCGTCTGGGGGGACGTCCCCGTCGGCAATCGCCGCTGTTCCGCGCCCTGTGCCTGCTGGGACCGCGGACCGCGCTTCGTCTGCGAGAGGGGTTGATCCGCCTGGCCAAGCCGCAGTATCGGGCCGGTTACAAGGGATGGCGTCTGAGCTAGCCATGAGACCGGACCAGCCCCTCGTTTCGGTCGTCATACCGTGCTTCAACGCGGAGCGCTGGATCGGTGCCGCGATTGAATCCGTTCGCGCCCAGACATGGCCTTCGGTCGAGCTGGTGATCGTGAATGACGGATCGACGGACAACAGCCTCGACGAGATCCATCGGGTCAAGACCGCGAGGACGATTGTCGTGGATCAGAGGAACCGCGGCCAGACGGCCGCCCTCAACGCGGGGCTCTCACGGTGCAGCGGCCGGTTCATCCAGTACATGGATGCGGACGACGCGTTGGCCCCGGCCAAGATCGAGCGGCAGATGAACCGTCTCCGGGAAGCGGGGCAAGCCGTCGCGACCGCGCGCTGGGAGGTGCTGCCGACGGCGGCGACGGTGCCGGCCGGCGATCCCCCCGCCTGCGACGCGGCGACGGATGCGGCGGCGCCTCAGGACTGGCTTGTCGACAATTGGCGCGACGGCGGGGGCATGATGTTCCCGGCGATGTGGTTGGCACCCAGGAGTGTGGTCGATCGGGCCGGGCCATGGTCCGAGGATCTCACCCTCGGCAACGATACGGAGTACTTCACGAGGCTGGTCCTTGCGGCGGACGCGATCATCCAATGTCCCGACGCGGTGTGCTACTACCGAAAGGGCCACACGAGCATGTCGGGCCTGAAGACCGATGCAGCCTGGCGATCGGCCTTCCGGTCCATCGAGCGGAGCACTGGCAGGCTGCTCCAGGTCGAAAACTCGGACCGCACGCGCCGTGCGACCTCCTTCGTCTGGCAGCGCTTCGCCAATGCCTGCTACCCCTACGCCCGGACCTTGGGAATCGAGGCCGAGCGGCGCGCCAAGGACCTGCATGGCGATCGTTTGCGCTTGTCGGGCGGCGCTGCATACAATTTCGTGACGGCCGTCTTCGGGTGGAAGGCCGCGCGAGCGCTGCAGGTGATGCTGGGACGCCATTGAATGCGGAGATCGAAGGAAATGAGCAGAGCGGCCGCCGGCGCCCGTAGGGCAACACGGGGCAGTCCCCATGAGTAAAGCCGCCCCGCAGCAGCTGATCCTGGAGGCGGGGCGCGCCGACCGGCAGTACTGGCGTGATCTGTGGCGCTACCGGGAACTCTTCTTCATCCTGGCATGGCGTGACGTCGCCGTGCGCTACAAGCAGACGGCCATCGGCGTAGCCTGGGCGTTCGTACGCCCGTTCATGACGATGGTGATCTTCACAGTCATCTTCGGGAAGATCGCGAAGCTGCCGACCGAAGGCAGCGCCCCCTATGCGGTCCTGGTGTTCGCCGGCCTCCTGCCGTGGACGCTCGTCTCCTCGATCTTGAACGACGCCTCCAACAGCGTCATGAGCAATGGGCAGCTCGTCACCAAGGTGTACTTCCCGCGGCTGATCATTCCTCTTGCGACCATGCTGGTCGGCCTGATCGACTTCGGTGTGAGCCTGGTCATCCTCGCGGGCGTTATGGCCTGGTACGGCATGGCGCCGACCTGGCACCTTCTCCTCCTGCCCATCTTCGTGCTTCTCGCCGTGCTCGTGGCGGTGGGACCGGCCCTGTGGGCGGCTTCGACCGTTGTGAAGTATCGCGACTTCCGCTTCGTCATTCCCTTCGTGATCCAGATCGGATTGTACGTGTCGCCGGTAGGATTCTCCTCCAGCGTGATTCCCGAGCAATGGCAGCTGCTGTACAGCATCAACCCCGTGGTCGGTGTGATCGACGGCTTCCGATGGGCCATTCTGGGAGGGGAGAGCCCGATCTATCTGCCCGGTTTCGCCATCAGCCTCGTCGTTACCGCCGGTTTGCTGTGGCTCGGAATCCATTCATACCGCCGCACCGAGCGCGGCTTCGCCGACATACTCTGATGTCCGACACCATCATCTGCGCCGAAGGCCTCGGCAAGCACTTCCTCATCGGACACGAGGTGCCGCATTCCGCGATCCTCGGCGAGGCCGTCATGCGCCGCGCCCGCAATCTCTTGCGCAAGGGCGCGGACATGCTGCGTGGCCGCGCCGTTGTCGAGGGCGACGAGATCGAGGAGTTCTGGGCGCTGAAGGACGTCAATTTCGAAATCAAGCGCGGTGAGGTCGTGAGCATTATCGGCCACAATGGCGCCGGGAAGACGACGTTGCTCAAGATCCTGTCGCGCATCCTGGAACCCACAACAGGAAGGGTGGCGATCAATGGCCGCGTGGCGAGCCTTCTCGAGGTGGGTACCGGATTCCACCCGGAACTCACCGGCCGCGAGAACATCTTCCTGAACGGCGCGATCCTCGGAATGACGCGGCGGGAAGTGCTGGCCCGCTTCGATCAAATCGTTGATTTCTCGGGCGTCGAGAAGTTCATCGACACGCCGGTCAAGCGCTATTCGGTGGGCATGTACGCCAGGCTGGCCTTTTCCGTTGCGGCGCATCTCGAAACCGAGATCCTGTTCGTCGACGAGGTGCTGGCAGTGGGCGATTCGGAGTTTCAGAAGCGCTGTCTCGACCGCATGTCCGAGGTGGCGCATGCCGGCCGGACCGTCCTCTTCGTCAGCCACAATCTGGCCGCCGTCGCCGCCCTTACGCGTCGCGGCATCGTCCTGAACGGGGGCAGACTGGTCTTCGACGGGCGAATCGAGGATGCCGTCGCGCACTATTCCGCCTCCCTCAGCAAGGGGAAGGCCGCACGTGACTGGGGCAGGGGAGCACATTCGGCGATCCTTGCCGCCGACCTGCTGGACGCCCATGGTCGGCCCACGGGCGCGTATGAGCCTGGAACACCGCTCAATCTGAGTGTGGAGGTGGAGACTTCGACCATGCCCGGTCTGGCCCTGGAGTTCGGCCTGCGCGATGAGAACAACCTGCCGGTCGCGTTCTATTCTTCCAACTCGTTCTCCGGGATCACGCTGCCGAACAAGCCGGGGCGCTACGTCTGCACCGTGAGCCTTCACCCGCTGTTCCTCGCGTCGGGCGACTACAGCATCGATATCGCGACGAATTCCATGTCCTTTGCCGTGGATCATTCGGTACCGAACGCTATTCCATTCCGCGTAGGCGCCTGCTGTCCCGGCGACGTCGGCTACGACTTCAACCAACGCCTGGGGCACGGCTTCATCGCCTTCCAGCCGGTGAGCCCCATGAGCATCGTCGCTCTGCCCGCCGTGGCACATCCGGCGCCGCTTGGGCAGGCGCGGGACAGTGCGGCATGACCAGCGTCGCGGTCGGCTCGCCGAAGGAAACGAGGCTCGACCTCCGGCTGCTGAGGACCGGTGCGCTGTATTTCGCCCTCGCGAATGTGCTGGTGGCGCCGCTGGCGCCGGATCCGTGGTCGCTCATCGCCGGGGCGTTCACACCCTTCATCATTCTCTCGCTGATCGGCTTTCCCACCATGCCGAAGGGGATCGTGTTCCTGCTGTTCTGGCAATGGGCACAGACCTTCGCGCGGGCTCTCCAGGCCATCGTCGACGGCGAGTCCATGGCTCTCAGCGTCTATGGTGACGATATCCTCAAGGCGTACTGGTACGTCCTGAGCGGCCTCGTCACGATGGCGGCCGTCTATCGGTTGATGCTGGGCGGCATCAGGCCGCCGACGGCCCATGAATACTACTGGCATGAGCGCTGGCGGGCTTCCGACCTCGTGATCGCCTATTTCGCCAGCATCGTGGCGTCTGCCGCCTTTGCGTTCGCTGCCCGCCTGGCCTCCGGACTTGATCAGCCTCTTACCGCCGCGGCCCAGATCAAGGTGGTGACGCTGTTCCTGCTGTGTACGTATGTTCTCACCACGGGCCGTGGCGTGGGCATGTTGATGCTGGCGCTGGCAGCCGAGATCCTGGCCGGCTTCACCGGCTTCTTCTCCGACTTCCGCGCGGTTTTCATCTATCTGGCGTTTGCCGCCGTCGCCGCGCGGGTCAAGTGGACCGGCACGGCCACCCTGGTTTCCATCGCATGGGTAGGCCTGCTGGTGTTGTTGGCGCTGTTCTGGACGTCCGTGAAGATGGACTATCGCAGCTACGTGTCCGGCTACGACGAGACGGTCCAGCAGACGAAGGTGCCGCTCGATGAGCGCATGGGCTACCTTCTGGACAAGGCGATATCGATCGGCAACACCGACTGGAAGCAGGCCTCCTACGATCTGCTGATCCGCTTCGCCTATATCGACATCTTCGGTCAGGTCATCGGCGTTGCACAAAGCAGGCAGGACGCGGAGCTGATGCCACAGTGGCAGGCCGCCGTGTCCCACGTGCTGCAGCCGCGCTTCCTGTTTCCCGACAAGGCGCCGCTGTCGGATTCCGACGTCTTCATGCGGCTCACGAAGGCCGATCCCAACGTGCAGATAAATGCCGGCACGTCGATCAGTGTCGGCTACATCGCCGAGAATTTCGTCGACCTGGGTTTCCCCGGCATGCTCCTGGGACTGGCGGTCCTGGCAGCGATCATTTCGCTCGTGACGCGATACTTCATGTCCACGGGTCTGCCCTGGATGCTGAGGGAAGGGATCATCATGGGCTTTGCCTTCACGGTCGGCGGGACCGGCATGGAGGTATCGCTGCCCAAGATCCTCGGAGCGATGCTGATGTTCTTCATCGTCTGGTCGCTGATTGCCAAGTTCGCTCTGCCCATCGCCATCAGGTGGCTGGATCAGCGCGGCAACGCCTGGGGCGGGAACGCAGGATGAGCCGTCTGCCGTCCCCGTTGATGCTCTGGACGGCCAAGGCCGCACGATGACGGCGCGCGGCCTGTTCGTCAGCTCGCACGGCAATCTTTCGTCGGCGAAAGGCGGGGTGCAGGCTTGCACGCGCGAGTTCATATCCGTCATCGAGGCCGCCGGCGTCGTGCTGTCGATCGTGCCGTTCGACCACGACCGGCGCCTGTCCACGCGGCTGATGCGCGTGTTCGACAGTTCTCCCTTCGTGAGGCCATTCGGCCCCGCGCTGCCGATGGACATTCGTCGGACAGCCGAAGAGGTGCGGCCGGACTTCGTCTTCCTCAACCAGGATAGCCTCGCCGCGATCGCACCCATGATCCGGCCGCATCTGCCGGCACAGTGCAGGATCGTCGTTCTGTCTCATGGTCTGGAAAGCACCGACCTTCTTCATCAAGTACGGTTGCGCGAGGTGATGCCCAGTCGGCATCGATTCCGTCCCACCATCGACGTCCTGCTGGGACGGGTGTTGCACAGCGAGCAGCGCTCCCGCCGGTCCGTGGACGCCGTCTGTGCCATCTCCCCTTTCGATTGCGACCTGGAGCAATGGCTGGGAACGCGGAACGTCGGCTGGTTGCCGAGGATTGTGGAGCCGAGCCCGCTCGCGTGGCAGCCGGCGGGAAATCGCTTCGGATTCGTGGGCACGCTCGATCACGCGCCCAACTTCGAAGGCTTGTTTGAGGTGCTTGGCGCCTTGCACCAGGCGGGCGCCGGTTCGACGGAGATACGGATCGTCGGGGGACCGTCCGACGTGGGCGGTTGGTTCAGAGACAAGTTCCCCATGGCCCGCTACCTCGGGCCGCTGGACGACGAAGCGCTCGGCCGGGAGGCATCGACCTGGACGGCCTTCATCCATCCGATCTTCTGCCTGCCGCGCGGCTGCAGCACCAAGCTCGCCACGGGAATGGCATGGCAGATCCCGATCGTGACGACGCCGCAGGGTCGCCGCGGATACGAGTGGCGCGAGGGATGCCTGCTCGAGGCCGATACACCGCGCGAGTTCGTCGAGTGCTGCCTGTCGCTGCAGGACGGGCGGGTCGCAAATGCGGCGCGTGCCGACGTCGAGCGCGTCGTGACGTCGTCGCCCAGCCTGGCTGACGTGGCGGCAAGGATGCGCGGCCTGCTGGCGCACTGGACGCAAGCAGCTTGAACCGTGTGTGCCTTGCGCGCGTCGGCGCATGTCGTCAGTCCTTTCGAGGAGGCGCGGACGATCGCAAGACGCGTCGGGAGCGGCACCTGCTGCCCAACATCCCTCTTGTCAGCGGTTCGCTGCCTCAGGTCACCCATGCCTGGGGCTAGCGCAGATTGCTCCCGCCGCGAGCCGGGCACCCTCAGGCTCCTGCACGTCGTCCCGACCTATCTGCCGGCCGTCCGGTATGGCGGTCCGATCCGCACGGTTCACGCCTTGTGCCGCGAGCTGGCTGCCGCAGGGCACGACGTCCATGTCTTCACGACCAGCGTCGACGGCCGCCGCGACAGCGACGTGCCGCTGATGCGGCCGGTGAACGTCGACGGCGTGCAGGTCACCTACTTCCCGAGCAGAGTTCTGCGCAGGCTCTATTGGTCGCCGCCGATGCGCCGCGCCCTGTCGCGGTCCGTCCAAGCGTTCGACCTGCTGCATCTGCATTCCGTCTTCCTGTGGCCGACCTGGGCGGCGGCGCGCGCCGCTCGCGCGGCGGGCAGACCTTACGTCGTGTCCCCGCGGGGAATGCTGGTGCCGGAACTGATCCGTCGGAGGAGCCGATGGGTGAAGTCCGCCTGGCTTGCCCTCATCGAGCGAAGGAACCTGGAAGCTGCAGCCGCGATCCACGCGACGTCGGACATCGAGGCCGAGCACCTGGCCCGCTTCGACTGGAAACTTCCCCGCATCGTGATGATCCCACACGGGGTCGACGATCCGCCGGCCCGGTTGGGAGATGTCCTGTCGCCCGACGTGGCGGCCGCGCTGTCGGGCGGCGGCTTCGCGCTCGCACTGGGGCGGATCAGCTGGGAGAAGGGGTTCGACCGATTGATCGCGGCCCTCCCGTCCGCACCGCATGCCCGCCTGGTCATAGCGGGCAACGACGCCGACGGGCTGGCCGCGTCGCTGGCGGCGCAGGCGCGGGCGCTGGGAGTCGACGACCGGGTCACGATCATCGCCCGGCACGTCGAAGGCGATGACAAGGAGGCATTGTTTGCGGGAGCCGTGCTGTTTGCGATGACATCGCTGTCGGAGAATTTCGGGCTCGCCGCCTTCGAGGCCATGCGACGGGGGCTGCCGGTCCTTGCCACGCGCGATGTCGGCGCTTCGGAGGTCGTCTCCGAAAGCGGTGGCGGCCGCGTGGTGGATGCGCGCCCGGAGCTGATCGGGGATGCGCTGCGCACGATGATGGCCGATCCGGCGGGCTGTCGCGTGCTGGGCGAACGGGGGCGCGACTATGTCGTCTCGAACTACGGGTGGCCAAGCGCTGCCCGGCGCATGCTTGCACTCTACGACGAGCTGACGGCGCGGGGCCGACAGCCGGTTGGCCGCCAATGACGGACCTTCTGGCCAACAGTCCCTTCACAGCGGATGAAAAGCGCATCGTGATCATCGCGGACTGGCTGCCGCCTGATTTCGGTGCCGTCGGCCAGTACATGCAGCTTCGGGCGCAGGTGCTGGCGGAGCGGGGGCACGACGTCACGCTGGTTGGGCTGTCGTCCGCCGGCGGCTCGCTGCGCCGCGAGGCAAGGGGAGCGGGGACGTTGACGGAAGTGCGGCTGAGGGCCCGGCCGGTCCCACGGCAGTCGCTCGCCCGTCGGCTGGGCTGGACATTGTGGACGGACATCCGCCTTGTGATGGCGGCGTTCCGCGATTTGCGTGCCGCCGACGGCATCCTGTTTACCGGCTCGCCCCCCTTCATGATCCATCTGCTGGCGCCGCTGAGCTTCCTCTGGCGTGGCCGCCTCGTTTACCGGATCACCGATTTCCACCCCGAATGCCTGATCGCGGCGCGCACGCGCCCCTCCCAGGCACTCTCCCTGCTGCTGGCGGTCACCAACTTCTGGCGCCGACGCATCGACGGCTTCGAAGTGCTTGGGATCGACCAGGCGCGGCGACTTGCCGCAACCGGGGTCGCCGAGCATCGAGTGGCGCTGGTGCGTGATGGTTCTCCGGTCTCGTTTGCCCGGGACACCCCTGTCGAACCGCTGCCGGAGCCGTTGCGCGACAGCTGCGTGCTTCTCTATTCGGGCAACTACGGCGTGGCGCATGAGGTGAACACCGTGGCCGACGGTTACCTGCGCCACCACCGCGAGGGAACGGGCAGGGTACGGCTGTGGTTGAGCGCGACCGGCAGCGGCGCCGACGAGCTGGCTGGGCGGCTGCAGGCCGAGGGAGTGCCCTTCTGCAGGACGGCGCCTGTGCCGCTGGAGCGACTGCCTGGCCTGCTCCGGGCACCCGATGCGCATCTTGTGACGCTCAAGGACGCGTTCGTCGGTTACGTCATGCCGTCGAAGGTGTATGCCTGCGTGGACTCCGGCCGGCCGATCCTCTTCGTCGGCGCCCGGGAATCGGACGTGGACCTCCTTGCTGCCGCCGGCGCCGCAGGATACTGGCGTGTCGCTTGCGGCGACGCGGAGGGCTTCGCGCGGACCCTCGAGCGGCTTGCCGATCAAAAAGCAGCCATCAATCGAGGCGAGGACGTCGCCTGAGGGGGACGTAAGGGGAACGGCCCGCTGGACCGGTAAGCGGAGTCTTTACTGCGTTGGCGCTGCAGTTTATAGTCTGCGATTATATCAGTTCACGTTTCCGGTGCGACGAGGATCGGCCTCTTCTCTTTGTGCATCGCATGACGGAAACCGGAGCGGGAGCAAGCGCATGAGTAAAGTTGCGATGCAGTCCGTTGCGGCGGCGGCAATTCTGTCGGCTGTCACGGTTGCGCATGCGCATGCGCAAGACGCCGCACCTGCATTGATTGCCCAGGCGCAGCCGGGAGCAGGTACGCAGCAGGGGGGCGGAATCCAGCAGGGAGCGGGTCCGCTGCAGGGCGGCGGACCTCTGCAGAGCGCGGGGCCCATCCAGTCTGCCGGTCCGCTGCAGGGCGCGGGGCCGGCTCAGGATGGCGGTCAACCCGGCACGCAGGGTGCACAACAGGGCACGGGCCCCCTTCAGAACGGAGGTCCTCTTCAGGGTGCAGGACCACTGCAGAGCGCCGGGCCCCTTCAGGGAGCATCCCCACTCCAGGGCGCCGGGCCCCTCCAGTCGGCAAGCCCGCTGCAGGCTGCGGGGCCCTTGCAGGGTACCAGTCCGCTGCAGAGCGCGGGTCCCCTGCAGAGCAGCCTGCCGCTCCAGAACGTCGCCCCGGCGGCCACGCCGGGAGATCTGAGCGCGCTCGCCGTTCCCAATTCGGGCGGATTGCCGGACGGCCTTCCGCAACTGCCCAACAATATTCCGCCGGCGCTGGCGCTCACGCCTGCGCAGGCGAACACGCTCGGCAGTGGGGATGTGCCGGCGATAAATCCCCTGATCGCGCAGCTCCTGAGCACGCCGGGAAACACGTCGCCGGATAGTCTCGCCGCCCTCGTCAACACCGTCACGCCCCCGCAGCCGCCTTCATCGACTCCGACGGCGTTCTCGCCCCCCGTAACGACGTTCACGCCGCCTGTCACGACGGGTACGCCGGCACCGCCTGTGCAATCGCCACCGATTGTCTATGAGAATGTGCCTGCGGACCGAGCCAGCCAAAGCTAGTAGCTGGCAGTTGCTGCAGGATTGTTGCCAGCCAGGGCTCGGAACGGTGCCGGGTTGGCCCCGTAGTCCCATGACCATCGCTGCAACTTCCACACGGCTGTTCTGGTCGCCCCTTCTCGGGTGGGTGCTGCTGTCCTGCGCCTCGGGCGGCGTGCAGGCGCAGGTCGAGACTCCGTCACCCGCAAAGCAGACCCTGGATCAGCAGACACCGCAGGTCGACCTGCCGGACATGTCGGTGTCGCCGATTTCCGTGCTGAACCCGGATACCGGAGATCAACTGGGGATTGCGCTGGGGGCGTTCACGCTCTTTCCTGCGCTGGAACTGGATACCGGCTATAACGACAATGTCTTCGCGACAGCGGCGCCGACCGTCGGTTCGTCTTTCGCCCTCGTCAGACCATCCTTGGATCTTCGGTCGGATTGGCTGAACCACTCGCTGCGGGTACTCGCGGCGGGGGGCTTCGGCTTCTATCCAAGCGCGCCGACGCAGAATTTTCAGAACTACCTCATTCAGGCGGACGGGCGTCTGGACATCAGGTCCGATTTCTATCTCGCGGCGCGGGTCGCCTTTCGCCGGGCCACCGAAGCGCTTGGCACACCCAACGTGTCGTTCGCCCAAGCGCCCACGGTTGCCGATTCGATCCCGGTGGAGGTCACGCTCCACCAGAAGTTCAACCGGTTCTTCTATCAGCTCACCGCTGCAGCGACGAAGTACTGGTACTACGACTACAGCACCATCACATCGCTCGGGCTGCCGGCATCGAGCCGCAATCGTACCGAGTACGAGGAGAAGCTCCGTCTCGGCTACGAGATCGAGGAGGGGGTTTCCGTCTGGATCTCGCCGGGCCTGAACCAGCGCATCTATGTCTTTCCGATCAACACGGCGGATCAGCAGCGCGATTCCAGCGGGTGGAACCTCTCGGTGGGATCGACGATCCGCGTCGGCGCCAAGACGAACCTCGAAGGGTCGATCGGACGCTCGAGCCTGTCGTACCTGGCGGATGGGACGACGACCTCGGCGACGACCTTCGCATTGCTGGGAACGTGGAACGGGTACGAGCCGCTGGTGCTGCGGCCGTCGATCTCGCGCAGCATCAACGAATCGGCTCTGACCAACTACCAGAACTACATATCGACCGTGGTCGGTGTGGATTTCACCTACGACGTCCACGGCCCGTGGAAAGCCGTGGGCGGTCTCTCCTACAGTTCGGCCGACTATACGCCGGCCTATGGCGTGGCAAACGTCAACCCCCGCACGGACTATTTCTTCCGGGGATCCGTGGGGTTTCTCTACCAGGCGCGGCCCGAGTATTCGATCGGGCCTGTCTACGAATACAGCTCGGGATGGTCGACTGACGTGGCTGCCGGAGGGCCCAGCTACACACGGAACATGGTCACCATCCGTCTTGTTGCGAAGCGGTGAGCGTTTTGAGGATCCTTGCGTTCTTCCTGTCTCGGCGAACGACGCTGCTGCGGCGTGCGAGTTGGATGGCCACCCTGTGGGCTGCGGCGCTGGGCATTGCGGCCTGCGACCCGCAGCCGCCGAACTCGGTCCAGACCCTGCAGCAGCCCTCCCAGACCACCCAGACGCTGCGCATGGGCGAATACCGGGTCGCACCGGGGGACAAGGTGCGGGTCCTCGTCCTGGCCGATCCCGAGCTTTCGGGCGACTACGAGGTCGATTCGGCGGGGATGATCACCCCCCGCATGGCAGGTCGGCTCTCGGTGGTCGGCCTCACCCCCGCCGAGATCGAGGAGCAGCTGCGTGCACGCTATCGCGCCGACGGCTTCTTGCGTTCGCCGAGATTGAGTGTAGAACTCATCACACGGCGTCCTTTTTACATTCTGGGTGAAGTTGGGCGCCCTGGCTCATTTGCCTTCGTTCCGGGAATCAACGTCGCGCAAGCCGTCGCGATCGCGGGTGGATACACCCGCCGAGCGTCGAAAACGCGCATTACGATACAGAGGTTCAACCAGACGCTGGGCATGGAAGAAACGGTCACGGAAGATACCCCGGTGGGGCCCGGGGACATCATTCGGGTACCGGAACGATGGTTTTGACCAGATATTGGCGTAATTGCGTAGTACAGGCATTGCCGATCTGGGACGGGTGGTGTGGGACCGCCCGCTAAGAATGTGGGTTGTGTGGCTCCTTCTCCCGCTTGCATCAGGGTGGAGCGGCCTCGCGAGTGTGTTCGCGCTCGTCTGATCGCGGAGTGTAAGTGGGATGGGATCGTTCTCGAAGGCCGAGAAGGCGGCTGAGCGGGCCATGTTGAGCCACCCGGCCAGCGCTTCGGAGCCAGGCCCGCTGGGGCCGCCACGCTCGCCCGGCGAGTCCACCGAGGTGTGGAACTGGCTGCGCCTGCTCAACCGGCGCAAGGCGCTGATCGCCGGCTGTGGCCTCGTGGCCATGGCCCTGATGGCGCTCATCATCGCCCAGGCGACGCCGATGTACAAAGCCACGGCGCGGCTTCTGCTCGACACCAGGACCTTCAAGGTGGTCAGTACCGAGGCCGCGCTTTCCGGCGTCGATACGATGAATATCGGCGCCATACAGAGCGAGCTCGAAGTCATCCAGTCCGATTTCCTGATCGGCCGGGTGGTCGACAAGCTCGGGCTGGCGAACAATCCGGACTTCAACGGCACGAAGCCGCCGGGTTTCATCGACACGGCCTTCGCGCCCCTGCGCGAGCTTTGGGCGACCGGCATATCGACCCTCCTGGCGCCCGCGCCGCGGCCGCAGCAGACGGCTCAGCCCGCCCGCTCGAGCCGGGCGGCCGAGGAAAGCGATCCGCGCCGCCGCGCGGCGATCGGTGCCGTGGCGGCACATCTGAACGTGAGCCTGCTGGGCCGCACCTTCGTGATCCTGGTCACCGTCGAGAGCCCCGACGGCACCATGTCGGCGCGAATCGCCAATGCGCTGGCCGAGGCCTACCTGAACGATCAGGTCGAGATCAAGAACGAGGCGAACCGGCGCGCCACCGAATGGCTGGAGCAGCGGCTGGCCGAGCTGCGCCGCAACCTGCATGTGGCCGAGGAGGCGGTCGCGGCCTACCGGCGCGACAAGGGACTGGCGGGCAGCCCGGAAGGGACGATGTCATCGCAGACCCTGTCCGACCTCAACGCGAAGTACGTCGCGGCGCGCAGCCGGCGCATCGAACGCGAGGCACGACTGGTGGCGCTCAGCAGAGCGAGCCTCAACCCCGGCGAGATCGCCAATATCGCGGAGGTGTCGGGCAATACCACCCTGGCGGCGCTGCGCATCCAGGATGTCGACCTGACGCGCAAGATGGCCGAGCTGTCGGCCCAGCTGGGCGACAACCATCCCAAGATGATCCAGGCGCGCAACGAGCTCGCGGCCGTCCGTGCGCGGTTCCTGAGCGAGACGCAGCGCATCACGCTTGCCGTCCGCGCCGAGCTCGACGCTGCCAAGGCGGAAGAGGACGAGCTCAAGGAGCTCGTCGACAAGGCTGCCGTCGTCTCTGGGACAGCGAGCCAGTACGAAGCCGAACTCAAGCAGCTCGAGCGTGAGGCGCAGTCCAATCGCACCCTCTACGAGAGCTTCCTGACCCGCTTCAAGGAACTGCGCGAGCAGCAGGACATCCAGCGCGCCGACGCGCGCATCCTGGCCTATGCCCATCCCTCCGGCGCGCCGTCGTCGCCCAATTACAAGACCGGCCTCATGGCGGCCTTCGTGATCGGCTGCCTCCTCGGCATGGCGGGCGCCGTGGCAGCGGAGAAGCTCGATCGGGTGTTCCGCTCGGCCAGCCAGGTCGAGGAGGCCACGGGAGTCGGCGTCCTGGGAATGGTGCCGGAAGTCAAGGGAACGGCCGCGGTGCGCTCGAACGTGGTTGCCCATGTGCTGGAGAACACCACGTCGCCCACGGCCGAAGCCATCAGGGCCGTGTTCACCGCCATCAGCCTGGGCAGCCTCGACCGCCCGCCGCGCGTGGTCGCCGTCACGTCCTCGACGCCGAGCGAGGGCAAGACGACCTTCGTCGCCTCGCTTGGCGGCCTGCTCACGAAGATGAATGCGTCGCGTCGCGTGTTGATCGTCGATCTCGACCTTCGCCAGGCGAGGATGTCGGCGGCGCTGGGCCTGCAAGACCGCGGCGGCACGATCGACGACTATCTCATGGGGCTCAAGACCCTCGAGGAATGCATCCGCCGCCATGAGGTTTCGGGCGTCGACTACATCTGCGCCAGGCCGAATACGCCGAATGCCCCCGAAATCCTCGAATCGCATGCCATGAAGGCGGCCATCGCGACCTTCTCGGAGCGCTATGATCTCGTAATCTTAGATGGTCCGCCCGTGATGGCGGTGTCGGACGCGCGCATCATCGCGCGTCTGGCCGACTACACGGTGTTCATCGTCCAGTGGGCCCGCACGCCGCGCGAGGTGGTCAAGACCGCCATCGGCGCCCTCCTGGGCGTGACCAACCATGTCGGCGTGGTGATCAATCGCGTGAATCTCGCGAAGCACGCCCGTTACGGCTACGGCGATCATGGCGATTACTATTCGCGGTACCGCGGCTACTACGGTGCTGGCGCCGACGCCCCGCCCAGCCCGCCCAGGCCGCCACTCAAGCTCGCCAAGCGGTAGGCCGTCTCCGGCACGAAGCGGCGGCTGCCCCGGTCGCCGGCCGCCCTACAGCCGCCAGAGCGTCACGTCCTTGGGGACGGCCTTCCGGTCGAGCAGGGCGGGGACGTCGGCGACGAAGCCGCCGCCGGGTTTCAGAAGGGGGGCGACCAGCGCCCAGCCGCCACTGCGATAGCTCTGATGCGCCACCGCCAGCACCACGGCGTCGGCCGGCTTGAGCTCTTCGAACGGGGTCAGCGAGAGCGTATACTCCTCACGCAGCAGGTCGCCGTCGGCCTCCGGATCGTGCAGCTGCACGGCGATGCCGAAATCCTCCAACTCGCGCACGATGTCGACCACGCGCGTGTTGCGGATGTCGGGTACGTTCTCCTTGAAGGTGACGCCCAGCACCGTGACGACCGGCCGGTCGCTGCCGGCACGCCGCATGATCGAGCGCGCCACGCGATTGGCGACGTACACGCCCATGCTGTCGTTCACGCGTCGGCCGGAATGGATGACATGCGGATGGTAGCCGACCTCCTCGGCCTTGTGGGCGATGTAGAAGGGATCCACGCCGATGCAGTGGCCGCCGACCAGCCCTGGTTTGAAGGGCAGGAAGTTCCACTTCGTACCGGCTGCCGTCAGCACGTCGCGTGTGTCGATCCCCAGGCGATCGGAGATGAGCGCCACCTCGTTGATCAGCGCGATGTTGATGTCGCGTTGAGTGTTCTCCAACACCTTCGCGAACTCGGCCACGCGTATCGACGGTGCGCGATGCGTGCCGGCGGTCACGACGCTGCGGTAGACCGAATCGATGATCTCGAGGCTTTCCGCCGTGTCCCCGGACACGATCTTCAGGATGTTGTCGAAGCGTCGTTCCTTGTCGCCCGGATTGATGCGCTCGGGCGAGTAGCCGACGTTGAAGTCGGCTTTCCAGCGCAGGCCGGAGACCCGTTCCAGCACCGGGATGCAGACCTCCTCGGTCACACCAGGATAGACCGTCGATTCGTAGACGACGATGTCGCCCGCCTTCAGGACGCGACCGAGCGTCGTCGATGCCGCTTCGAGGGGCTTGAGATCGGGCTGCTTGCTGGCATCGATCGGCGTGGGCACCGTCACGATATGGAAGTCGGCGGCGCGCAGCTCCTCGGCGCTGTCGGTGAAGCGCAGGCTCGGCATGCGGAGCGCGGCCGCGTCGACCTCGCCCGTCCGGTCGCGGCCGCCGGCAAGCTCGGCGATGCGCCGCTGATCGATGTCGAAGGCGATGACCTGCTGGCCGGCACGCGCGAAGGTGACCGCCACCGGCAAGCCGACATAGCCCAGTCCGACGACGGAAAGGCGCCTGGGGCGCGGAAGGGTGGTCATTCATCCTCTGGGGGTTGCGGCAATGGTCTGATCGCGCCCGGCGGGAGCGGAATGCTACGCGCTTCGCTGTGCCGGCGCACCGGCCGAGAGCGCCACATTGGTCAGCGCGCGCCCGTGCCTCGAAAGACGACGGCGAATGTTCGCAGCACGATCATGAGGTCGAGCCACAGCGAGCAGTGCTTCAGGTAGTAGAGATCGTACTCGAGCTTCGACCGCATCTCGTCGGGCGCATGGGCGTAGCCCTGGTTGATCTGGGCCCACCCAGTCACGCCGGGGCGCACGATGCCGCGCAGGGCGAAATATTCTATGTCGCGCAGGTAGCGGGCCTCGAGCGAGGCCGCCTCGGGACGCGGGCCGACCCAGCTCATGTCGCCCTTCAGGACATTGACCAGCTGCGGCAGCTCGTCGAGCCGAACGCGGCGCAGGAACCGGCCAATCCTGGTCACGCGCGGATCGACCGCTTCAGTGAAGCTCGGACCGGCTGCGCCATGACGCATGGTCCGGAACTTGACCATGCGGAAGGGTTCGCCGCGCCGTCCGATGCGCGTCTGGAGGAAGAACACCGGTCCCGCACTGTCGAGCCGTATGAGCAGAGCCACGACCGCCAGCACGGGCAGGATCAGTGGCAGAAGCAGCAGGGTGATGCCCAGTTCGACGAGGCGTCGCACGAGGAGGTACTGCCGCGATGGCAGCAGGGCGCCGAACTCGTTGGGGGTAAGGCCGCCCAACGGCGTACGGCCGGTCAGGTTCTCCACCATGTAGCGCCGATCGAGCACCGGAACGCCCGCGATGGCGGCTTGGGCCAGGGCTTCGATGCGCTCCTTGCCGAGTGCGGCGCCCAGGTCGGCCACGATGGCGTCGACCCGTACCCCATCCCGCCTCACCTCGTCGAAATCGAGCCAGCGACAGGTCGCCATCGCCGGCATGGCGGCGATCGAGCTTCGCGGGATCACGGCATAGGTGCGCACGAGGAAGCGGGCCCTGAGCTGGGCCACGCCGCTCATCCACACGACGGTCAGCAGGCCCGATCCGAAGAGCTGGACGCGCGAGTAGTCGGCGCGCAGCAGCAGCAGGATGGCCGCGATGGAGGCGTAGGCGAGCACAGCGACGGGGGCGACGTAGCCGATGTTTCCCTGCAGCGTCGCCCGGGGAAAGGCTTCCAGCCGGCGCCCGCAATACCAGACGATCGCGTAGCCCACGGCGGTTGCGATGATGGTGAATTCCGCCGGACCCATCGGTCCGCTGAAAGGCTCATTGGTGGCGTAGAGCGGGATCGGCAGCGCGACACAGAAGACGAAGCCGAGCACGGCATCGATCCACGTCTCAACGAAGCGCTGCGGTGCGGACAACAGCGCGCGCCGCCCTGCCACACTTGCATCGGCGTCCGGAGAGTCGGCGATGAATCGCGCCGTTATGGCTTTTCGCGCACTCACGTTCGTCCCAAGCGCAGAATACCCCAACAGCATGTTCCCAAGCATACTGTTTGCACCCTAAGTGAGCTTAGTTGATCTTCGCCGCCGATGCAAAGCGGAATGCGCGCGCCGCGTCCTGGAAATCGCGCCCATTTCTCGATCCGATATGTGGGGATGTGGATAAAAGCGCCGGCCTCGCGAACGTGCGCCGGCTGGCTGGGGGACCAGGATTCGAACCTAGACTAACCGGGTCAGAGCCGGTTGTTCTACCATTAAACTATCCCCCAACGGCACTCTGCCGCGGGCCGACGCATGACCGGCGGGTGGATTTAGCGACGGTCCGGTAGATTGGCAAGTCGCTTGGCGTGCAAGCCGCCAATGTTGCGGATTTCAGACTGCAGTGCTCTCGCCGTCGGCGTGAACGTGGGTTACCATGGCACAAAGAAAGAGATCTTCATGGCCGGGGAATCCACCCTTCACGCAGGGAACAGGGGAGGCTGGCACAGCGGACGGTTCGCGCACACCTTCGCGGCCATCGATCTCGGCACCAACAACTGCCGTCTTCTCGTGGCGCGGGCGTCGATCGACGGCTATCAGGTGATCGACACCTATTCCCGGCCCGTGCGGCTGGGCGAGGGGGTGGCGCTGAACGGGGCGCTGTGCGGCGAGGCGATCGACCGCACGTTGCAGGCTTTGGCCGTCTGCGCCGCCAAGATCGATCGCCATCGCGTCAGCCGGGCTCGCCACATCGCCACGGAGGCCTGCCGCCGCGCCGGCAACGGTGCCGACTTCCTGGCCATGGTGCAGCATCGCACGGGTCTCTGCCTCGAGATCATCACGCCGGCGGAGGAGGCGCGTCTGGCGCTGGCGAGCTGCGAGAACCTGATCGATCCGGCGGTGCCCTATGCCATCCTGATCGACATTGGCGGCGGCTCCACCGAGGTTAGCTGGATCCGCGTGTCGCGCCGCGACGGTCGCATGGACGGCGTCGCCACCGAACTGCTGGACATGACCTCGGTGCCCTGGGGCGTCGTGACGCTCACCGAGGCCTGCATGCAGGGGACGCCGCGCGAGCGCCCGGTCTCGCGGGCCTGCTACGACGACATGGTCGAACGCATCCGCGCCGACCTGCGGCCGTTCTGCGCTCGTCATGGCATCGCCGAGGCGATCGCCCGTGGCGAGGTCCAGATGCTTGGCGCCTCGGGGACCGTCACCACGGTGAGCGCCCATCACCTGGGGCTCAAGCGCTACAACCGGACCCTCGTCGACGGCTCGCGCATCGAGCGCGATTCCATCCTTCGGATCTGCGATCAGCTCTCCGAGAAATCCGTCATCGAGCTCACGGGCATGCCCTGCATCGGCAGTGATCGCGCCGACCTGGCGCTCGCGGGAGGGGCCATCCTGGAGGCCGTCTGCCGCCAGTGGCCGGCGCCCATGGTGCGGGTGGCCGATCGCGGCTTGCGCGAAGGCGTGCTAATGGAGCTGATGCGCCAGGCCGACCGCGACGCCGATCCGTTCTGCTGCCGTGAGCCGTAGCCGCGGCGGCGGGGGGACCGGCAGATCCTCCAGCACACCGACGGGCCGCCGTGCCTCCGTGCGCGTGAAGACCGCGCGCGGCCGCACCGTGTCGTCGCAGCGCTGGCTGCAGCGCCAGCTCAACGATCCCTATGTCGCCGAAGCGAAGAAGCGTGGCTACCGCTCACGCGCCGCCTTCAAGTTGCTGCAGCTCGACGACCAGTTCCGCTTCCTGAAGCCTGGCGGCCGAATTGTCGACCTCGGGGCGGCGCCTGGCGGCTGGACCCAGGTGGCCGTCGAGCGCGTCCGGCCGCAGCAGACGGGCGGGGCGGTCCTTGGCATCGACCTGACCCCGATCGAGCCGATCCCGGGTGCCGAAGTGCTGGCCAAGGACTTCTACGACGAGGACGCGCCGGCGCTCCTCAAGGCAAAGCTGGGCGGCCCCGCCGATGTCGTGCTGAGCGACATGGCGGCATCGGCCACCGGCGACACGCAGGTCGACCATCTGCGTATCATGGGGCTGGCGGAGGCCGCCCATGAATTTGCCCGCGAGGTGCTGCGGCCGGGCGGGACCTTCATCGCCAAGGTCCTGCGCGGCGGCACCGAGCGCACGCTGCTGGACCGTCTGAAGCGTGACTTTGCCAAGGTGCGCCACGTCAAGCCGGAGGCCAGCCGCGCCGACTCGGCGGAGATGTATGTCGTGGGGACAGGCTTCCGCGGCTAGTTTCGTACGGCGCGGTCGTGCGCCGCGCACGAGTCTGTCCACCGAAACGGGCGCTTGGCTTGGCCGCGCCTTAGTGTATAAAGCGCCGCCAATTCGTTTCTCCGTAGCGGAGGTTGGCATGAAGTTTCAGGAAGCGCTCACCTTCGATGACGTCCTCCTGAAACCGGCCGCCTCGGCGGTTCTTCCCGGCCAGACCGACGTCCGCACGCGCCTCACCCGCACCATCGAGCTCGGCATCCCGCTGATGTCTTCGGCGATGGACACGGTCACCGAAGCCGGCATGGCCATCGCGATGGCGCAGGCCGGCGGCATCGGGGTCATCCACAAGAACCTCGAGCCCGAGGCCCAGGCCGACGAGGTGCGCAAGGTCAAGAAGTTCGAATCCGGCATGGTGGTGAATCCCGTCACCATCCATCCCGACCAGACGTTGGCCGATGCGTTGAAGCTGATGAGCCACTACGGCATCTCGGGCATTCCGGTGGTCGAACGCTCCGGAAAGCTGGTCGGCATCCTCACGAACCGCGACGTGCGCTTCGCCACCGACGAGACGACGCCGGTCAGCGCGCTGATGACGCGGGAGCGGCTGATCACGGTGCGCGAGGGCGCCACCACGGAGGACGCCAAGCGGCTGCTCCACCAGTACCGCATCGAGAAGCTGCTGGTGGTCGACGGCGACTATCGCTGCATCGGCCTGATCACGGTGAAGGACATCGAGAAGGCCAACAAGTTCCCCGGCGCGGCCAAGGACGAGAAGGGCCGCCTTCGCACCGCGGCGGCCACCGGAGTCGGCGAGGACGGGCTGCGCCGCGCCCAGATGCTGGTCGACGCCGATGTCGACGTCATCGTCGTGGACACCGCGCACGGCCATTCGAAGGGCGTGCTCGAGGCCGTGACGCGCGTGAAGAAGCTCAGCAACTACACCCAGGTGATGGCCGGCAATGTCGCCACCGCCGAGGGCGCCAAGGCGCTGATCGACGCCGGCGCCGATGCGGTGAAGATCGGCATCGGGCCGGGCTCGATCTGCACGACCCGCATGGTGGCGGGCGTCGGCGTGCCGCAGCTCACAGCGATCCTCGAGGCGGCCGAGGTCTGCCGCGCCGCCGGCGTCCCCGCGATCGCCGACGGCGGCATCAAGTACTCGGGCGACCTGGCCAAGGCGATCGCCGCCGGTGCCGACTGCGCCATGATCGGCTCGCTGCTGGCCGGCACCGACGAGGCGCCGGGCGAGGTGCTGCTCTATCAGGGCCGTTCCTACAAATCGTATCGCGGCATGGGCTCGATCGGCGCGATGGCGCGCGGCTCGGCCGACCGCTACTTCCAGCAGGAGGTGCAGAGCGCGCTGAAGCTGGTGCCCGAGGGCATCGAGGGCCGTGTCCCCTACAAGGGCCCGGTCTCCAACATCCTCCACCAGCTTGTTGGCGGGCTGAAGGCGGCGATGGGCTACACAGGCAACGGCACGATCGGCGAGATGCAGCAGAACTGCCAGTTCCTGCGCATCACCGGCTCCGGCCTGCGCGAGAGCCACGTCCACGACGTCGAGATCATGCGGGAGGCCCCCAACTACCGCGGCGGGATGTGACGGGGGCCGCCATCGGCGCTGTCGTCGGCGATTCCTTCGCAGGCGGGTGGGGCGATCCTCGTCCGCGAGCCCGTGACATGCCAGACGGCGGTGGGGCCGGCTCCCTTGACGTCGATGGTGCCGCCGGGTGTGCAGTCGAAGCGGTCGTGGACGAGACGCCATGTCCGCTCGGTGATCTGGATGGCGCCGCTGCGGCCGTGGCTTTCCATGCGGCTCGCCATGTTCACGGCCTCGCCCCACAGGTCGTAGATGAACTTTCGTCGGCCGATGACGCCCGCCACCACGGGCCCGGAATTGATGCCGATGCGGAAGGCGAGGCGGCGGCCGCCGAAGGTGCGCTCGGCCACGGCCGCCTGCATGTCGAGCGCGAGCTGCACCAGCACCTCCGCATGGTCCGCCCGCCGGCGCGGCACGCCGGCTGCCACCATGTAGCAGTCGCCGATCGTCTTGATCTTCTCGAGGTCGTGACGCTCGACCAGGGTGTCGAAGCACTGGAAGACCTCGTTCAGCAGCTCGACCAGATGCAGCGGCGTCATGCCCGCCGCCATCGGCGTGAAGGAGACGACGTCGGCGAACAGGATGCTGGCCTCGTCGTACTGTTCGGCGATGGTGCGCGGTCCGGCCTTCAGCGTCTCGGAGATCTCGCGCGGCAGGATGTTCAGCAGCAGCATCTCCGAGCGCTCCTGGAAGAAGTTGCGCCGGCCGACGAAGTAGTAGAGCAGGCCGAACACCACCAGCACCACGGTTCCGACATTGAGCACGAAGAACCACGCGACGAACGACGCCGGCAGGTCGCGATGCGGCAGCCACGGCTCGACGACCGCGCCCGCCACCAGCAGCACGAGGTAGCCCACGATCCACATCAGCGTCTTGCGCAGCTCCTCCACCAGCAGCGCCACCAGCGGGCAGAGCGCGGCCCAGAGCACGACCACGCTGGACGGGGCGAAGCCGCCCAATGCCATCATCACTCCGAAGGGCAGGATCAGGATCGTCAGCAGCTGCGTGAAGCGGTAGAAGGCGAGGTTGTGGGTAGCGGCGAAGAACGCTGTGTTGGCGATCGTGAACAGCGTGTAACCGGCCGGGATCGCCGCCGCGACGGGGACGCCCGCTGCGAAATAGAGGACGCTCCAGGCCGCGGTGAAGGGCAGCGTGCCCACGCAGAGCGCCACCGCCAGCCGCTTCTGCAGGGTCGTCTCGTTGCCGTCGGCTGTGTCGGCGCCGATGCGGCCGGCCCAGTCGAGCAACCGCTCGCCGCGCCGGGCAAGCCAGGCCGCCAGGGCCGGCCGCTCCTTCATGGCAGCGCCTTCGCCACCAGCGCCGCGATCAGGCGGTTGCCCGGTTCGTTCATGTGCCAGGTGACGTACAGCTTGCGCGGTGTTCCCGTGGCGGCCAGCGCCTCGAACGTGTCGAGCGTCGCGAGCCCTTGCTTCGCCGCGCAGTCGAGCAGGCCCGCTGTCATGCGCCGCTGCTCGGCGGCGAAGGCGGGATCATCCCACACCACGGGATCGTACTCGGCGACCAGCAGCACCTTTGCGCCGCTGGTGCGCTGCAGGCCCGCGAGCCGCCCCGCCAGCCGGCAGGCGATCTGCTCGCCCGTGCCCGGCGCCTGCGCCCGTATGTGGTCGCCGAACCAGTCGTGCAGCAGGTCGAGCCGCCGCAGCACGAAGTCGAACAGGTATGAATAGCCCAGCGTCCACTGCCACGCGCTCAGCGTCGTGCGCGGATCGGCGCGCGGCGGCACGGGGATGCCCTTGAGCGCGAGCCCATCGCCCTCGGGCACGAAGTAGGGCTTGTCGGCGCTCCACAGGCGGCGCATCTCGGTGCGCCGGATGTCGTCGGCGATGAAGGCGACGACGATCGCCGACGGGCGGTACTCGGCCGCGAGCTGCTCGGCGCGCAGCACGATCTGATCGAAGCCGTAGCCGCTCACGCCGCCGTTCAGCACGCGTCGTCCGGTGAGCAGCTGCAGCTGGGCCGGCCAGGTCTGCCCGTCATTCACCTCGTCGCCGAAGGTGAAGGAATCGCCCACGGCCAGGATGGGCGCGCCGGCAACCTGCTCGCCCGTGCGGCGCAGCCCGTCGCGCTCGATCGTGACGCCCGGCGCGGCAAAGCCGCCGCGTGGCACGTAGCCCAGCCGGTCGTCGTGGACGTAGCGACCCTGATCGCGGTCGGCGAGCACCGTGCGCGCGTCGAGCACGAAATTGGGCCAGGTGAAGAGGTATCCCCAGGTGACGGCCCGCAGCCCGACCTCGAGGACGGTGAGTCCGATCACGATCGACAGAACGACCGTCAGGGTGCGGGCAAGCCACTCGCGGCGACGTGAGGACGAGGGGCGTTGCGCGGCGGGCGGTTTCATCGTAGCGGGCAGGGACGGGCAGAAAGGATTCGACGTGACACCGGGCGCGCGGGTGGCCGCCACCATAGAGCTTCTCGACGAGATCGTCAGCCGCAGCGAGCGGCCGGCGGATCTCGTCGCCAACGCCTTCTTCCGGGCGCGTCGCTTCATCGGCGGCGGGGACCGGCGCGCCGTGTCGGAGCGCGTCTGGGGCATTCTGCGTCGCTGGGGCCAGCTGCGCTGGTGGCTCGAGCGCACGCGCGCGCCGGAACTGTCGGGCCGCATGATCGTGGCGGCCGACCTGCTGCTGCTCGAGCGCCTGCCGTTGCGCGACGTCGAGGCGTTGTACGACGGCGGCCGCTATCGGCCTGCACCGCTCGACGAGGCCGAGCACCGCGCGCTGCGCCAGATGGACGGCCATTCGCTCGCCCATCCGGAGCAGCCCGATTGGGTGCGGCTGAACGTTCAGGAGTGGGTGGCGCCGCATCTGAAGGAGGCCTATGGCGAGGCCTGGGGCCGCGAGATTGCCGCCCTGGAGACGCCGCCGCCGGTCGACCTGCGCGTCAACCGCCTCAAGGCGACCCCGCAGGAGGCGCGCGCCGCGCTGGCGCGCGAGGGCATCGAGGTCGAGCCCATGCCGCTGGCACCCGACGGGCTGCGTCTGAAGCGCCGTCTGTCGGTGGTCGCGGGCCAGGCCTTCCAGGACGGGCTGGTCGAGGTGCAGGACGAGGGCTCGCAGCTCGTGGCGCTGCTGGTCGGCGCGCGGCCGGGCATGCAGGTCGCCGACTACTGCGCCGGCGCGGGCGGCAAGACACTGGCCATCGCTGCCGGCATGGACAACAAGGGCCGCGTGGTGGCCATGGATGTGCTGGAGAGCCGCCTCGACCGATCCGCGCAGCGCCTGCGCCGCGCCGGGGCGCACAATGTCGAGCGCCGCGCGCTGTCGCCCGACAATCGCAAGTGGCTGAAGCGACAGGCCGGCGCCTTCGACCGCGTGCTCGTCGATGCGCCCTGCACCGGCACGGGCACCTGGCGGCGCAATCCCGATGGACGCTGGACCCTGGCGCCGCAGGATCTCGAGGAGCTGGTACCCAAGCAGGCCGCGATTCTCGACGCCGCCGCGCGGCTGGTGAAGCCGGGCGGCCGGCTGGTCTATGCCACCTGCTCGGTGCTGCCCGCCGAGAACGAGCGCCAGATCGAGTCCTTCCTGGCGCGGCACGAGGAATTCGTCGCTGTGCCGGTGGCCGAGGCCTGGCGCGACGCCACGGGGCAGGAGGCGCCGGCCCCGCTGGCGGCCGGGCCGTACCTGCGTCTGTCGCCGCTGCGGCACGGTACCGACGGGTTCTTCGCCGCTGTCCTGACCCGACGCACGCCGTCGGCGCCGGTGGAGGAGGAGCCCGCGGAGGAAGCATCCGCCGGCGTGCCCGCCGACGAGGAAGCGGCATGATCGCCATTCGCCGTGCCCGCCCGACGGATGCAGCCGCCATCGGTCGCGTCCATGTCGAGACGTGGCAGGCGACCTATGCGGGCCTGCTGCCCGATTCCCTCCTGGCGTCGATGTCCGACGTGCGCCAGTCGGCCTGGTGGTCGCGCCTGCTGGCCGATCCGCAAGAGGCGCGCGGCGTGTTCGTGGCCGACGACCAGGAGATGGGGGTCATCGGATTCGGCAGCTGCGGGCCGGTGCGCGATCCGCCCGAGGACCTCGACGGCACCGAGGTGCGGGTGGGCGAGGTCTACACGCTCTATGTGGAGCCCGATTTCCAGAATCGCGGCCTGGGCCGTCGCCTGCTCGACGCGATGTTCCGCCAGCTGCGTGCCGACGGCTGCGACACGGCCGTTCTGTGGATGCTGGCCGACAACCCGACGCGCTTCTTCTACGAGGGCATGGGCGGCCGGCGCGTCGGGCAGCGCATCGACACCATGGCCGGCCAGGACGTCGAGGAGCTCGCCTATGCCTGGCGCGACCTCGAAGCCCCGCTGGTCCGCCGCAAGCTCGCGACGGGAGAGTAGAACAACTATTCGTGCACGCCCGATAAGGACGGATTGATTTAGAATAATTCTAAACTAATATCGAGGGTACGCTACCGAGAGGAGGGAAGCATGCCAGACGACAGCCGCCCGATGGAGGGCCATCCGCCGGAAGGCGGTCCGTCCGGGGGCCAGTGCCCCGTCACCGGCCACGGCCGGGTGAACACCAACCGCGACTGGTGGCCGAACCAGATCGATCTTGGCGTCCTCCACCAGCATTCCAGCCTCACGGACCCGATGGGTGAGGGCTTCGACTACGCCAGCGAGTTCCGCAGCCTCGACCTCGATGCCGTGATCGCCGACCTCAAGGCGCTGATGACGGACTCGCAGGAATGGTGGCCCGCCGACTTCGGCCATTACGGTCCGTTCTTCATCCGCATGGCCTGGCACAGCGCAGGCACCTACCGCATCGGCGACGGCCGCGGCGGCGGCGGTTCGGGCCAGCAGCGCTTCGCGCCGCTCAACAGCTGGCCGGACAACGTCAATCTGGACAAGGCGCGGCGGCTGCTGTGGCCGATCAAGCAGAAGTACGGCCGCAAGCTCTCCTGGGCCGACCTCATCATTCTCACCGGCAATGTCGCGCTGGAATCGATGGGCTTCAAGACGTTCGGCTTCGGTGGCGGCCGCAAGGACGTGTGGGAGCCCGACCAGGACATCTACTGGGGCCCCGAAGGCAAGTGGCTGGCCGACGAGCGCTACAGCGGCGAGCGCAGTCTCGACAATCCGCTCGGCGCCGTGCAGATGGGCCTGATCTACGTCAATCCGGAAGGACCGAACGGCAAGCCGGACCCCGTCGCAGCGGCACGCGACATCCGGGAAACCTTCGCCCGCATGGCGATGAACGACGAGGAGACCGTTGCCCTGATCGCCGGCGGCCACACCTTCGGCAAGACACACGGCGCGGGCGACGCGGCGCTGGTCGGTCCCGAGCCCGAGGCGGCGCCCATCGAGCAGCAGGGTCTCGGCTGGAAGAGCAGCTTCCGCAGCGGCAAGGGCGCCGACGCGATCGGCAGTGGCCTCGAAGTCACCTGGACGTCCACGCCGACGAAGTGGAGCAGCAACTTCTTCTGGAACCTGTTCGGCTACGACTGGGAGCTGACGAAGAGCCCGGCCGGAGCCCACCAGTGGACCCCCAAGAACGGCGCCGGGGCGAATACCATCCCCGACGCCTTCGACAAGGCGAAGCGGCACGCGCCCACGATGCTGACCACCGACCTGGCGCTGCGCTTCGACCCGGAATACGAGAAGATCTCGCGCCGCTTCTACGAGAACCCGGACGAGTTCGCCGACGCCTTTGCCCGCGCCTGGTTCAAGCTGACCCATCGCGACATGGGACCGGTCGTGCGCTACCTCGGCCCGCTCGTGCCCAAGGAGACGCTGATCTGGCAGGATCCGATCCCGCCGGTGGACCACCCCCTGGTCGGCGAGGCCGAGATCGCCGACCTGAAGGCGCGGATCCGGGCCTCGGGTCTGTCGGTCTCCCAGCTCGTCTCGACGGCCTGGGCGTCGGCTTCGACGTTCCGCGGCTCCGACAAGCGCGGCGGCGCCAACGGCGCGCGCATCCGGCTGGCGCCGCAGAAGGACTGGTCGGTCAATCAGCCCGGCGAACTGGCCAAGGTGCTGCAGGCGCTCGAAGCCATCCAGGCGGAGTTCAATGCCGGGCGCAAGGACGGGAAAAAGGTCTCGCTGGCCGACCTGATCGTGCTGGCGGGCGGAGTCGGCGTGGAGAAGGCGGCCAAGACTGCCGGTCACGACGTCACGGTGCCCTTCGCACCGGGGCGCATGGATGCCTCGCAGGAGGAGACCGACGTCCACTCCTTCGCTCCGCTCGAGCCGGTCGTGGATGGCTTCCGCAACCATGTCGGCGCGAAGCCGCGCCTCTCGGTCGAGGAGATGCTGGTCGACAAGGCCCAGCTCCTGACCCTGACGGCGCCCCAGATGACCGTCCTGGTCGGCGGCCTGCGTGTGCTGGGCGCCAACGTGGGAGGGGCCAAGCACGGCGTCTTCACGAGCCGGCCCGAGGCGCTGACCAACGACTTCTTCATGAACCTGCTGGACATGGGCACGGAGTGGACGCCTGCCGGCGATGCCGAAGGCATCTACGAGGGGCGCGACCGTGCCACCGGAGAGATCCGCTGGACGGCCACCCGCGCCGACCTGATCTTCGGCTCGCATTCCCAGCTGCGCGCACTGGTCGAGGTCTACGGCGCGTCCGACGCCGGGGCGAAGTTCGTGCAGGACTTCGTGGCTGCCTGGACCAAGGTCATGAACCTCGACCGCTTCGACCTGCACGCCTAGCGTACACCCTGTCTCCAGTTCCTCTCCCCCAATGGGGGGAGAGGCGAGGAGAGGGGCCGAGATTCCCCCGTTGAACCCCGCCGCGGCCTTCCGTATATCGCGCCATGGCAGACCGTTTGCTGATCGTCGATTTCGGCTCCCAAGTCACCCAGCTCATCGCCCGCCGCCTGCGCGAGGCCGGCGTCTACTGCGAGATCCACCCCTTCCAGTCGGTCGACCAGGCGCGGCTGAAGCAGTTCGATCCCAAGGCGATCGTGCTGTCGGGCGGCCCCGCCTCGGTGATCGAGGGCGAGGCCCCGCAGGCCGATCCGGCCATCTTCCAGGCCGCGGTCCCGGTGCTGGGCATCTGCTATGGCGAGCAGACGATGGCGCACCAGCTGGGCGGCCAGGTCGAGGCCGGCCATCACCGCGAGTTCGGCCGGGCCGAGCTGGAGGTGAAGAAGCCCTCCGCCCTGTTCGACGGCGTGTGGCAGCCGGGCGACCGCAGGCAGGTCTGGATGAGCCACGGCGACCGCGTCACGAAGCTGCCGCCCGGCTTCGAGGTCATCGCCACCAGCGAGAACGCGCCCTTCGCGGCCATCGCCGACGAGAAGCGCCATTACTACGGCGTGCAGTTCCACCCCGAGGTGATGCACACGCCCGACGGCGCCAAGCTGCTGCGCAACTTCGCGCTGGGCATCGCGGGCTTCAAGGGCGACTGGACGATGCACGCCTTCCGCGAGCGCGCCATCGCCGACGTCCGCCGCCAGGTCGGCAAGGGCAAGGTCATCTGCGGCCTGTCGGGCGGCGTCGATTCCTCGGTCGTGGCCGTGCTGCTGCACGAGGCGATCGGCGAGCAGCTTCAATGCGTGTTCGTCGACCATGGCCTGCTGCGCCAGGGCGAGGCGGAGGAGGTCGTGACCCTGTTCCGCGACCACTACAACATCCCGCTGGTCCATGCCGACGCCAGCGAGCAGTTCCTGCAGGCGTTGGACGGCGTCACCGATCCCGAGACGAAGCGCAAGACGATCGGCGCGCTGTTCATCGACGTCTTCGAGGCCGAGGCGAAGAAGATCGGCGGTGCGGAGTTCCTGGCCCAGGGCACGCTCTATCCCGACGTGATCGAATCGGTGTCCTTCACCGGCGGCCCGTCGGTGACGATCAAGAGCCACCACAATGTCGGCGGCCTGCCCGAGCGCATGAACATGAAGCTCGTCGAGCCGCTGCGCGAGCTGTTCAAGGACGAGGTGAGGGCGCTCGGCCGCGAGCTGGGTCTGCCGCCCAGCCTGGTCAACCGCCATCCTTTCCCCGGCCCGGGCCTCGCCATCCGCATCCCCGGCAATATCACGAAGGACAAGCTCGACCTGCTGCGGAAGGTCGACGCCGTCTATCTCGACGAGATCCGCAAGGCCGGCCTCTACGACGAGATCTGGCAGGCCTTCGCCGTGCTGCTGCCCGTGCGCACCGTGGGCGTGATGGGCGACGGCCGCACCTACGACCAGGCTTGCGCGCTGCGCGCCGTCACCTCGACCGACGGCATGACCGCCGACTACTACCCCTTCGACCACGCCTTCCTGGGCCGCGTCGCCAACCGCATCATCAACGAGGTGCGCGGCATCAACCGCGTGACCTACGACATCACCTCCAAGCCGCCGGGCACGATCGAGTGGGAGTAGGGCTGTGCGTGCGCTGAAGGCGCTCGCCCGGCGTCGAAAGCCGCCGCGCCCCGCTGAGCGGATGCCCGCTCACCGACCCGTCTTCCACGGATCGATCACCGTGAGCCGGGCGGCGGCGAAGGGGCTCGTGTCGCGCGAGGCCACGGCGAAGCCGTGCGCGGCGGCGATCGCGGCGATATAGCCGTCGGGCGTTGGGAAGCCGTTTCCGGCGGCACGCGCCTTTACCGCGAAACCGGCATAGCGCCGCGCCGCCTCGGTATCGAAGGGCAGGATCCGTCCCCCGAACACTTCCAGGACGCCATCGAGCGCGGCCGCCAGGTTGTCCTTGCGCTTGCCTTTCGGCAGCGCGCCGATGCCGAACAGCAGCTCGGCGATGGTGACGCTGGAGCAAAAGAGCGTCTCGGCCGCCTGGGTATCGACCCAGTCACGAACGCCCCGATGCGGCTCGGGCTTCATCGCCTCCGAGATGACATTGGTGGCGAGCAGGATCATTCCAAGCGCGTGGGCTCGGCGGGCTTCCTGTCGTGGCCGCGTTCGAGCGCCTCGACATCGGCATTGGTGAGTCCGATTTTCCGGCTCATTTCCGAAAGGGCCGTGCCGAGCCGCAGCCGTCCTTTGGGACGCACGGCCGCTTCCAGGATGGCGCGCATTTCCGCTTCGGTGCTGCGATTGTGCCGTGCCGCCCGGACCTTAAGGGCACGATGCGCCTCTTCGGACAGATTGCGGATGGTGACGGCGGCCATGATGGCTTCCTGTGCAAACGGATGGCGACGCCATCAACGTGTGTTCTCTGCTATCAGTCTCCAAGATCGTACCGCCCTCTGCGGCCGTGTGCATCTTGCGTCGCCGGGCCGTCCGGCCGATACGGACGCCATGATTCGCCTCGACAGCATCGGCAAGCAGCATGGCCACCAGATCCTGTTCATCGACGCCTCGATGGGCCTCCAGAAGGGGGAGAAGGTGGGGCTGGTGGGCCCCAACGGCGCCGGCAAGACGACGCTTTTCCGCATGATCGCCGGCGAGGAGCCGCCCGATGACGGTCAGGTGACGGTCGATCCCGGCACGACGATCGGCTACTTCAGCCAGGACGTCGGCGAGATGTCCGGCAGGCGCGCGGTCGCCGCGGTGATGGACGGCGTCGGGCCGGTGAGCGCGCTGGCCGGCGAGCTGGCCGCGCTCGAGGCTGCCATGGGCGATCCCGGGCAGGCGGAGAAGATGGAGGCCCTGGTCGAGCGCTACGGCGAGGTGCAGGCCCGCTTCGAGGAGCTGGACGGCTATGCGCTGGAGGCGCGGGCGCGCGAGGTGCTGGCGGGGCTGAGCTTCAGCCCGGAGCGCATGGACGGTGATGTCGGCCTGCTCTCCGGCGGCTGGAAGATGCGCGTGGCGCTGGCCCGCATCCTGCTGATGCGCCCCGACGCCATGCTGCTGGACGAGCCCAGCAACCATCTCGATCTCGAAAGCCTGATCTGGCTGGAGGATTTCCTGAAGCGCTACGACGGCGCGCTGCTGATGACCTCGCACGACCGCGCTTTCATGAACCGCATCGTCGGCAAGGTCGTGGAGATCGACGGCGGCGCGCTCACGACCTATTCGGGCGACTTCGATTTCTACGAGCAACAGCGCGCGCTGTTCGAGAAGCAGCGCCAGGCGCAGTTCGAGCGCCAGCAGGCGATGCTGGCCAAGGAGATGAAGTTCATCGAACGGTTCAAGGCGCGCGCCTCGCACGCCGCCCAGGTGCAGAGCCGGGTGAAGAAGCTCGACAAGATCGAGAAGGTGGAGCCGCCGCGCCGCCGCCAGGCCGTCCGGTTCGAGTTCCGCAGCCCGCCGCGCTCGGGAGACGACGTGGTGAGCTTCAGGAACGTCCACAAGGGCTACGGCGCGCAGCCGATCTATGCCGGACTCGACCTGCGGCTGCGCCGTCAGGAGCGCTGGTGCGTGCTGGGCGCCAACGGCGCGGGCAAGTCTACGCTGCTGAAGCTGGTGGCGGGCGCCACCGAGCCCGACGAGGGCACCGTGACCCTGGGCGCCAGCGTTCGCATGGGCTACTTCGCCCAGCATGCCATGGACCTGCTGGACGGCGACGAGACGGTCTTCGAATCGCTGGACGGGGCGTTCCCGCAGGCCGGCACGGGCGCGCTGAAATCGCTGGCCGGCTGCTTCGGCTTCTCCGGCGACGACGTCGAGAAGCCCTGCCGCGTGCTGTCGGGCGGCGAGAAGGCCCGCCTTGTCATGGCCCGCATGCTGTTCGACCCGCCGAACTTCCTGGTGCTCGACGAGCCGACCAACCATCTCGACATGGCGACCAAGGAGATGCTGGTCGAAGCCCTCGCGGACTTCGAGGGCACCATGCTGTTCGTCAGCCACGACCGCCACTTCCTGGCCGCCCTGTCGAACCGCGTGCTGGAGCTGACGCCCGAGGGCGTGCACCAGTACGGCGGCGGCTACACGGAGTACGTGGCGCGCACGGGACGGGAGGCGCCGGGGCTGCATCCGGGCGGGTAGGGCCCAATTTAGTCGTCTCGACCGAAGCGAAGCGGAGCGCAGAGACCTTGCTTCGACCAGCGGCTGCGCCGGCCAATGCTGACGTCGTCCCTCCCGGAAGGCGGCGCGCGAGGTGGAGCCCGCCGGTTCCTGCCGTGCGCCTTTCCCCCGGGTCCCTTGCCGGATCATTGGCGCTCGGCGGGCGTTCTCCCTACGATGTCCGGCCCAGCGTAACCGTGTGTGAGATCCATCGTGCTGACAGTTCGCAGCGAGCAGGCCTGCTTCGGCGGGACCATCGGCTTCTATTCCCATGCGTCGCGTGAGATCGGCGCCGAGATGAAGCTTGCCGTCTACGTGCCACCCCGCGCCGACGCGGCGCGCCGGCGGCCGGTGCTCTACTACCTGGCGGGCCTGACCTGCACGGAAGAGACCTTCATGATCAAGGCGGGCGCCTTGCGCCTCGGCGCCGAGCTCGGGCTCATCCTGGTGGCGCCGGACACCAGCCCGCGCGGCCTCGGCCTGCCGGGCGAGGACGACGATTGGGACTTCGGCAGCGGCGCGGGCTTCTATCTCGACGCCGAGGCCGAGCCGTGGCGCCGGCACTACCGCATGTTCTCCTATGTGACGCGGGAGCTGCCGGCGCTGGTCGAGTCCCGGTTCCCCGCCGACGGTCAGCGCAAGGGCGTCTTCGGCCACTCCATGGGCGGCCATGGCGCGCTCGTCGTCGCGCTCAGGACTCCGGGGGCATATCGCTCGGTCTCGGCCTTCGCGCCGATCGCCAATCCGGTCGCGGTGCCGTGGGGCATCAAGGCGTTCGGCGGCTACCTGGGCGCCGATCGCGCGCGCTGGGAGGCCTGGGACGCCACCCTGCTGATGCGCAAGGCGCCGTTTCCTGGACCCATCCTGGTCGACCAGGGCCTGCAGGACCAGTTCCTCGACAGCCAGCTCCATCCCGACGCGCTCGAAGCGGCCGCCCGCGACGCCGGGCAGGAGCTGGTCCTGCGCCGGCATGACGGCTACGACCATTCCTACTGGTTCATCCAGACCTTCATCGAGGATCACCTGAAGTGGCATGCCGAGCGGCTGGGCGCCGGGGCCTGATCCGGCACGGCTCGGCGCTGCCCGGCCGTCAGAGCTGCGCTTCGAGGGCGGCCTTGTCGAGGACGGACCAGACCTGCCGCACGCGGCCGTTCCGGAACGCGTAGAACACGTTCTCGCAGAAGGTCACGCGGCGGCCGTTCACCGGGAGGCCGAGGAAGTCCGCCGCCGGCGTCACGTCGAAGCGCAGCCGGCTGGCGACGTACGGCGGATCGGCGATCAGCATGTCGATCTCGAAGCGGAGGTCCGGGATCTGACGGCAGTTGTCTTCGAGCAGGGCGCGATAGCCGGCTAGTCCCAGCGGCCGGCCGTTGTGCACGACATCGTCGTCGACGAACTGCCCGAGGCGGGACCAGTCCCGCTCGTTGAGGCAGGCGATGTAGGCACGATAGGAGGCACGAAGGTCTTCCCTGGTCATCGGCTGCAAGGCTCATGCGCACATGGAGGTCAGGGCCACGGGTGATCCGGTCAGCAGCATCGCTCCGGCACCCGCGAGGGCCGTGGCGAGGCTCAGCCGCTTCTCGAACCGCGAGGGCGCCAGCCAGGCCAGCCGGACGAGCGCAAGGGCCGCCAGCACGAGCAGCAGCCAGCTCGCGACGAGGAGCCATCGCAGCAGCATCCCGCCGAGCAGCGGGACTTCGTGCCACCCGCCGGCGCAGCCCAGTCCCTGCAGTGCATAGAGCAGGGAGAAGCCGAAGGCCCAGAGGATCAGGCCGGCGCTGATCCGTGCCAGCAGCCTCACGACGCCACCGCCGGCGCCATCAGGCAGACGAGTACGATCGCCAGGCTCGTCGCGGAATAGTCGGCGAACAGACGCGCTACCCGGAGGTCCAGCGTGCGCCCGGCGGCGGCATGGCCGGAGGCGATGCGGGCGCGGGCGAAGGCCGTGCACAGCAGCGCCACGGCCGCGTGGAGGACCGAATAGATCAGCAGGGCCCAGCTGCAGGCGGCATAGGCGTGCCCCTGCGGCGGCGGCAGCGCCGCAAGGCCCAGCGTCGCCAGCGCGACGACGACGATGGCCTGGGCGGTCGTGGCGGCGGTCGCCGCCCGCCCGGCGGCGATCCGCGAGCCCCTCAGGCAGGCGGCCAGACTTCGGCGCCCGAACAGGCTGCCCGCCGCCGCCGCGGCGGCCGCGACCAGGGCGGGCCCGAGTCCGCCCTCGATCGTTGCCGAGGGCGGCCAGTTCGGCGCAACGACCCAGAGGAAGGCGTAACCGAACAGCAGTGACGCGAGGAACGTCCCGTCGGCCACCAGCAGGAAGGCGCTGCCCCACCAGCCGGGCGCGCCGGCGGCCTCGCGATGGACTGGCGCCACGGCGCCGCGCCCGATCGGCAGCGGCCCGATTTCCTCGCGCTCTCCCAGCACCCACGCCCAGCGCCAGCCGAGGGCTATGACGCCGGCCACGGGCAGCAGCGACAGCCAGTACCAGCCGGCCAGCAGGCACAGGAAGAAGCACCCCGTCGCCGCCGCCGTGACGACTGGCAGGAGCGTGTTGCCCGGCAGGACCACGACATGATCGATGGCGCCCGTCGTGGTCTCCACGGCCATCGTCTCCCGCCAGCCGTTGCGCGGCTCCCCGAGATAGCCCTCGCCGCGCGCCAGCGTCGCGGCGAGAGAGGGGGACGCCGCCAGCGGCTCGCGGTCTTGCACCAGTGGAAGGCTGGCGATGTTGTAGGCGGGGGTGGGGATCGGCAGCGCCCATTCGAGCGTGCCGGCGTCCCAGGGGTTGCGGCGCCTGCGGCGCGCCAGGAAGAGGTACAGCGCGACGTCGATCGCGACGAGCGCGAAGCCGAAGGCCATGACGAAGCCGCCGATGGATGAGACGAGGTTCAACAGGGTCCATCCCATCTCGTCGGAGTAGGTGTGGATCCGGCGGCGCATCCCCAGCAGCCCGGTCAGGTGCATCATGAAGAAGGTGACGTTGAAGCCGACGAAGAGCAGCCAGAACGCCGCCCGGCCCAGCAGGTCCTCGCGGGTGCGGCCCGTGAAATGCGGCAGCCAGTAGTAGGCGCCGGCGAGCATGGGGAAGATGAAGCCGCCGATCAGCACATAGTGCAGGTGCGCGACCACGAAGTGGGTATCGTGCGCCTGCCAGTCGAAGGGCACCATGGCCAGCATCACGCCGGTCAGCCCGCCAATCACGAAGATGAGGAAGAAGCCCAGCAGGTACAGCATGGGAAGCCTGAGCTCCGGCCGGCCGTTCCACAGGGTCCCGATCCAGGCGAAGACCTGCACGGCCGTCGGCAGCGCCACCAGCGCGGACGCGGCTGAGAAGAAGCCCAGGGCCATGTGCGGGATGCCGGTGGTGAACATGTGATGCACCCACAGACCGAAGCTCAGGAAGGCGAGGGCGAGCAGCGCCGCCACGATCCAGCCGTAGCCGAGGATCCGGGTGCGGGCCATGACCGGCAACACCGTGGAGATCACCCCGGCGGCCGGCAGGAAGATGATGTAGACCTCGGGATGGCCGAACAGCCAGAACAGGTGCTGCCACAGCAGCGGGCTGCCGCCGCGTGCTGGATCGAAGAAGGGCCAGTCGAAGGCGCGTTCCACCTCCAGCAGGACCGACCCCAGGATCAGCGGCGGAAAGGCCACGATCATCATCAGGGCGGTGACGAGAAGATACCACGCGAAGAGCGGCATGCGGTCCAGGCGCATGCCCGGCGCGCGCACCTTGAGGATGGAGACGGTGATTTCGATGGCCGCCGACACCGCGGAGATTTCGACGAAGGTGATGCCCAGGAGCCAGACATCGGCGCTGATGCCCGGCGTATGGGCTTTGGACGAGAGCGGCGTGTACATGAACCAGCCGCCGTCGGGCGCCACGCCGAAGGCCAGCGAGGCGATCACGATCGTGCCGCCGAACACGTAGCACCACCAGCCGTAGGCGGAGAGGCGGGGATACGCCATGTCGCGGCTGCCCAGCATCTTCGGCAGCATGTAGAGCGCCAGCCCCTCGAACATCGGGATGGCGAAGAGGAACATCATGATGCTGCCGTGCATCGTGAAGAGCTGGTTGTAGATCTCCGGCCCGACGAAGGCGCTGCCGGGCGTCGCCAGCTGCGCGCGGATCATCATGGCCAGCACGCCGCCGATCGCGAAGAAGACGAAGGACGTCAGCACGAACCGCTTGCCGATATCGGAGTGGTTGACCGACCGGGCCATCCCCCGCCAGCCCTTCGGCACGTCCCAGATCGCGCTGAGGGCGCGGTGACGGCGCAGCGCGTTCACCGCAGCTCTCCGCGCTGGAAGGCGGCCCAGCCCGCCTCGTCATGGGCGACCACGCGGAAGAGATGGCCCGAGTGCCCGCGTCCGCAGAATTCCGCGCACTGGCCCTCGAACACGCCGGGCTGCGTGACCTGAAGGCGCAGGACGTTCACCTGACCGGGGATGGCATCCAGCTTCCCGGCGAGCCGCGGCACCCAGAAACTGTGGATCACGTCGACGGCGGCGACGTGCAGCTCGACCGGCCGGCCGGCGGGCATGTGCAGCACGTCCTGTGTCACCGCGGTGCCGTGGCTGCCGCGATGGCTGAATTCCCAGGACCATTGCCGGCCCGTCGCCTCGATGACGACCGCGCCGGAAAGACCGGGCACCATGACGCGCTCGCCCAGGATCAGCCCTGCCCCCACCAGGACCGTCAGGACCATGATGGGCATCGCGACGCCGAGCCAGCCGATCCACAGTCCGGGACTGCTCTGACCCGTGCGCGCCCGCCGCCGGAAAGCCAGTGCCAGCAGCGCCAACACCAGCAGGGTCAGCGCCGTCGCGCCGGCCAGCATCGCCCACCAGAAGGCGGCCACATGGCTGGCCGCCGGGCCGGCCGGGTCGAGCGTCGACAGCGGGCCGGAACATCCGCCGGCGGTGGTCGTTACCATCGACGCGCACAGCCGATGCAGGATGGACCGATGACTTCTGTTCCCGAGGGTTCTCCGCGCGGGACGTCGCGGCAGAGCGGCGGGCTGGTCGACCCCATTGCGGCGCAGTCCCATTTCCACCGGACCGAATCGCGCATCGCCCTCGCGGGCCATCCGATCCATGCCATGCTGGTCGCCTTTCCCATCGCGCTGACCATGTGCACGCTGGGTGCCGACGGCTTCTACTGGTGGACCGGCGACGCCTTCTGGGCACGCGCCGCGCTCTGGGCCAGCGGCATGGGCTTTCTCCTGGGCTTGGCCGCCGGCCTCGCGGGCACGGTCGAGCTGCTGCTGGTGCCGGGCATCCGGGCCCGCGCCGCCAGCTGGACGCACTTCGTCCTGGCCGTGATGCTGCTGTCCATCCTCGGCGCCAACTGGGGGTACCGCCTGGCGGGGTACGAACAGGCGGTCCTGCCGTGGGGAGTGCTGCTCTCCGCGCTCGCGGCGGGCTTCACGGCCGTCACGGGCTGGCACGGAGGCAAGCTGGTCTTCGACTATCACCTGGGGACCTCGTCCACGGGCAACGGCTGACGTCGCGGCGCGAGCAGCCACGATGGAACGATCTCGTCTCCGAGAAGGGGCTTGCCGAGGACGAGGGTGAGGATGACGAGCATCGTGACGCCGGACACGGCGAGGAGCAGCGCGGCCGGCGGTGGCCTGTAGTCTCCCTGCCGCTCCCCCACCTGCAGCGTGACATGACCTATCCAGGCGTGGACCAGGACCAGCAGGCCCACCAGGGCCAGCTTCGCGAACATCCACGGCACGAACGCGTCGCGCAGGAACACGAGCGCCGTGCCCAGCGCGATCGCGATGACGGCGGTCGGCGTCACGACGCCCACATAGGCCCGGTGCGTGACCAATCTTCTTCTCGAGAACCGCTGCTGGTCCTCCGCCGGATGATGACGGGCCAGCAGGAGCGGCAACCCGACGAGTCCGGCGCACCAGATGGACAAGGCGGCGATGTGGACGAACTTCAGCGCCGCGATCATGTCGCGCCGGTGGCCTCGGCCCAGGCGCGGCGGGCGATCTGCGCCGTCGCCAGCGCATAGGGGATCAGGCCGGGCACCCACATGACGAGGCCGGCGAGCTGCTGGTCGGCGACCTGCTCCAGTCCCCAGGGGACCGTCGGGCCGGCATGGGCGGCATAGAGCGGCGCGCGCGCGAAGGTCAGCAGGGCCCCCAGCATGCCCATCTGCGCCATGCCGAGGACGGCGGCCATCGAGGCCGACACGGGCGGTGCGGCGAACAGCTCGCGCCAGAACCACGTCGCGGTCGACAGAAGGCTGGCCTGCATCAGCCAGTAGACCGGCGTGTCGGCCAGCGCGCGGTCGTACAGCGCGGGCAGGTGCCACGCCCAGAGCGTCGCGGTCGCCAGCGCGAAGGCAAGGCCGACATGCCTCGACGGACGGCCCGGAAAGGCCAGCGCCAACAGCGGTGCGGCGACGGCGACGAGCAGGACGTGATGCACGGCACGCGCCGAGAACAGCGCGACGCTGAGCGCGCAGAGGGGCGAGACGAACGCCGCGGCGAGGACCCCGACCGCTGCCAGGCCGAGGCGCGGGTTGCGGGACCGCAGCGCCAGCCCGGCGGCGACGGCCAGCCCGACCAGCAGGAACGGGTCGAAGTTCCAGCGCTGTATCCAGTCGTGGGGGAGGGGAGGGGCGCCGCAGTAGCTGGTCATGATCCGCAACTGACGCACCTGAAGCCGCGAGCCTTGTTCTGCTGCAGAAGCGTATCGGGGGCGCCCACGGCCGGCAGTCCGCGGCCCGTCGTCTCCACGATGCCGCGCAGCGAGCCCCGGCCACCCGCCCGGCCGTCATAGTCGGTGTGTTCCGGCTCGTTCATGATCGCGCCTTCCCAGACGGCCGCATTCGCTCGGCGGCGCATTTCAGTCGATTTGCAAAGCGTTCATGGTCCAAAGGTTGCGGTGCCTTCGTCCGCCGAACGCTCGATCGCATCGCCCTCGCCCCATGTCGGGCCTCGTGGGTGTTCACGCGTGAGGGCGGAGTCCTCCTTCGCCCGGGACGGATCGGCCAGGGTCGCCCAGCGCGATCCGTCGCCGGGGTCGGGGAGCGTCCGCTGCGCCTCGCTGCTGCGGAAGAGGTGAGCCTTGGCGATCATGTAGGCGCTGACCGGCGCCGTCAGGAACAGGAACAGGGTGATCAGCAGCTCATGGACGCCTGTCGCCCCGTGGAGCGTCACGAAGTAGAGCATCGAGGCGATCAGCAGCGAGCCGACGCCGAGCGTCGTCGCCTTGGTCGGGCCGTGCAGGCGGCGCATCGTGTCAGGCAGCTTGGCGAGGCCGAACGAGCCGACGAACAGGAAGAAGCCGCCGATCGCGATGAAGGCGGCGACGAAGGTCTCGACCAGTGCCGTCATGCCCCCCTCACTCGATCACGTTGCCGCGCAGCAGGAACTTGCAGAACGCCACGGTCGAGACGAAGCCGACCATGGCGAACAGCAGCGCCGCCTCGAAGTAGATCGCACTGCCGAACAGGATCCCGGCCAGCACGATCAGGCCGATCGCGTTGATCACCATGGTGTCCAGCGCCAGGATGCGGTCGGTCGTGTCGGGCCCGACGATCAGCCGCCACACGTTCAGCAGGACGGACACGGCGATGGCGGCCATTGCGAAGGCGGAGGCGGCGACGATCATTCGAAGATCCTCATCAGGCGGCGTTCGTAGCGGGACTTGATGGCGGCCACGGTGGCCCCCGGGTCGGACGTCTCGAGGCAGTGCACCAGCAGCGCACGGCCGTCGGCGCTGAGATCGGCGCTGAGCGTGCCCGGCGTCATGGTGATGGTGCCCGCCAGCACGGCGATCGCCTCCGGGCTGTGCAGGGAAAGCGGCACGGTCACGAACTGCGACCGCAGGCTGTCGCCCCGGCGGAACAGCACCAGGTAGGCGACCTGGACGTTCGAGACGACGATGTCCCACAGCACGATGGCGACGTACGCGGCGATCGCCAGGGGATGGCGGATGCGCGGCCGGTCCGGCCAGTAGGCGGCGGTCAGCTTCGAGATGGCGATCCCCAGCAGCAGGCCGAAGGCCACGGCGGCCCACGACAGCTCGTTGACCAGCAGGACCCAGACCGCGGCCAGGATCGCGGTCAGCACCGGATGGGGCAACAGGCGCCGGAGCATGCTCAGTCTCCCGCCGGATCGAGTGACCAGGCCGGCACCGCGTCCGCCGCCACCGGCCGGCGCAGCACCGCCGCGACGTAGCGCTGCGGCGCCAGCAGCTGCTCGGCCGTGGCGGTCATGTCCTCCATGGCCGGCCCGGCCAGCAGGCTGAGCAGGGCCACGGCCGCGACCGTGCCGGCGACCGCGACGGTCGGCAGCACCGGGGCCGGCCGCGCCCGCGTCCGCGCCGCCGGGGCTGCGGTCCAGAACAGCCGGATGCCGGTGCGGGCGAAGCCGACGATCAGCAGCAGGCTGGTCGCCAGGATCGCCGTCCAGACGCTCGCCGTGTGCCCGGCCGCGCGTCCGGCCTCGAGGATCAGCAGCTTGCCGATGAAGCCCGCCAGCGGCGGCATGCCGACCATCGCGATGGCCAGCAGGAAATAGAGCCAGCCGTGCAGCACCGTCGGCTGCACCGGGCGGAACGGCGGCCCGCCAGCGCCGCTGTCCTTCAGCAGGAGGCCGGCCAGGAGGAACAGGCCCGCGCCGGCGAGCGTGCTCTGCACGGCGTAGTACAGCGCGGCGGCGAGCCCGGCCGCGCTGTCGAGCCCGACCGCGATGAGCAGCGTGCCCATCGAGGCGATCACCGCGTGGCAGATCAGGTCCGGCAGGTTGCGGCCGGCCACCACGCCGATCGTTCCCAGGACGAGGGTCGCGATGCCGGCCGGCAGGAGCCACGGCGTGGCGATGCCGGCCAGCGCGCCCGCCTCGGCGCCGAAGATCAGGGTGTAGACGCGGACGATCGAATAGGCCCCGACCTTGGTCATGATGGCGAACAGCGCGGCGGCCGGCGGCGAGGTCGATCCGTAGGTCGGCGCCAGCCACCAGTGCAGCGGCACCATCGCCGACTTGATCGCGAACACGCCGAGCAGCAGCAGCGCGCCGGCCGCCAGCAGCGCGCGGTCGCCGGCCGCGACCTGCGGCACCCGGACGGCGAGGTCGGCCATGTTGAGCGTGCCGGTGGCGGCGTAGAGGGCACCGACCGCGAACAGGAACACCGTCGAGCCGATCAGGTTGACCGCGATGTAGTGGAACCCGGCCCGCAGCCGGCGCGGGCCGCCGCCGTGCAGCATCAGCCCGTAGGAGGCGATCAGCAGCACCTCGAAGAAGACGAACAGGTTGAACAGGTCGCCGGTGAGGAAGGCGCCGTTCAGCCCCAGCAGCTGGAACTGGAACAGGGCGTGGAAGTGCCGGCCGCGCCGGTCCCACGCGCCGAGCGCGGCGAGCACCACGCCGAGCGCCAGCAGCCCCGTCAGCAGCAGCATGGTGGCGGCCAGCCGGTCCAGCACCAGCACGATGCCGAACGGCGCCGGCCAGTTGCCGAGCAGGTACACGCCGTACCCGCCGTCGCCGGCCGCGGCGTAGAGCGCGATCGCCGTCGCGAGCTGAAGCGCCGTCGCGCCGACCGACACGATGCGCTGGGCGGCGAGGCTGTGGCGCAGCGCCAGCACCAGGATCGCCGCCGTCATGGCGGGCAGGGCGACCGGCAGGATCAGCCATGGGTCTGTCATGGCGCCGCTTCCTCGCGCGGCGGGGGCGGCTCGTCGTCGTCGCGCCGGACCGCCAGACCGACGTCGTCGCCGCCGGTTTCCAGGAAGGTCCGCAGCGACAGCACGACGATCAGGGCCGTCATGCCGAAGGTGATGACGATGGCGGTGAGGACCAGCGCCTGCGGCAGCGGGTCGGCCGTGCCGGCGCCCGACGCGCCGACGATCGGCGGCCGGTCGACGACCAGGCGGCCCATCGTGAACAGGAACACGTTCACGGCATAGGACAGGAATGACAGGCCGACCACGACGGGGAAGGTTCGCCGCAGCAGGATCAGGTAGAGGCCGGCCGCGGTCAGCGCGCCGATGCCGGTCGCCATCAGGAATTCCATGCTCATGGCCGCGGCGCCCCCGCCGCGGTCGTTGCCGTCGCGCCGGGTTCGGCCGCTGCGGCCGCCCGTGCCCGCGCCTCGGCCTCGTTCGAGGCCTGTTCGGCGCGCTCCTCGACGCGCGACAGCGTTGCCAGGGACAGCAGGCAGGTGCCGACCACGGTGAAGAACACGCCGACGTCGAAGGCCATGGCCGAGGCCAGCTCGACCTCGCCGAACAGCGGCAGGTGGAAATAGCCGAAGGTGCTGGTGAGGAACGGCCGGTCGAACAGCAGCGAGGCCAAGCCCGTCGCGCCGGCCAGCGCCACGCCGCCGCCGATCATGACATGGGCGTCGAAGCGGGCGCGGCGCTGCGCCCAGACGTAGCCGCTCGCCATGTACTGCATCAGGAAGGCGACGGCGACCACCAGGCCGGCGATGAAGCCGCCGCCCGGCATGTTGTGCCCGCGCAGCAGGATGTAGACGCCGACCATCAGCGACAGCGGCAGCAGGACGCGCGCCACCACCGTCAGCATCAGCGGATGCGGGTCGCCGGCCTGGGGACCGAAGCGCGTCTGCGCCAGGCGGCGGCGCGCCGCGCCGTGCAGCGCCGAGTCGAGCAGGGCGAAGATGGTCAGGGCCGCGATCGCCAGCACGATGATCTCGCCGAACGTGTCGTAGCCGCGGAAGTCGACCAGGATGACGTTGACGACGTTGGTGCCGCCGCCGCCGGGCTTCGACTGCTCGACGTGATAGCCCGAGATGGTCTCGACGCTGCGGGTCATCGCGGCATAGGCGAGGGCGGCCACGCCGAGGCCGCCGGCCGCCGCCAGCCCGCCGGCGCCGATCCCGGCGAGTCGCGGCTGCTCGTGCGGCGTGGTGCGCGGCAGCAGGTTGATCGCCAGCAGCAGCAGGATGGTGGTGACCACCTCGACCGAGATCTGGGTCAGCGCGAGGTCGGGGGCGGAGAACGCCAGGAAGGCGAGGGAGACGACCAGCCCGACGATGCTGGTGACGATCAGCGCGAACAGCCGGTCGTGGTGGCGCCGCACGATCAGGCCGCAGGCCAGCAGCAGCACCGCCCAGGCGGCCACCGCCGGCAGCGTCGCTGGCAGCGTCGCGCGGCCGCCCGCGAGCGGCGCCGGTTCCCCGTCGGGAGAGCCGCCGAGATAGCCGGAGAGCCCCAGCAGGCCGATGGTTGCGACGATGACGCCGAGGCTGCGCGGCAGGCTCCCGTTCTCGAGCGCGCCGAGGAACCGGCGCGCGGCCCGGACCAGGCCGGCGATCGCGGCCTGGAACAGGATCATGGCGTCGGGCCGCGGCACGGCGAGGCGCAGCCGGTTGACCGGCGCGTATGCCGCCAGCAGCGCGAGGCCGCCCGCGAGCGCGATCGCGCTCATGCCGAGCGCCGGCGTGAAGCCGTGCCACAGCGCCAGGTGATAGTCGGGCAGCGCGCCCCCGGTGGCCGCGATGGCCGTGCGCGCGACGATGGCGCCGGCAAAGGTCGCGGGCAGGAGGCCGATGGCGACGATCGGCACGACCAGGACCGCCACCGGCAGCCACATGCCGGCCGGCGGGTCGTGCGGCGGATGCGGATAGTCGTGCCGCGCGGGCCCGAGGAAGACGTGGAAGATCAGCCGCGCGGAGTAGGCCGCCGACAGCAGCGCGCCCGCCGTGGCGAGAAGCGGGAACAGCCAGGCCTGGCCGGCATAGACCGTGTGCGCCGCCTCCTCGAGCATCATCTCCTTGGACAGGAAGCCGGCCAGCGGCGGCAGGCCGGCCATCGACGCCGCGGCGACGATGGCCAGCGCCGAGGTGATCGGCATGAGGTGGCGGAGGCCGCCCAGCCGCCGGATGTCGCGCGTGCCGGTCTCGTGGTCGACGATGCCGGCGCTCATGAACAGCGGTGCCTTGAAGGTCGCGTGGGCGAGCACGTGGAAGAGGGCGACGACCACGCCCATGCGCGTGCCGAGCCCCAGCAGCATCGTCAGCAGGCCGAGATGGCTCACGGTGGAGAAGGCGAGCAGCGCCTTGAGGTCGTCCTTGAACAGCGCGATCCAGGCCGCGATGACCATGGTCGCGAGGCCGGTCAGCGACACGATCAGGAACCATTCCGTCGTGCCGGCCAGCACCGGCCACAGGCGGGCCAGCAGGAAGACGCCGGCCTTCACCATGGTCGCCGAATGCAGGTAGGCCGACACCGGCGTCGGCGCCGCCATGGCGTGCGGCAGCCAGAAATGGAACGGGAACTGCGCCGACTTGGTGAAGGCGCCGAGCAGGACCAGCAGCAGGGCCGGCAGGTAGAGCGGCGAGGCCTTGACCATCTCGCCGCGCGCCAGGATCTCGCTCAGCTCGAAGCTGCCGGCGATGGCGCCGAGCAGCAGCATGCCGCCCATCAGCGCCAGCCCGCCGGCGCCGGTCACCACCAGCGCCATGCGCGCGCCGGCGCGCGACTCTGGCAGGTGATGCCAGTAGCCGATCAGCAGGAACGAGCTGAGGCTCGTCAGCTCCCAGAACACCACCAGCAGCAGGACGTTGTCGCTCAGCACGATGCCCACCATCGAGCCCTGGAACAGCAGCAGGTAGCAGAAGAAGCGGCCCATCGGGTCGTCGCGGCCGAGATAGAAGCGGGCATAGAGGATGATCAGCAGCCCGATCGCCAGGATCAGCGCGGCGAAGAACAGGCCGAGCCCGTCGGCGAAGAACGACAGCGACAGGCCGAGGCGCGGCAGCCACGGCACGGACAGGCGCGGCACGTCGCCGTCGTACACCGCCGGCGCGTGGGTCAGCAGGATCGCCAGCGACAGGCCGGTGACGGCCGCCGTCGCCACCGTGCAGACGTTCCGGCCGGCCCGGATGGCGAGCGGCGGGACCAGCGCGCCGATCAGGGGAACGAGGACGACGAGCGCGAGACTCATGGGGCGAGGGGCGGGGCGGGCATGGTGAGGAGAATGAGGGTCCGGAAGGGGTTCTTGGGGCCGTCGGCAGGAAGGGCCAGGCCGCTACGCCTGCCGCGCCATCGTCGGGCGAGGCGGAGACGACCATGGGCGAGAGGTGGGCGGCGGCGGCGGCTCGGCGGCACCACGACGGCCACCGCGACGGCCAGCGCGCCGGGCGGTGTGAACGGTGGTGCGTGGCAGGTCGTTCCGTGACGTCGGCCGGGGCATGAACGTGCGCATCCCGCGCGGCGGCCCGACCTGCGCTTACCTGCCTCGCCGCGATCCTGCGGCGGACACCCGAAGGCCATTCTCGCCATAAATCCCGCGACGTGCAACGGCGCTATGCACGCAGCAAGGCGAAGCAGGGCAGCACCGCGGCACGATCGTTGTGTTGGCCCTGCCAGGCCATAGAGTCATCGGACAACACCCTGCGGATCGGACCCATGGCGCTCAAACGGATGGACAATGTCGGGATCGTCGTCGAGGACCTCGATGCGGCGGTCGACTTCTTTCGCGCGCTCGGGCTCGACCTCGAAGGGCGGGCCATGGTCGAAGGCGAATGGGCCGGCCGGGTCACCGGCCTCGGCGACCAGCGCGTCGAGATCGCCATGATGCGCACGCCCGACGGCCATTCCCGGCTCGAACTGTCCCGCTTCCTGGCACCGGCCGTGGTCGCCGACCACCGCACCGCGCCGGTCAATGCGCTCGGCTACCTTCGCGTCATGTTCGCCGTGGACGACCTCGACGAGACGCTGGAAAGGCTCCGTCCGCACGGCGCGCAGCTCGTGGGCGAGGTGGTCCGGTACCAGGACTCGTATCGGCTCTGCTACATCCGCGGCCCCGAAGGGATTCTCATCGGGCTCGCCCAGGAACTCGGCTGAGCGCCCGACGAGCTTCCTCCCCAACGAAGTTGGGGAGGTGTCCGCGTGAGCGGACGGAGGGGTCATGGGCAGCAACGAGCCCGTGACTCATGACCCCTCCGTCGGCGCAGACGCCGACACCTCCCCACGCGCTGCGTGGGGAGGAGGTTCGAGTCGTTTACTGTCCCCGCGCCCCTTGCGGCCAACGCCCCCGCCGCGCCAGCGCATACACCGCCACCCCCGCGGCGGCGAAGCCGGCGGCGGCGCCCACGCCCAGCGCCCAGCGGGGCCCCAGATGGTCCGCCACCCAGCCGACGATCGGTGCGCCGATCGGCGTGCCGCCGAGCGCGATGCCGATGCGCAGCGCCATCACGCGGCCGCGCATGGCCCGCTCGGTCGTGAGCTGCATCAGGCTGTTCGACGTGTTGGTCAGCGTGAGCGCCGCCACGCCGGTCAGCACCAGCGCCGCCGCGAAGAACCAGTAGCCCGGCGCCAGCGCGGCCAGCGTGCAGCCCAGCCCGAACACCGCGGCGCCGCCCAGCAGCAGGGTGAAGCGCGGCTGCTCGCGGCCGGCGCTCCACAGCGCGCCCAGCACGGTGCCGATCGCCAGGCACGACGACAGCAGGCCGAAGCCCTGCGCGTCGGCGTGGAAGACCTTGACCGCCATGGCCGAGATGAAGATCGGGAAGTTGAGGCCGAAGGTGCCCAGCAGGAACAGCATGACCAGGATCGCCATCAGGTCCGGCCGCCGCCACACGTAGCGGAACCCCTCGGTGAAGCTGCCCCGGGTGCGATGCGCCCGCGCGATCGGCCGCAGCTCGCCCATGCGCAGGAAGGCCAGCGACACCAGCACCGCGGCGAAGGAGGCGCCGTTCAGCAGGAAGGCCCAGCCCGTGCCGACCGCGGCGATGGTGAGGCCGGCGATGGCCGGGCCGATCATGCGCGCGGCGTTGAACGAGGTCGAGTTGAGCGCCACCGCATTGTGCAGGTCCTTCTCGGGCACCAGCTCGGCGACGAAGGTCTGGCGCACCGGCGCGTCGAAGGAGGCGGCGCTGCCGAACAGGAAGGCGAAGGCGTAGACATGCCAGAGCTGTACGGCGCCGGTGACGGTGAGCACGCCCAGGATCAGGGCGGGCACGCCCATCGTCGTCTGGGTGGCGAGCAGCAGCCGGCGCTGGTTGAAATGGTCGGCCGCGAAGCCGGTCAGCGGCAGGAGCAGGAGCTGCGGCCCGAACTGCAGCGCCATGACCAGCCCGACCGCCGACGCGTCGTGCTGGGTGAGCTGGGTGAAGACCAGCCAGTCCTGCGCCGTGCGCTGTACCCAGGTGCCGACGTTGGACACGAAGGCGCCCGCCGCCCAGACCCGGTAGTTGAACCCGCGCAGGGACCGGAACGTGCCGGCGAGGGGGAGCTTCATGGGCTGACCGGCTTCGGCGGGTCGGCGGCGGCGTCCCGCCCGTCGTCGATGTGCTCCTGCGCCTTCTCCGCGTCGCCGGGCTCCTCCTGCGGGCCTTCCTGGTGGCGGGCGGCGCGAGGCTGGTGGTGCAGCTCGATCAGGATGGGGAAGTGGTCGGAGCCGATCGGGCCCAGCCGCCGGAACTCGCCCAGCGTCCAGTCGCGCGACGCGAACAGGTGATCGAGCGGCCATCGGAAGAGCGGCCAGTTGGCGTTGAAGGTGGCGAACATGCCGCGGCCGACGCGCGGATCGAGCATGCCGCTGATGCGCTGGAACAGGCTCGTCGTCGCCGACCAGGCCACGTCGTTGAGATCGCCCGTGACGATCGCCGGCCCGGACGCCTCGGCGACCTCCCTGGCCACGATGAGCAGCTCGGCGTCGCGCTCGTCGGTGTCGTCGCCCGGGCGCGGCGGGGAGGGGTGCACGGCCCACAGGGTGAACTCGGTCCCGCCGGGCAGCGCCACCCGGGTCCGGATCGACGGGATGTCTTCGTCCAGCAGGTGCCGGACCTCGCCGCCGATCAGGCTCAGCCGGGAATACAGGCCCATGCCGTAGGTGTTCGCGCGCGGTTCGAGGATGGTGTGGGGGTGGGTCTTGGTCAGCCCCTCCAGGGCGCGGGCCCAACGGTCGTCGATCTCGGTCAGCAGGATGAGGTCGGGATCGGTCTCCTCGGCCAGCCGCAGGAGGCGCGCGGTGTCCCGGTTGTCCTGCAGGACGTTGGCGATCAGCAGGCGGACCCGCTCCGCGTTCGGCCGGCTCGGCGTAGCCGTCATCTGCCGCTTCCAGAGCGGGCTGTAGGGCAGGATCACTCGCACCTGCCACGCCAGCGCGGCGGCGGATCCGGCGATCAGGAGCATGGCCGCGATCCCTGCCGGCCGCGTCGCGCCGTAGACGGCCAGGCCGACGAACAGCACCGTGGCGATCTGCAGCCGGGGGAAGTCCAGGACCCGGATCCACCACTTGTCGGTCTCGAGGAGCGCCAGCAACGTCGCCGCGGACATCAGGCAGCACAGGGAAGCCGCGACGGTGCCCACCCACTCGATCATCTGCTGTCCCTCCCGCCGGGCCTGGCCGCGCGGTCATGCTCGTCGCGCATCCTCATCGCTGGATATGAGGCCGCCTACGATGCCTTGGCCTCCCGCCACTTCTCGCGCTCGGCCCATTTGCCGCGCTCGTCGAAGATGCGCGCCACTTCGGGCATGTTCTCGCTGCCCCAGGTGCAGAGCGGCTCGAGCGCCTGGGCGAGGCTGCGGCCCAGCGGCGTCAGCGTATAGTCCACGCGCGGCGGCACCTCCTTGTAGTCCGTGCGCTTCACGACCCTGTCGGCCTCCAGCTCCTTCAGCTGCTGGATCAGCACCTTGTCGCTGACGCCGCGCACGGCCCGCTTCAGCTCGCCGTAGCGGTTCGGCCCCTGCAGCAGGAAATACAGGATCAGCGGCTTCCACTTGCCTGCGATCAGGCGCAGCGTCGCGTCGAGGCCGCAGGTGAAGCCGGCGACCAGGGGAGGCGTTTCGGACATATTCAGGGTACTTACCAAAAGGTATATACTTGTCAATGAGTGGGCGCTTAACCAGTTCCGTGCGACCTGAGTGAAGGAGCACGTGATGCAGAGACTGGAAGGCAAGACCGCGGTGGTGACGGGCGGCGGCACCGGCATCGGATTGGCCGCGGCGCAGCGCTTCATCGAGGAGGGGGCGTTCGTCTACATCTTCGGCCGCCGGCGCGAGGCGCTCGACAAGGCCCTGGCGACGCTCGGCGACAAGGCCCGCGCCGTCGCCGGCTCGGTCGCCGATCTCGCGGATCTCGACCGCCTGTTCGATACCGTGAAGACGGAGCGTGGCAGTCTCGACGTCCTGTTCGCCAACGCCGGCACGGCCGAGGTGGCCCCGCTGGGCGAGATCACGCCCGAGCACTACACGCGGACCTTCGACGTCAACGTCAAGGGACTGCTGTTCACCGTCCAGAAAGGCCTGCCCCTGATGCGGGCGGGCGGCGCGATCATCCTCACGGGATCGACCGCCGGCGAGATGGGCACGCCGGGCTTGAGCATCTACAGCGCCACCAAGGCCGCGGTCCGCAACTTCGCGCGCAGCTGGGCGCAGGACCTGCGCGGCACCGGCATCCGCGTCAATGTCCTGTCGCCGGGGCCGACGCGGACCGACCTGGCGCTCGACGTGGTCGGCACCGAAGCCATGGAGGCGTTTGGGGCGAGCACGCCGATCGGCCGGCTGGGCGAGCCGGCGGAAGTGGCGGCCGCGGCGGCGTTCCTCGCCTCGGCGGACTCGAGCTTCATGACCGGCAGTGAAGTGTTCACGGACGGCGGCCTCGCGCAGATCTGAAGGCCAGGGGGCACGGATGCGCGCGGGGCATCGCCCGTGCGCCCCCTTCCTTGTGAGCCGTGTCCTGCTGCGCTACGAACCGGTATGCCCCGGCCAGAACAGCGCTCGGTCGATCTGCGGATCGTCATCGAGCAGCCCGTCATCGGCGTGCTCCACAGCCTCCAGGCGAAGGACGACTCGCCGCTCGACCCGAAGCAGTCACGCAAGGGCGAGCCGCTCGTCTTCGATCTTCAGGTCCGTGTCGCGCCGGGCCCCAGCTTCTTCGGCGACCAGGTCCGCCGCGAAGGTCCGACGCGGCGCTTCGTCTATGTCCGCATCGGCCAGTTGGCGGGCGACGCCTCGTCACCCTGGTCCCGCCGCATGAAGATCGACATCCACGACATCGCGCATGACCTGCTCGAAGGCGCCGCCGGTGGCGGGGGCGTCATCGAAACGACCGTGATCGGCACCGGCAAGGACGGCACGCCCGCCTGCGCCACGGTGCGGCCCATGCGGCGGCGCCTCCTCGGGCGCTGAGGCCATGCCGGGTGTTCCGGTAGTGAATTTCGCTACCGAAGGTTGGTATCGGCGCCGGGCCGGAAGACGCTAAAGGGGGCTCGCCGGGCTTCCTGTGGAGCCGGCCAGGCCATCGGATGGACACAGATGACAGACCCTTCAGCCGATGATGAATGGCAGGCCAGAGCGTTGGCGGCCTTTCCGTGCGAGATCGTGGAAACGACAGGCGAAGAGGCCCTGACCCGGTGGGAGCAGCTGAAGTCGGCAGGGCGGGGCGTGCCGGTCGTGGTCGGCGACCTTTCGGGCATCCTGCGGGCGTTCTCGGAGGACGAGGAAGATGCGCGGCGGCCGGTCGAGGAGATCCTCGCCGCGGCGGACGCGATCCGCTTTCCCGAAGGCCTGTTCCGGATGCGGCAGGACCAGGTGCGCGCCGCTCTGGGACTGCTGCGCGAACTCGACCCCTCGGGCGCGGACGAGATCGGGGAGGAGGAGGAAGAGCCGCCGCTCGGGGAATGGCCTGGGGAGATCGCGCCGTCCATCGGCCTGTCCGTTGCCCGGGACGTCGCTACCGACGAACCGTTGTCGAAGGTCCATATCTTGCTGGTTCCGACGTCCGATCCCACCACCGTGCCGGCGTACCTGCAGTGGGGTGGCTGGAACGCCTGTCCCGCCGCCGAGTATCACGTCGCCGCCCTGCGCCATTGGCGGGACCGCTATGGCGCCGAGCTGGTCGGCATGGATGCGGACACGCTGAACATCCGCGTCGCGCGAAAGCCTGCGACGTGCGAGGAGGCGATCGCGCTCGCCCGCCTGCAGCACGTCTATTGCAGCGACATCGTCGAGCAAGGCACCGAGACCATCAGCGTGCTCGCCGCAGGACTGATGGCCCACGATTGGTGGTTCTTCTGGTGGGATTGAGCACGATGGCTCATGCTCTCCTGGACCGCGAGCGTCCCGCCCGCTCATGTCTTCGTAAGGTCTTCGACCGAGGGGGCAGGTGGACGCCGTGAGGACGGCGATCCCGTTTGTGTAACGACATCGTCGACCGTGACGTCTCCGACGAACAAGGGGAGTCGACATGCGTTACGGAGAACCGGCAGCTTGGCGCCGTTTCCTGGAGGAGCGGGGCCTCGATCCCGCGCTGGCAACCGCCTGGTCCCGGTTTGCCCGGTCCAGCATCCGGTTGATGCCATCGACCTTCGACGAGGACGGTACGCTGCCGGGGTCCAGCAAGCTCGGGGGCCTGCCGGACCTGCCGCTCGGCGTCGCGTGGCCCACGAGAGCACCCTATCGATATCCGAAGGAGGGCTGTGAATTCCTCCCGCCTGTCGCGTGGGAACCGCGGCCGCTCTCCTTCCTGGCCCAGATCAACCTGGCTGACGTGGCCGTGGCGGGAAGCGATCTGCCGCTGCCGGATGCCGGACTCCTGCTGTTCTTCTACGACACGGAAACCCAGCCGTGGGGGTACGACCCGCTCGATGCGCCGGGTGCGCGCTTGCTGTTCGTGAAGGCCGGCACGACCACCCGTCGCCAGCTTGATCCCGCCGATCGGTCCTCCCGCGTACGTCCGCTGCAGCTCCTTCCGTCCGAGGGATTGCCCGGCTGGGCCTGGTTGCAGGCGGAGCACGAGGATGATCCTCGCTACTGCCATGACGCGCTTTACGAGGAACTGCAGAAGCTGAGCGACGAGGACGAGCAGGAGATCTCGTTCGGTGGCCACGTGTTCGGGGGCTGGCCCTGCGTGATCCAAAGCCCGATGGAACTCGAATGCGAGATGCTTCGGCGCGGCTTGTATGCCGGTGATCCGGAAGGCTATGCCGATCCAAGGATGGCGGGGGTACGGCGGGGAGCGAAGGACTGGCGTCTGCTTCTGCAGCTTGGCTCCGATGATGAGCTGCACTGGATGTGGGGAGACATGGGAAGTCTCTACTTCTGGTGTCGCGAGGACGACATCGCACAGGAGGCTTTCGAGCGTGCATGGGCGATCCTCCAATGCACCTGAACGGTTGGGGGCGAACAAACTCGCTCATGCTCTCCCGGACCGCGAGCGTCCCGCTCGCTCATGAGCGAGCCGGAGGCTCACGGTCCGGCAGAGACGAGCCCCACAGCCGCCGGCTCGCGATCGCGGCGCCGTCGCGCATCGCGGCGAGCTTGGCCCACACGACGTCCTCCGATACCTGGGTGTCGCCCACGATGGTGCCGAAGCCGCAGTCGGTGCCGGCCAGCACGCGCTCGCGATCGCCCACCGCACGCACGGCGCGCTCCAGCCGCTCGGCGATCACCTCGGGGTGCTCGACGTAGTTGTGCGTCGTCTCGACCACGCCGCACACCAGCGCCATGTGGTCGGGCAGCTTCTGCGTGCGGAAGGCGTCGACCTCGTGGCTGTGCCGCGCATTGGCGAAGGGCAGGCAGAGCGCACCGGCCTTCACCTGGTAGCAGACGGGCAGCACGTCGGGGGCCGGCACGTCGTTGACGTGCGGGCTGTCGCGGTTGCCCCAGCAGGCATGGAAGCGCACGCGCTCCGGCGGGATGCCGGCCAGCGCCTCGTTCAGCGCCGCGACATGCATCTCCATCGCCGCGAGGAATTTCGGCAGCGGCTCGTCCTGGAAGAAGCCGGCCCGCTCGATGCCGAGGTCCGGCGAATCGATCTGCAGCACGTGGCCCTGCCCCACGATGAATTCGTATTCGCGCCGCAGCTCGCGGGCCAGCGCGAAGACATAGGCCTCGTGGCTGTCGTAATGCTGGTTCTCCAGCGAGCAGGCGGCGAAGCCCGGCGAGACGGCGGTGACGAAGGTCTCGGCGAAGCGCCGCTCCTGGCGCGCCAGCGCGCGGGCGAAGCCGTCGAGCTCGGCCTTCGCCCCGTCGAGGCTCTCGTAGCGCACCGGACCGACCGCGGCCGGGAAGCCGTAGACATTCAGCCGCCGCACGCCGCGCGCCTGGTAGTTCTGCCACCATTTGGGGAACTGCTGCATGTCGAGGATCGGCCGGCGCTTCGACTGGCCGCCGAACCCCGACATGCGGCCCGTGATGTAGCCGAAGAAGGTCGAGCGCGGCATCTCGCCGTCGTTGCCGACGTCGATGCCGCACTCGAGCTGGCGGCGCACGACGTGGTCCATCGCCTCGTCGGTCAGCGCGGGGAGTCGCGACAGGTCGACCGGCTTGCCCTCGGCCTCGGCCACCAGCAGGTCGGCCAGGAGGTCCGGCCGCGGCAGGCTGCCCATGTGCGTGGTCAGGATCCGATCCGTGCTGCGCTTCATGCGTTGACCTCCCCTTGCTTTGCCAGGTTCTTGTGGACCGTGAGCGTCCCGCTCGCTCATCGTGTCAGGACAAGCCGCTCAGTAGAGCCGTTCGGTGTCGTTGCGCGCCAGGCTGGCCGCCAGCTCTTCGATCGAGGCGGTCAGCCCGCCATGGTCCTTGAGCGCCTGCGCGTAGCTCGGCAGGCCCTCGATGGAGCCCCAGCGATCGGGCTCCCACAGGCCGGAGCGGATCATCGACTTGCCGCAATGGAAGAAGGCCTCGCGGACCCGGACGATCATGGCGAGGTCCGGCGTCTTGCCGTTGACCGCCAGGGCGGCGAGCAGGTCCGGGTCGCGCGCCAGCGACGCCGTGCCGCTCACGCGCACGACCTCGCGCCGCCGCGGCACGATGAAGACGATGCCGACGTTGGGGTTCTCCAGCACGTCGAGGAAGGTGTCGGCGCGACGATTCCCCAGCCGGTCGGGAATCGCCAGCGTCCCGCTGTCGAGCACCTTCACGAAGCCGGGTGGGTCCCCCTTGGGCGAGACGTCCATGTCACCCGCGGCATTGATGCTCGAGATCACGATGAAGGGGCAGCGCTCGATCCAGGCCCGGCAGTGCGCGTCGATGTGGCGGATCACCTTGGCGACCTGGCTGGGAAAGTCGGGTCCGAGGATCGCCTTGACCTCGGCGGCAGTCGTGATCGGCACCTTGGGTTCGTACATCGCGGCCACCGGCAGCAGGAGAAAGGCAAGCCATCCTATCATCCCGCCGGCGCCTGTCCCTGCAAAGGTGCCGACGGCGGCGAGCCTATGTCCGGGCAGGGAGACGGGCGATCACCTTGATCTCGAAATCGAAGCCGGCCAGCCAGGTCACGCCGACGGCCGTCCAGCTGGGATAGGGTGGCGCGCTGAAGATCTCGTTCTTGACCGTCATGACCGTCTCGAACTGCTTCTGTGGATCCGTGTGGAAGGTGGTCACGTCGATGACGTCGTCGAAGGAGCAGCCGGCGGCGGCGAGGGTCGCCCGCAGATTGTCGAAGGCGCGCCGCACCTGCTGGCTGAAGTCCGGTTCGGGCGTGCCGTCGGGACGGCTGCCCACCTGTCCGGAGACGAAGAGGAGATCGTCGGAGCGGATGGCGGCCGAGTAGCGGTGCGCCTCGTAGAGGGCTTGGCGGCCGGCCGGGAAGATCGCGTCGCGCTGTGCCATCGTTTGGCTCCCATTGTTGACATACGGTGCGTATGCGAAATAGGAACATACGAGGCGTATGTCAATCCACATACGTCGCGTATGTTGGGCGTGAGGTTGGAATGGCGAAGCGGCGCGCCGAGACGACGGCGGAGAACCGGGCGAAGCTGATCGCGGCGGCGCGCAAGGCCTTTGCCGAGAAGGGCTATGCGGCGGCATCGATGGACGAGTTGACCGCCGACGCCGGGCTGACGCGCGGCGCGCTCTATCATGGCTTCGGGGACAAGCGGGGCCTCCTTGCGGCGGTCGTCCACCAGATCGATGCCGAGATGGCGTCGCGCGCGCAGAAGATCGGTGCCCGCGCGAGGGACGCTTGGAGCCGCCTGCTGGCCGAAGGCGTGGCCTATATCGAGATGGCGCTCGATCCGGAAGTGCAGCGGATCGTCCTGCTCGATGGGCCGGCGGTGCTGGGCGATCCGTCGCGATGGCCGAGCCAGAGCAGCTGCCTGCAGGTGACGCAGGAGGCGGTGGAGCGGCTGGTCGAACGCGGGGTCCTGAAGCCGGTGGATCCGGAGGCTGCGGCCCGCCTGCTGAACGGTGCCGCACTCAATGCCGCGCTCTGGGTTGCGGCCAGCGACGAACCGAAAGCCGTCCTCCCGAAAGCCGTCGAGGCGTTCCGGCATCTGGCTTCGGGCCTGCTCGCGAGGCCGTAGCGCCGGGCGGACACGTCGGTCGCGCAGGGAAACTACGGCCGCGGCAATGTCTGTTCGATCTTCCTCGGATCGACCTCGCCAGGGTGATGCGGCTGGTCGGCCGCCGCGGGCGCGACGGCAGCCAGGGCACGCCAGTGCCTTGCCGTCTCCCAGAGCATCCGTGCATCGATCTCATCGCGACAGGTGCGAGCCATGCGCTCGCACCGTTCGGCCATGGCGACCGCATTGCAATGCTGTCCGCATCGCGCCCTCCGTCACTTGTGTGAGCGAGCGCGGGACACTCTTGCTTCAAGCCGATGCCGTGAAGTCGACTTCATGAGAAGCTACGGCGTACCGCAGGGTGGAAATCGACGACGTGCGATCGACGATGCCGCCCGATCCCTAGTACCTGCACTCCGATATCCGAACCATCTCGGACGCGAACTTGTCGAGCGGAAACGCGAAGGGTCCGGCCTTGCCTCCGCCAAACAGATCCAGAATCACGATGGCGGATTTCCCTTGCTTCATTTGAGTCATCGCCTGCGCCTGCTCTGCGGGGGTGCCGAAATAGCATACGGGCCCGGCACACTTGAGCGCCTGGACGCGGCCATTGTCGACTTGGAGCTGGCCGGCCGTGAAGTGGCTTCCAGGACTGTGGAATACGAGCTGCCCCCCTGGGTCGCGCGTATAGCCGAATATGTATTTTTTTCCGCTCTCGGCGTCGATGAGCACGGCGGCGACACCGCAGAACGGCTTGCCGTCCTGGAGGCCGCTCTCCATCGTCCAGTCCCTCAGTTTGAGGTTCGTCCGAGCCTGCGGCTGAGCCTGCGGCCGAGGCTGCGGCCGAGCCTCCGGCTGGACCGGCGTACTGCCGGAGCGGCTGCAGACCCCGACCACGAGCTGGCAGTTTGCAGCTGCAGGCTCCTTGGCAATGCTCTGCAGCTTTCCCTGGCAGGTCTCCATGGCCTTCGCTTCAGCTTGCCGCTGCGTTGGCGCGGTTTCGCTCGACAGCCAGCGGAAGGTCTTCGGCTGGCCGCTGACGTCCTTTCCAGAAAGATGGAGGACCGCCAGGGCGGCGCAGTACTCCTTGCCCTTGACCGCAGATGCAACTCCTTGGACCAGCCGGCAGTCTTCCGAATCCCTGTTCTTCCTGCATTCGGCAATTGCCCTGACCATGGCATCGTTGGCGCTTCGATAATTGAAGGCGAAACCATAGTTGCCGGTCGCTTCCGAGTAGGCGATGGCGGCATGGTCGGCGCCCTGTACAGCGGAGGAAAACAGCACCACCCCGATCAAGGCTCCGAGTAATCGCATCGTCTCCTCCCTGGCCGAGCATCTCCCATACCACCGGTGGGTGGGAATGACGACACAATCACACCTGGTGTCGCAATCTGGTCATACGCTGCCGGGTAGGAACAGCCGGCTGGAGCCGTCAGGGCACCGAAGCCATCGAGGCGGAGGGCCGTCCTGATCCGTACGTCGGCCTCCGTCGTCCAAAGCTGGGTTCCATTCCGAAATACGGCGGGTCGGACCTGTCCGATAATGATCCTGGAGCAGCGATCGATGCACCGTCCTCATCCGCGACGCCGGCAGCAATCCGTCAGGGACGATCGACGCGAGTCATGACGAACCGGGCACGAGGAGCATGACATGACCCCCAGCAGCACAATGTCTTCCGCCGACGAGGAACGCACCCATCCGACGATGATGGCCTGGCGCGTGCACACCTTCGGCCCGCCGGAGACCATGACGTTCGAGCGCATCCCGCGGCCCGAGCCCGGTCCTGGCGAGGTCCTGGTGAAAGTCCAGGCTGCCGGCGTCGGCCCCTGGGATGGCTGGATCAGGTCCGGCAAGAGCGTGTTGCCGCAACCGCTGCCGCTCACCCTGGGCTCAGATCTGTCTGGTGAAATCGCCGCCGTCGGGACCGGCGTCTCCGACCTGCGCGTGGGAGAGCACGTCTATGGGGTGACGAGCCCTCCGTTCACCGGCGCCTATGCCGAGTACGCCCTGGCCTTGGCGGGGATGGTTGCGGCCAAGCCGGTCTCGCTCACCCATGTCGAGGCTGCGTCCGTTCCGGTCGTCGCCGTGACGGCGTACCAGGCGCTGTTCGATCACGCGCGTCTGGAGAAAGGTCAGACCGTGGTCATCCACGGCGGCGCAGGAAGCGTCGGAGCCTATGCAGTCCAGCTGGCGCATCGCGCGGGCCTGCAGACGATCGCGACCGCGGCGGAGGAGGACATTCCCCTCGTGCGCGATCTCGGCGCGGACAGGGTGATCGACTACCGCACCCGCCGCTTCGAGGAAGACGTCCGGGATGCGGACGCCGTGATCGATCTGGTGGGCGGCGAGATCCAGAGCCGCTTGTTCCAGGTCCTCCGTCGCGGCGGTAGGCTGATCTCGGCGGTGTCCGATCCCGACCGGCAACTGGCCGAACGCCATGGCGTCACGGCCGCCTTCTTCCTGGTCGACGTCACGGCCCGGTACCTGGCGGAGATCGCCCACCTCATCGACGACGGGACGCTCCGGACGAGGGTCGGGGCCGTCCTGCCGCTCGCCCAGGCGCGCGACGCTCATCTCATGCTGGAAGGCCAGCGGCCGCGGCCGAAGGGAAAGATCGTGCTGGCCGTCGTGGCGAGCTGATCTCGAGAAGGGATGAACCATGATCACGCCGAGCCCTGCCCATTCCATCGCCATTCCCGATTCGCACCTCGCCAAGGAGGCGACCGACATTCTGCGAGGGAACGCCACCGATCTGCTCTTCAATCATTCGATGCGCGTCTACCTGTTCGCAGTCGAGCAGGGCCGTCAAAGGCAGCTGCGCTTCGACCCTGAACTTCTCTACGTGGCCGCCGCCTTTCATGATCTCGGCCTCGTCCGGAGATTCTCGAGCCCCGACGAACGCTTCGAGGTCGATGGCGCGAACGCCGCCCGACAGTTTCTCGACGCGCACGGCATCGCTGAAGATCAGGTGCAGGCCGTCTGGGAAGCGATCGCGCTTCACACGACTCCAGGCATTCCGAAGTACATGCGCCCCGAAGTGGCGCTCCTCAATTCCGGGGTGCTCCTCGACGTGCTGGGGGTGGGCTTCGACCAGTTTCCCGTGGAGGTGCGCGAGGAAATCGTCGCCAGATATCCGATGCGCGGCACGCCGGAGTACGCCGATCTCGTCCCGGCGTTCGAGGAGATTGCCGGGGCACGCCAGATCATACGCCTTTCGGTCGACCTCGTGCAGACGTCGTGCGGCCTGGGCGTGCCGCTGTTCGACTACAGGCAGGAGCGTGGCGGCCTCGCGCGCCACTGGATGGCGCAGGGCATCGACAATCTGCGAAGATACTGGGGCCTGAAGAACATGAGGAGCATCGACGGCCTGCCGACCGGCTTTGCGCCCGACACCATGGCTCCGCCGAGCTGACGGACTAGGGGAGCGCACCGCCGGTCGGCGAGGGATCATCAGGACGACTGGACCGGCCTTCGGCCCGCGCCGACCCTCTGCTTGGCGATGCAGGCACTGCTCCTGCAAGTGCGCCGGGCGCGACGGCAGCGAGGGCCCGCCAGTGCTTCGCAGTCTCGCGCAGCATGCGCGCGTCGGTCTCGTCGGAACAGGCGCGGGCCATGCTCTCGCACCGTTCGGCCATCGCAAGACATTCGAGCGCGGTCCGCATTGCGCCCTCCGTCACATGTGTGAGCGGGAGCGCGGGACATTCTTGATTCTAGCCGATGCCGCTGTCTTCCAGCCGCCGACGCTCAGGGATCACGAGCCGGCGATGTGGGAATTACGCCCGCATGCGGGAGAGGTTGCAAGGAAAATCATGGGACGGCCCTCTGACCGCCGCCGTCGTCACGAGGACGGGCCGTGCGGCCTCGACCAGAGGTTTCCGCTCAACCGAAGGCCAGCCGCGCCTTGAGCCGCGGCGTCATCCAGTTGAGGAACGCGCGCAGCTTGAGCGGCCCCGGCTTTCGCGGCGCGTACAGGATGTGCACCGGAAGAGGTTCCGGTTCGAACTCTTCCAGCACGACCGCCAGCTTTCCTGCGCGCCGCGCGCCGTCCACCTTGTAGGACATGACGCGCGCCAGTCCGGCGCCCTCGATGGCGGCCAGCACGGCCGCTTCGGAGGTATTGACGCACAATCGGGAGCGGAGTGGGGCCACGCGCGCACGGCCGGCGCGCACGAACCGCCAGGCCGAGGGCACCGCGTGATCGTCGATTGTTATGCAATCGTGCTTCGCCAGATCGCCGGGTTGCTTCGGCCGGCCCCGTTCCTTCAGGTATGACGGGCTCGCGCACACGACGATGCGGATCGATCCGATGCGGGTGGCGATCAGGGTGCTGTCCGGGAGCGTTCCAATGCGTATGGCGACGTCGACATTCTCGCCGGCCATGTTGACGACACGGTCGGTCAGCATGAGCCGCAGCGAAATTTCCGGGTGGGCTTCGAGGAACTCGACCGCAAGCGGCAGCAAGTGCGTGTGCCCGAGGCCCCAGGGCGTCGTCACCGCCAGCTCTCCCTTGGGAAGCCGGTACTCGCCCGAGACCTCCCTCTCGGCATCGTCGACCTGCTCGATGATCCGCCTGCAGGCCTCGATGTAGGACCGTCCGGCAGCGGTCAACGTCATGCGCCGCGAGGTGCGCTGGAAGAGCTGGGCCTTGAGGCGGGATTCGAGCTCGGCGACCTTGCGGCTGACGGTAGCGACCGGCGATTTCAGGCGACGCGCGGCGGCGGAGATGCTGCCGCTCTCGGCCACGGCGATGACGACCGACATCGCCTCCAATCGATCCATCTCGGTCCCGTCGTTTCAGATTTCGAGAAGTTCCCTCACGAACTTACCGGCTGCCCCGTTCTGCTGCAACGCGGTACGCAGGCAGGCAGCGGAGGCTGCGATGGCTCATGTGACCGGTCGCCCTCTGCCTGGAGGCTGACATGAGGGTCGTTGATCGGGTCGGAACGGGTACTGCCACCTGCCGCCGGCGGTTGGCCTTCGGCCTGCCGGTGCTGGCCTTCGGTGCGGCCTGTCTGGGCAAGGCTCCGGCAGCCGAGGCGGCGCCGGGCGAGAAGGCTCCGATCGTGACGCACCACCGGACGCGCGTGGTCGACGGCATCAAGATCTTCTATCGCGAAGCGGGCCCCGCCGACGCGCCGACGGTCCTGCTGCTTCACGGCTTCCCGACATCGTCGCACATGTTCCGCAACCTGATCCCCGAGCTCGCCGACCGCTACCATGTGATCGCTCCCGACTATCCGGGCTACGGGCAGAGCGACATGCCCGACCGCAAGACGTTCTCCTACACGTTCGACCGTTTTGGCGAGCTGGTCGACGCTCTGCTCGATCAGATGGGCGTCAGGCGCTACGCGATGTACGTGATGGACTACGGCGCGCCCGTGGGCTGGCGCCTGGCGCTCAAGCATCCGGACCGCATCACCGCTCTCATCGTCCAGAACGGCAATGCCTACGAAGAAGGGCTCAAGGAGTTCTGGGATCCGATCAAGGCCTACTGGTCAGACGGTTCCGAGGCGCACCGCAAGGCCCTGCACGTGCTGGTCACGCCGGAGATCACCCGGTTCCAGTACACCGATGGCGTCAGCGACGTGAGCAGGATCGCGCCCGACAACTGGGTCCACGACCAGGCGCTGCTCGACCGTCCCGGAAATGCGGACATCCAGATGGACCTCTTCTACGACTACCGCACCAACCTTCCGCTGTATCCCGCCGTGCAGGCCTACTTCCGCAAGCACCAGCCGCCGACGCTGATCGTCTGGGGCAGGAACGACAAGATCTTTCCCGCCGAGGGGGCCCATCCCTACAGGCGCGACCTTCCCAAGGCCGAGTTTCATCTGATCGATACCGGTCATTTCGCGCTCGAGGACAAGGCTGACGAGATGGTGCCGCTGATCCGGGACTTTCTGGGTCGCACGATCTCGCGATGACGCGGCGGGATGCGCTTCAGGCGTAGCGGAGCAAGGCGGCGTGGGTCGCCATGGAGAGGGCATAGAGCGTGAGGAGGAGCGCCGAGCCTGCGAAGGTCGTTCGCCAGCGGGCCTCGGGCGCCAGCCACCAGCCGAACGCCCTGAAGATCGCCGGCGCCAGCAGCCAGCCGAGCAGCTGCGTGCTCACCAGGTCGCCGATGAACAGGCCGAGCCAGGGCGGCACGCCGTGCGCCGCCAGCGCCGCGCCCGGTCCGAGGCCCCACAGGAACACGATGGGGTTCAGGACCAGCAGGACCAGGAGATTGTTCTTGAGGATCGTTGCGTTGCCCGGCCGCGGCGCGTCCTTGTCGCGGAACCAGAAATCGAATCCGTAGCTGGTGCGGGAGAGGCGAGGGGCCAGGGCGAGCGCGCGGCCCTTCTGCAGCAGGGCCTGCCGTTCGGCCGAGTTCAGCCAGCGCGACAGGTTGGCGTCGGTGTCGAAGGTGAGGACGATAATCCATTCGTCGCCGGCACCCGGCACGGGCGGCTCGATCTTGCGGCGCAGGAATCCGGGCTGCCGGATCTCCTCGGCATGGATCGCCTTCTGCCAGGCCTGGAACGCCGCTTCCTTTTCGGCTGGGACGTCGTAGGCGAAGAAGGCGGAGGTGCTGTTCTGCTGCCGCGGACCTCGATCCTCCATCACATGTACCTCCTCGTCCGCGAGGAGGTGCTGGTGGCGGATCTCGGTCAGCGCGGCGGCGCGTTCGGGGCTGTCCAACCAGCGTCGGGCAGCCTTGGCGTCGGCGAAGCGCGCGACCAGGATCCACTGGGGCTGCGCGGGCGGGGCGGGCGCGATGACTTCGTCGGCGACGAAGCCGGGTTGCCGTCGCAGCTGCTCCTTCAGTCGGGCGAGCCAGTGCGTGTAGGCGGCATAGCTGGCGTCCGCGACGCTGTGCTGCATGACCAGCGCGACCGGGGTGGCATGCATTCCTTCAGACTGAGCCATGGCGGTCCTGCCCCATCGCTTCCCCAGGCAGCACCGCTCCCTGCGGCATGCCGACCCTGCGGGTGGTGGAGTCGCATTCAGGCCGCAGATCGGCGAAAAAACAATGGATCGCGTCGCATCTTCGGTCCTAAGCTTTCCGCCCGCCTCAGTAGGATCCAGGCCCATGCCGCCGACGGCCGCTCCCGTCCTCAGCTTCGCACGGCCGGTCGCGCCGCCGCGCCTCGTCTCGTTCGATGCCGAACCGCAGCGTGCCGAGATCGACCTGTCGCGCACCGCGCTCTTCGTCGTCGACATGCAGAACGACTTCCTGCATCCGGACGGCTGGTTCCCGCGGCTGGGCTTCGATCCCGCGCCGCTGGCGGCGGTCATCCCGAAGCTCATCGAGCTGACCGGGGCGGCGCGCCGGGCCGGCGTGCAGGTGGTCTGGCTGAACTGGGGCGTGCGGCCGGACCGCGCCGAGATCTCGGCGCCCATCCTGAACAAGATGTCCGCCGGCGGCACGCGTCCGGCCTATGCCGACCCCTCGGTGCCGGGGCGCGGCCGGATCCTGGTGGCGGGCGACTGGGGCGCGCAGCTCGTGGACGAGCTGAAGCCGGATCCGTCCGACCTCATCGTCCACAAGCACAGGCTCTCGGGCTTCCACGACAACGAGCTCGATTCGGTCCTGCGCAACCGCGGCATCGACACGCTGCTCTTCTCCGGCACCAACACCGACCGCTGCGTCTTCTCCACCCTGTGCGACGCCAATTTCCTGGGCTACGGCTGCCTCATGGTGACCGACGCCTGCGCCACCGGCTCGCCCGCCTACGTGACCGACGCCATCCACTACCTCGTGCGGCTGCTGTACGGCGTCACGCTCAAGAGCGACGATCTCATGGCCGCCTTCGCCGCCGGGGACCGGTGATCCGCCGCGGGCTCAGCTCTTTGATTTGTGCTCGGGCTTACCCTTGCGCTTGGTCGAGGCCATCTTCTCGAGCTCGCTCTCGCTCATCGACTTCTCCATCGATCGCGACGGGCCCTTGAGTTCGCTCTTGGGCGTGTCGCCCCGCTTTGCGGACAGCGCCGCACCCGCGGCCTTCTGCTGTGCAGCCGATTTTGCCGGCATTGCTTCCTCCTGAGCCGTCGGCTGGCAGCCGGAGCGGCTCCGCGATTGCTGACGACTGGAAAACACGTCGGACGAGAAGGGGTTGCCGCCCGGTTCAGCAGAGAGATGGCTTTGCCAGACGCCGGAGCGTCGAGCCGACGATCGCCACGTGGAATGGCCGGATCACCCGGATGTACGACCGGCCGAGCGCGTTGTGTGCTCGCACGGCGGTGGTGGCGACGATCTCCGTCCCTGTCGGCACCGTCCGGAAGAGGAGGGACAGGCGAAAGTCGAGATGCCGGTCATCCTCGCCCAGGACGACTTCGTCGGGGCCTTCGGCGAGCACGCGGAAGAAATCCACGCGATCCGCGCCGTGCGCGGAGCGGCGCAGCATGTCCGATGTCTTGATGCCCAGCGGAGCCATGACGCCGTCGCGAACGCGCATCAGCGCGCGGGCCCAGGCGGGTGGCGCCTCCAGCGCGCGCCCGGCGATGGCGCGCATGCTGGTGCCTTCGTCGCGCACGAACGCGACGGCGTAGCTGTCGAGCAGGGTCGCCCCATCATACCACGGTGCGATCGCGCTGTCGGCCGGCGGGGTGACCGCCCGCACGCCCGTGTGGTCGATCGGCGAATGAAGCATGGCCCTTCCCTTGACTTCCTCACCGGAAGTCGTGGCTGATGGCCGCCGGCGCCAGCGTCGCGCGCGAGGGCGAATTGCCGCGCCGGTCTGCACCGGAGCGCCGCTTTTCCGGCCCCTATACGGAGCGCAAAAAGTCGGCCGCAGAGAAAGCTGCGGGCCGATGTCGGGCCGCGGCTGCGCCGTTCGTCGTTCCCACGACGGCCGATCGGGCCGAACCGGAGCAAGGAGACGGAAGATGCGCGTGATGGTGCTCGTGAAGGCGACCGAGGACAGCGAGAAGGGCTTCGTCCTGACGCCCCAGACGCAGGAATTGCTGGAGGCGATGGGCCGCTTCAATGAGGAGCTGCGGCAGGCCGGCATCCTGCGCGAGGCCGACGGCCTCAAGCCGTCCTCGCACGGCAAGCGCATCGCCTTCGATGGTGCCGGCCGGACGGTGATCGACGGGCCGTTCGCGGCGACGCGCGAGCTGGTCGCGGGCTTCTGGCTCTGGGAGGTCAGGGACATGGACGAGGCGGTCGCCTGGGTGAAGCGCTGTCCCAATCCCATGCCGGGTCCCAGCGAGATCGAGATCCGGCCGCTGTACGAGATGTCGGACCTGACCGGCGCCGCATGACCTCGCGCGCGGATGGCAGGGATTCCGTGTCTTCTGTCATTCGTGGTGACCCTTCGCCCCGGTAGCCTCCGGCCTCTGCAGATCCGGGAGACGCACGATGAAAGCGCTGATCGCGGGCGGCGGCATCGGTGGCCTGACGACCGCCCTGTACCTGCATCGCTGCGGCATCGACGTCGAGATCTTCGAGCGTGCCGATGCGGTGCGCGAGCTCGGCGTGGGCATCAACATGCTGCCGCATGCGGTGCAGGAACTGGCCGGCCTGGGCCTGCTGGCGGATCTCGATGCGCAGGGCATCCGCACGCGCGAGCTCGTCTACGCCAATCGACTCGGCCAGGTCGTGTGGCGGGAATTGCGCGGCGTGGACGCAGGGTACGCGCATCCGCAGCTCAGCATCCATCGCGGCCGGCTGCTCGGCGTGCTCCACAATGCCGTCGTCGATCGCCTCGGCGTCGGGGCCATCCGCACCGGCTGCACCGTGCAGGACTTCAGCCAGTCGGGCGAGGGCGTCACGGTCGAGCTCTCCGGCCGCGACGGTGCGCGTTTTTCCGCTTCCGGCGACCTCCTCGTGGGCGCCGACGGCATCCACTCGACCGTGCGCGCCCGGCTCCATCCCGGCGAGGGTCCGCCGGTCTGGAGCGGCATCATGCTGTGGCGCGGCTGCACCTCCTGGCCGACCTGGCGCGACGGCCGCACCATGGCGATCGCCGGCGGCAACGTCGCCAAGTTCGTGTTCTATCCGATCGCGCCGGACCCCGACCGTGGCGACAGGCGGCTCACGAACTGGGCCGTGATGGCCAGGACCGGGGACGCAGGCGCCGCGCCCCTGCGGCGCGAGGACTGGAGCCGGCCCGGCGTTCTCGCGGAGGTGCTGCCCTTCGTCCGCGACCGGTTCAGGCTGGATTTCGTCAATCCCGCGGCGATCATCGAGGCAACCGGCGGCTTCTACGAGTATCCGAACTGCGACCGCGATCCGCTGCCCGGCTGGTCCTTCGGCCGCGTGACGCTGCTGGGCGATGCCGCGCATCCGATGTATCCCGTCGGCTCCAACGGTGCCAGCCAGGCCATACTCGACGCGCGCAGTCTGGCCGCACACCTGCGCTCGGCAGGCTCGATCGAAGCCGCGCTGGCTGCCTATGACGCCGAGCGCCGGCCCGTGACCGAGAAGATCGTGCTCGCCAATCGGGAGGGCGGCCCGGAACGCGTCATCGACGTGGTCGAGGCGCGTGCTCCGGACGGTTTCGACGATATCGAACGCGTCGCGTCGCACGACGAACGACAGGCGATCGTGCGCGGCTATGCAAGCCTGGCCGGCTTTGGCCGTCGGTGAGCCTCAATGCTGGTGGGACTTGACCTCGGCATGCATGTCGCGGAACAGCCGTGGGGCGACGCCGAAGCGGCGCTCGAAGGCGTCGGCGAGGCGGGCCGGCGGGAACAGCCCGACCTGCGCGGCGACGGCCTTCAGCGACAGGCCGCGCGACAGCAGCAGGCGCGCCGCGTCGAGCCGCGCCGTCTCCACGAAACGCGCGGGCGTCTCTCCCGTCGTGGCGACGAACTTGCGATGGAAGGTCCGCTCGGTGAGGCCGGCGCGCGCCGCCAGCGTCGGCACGTCCAGCGTCGCATCGAGGTTGGCGTGGATCCATCCGATCAGGTCGCCCAGCGGACTGTCTGCCTTCGCCTGCGCCTGCAGCAGCGGACTGAACTGCGATTGATGGCCGGGCCGGCGGGCATAGAGCACCAGGCGCTTGGCGACCTCGCCCGCGATCGTCGCGTCGAGGTCGTGCACCACCATCGCCAGCGCCATGTCGATGCCGGTGGTCACGCCGGCCGACGTCCAGATCCGCCCGTCGACCACGTACACCGCATCGGCGTCGACGGTGACGTTGGGGAAGGCCTCGGCGAGAGGCGCACAGGCATCCCAGTGCGAGGCGACGCGGTGGCCGTCCAGCAGGCCGAGGGCGGCCAGGATGAATCCGCCGGAGCAGACCGAGCCGAACCTCTGCGCCCGCTCGGCCAGCCGTGGAAGCCGTGCGCGCAGCACGGGATCGGCCATCGCCGGCAGCAGATGCTCCCGTTCGGCACCGGCGATCAGCAGCGTGCCGATCTTCTCGCACCGCGGCGCATCGAGGCGCTGCGTCTGGACGGCGATCCCACTGCTGCTCGTCACCGGGCCGCCGCCCGCGGAGACCAGGTCGATCCGATAGAAGGGCGGCCGGCCGTTGCGGCCCAGCGCGCGATTGGCGCCGTTGAACACCGAGGTCGGGCCCGACATGTCGAGACACTCGAAACCGTCATAAACGACAAGAACCACGTGATGCATTGGCAGGAACTTCCGGACCATGGCAGTGGCAGAGACGCGAGAAACAGAAAGGCATTCTGGTCATGGTGAAGCGCTATTTCATCGTGGGGATCGTGGCATTCCTGGGGCTTGCGCTGGCGGGATTCGGCGCCTGGCTGATCAGCCTCCCGTCGGCGCCGGCTGCCGTCGCGGCACCGTCTGTTCCCGCGGCGGAGGCCGAGGCGCTACTGGCGGCGCTGCGGCCGGCGAAGCGGCAGCGGCCCTTGATCGCGGTCGTCGGCCTCAACGACGCTACGGAGACGACGGACTATCTGGTGCCGACAGGGATCCTGCGCCGCGCCGCTGTCGCGGACGTCATGATGCTGGCGAGCGGTCCTGGCTCGGTGCGGCTCTTTCCGGCATTGGCCGTCGACCCCGACGCCAGCGTGGCGGCGTTCGACGATGCGCATCCCCGCGGCGCCGACTATGTGATCGTGCCTGCCATGAGCCGCGACGACGATCCGGCCGTGCGCGCGTGGCTCCGGCGGCAGGCGGAGAAGGGTGCCACCATCATCGGCATCTGTGCGGGCGCCAAGGTGGTCGCTGCCGCCGGGCTTCTCGACGGCAAGCGGGCGACGACGCACTGGTACTACCGGCGCGAGCTGCTCGATCGCCATCCCACGATCCACTACGTCGCGGACCGCCGCATGGTGGCGGACGGGGCCGTCGTGACGACGACCGGCATCACGGCCTCCATGCCCATGATGCTGACCCTGATCGAGGCGATCGCCGGCCGGAACAGAGCGGAGGCGGTTGCCCGCGAACTGGGACTCGCGCGCTGGGATGCGCGACACGCGAGCGATGCGTTCAAGCTCACGCGCCCGTTCGCGGCGACCGTGCTCGCCAACACGCTCGCCTTCTGGGAGCGCGAGGAGCTGGGCATAGAGCTGCAGTCCGGCATGGACGAAGTATCGCTTGCACTGGTCGCCGACGCCTGGTCGCGGACCTACCGCTCGAGGGCGGTGACGCATGCCGACTCCCCGCCGGCCGTCGTCACGGCGAACGGCGTTCGCGTGCTGCCGGATCGTGTGGCCGCAGCCTGGCCCGAGGACCGTCGCGTCTCGACCTTTCCCCGCCGGCCGCCGGCCGACGCGCAGGACCTGACGCTTCGGGCCATTGCCGCGCGATACGGCACCCGCACGAAGGACGTCGTCGCGACACAGCTCGAATATCCGGCGCGGGAGACGGTCAGGTGACCGTTCCTCAGAGCCGGTCGAGCGCCGTCCGGGCCTCGTCGGGTAGCACGACCTTCGCCGCGGCGAGGTTCTCGCGCAGATGGTCGGGCGAGGACGTGCCGGGGATCAGCAGGATGTTGGGTGCGCGCTGCAGCAGCCAGGCGAGGGCCGTCTGCATCGGCGTGGCGCCGAGCCGGGCGGCCACTTCGGAGAGGGTGGAGGACTGCAGGGGCGTGAAGCCACCGAGCGGGAAGAAGGGGACATAGGCGATGTTCTTGGCCGCCAGCTCGTCGATCAGGGCATCGTCCGCGCGGTGCACGATGTTGTACTGGTTCTGCACGCAGACGACCTTGGCGATGCGGCTCGCCTCGGCCACCTGTGCGGAGGTCACGTTGCTCAGGCCGAGATGGCGGATGAGACCCTGGCGCTGCAGTTCGGCCAAGGCGGTGAAGGACTCCTCGACGGAGCCCGGTTCGGGGCCGTGCAGGCCGCCGACGCGCAGATTGACGACGTCGAGGAAGTCGACGCCGAGATTGCGCAGGTTGTCGTGCACGCCGCGGGTGAGGTCCGCGGGCGTGAGGGCCGGGATCCACGAGGCGTCCGCGCCACGCACGGCCCCGACCTTGGTCACGATGACGAGGCCGCGGGGATAGGGATGAAGCGCCTCGCGGATGAGCTGGTTGGTGACATGCGGGCCGTAATAGTCGCTGGTGTCGATGTGGTTGACGCCACCGGCCACCGCCGCGCGCAGGACGGCGACGGCGGTCGCGCGATCCTTCGGCGGACCGAATACGCCCGGCCCGGCGAGCTGCATCGCGCCGTAGCCGATGCGGTTCACGGTGAAGTCGCCCAGTCCGTACGTGCTCATGTGATCCTCCGCAAGCAACGGGCAGGAAGGTGGACTTTGCCGTGCCGTTCGATAAGAGCGCAGGATAAGAACGGGTTGTTCGGGATCGCGTACAATGACGGACCTCACGGAACTCTCCGCCCTCGTGGCCGTGGTTCGCGCTGGCGGCTTCCGCGAGGCGGCGCGAGCGGGCGCTGTCTCCGCCTCCAGCCTGAGCGATGCGGTCAGGCGTCTGGAATCTCGGCTGGGCGTCAGGCTGCTCAACCGCACGACCCGCAGCGTCGCGCCCACCGAGGCGGGCGCACGGCTGCTGGAGCGGCTGCTCCCGGCGCTCGGCGAGGTCGAGGCGGCGCTGGACGTGGTCAACAGCTTCCGCGACCGGCCGGCCGGCACGCTGCGACTCAACGTGCCGGCGATCGCGGCGCGGCTGGTGCTGCCGCCGATCGTCCCGCCCTTCCTGAAGGCCTATCCCGACATCCGCCTGGAGGTGATCGTCGACGACGCGCTGGTCGACATCATTGCCGCGGGCTGCGATGCCGGAATCCGATACGACGAGCGGCTCGAGCAGGACATGATCGCGGTGCCCATCGGTCCGCGCGTGCAGCGCTTCGCCACCGCCGCCGCGCCCTCCTATCTCGACCGCCGCGGCCGGCCGCGGCATCCGGCCGATCTGCTGGGCCATGCCTGCCTGCGCGGCCAGTTCGCCAGCGGCGCCATGCCGGTCTGGGAATTCGAGCGGGAGGGGGAGGTCGTGCGGGTCGATGCGTCAGGGCCGTTGGTCATCCGGCTCGGTGCGGCGATCGACCTCGCCGTGGCCGCCGCCGTGGACGGCGTGGGCATCATCCATCTGTTCGAAGGATGGCTGCAGCCCTATCTCGACAGCGGTGCGCTGGAGCCAGTGCTGCAGACATGGTGGCAGAGCTTCTCCGGCCCCTTCCTCTACTACCCGGGCCGACGGCACCCGCCGGCTCCGCTGCGTGCCTTCGTCGATTTCGTCCGCACGGATGTCATCCGCCGCCCTCCTGCGGCGTCCGCAGAGCGACGCTGATGGTGCCGTCGCTTTCCAGAATCAGGGTCTCCACGTCGTCGATCCGATGGCCTCCCGCAGAGCGCACCGCGCTCAGCGCCTCGTCCTGCGTGACGCGTTCCCGTGTCATGGCCGCGTCGCAAAAGCTGCCGGCCCGGGCAAGGAGGGCCGGTTCGGAGCGTACCATCTTCGCAAACGAGCGGGAGCGTACCGACAGATAGGTGACGACGAACTGGAGCGCGATGAGCAGGCCGAGCGCCGTGGCGCCTTCGGCCAGGGCAATGGATTCCTGCAGCAAGACTGCCGACAGTGTGGAGCCCAGGGCCACGGTGACGACGAGATCGAAGGCGTTGAGTTTCGCCAGGGTGCGCTTTCCCGAGATGCGCAGGAACAGGACCAGGGCGCAATAGGCGAGGGCGCCGACGACCACGGTGCGGCCAACCCCGGCCCAATTCTGGAAAAACATGTCCGTCCATTCCATCGCGCCCTCCATGCGCTGCCGCTGCAGGTTCATCGGGTTTGCCTCGGCTTTGTTCCGCTGGCGTGCCGGGCGATGACAAGACGGTGTCCGGTGCGCCGAAGGAAAGCTCATCCGTCGATTGGGGGTCGACGGCAGGCGATCGCGGGGCGATACAGTGCGCGTCCGACCACAACGCGCAGGCAGAGTACGATGGCGACCACCGTCCCTGAGATGCGCTCCAACAAGCCGGGGAGCATGGATATCGATCAGCTTCGAGCATGGGCGGCGTTCGCGGACAAGGCCATGATCGCCAGCCTCATTGTCACCGTCGTCGCCGTCGTGGCGCTGGGCGTCTCGGCGTGGCTGTCATCGAGGTTCAATGGCGCCGTCCGCGCTCATGAGCTTTCCGCACTCGAGCGAGACAGTGAAAGCCAGTCCGCGCAGCTCGAGCAGGAAGTATCCATGGCGCGCGCCCGGGCAGCCGCGCTCGAGCAGGAGGTATCCACGGCCAGGGGGCGCGCGACATCGCTCGAACAGGAGGTCTCCACGACGCGGGGCCGGACGGCGGCACTCGAACAGGAAGTCTCTGCGGCGCGGGAGCGGCTCGTGGCGCTCGAAAGGGACGCCGCTGCGGCCCGCGAGCGGGCGGCCGCCTTCGAGCAGGCGGCCCGCGAAGCCAACGAGCGAGCGGCCCGTGTCAGCCGCGAGAGCGCGGCCGCCAGGCAGGCCGTTGCCGACGATGGGGATCGGACGCCGCTGATCGATGCGGCGGAGATCCAGCGCCGGCTGGCCGACCTGGGTAAACTGGTCAGGGGCGCGGCGGGAGGCACCGCGGATCCGGCCCAGGCGTCGGCGACGGAAGCGGATGGGAAAGGGGAGACAACCGCTCCCGACGCCGCTGCGACGGGCCACGAGGCGCAGCGGTCGCCGGTCGTGGCCAGCCTGGGGCGATTCGCGGACACGAAGGCGGCCATTCTCATCGTCGATCAGATATCGGGCGCTCCCCAAGCTGCCTCGACGATTTCAGGCTATCTCGGCGATGCGGGGTGGGAGGCGCAGACATGGACGTGGAAGGGTGTCGCCGGGATCTTCGGCGTGGTCGTGCTCGTCAGGGACGGCAGCCCGCCCGCGACGTTGGAAGCTGCGTCTGCCCTCCTGGACGCTCTGCGCTCGGCCGGCTTCGAGGTGACGAAGGGGGATTGGCCGGCGGACTGGCGCCGTCATCGCGGCACGTTCGACGGGCCTCAGAGTCCAGCCCCGACGGACGCGCCGATCCGCATCGTCATCGGAGCAAAGCCGCGTTGATCGTGAAGAAGTCGCAAGCGATGATGCGGCATTCCATTCAACATTCATGACAATGCCGCTCGTCGACTATGTGCTCGCTCACTGGAGAGGTCAGCTCAGTCTCGGCAGGAGCTTCTGGATCAATGGAATCGCTGGATATCTGGTGGTCCTTGCCCTCGTACTCGGGATGGCCTCTGTGCTTCCGGTTGTGGCCGGCATCGCCATCTTCGGGCTGTTCTTCGTCTGGTCGACGGCAGGCATCGCGCGCAGCGGCCTTGCTGTCGTTCGATCATCCGCTGCTCCGATGAGACAGAAGACCCATGCCTATGCCGCATTGGCGCTGGTGGCGATCGCCGCCGTGGCGTTGGTGGGTGACCTTGTCGTGCTGCTCGCCGCGGCGGGCCGATGAGGAAGGGGTCAGCGCTCCACGGGCCAGCGCCGGGCTACCCCGCCTTCGCCGGGGGCTTCAGCGAACCGACCCCGAGTGAGCCGTCGGTCGCAGACGCTGGGGCGGCATCGCCCTCGGCCCGCGCGGATTCGACGGCCTCAGGAGCCGCCGGCTCCGCCGCGACGTCGTCCAGGAACGTCGCCGGCGGGACGAAGAACAGCGTGCCGGTCACAGCGCGGCTGAAGTCCAGAAGCCGGTCGTAGTTGCCAGGCGGGCTGCCGACGAACATGTTCTCGAGCATCCGCTCGATGCGGCTGGGCGACCGGGCATAACCGCAGAAGTAGGTGCCGTACTCGCCCTTGCCCAGCGCGCCGAACGGCATGTTGGCGCGCACGATCTTGAGCTCCTGGCCGTTCTCCTCGATCACCGTCAAGGCATTGTGGGCGAACGAAGGCTTCACGCCGTCGGCCAGTTCGATGTCCGAGAGCTTGGTGCGGCCGACGAAGCCTTCCTGCTGCTCGACCGGGACCGCATTCCATGCCTTGAGGTCGTGCAGGTACTTCTGGACGATGACGTAGCTGCCGCCGGTGAACGCCGGATCCTCCTCGCCGATCACGGTGGCGTCCAGGGCCTCCTGGTCCACCGGATTCTCCGTGCCGTCGACGAAACCCAGCAGGTCGCGGTCGTCGAAATACTGGAAGCCGTGCACCTCGTCGGCCACGCTCACCGAACTGCCGAGCCGTGCCATGATCTGCGCCGCCAGCTCGAAGCAGAGGTCCATGCGCATGGAGCGGATGTGGAACAGGACGTCGCCCGGCGTCGAAACGGCATGATGCTGGCCACGGATCTCGCGGAAGGGATGCAGCTCCTTCGGCCGAGGCTCTCCAAACAGCCGGTCCCAGGCCTGCGATCCGAACGCCGTGACGCACGACAGCCGGCCGTCGAGGTCGCGGAAGCCGACCGAGCGCAGGAGGCCGGAAAGGTCGCCGCATAGCGCACGTACGTTGCCCTCGCTCTCAGCGCCGTCTTTCATCGTCACGACGAGGAAAATGGCGGCGCGCGTCAACGAGGCGGCGACAGGCTGTGGAATCGGGGCTGGCAAGCGGCACTCCTGACGGTTCTATCCGCGCGGAACTTATCGCGCCCGCGCGAGCCGGTCGACGATGTGCTTCTCGATCTCCACGATCACCAGGAGCACGATGCCGACACCCACGATCGCGAGCCCGTCCGCCGGCGCGACCGGGCGCGTCGCGAACACCGTCTGCAGCGGCGGCAGGTAGGTGAAGGCGAGTTGCGCCGCGGTCACCGTCGCGACGCCGGTCAACACCGCGCGCGTGCCCAGCACCCCCTGCCAGCTGAGCGAGCTGCCATGCACGTAGCGCACGCTGAACAGATAGAAGATCTCCATGATCACCAGCGTGTTCACGGCCATGGTGCGGGCCGTCTCGATCGAGAGCTCCCGCTGCACCGCCCATCCATAGATGCCGAACGTACCTGCCACCATCAGCACCGATACGAACAGGATGCGCCACAGCAGCCGGCCGGAGAGAATGCCCCTGCCGGCCGGGCGGGCCGCCCGGCGCATGGCGCCTGGCTCGGTCGGCTCGAAAGCCAGCGTGAGGCCGAGCGCAACTGCCGTCACCATGTTGACCCACAGGATCTGGATGGGCGTCACCGGCAGGGTGAGGCCGAACAGGATGGCGAGAATGATCGTCAGGGCCTCGCCGCCGTTGGTCGGCAGGGTCCAGGCGATCACCTTCGTCAGATTGTCGTAGACCGTGCGGCCCTCGCGCACGGCGGCGACGATCGAGGCGAAGTTGTCGTCGGCGAGCACCATCTCGCTGGCTTCTTTCGCGGCTTCCGTGCCCTTGCCGCCCATGGCGACTCCGACATCCGCGCGCTTCAGCGCCGGTGCGTCGTTGACCCCATCGCCCGTCATGGCGATCACCGAGCCGTCCGATTGCAGCGATTCCACCAGCCGCAGCTTGTGCTCGGGACTGGTGCGGGCGAACACCGTCGCGTCGCGCGCCGTGGCATGCAGCCCGTCCTCCGCGAGCAGGTCTAGGTCCTGGCCCGTCACCGCCTTCGGATCGTCGGCGATGCCGAGCTGTACGGCTATCGCGCGTGCGGTCGCCGCATGGTCGCCGGTGATCATCTTGACCCGGATTCCTGCCGACCGGCATTCGGCGATGGCAGCGACCGCCTCAGGACGCGGCGGATCGATCAGTCCGACCAGCCCCAGCAGGGTGAGCCCGTGCTCGACTTCGTCGGGCACGAGGGCGCGGACATCCTCGTCCGGAACGCGGCGCGCCAGGGCGATAACGCGCTGGCCGTCGGCGGCCAGTCGCTCGATGCGGCGATGCCACGCCGCGGCATCGATCGGACCTTCGCCTGACAGGGTCGCCGTCGAGCTGCACATCGCAAGGACGCGCTCCGGTGCGCCCTTGACGTAGATGACGGGGCCGCGCCCATCGCGCGCATGCAGCGTCGCCATGTAGCGATGCCGCGGATCGAAGGGCAGCGTGTCGAGCCGGGTGAAGCCAGCCCGCGCCGCTTGCGCGTCGTGCCCTGCCTTCATCGCCATCGAGACCAGGGCGCCTTCCATGGGATCGCCATCGACGGTCCAGCTTCCGTCCGTCGACCGCAGATCGGCGTCGTTGCACAGCAACGCCGCGAGCGACAGCTCCTCAAGCACCGGATCGGCGGCCGGGTCGAGCGGCTCGCCGGCGCCATCGCCCTGGGCGATACGGAAGCGCCCCTCGGGTCGGTAGCCTGCGCCTTCGACCGCGATCGTCCGGTCGGCGGTGACGGCCGTGCTGGCCATCATCTCGTTCATGGTCAGCGTGCCGGTCTTGTCCGAGCAAATGACCGACACCGAGCCCAGCGTCTCCACGGCCGGCAGCCGGCGGATGATGGCGTTGCGCTGAGCCATCCGCCGCACGCCGACGGCCAGCGTGATGGTCATCACCGCCGGCAGGCCTTCGGGGATGGCGGCGACGGCGAGGCCGACGACGACCATGAAGGCCTCGTCGAGGCTGTAGCCCTGAACCAGCACGGCGTAGGCGAACACGAGGCCGGACAGCCCGGCCACGGCGAGGGTGATCTGCCGCGCGAACCGGTCCATCTGGCGCACCAGTGGCGTGGCGAGCCGCTCCACGGTCCCGATCATCGAACTGATACGTCCCAGTTCGGTAGCGGCGCCGGTCGCTACCGCTACGCCGGTGGCCTGCCCCGCCGCGACGAGGGTGCCGGAGAACGCCATCGAGAACCGGTCGCCCAGCGGCGCCTGCGCATCGACCGGCGCCAAGGCCTTGTCCACGGGCACCGACTCGCCGGTCAGGACGGCCTCGTCGATCCGCAGGTTGCGCGCGCCGATCAGGCGCAGGTCGGCCGGCACGCGGTCGCCCGCCTCGAGCCGCACGACGTCGCCCGGCACCACCTCGGCGGCCGGAATCGTCAGGCGGTGGCCGTCGCGCACCACGGTGGCCTGCGGATCGATCATGGAGCCGATGGCTTCGAGGGCTTTCTCGGCGCGGCCCTCCTGCACGAAGCCGATAACGGCATTGAGCAGGACCACGGCGAAGATGACCAGTGCGTCCGTCGCGTGCCCGATCGCTGCGGCCAGCGCGCCGGCGGCGAGCAGGACATAGATGAGGAGATCGTGGAACTGCAGGAGGAAGCGGACGAGGGGGCCGCGGCGGCGGCCCCGGGGCAGCCGGTTGGGTCCGTGGCTCGCCAGACGCCCTGCTGCCTCCTCGGCCGTCAGCCCGCCGGCGCTGGAGTGCTGCGCCTCGATGGCCGCCTGCGACGTCATAGCATGCCACGCTGCATCCTGCTGCAGGATGTCTTCTCGAGCGGAACTTCTCTGCCGACGCGCCATTACCCATGCCCACTCTTCGAGTTGGAAGCTGCCGCGCTCCCTGCGATGAAGATGACCTTGTCGGGCCGGCCCCCCGGCTGGCATTGATCGACGTCAACCGGGTCTCGGCACGGCCGTTCCCGAGCGCGCTTCATCCCGACGGCACGGCACGCAGGTGGCTGACCGACCGCGCCCGCCGCAGCGCCGCCTCCAGCCGGTCCTGCGTCCTGCGCCAGCGCACTTCCTCCGCGGCGATCTTGCTGTCCAGCGCGGCGCGCTGCTTCTCGATTGCCGCGATCGTCGCGTCATGTTTGCGTCGCGCCTTCTCCAGGGCGGCGTCCGCAGCGGCGATCGCCCGCTCGCGCCGTTGGCGCGCCTTCTGCCGGGCAGCCTCTTCCCGGCGGCGCTTCTGCTCCTTTTCGTAGGCCGCCGCGGCGTTGCGCCCGGCCTCGTCATCGACGGCAGGCGTGCGATGCGTCCTCTTGCTTGCCTCGGCTTTCGTGGGCGGCTGCCTGGCCTTGTCCCGGACGGGCAGGTTGCGCGGCAACTCCGCCCGCTCGCGAAATGGCTCGCGCGTTCCGACGGCACGGCGCAGCACGACACCCGGACTGGCCATGGTTGCGGCGACGATCGCCGGGTCGTCGGACATGGCGGCGAAGCCCTGGCGGAAAAGGTCGTTGCGTGCGCCCCAGGCTTCGAGGGCCGCTTTCATGGACGGGGCCGCGACCGCGAGATCGAAGAAGCCGGCGGAGGTGGTGTAGGTCTTGAGCTTGCGGGCCATTTGCCGCATGGAAGCACTGCCGCCCGGTCCGGTCGAGCCGGTTAGAGCCTGCTGCCCTCGTGCCGTTGTTGCAGCACCTCCAGGTGCTGCTCGAGCAGCGCCTGGAGCTCCTCGAGCGTCCTCAGCAGGAGGGCCGCTTGGCTGCCAGCCTGCTTCGCCTGGGGCAGCGCGGCCACGAGTGCGCGCTGCCGGGCAACGCGTTCCCGCCCGTCGGCGACGCGCCGCTGACCGTTCTCGAGATGCTCACGGCTGAGGCCCATCTTGGCCTCCTCGGCGATCACGAGGGACAGCAGCTTCTGCCGCTCCTCGGCGCTCCAGGTCGCATAGAGGCGGCTCAGGTAAATCTCGACGTTGCCTTCCGTAACGAAGACGTCCATCGGATTCATGCGGGCTCTCCGGAGGAGCGGGTCTGAAACAATGATGAGCTGGATCGGTTGTCGCGTCCAGCCTTCGCAACAGCCGGTTGCGATGGGCGATGCTGCGTGCACCACCTGCGTCCGAACGTGCATACTCTGCCCTGCAATGCCCAATCCAGCATATGCGACGGCCCACGGCCGCTCGCTATCGACGCTCGGTCTGCTCGTGCTGGCGCTGGTCGGCGCGGCGGGCTTCATGGCGCTCGGCGTCTGGCAACTCGAGCGCCGGGTGTGGAAGCTCGAAATGATCCAGCGCGTCGGCGACCGCATCCATGCCGATCCCGTGGCGGTGCCGACCGCGGCTGCCTGGCCCGAGATCGACGCAGCGAAGGACGCCTATCGCCGCGTCCGGCTGACCGGCCGTTTCCTCCACGATCGAGAGACCCTGGTGCAGGCCGTCACGGAGCATGGCGGCGGCTGGTGGGTGCTGACACCGCTTCGAACACCGCAGGGGACCACGATCCTGGTCAACCGTGGTTTCGTGTCACCCCAGCGCCGTGACGGCGCCACGCGGCAGGCCGGCAATCCCGGGGAGGTCGAAGTCACGGGGCTGCTGCGCATGAGCGAACCCGCCGGTTTTTTGCGTCGCAACGATCCCGGCGCTGACCGCTGGTATTCCCGCGACGTCGCGGCCATCGCCACCGCTCGCGGACTGACGCATGTCGCGCCGTTCTTCATCGACGCCGACGGTGCGGCCAACCCGGGTGGCTGGCCGATCGGCGGGCTGACGGTCGTCGCTTTCCGCAACGAGCATCTGGTCTATGCCCTGACCTGGTTCGCCCTGGCCGTCATGGCGGCGGCCGTTGGCGCAGTCGTCGGCCGTGACGAGTGGCGTCGTAGACGCCGCCTCAACGCGGCCGATGCTCCGTTCCCCAGCCGACGGTGATGAACAGGCCTGTCGCCCGGCCCGCGACGTCTGCCGTGTGCCAGATACCCGGCGGGTTGATCGCATAGTCGCCCGGCCGCAGCGTGACGCTTCGCGTGCCGTCCGGCAGCTCCTGGAACAGCGTGATCTCGCCTTCGGTGCAGATCACGACCTCGTCGCCGGCGGGATGCCGTTCCCAGCTCGTCCAGCTCTCGGCGAAGCTGAACTGCTGGACGAGCCGTCCGTCGCTGCCGTCGGCGCCATGGCGCTCGGTGTAGGCGGCATACCAGGGCATGCCGTCGAACTCGGGCTGGGCGACGGCGCGCCCGGCGCGTCCGAGATGGATCGGGAAACGCTCCAGATTGGGTGGCTTCATGAGACGGCGACCTCCGTTTCAAGGCGGTGGCGTGACGTTCTGGAGGCTTCGGCCTGCAGGAAGTCCGTAAGCCGGTCCGGCCAAGGTTGGATCCCGTTCTTCTGTAGCAGGAGCGCGACCTGGCCGCGATGGCCGGCGCCGTGCGTCGCGACGTGCAGAAGCATCTCCCCGCGTGTCATGCGTGCGGGCTCGCCGTTCGAGAAATGGAACGCGATCACCTCGTCCACCTCTTCGGGCATCAGGGCGTCCGCGTAGGCGGCATACCAGTCCGCGGTGGATCGTGCGCGGCGGACCAGCTCATCGAAGGCTGGCAGCTCGGCCGAGCGCGGCGCCGCATGCCCGTGCGGGCGCGCTTCGAGGGTGTGGCGGAAGATCTCGTCGACAGCCTGGATGTGGTCGAGCAGCCGCCGGATGAGGATCTGTTGCTCGTCCGACAAGCGGTGAAGACTGTCGGCGACGACCGCACTGAGGCCATTGGTTGCCCAACGCTTCTGGTGCATCAGGGTTCGATAGGGAAGGGTCAGCATCGCAGTGCCTTTCATCCGGAAGGGTGAAGGGGAGGGGCGGTTGCATGCGATGAATTTGCGAGCTATGGCTCGTATTGTCTACTCGCATTGGCGGAAGAGGGGCCATGCCGCGCCGGATCCCGACGAACCCAAGGAAATCGGCATCCCAGCCGCGGTCCCGCGCGACGGTGGAGACGCTGCTCGACGCCACCGCTCGCGTTCTCACGCGGGACGGCTACGACCGCGCCAGCACCAACCGGATCGCCGCGACGGCGGGCGTGAGCGTGGGGTCGCTGTATCAGTACTTCCCCAACAAGGAGGCGCTCGTGGCCGCGTTGGTGGCGCGCCACAACCGCGAGATGCTCGGGCTGGTGAGCGATGCCCTGAAGGAGGTGGCGTCCTTCGGCCTGGAGCGCGCGATGCGCGAACTGGTGCGGGCCACGGTCGACGCTCATCTCGTCGATTCCACCCTGCATCGGGTCTTCGCCGACGAGGTGCCGCGCATGGGCGGGCTCGCCGATGTGGAGGCGCTGCAGCGAGAGACTTTCCTGCTTGTCCGGGGCTACCTCGCAGAACGGCGTCACGAGGTCTCGGTCGCGGACCTCGACATGGCAACCTCGATCTGCGTCACCACCGTCGAGGCCCTGATCCATGACTTTGTCATCCGCAGGCCCGCGGCGCCGGACGGCGACCGCGACCGGTTCATCGACGAGGTCACGCGCCTGGTCGTGGGCTATCTGCGGCCGCCGAACGGGGAGCAGGCCTCCCGGACATCTTCCTGAGGTCGCTGGTCGGCATCGGCGCCGCAGCCGCCGCGCGCCGTCACCCTCCAGCCTCGATTCGCACGGGTATGCTCTTCGACGCCGGCGTCTTCGACCGTTCGTCATGATGTGACAGGGGCACCAGCGGGTTGACCTCGGGGTAGTAGGCCGCCACGCATCCATCGGGCAGCGAGAAGGGCAGGACCTTGAGGCCGTCGACGCGCCGTGGGACGCCGTCGTCGGCGTCGCTCACCAGGGAGACGGTCTGCCCCTCGCGCAAGCCGTGACGCTCCATGTCCTGCGGGTTGATCAGCACGACCTCGCGCGTGCCCTCGACGCCGCGCATGCGGTCGCTGTAGCCATAGATGGTCGTGTTGAACTGGTCGTTGCTGCGCAGGGAGACCAGGCGGAAGCGGTCCGCCGCATCGGCGAAGCCGCAAGCAGTCAGCTCCTTGGGCACGGTGAACACCGCCTTGCCGCTCTCGGTCTTCCAGATGCGTTCGCGCGCCTTGTTGCCGCGGTAGATGCCGCCCGGCGTGAACAGCCGATTGTTGAAATCCGAAAAATACTCCGGATAGGTCTCCTCCAGCCGGTCGCGCACGAGCCCGTAGTCGGCGACCCAGTCGTCCCACGGCACACTGGGGTTACGCTTGAGCGCGGCCTTGGCCAACCCGGCGACGATCGCGAGCTCGGGCAGCACCTCGGGCGAGGGCGGCTCCCGCCCGCCCGTGGAGCCATGGATGCAGCTCAGGCTGTCCTCCATGGTCACCACCTGCTCCTCCTCGCTGCGGCCACGGCAAGGCAGGAGGTAGGCTACTTCGCCGTTCACCAGATGGCTGCGGTTGAGCTTTGTGGCGATCTGTACCGTCAGCCGCATGCGCGTCCACGCTTCCTCCATGGCGTCCCGTTCCGGAATGGCGCGCACGAAGTTGCCGCCGAGGCCGATGAACGCCTTCACGTGGCCGTCGAGGATGCCCTTGCAGGCGTCGACCGTCGTCAGTCCCTTCTCGCGCGGCGGCTCGAAACCGTACATTTCCGCGAGCTTGTCGAGCGGCACCAGTTCGGGTTTCTCCGAGATGCCGACCGTCCGCTGTCCCTGCACGTTGGAATGGCCCCTCACCGGACAGATGCCGCAGCCGTCCCGGCCGATATTGCCGCGAAGCAGGAGAAGGTTCACCAGCAGCGCGACGTTGTCGAATCCATGAGCGTGCTGCGTCAGCCCCATGCCATACACCCCGATGACACGCTCGGCTCCGACATAGACCTGTGCCGCGGCTTCGATCGCGCCGCGCTCCAGGCCGGCCGCCGCCTCGATGTCGGCCCAGGCCACCCCGCGCACGAAGGCCTCGAAGGCGTCGAAGCCCGTCGTGTGCTGATCGATGAAATCGCGGTCCAGCACCGGCCGGCCACGCGCCCGCGCCCGCTCGTCCTGCTCCAGCACGTGCTTGCACATGCCGACGAGAACGGCGATGTCCCCGCCGGGCTTGACCTGGTGGTACTGACAGGAGATTTGCGTCTCGCGCCCCGTCAGCATCTCGGTGGGGTGCTGCGGATTGACGAAGGTCTCCAGCCCCTTCTCGCGCACGGGATTGAAGGTGACGATGCGGCAGCCCCGATTGGCGGCGTCCTGCAGGGCATGCAGGAAACGCGGACTGTTGCTGCCAGTGTTCTGGCCGAAGAAGAATATGGCGTCGCAGATCCCGAAGTCGTCGTAGACCACGGTGCCGACCGGGGCGCCGATGGTCGCCTTGAGCGCGACGGAGGTCGTCTCGTGGCACATGTTGGAACTGTCCGGCAGGTTGTTGGAGCCGTACAGGCGCGCGAACAGGCTGTAGGCATAGGCCGTCTCGAGGCTGGCCCGGCCGGACGTGTAGAACACGACGTCCTTCGGCGCGAGGCCGCGCAGCTCGCGGCCGATGGCAGCGAACGCCTCCTCCCAGCCGCAGGGGACGTAGTGGTCCGTCTGCGGATCGTAGCGCATCGGGTGTGTCAGCCGGCCCTGCTGTTCGAGGTCGTAGTCGCGCCATTCGCGGAGGTCGCTCACCGCGTGCCGGGCGAAGAACTCGGGCGTGCAGCGCCGGGTCGTCGCCTCCCACAGCGTTGCCTTGGCGCCGTTCTCGCAGAACTCCGCGGGATGCGGATGCGCGGGCTTCGCCCAGGCACAGGACACGCACATGAATCCGTGCGGCTTGTTCTGCCCGTTCAGGATCCGGAGCGATGCCGGGCTGCTGATCTCGCGGGCGAAGATCCGTCCGATGCCACGCAGCGACCCCCATCCACCGGAGGGGCCGTCATAGGAGACGGTGTCAGATTCCTGGGTGCGCGCCATGCCAGCCTCCGATTGGTTTCAGAGGCCAATGCATCCTTTTGCGGACAGGTTCCCGACGCACCGGCGCTTAGCTGGCCTTGCAGGGCACGCGCAATATGTCCCGCGCGCTAGGGTTTGCGGCGCACCAGGAAGAACGCCTCGCCGGACACGCCGAACTGCACATGGAAGATCATCGCCAGCGCGCGCACGGCGAATGCAAGGCCGAAGGCGAGCAGCCCCGCAAGATCCGAGGGGAGCGCGTACCGCGCCAGCAGGGCGTAGGTGGCGGCGCCGACCAGCGCGGCTGTGGCGTAGATCTCGCCGCTGAGGATCATCGGGCGTGTCTGGGTGAGCAGGTCGCGGATGACGCCGCCGCCCGTGGCCGTGACCATGCCGAGGAAGGCGGCCACGACGACCGGCGTGCCGGCCTGCACCGCCACATGGGCTCCCACGACCGCGAAGGCCGCGAGCCCCAGCGCGTCGGCCCAGGCGATCAGGCTTTCGCGTCCCGCCGCGAGGCGTTGCAGGTAATACGTGGCGAAGGCAGCCGCGGCGCAGAGCACCAGCTCGTGGGGATTGTGCACCCACCACACGGGATCGCCCAGCAGCATGTCGCGCAGCGTGCCGCCGCCGATTCCCGTCACGACGCCGATCAGCACGATTCCCAGCACGTCCATCCGGTGCCGCGCCGCCGCGACGGCGCCGCTCGCGGCGAAGACGACGTCGCCGAAATACATGAGGGCGAAGATCGCCGAACCGAGCGGCTCGACCGAAGGCGTCATGGAGCGGCCTTTCCCAGGAAGCGCAAAGCGCACCTTTCTAGCACGGGGCGCGCAGGCGAGCCTTCACGACAGGGGCGCCGCATATCGTGACAGGATCAGGTCGCCGATCCGCGCGCGGCTCTCGCGCGGCTGCAGCGTGCGATCGTCCTCGACCGCCTTGGCTGCTTGGGCAAGCTCATTGTCCCGGATGACGTCCCGGAACCAGGCCGAGTAGTCGTTCCGCCGCAGGTGACGGTCCCAGGCTGCATCGTCCAGCAGCCGGCTGTGCTGGACAAACTCATGAAGGTTGCGGGCGTGCAGCCTCACGCTGTCGTCCCGTTCGCGGAAATGGAAGCTGCGCTGCTCGCCGACGTCCCCCACGGCGTACTTGCCGGTGTGCCGCCGATGGGCCTGATGGGGCTGCTCGACCCGCACCACGAGTGCAGGCGGGTCCTGATGGCGGAACCATACGAGGACCTCGTCGTCCTTTAGCCTCGTTCCCGCCGGCGGCACACTGAACCCGATGGTCTCGGCGAGACACGCCAAGGCGTCGGCGCCGGTGCTCGGGAAGGCGATGACGGTGTCGATCCTCTGCAGCGCACCGTCGGACATGGCCTGCGGCGCGACGGTGACGAACACTGCCGCCGGAAAGACGTCCGGCAGCTCCGGGCCGGGCTGTCCGCTGGGCAGGACCTGATGTGCCTCGTCCAGGATGAACCAGTGCGGCCGCCCCGTCTCGGCATGAAGGCGGGAGACAGGGACCAGGAGGTCGGAGATCAGCCGCCTGCGCGCCGCGAGGTCCAGCGACACCGCGTCGAGAACGACGTTGACGCCGGTCTCCCGCAACAGCTTGAGCACGTCCTGCGGGTGCGGCGTCGGGGCCTGCTCCAGGACGCCGAAGGAGTGCTCCAGCCCGTGGTAGTCGCCCTCGGGGTCGAAGACGCAGAACTCGAAACCGCGTTCGGCCATGCGCTCGGTCAGCATCTTGGCGAACCGCGTCTTCCCGCATGCGGATTCGCCCACGACGAGGACGTTCTGATGAGGCATCACATGCACGGTGCGCCCCCGGCGGTCGCTTCCGATCGCCAGGCCGAGCTTCGCGGCAGATACCAGTCCCCGGTCGTCGGTCTCGAGGCGCTGGACCAGTTCGACCACGCCGGCGCCATGGTCTGCGGACAGACGCACCTGCGCCTCGGCCTTGATGGTGGGCAAGGCGTTCGCGACGGCCGCCGCGCAGCCGCAGGCGTGCAGGAAGGCGTGGTCGTTCTCGGCGTCGCCGACTCCGACGACGTTATGCGCCGACAGCCCCAGCTCGGCCAGGGCGGCCGCGAGGCCGGACGCCTTGGTGACGCCGGCCGGCAGCACCATCACGGCGCCCTTGTTGAAGACGATGTTCAGCTCGAGGCCGAGCGACTGGATGGTCTCGAGCACGGCGGCCTGATGAGGTTCCCACGTCGCCACGATGCAGTGCCCGACCGAGATTGGCTCGACCTTGCGTTCCACGAGCTTCGCGACGAATTCCGCCGGCGGTGGTGTCCCCAGGGTCCTCACGGCGCCGGTTGCCGGATCGTGGATGACCCCGCCGTTCTCCGCCACGATCCTGTCGAAAAGGCCAAGATGGGGACAGGCGTGTTCGAGGTCGGCGAGCTCGCGGCCGGTGACCATCAGCAGCCGGCGCCCGGACTGCTTCAGCCGCCGCAGGGCGAGAATCGTTTCTTCGGCGAGGCTCCCATGGTGCGCAAGGGTGCCATCGTAGTCCGCGGCGAGGGCCAGGAAGAACATCGCGAGAGTCTCCCATCCTGCAAGGACATCGTGAAGCGCGACGCGGGGCGGTGCCTTGATGCAGCGCAAGAGAACGAGCCGGAATCTTTTCTCGGCAACGCCCGCGGTCGCCTGACATTAGCATCTCCAGGAGGCGTTCATGGTCGATGTCGCGCTTTGTGACCTTTTGCCCTTGGTTCCTGCCACGCTCGCGTCGGCGTCCATGCCCCCGAGGGCAGGCCGCGCTGTCGAGGTCCCGTCCACATGGGACTTCCTCGAGCGCATCGCCATCTCGAATATGTTCGACATCGAAAGCAGCCGGCTCGCTCTCTCCAGGACGATGGCCGATGGAATAAAGGTCTACGCAGACCGCATGATCGTTGATCGCATCCGGGCAGCGACGTCGTTCACGCGCGCGGCGGCCGACGCCGGCCTCGAGAGCCCGGACTATCACCTCGATCTCAGGCACCAGGCGTTGCTTGACTCACTCAGGAGGGAAGCGGACGGTGCCGCCTTCGACACCGCCTGCATCCGGTCGCAGCGCGAGAGCCAGGGCGAGATCGTCGCCTTGTGCGAAGCCTATGCGAAGGACGGGGAGAACGCCCGCATCCGCCGCTTCGCGCACGACTTCCTGCCGGTCCTCCGCAACCACCTCGACCTGGCGTCTCACCTCGGGTGAGGCATCCGGCGCCGCGGTCGCAATCAGGCGGTCACGCGGGCCAGGTTCTCGGTGAACCAGCGTGCCAGCCCGGTCACGCGGGCATCCTCGTGCTGCTGGCCCATGAGCTGGACGCCAACCGGCAGGCCGCCGACGCTCATCAGCGGCACGGTGACGACGGGCGCGAACAGCATGGAGGAGGGTGCGTTGAAGACGAAGTCGCCGGTGGGCCGCGGCGCCAGCGGCTGGCCCGGCACGTCGCCCGCCCAGAGCGGAGCGGGGCCTGGGCAGGACAGCGTGATGGCGGCGTCGGCCAGCGCGGCGACGGCGGCGTGCGCGAGCTGCGCCTGCTGTCGGGCCAGCAGGCCCGCGTGATAGTCGTCCGGTGTCATGGCCTCGGCCTTGAGCAGCGATGCCTTGGCGCGTTCGCTGAGCCCGTCGGGCGAAGCGTCGAGCATGCCGCGCTGGTACCAGCGGTTCTCCCAGCCGGTGATGGCGCCGCACACGGCGCGGCCGCTGGCCACCGTCTGCTCCAGCGCCTCGACGAACGGATGATCGGCGCGGCGGATCAGCGCGATGCCCGCGGCGTCGAGCTGGCCCAGCAGCTTCGCGAAGGCCTCCTTCGTCGCCAGATCGGCGTCGGGCCAGCCTTCGGTCTCCAGCACGATCAACCGGTTCGGCCTGATCGCGGCGGGTACCGTATCGGGTCCCATGAGTCCAAGGCAGCCGCGGTCGCCGCCGCAGCGCCTGGCCTGCTCGATCGCGACCTGCCACATGTCCTCTAGGCAGCCGGCATGAGGGCCATGCGTGCTCTGGCTGGTGGCCAGGCGCTCCCCGCGATTGATGCCCCCCTGCGTCGGCTTCAGTGCGAAGTTGCCGCAGAAGGCGGCCGGCCGGATGATTGAACCACCGACCTGCGTGCCGATCGCCGCCGGCACCATGTTGGCGCCCACGGCGGCAGCCGAGCCGGACGAGGAGCCGCCCGGGGTGCGCGCCGGATCGAAGGGGTTGGTGGTCGGTCCGGGATGCGCGCCGCCCAGCTCGGCCGTCACCGTCTTGGCGAGGATCACCGCACCCGCCTGTCGCAGCGCCCAGACGCCGGCATTGTCGCGCTTGGGGAAGTTGCCTTTCATGGCCGCGCAGCCCATCTCGGTGGGCATGTCCTTCGTCTCGAGCAGGTCCTTGATGGCGACCGGCATGCCGTCGATCGGCGACAGCGGCTTGCCGGCCTTCCAGCGTGCGCCGCTGGCATCGGAGGCGGCGCGGGCGCCGGCCTCGTTGATCGCGGTGAGGGCCTTCACCACCGGCTCGCGCTCGGCGATGGTGGCGAGACAGCGCTCCAGATAGGCGCGCGGACTGTCGCTGCCGTCCGCGAACCGGCGGGTGGCATCGTGGAAGGTGAGGGGCTTGTGGTCGGAGTACGCGTACGTGGTCATGGCGAGCAGCAAAGACTCAATGCCGGAGGGACGCAACTCCGGCCGCCGCTCTTCCCTCGCGCTGCGGCATCGGCGACTTGGAGGCGCCCTGCCCAGCACCCGGCAAATTGCCACATAAGCCGCTACACTGGCGCGCGATGACACCGTTTTCGCGGCTGGGAAGCCTCGCAGCCGATTCCATCGATCTGATTGCGGATGCGTTGTCCGCGGCATCGCCTCTCAGGCACGGCGGATACCGGATCGCGGTCACCGGCCTGCAGCGCGCGGGCAAGACCGTGTTCGTGACGTCCTTCGTGCACGCGCTGCTGCATGCAAAGGACGCGCCGGTCGAGGCGTTTCCGTTCTTTCCGTGGCGCGAGCGCGTGCGCGACGTGGCGCTGCTGGCGATCCCTGGCCTGCCCGCATTCCCCTATCGCGAACGCCTGGCCGAGCTTCTGGCCGACCCGCCGCACTGGCCGGCGCCGACCGATGGGCTGAGTGGCGTGAGGGTGCGACTGCGCCTGGCGCCGCCCTCGCGCATCGACCGCCGGCTGGTGGAGCCGCAACGGCTCGATATCGACCTCATCGACTATCCCGGAGAATGGCTGCTCGACCTGCCCCTGCTGTCGCTCGATTTCCATGAGTGGTCGGCGCACATGGAGGAGCTGGCGAATGCCGGGACACGGGCAGGGCTGTCCTCCGCTTGGCTGGTCGAGGCGCAGGCGCTTGATCCCGAGGCCCGGGAGGATCCATTCGCCCTCGCGCGCATCGGCCGCGCCTATGTCGACTATCTCCGACGCTGCCGTGCCGAGGGGCTGTCCTTCCTTCAGCCGGGCCGCTTCCTCGCCGGCGATGCTCCCCTGGAATCGCTGTTCTTCCCGCTCGGCCGGGCCCGTGCCGCGCGCGCGGGCACCAACGGCGGGGTTCTGGCGCGGCGCTACGAGGCCTACCGCAGGCTGGTGCGGCGCTTCTATGGCCAGGTGTTTGGCCGCTTGCGGCGGCAGGTCGTGCTGGTCGACCTGTTGACGGCGCTGCAGCAGGGCCAGGAATCCTTCGCCGATCTCGCACTGGCGACCCGCACCGTGGTCGAGGCCTTCGAGGAGCTGAAGCATCCCCTGGTCCGGGCGCTGCCGATTGGCCGGCTCGACCGCCTGTCGCTGGTGGCGACCAAAGCCGACCACATCACCTCGGGGCAGCACAACAACCTCGTCGGCCTGCTGCGCGACATGCTGGGCGAACCCTTCATGCGCGCCAATGCCCGGCAGTCCGGCCTGCTGGCCGTCGCTTCGGTGAAGGCCACGACGCAGGTCACGCGCCTTTGGCAGCGCGAGCCGCTGCAGTTCCTGCGCGGCGTGCCCGCCGGTCGCGACGATGCGGTCGAGGTCCGGCCGGGCGAGATTCCCGGGCAGATCCCCGATCGCGAGGGCTGGCGTCATCATGTGTTCAACATCCGTCCCTTCGCTCCGCCGCGGCTGGGCACGCCCTACGACCGGCCGCTGCCGCACATAAACCTGGACAAGGTCCTGCAATCGCTGATCGCGTGAGAGGCCCCCGATGACCGCTGCCACGACTGACAGAACCCTCGTCGATCGCGAATTCCGGCCGGGCGAGCTGCCGGCCGCCGATCCGTCGTCGTTCGATCTCGACGAGACTCCGCGACGCGCCGAAGGCGAGGGGAGGCTGGGCGTCGCGGCCTGGCTGGCGCTGGGCTCGATGGTGCTGATCTTTGTCCTGATCGCGGTCAGCGCCGGCGTGGCGCTGGCGCAGAGCGCCCTCCGCGACGGCAACGTTCTGGACGGCCTCTATCTGGTCGCGCTCGTCGGGCTGGTAGGCTCACTGCTGTACCTGATCGCGCAGCAGACGCGTGCGCTGCGCAAGCTGAAGTCGGCCGAGCGCGCGCGGGAGATGGCGGCGCAGCTCGCCAAGCTCGATGGCGCGGGCAGCGGCATGCGGCTGCTGGCCGCCCTGCGGGCCGTTTACTCCGAGAAGCCCGAGATCCTGGGCCGGCTGAATGCGGCTGCCGTGGCGTTGCAGCCGCATCACTCCGACCGCGACGTGATCGAGCTGCTGAACCGCGAGGTCTTCGCGCCAATGGACCGGGAGGCCGACCAGCGCGTCGCCAGGGCCGCGCTGCGCGCCGGCTTCGGCGTCACCTCCTGTCCGCATCCGGCACTCGACGCCGTCGTCGTGCTGGTGCTGAGCGTGCTGCTGATCCGCGACCTGATGAACGTCTACGGGCTGCGCCACAGCCTGCGCAGCCTGTTCCGCGTGATGACCCGTTCGCTGTTCCTGGCCTCGTCGACCGCCGTGATGAGCACGGCCGTCGAGTTCGCGGTGAAGGCGGCGCAGGATCGCCTCGCAGCCGCCGTGGTCGGCACCGCCGGCGAGGCCTTGGTCGTCGCCCGCCGCATGCTGGCCCTGGGCGCCGTCGCCAAGGCCGAGATCCGCCCGCTGCCGCTGCCGTGAGGCAGCCGACGGCACATCGGTCGCGTGCTAGTGCGAACTCCCGATGCCGCGGAAGCCGCAACACATCGTGAACCGGGACTTCTCGACAACAGGCAACGACGTGCGATCATCGCCGGTTATGCATGGAACCCGATCTCTGCAAGGAGGATGACGATGCGTGCCATGATGACCATCAAGGCTGCCGATCGGCGCCGCGCCATCGGCCTCGCACTGGCCAGCCTGATCGCCGGTGCGAGTCTTCCGGCGCTGGCCCATCACGGCTGGTCGTGGGCCGAGGACGAGCAGACCGAGCTCAAGGGCACCATCCGCGCCATCTCGATGGCGCCGCCGCATCCCTCGCTGCAGGTCGCCGCCGCGGACGGCGTGGTCTGGCAGATCGATCTCGGCAACCCCAACCAGACGGCGCGATCAGGCTTCACCGCGACCTCTGCCAAGCCGGGCGACGCAATCGTCGTCCTCGGCAATCGTCACAAGGACAAGGCGAAGATGCAGATGAAGGCGGTGCGCATCACGGTCGGCGGGAGGAACTACGACATGTATCCCGAGCGCATCCGTACCAACTGACCGTCGCTCGTGGAATGGATCGGCACATGGGCCGGTGCCGTGCTCCTGCACCAGTCCGGCACGGCCTACCTGCTGGTGAACGCGGCGCACATCCTCGGCGTGGCGCTGCTGGTGGGGGGCATCCTGCCGCTCGATCTGCGCCTGGTCGGCGCCTTCCGCAGCGTGCCGTTGGCCGTGATCGGCCCGGTCCTGGTGCGCAGCGCGGCCTGCGGCCTCGTGCTGGCGCTCGCGACCGGGCTGTGGCTCTTCACCGTCAAGCCGGCAGAGTATCTCGCCAATGCCGCGTTCCTCTGGAAGCTGGCGCTGCTGGTGCTGGCGCTGCTCAACGTCGGACTCCAGCACGGCAATCGCCGCTTTCGCGCCGCTCTCGCCGGGGGCGCACCCGCGGCCAGCGTCCGGCTCCTCGCCGGCTGCTCCGCCATATTGTGGCTTTCGGTGCTGGTGGCGGGACGCTGGATCGGGTTCGTGTGAGCGCGATGGCGTCGCCCGCCCGAAAGTCTTCGGATCACGCTGTCAGCGCACGCCGGGTAGCCCGCTCGGCTTCATCGATGATCGCTTTGACCCGTCCCGGAGGTGGGGTGGAGATGAGTTGCAGGGCGATCCCGCGCAGGAGGCCAAGGAGGGACACGGCCATCGCCTCCGGGTCGGCGTTCGCCCGCACCGAGCCGTCCCGGATCCCTTCGCGAACCTTGTCGGCGAGCAGGCGCCGGAAGCTGGCATCCTGTTCCGCGTAGAGCGGCATCAGGACGGGATCGGCGGCGATCGCCTCGCCCCACATCTGCAGGAACGCGCGGGCCGCCGGCCGATGGTTGGTGACGTTCTTCAGGTAGGCGCGAACCATGTCCGCCAGCCAGGCGCCGGCGCTTTCCCCTGCATCCGGCAGGTCGAAGGCCTGCGCATGGCGCATTACCGCGCGGAGCAGATTCTCGCGGCTGCCGAAGTGATGAGAGACGATCCCGCGACTGTAGCCGGCAGCCTCGCCGACTTGCGCCAGGGTAAGGGCGCGCGATCCGCGCTCGGCGATCAGCGCCGTCGCGGCCTCTATCACCTTGCGCTCGGTCTGTTCTCGACGCTCTTGTTGCGTTCGGCGGGGAGGGGGCTGATCGATTGTCAGGACGTGGTCAGACATTGGGCCGACGAACTCCTTGGTCCGCCGATACTCTTTCGGTCGATAGCATGCACGACAAAGCGCCTGCAACCGGTCGGGGAAGGACCGCGCGGCAAGGATACTTGCAAATTCGTCACGACATGATACTTGCTTGTTAAATAGCAAGTATATTAGGGAATGACATCATGTCGAAAGCCCCACTCGTCCTTGTCCACGGCAACCCGGAGTCGGCGGCCATCTGGGGACCGCTCATCGGGGAGCTCGGCCGGGCCGACGCGGTCGCCCTGTCCCCACCCGGGTTCGGCGTCCCGGCGCCCCGCGGCTTTGACTCGTCGCCGGCTGGTTATCGAGACTGGCTGGCCTCGCAGCTGGAGCTTTTCCGCACTCCGGTCGACCTGGTGGGGCACGACTGGGGCGGAATTCACGTCGCGGCGCTGGCCATGAGCCGTCCGGACTTGATCCGCAGCTGGGCCTCCGATGCGCTCGGCGTGTTTGCGCCCGACTACGTCTGGCACGCGCGGGCACAGGTGTGGCAGCAGGAGGGCCCGGGGGAAGCCTCGGTGCAGGAGTTGTGGGGAGGCAACCTGGAACAGCGGCTCGCGGTGACATCGGCTCTCGGGATGACCGGTCGCATGGCAGAGCGGGTCGCGGCAGGGATGGATCCCGAAATGGGGCGCGCCGTCCTCAAGCTGTTGCGGTCGGCGCGACAGCCGGCGATGTCCGAAGCGGGACAGCTCCTGCCGAGGGCCGCGCAGCGCCCCGGCCTCGCTCTCATCGCCCTCGACGACTTCGGGCGAGCCAGCGGGACCTTGGAGCAGCATGAATGGGCAGCGCAGCGAGCGGGCGCGAAGGTGGCGCGTCTGGCGGGCGTGGGCCACTGGTGGCCTGAGGAGACTCCCGCGCCGGTTGCCGAGGCTCTGACGAGGTTCTGGGCGGAACTGTTGGATCCCGCGGACGCCCCCGTGACCGGCTCCCGGGGGTGACGTCCGCGGACCGGGGGCGTGGCGACGCCCGCTCCGGCATCGGCCTACCTAGGGACGACTCAGGCGAACACGTCCGAGACGTACCGCCCGTGTTCGTGCTCGACGGTGTCGGCCCATTTCTGGGCCTCGTCCGCGCCGGCGCCGGACGCTTCCCGATAGATGCGCAGGAGGGTCTCGCGGACGGCCGGCGCCATGCGCTGGCCGTCGCCGCAGACATAGACGATGCCGCCGCGCCTGAAGAGCCCGGCGACGCGCTCCCGCTCGGCCCAGACCCGGTGCTGGACGAACTTCACCTCGCCGTCGGGCTTGGCGGAGAAGGCGGGCAACACGGTCACGATCCCGTCGCGCTCCCACGCGGCGAGCTCTGCACGATAGAGGTAGTCGATATCGGGATGATCGACGCCGAAGAACAGCAGCGCCGGCCCGACCTCGCGCCCGCCCTGCTTCTGTGCCGCGCGGTCCTGCAGGAAGCCGCGGAACGGTGCCACGCCGGAGCCGGCGCAGATCAGCACCATCGGAAGGGTCGGGTCGGCCGGAGGATGGAACCGCGCATTGGAGGGGCGGACCGCGATCGAGACCCTGTCGCCCGGCTGCAGCTGCGCCAGGTAGGACGACGCCACGCCCTGGAAGCGGCCGACGCCCGACATCGCAGGCGCGTCGACGACGGCGACCGTCAACGTCACATGGTCGGGCTTCCACAGCGGAGACGAGGAGATGGAGTATTGCCGGGCCCGCAGCGGCGGCAGCATCTCGAGAAATCGGGCGAAGCCCAGCTCGCAGGCATGGAAACGGTCGAGCAGGTCGATCGCGCTGCAGCGCCGCTGCAGGACCTGTGCGTCGTAGCCGTCACGCGCCATCGCTTCGAGCTCGGCCTTCTCCGGTGGACAGCGTGTCGCCTCGGCCAGTATCGCCACCTGCGCCCGGGTGGCCGGCTGTGCCAGCTCGACGTAGTTGGACAGCAGCTCGCCGCAGCTGATGGGATGGCCTGTCGGCAGGCTGCTCGGCGCCCCGTCGCGGCGCAGCACGACCTGCGTGTCGGCTGTCAGGCCGAAGCGCCGCAGCACCCGATCGACCGCTGCATCGGGATTGCGCGGCAGGATCACGAGATAGTCGCCCGCACGGTAGGACATACCTGCCGGCAAGGCGAACTCGATGTGCCGCTTCGAGCGTGCACCGGCGGCGGACATGTCCACCAGTTCGCGGTTCTCGACGACGGTACCCTGCTGCAGCTCCCCGAGCCGCAGCGCGCTCTCGCGCCCGGCCTTGACGAATTCGACCTGCAGGCCGGGCGAGGCCGGGGCGGCTGTGCTCTCGCGGCCGAGCGCAGCCGCCAGCCGGGGCCAGAGGGCGGCGTACCATTCGTCGAACGCGCCGAAGAAGTCGCCGCCCGAATCCGTCTCGCCGCGCTCGGCGATGCGCATGGCGCCGGCCTTGGCGAGCGCCGCATCGATGCGCTTGGGAATGGCCTGGTAGGTTCTCGCCCACTGGCGGTTGCCGCAGCCGAACACCGCGAACCGCAGGCCCTCCAGGGCGCCTTCTGGCACACCTTCCACGTAGGATACGAACTGGCGCGCGTTGTCCGGCGGTTGTCCTTCGTAGGACGCCGTGACGACGACGACCGGTCCGTCCTTCGGCAGGTTGCCGGCATAGTCGTCCATCGCGGCAACGGTCGGCGTGAATCCGTGCGCGGGTGCATCGCCGGCAATGCGGTCGGCGAAGGCCTCGGAGGAGCCGCTGTTGCTGCCGTAGAGGATCAGAAGCTGGATCGTCTGGCCGCCCGCTGGCACGGCAGATGGCGGCGGTGGGGTGAGCGGCTTCGCGGGCGTGGGCGGAACGCCGCTGCGCAGCCGGAGCCCCGGGGTGCGCCGCGAGCGGGCACGGATACGCAGGTTCTCGGGCTTCAGCGTCAGCGTCTCGTGGACCTTCAGCGTGTAGGAGGGGTCGTCGAACACGAAATCGAAGCGCTGGAGCATCATCGACAGCACGAGCTGCGCCTCCTGCATCGCGAAGGGCCGGCCGATGCAGGCGCGTGAGCCGTTGCCGAACGGCTTCCAGGCGTTCGGCGGCAGATCCTTGGCGTTCTCGGGCGCGAAGCGTTCGGGCCGGAATTCCTCGGCGTTCTCGCCCCAGACCTTGGGGTCGCGATGCAGCATCGGCTCCAGGATCATCAGCGTGTCGTCCGTGGTCAGCGGATACTTGCCGGCGAGCACCGTGTCCTTGATGGGCTTGACGGCGAAGATCGCGGCCGTCGGCCAGATGCGCAGGCTCTCCATCAGGATCTGCTCGATGTAGCGAAGCCGCGCCAGGTGCTCGACGCGCGGCATCTCCTGTTCCAGCACCTCGTCCACGATGGCGCGCGCCTTCTGCAGCACCGAGGGGTTCTTGAGCAGCAGGTAGGTCGCGAAGGAGAGCAGGCCGCTCGTGGTCTCGTGGCCCGCGATCAGGAAGGTGATCATCTGGAAGATGATGTTCTCGTCGCTCAGCTTCTCGCCGCTGACGGGATCGACTCCGTTGAGCATGAGGTTCAGCAGGTCGCGCTTGTCGCCGCCCTGCGGGTCGCGGCGACGCTCGGCGATCAGCTCCCGCGCCACTGATTCCATGAGCTGCCGGTTGGCCTCGAACTCGCGCGCCTTGGTCAGCATCAGGCTGCTGACCAGCTTGGGCCGCCGGCTGCGGTCGCCGGACTCCCTGAGCGCCCCGACCATGGCGGCGACGAAGGGGTGCATCTGGTCCTGGTAGAAGCTGTTGAAGCGGTAGTCGAAGGCACAAAGTGCGATCGTGTCCAGCGTGAGCCGCGTCATGTTGTCGGCGACGTCGATGGCGGCGTTGGGTCCGAAACGTTCCCAGCGCACGAACATCTGATCGGCGATATCGAGCATCTTGTCGAACATGCCGCGGATGGCGATGGGTCCGAAGGCCGGTATCAGGATGCGGTGCGCCTTGCCCCAGTTCGGCTCGCTGTTGTAGGCGGTGAACAGGCCGTCGCCGGCAAATGACCGGATCTCCTCGAGAGACTTGTGCACGCGCTTGTTGAAGCGCTGCTCGTCGCACAGCTCGTTGACCAGCTCCTGCGAACTCACGAGATAGAAATCGCGGTCCAGGATACGCATCCTGAAGAACGGACCGTAGGTGCGGGCCAGGTTCATGAAGCTCTGGACCGGCGCGTTGCCATCGATCTGGCCCAGATTGCCGATGACCGGCTTCAGCGGCGGCTGCGGAATGGAGACGGTGTCGGACATGGGCTGATGCCTCCGTGCGTCAGGCAGCGGTGGACTGCTTCCGTGGAACAGTGTATTTTACAAATGTAAATTATTCGAGCCGGCCGCGAATGTAAAGGGATGTTGGACGTGACCAGGACCAGCAGGGCGGACGATCCGAGATCGCGGCGCAGCCTCGAGGCGCTGCTCGGGGCGGTCACGGCGCTCGTCGACGGAGAGCCCATCCACCAGATCTCGATCACGGGTGTCGTCCAGGCGGCGGGGGTGACGCGCCCCACCTTCTATCAGCATTTCGCCGATGTTCCTGCCGCCGCACAGCAGGCGGCGCTGGTGCGGCTGGCGACCGCCTTCGGATCGGCGGTGCCGCCGCCGATCGACCGTGCCGCGACCGGCCGGCAGTTGAAGCGGCGCATCGAGGATCGGGCGCGCCCCGTCATGGAGCATCTGCAGGCGCATCGCGACTTCTATGTCCGCGTGCTCGAAGGCGCAGGCACGGTCGCGTTCTTCGACGAGCTGGTGGCCTTCGTCGCCCGGCAGCTCCTGCCCGACGTGTTCGAGGCCGCCGACGGCGAGGGCGCGGTCCGAGAGGACCTGGCAACGCTGGTCGCCGGTGGCGTCGTCTGGATGGTCGTACGTTGGCTGCGCGCGACGTCGGGACGCCAGACGGCGGAAGCCATGGCGCGCCGCATCGCGTCGACCGTGCCCAGGTTGTTGGTGGCATGAGGGCGGGAGGAAGATCATGTCGAAAGCCACGCGCGCAACCCGCATGCTCGAGCAGGCCGGCGTGTCGTTCACCGTCCATGCCTACCACTACGATCCCGGCGCCGATGGCGTCGGCCTCCAGGCCGCCGAAGCGCTGGGCGAATCGCCGGACCGGGTCCTGAAGACCCTCATGACGCTGGTCGACGGAAGGCCGGCCTGCGTGATCGTGCCGTCCGATCGTGAAGTGTCGATGAAGAAGCTCGCGGCAGCGCTCGGTGGGAAATCGGCTCAGATGATGAAGCCGGCGGATGCCGAACGCATGACGGGATACAAGGTGGGCGGCATCAGCCCATTCGGTCAGATGCGGCGGGTCCCGGTCGCGATCGAGGAGGTGTCCATGCTTCACGATCTCGTGTTCATGAATGGCGGACAGCGCGGCCTGCAGGTGCGGCTCAAGCCCGCCGACGCGGCTGCCCTTCTGGAAGCCGTCGTCGCACCGATCGTGGCATAGGTGCAGCCGCTGGAGCGACGCTGGCTGAAGCACATTCGATCCGCAGGGCGAGCCGCCTGGCGGCGCCTGCGTGACGCCATCCATGGGGGCTGATAGCGTCCGCGCCAACGAAGAAGCGCCATTCTCCTGGAGGAAGCATGTTCGACAATCCAGCCTCTCGCCGCCGCGTGCTGGCCGGCGGCGCCGCCACTCTGTTGCTGCCTGCCGCCGTGCGCGCCCAGGACGGCTACCCCAACAAGCCCATCAGGTTCATCGTGCCGTGGACTCCGGGCGGCGCGACCGACAACATTTCCCGCATCGTCACTGCCAGGATGTCGGAACTCCTCGGTCAGCAGGTCGTGATCGAGAATCGGCCCGGCGGCGGCGGCACGATCGGCACGGACGCCATCGCCAAGGCTCCGCCCGACGGCTACACGATCGGCCTGCTGACGGTCTCCATGCTCTGCATGGCGCCGGCGCTCTACACCAAGCTGCCCTACGATCCGGTCAAGGACTTCACGCCGATCGCAGGCATGTCCGTATGGCCCAACATGCTGGTCGTGCACCCCAGCGTGCCGGCGAAGACGGTGCCCGAGCTCATCGCGCTGCTGAAGGCCAACCCGGGCAAGTACAACATGGCGTCTTCGGGATCGGGCACGACGATCCACCTGGCCGGCGAGATGTTCAAGCAGGTGACCGGCACGGACATGGTGCATGTGCCCTACAAGGGCAGCGCGCCGGCCATGCAGGACATGATCGCGGGCAATACGCACGTCATGTTCGACAACATGCCGAGCTGCTGGCCGCATGTGCAGGCGGGCAAGCTGCGGGCGCTGGGCGTCACCAGCCGTGAGCGCAACAAGGCGGCGCCCGACGTACCGGCCATCATCGAGTTCGTGCCGGGCTATGCCATCGACATCTGGATGGGCTTCGGCGGCCCGGCCGGCGTACCCCAGCCCATCGTCGCCAAGCTGGCCGAGGCGGGCACCAGGGCGCTGCAGGACGAGGGGGTGAAGGCCAAGTTCGCAGCCTTGGGCAGCGATCCCTGGCCGATGACTCCCAAGGGGCTGAAGGACCGCATCGCCGCCGAGATCGCGGTGTGGGCACCGGTCGTCAAGGCGAGCGGGGCGAAGGTGGACAGCTGAGGCGGCATTCCCGCGGCCCGGCCGTGGCCAACGCCTTGAAGATGTCCGCCTGCAACCGCAAGGTCGCGTCGTCCGCGGGCAGGTGAACGGTTTCGCCTGCTCGTCATGCGAAGGGGACGGCGATGAGCAGGGTACTGGTGACCGGCGGGTCGGGGTTCGTTGCCGGCTATTGCATCCTCGGGCTGCTGGCGGCCGGGCACGAGGTCCGCGCGACGGTGCGCAGCCTGCACCGCGAGGAAGGCGTGCGGCGCCTGCTGAAGGAGGGTGGCGCGGCTCCACGCGACGGCCTGTCCTTCGTCGCGGCCGACCTTCAGCAAGATCGGGGCTGGCCGGAAGCGGCCGCGGGTTGCGAGTACGTGCTGCATGTGGCGTCGCCCTTTCCGGCGACCGTGCCGCGCCGCGAGGAGGAACTGATCGCGCCGGCTCGCGACGGCACGTTGCGCGTGCTGCGCGCCGCCCGTGATGCCGGCGTCCGACGTGTCGTCCTGACGTCGTCCTTCGCGGCCATCGGCTACGGTCCTGCGCCGAGCGGCAGACCATTCGACGAGACGGACTGGACGGATCCCGCCCGCCGTGAGGTCTCGGCCTACGTCAAGTCCAAGACCTTGGCCGAGCGCGCCGCGTGGGATTTCCTCGCCGGCGAGGGCGGGAGGATGGAGCTCGCGGTCATCAACCCGGTCGCCGTGCTCGGACCCGTGCTGGGGCCGGACTACTCCGCCTCGATCCTGCTGGTGAAGAAGCTGCTGACCGGCGCTGTGCCTGGATGTCCGCGACTCCGGTTCGGGGTGGTCGACGTCCGCGACGTGGCGGCCCTGCACCTGCTCGCCATGACTCATCCGGCGGCGGCGGGCGAACGCTTCCTCGCGGTGGCCGACGAGTTCGTCTGGATGGTCGACGTCGCCCACATGCTCAGGCGCCGCCTCGGGTCGAAAGCGCGCCGCGTGCCGATGCGCCACTTGCCCAACTGGGCCGTCCGCGTCGCCGCGCTGGTCGACCCCACGGTACGGCAGATCGTGCCTGAACTGGGCCGAGCGAAGAACGCGACCAGCGGCAAGGCCCGCCGCATGCTGGGATGGCTGCCGAGATCCGCGGAGGAAGCCGTCGTCGCGACGGCCGAAAGCCTGCTGCGCCTCGGACTGGTGCCGCAGCCGGCGAAGCGGCCGTGAGCGGCAGATGCTCCCACGAGGAGGCGGTGCGGCGGTCGCAGGTGATCGACAGACTGGCGGCCTTCGATCCGCGCGTCGTCGGCACGCTGCCGCTCGGCGTCGCCGTCGCAGACAGCGATATCGATATCGTGTGCCATGCTGTCGATCCCATCGGCTTCGCCCGGACGCTGTGGTGGCATTTCAGCGGGGCCGACGGCTTTGCGCTGTGGCAATGGACCGGCAAGGGCCGCCCCGTCGTCGCTCGCTTCGAGGTGTTCGGCTGGCCCTTCGAGATCTTCGGATCGGCTGAGCCGGTGGAGGAGCAGGCGGCGTGGCGTCATTTCGTCGTCGAGCGACGCCTGCTCGCGCTCGGCGGCGCGCCATTGCGGCGCGACGTGATGGCGCTGCGGATGGCCGGACACAAGACGGAACCGGCCTTCGCGAAAGCATTGGGCTTGGCCGGATCGGATCCCTACGTGGCGATGCTCATCCTGCACGACCTGTCGGATTCGCAGCTTGCCGCGTTGCTGAACGACGCGCCGGCCGGCCGGGAAGATCAGACGGCCTGAGCCTGCTCGAACCGCACCCGTGCGCTGCGGATGTCGGCATGCCGACTTTCCGCCCAGCCCACCAGGGCAGCCAGAGGCGGCAGGATGGACTCGCCGAGCGCGGTCAGCCGGTATTCGACGCTGGGCGGCTTGGTCGGATGGACGTGACGGCTGATCAGCCCATCGCGCTCGAGGTCGCGCAGCGACTCGGTCAGCATGCGCTTGGAGATGTCCGGCATCGCGCGCCGGATCTCGCTGAAACGGTGCTCCCGGGTCGCCAGCACGATCAGGATCAGCGTCGTCCACTTGCTGCCGATGTGATCGAGCACGTCGCGTACCGGACAGTTCGCCGGGTCGAGCCGCAACTCACGCCAGCGCTGGAGATGCGCGGCGAATTCGGCCTGCATCGAGGTCGCTGGGTTCCCTTCGGATAACCTGGACACGAAAAGCTGCCTCCTTACAGATCGGCCGGTCGGCCTCTATTTGAGACCAGTCTTCAACGAAAGACCATCTCTCAGGAGCTACCGATGACCAGTTCGACCCCCCGCATCCTCGTCACCGGCGCCAGCGGCCAACTCGGCAGGCTGGTTATCCGCCATCTGTTGGCGGCGACGGAACCGGCCCGGATCGTGGCATCCGTGCGCTCGCGGAGCGCTGCCGCGGACCTCGCCGACCTGGGCATCGAGCTGCGCGAAGCCGACTATGACGACCCGGCGAGCCTTGGCGCGGCCTATGCCGGCATCGACCGCCTGCTGCTGATCTCCAGCAGCGCCGTCGGCCAGCGGGTCCCGCAGCATCGCAACGCCATCGCGGCGGCGCGCGAGGCCGGGGTCGGAATGATTGCCTATACGGGCCTGCTGCATGGTGAAGCCTCGCCGTTGGCACTGAAACGCGAACATGTCCAGACGGAGACGATGCTGCTCGACTCCGGCATTCCCTCGGTCGTGCTGCGCAACGGCTGGTACACCGAGAACTATCTCGGGTCAGTCGCGTCGGCTTTGCAGCTTGGCGTCCTCTTCGGCGGCTCGGGCGCCGGGCGGATCTCTGCGGCCGCCCGCGAGGACTATGCGGAAGCGGCGGCCAAGGTACTGCTGGTCGGGGTGGGGCAGGGCAGCCAGGTCTACGAGCTGGCCGGCGACGAGGCCTTCACCCTTGCGGAATTCGCGGCCGAGCTGGCGCGCCTGTCCGGCAAGCCGATCGAGTACCGCGACCTGCCGGAGGCGGACTACGCCGCCCTGCTGGTCAAGGCAGGGTTGCCGGCACCTTTCGCGGCCATGCTGGCCGATTCCGACGTCGGTGCCTCGAAGGGGGGTCTCTACGACAGCAGCCGGATGCTGAGCCGTCTGATCGACCGACCGACCACGCCGCTGGCGACGGTGCTCGCACGTGCCCTGAAGGGCTAGGGAGCCTCAGCCGTCAGAAGGCGCCCGTGAACTCGAATTCGAGCGCGTTCCGGACATTGTCGACCTTCCACCAGCTCAGCCGGCGCAGGAAGGTCTGGCCGAGCAGGGCGCGCGAGCGCGGCGCGCCCACCGTGGCCAGCACGTTCTCCATGGCGCGCTCGCCGATCTGCAGCCGGCGCAGCCGGAACACCCGCTGCGTCATGGTGCGGCCGTCCGCGAGGATGAAGCGGTGCTGGCCCAGGAAGTCGGCCTCCACGAGCGTGCCGGCATGGCGCAGGTCGTCCGCGAGTTCCTGCGGGATCTGCACTGTGGCGGCGCCTGAATCGACGATGAAGTAGACCGGGGCGCTGCCGTTGAGGATCGCCGGCATCACGAACACGCCGCCGACCCGCCGGAACTCCGCATGGGCCGAATGGCCGCCGGCGTTCTTCCGATCGCACGGGGCCCAACCGGCCTGACGACGGTCGCGCGTGGCGCTGTGGCAGTAGCCGTCGAGGGCCAGCAGCTTGGCGTGGGTATCGCGCTGCTCGCAGGCGGCGACGGCCTCCGCCGCCGGCGTCGCGGGATTCCGGCACTTCGCATCGCTGGCCAGCCAGCGTTCCACGAGCGGCGGAAAGTCGCCGCCTGCGCCGGCGGCATTCTGAGCGAATGCTGTGACCGCGCCCAGTGTCACGGCGGCGAGGCAGGCGAGAACGCGAAGGAATGTCGGTGTCATCGGGGCGTCGGATTACCCTGCCATGGTGCGGTGGCTGCGTCGAATGCTGGCCGAGCCGGCGGGATGGCGTCATATGGGACCATGGTCGCGTTCGTTGTTCCCTTTCTCGATGCCGCCGCGCGGCAGCTGATCCAGCCGGCCGGCGAGGCGTCGACGGACTTCTCGCAGCCGGCCGGCGAAGCTGCACTGATCCCGGCGGATTCTGTCTCGTGGCGCATCTTCAAGAATCCCGTGGCGCTCTTCGTCGGCGGCGTGACGGCCGTGATCCTCGAATTCGCCGAGCCGGCGGTGCGCAGCGGGGTGTGGGATCACAGTTCGTTCCGCAGCGACCCGGTCGGCCGCCTGCGCCGCACGGGCCTCGCCGCCATGACCACCGTCTACGGCGCGCGCAGTACGGCCGAGCAGATGATCGCCGCCGTGAGGCTGATGCATGCGCGGGTGCGCGGCACGACCCCGGCCGGCGAAGCATATCGCGCCAACGATCCCAGGCTGCTGCGCTGGGTGCACGCGACGGCGGCCTTCGGCTTCATCGAGGCGTACAGCCGCTATGTCGGCGCCCTGTCCCCCGAAGAGCGCGACCGCTGCTACCGCGAAGGCGCTCCGGCGGCGCGGCTGTACGGTGCGCTGGACGTGCCGAGGTCGGAGGAGGAGGTCCAGGCTCTGTTCGTGTCGATGCGGACGCGGCTGGAGCCTTCGCCGATCCTCTTCGAGTTTCTCGACATCATGCGGCGGACGCCGGTGTTTCCCGGTGCCTTGCGGCCGTTGCAGCGCCTGATGGTGCGGGCCGCCGTGCAGGCCACGCCGGGCTGGATCCGCAAGCAGCTCGGGCTCGGGCGCTCACAGGGGCTGCGGCTGGGCCAGGCGGCGATCGTGCGGAGGGCCGGCACCATGGCCGATCGCATCATCCTGCCGTCCAGCCCGGCCGTGCAGGCCTGCCGGCGTCTCGGCCTGCCGGAGGACTATCTGTACCGCGGCGCCTGACGCGCCGCTCAGCCGCAGGCGACGGCGTATATGTGCTGCACCTCGCCCGGCAGCGGCATCGCCTGCCAGGTCCGGCCGCCGTCGCGGGTGCCGAACACCTCGCCGTCGTAGCGCGCGCCGATATAGACCTGGGCGGGATCGCGCTGGTGCAGGCCGATGGACATGATGGTGCCGTGCACCTGCACCTTGTCGAAGCGCTGCCAGTTCCTGCCGCCGTCGGTGCTGCGATAGAGGCCGCCGTCATGGCTGGCGGCTGCGACGGAGAGCGCCGCGTACAGCGTGTCCGGCTCGCTGGGCGCCACCTTGACGTCGCGGCCGTAGGTGGTGGGCGAGAAGCGGCCGACTTCCATGTCCTGCCAGCTGCGGCCGCCGTCGGCGGTGCGGAACAGGCCCATGCGCACCGCCAGGATGGCCGCATCCGGATCGGCCGGATTGATCGTCACGGCGTGGCCGTCGAGCATGCCCTCGGCCGTGGTGTCGCTCACGATCCGGCTCTTGAGATGGGGCAGTTCGGCCAGCTTCACGAGGCCGTCGCTGCAGTCCTCCCAGGTCTCGCCGCCGTCGGTCGAACGCATGACGCCGTTGATCTCCAGGGCGGCATAGATCTCGTCGGGGCGGTTCGGGTTCTGGGCCAGCCGCATGACGCGGGAGGCAAACGGTCCCTTGCAGCGCTCGGCGATCGCGGGGGTGGGCAGCCTGCGCCAGTTCGCTCCACCATCGTCGCTGCGATAGATGTCGATCGGCGAGGCGCCGGCGAGGATGCGCCGCGGATCCCGGCGATCGACCAGGAAGCACCAGACTTCCCGATTGGCGTCGGGGAAGCCGGTGCGCCGGAAGGTGGCGCCGCGGTCGGTGCTGCGCCACACGCCGTCGTTGGTGCCGGCGAATACCGTCTCGGGATCCTCCGGATGCACCTGGATGGTGAAGGCCTGGACAGTGCCCAGGACGTGCTGCCAGTCGCCGCCCGCCGCCGGCCGGCGGAAGACCCCGACCTTGCCGGTATGGTCCGGCTTGCCGAAGTAGCCGGCGACGCCGGCGAAGACGTGCGACTGGTCAGCCATGTCTCAGCTCCTCGAATCGCGGTCGGTCAGCCCTTGACCATGGGGCATTCACCCTGGTCGAGCGGACGGAAGGCCTCCTCGGCCGACATCTTGGTGACCAGCTTGTAGTAGTCCCACGGTCCCTTCGACTCCGACGGCTTCTTGACCTCGAAGAGATACATGTCGTGCATCTTGCGGCCGTCCTTGCGGATGTAGCTCAGCCCGAACACGGGATCGTCCCACTTGATCTCCTTGAGCTTGGCCATCACCGCATCGCTGTTGTCGGTATTCGCGGCCTTGACCGCCTGCAGGTACTGCAGCGCGGCGGAATAGAAGCCGGCCTGCACGCTGGTCGGCATCTTGCCGTTGGCCTTGGCGGCAAAGCGCTTGGCGAAGGCCCGGGTCTTGTCGTTCAGGTCCCAGTAGAAGGCTTCCGTCAGGTTCAGGCCCTGGGCGCGTTCCAGCCCGAGCGAATGCACGTCGGAGATGAACACCAGCAGGCCGGCGAGCTTCTGTCCGGCCTTGACGATGCCGAACTCCGACGCCTGCTTGATGGAGTTGATCGTGTCGCCGCCGGCATTGGCGAGACCGATGACCTGCGCCTTCGACGACTGGGCCTGCAGCAGGAAGGACGAGAAGTCGTTGGTGTTGATCGGATGGCGGACCTCGCCCAGCACCTTGCCGCCGGCTTTGGTGACGACGTTGGCGACGTCGCGCTGCAGCGCGTAGCCGAAGGCATAGTCGGCCGTGAGGAAGAACCAGGTCTTGCCGCCGGCCTTCACGACGGCCGAGCCGGTGCCGTTGGCCAGGGCGAACGTGTCGTACACCCAATGCACGGTGTAGGGATTGCACAGCTTGCCCGTGATGTCCGACGAGGCCGGATCGGGCGCGATGAAGATCTTCTTCTTGTCGGCCGCCACGCGCGCCGTGGCGATGGAGGACGAGGAAGCGCCGGCGCCGAGGATCATGTCGACCTGCTCGGTGTCGTACCAGCGGCCGGCGATCGTCGCCGCCACGTCGGCCTTGTTCTGGACGTCGGCCTGGACCATCTCGACCTTCTTGCCGAGGACGCTGCCGCCGAAATCCTCGATCGCCATCTGGACGGCCAGCACGGCGCCGGGACCGTTGATGTCGGCATACAGACTGGACATGTCGGTCAGGACGCCGATCTTGACGCTTCCATCTCCCTGCTGCGCGAACGCAGGCAGGGCCAAGGCGGCGGCAAGGACCGCCCCGCAGAATACTCTCTTCATGACGTTTCACTCCCAGGCTTTGTTGTTGAGCGGAGCCTAGCAAGGTGCTGGCATGGCCGCCAGCCGCCATATGAGAGGGGAGACGATGATCGAGACGATTCTGGACGTTCCGACCAGGGACGGCGCCATCGAAACGTTCGTCTGCCATCCGGAACGCGGCGGGCCCCATCCGCCGGTGCTGTTCCTGATGGACGCGCCCGGCATCCGCGAGGAGCTGTACGACATGGCACGGCGGCTGGCGACGGTCGGCTACTACGTGCTGCTTCCCAACCTCTACTACCGCGCGGGCCGGGACACCAAGTACGGGCCCGACGTCCTGGAGCACGGCAGCGCCGAGCACACGCGCATGCGCGCCGTCCGCACGAAGATGACGATTCCGCCCGTCATGGATGACGTGGCGGCGCTGATCGCCTTCGCCGATTCACAGGCCGGCTCGAAGATGGGGCCGGTGGGCGTCCACGGCTACTGCATGAGCGGGCCGTATGCACTGGCCGCAGCGGCACGCTATCCCGACCGCATCGCCGCCGCGGCGTCGTTCTACGGCACGTGGCTCGTCAGCGACGCCGAGGAGAGCCCGCATCTGACCCTGGGCAGGGCGAAGGGCGAGCTCTACATCTCCTGTGCCGAGCACGACGAGCTCGCGCCGCTGGACATGGTCGAGAAGCTCAAGGCCCTGTTCGAGCAGTCGGGCAATCCGGGCGAGCTCGAGATCCAGCCCGGCGTCCATCACGGCTTCGCCTTTCCGCAGCGCTGGTGCTACGACAAGCAAGCCGCGGAGCGGCACTGGGAGCGTCTCATCGCCCTCTATCGCCGCCGGCTGGGGTGAGGGCCCCCTTGCGCGCCTGCCAGTCGTCCAGGATGGCGCGGGCACGGTTCGCCGCGGGATCCATCTCGCGTTCCGTGCCCGGCACCCTGGCGGCCAGCTCGATGACATAGCCGTTGGGATCGCGGAAGTAGATCGACCTGATGAAGCGGTGGTCGCTGATGCCGCGCACCTCGCGGCCCTCGGCCTTGCCCCGGGCGAACATGCGGTCGAGCACGTCCGGCTCGACTTCGAGCGCGATGTGCAGGTCGAAGTCGTGCTGCTCCTTGAACTCGAACGGCATGTCGGGCGCCTCGAAGAAGGCCAGGCACGACCCGTCGTCGAGCCGGAAGAAGGAATGCAGGACTCCCGAGCCGGTCGCGCGGCCGGTCATCGTCGTCTCGATCGTGAACGCATTGACCAGCGGCAGGCCGAGAAAGTCCTCGTAAAAGCGCCGGGTCTCCTCCGAATCGCGGCAGCGATAGGCGTTGTGGTGCAGACCCTTGATCATAGGTCTCTCCTTTGTCATGGCTTCGCGGCAATGTAGACCGTTGCCGCCGCCGGATCAGCCTCGAGGAGTCTTTCATGATCATCGCGACCACCGAGAACATTGCAGGACACCGGGTGGTGACGACCCTTGGTCAGGTCTTCGGCGTCGTCGTGCGCAGCCGCGGCGTGGGCGGCAACATCGTCGCGGGGCTGCGGGCCATCGTCGGCGGCGAGATCCACGAATACACCCAGATGCTGGAGGAGGCGCGGCGCCACGCCACCGACCGCATGGTCGCCAATGCCACGGCGATGGGCGCCAACGCCATCCTCGTCATGCGCTTCGACTCGTCGGAGATCGGCGAGACCATGAGCGAGATCGTGGCCTACGGTACCGCCGCGGTGATCGAGCCCGCGCAGGGCTGAGTGCTGCGCCGCCTCGTCGTCGCGGCCGGCGCGCTGCTGCTCCTGGGTGGAGCGGTGGCGGCCTTCCTCGGCGCCTGGCCGGCGGCACTGTGGCTGCTCGGCACCGGGGCCGTCGTCACGGCAGGCACGCTGTTCGAGCGCGTGGTTTACAAATCCGTGAGGGCGAATGCGCCGGGCGCCGGCTGGATGAAGACGGGCGAGTCGTTCATCGACACGTCGAGCGGCCGCACGGTCGACGTCTTCTACGATCCGAAGTCGGGGCAACGGCAGTACGTGGCGCGCGGGGGCGGGGGGCGCGACGACTCTCAGTCGGGCTGAAGGCGCCGCGCCGTCGCGATCTGCCACAGCGCGGCGACCAGGACGCAGCCTGCGACCGCGGCGAACGCCGAAGGGTAGCCGCCGACCGCGGCCAGCAGGCCGAACAGCGGCGGCCCGATGACGGCGCCCGAGAAGGCCAGCGCCGTCTGCACCGCGGCCACCGCTGCGACCTGCCCGGGCGGCGACAGGTGGGCGAACTCGGCGATCGACACGCCGTTCCAGCTGATGACCACCGTGCCGTAGGCGAACACGATCAGGCCGATCAGCCAGTGTGGCATGGTGGGTGAGATCAGTGCCGTTGCTGCGGATCCGATCGCGATGCCGATGCCGGTCCAGCCGAGCAGCGGCAGGCGCGCGATCCGATCGCCCAGCGCGCCCAGCACCAGGCGCTGGGCCGTGCCGCCGATCTGGGACAGGAACAGCAGGAATCCCGCCTCGGCGATGGTCAGCCGGCAATGTTCGTAGAGGTAGGTCACCAGGAAGAACGTGAAGCTGTGCTGGGCCACGACGTAGACCAGCGCGGAGCATCCCAGGACCCGCAGCGCGCGGTGGCCGAGCACGAAGCGCACGGAATTCAAGATGCCCGGCGACGGGCCGGGCGGCGCCATCGCCGCATCGAGCTGGCGGCGCAGCACGCCGAGCGTCGCGGCGCCGGCGATCATCGCCGCTGCGGCCGCCAGCGAGGCGCCGCGCCAGCCGAACCAGCCCAGCAGCAGCGGCAGCACGATGCCCGCCGCGGCGAAGCCCAGCGGCACGCCGGTCTGCTTGATGGAGAACACGATGCTGAAGAAGCGGCGCGGCACGCGCTGGCTGAGGATGTGGGCCGATGCCGGATTGGTCGGCCCCTGCGCGAAGCCGATCAGCACGACGGCACCGATCGTGGCCCAGACGCTGGCCGCGGCGTTGAGCGCCAGCCCGGCAGCGGCCGCGATCATCGCGAACTGGCACACTCGCACCGCTCCCAGCCGCGCGATCGCGCCGGCGCTGGCCAGCGCCACCAGGCAGGCCACGGCGTAGGTGACGGCGGTGAAGGCGCCCACGAGCTTTGGATCGATCGCAAGATCGCGCGCGACAGCGGGCATCAGAACGCTGAGGGCGAGCACCGCCAGCGAGACCATGATCTGCGTCCCCAGCATCGCGCCGATGGGGACGAGGGCGGGCCTCAGCCCGCGGGCGGCATCATCCATAGACCAGTCGCGGCAGCCACAGGCTGAGCTCGGGGACGTAGGTCACCAGCGCCAGCACGACCACCATCAGCAGCAGGAAGGGATTCACGCCGCGGATGACGGTGGCCAGCGGGGTCTTCGAGACCGTCGCCAGCACGTAGAGGTTCAGGCCGACCGGCGCGGTGATCAGCGCGAGCTCCATGTTCACCGTGACCAGGATGGCGAAATGCACCGGGTCGATGCCCAGGGGCTTCAGCACCGGGATCAGGATCGGCATGGCGATCAGCAGGATGGAAGCAACCTCGAGGAACATGCCCAGCACGATGAGCATGACGTTGATGGCCAGCAGGAACTGCCAGGCCGAGAAGCCGTTGTCGCGGATGAACTGGACCAGCGCAGCCGGGATTCCCGATTCCGTGATCCAGTGGCCGAAAGCCAGCGCCGTCGCGATGATGATCATGATCGTGCCGGCGTTCTTGATCGACTCGCCGATCACCGACAGCGTCTCGGAGGGCCGGAAGCCCTTGTAGTAGAACAGGCTGATCAGCAGGGCGACGGCGGCCGCCAGGGCCGCGGTCTCCGTCGTCGTCACCCAGCCGCCGTAGATCCCCACCGCGATGATGACGGGCATCGAGAGCGCGGGGATGGCCTGCAGGTTCACCCGGCGGAACTCCTCGGGTGAGCGGCGGGGCTCGCGTGCCAGATTGTGCCGCCGGCCGTACCACAGCACGTAGGCGACGAAGAGACCCGCCTGGAGGATGCCGGGCACGACGCCGGCCAGGAAGAGGCGCGGCACCGATTCGTCGGCGATGATGGCATAGAGGATCAGCGGCAGGCTGGGCGGGATCAGGATGCCGAGCGTGCCGGCCGCGGCGGTGACGCCGAGCGCGAAGGGCCGGTCGTACTTCCGTTCGATCATCGCCGGGATCAGGATCGTGCCCATGGCCAGCGCCGTGGCGACGCTGGAACCGCAGATCGCGGCGAACATGGCGCAGGCCGCCACGCAGACCACGCCCAGGCCGCCGCGCACCGTGCCGACCCAGGCGGCCGCCACGTCGACCAGCGCCTTGGCGATGCCGCCGCGCTGCATGAACGAGGCGGCCATGACGAAGAAGGGCACGGCCAGGAGGGTGGTCGAGTTGAGCTCGTCCAGCATCTTCTGGGCGATGCCGACGAGGGGTTGTCCCTCGATGGCGAACATCGTGCCGGCGGACACGCCCAGCACCAGCCAGATCGGCAGGCCCATGCCGAGCAGGACGAAGAAGATCGCAGCGAACAGCTTGGTCATGGTGCGGCTATTCGCGGCCCGAATGGACTTCCATGGTCGCCGGATCGAAGGCGAAGCAGAACTGCCACAGGCGCCGCGCATAGCGCACCGACATCAGCGCGGCCGCGAAGGGCAGGGACGAATAGTAGACCCACATCGGGAAGCCCAGCGAGGTGTTGCTGCGCTCCCCGAGATCGTAGGAATCGGACGCGACCAGCCAGCCGTACCAGGCGAGGGCGAGGCAGAAGCCCAGGGCGATGCCGCAGTTGGCGATCTCCACCCAGCGCTGCCGCTCGGGCCGCATCATGCGCAGCAGCAGGTCGGCCCGCACGTGGCCGTCCTCGCGCACCAGCAGGCTGGCGGTGAGGAAGGTCGCCCAGATGATGATGTAGATGGTGAGCTCCTCGCCCACCGAGAAGTCGATGTCGGTCGTGAGATAGCGGCCGACGATCTGTGTCAGGTAGACCACCAGGCCGGCGCCGCCGAGCAGCCCGATCAGCCAGCGCTCGAGCCTGTCCCATGCCTCAAGCATCGAAACTCCGGATCCGCAGCAACGGAAAAAAGGAAGGGCGCCCGATGGGGGCGCCCGGGGAGAAGCCTAGCCGGTGACGCCCAGCGCGGCGTTGGCCTTGGCCACGAGCGTGGGATCGAGCTTGAGCTCCTTCACCACGGCGTCTTCGGTGGCCATCAGACGCTTGCGGGTGGCCTCCAGCGTGGCCGCGTCGGGTTCCACGATCGTCACGCCGGACTTCTTCATGAGCTCGAGGGACTCGGCCTGGCTGGCCGCCATGTCCTTGCGCCAGCCGTCGACCCTGGACGCCCAGGCGTCGGTGACCATCTTCTGCAGGTCCGGCCCCAGCTTCTTCCAGAAGGCCGCGCTGACCATCGGGATGTACTGGGCGAAGAACTGATGGTCCTGCAGCCCGTACTTCACGCCCGATTCCCAGAGCTTGGCCGACTTCACGCTCTCGTTGGTGGTGAAGAGGGCGTCGAAGGTCCCCTGGCTCAGCGCCAGCGGCACGTCGGGCCAGGCCGTGAAGTTCGGCACGGCGTCGAAGAATTTCACGCGCACCATCTGACCCGCGCCGCCGGAGGTGCGGATCTTCAGCCCCTTGAGATCGTCCGGGCTGTTCAGGGGCTTGGCGGTGGAGAAGGTGTGCGAGGCGCCGAGATCGAGCCACTTGCCGAGGACATGCACGCCCAGCTTCTTGCCCAGCATCTCGTTCAGCGCCTTGCCGACGTCGCCGTCGACCACCTTGTAGACTTCCGTTGCGGTGCGGCCGTAGAAGGCCGGCGACTGGGTGATGTCGAGATTCGCCTCGATCCCGGTCAGGTTCCACGGACCCGGCACGCCCATCTCCGCGCCGCCCTGGCGCAGCGCCTTGCCGACGTCGCGGTCGCGGAAGAGCTGCGCGGAGTGGAAGACCTCCACTTTGATCTTGCCGCTGGCGAGCTTCTCCAGCTCCTGCGCGAAAGCCGTCATCTGCTGGGTGCGCGTATGGGTCGCCGAGGTGTCGAGCGACAGGCGCATCTTCAGCGGTTCCTGCGCGCGCAGCAGCGCCGGCGTTGCCACGGCGGAGGCGGCAACGCCTCCCAGCACGGTTCTTCTCAGCATCTTTCCCTCCCTGGGCGCGTACGTCCTGTTGTCGAGGCCGGCTTTTCGAAGCCGGCGCGGACCGCGCTATGCACTGGCTACATGCCGTAGAGGTCCGCCTTGTTGAGGATAGTGTTGCGCAGGATGCGGATCGAGGCAACGTCCACCATCACGCCATCGACGTTGATGGCGCCCAGCCCCTGGGCCTCGGCCTCGGCATAGGCCTTCTCGAGCTTGCGGGCACGCGCCACGTCGTCGGGCTTGGGCGAGTAGATCTCCAGCGCGTGCTCGATCTGCGAGGGATGGATCGCCCACTTGCCGACGCAGCCCAGGATCATCGAGCGGCGGCACTCCTCGCGATAGGCGTCGCTGTTGCGGAAATCGGCGAACGGGCCGTCCACAGGATCGATGCCGGCGGCGCGGCAGGCCATGACCAGCCGGAAGCGCGCATAATGCCAGAGGTCGCCGGGATAGCCGTCGTTGGAGCCGACATCCTTGTTGGTGACGCCCATCGAGGCCGAGAAGTCGCCCATGCCGAACACCAGGCACTCCAGCCGCGGCGTGGAGCGGGCGATGGCATCGACGTTCTGCATGCCCTCGACTTCCTCGATCAGCGCCTCGAGCCCGATGCGGTTCTTGAGCTTCAGCTTCTTCTCCAGCTGGTGCAGCAGCTTGTCGGCGAACAGCACGTCGGCCGGCGTCAGCACCTTCGTCATCATGATCGTGTCGAGATGCTCGCCGGCGCCCTCGACCACCTCGATGATGTCCTCGAAGGCATACTCCGTGGTGAGATCGTTGATGCGCACGCAGCGCGTCTTGCCCTTCCAGTTCAGGGTCTTCAGCGCCTCGACGATCTTCTTGCGCGCCTCGCGCTTCTGGCTGGGGGCGACGGCGTCCTCGAGGTCCAGGAAGACGTGGTCGGCCTTCGACTCCGACGCCTTCTGCATCATCTTCTCGCTGGAGCCGGGCGTGGAAAGCTGCACGCGGCGGGCGCGGCGCGGACGGGTGGTCATGTCGGGTCTCCCTCAGGCAACGATCTTCTCGGCCCGCAGCCGCGCGATCTCCGCGCCGCCGAGGCCGAGCTGGTTCAGATACTCGTCGGTGTGCTCGCCCAGCAAGGGGGCGCGATGGCGCACGCGGCCCGGCGTGTCGCTCATCTTGATGGCGACCCCGGCGACCCTCATCTCGCCGTCCAGGCCGGGATGGGGCACCGGCACCACCATGTCGCGGGCCGCGAAGTGCGGATCGGCGAAGACGTCGCGCACGTCGTTGACCGGTGCGAAGGGCACCTGGCCGCCGAGCTTCTGCAGCAGCTCCTGCTTGGTGTGCCGGCCGGTGAAGGCCGACACCGCGGCGATGATCTCGTCCTGGTTCGCCCGGCGGTCCTGGACGGTGGACAGGCGAGGGTCCGTCGCCATCTCCGGCCGGCCGATGAGCCGGCAGAGCAGCGGGAAGTGCGCGTCGGCATGGGCCGCGATGGTCACGTGCCCGTCCTTCGCCGGGAACATGCCGAAGGGGCAGAGCAGGGGATGATGATTTCCCTCGGGCACCGGCACCCCGCCGGTATAGGCGTGCTGGTGCACGATGCGCTCGCACATCGACAGGATCGCGTCGACCATGCCGACATCGACGAACTGGCCCCGTCCGGTCTTGTGGGCGCGCAGGATGGCGCTGACGATGCCGACGGCGCACATGGTGGCCGGCATCAGATCGCCGATGCCGGGACCGACCTTCATCGGCGTGTGCGCGTCCGGCCCGGTGATCGCCATCACCCCGCCGAACGCCTGCGCCACCACGTCGTAGGCCGGCCAGTCGGTGTAGGGGCTGCGGCCGGTCCGCCAGTCGCCGAAGCCGCGGATGGTGGCGTAGACCAGCTTCGGGAAGCGCTCGTGCAGCGCCTCGTAGCCTAGTCCGAGCCGGTCCATGACGCCGCCGCGATAGTTCTCGACGATCGCGTCGGCGCCGTCGCAGAGCCGCAGCACGAGGTCGCGGCCTTCCGGTCGCTTGAGGTCGATGGCGATCGACTTCTTGTTGCGGTTCACCGACGCGAAGTAGCCGCCGAAGGCCTTGAGCCTGTCGTCGGGATGGTAGGGACCGACGATGCGCGTGTGATCGCCGTCGAGCGGTTCGACCTTCACGATCTCCGCGCCCTGGTCGGCCAGCAGCATGGTGCAGAACGGCCCGGCCAGCATCTGGGTGAGGTCGACGATGCGCACGCCCTCGAGGGCGCCGGGAGCCTCACCCATGGATATTTCTCTTGCTCACTTCTCGCCCCAATGGCTGCGCCGCTTGATCAGCACGGTACGCTCGCCCTCGAAGATGTGCTTGTCGTCCTGGTTCACGCCGTAGTGCTTGAACCGGACGATGCCGGCGTCCGGCTGCCCGGCATCCTTCGTCTCCAGCACCTCGGTGTAGCAGTAGAGCGTGTCGCCATGATGGAGCGGGCCCTTCAGCCGGATCTTGTCCATGCCGAGTTCCATCAGCGCGTTCTCGGCGGTGTCCTCCGCCGCCAGCCCGATGCACATCGAGATGGTCACGCCGCCGAAGCCCAGCCGCCGGCCGTAGGGCGTCGACTGCGTCAGGTGCTCGTTGAAGTGGGCCTCGGCGGTGTTCATGGTCACGTTGGTGATCCACACCTGTTCCATCGGCTCGACCGTCTTGCCGCGTGCGTGCTTCATGACGTCGCCGACGCGGAAGTCCTCGAAGTAGTTGTGCCGTCCGGTGAGGGAGGAGGCCTTCATCAGTTCCTCCCCCGGCCCAGCAGCCGGTCCGAGATGATGCGCTTCTGGATCTCCGAGGTGCCCTCGAAGATCTTGGTCAGGCGCGCGTCGCGCCAGTGCCGCTCGACGGCATGCAGGGTCGTGTAGCCGGCGCCGCCATGGATCTGCAGGCCCTCGCTGCAGACCCGCTCGGCCATCTCCGAGGCAAACAGCTTGGCCATCGACGCCTCCTTGTCGCAGCGCTGGCCGGTGTCGATCTGCTCGCAGACGAAGTAGTTGAGCTGCCGCGCCGCCTCGATCTGGGTGGCCATCTCGGCGATCTTGAAGCGGATGGCCTGGAACTCGCCGATCGAGCGCCCGAACTGGCGACGGTCGTTGGCGTACTGGATCGAATCGTCCAGCGCGCCCTGCGCGAGGCCGATGGCGCGCGCCGCGGTGTGCGCCCGCGCCGTCTCGAGGCCGGACGTCGCATAGTAGAAGGCCTGGCCTTCCTCGCCGATCATGTCGGCGGCGTCGACCCGGAAATTGTCGAAGGCCAGTTCCCAGGTCTTCCAGCCGAAATAGCCGATCTTGGGGATCGGCGCGCCGCTGCAGCCCGGTGGCAGCTCGCCGCGCTTCTTCTCGACGAAGAACATGGAGAGGCCGAGATGGCGCTTGCCCGGCGGCGGCTCGGAGGTGCGCGCGATGATGATGATGAAGTCCGCGCCGTCGGCGAAGGTGCACCAGTACTTGTTGCCGCTGATCAGGTAGGACGAACCGTCCTTCTTCGCCCGGCACGAGATGTTGGCGATGTCCGAGCCGGCATTGGGCTCCGACATCGAGAATGCGCCGAGGAACTCGCCCTTGGCCATGCGCGTGAGATAGCGCTTCTTCTGCTCCTCGCTCATCATGTGCGCGCCGATCAGCAGGTTGCCCCGGGCGATGATGGACGCGACGCTCATCCAGCCGCGCGACAGCTCCTCGGTGACCAGGCAGTATTCGAAGCAGCCCAGCCCCAGCCCGCCATATTCCTCCGGGATCAGGATGCCGAAGTAGCCGAGTTCGGCCATCTTGTCGCGCAGCGACATCGGGATGTCGCCTTTCTCGGGGTCGAGCTTGTTGGCGACCGGCAGGACTTCGTTGAGGGTGAACTCGCGCGCCTGCTCCTGGATCATGCGGCGCTCTTCGGTGATGTACGGCATCTACGCGTTCCTGAGTCGGACAAGGTTGGTGCGCTTGAAGTCGATGACGAGCTCCTCGCGCTGGTTGAAGCCCCTGGTGTGCCAGGTGACGATTCCGAATCCCTTGTGGGAATCGGAGACGCGGCGGTCGAGCACCTGGGATTCCGCACGCAGCGAATCGCCGGGATAGACCGACCGCTGATAGCTCAGTTCGTTGACGCCGAGGAACGGTCCGCCGCCCTCGCTGAGATCCTCGACCGTCAGGCCGAACACCGTGGTGAAGACCAGCAGCGGGTTGGCGACGATGCCGGGATGGCCGTGCAGGCGGGCGTACTCGGCGTTGAAGTAGTGCGGGTTGAAATGCAGCGTCAGCGTCGAGAAGAGGGTGCTCTCCGATTCGGTGATGGTGCGGCCCCAATGATGCCTGAAGACTCGTCCGGGCTCGAAATCCTCGTAGCGGTTGCCCTTAGGTACCAGCCGCGCGCGCGTCCTGAAATCCTCTGCCATTCGTGCTCCTTCATGGTCTCCCGGACCGCGAGCTTCCCGCTCGCTCATGCTTGCGAACGAGCGGATGCTCGCTGTCCTGAAGACGGTCTTCAGTTCAATTCAGTGTGGACGCCCGCGCCAGCTCGCCGACGTCGTCCAGCGCGTCGATGCGCTCGATGGCGTCGTGCAGGCGCCGCGTTCCGGCGGCACCCAGCACCGGCGTCACCAGCGCCTCGAACTTGGTCTCGAGCGCCGTGCGCTGCTTGCCGAGATCGGGCCACGGGATGCCGGAATCGTGCCGCGCCTCGATCGTCGTGCCGTCGTCGAGCTGGATGGCCATCTCGGCCAGCGAATGTTCCCAGCCCGGCTGGAACTCGATCGCCATCTTGTCGCGCAGCGCCTTCATGCGCGGTTCCCGCGTCACGGCGTCGGTGTAGGAATCGAGCGCCGCGGTGTCGACGCCGGCCAGCGCCATGGCCACCGTCTGGCGCAGCGAGAACTTGGCCTCTAGGCCCGTGCGCGGATCAGGGATGTTGCACACCCGGTCGGCGCCGGAATCGATGCGCAGCAGGATCTTCGCGACGCGCTCGGGCGGGAAGTTGCTCTTCAGCCGGATCTCCTTGGCGCACTCGATGGGCGCGTGCGTGAGATAGCAGGCGGCGTGGTACTTGAAGAGGTTGTTGCGCAGGTGCCAGCCCGAGGGCGGCTGGCCCAGTGCCGCCTCGGCATTGAGATGGTCGCTCTGCGACGCGGCGAAGCCCTGGTCGCACTCCAGCGAATCACTCCGCGCGGTGAATCCCCGGGCCGCCAGGCGCGCGGCGCGGAGCCCGTGCTCGGACGCGGTGCCGGCATGCAGCGGCTTGCACATCGTGCCGAAATTCGACTTCAGGCCGGCGGCCTGCGTCGCCGCGATGCCGAAGGCGACGGCAAGCTGGCCGTCGCTCAGCCCCAGCATGCGCCCGGCCGCGGCCGTGGCGGCGAAGGAGCCGACCGTCCCGGTGACGTGGAAGCCCTTCTGGTAGTGGCTGGGCGCCACCAGACGGCCGACGCGGCCGGACGTCTCGTAGCCGGCCACGAAGCTCTCGATGAACAGCCGGCCCGATGCCTTCTGCTGCTCGCCCAGCGCCAGCAGGGCAGGGACCACGGTGACGGTGGGATGGCCACCCATCGAGAAGTTGACGTCGTCGTAGTCCAGCGCATGGCTGGCGGCACCATTGATCAGCGCGGCAGTGGAAGGCAGCACCTTCTCGCGCCGCCCGACCAGCGACGCCGGCCCGCCAGCGCCGTCCTCCAGCGCCTCCCGGACGAGGATGTCGGTCAATTCCTCCCGTGCGCCGGGAATCGTGACGGCGAACCAGTCGAGCAGGCACTGCCTGGTGCGCTCGACGAGATCGTCGGGCAGGTCGCTCCAGGCTAGCGCTGCGGCGCGGCGGGCGATCTCGGCGGTGACGGCGGCCATGCTCCCTCCTCGTATTGCAACTGCACCATGGCAGTGTCGGGTGCGGGGCAGGCCATTGTCCACACCTACGCGGCAGCCTTCCGCGCAACGATATGAAAGATGTGCCAATGCTTGGCGTTGCCGCGGGGCGTCACGCCGTCGGCCTCTTCTTCCTCGAACATCTCGAGATCGAACCCCTGCAGCAGCGACAGCGCCTCGTCGCGGCTGAGGAAGGTCATGCCGGGCCGTCCGGACCAGCTGTCGCGCGGACCGTACCACTGTCCGCTGAAGCGGCCGCCCGGCGGCAGCGCCTCGCGGATGCGCCTCCACAGCGGCAGGAAGGCATCGCGTTCGCAAAGGGGCATGGCGAAGCTCGAATTCACCAGGCTGACCCCGAGCGGCAGCGGCACCTCCTCGAAGCGCGCCAGTATGGGCGTCAGCTCCGCGCCTTCGGGCAGCGGGCGTTCCTGCAGGCGGCGCAGCGCCTCGGGTTCGGTGTCGACCGCGACCACGCGCCAGCCGCGGCGCAGCATTTCCACGACGTCGCGGCCATCGCCGCAGCCGAGATCGACAGCCAGCGCCTGGCGTGCTGCATCGCCGAAGGCGTCGAGCGCGGCGAGCAGCGTACGTCGTGGCGGCCGCTCCCGCAGCTTCTCGTAGTAGGCGCCCCATCGGAGGGACTTCTCTGCGGACTTGTCTTCCGTCATGCGCTGCTTGGCGGTGTCGGTGCTTGTCCGACGCCGGATCGTGTGTTCGTATCCCCGTCAACGATAACGACGACTCGATCCGGGAGAAACCGATGAATAGATGGGCAGGCCTCGTCGCCGCGGCGGCGATCTTCCTCGCGCCGGCCGCGCGGGCGGACATCAAGGCGCTCGCCGAGGCGGCGAAGAACGAAGGCGAGATCACCTGGTACGTGGCGCACTACACCTCCGAAGGCGCCGAGGATCTCGGGCGTGGCTTCACCGAGATGTACGGCGTCAAGGTCAATGTCGTGCGCACGACGGCGCAGGTGGCCTATCAGCGGCTCCTGCAGGACATGAAGAACAACCAGACGAACTGCGACGTCTTCTCGTCGACCGACGTCGGCCACTACGTGCGCCTGGCGGCCGAAGGCCAGTTCCTGAAGTACACGCCCGAGACCGAGTCCAAGATCGCCCCTGCCTTCCGCAACTTCGATCCCGGCGGGTACTACCACACGACGTCGGCCGGCCTGATCGCGCTCACCTACAACACGGCGAAGGTGAAGCCGGAGGAGGCGCCGAAGAAGTGGCAGGACCTGCTCGACATCAAGTGGAAGGGCAAGGTGTCGACCGGCCATCCCGCCTTCTCGGGCTATGTCGGCACCTGGGTGTTGACGATGAAGCAGCTCTACGGCTGGGAGTATTTCGAGAAGCTCGAGAAGAACAAGCCGCAGATCGGCCGCTCGATCAACGATACCGTGACGGCGCTCAATGCCGGCGAGCGGCTCGTCGCCGCCGGCGCCGAGGGATCGACGCTGTTCAGCGCTGCGCGCGGCAATCCGCTGGCCGTCTCCTATCCGACCGACGGCTCCGTCCTCATCATCGCGCCGTCGGCCATCATGAAGGGCACCAAGCACCCCAACGCCGCAAAGCTTTTCATGGAGTACCTGTATTCGATCGAGGCGGCGAAGATCAACGCCAAGCACTTCGGCATCCCGCTGCGTCCCGAGGTTCCGTCGCCGCCGGGCGCCAAGGCCGTCACCGAGATCAAGACGATCCGCCCGACGGTGGAGGAGATCAACAAGGGCATTCCGGAGGTGATCGAGCAGTGGCGCGACACCTTCGGGAACTAGGCCGCGGGATGGCCGGCGAACACCGCCGGGACGGCCTGAAGCGATGACCGTCGCCGCCCCCGCACTGGCGACGCCGGCCGCGTCGCGCCGGTCCTTTGCCTTCGATTCGACCTGGCTGATCTGGATTGCGATCATCGCCGTCCTGCTGTTCCTGGTCGTGAGCCCGTTCGTCTATCTCGTAGTGACCAGCTTCACCGCCGAGCGCACGGGCGAGTTCACGCTGTCCAACTACGCGGCGGCCTACGGCCGTTCGCGCTACGTCGATGCGCTGTTGAACTCGCTCAAGCTCGGTGCCTCGGCGGCGGCGCTGGCCGGGCTGTTCGCCGTGCCGCTGGCCTGGGCGGTCGCGCGGACCGACATGCCGGGCAGGGGCCTCACCCGCATGCTGGTGCTGGCGACCTTCATCACGCCGCCCTACACCGGTGCCGTCGCCTGGATTTTGCTGGCCGGCCCCAATGCGGGCTGGCTGAACCGCTTCTATGTCTTCCTGACGGGCGCCGAAAGCGGCCCCTTCAACATCTACAGCTTCCCCGGCCTGGCGCTGGTGGTCGCGCTCTATTCCTTTCCCTACATCTTCATCTTCACCACCGCAGCGCTCGAACTGGTGTCGTCCGAGATGGAAGACGCCGCCAACGTCCTGGGGGCCGGCCCCTGGCGGACCATGCGGCGCGTCACCCTGCCGCTCGCCCTGCCGGCGATCCTGGGCGGCCTGATCATCTGTTTCCTCGAAGCGATCGCGCTGTTCGGATCGCCCGCCATGATCGCCATCCCCGCGCGCTTCAACGTCGTGACGACGCAGCTCTTCCAGTTCTTCGGGAATCCGGTCCGCGTGGAGGTGGCGGCTGCCTATGCCATGCCGCTGCTGGGCGTCACCATCCTGCTGATCCTGATTCAGCGCCTGCTCACGCGACGCAAGGGCTTCGTCGCCCTGACGGGGAAGGGCGGGGAACGCAGGCCGATCCGGCTCGGCCGCTGGCGCTGGGCGGTCTTCGGCTACGCCATGTTCGTGGCGGCTCTCTCGGTCTTCCTGCCCTACCTCTTCCTGCTGCAGGCTGCCTTCGCCAAGGCCTGGGGACGCGGCTTCAGTCTGGACAACCTCTCGTTCCGCAACCTGCATTTCGTGCTCTTCGAGCACGCCACGGCCGCCCAGTCGGTGATCAACAGCTTCCTCTATGGGGCGGCCAGCGCCACCGCGGTCGTTGTGCTGACCCTGGGCGTGGCCTACATCGTGACGCGGCGCCTGGTGCCCTTCGGCGGCGCGCTGGGCTTCCTCTGCATCGCGCCCTTCGTGATTCCGGGCATCGTGCTGGCGATCGGCTTCTATGCCGCCTACGCCCCGCCGCCGCTCGCGCTGTACGGCACGGCGCTGATCCTGATCCTGGCCTTCACGACGCGCTTCCTGCCGATCGGCTACGTCAATGCCAGCGCGGCCATCCGCAGCCTCAATCCCGAGATGGAGGAGGCGGTGCGCGTGCTGGGAGGCAGCCGGCTGACGGCACTGCGCCGGGTCGTGGCGCCGCTGCTGAAACGCAACCTGCTGGGTGCCTGGCTGCTGATCTTCATCCCCGCGACGCGCGAGCTTTCGGCGGCTATCTTCCTCTATGGCCCGAACACCAAGGTGGCGTCTGTCATGATCTTCGACATGAGCGAGGAGGGGAACTTCGAGTATCTTGCCGCGCTGGCCCTGATCCTCCAGGTCCTGACCTTGCCGTTGCTCTGGATTGGCCAGAAGGCGCTGGGACGCGATTTCATGCTGAGGCGCTCCGTGACATGAGCAAGCTGGTCCTGAAGAACGTTGCCCGGCGCTACGGCTCGGTCGAGGCGGTCGCCGACTTCTCGCTGGAACTGGTTCCGGGCGAGTTCGTGTCCCTGCTGGGCCCGTCGGGTTGCGGCAAGACGACGACGCTGCGGATGATCGCCGGCTTCGTGCCGCCGTCTTCCGGCACCATCGAGATGGACGGGCAGGTGATCTCCTCGCCGTCCAGTGTCGTGCCGCCGGAGAAGCGGCGCATGTCGATGATCTTCCAGAGCTATGCGATCTGGCCCAACATGACGGTGGGCGAGAACGTGGCCTTCGGCCTGCAGGTCCGCAAGCTGTCCCGCGCCGAGATCGACCGCAGGGTCGACAAGATCCTCGACGTCGTTCAGATGCGCGGCCTGAGGGGGCGCTATCCGGCCGAGCTGTCGGGCGGCCAGCAGCAGCGCGTGGCACTGGCCCGTGCCATCGTCGTCGAGCCCGAGGTCCTGCTGCTGGACGAGCCGCTCTCGAACCTCGACGCCAACCTGCGCGAGGAGATGCGGTTCGAGATCCGCCGGCTGCACGACGAGTTCAAGATCACCACGGTCTACGTGACCCACGACCAGTCGGAAGCCATGGTGACCTCCGACCGCATCGTCGTGATGAACCACGGACGCATCGAGCAGATCGACGCGCCGCACCGGCTCTATGCCCGGCCGAAGAGCCGCTTCGTGGCGGGCTTCATCGGCCGTACCAATTTTCTCGAAGCGACACGCGCGGGCGGCGAGGTCCGGTTCGACGGCTTCGCGGCGGCCGCCGGCCGCGTCGAGGGTGCGGAAACGCCCGGCAGCCTGCTCTATTCCCTGCGCCCGCAGGCGATCGGCCTCGCCACGGCGAAGCCCAACGGCGGCTCCCTGGCCGTCGAGGCCGAGATCGCTGGCCGTTCCTATCTCGGTGAGTACTGGGATTATCAGGTGCGGCCACTGGCCGGCGCCCGGCCGCTGCGCGTCTCCACCGGCCCCAACACGGTCTTCGAAATCGGCAGCCGGGTCTGGCTGGAGATCGATCCGGCGGCCATGGTACGGGTCGAGTAGTTCCCAACCGAGAGTGAGATCATGGCCCCCGGACCGCTTGCCCGCTTCACAGTCCTCGACCTGACCCGGGTGCGTGCTGGGCCGACGGCCGTGCGCTACCTCGCCGACTGGGGTGCCAACTGCATCAAGATCGAGATGCCGCCGACGGCCGGGGAGATGGACATGGGCGGGCCGCGGCACGGACCCGACTTCCAGAACCTCCACCGCAACAAGCGCTCCATCACGCTCAATCTCAAGGAGCCGGACGGCAAGGCCGTCTTCATGAAGCTGGTCGAGAAGGCCGACGTGGTGGTCGAGAACTACCGCGCCGACGTGAAGTTCCGCCTGGGCATCGACTACGAGAACCTGAAGAAGGTCAATCCGCGCATCATCCTGGGCTCGATCTCCGGCTTCGGCCAGGACGGCCCCTATGCCGAGCGTGCGGGCTTCGACCAGATCGCCCAGGGCATGGGCGGCCTGATGTGGATCACCGGCATGCCGGGGCAGGGGCCGGTCCGCGCCGGCATCGCCGTGGCCGACGTTGGCGCGGGCCTGCACTGCGCCATCGGCATCCTCATCGCCCTGCTCGAGCGCGAGAGCTCGGGGCAGGGACAGTGGGTATCGAGTTCGCTGCTGCAGGCCATGATCTCGATGTGCGACTTCCAGGCGGCGCGCTGGACCATCGCCAAGGACGTGCCCGGGCAGGCCGGCAACAACCACCCGACCTCCATCCCGACCGGCGTCTTCAAGACGAAGGACGGCTACATCAACATCGCCGCGTCGGGCCAGCACATCTACAAGCGCTTCTGCGAGTGTGTCGCCGCACCCGAACTGATGACGGACGAGAAGTTCGCCACCGACAAGGCCCGCGCGAAGAACCGCGATGCCCTGAACGCGGAGATCGAGAAGCGCGTCGCGACCTACGGCAGCGCGGAGCTGGTCGAGAAGCTGAACAAGGCCGGCGTGCCCGCCGGTCCGATCTACAAGATGGACGAGATGTTCGCCGATCCGCAGGTCAAGCACCTGAAGATGGCCCATCCCGTGCACTCGCCCAAGCTGGGCGACATCGAGGTGATCGGCCAGGCCATCAACATGAGCCGCACCCCGTTCGAGATGCGCTCCGCCACGCCCGAGCAGGGCGAGCACACGGAGGAGGTGCTGAAGGAGTTCGGATACGACGCCGCCGCCATTGCCAGCTTCCGCCAGCGCGGCGTGATCTAGCGACAAACTTCCCTCCCCAACGAAGTTGGGGAGGTGCCCCGAAGGGGCGGAGGGGTCATGGGCCACGGCATCGTTGCGCTCCATGACCCCTCCGTCCGCTGCGCGGACACCTCCCCAGCGCGGCTGGGGAGGAGGATGAGGAACGAGGAACAGCCAATGATCAGTCCCACCCCTAACATGATCGCGGAGAAGGTCGGGCCGGTCGGCCGGCTCGTGTTCAACAAGCCCGACAAGCGCAATGCGACCTCGACCGACATGTGGGAGGCCATCCCGGTCATCCTCGACGATTTCGAGAAGGACCCCGGGATCCGCGTCGTGGTGGTGACGGGCGCCGGCGACAAGGCCTTCGTGTCGGGCGCCGATATCTCGGAGTTCGAGAAGGCGCGCTCGACGCCGGAGCAGGTGGCCTACTACGACAGGATCGGCGAGATCGCCAACGCGCGCCTCGCGAAGTGCGCCAAGCCCACGATTGCCCGCATCCGCGGCTACTGCGTCGGCGGCGGAGTCGGCGTGTCGTTGACCTGCGACATCCGCATCGCTTCGGACAACTGCACCTTCGGTGTTCCGGCGGCGCGGCTCGGGCTCGGCTATCGCGCCTCCGGCCTCAAGACCCTGATGGACCTGGTGGGCCCCGCCTATGCCAAGGAGATCTTCTTCACCGCCCGCATGTTCGATGCCCGGGAGGCTTTGGGCATGGGCCTGGTCAACCGGGTCGTGCCGGATGCCGAGCTCGACGCCTTCGTCGACGACTACTGCCGCCGCATTGCCGAGAACGCGCCCCTCACCATCCATGCCGCCAAGCGCACGGTCGAGGAGCTGACCCGGCTCGACGGCAAGCCCGACTTCGACCGCACCAACGCGCTGGTGAAGGAGTGCTTCGCCTCCGAAGATTACATCGAGGGCCGCCGTGCCTTCATGGAAAAGCGCCGTCCGCAGTTCAAGGGGCGCTGAGGAGGAACCATGCCGCTCGTGAACATCCGTCTCGTCGGAGGTCGCTCACAGGGACAAAAGGACGAGATTTCGAAGCGAGTTGTCGACGGCATCAGTGACGTGTTGCAGCTACCGAGGCAAGACATCCGGGTTGTTTTTGAGGATGTCTCGGCCGGTGATTGGTATGTTGGCAGCACGGCAGTCGCCGAGCTTCGGAAAAAAGCGCAGAAGTGAGCCTGGTATCCGCCACTGGCAGACCGTCATGGAAGAGGGAGACTGACCATGCCCGTTCTCAGCCGTGACCAGATCGACGCCTTCCGGCGCGACGGCTATCTGATGGTCGAGAATGCCGTCACGCCCGCGCAGCTTGCCGCGCTCAAGGCGGAGATCGCGGGATGGGTCGAGGAGAGCCGCGCGCACGCCGAGCCCTTCGGCCCGCCGACGGTCGACGGGCGGCCGCGCTTCGACATGGGGGCCGAGCACAGCGCCGAGCGGCCCGCGCTGCGCCGCATCAACAACCCGTCGGACATCTCGGACGCCTACCGCGAGGTCATGCTCGACGCGCGCACGGTCGACATGGTGGCCGACCTGATCGGGCCGGACGTCAAGTTCCACCACTGCAAGATCAACCTCAAGCTGCCGGGCGCGAAGACCGAAGTGGCCTATCATCAGGACTTCGCCTACACGCCGCACACCAACGACGACATCGTCACGGCGCTGCTGTTCCTCGACGACATCGACGAGGGCAACGGCTGCCTCACCGTTGTGCCGGGATCGCACAAGGGGCCGATGCTCTCCCTCTTCGACGGCGAGCGCTTCACCGGCGCCGTCGCGCCGGAAGCCGAGAAGCAGGCGCTGGCGCAGTCGATACCCTGCGTCGGCGAGGCGGGAAGCGTCTGCCTGATGCATACCAAGCTGCTGCACGGTTCGGCCGCCAACGGCGCCGACCAGGCGCGCGGCCTCTATATCTGCGTCTACACCGCGGCCGATGCCGTGCCGATCGCGCGCAACCCGATGCCCAGCCTGAACGAGGGCCGCATTGTGCGCGGCCGCGAGGCGCGCTTCGCGCGCCTGACAGAAGGACTGATCGAGCTGCCGAAGCAGCCGAAGTCGGCATCGTTCTTCACGGTGCTGGGCCAGACCTCCAAGCAGGCGGCCGAGTGAACGATCCGTTCCCGGCGGTCGCCGAGGCGGCCGCCACGGGCCGGACGGCCGAGCTGTTCGCCGACATCCGCACCACGGTCGGTGTGCGTGTGGTCAACCTGGTGTGGCGGCATCTGGCCACGATCGAGGGGGCGCTGCCCTGGACCTGGGCGGCGGTGAAGCCGCTCTATGTGCGCGGCATCGCGGACGCTGCCGTCGTGCGCTTTCGCGAGAGCATGGTGCTGCCGCGGCTGGACGGGCTCGATGGCGAGCGTCCGGCCAGCGTCGATGCCGTGCTGGCGAGCTATGACCATTCCAACACGATCAACCTGTTCACCCTGGGCGCCCTCGTCGCCTGGCTGGAGGAGGACGTCGCGGCGGAAGGCACGCCGGAGGAGGGGCCGCGTCTGCCCGCGCCGGACGTCACCCTGCCGAAGCTCGCTTCGGAGGAGGATGTGGCGCCAGCGACCTGGCAGCGCGTTCTGCGTCTCAACCGCTTCGGCGATTCCGCGCAGCCGCTGATCCTGGCCAGCATGTACCGCCACCTGGCGCACGCGCCGGCTTTCCTGGAGCGGTTGGAGGTGGCGCTGGCGCCGGTGGCTGCCGACGGCTCGCTGGCGCAGGCCGTCGCGGCCAACCGCGCAGCCGCTCGCGCCCGGGCCCGCGTGCTGGCCCGCGCCATCGGGGCCGACCGGCCCGCGATGGCGGGTGCGATCGCAACTTCCGTTTCCGCCTTCCGCGATCATGCCATCGGCAAGATGGTCACGATCTGCCGCTCGATCCGGATGGCAGGGGAGAGGCAGTCATCCTGAGCGCGCGGCGATGAGGTGCTTCGCTTGCGCTCAGGACGACGTGACGTTTGAACCTCCCGGTCATCCTGAGCGGAGCGAAGGATCTCAAGGTTGGTGGGGCTCGACGATCGACGGCCGGATGACGACGGTCGGCCGCGGAGGACCAGCGGCAGACGCTACTCCGCCGCCGCCTTGGCTTTCGGCTGCCGTGCCAGCCATTCGTGCATGGCGGCTTCCATGGTCATGAACACCGCACCACCCTCCATCAGCTTCTGGATCAGGCGCTCCAGCATCATCATGCGATGGCCGCGGCCGATGACATGCGGATGGAAGGTGTAGGTCAGGATGCCGAACTCCGGCGCGACACGCGTCATGTAGGTGAAGTCGTCGACGAAATTCTCCAGCACGCCGGTGGCGTTCATGAGCCCCGGCATCACCGAGCCGTTGGGCAGGCGCATGTACTCGAAGTGAGGGAAATCGTCGAGCGACCAGGAGATCGGCATCTCGACGAGGCTGGTCTCGCGGCCGCGCACGAACGGCTTCATCAGTTCGGCGACGTCGCCCTGGCGGGCGAAGTAGCAGTCGTAGTCGTGGCCCATCATCGAACTGTCGTACTGGATGCCGTGCTTGAGCAGCAGCTCGATCGAATTCGGCGACAGGTCCCAGGCCGGCGAGCGGTAGCCGCGCGCCACGCGGCCGCTGATCCTCTTGATCGATTCGTTGCCGCGCACCAGCTCCTCTTCCTCCTCCTCGCGCGACATCGTCACCGGCAGGCGGTGCGTCCAGCCGTGATGGGCCAGCTCGTGGCCAGCCTCGACATACGGCGTCACGGCCTCGGGCGTGCTGTCGATCGTGTGGCCCGGCGTGAAGAAGGTGGCCTTGATGCCGTAGCGGTCGAGCAAGGCGACCAGGCGCGGGATGACCACGACGTCGTACTCGCCGCGCGACATCGCCGTCGGCGTCGTGAGCCCGCGGGCGATGAGCCCGGACAGGTGGTCATGGTCGAACGTCAGGCAGACGATGTGGCGTGGCATGCGGTACTCCTGGAGCGGCGGCAAGGCGAGTGTAGGCCCAATCCGTGCCGGTGCCCATCGCACGATGTGCATCTCGCGTGACCACCGCCGGCCGACGTCCGCGCGATTGATTCACGGCACCGTCGTCTCTATCAGGTCCGATATCGGAGCCGCGAGGCGGCGTAATGAAGGAAGATCATCCGTGCGCATGCTTGTCTCGGCCGCCCCCGTCGCGGCGCTTCTCGCTTCCTGCCTTTCCGGCGCCGTCGCCCAGCAGATTCCGGCCGACCTGAGGGGCACGCGCTATTGCGAGATCATTCCAGTGTACCGGGACGGCCTGTCCTTCCACCTCGAGGTCTACAACACGCTCGGCCAGAACGACTGTCCGCCCGCGGTGTGGAACGCCATCGATCCGAAGAAGCTCGCCGATGATCTCGGGGCCGTGGAGGTCGTCATGAACGGCCCGCGCTTCTGGGTGATGGATCGCATCGTCGCGTCCGGGGCGACGAAGGAGGGGAAGACCCGGACGTTCGACGGGCTGGCGGCCACGCAGCGGGCGACGCTCGCGCTGCCGCTGCGCGACATCCTGTTCGGTGCGCGGCCCTATGTTGAAAGGACGGTCCACCGCGACACGACCTACGTCTACGATGCCGGCAAGCCCGTCTACGAGATCACCGACGAGAAGGGGCGCACCTACGTCATGCAGACCTTCGCCGACATCGTGGACAAGCGCCTCACGATGGATGACCTTCCGGGCCTCGGGCAGCGGCTGAAGCTGCCGGCGGGCTGGCGCTATGCCACGCGCATCCTCGACAGCGAGATGCGGCTCACGGCCAAGGGCGAGGCCTTCCTGATCCAGGACGACCTGCAGAATTCCTACCAGCGGCGCGATTGACCGGTGCCGCCGGCGCAGTTGCAGGCACTGACTGCAGGCACCCATGGATGGTATGCAGGTCGGCATCGACCGCACCAGATACAGAGGCATCGTGCACTCCCGGCCAGCCCCCGGAGCGCAAAAAGTCCAGGCGGCGTGCCACCGCGGCGTTGCGTTTCCAGCAGAGCCGATATATAACTTACGTCAGTGAAAAATAACCTACGTATACATGCGGGGAGGTCCGCAATGCCTCGCATCGTGCTCGCAGCCGGGCTGCTGCTGGTCGCGTGGGCGAGCGCGGCACAGGCGCAGGTGGCCCAGCAATGTGCCGCTTTCGGCCAGATGCAGTACCGCAAGCTGGACCGCTCGGTGGACCAGGTGCAGGCGCTGGAGTTCCCGCCGCCGGCACTGGAGCGTGTCGAGGCGCCGGTCGGCAGCCAGGCGGTGGCGGCGGCGCTCACGCTGCGCGGGCGCGTGACCTATCGCAACCGTGCGCCGCTGGAGACGCATTTCGTCTGCCTGCTCGACCGCTCCGACCGGCCGCTGTTCTTCTATGCGCTGCCGGTGCTGGGCGCGCGGCCGGCGCCCACGCCGATGGTGCGCGGTGCTCCGGCCGCGCCGCCGCCGCCGGCCGCCCGCAGCGTGACCGTGCTGCCGCTGTCGCCTTCGGCGCCCGAGCCCCCGAGGGCGCCCGCCCAGACGGCAGGTCAAGCGGCAGGCCAGACAGCCGGCCCGAGGTCCGCGCTGCCGGCCGGCACCGCGCGGCTGCGCGGCCTGGTGCGCGATGCCGGCGGCCACCTGCAGTTCCTGCCTTGTGACGGCGGACCGCTGCTCCTGGAGGACCGCACGCCCGGCCAGGAACTGCTGGCGGCACTGCGCGCGCTGACGGCGGGGCGGGAAGGACGGCCCATGTTCGTCGAGTTGTATGGCGGGCGGCAGAGCGGGCCCGCGGCGGGCATCACCGCGCTCGAATTGCGTCGGGCGGCCGTGGAGACCGCGGGCTGCCGCGAGCGCTTCGACCAGCGCGAATGGATGGCGACCGGCAACGAGCCGTCCTGGCGCGCCGAGGTCACGGCCCGCGACATGGTCGTGAGCGTGCTGGGGGAGGCGGCGGCGCAGCGCGTGCCGCATGACGGGCCGCACCGCGAGGGTGCCACCCTGGTCTATGCCTCGCCTGAGGCGCCGGAGACCGTCGTGCTGATTGAGGAGCGCCGCTGCATCGATTCCCAATCGGGCTCGCTCTTCGCCTATGCTGTCGAAGCCAGGAGCGAAGGTCAGGTCTACAGGGGCTGTGCCGCTCACAGCCCGGCCATGCCTGCGCCCTGATCGTTCGCGATCCATCAAGAGATCCAGGCTGGAGGAAGCATGGACGACATCGACCGCCTGAAGGACGCCATCGGCTCGGCCCGGCGCATCGTCGCCTTTACTGGCGCGGGCATCTCGACCGAGTCGGGCATCCCGGACTTCCGCTCGCCGGGTGGCATCTGGAGCCGCTACAAGCCGATCTACTTCGACGAGTTCATGGCCTCGGAGGAGATGCGGCGAGAGGCCTGGCGGCGCAAGTTCGCGACCGACGAGACCATGCTGCAGGCCGAGCCCAACGCGGGCCACCGCGCACTGGCCCGGCTGGTCGAGCAGGGGCGCATGAGCGCCGTCATCACGCAGAACATCGACGGCCTGCACCAGCGCTCGGGCGTGCCCGATTCGAAGGTCATCGAACTGCACGGCAACGCCACCTACGCGACCTGCCTGGATTGCGGGCATCGCCACGAGCTGGAGCCTATCCGGGAGGCCTTCCTTGGCGCGGGCCGGCTGCCGCTCTGCGTCAAGTGCGATGGCATCGTGAAGACGGCGACCATCTCGTTCGGCCAGGCGATGCCGGAGATCCCCATGGCGCGGGCGCAGGAGGAGACGCTTGCCTGCGATCTGTTCATCGTGCTGGGCAGCTCGCTGGTGGTCTATCCCGCCGCCGGCTTCCCGCTGATGGCCAAGCGCAAGGGCGCGACCCTTGTGATCGTCAACCGCGATCCGACCGACCAGGACGACGAGGCCGACCTCGTCATCCATGGCGAAATTGGGTCGACCATGAGCAAAGCTGTTGGCGTCAACTGATCGGTCCTCGTTGCGGCCGGTGGGCCGACGCGATTTAATCGTGCCGGCTTCTTCCGGGACGCGGGCGAAGAAAAGGTTTGGAGGAGGGTGAGGATGGGCATCGATCGCAGGACGGCGTTGCTGGGCGGTTTCGGAGCGGCGATGGGGGCGACCCTGTCCGGCCTGCCGGCGGCGGCACAGCAGGACATCACGTTCTTCCGCATCGGTACCGGCGGCACGGCCGGCACCTACTTTCCCATCGGTGGCCTGATCGCCAATGCGATCTCCAATCCGCCTGGCTCGCGCTCGTGCGCCGAGGGCGGCTCCTGCGGCGTGCCGGGGGTCGTGGCGACGGCCGTGGCCTCCAACGGCTCGGTCGCCAATGTGAACGCCATCAACAGCGGCAGCATGCAGTCGGGCTTCACCCAGTCCGACGTCGCCTACTGGGCATACAACGGCACCGGCATCTACGAGGGCCGGCCCAAGGTGGCCGCGCTGCGCGCGATCGCCAATCTCTATCCGGAAAGCTTCCACCTCGTTGCGCGCAAGGGCGCGGGCATCAAGTCGATCAAGGATCTCAAGGGCAAGCGCATGTCGCTCGACGAGCCGGGTTCCGGAACGCTCGTCGATGCGCGCCTCATTCTGGCGGCCTACGGGATGACCGAGAAGGACATCAAGGCGGAATACCTGAAGCCGCAGCAGTCGGCCGACAAGCTCAAGGACGGCGCGCTGGATGCCTTCTTCAGCGTCTCCGGCTGGCCGCAGGGCGCCATCGCCGAGCTGGCGGCGACCACCGGCATCGACCTTGTGCCCATCGACGGGCCGGAAGCCGAGAAGCTGATCAAGGAATACAGCTTCTTCGCCGCCGACGAGATCCCCGACGGTGCCTACAAGAACGTGGCAGGCGTCAAGACGGTGAGCGTCAATGCCATCTGGGCGACCTCGGCCAAGCAGCCGGAGGAGCTGATCTACAACATCACCGCGGCGCTCTGGAACGCCAACACCCGCAAGCTGCTCGACTCGGGGCACGCCAAGGGCAAGGCCATCAAGATCGAGACGGCCACGCAGGGTCTCGGCATCCCGCTCCATCCGGGCGCGGAGAAATTCTACAAGGAGAAGGGCCTGCTCAAGTAGGCAGGTCGGTAGTCCTCCCCGTCGCCCTAGGGAGGACTCTCGGGGAGAGGATCGGAAACCAGCTTGAGCCTGAACGTCGACCACGCGAAGGCGGCCGAGCTCGAACGCGAGTTCGATGCCGAGATGCGCTTCCGCCCGCTCGGCATCAGCGGCACCTGGATCGTGGCCGGGCTGCTGCTGTCGCTGTCGCTCTTCCACTTCTACACGGCAGGCTTCGGCCTGCTGCGCGAGCAGACCCATCGCGGCATCCACATGGCGCTGGTGCTGGGCCTGATCTTCCTCGTGTTCGCCGCCAATCGGAAGGCCGCTCCGGAGCCGGCGCGCGGCTGGCTGCACCCGGCCGGCGTGCCGCTCTACGACTGGGCGCTGTTCGCCGCCGCCGTGGTGTCCTCGCTCTACCTGCCGGCCATCTTCCACGACATCGCCTTCAAGACCGGCAATCCCGAGCCGATCGACGTCGCCATGGGCACGATCCTGACGCTGGTCGTGATCGAGGCGACGCGGCGCACGATGGGCTGGGCGCTGGTGTTCATCACGCTGGGCTTCGTGGCCTACGCCTTCGCCGGACCCTGGATGCCCGGCCTGCTGGTCCATCCCGGCACCACGTGGTCTCAGCTCGCCGATCATCTCTACCTCACCAGCCAGGGCATCTACGGCGTGCCGATCGGCGTCGTCGCGACCTACGTGTTCCATTTCGTGCTGTTCGGCGTCGTCGCCATGCGCATAGGGCTCGGCAGGCTGTTCCTGGCGCTGGCCATGGCGATCGCCGGCCGCTTCGCGGGCGGGCCGGCCAAGGTGGCGATCTTCGGTTCTGCGCTGTTCGGCATGATCTCGGGTTCTTCCGTCGCCAATGCCGTGACGGTGGGTTCGCTCACCATCCCGATGATGAAGCGGCTGGGCTACCGGCCGCATTTCGCCGCCGGCGTCGAGGCGACGGCCAGCACCGGCGGCCAGATCACGCCGCCGGTCATGGGCGCGGCCGCGTTCCTGATGGTCGAGTTCCTGGAGTTGCCCTATCAGACCATCATCCTGGCCGCGGCGGTGCCGGCCTTCCTGCATTTCTTCGGCGTCTTCATCCAGGTCCATTTCGAGGCCAAGCGGGTCGGGCTGCGCGGGCTCACGCCCGAGGAGATGCCGGACTGGCGCAGCGTCGTGCGTCAGGAATGGGTGACGCTGATCCCGCTCGCCGCCCTGATCTGGAAGATCTTCGACGGGTCGACGCCCTACCTTGCCGCCTTCTGGGGCATCTATCTCTGCATCGTCGTCGGCCTGATGCGCTCGACGCGGCCCCGCCTGCCCATTCTCGACATCGCGCTGGTGGTCGCCTGGGCGCTGCTTCTGGTCTTCGGCCGCCGGCTGCTGCCGGGCGGGATGTCCGACTGGTTCGGCGAGATCACCTTCGGTCTGTTCGCGCTGCTCTGCGTCGCGCTGTGGCGCCTCAATCCGGCGCCGGCCATCCATTGGCGCGAGCTGCTCGACGCCTTCACCGTCGGCGCCAAGTACGCGCTGGCCGTTGGTGCCGCGGCGGCGGCGATCGGCATCATCATCGGGGTGGTGACGCTGACCGGAACGGCCCTGAAGTTCGCCACCATCATCGTCGGTGTCGCCAACGACGCGAGCGGCCTGGTCCAGGCCTGGCTGCCCTTCGACAAGCCGACGCTGATCAAGTTCTTCACCTTGGCCATGACGGCCGTCGTCTGCATCCTGATGGGCTGCGGGGTGCCGACGACCGCCACCTACATCATCATGGTGACCATCGCGGCGCCGGCGCTGGGTCTGCTGGGCGTGGCGCCCATCGTGGCGCACTTCTTCGTCTTCTATTACGGCGTCCTGGCCGATGTGACGCCGCCCGTCGCGGTCGCTGCCTACGCGGCGGCGAGCATGGCGAATGCCGACCCATTCCGGACTGGGAACACCGCCTTTCGACTGGCCTTGGCGAAAGCGCTCGTACCGTTCGTGTTCGTGTTCTCGCCAGCGCTGCTGCTGGTGGTGCCGGGCTTCACCTTCTACGACTTCGCGGTGACGTTCGCCGGCTGCATCGTCAGCATCACCTTCCTGGGGGCGGCGCTGTCGTCCTACCTGATCGCACCCATGCGGGTCTGGGAACGGGCCTGGCTTGCCGTCGCCGCGCTGCCGGCGATGGCGCCGGGCCTGACGCCCGTGCTGGTCAGCCTCGGCCTCTCGATTCCCGTGCTTGCCGCCCAGCTCATGCATCGCCGGAGACAGGATCATGCGCCTCAAGGGTAAGACCTGCGTCGTCACCGCTGCCGGGCAGGGGATCGGCGCGGCCACCGCCCGTGCCTTCGCGCGCGAGGGGGCCACGGTGTGGGCCACCGACATCGACGCGGGCAAGCTGGAGCCGCTGTTCGCCTTCGAAGGGGTGCGCACGCGCAAGCTGGACGTGCTGGACCGGCAGGCGATCTTCGACCTGGCGGACGAGGCGGAGGGTGCCGACGTGCTCTTCAACTGCGCGGGCTTCGTCCATCACGGCTCGGTCCTCGACGCGACCGACGACCAGTGGCGCTTCGCCTTCGACCTGAACGTGCGCTCCATGTTCTGGACGATCCAGGCTTTCCTGCCCGGCATGCTGGAGCGCGGGGCGGGGTCGATCATCAACATGTCGTCGGCCGCGTCGTCGGTCAAAGGGGCTGCGCTGCGCTGCATCTACGGCACGACCAAGGCCGCCGTGATCGGCCTCACCAAGTCGGTGGCGGTCGACCATGTGGCCAAGGGCATCCGCTGCAATGCGATCTGCCCGGGCACGGTGCAGACCCCGTCGCTCGACGAGCGCATCTCCTCGCTGGGCGGCGGGCCGGATGCGCGCCAGTTCTTCCTGCAGCGCCAGCCGACCGGGCGCTTCGGCTCGGCCGAAGAGATTGCTTCACTGGCCGTGTATCTTGCCAGCGACGAATCGGCTTTCACGACCGGCACCGTCAACGTGGTCGACGGCGGCTGGAGCGTCTGAGAATGGAGATCGCCGCCATCGCGGGGCTGGCGCCGGTCATCCCGGTCCTCACCGTGGAGCGCGCAGCCGACGCGGTGCCGTTGGCGCGCGCGCTGGTGAAGGGCGGCCTGCCGGCGCTGGAAGTCACATTGAGGACCGGCTCCGCCCTGGAGGCGATCCGGGCGATTGCGGATGAGGTGGAGGGTGCCGTCGTGGGGGCCGGCACGGTGCTCACGCCCGTTCAGGTCGAGCAGGTGCAGGAGGCGGGCGCACGCTTTGCCGTCAGTCCCGGCTGTACATCGGCGCTCGCGGCTGCAACCCGGGCGGCGGGGCTGGCGTTGCTGCCGGGTGTCCAGACCGTCTCGGAGGCGATGGCGATGTCCGAGCTGGGCTTTTCCCTGCTGAAGTTCTTTCCGGCGCACGCGAGCGGCGGCCCCGCCTGGCTTCGGGCGATCGCGGCGCCGCTGGCGGGGCTGCGCTTCTGTCCCACGGGCGGGATAGGACCTGATAGCGCTCCCGGCTACCTCGCTCTGGCGAACGTCGCCTGCATCGGCGGATCGTGGGTCGCGCCGCGCGACGCCGTCGCGGCGGGCGATTGGGGCCGCATCGAGCGGCTGGCCGCCGCAGCCTCCACCCTCAAACGTGCCTAGCGCCATGACCCGAAAGGTGCTTCAAAGGCGGCAAGGAGATCGAGCCGCCTTCATGAAGAAACTGGCGATTGCGGCGACCGCGTTCGTCCTGGCTGCCGGCGCCCAGGCGGCCCGGGCCGATTCGGTCATCGTCCTGAATTCGGACGAGGCCTCGTACAGCATCCTGAACCGTGACACCCGCACCGAACTGCAGCGCCTGCCGGTCGGGCGCGAGCCGCATCACCTGATCGTCAGCCCCGACGGCAAGGAGGTGATCATCGGGTCGACGGTGACCAACGAGCTGCTGGTGCTGGACGTGCGCAACGGGGAGCGGAAGCGGATCGTGCGCGACATCGTCGATCCCTACCATCTCGGCTTCAGTCCCGATGCGAAGTGGTTCGTGACCACGGCCTACCGCCTGGATCATGTCGACATCTTCCATGCCGACGGCTTCCGGCTGGCGGGCCGCATCTTCATCGACGGGCTGCCCAGCCACATGGCGTTCGACGCCGAGTCCAAGACCGTGTTCGTCACGCTGCAGCAGAGCGGACGTCTCGCGGCCTTCGACCTGGCGACGCAGACCATGAAGTGGAACGTGCCGGTGGGCAATGCGCCGGCGGGGGTCATCATGCTGCCGGACAACAAGCGGCTGCTGGTGGCGCTGACCGGCGAGGACGGCATCATCGTCGTGAATCCTGAGAACGGCGCCGTCGGCGAGCGCCTGCAGACCGGCAAGGGCGCGCACAACTTCTGGCCGCGTGGCGACGGGCGGCACTGGTTCCTGAGCAACCGCGTCGAAGGCACTGTATCGCTGATCGACACGCAGGCGCTCCAGGTCACGGCCACCATCAAAGTGGCGGGCGGCCCGGACTGCATGGACATCTCCCTGGACGGCAAGGAGCTGTGGGTGACGCAGCGTTTCCTGCGCCGGGTCGCCATCGTCGACCTCGAGCAGATGCGGGTGGTGGCCACCATTCCCGTCGGAAAGTCGCCGCACGGCGTCTTCATGCTGCGGCCGGGGCCGACGACGCCGGTCGCCGGGGCGTCCGGTGGCGGCGCGCTGCGCGCCGTGTCGGCGGCGGGCGAGACGCGCTAGGCGGCGGACCGGGCGGTGCGCGAGCTGACCGACCTCTGGGTGGGCGTCCAGAACTGGATCTTCGAGACGCTGGTCAGTCCCTTCCTGTTCGGGTTCGGCCTGATGGACTGGTACGAGCCGGGCTACAACGCGGTCGAATTCTTCATGCTGGGGGTGGTGCAGGTCGCGGTCATCGCCTTGGGCATGCGCCTGCTCGAACGGCGCTGGCCGCTCGAGCGCGAGGGAGACGACCGGCTGATCGCGGTCGACCGCGTCTACACGCTGCTCAACAAGCTGGGGATCGTGCCGCTCGCGATCTTCATCGTCACCTATCCGCTGGTCAATGGCATCGAGCATGCGGTCCGCGCCTGGGGCTTCGCGCCGCCGCGGCTCGAGCGGTTGCTGCCCGGGATCGCCGACAACGCGCTCGCCTCGTTCCTCGTCTATTTCGTGCTCTACGACTTCGCGGCGTACTGGGTGCATCGCGCCCAGCACGCCTTCTCCTGGTGGTGGGCGCTGCACAGCCTGCATCACAGCCAGCGCCGCCTGACCGTCTGGTCGGACGACCGCAACCACATCCTCGACGACCTGCTGGTGACGCTGGCGCTCGTGCTGTTCGCACAGGTCGTCGGCGTGCAGCCGGGCGAGTATGTGATCATCCTGACGGTGGGGCGCCTGATCGAGAGCTGGAGCCACGCCAATGTCGACATGAGCTTTGGTCGCATCGGCGAGAGGCTGCTGGTCGGACCGCGCTTCCACCGGCTCCACCACGCGCTCGCCAGTCCGGACGAACGCCACATCCACGACCACAACTTCGCGCCGGTGTTCCCGATCTGGGACATCCTTTTCGGAACGGCGAACTACGACGGCAAGCATCGGCCGACCGGAGTCGACGATCCCGTGGTCGACGCCGACAACGGGCGCGGCTGGCTGGCCCAGCAGGCGATGGGGTTCGGCCGCTTCCTGCGGGCGCTGGCGCCGCGGCTCAGCCGTCCGCCGATGGGGCCGCCGCCAATGCAGCCCGGACTGCGTCCGCCCGCGGAATAGGCGTGACGGCGCCGTAGCCGGTCGTCGAAAGGGCGGCGGCGACGTTGGCATAGCGTGCGGCCGCCGCGAGATCGTCGCCGGCCAGCAGGCGGGCGAGGAAGGCCCCGTCGAACGTATCGCCGGCACCGGTCGCGTCGACCGCCTTCACACGGTGGCCGGGCAGGCGGAAGCGCCGCTCGGGCGTGGCGACCAGGCAGCCCTCGGCCGCCATCTTGAGGGCGACGAGCGGTGCGCCGAGGCGCAGATAGTGGTCGGCGATCGCGTCGGGGGCCTGCAGGCCGGTCAGCTGCTGCGAATCGTCCAGGCTGGGCAGGGCGACGTCGCAGCGCGCGATGGTCGCGTCGATCACCGCGCGGGCGGTGTCGAGGTCCCACAGGCGCAGTCGCAGGTTGGTGTCGTAGGAGACCTTCACGCCGGCGGCGCGGGCGGCGTCGATCGCCGCGTCGCAGGTGCGGCGGGCGCCCTCGCTGATCGCCTGCCCGATCGCCGAGACGTGCAGGAATCGCGCGCCGGCGATGTAGTCGCGCGGCAGGGTCTCCGGCGCCATCAGCGAGGCGGCGGAGTTCTTGCGCAGGTAGTCGAACTTGTGGCCGCCCGGACCGTGCGTCACGAAGCTCACGCCGGTCGGCGCCGTCGGATGGCGGCTGACCCGGGAGGCGTCGACGCCCTCGGCCTGCCACAGCTCGAGGAAGGCATCGCCCATCCAGTCCTGCCCCAGGCTGGTGAGGTAGCCCGCGCGGGCGCCCTGCCGGGCAGCGGCGATGGCGACGTTCTGCGAATCGCCGCCGAAGCCCTGCAGCCAGGTGCGGCCGTCGCCTTCGCGCGGGCGGTTGAACTCGATCAGCGGCTCGCCGATCGAGACGAGATCTGGAGAGGTGGACATGGCGCGTCAGGTTTCCCATGGTGGCACATCGCGCTCAACCGCGCATGAGGGAGGACACGATGGCCGAGCCTGACGCCAAGCCCAGCGGACCCGACCTGATGCAGGGCGTGGCGCTCGCTGAGCTTCCCGACGGCGGCATGCTGGCGGGGCATGTCGGGGAAGAGGAGGTCCTGCTGGCGCGGGTCGGCGACGAGGTCTTCGCCATCGGCGCCCATTGCAGCCACTATCACGGCCCCCTGGCCGAAGGACTGCTGGTCGGCGACACGGTGCGCTGTCCATGGCACCACGCCTGTTTCAGCCTGCGCTCCGGCGAGGCCCTGGCGGCGCCGGCGATCAGCCCGGTCGATTGCTGGTCCGTCGAGCGGCGCGACGGCAAGGTCTTCGTCTCGGCCAGGAAGGACGCGCAGCCCAGGCCTGGACGCCGGGCGGTGGCGGCGAAGACACCGGACCGCATCGTCATCGTGGGCGGCGGTGCGGCGGGCTTCGCGGCCGCGGAGATGCTGCGGCGCGAGCGCTACCGCGGCAGCATCGTCATGCTGAGCGACGACGAGGCGAGCCCGGTCGACCGGCCGAACCTGTCCAAGGACTATCTGGCAGGCAATGCGCCCGAGGAGTGGGTGCCGCTGCGCGGCGACGATTTCTATGCCGACAGCGGCATCGACCTGCGGCTCAAGACGGCCGTGGCCGCAGTGGACGCGCGGTCGCGCGAGGTCGTGCTGGGCGACGGCGGCAGCGTCGGCTACGACCGGCTCCTGCTGGCGACGGGTGCCGAGCCGGTGCGGCTCGCGATCCCCGGCGCCGATCAGCCCCACGTTCACATGTTGCGCAGCCTCGCCGACAGCCGCGCCATCATCGACGCGGCCAAGGCCTCGAAGAAGGCGCTCGTGATCGGCGCCAGCTTCATCGGCCTCGAGGTGGCGGCGTCGCTACGCCATCGCGGGCTCGAGGTCCACGTCGTGGCGCCCGACAAGCGGCCCATGGAGCGCGTGCTGGGGCCTCAGATGGGCGACTTCGTGCGCGCTCTGCACGAGGAGCATGGCGTGGTCTTCCATCTCGAGGAGACCGTGGCCGCCATCGACGGGCGGACGGCGAGGCTGAAGGGCGGCAGCACGCTGGAGGCGGATCTCGTCGTCGTCGGCATCGGGGTGCGACCGCGGATCGCCCTGGCCGAAAAGGCAGGCCTCGCGATCGACCGCGGCGTGTCGGTCGATGCCTTCCTGGCGACCAGTGCGGAGGACGTCTTCGCCGCAGGCGACATCGCGCGCTGGCCCGATCCGCATACCGGAGAGGCGATCCGCGTCGAACACTGGGTCGTCGCCGAGCGTCAGGGCCAGACCGCCGCGCTGAACATGCTGGGCCGGCGCCAGAAGTTCGACGCCGTGCCGTTCTTCTGGAGCCAGCATTACGACATACCGGTCAACTATGTCGGCCACGCCGAGAAGTGGGACGACATCGCCATCGATGGCGACATCGCCGGCAAGGACTGCCTGCTGCGCTACAAGCGCGACGGCCGCACGCTGGCCATCGCGTCCATCTTCCGCGACGTCGAGAACCTGAAGGCCGAGGTGGCGATGGAACGCAGCGTCGCTGCACGCTAGGCTGCGCTCAACCAAGACGGAGGAGACCGGGATGGCCGACGGCAAGAAGGACGGGCGGCGGCTGCGCAGCCGCGAGTGGTTCGACTCCAAGACCGATCCGACGATGACCGCGCTCTACCTCGAGCGCTACATGAACTTCGGATTGACGCTCGCGGAGCTGCGCAGCGGCAAGCCGATCATCGGCATCGCCCAGACCGGCTCCGACCTATCGCCCTGCAACCGGCACCACCTCGATCTGGCTTGGCGAATCCGGGACGGCATCCGCGACGCCGGCGGCATTCCCATCGAATTTCCGGTCCATCCGATCCAGGAATCGGGCAAGCGGCCGACGGCGGGGCTGGACCGCAATCTGGCCTATCTCAGCCTGGTCGAGAGCCTCTACGGCTACTTCTTCGACGGCGTCGTGCTGACGACGGGGTGCGACAAGACCACGCCGGCGATGCTGATGGGCGCCGCTACCGTCGACATCCCGGCCATCGTGCTGTCGGGCGGGCCGATGCTCGACGGCCATTTCGCCGGAGGCCTGGCCGGCTCCGGCACGATCGTCTGGCATGCTCGCCAGGAGCTGGCGGCGGGGCGGATCGACATGGAGCAGTTCATCGAGATGGTGGCATCGAGTGCGCCCAGCGTCGGCCATTGCAACACGATGGGCACGGCGCTCTCCATGAACAGCATGGCCGAGGCGCTGGGCATGTCGCTGACGGGCTGTGCCGCCATCCCCGGGCCCTACAAGCAGCGCGGCCAGATCGCCTACGAGACCGGGCGGCGCATCGTCGACATGGTCTGGGAGGACCTGCGGCCCTCGAAGATCCTCACACGCGAGGCCTTCGAGAATGCCATCGTGGCGGCCAGCGCGCTTGGTGCCTCGACAAACTGCCCGCCGCACATCAATGCGATCGCGCGCCACGCAGGCGTGGAGCTCGTCAACGCCGACTGGGATCGAATTGGCTACGACATCCCGCTGCTGGTGAACTGCATGCCGGCCGGCAAGTACCTCGGCGAGGCCTTCTACCGCGCCGGCGGCGTGCCCACAGTGATGTCGGAGCTGCTGCGCCGCGGCAAGCTGCGGGGCGGCGCGCTCACCGTCACCGGCAAGACCATGGCGGACAACCTTTCGAACGCGCAGCCGCCGGACGGCGAGGTCATCAAGAGCTACGACAATCCGATGCTGCAGCAGTCGGGCTTCGCCGTGCTCACCGGCAATCTGTTCGAATCGGCGATCATGAAGACGTCGGTGATCTCGCCCGAGTTCCGCCAGAAGTATCTCGAGCGTCCGGGCGATCGCGGGGCTTTCGAAGGCACCGCGATCGTGTTCGAGGGGCCGGAGGACTATCACCACCGGATCAACGACCCCAAACTGCCGATCGACGAGAACAGCATCCTGTTCATCCGCAACACCGGTCCCGTCGGCTATCCGGGCGCGGCCGAGGTGGTGAACATGCTGCCGCCCGACCGCCTGGTGAAGGGCGGAGTCCTTCTGCTGCCTTGCGTCGGCGACGGCCGGCAGAGCGGCACCTCGGCCAGCCCCTCCATCCTCAACGCCTCGCCCGAGGCAGCCGTCGGCGGTGGCCTGGCGTTGCTCAGGACGGGCGACAAGGTCCGCATCGACGTCGACGGACGGCGCGCCGACATCCTGATCTCAGAGGCCGAGCTCGCGACGCGCAAGGCGGCGTGGAAGCCAGACGTCAAGGCGAGCCAGACGCCTTGGCAGGAGCTGCAGCGCAAGTTCGTGGGGCAGCTGGCCACCGGTGCCTGCCTCGACTTCGCCGTCGACTATCAGCGGATCGCCGAGACGAAGGGAGTGCCGCGGCACTCCCACTGACGATGCCTAGCGGAAGAGCCGCTGCTCGACAGAGATCGGCAGGTCGGCCCGGTTGATCAGGATGATGGCCCAGGGCGAGGTGGGCGACCCGACCGGGCGCGCCGGTGCCACCGGCGGCGGCGCGAGATTGGCCGTCATTCCGGGCGCTGCAAAGCCGGCGGCCGGGCCTCCGCCGAAGCTGCCGGGCGAACTCGCCACGGGACGCGGCGCCGGCGGCGGGGGAAGGCGTTGGGCCAGCATGATCTCGGGCGGCATGCGTTCTTCGAACACGACGACGATGCGGTCGCGCCGCCGGCTGGTAGACAGAACGTTCACCGAGTAGCCTTCGCTGGCGCGGCGTCCGAGGAAGATGCCGACGGCATTCATCCGGCCCGGCTCGAAGAGGTCGGGAGCCTGCGAACCGACACGGCTCCATAGCGCCCGCCATTCGGCGATGCTCGTCGCAACGACATGCTCCGGCTGGCGCGTGGCCGCCGTCGTGCCCTGCCACTGCCGCACGTCGATCGTCTGCGCCACCGCGGGCGGCAGCGTCGCCAGCAGCGTGCCTGCAGCAAAGCCGGCCGCCGCCGCACAATAGGACAGGACCCGCCGACGTGGGGGATGGACTACGCTGGTCGCTTTGCTGGCGTCGAACTGCACAACAGTTCTCTGGAACCCGGGCTGAACCAAGTGGATGCTCGTAGTCACCACTACACTTTGGCTCAATTGCGGCCGGTAGCGTCATGCTTCGCGAGCCCGCCCCATCAATCGTTGGTGCCTGTGGCAATCGTGCAACATAGATGCATGCCTCCGGAAGCCGATCGTTCTCGCGAAGATCAGCGGGATGGCGGCCTCCCCGAATTGGTCCCCTAGAAGAACTGTTGCAACCCGCAAACGCGGTGCTAGCATTCACCCATAACAACACGGGATCGTTGGAATGACGACCCTACAGGGAGAGACGGGCGGGGGCGTCGAGACAGTTGAGCTGCGTGGTAAGGTAAAGTGGTTCAACGCCGTGAAAGGCTATGGATTCCTTGCCTTGGACGGTGACAACAGCGACGCGTTCCTGCATGTGACGACACTACGCCAGGCCGGGCATGAGGATCTCAAGCCCGGTGCTACAGTGGTGTGTGCCGGCGTTCGGGGACCGAAAGGCTGGCAAGTGATGAAGGTGCTGGAAGTCGATTCCTCGACGGCCGTGCCTGTCGTGCCGAAGCCACCCCCGGTGCCGGATGGCATCCCGATGGGCGACTACATTGCCGCACTGGTCAAGTGGTACAACAACGAGCGTGGCTATGGCTTCGTCACGCGCGAGGCGGCGGAAGGCGACATCTTCATCCACGCTGCCGTGCTGCGCCGCCATGGCATGGATTCGCTGGCGCCCGGCCAGAAGGTGATGATCCGGATCGCCGAAGGCCAGAAGGGCCTTCAGGTGGTCGAGATCCGCAGCGCCTGAGCGCCGCTACTTGATCTCGCGCAGGTAGCTGTCGAGCGGCGCCGCCTGCTTGATCAGGCCGCGCTTCGTCAGGAACTCGGCAAAGACTTCGTAGCGGGCTCGGTCGAGCAGCGTCGGATCAGCCGCGAGAAGGGGCACCGTGTCCTTCCAGGCCAGCCTGTTGAGCTCATTGTCGAGCTCCTTGCCCGACCGGGCGAAGATCGACCACGCCTCCTCCGGGTTGGTGCGCAGCCACGCCGTGGCGTCGGCGATGGCGGCCAGCAGCTTCTTCGTACGCGCCACGTCCAGGGTCTCCCGCTTGGTTACCAGGATCAGCTCGTCGTACATCGGCACGCCGTTGGCCTCGACGGTCCACAGCCGTCCCTTCGCCTTGTGAAGGGCAAGATCATTGAGCTCGAAGTTGCGGAAGGCGCCGATCACGGCGTCCACCTGCTTGCTCATGAGGGCGGTGGTCAGCGCGAAGTTGACGTTGACCAGCGTCACATCCTTCGGCGTCAGACCGGCCTTGCCGAGCATCGCACTGAGCAGCGCTTCCTCGAAGCCGGCGATGGAATAGCCGACCTTGCGCCCCTTGAGGTCGGCAATGGTCTTGACGGGACCCTCCTCGAGCGCAACCAGGGAATTCAGGGGCTGGGCGACCAGCACGCCCACCCGCACCAGCGGCAGGCCTTCGGCAACCAGCATCTGCAGGGTGGGCTGATAGGAGACGGCATAGTCGGCCTGGCCCGCCGCGACCAGCTTGGGCGGCGCGTTGGGATCGGCGGGCGCGATCAGTTCGACATCGAGACCATGCTTGGCGAACAGGCCGCGCTCCTTGGCGATCACCAGGGGTGCGTGATCGGGATTGACGAACCAGTCGAGAAGCAGCCGCACCTTGTCCTGGGCTGCGGCCGGCAGAGCCGCACAGGCGAGGGCCAGGGCCAGGGTAAGCCGGATGGCGATACGCATCGTCAGTCTCCTTGCGGTTGCCAAGGTATGAGGGCGCGCCCGAGCCAGTCGGTGGCGTAGTACAGCGCCAGTCCGAGAAGGCACAGCAGCACGAGGGCGGCAAAGGCGAGAGGTGTCTGTCCCCTCGCCAGCGACAGCGTCATCAGATAGCCCAGACCGGCACTGGCACCGACCCACTCGCCGATGACGGCGCCGATCGGCGCGACGGCGGCGGCGATGCGCGCACCGGAAGCGAAGGCCGGCAGGGCGGCGGGCAGGCGGATCTGCAACAGGACGGCGCGCGGGCTGGCATCCATGGTGCGCGCCAGGTCGAGCCAGCCGGGCTCGGTGCGGCGCAGCCCGTCATAAAGCGTGCTGACGACGGGGAAGAAGATGATGAGCGCCGCCATGGCGACCTTGGAAGCCAGTCCGTATCCCAGCCAGAGTACGAGCAGGGGAGCGAGCGCGATGACGGGGATGGCCTGGGATACAATCACCAGCGGCAGCGCCCAGCGTCGCCAGCCCGCGGACGCCGCGAAGATGATGGCGAGCGCGCCACCCAGCGCCAGCCCCAACAGCAGCCCCATCAGCATCTCGGTTGCGGTCCACACCGCTTCGCCCGCCAGCAGGTCCAGGCGATCGACCAGAACGGCGAGCACCAGGGAGGGGGGCGGCAGGATATAGCTGGGCAGACCGGTCGACCTGACCAGGATCTCCCACGCCAGCAGCAGGCCCAGGGCGGTGACCAGCGGCCTCATAGCCGTGCAGGGCCACGCAACTGGCGGACGAGGTGTTGGTGCAGGTCAAGCACGGCAGGATCGGCGAGGTCGCGCGGCACGTCGCCCGGCGGCTCCAGCGGTGGCCCGACGACGAAGGGCGCGCCCGAGAGGACCCGCACCTGATGTCCCATGCGCAGCGCTTCCATAGGATCGTGCGTCACCAGCACGACCGTGCGGCCGGCAAGCAGGTGTGCCGCGAGGTCCTGCAATTCCAGCCGCGTCACGGCGTCGAGATGCGCGAAGGGCTCGTCCATCAGCACGACCGGGCGATCCTCGCACAGCGTGCGGGCGAGGGCCGCCCGCTGACGCATGCCGCCGGACAGTCGCATGGGCAACTCGCCGGCGCGATCGCCGAGACCGACTTCGCCGAGGAGGAAACGGGCGTGCCCCTCGGCGGCAAGCAGTGCAGACCGGTCACGGCGCAGTCGGTATCCGAGCAACACGTTATCGAGCACCGAGAGCCAGGGCAGCAACAGATCGGCCTGCGCCATGTACGCCACCGGCTGGCTGCGGACGGAACCAGCCTGGAGCCCGGCCAGCCACCGCAGCAACGACGTCTTGCCCACGCCGCTGCGACCCAGCAGACAGGTCGTGCGCCCGGCCGGAAAGGCGAGGGACAGCCCCTCGGCCACCAGCCGCTCGCCATAGGCGATCCGCGCGTCTCGCACGATCAGGGGAGGAGCAACCGACAATACGTCACCAGTCCCTACGCCGGTACTAACCGGATCAGGTTGTCGGGGTCGTCCTCGCGAACCTCTCAGCCGTGGTGCGGCTCCCCCCGATGAACGCGGCTACTATGGAAAGGCGAAAACCGTCACGCAAGTGTCTTGAGTTTGACGAAATCGGCAGGCAGGCATTATTGCCATGCCCATGTTCGCCGGTTCCGGACCGCGGCTCGGTCGCCGCCTCTTACTTGCCGTTCCATTCGCTCTGGGTGCCGGCAGCAGTCACGCGCAGAGCGCCGAAATCACCTTCAAACGGTCATCGCTGGTGGTCGTGACCGGCGCGCGCGAGATCAAGTTCGACGTCGAGCTCGCGCTGAACGACGCCGAACGATCGAGGGGCCTGATGTTCCGGGAGAAGCTCGGCCCCTATGACGGCATGCTGTTCGACTTCCACCAGGAGGCACCGGTCAGCTTCTGGATGAAGAATACGCTCATCCCCCTCGACATGGTATTCATCGCGGGGGACGGCATCATCCGCCATATCCATGCCAACGCCGTGCCGCTGTCTACAGAGGCCATCCCCAGTCAGTTTCCGGTTCGCGCCGTGCTGGAGATCAACGGCGGCAGCGCGCGTCTGCTCGGCATCAAGCCGGGCGACAAGGTCCGGCATCCGATCTTCGGCAATGCATAGGGCGACACGTCCAGCTAGCGCTTGACGGCGCACGTCATCCCGTCACCCGTCGCCACGAGAGCGAGGTCGATGCGTGGATCGGCCTGCAGCTTGGCGTTGAGCGCACGGATCGCGGTGGTATCGGCATCGGTATCGCCCGGGTCGGCGACGGAGCCGCCCCAGAGCACGTTGTCCACCAGGATCAGTCCGCCCCGCCGTACGAGCGCCAGGCAGCGTTCGTAGTAGAGGTCGTAGTTCTCCTTGTCGGCATCGATGAAGGCAAGATCGAGCTGGCCTGACAATCCTTGCGCGACCAGCCCATCGAGGGTCTGGACCGCAGGCCCCAGCGTGAGCTCGATGCGATCCGCCAGGCCGGCTTCCTTCCAGTAGCGGCGGCCGATTCGCGTCCATTCATCGCTGATGTCGCAGCACCAGAGCTTGCCGTCCGCGGGCAGCGCCTCGGCGATGCAGAGCGCCGAATAGCCGGTGAAGGTGCCGACCTCCACGGCGCGGCGGGCGCCGATCAGCCGCGCGAGAAGCCCGATCTGCTGGGCCTGGTGCGCCGAGATCTGCATGCCGGCACGCGGCAATCCGGCTGTTTCCTCTCGCAGCCGTCGCTTGAGGGACGTGTCCCGCAGCCAGTTGGCGTCGACGTAGTCGGCGAGGGCGCCGTCAATCCGTGGCCAGCTCTTCATGACGGCGACTACCCCCTCACTGCGGGCGCAGAGCGTGCCTCTTCAGATCGTCGAGCGACACGATCCGGAGCGTCACGACATGGGTGGCTTCAAGGACGACCTGCGGGGCCGCACCGGCATCCAGGGCCTCCTTCCAGCGGCTGGCGCAGAGGCACCAGCGATCGCCGGGCTTCAGTCCTTCGAACCCGTATTGTGGCATCGGCGTGCTGAGGTCGTTCCCGCGCGCCCGGGAGAAGGCGAGGAATTCGGCCGTCATGACGACACAGACCGTATGCAGGCCCAAATCCTCGCTGCCGGTATTGCAGCAGGCGTCGCGGTAGAAGCCGGTCAACGGACGCCGCGAGCAGGGCTGCAGGGCGCCGCCGAGAACGTTGATGGAGGGCGCACGCCCCGGCCGGCCCTCTTCGGGCGTCTGGTCGAACATGGCCCAATGTACCACCGGGAAATTCCGCTTTCGACCCGCTCGGAGCGCTGGTAGAAAACCTGCGTTTCGCAGTCCTGGCGGCGGGGCGTAGCGCAGTCTGGTAGCGCGTCTGCCTTGGGCGCAGAAGGCCGTCGGTTCAAATCCGGCCGCCCCGACCACCTGCCGCCGGAATTGCTGCATTTGCTTTCGGGAAGAGTTTGCAGTCCATGCAGGTCCGCATCTACAAGCCAGCCAAGACGGCCATGCAGTCCGGCCAGCGCAATACCAAAGAGTGGGTCATGGTGGCCGAGCCTGCGCCCAAGGAACTCGATCCACTGATGGGCTGGACGAGTTCGCGGAACACCATGGAGCAGATCACGCTCCATTTCGATACGCTGGAGGAGGCCAAGGCGCACGCGGAGCGGAACGGCTGGCGGTACACCGTCGAGCTGCCGCATCTGCGGCACATCCGGCCGAAAGCCTACGCTGACAATTTCGCCTACGACCGCGTGGGCCGCTGGACGCACTGAACCCGCGGCGAGATCAACGCCGCGCGGAGGCGCGCGCCACGGCTTCGTCGTAGGCCTGAACGATCCTGGGATCGAGATCGGCGATCTTGAGCATATGAAGGCGCGCCGCTTCGCGCAGAGCCTTCCATACCTCGGCGGGCACGCGACTGCGGCCGCTCATCCAATCGTTCAGAGCACCCGGAGACTGCTTGAGCGCCTCCGCCATCGGCGTCTGCCAGGACGATCCCCAGACGGTACGTCCGACCTGGGCGAGAAGGGCATCGTCATTCATGCCGAACTATACCAACGCCGATGGAAGCCGTCATGTCATGGAGCGGCAAGACGACTGCGAATATCGCTGGATGTGCTCAGCATGGCCGGCGCGCCGAGGAACAATCCGGCCGTCGTGACGTTGCTCGAACGAAGGCCCCGAGTCCCCGGGGCCCCGGTCCCTCGTGTACCTCCGACGGCAGCTGCCCCGAATCCTCATGCCTTCCGACATACAGACGCCCCCGATCCGGCAGGATGGGCTCCAGCTGTCCGAGGACCGTGTCCTGCAAAGGTCGCTTTGGCGCTCTCAGCGAGTAGGGTGGATCAGCTTCGGTCTCTTGCTCTTGGCCGCGCTCGCCGGTCTGACCGGCGGCGGTGGTCCGTTCAGCAGCCAACGCGTCGTCTTCCCCGGTGCCACGGTACAGGTGCCTCTCGTGGCACGTTGGAAGGGTAGCGAGAAGATCGTGGTGGCCTTCGAGAAGAACTCGGCGGGAGAGGTCGGGTTTGGATCGGGCTTCACCGATGCCTATTCGGTCGAGAACATCACGCCGGAGCCGGGGCGGAGCCGGCTCGAAGGGAAGGGCATTGCCTTCGCGTTCGAGGGGGCCGCCGACGGAAAGCGGGAGGCGTTTTTCACCGTACGGCCGTCCGCGCCGGGGTGGTTTTCGTTCGCCGTCGAGGTGGCCGGCGACCGCCGACCGGTCTGGACGTTCATCCTGCCATAGGAGCCGGCACATGGAATCGGTGCTCCGGGGGGTAGCGGTCTACTTCGTGCTCCTGTTCGTGACGCGGCTTTCGGGACGTCGAACGCTTGCTCAAGTGACGCCGTTCGACTTCGTCCTGCTGCTGATCGTCGCGGAGACGACGCAGCAGGCCCTGCTGGGTGATGATTTCTCGATCACCAACGCGGTGATCTCGATCCTGACCCTGTTCGTGACCGACATTATCCTGTCGCATGTCAAGCAACGGTCGAGCCGGGCGGCAGCAATCCTGGACGGCACGCCCGTTGTCCTGATCAGCGCCGGCAAGGTGGACGTGGAAGCGCTACGCCGTTCGCGGATCGGGCTGGACGACATACTGGAGAGCGCGCGGCAGCAACATGGCCTGGCCCGACTCGATCAGATCGAGCATGTCGTGCTGGAGGTGGGGGGAAACCTCAGCATCATTCCCAAGCAGGAATAGGCGAGCTCTCCTGGTGTCGACGCGGCGGTCCTGCAGTGGCGCCCGGCGTTGATGAAACGCCTCGAGTAGAAGCGGTGATATCGCACATAGTCCGCCTCGCCGACCCGTACAAAAGAGCGGATAGATGACGATCTGCACAAGCCAGATCTGGCCGAGCACCCAGAACACGAGCGCTGCCCAAAGTAGTAGAACGAGCTGACACGTCTCCATTTGGAGACCTTCGCATTGGGAGGTCGGCGCGGGCGTCCGATGGCGTCAGAATTCCTCGCCCCGTGCGAGCGCGGCGGCATGGGCCAGGCTTATTCCTCCGGCGAGAGGATCGGCATGCCGGTGCGCCAGCCGCCATTCGTCCCCTTCGCGGCGATAGACCAAGGTAACGCGCAGCGGCCAATCCTGAGCCGGCAGCCCGCCGACCTCGCCGCGGCCACGCTCGATGATGGCGAGAACCACCATGCCGGCCGAGGCGTATGTTCGGACGACCTCCTGTTCCAGCGTGCCGTTCCTGAAGAACCGCCCCATCGCATCCCAGCGTTCGCCCGTCATGTCCGAGCCGCGCGTTGGCGCTCCGCCGAACGGAGACATCAGCGTGAAGTCATCGGTGAGCGCGATCAGCGCGCGATATCGGTCGATGTCCCCGCGCATAAGTGCAGCATTCGATTCCGCCGATCGGCGGACGAGTTCGGCAACCTGCTTGTCGGCGACGGAACTTTCATCGGCGAGAGCGGACCCGGTTGTCGCTCGCGCGATCCCCAACGATGTGAGGCCCGCGCCTGCTGTGGTGAGGGTTGAACGTCGTGAGGCTGGCATTCGAGTCGCTCCTGATCTTGGTCCGAATTGTCCGAAGCTGCTGCTTGCCGCCTCGGTCGACCAAGCAGGTCGCACTTCATTTATGATGAATACAATGATATAATCTCACTGAGATGCTGAATGAGATTAACCTAGCGCGCACCGACCTCAACCTCCTTGTGCTCTTCGAGGCCGTGCTGGAAGAGCGTCACGTCGGCCGGGCGGCGGACAAGCTCAACCTGACGCCTTCAGCCGTCAGCCATGGGCTCGGACGGCTGCGACGGCTTCTCAATGATCCGCTGTTCCTGAAGACGCCCAAGGGCGTGACGCCGACAGCCCGGGCGATGGACCTCGCGGCGCCGGTCGCGGACATCCTTGCGCGGGTGAGGAACGTGATCTCAATCGCCGCGCCGTTCGATCCAGCGCAGTCCACGCGCCGGTTCACCATCGGGGCGCCGGACGGCGTCTCCGTGACGCTCCTGCCGCCGCTTCTCGCCGCGGTGCGCCGGCACGCGCCCGGCATCGACATCAGTGTGCGTCAGCTGCTTCCTACGCCGGGTGAAACCTCGCCCGAACGCGCGTGGCGGATGGCCTTCGCCGACCTTGAAGCGCGCGCCATGGACATCGTCGTCATTCCATCGGACGCTATTCCCCCGCGCTTCGAGAGCCGCTGCGTCTATGAAGAGGATTTTGTGATCGCCGTGCGCGCCGAGCATGCGCTTTCGGACGATTGGACCTTGGAGCGATACTGCGCGATGCCGCATCTGGTGGTTTCTGAAAGCGGCGACCCCTATGGATTCGTCGACGAGCATCTTGCGAAGCGGGGCCGGTCCCGGCGGATCGCGCTTACCGTCCCGAGTTTCATGTTCGCTCTCGCTGTCATCGCCGAGACCGACCTCATCTCAGCCCTGCCGAGGCGGTTCGTCACGCTGCACGCAGCGCGCTTCGGGGTCCTGGGTCTTGATGCGCCGCTGCCGCTGCCCCACTTCCGGCTCAATGCGGTCGTTCCGCGGGTCGCGATGATGGATGCGGGATTGGCATGGCTCTTCGATCAGCTTGCCGGAGCCGCGCAAGCCGCGCCGACACGCCACAAGCGCTCAGCATCGCGGAAACATTTCTCCTAGGGTTGGGCAACTGCGGCGGCTACCGACTCGCAGCACGATGTAGCGTAGATTTGGCGCGCCCGGCTGGATTCGAACCAGCGGCCTACCGCTTAGAAGGCGGTTGCTCTATCCACTGAGCTACGGGCGCCTGCTAGGCAGGATCTGTGCGGGAGAGTCGACGAGACCATGCGGCGGCACGTGTAGCACACCCGCGACTGTTCAGACGAGGCTCGCGACAGGACGGCCGCCTCGAATTGCACAGGATATGAAGCAGCACTTTCAGTGCATACGCTATGTAATTGTGGCCAAAGCATTTTTGCATTCCAGATTTTCTTGCAAGTAATTCTCCATCGCGCCTGATCTATGATAATGACTCGCATTATCCGGACATCAAGGCCGGTGTGCGAGTAGATTTAGGGGAGCGGCATGGCGCGTCATCTGCCTGCGAAAACTGCGTTGATCGGTCTGGTGTTTGCCTCGGGGGCGATGGCGCAGCAGACGCCGGAGCAGAATGCGCAGGCTCCCGACCAGCCGCCGCCACCACCCGGCAACACGCCGGCCCAGCCGTCGGGCGCGCCGGCTACCATGCAGACCGTGACAGTGACGGGGTCACGCCCGAGCGAGGATTTCCTCGTGACGAAGGGCTCGCTGAATCGCCTGGGCGCCGACAACCTGATGGATGTTCCCCAGACGGTCGTCGTCATCAACAAGGCACTCATGGAGTCCCAGGGCGTGACGACGCTGGAGAACGCAGTCCGCAACGTGCCGGGCATCACCATCAGCTCCGCCGAAGGCGGATCCATCGGCAACAACATCAACCTGAACGGCTTCTCCGCGCGGACCGATATCTATCTCGACGGCATGCGCGACCGCGGCCAGTACTATCGCGACGTCTTCGCGCTGGAGGAGGTCGAGGTCCTCATGGGGCCGTCCTCCATGCTGTTCGGTCGTGGCTCCACCGGCGGCGTGATCAACCAGGTGACGAAGAGGCCGACCCTCAAGAAGGGTACGGAACTCAGCGCCATGGGCACGACCAACGGCCTGGTGCGCACCACGGCCGATGTCAACGTGCCGTTCGAGGAGACCAACGCGGCCCGCGTCAGCGCGATGTTCCAGACCGGCAAGACGTCGACCCTCGATCAGACCAACGCCCTGGACTTCGGCCTCGCGCCGTCGGTCAAGTTCGGCATCGGCACGCCGACGCAGGTGACGCTGCAGGCAATCCTGCAGCACCGGAAGGACCAGATCCCCTACGGCGTGCCGCCGCTCAACGGATTTCCCCTCAATGTGCCGCGAAACACGGCCTACAGCTTCAGCGACGACTACACCGAGCAGGATGTCGTCGCCCTGCAGTCGACCGTCGACCACAAGTTCCACGAAAATCTCAGCTTGAGGAACCAGACCGCTTTCACGTGGGTCAACACGTCGGTCCGCGAGACTTCGGGCGGCTTCGTGGGCACGCTGGTGGCCAACGGTGCCTTCGTCCAGGCGGCGGCCGGCCCGGGCGGCACGCCGTACAGCGGCGCTCCGCTCAGCGCCCTCTATATCCGCCAGCTCAGCCGTGATCGGAACATCAACGACATCACCGTCGAGAACCAGTCGGAGCTTACGGCGAAATTCGCAACCGGCCCGCTCGGCCACATGCTGCTGGGCGGCATCGACCTGACGTACGAGAGCTACAGCAACAAGACGTTCACGCGCAGCGGCAACTGCAACGGCTTTGCGCTGGCCGGCAGCAACTCCGTCGGCTGCGTGCCGGCAGGATTCACCGTCGGCGGCGGCACGCCGGGCAACGTACCGGAAGTCCCTGGGAACTATGCCTCGTCGGCCGCCTGGGGCGCCGGCTTCTACGCCAACGACACCGTCACGGTGATGCCGTGGCTCAAGCTCGTGGGCGGCGTGCGCTGGGACGTCTACACCGCGCAGGTCGGCAATTCGATCAATTCGGCCAATACGCCCGGCAGCTCCGCGGTGCCTTACTTCACGCAGACCGACACCTTCACGAGCGTGCGTGCGGGCGCCATCTTCGAGCCGACGCCGGAGCAGTCCTACTACTTCTCCTACAGCACCTCCTTCAATCCATCCCTCGAGCAGCTCACCTCGACGACCGGCACGCAGCAGCTCCCGCCCGAGACGAACGAAGGCTTCGAGGTCGGTGCCAAGTACGACCTGCTGAAGGGCAACCTCTCGGTCACCGGTGCGCTCTTCTCCATCACCAAGAACAACCAGCGCACGGCCAATCCCGACGGTACGTTCACGCCGACCGGCAATGTCCGCGTGCAGGGCGCCCGCGTCGGCGTGGCCGGCCGGATCACGCCAGAATGGCAGGTGTTCGGCGGCTACGCCTACCTCGACGGCCGCATCCTGCAAGGCCTGACCTACATGAGCGGCGTGGGCAACACGACGGGCAACGTGCCGCTCAACGTGCCGCGCGATAGCGCCAACATCTGGACGACCTACACCATCAAGGAAACCTACGAGTTCGGCGGCGGCGTGTTCTATGTCGGGCAGCGCTACGCCAACAACCAGAACACGGTGCAGGTGCCGGCCTATACCCGCGTCGACCTGACCGCGGCCTACAAGCAGCCCACCTACGAGATCCGCGCCAACGTCCTCAACGTGTTCAACACGATGTACTACGACGCGATCATCGCCTCCGACGGCGGGCGCGCGGTACCCGGATCGGGAACGACGGGCCTCCTGACATTGACCTACCGGATGTGACGAAGGGCCCAGGCCGTTCATGCTGGTCTGCATTCCCCAGGTCCTCGATGCCGGCCAACTGGTCAGCCTCCGGGCGCGCCTCGACCGGGCGAACGACGCCTGGGTCGATGGCCGCGTGACGGCCGGCTATCAGGGCGCTCCCGTCAAGTTCAACCAGCAGATCGACGAGCGCTCGGACGTGGCGATCGACTGCCAGCGCATCGTGGTCGGTGCGCTGGAATGCAATCCGCTGTTCATCAGCGCCGTGCTGCCGAACATGATCTATCCGCCCATGTTCAACCGCTACGGCGAGGGCATGACGTTCGGCGCGCATGTCGACGGAAGCGTGCGTCTGCATCCGCACAACGGCAGCAAGCTGCGGACGGACGTCTCGGCGACGCTCTTCCTCACCAATCCGGCGGAGTACGACGGCGGCGAGCTCGAGATCGACGACACGTATGGCCGGCACAGCGTCAAGCTGAATGCCGGCGACATGGTGGTCTATCCGGCGACCAGCCTGCATCAGGTGCGGCCGATCACGCGCGGCGTGCGCATTGCCTGCTTCTTCTGGGTGCAGAGCCTGATCCGCGACGACAGCCGGCGCACGATCCTCTACGAAATGGACGAGGCCATCCAGCGGCTGAACCGGACCAACGCCGACGAGGTCGCCCGACGATCGCTGATCGGCTGCTACCACAACCTCGTCCGGGTGTGGAGCGAGACCTGATGGCTGGAGCCGCCGCCGCAGCCTCGGGATACAACCGGGTGAACAGGAGAGTGGCCTTCGTGCGCTGGGTGCGGCGCACGCACGGCTGGTTCGGGCTGTGGGGGGCGCTGCTCGGCCTCATGATGGGTGTGAGCGGCGTCTGGCTGAACCATCGCGCCGTGCTCAAGCTGCCGCTGCCGGACCAGCATCGCAGCGACGGGCGCCTGACCTTGCCCGAGCCGCGGCCGGCGACGGTGGACGCCATGGCGGCGTGGCTGCAGCGGTCGCTGAAGGCGGACCGGCCAGCCGTCAACGTGCGCATCGAGCGGGCCAGGCCGGCGCCATGGGCGGAGCGGAACGGAGAGGGGATGCCGCCCATGCAGCCCGAGCGCTGGACCTTCGTCTTCGGCGGTCCGAACAAGGTCATGCAGGTCGAGTACTGGGCCGGCAACAGGACTGCGAGCGTGCGCACCACGGAGAACGGCTTCGTTGCGACGCTGACCAATCTGCACAAGGGCGCGACGATGCCGGTGCCGTGGATCCTGCTGATCGACACGATGGCCGGGGCCCTGATCTTCCTGTCGGTCAGCGGCGCGATCCTGTGGTGGGAGACGCATCGCAGGCGCGTGGCGGGAATCGTGATCTTCGGTCTCTCGGTCGTGATCACCGTCGGCCTCGCCATGCTGCCACTGCAGTGGTGACGCAATGGCCGAACGCTCCTCTCCGGCGCCGGACGATGGCGCGAGCGACTACGTCTATCGCGACGGGCTGTCGCCCACGGTGAAGCGCTGTCTTCTGGCGGGCGTCATCTTCTTCCATGTCGGGGCCGGCTGGGCGCTGTCGCAGGTCGAGCCCGTGAAGCTGATCGTGGGCGACATTGCGCCCATGGAGGTGCGGATGGTGGCGGCCGAGGAGGCGGCGCAGCCCGATCCGCCGTCGGAGGAACCGCCACCGCCGCCGGAGATCCAGCCGCCGCCACCGCCGCCAGCGGAGGTCGCCGTCGTGATCGATCCGCCGCCGCCCGACCTGCCGCCGCCGGCGTTCCCGCTGGCCATGCCGGACATTCCGCCGCCGCCCGACGTGCCGCCGCCGGAGATTCCCCTGGCCAAGGTCGAGCTGCCGCCGCCACCCGAGCTGCCGCCGCCCGAGATCCCGGTCGAGCCCAAGCCGCCGAAGCCGCCTAAACCGAAGCCGCAGGCCAAGCCCGCGCCGCGCCGGGCACCGCCGGCGGCGCCTGCCGCGGATACGCAGCCCCAACAGCAGGCGGCGGCTCCCGCCGCACCGCGGACGGTGGCGGCCTCCCAGCTCGGTTACCTCGTGGCGCCCAGCCCGGCCTATCCGGCGCGGTCGCGTCGGGCGGGCGAAGAAGGGCTGGTCACCGTACGGGTGCTGGTCGACATCACCGGCCGTCCGGCGCAGGTCTCGCTGCAGAAGTCGTCGGGTCATGCGGCGCTCGACGAGGCGGCCATGAGCGCCGTGCGCGCCGCTCAGTTCCGGCCCTACACCGAGCGCGGCCTGGCGCAGGCCGTCTGGGTGGTCGTGCCGATCAATTTCGTGTTGCGTTAGGAGGACCCCGATGGGCGATGCGTCATCCCTGGGCTTCGGTCATTTCATCGAGCAGGCCGACTTCGTTGCCAAGGTGCTGCTCGCCGTGCTCGCCGTCATGTCGGTGATCTCCTGGTATCTCATCATCTCCAAGGGCATCAGCCAGGTCATCCGCCAGAAGCGCAGCAAGAAGTTCCTCGACTTCTTCTGGAGCGCCACCTCGCTGGAGGCGGTGCAGCATGAGCTGAACGTCCACGGCGTGCAGGAGCCGTTCGGCCATCTGACGGCGCATTCGCTGCATGCCCAGGCGCACCACGCCAGATTCGGTGCGGCCAAGCTCGAGGAGGCGGGGAGTGAGCAGGAGTTCCTGACGCGCACCATCAAGAAGGTGCTCGACGAGGAGACGACGGCGCTGGAGAACGGCCTGACCATGCTGGCGACGATCGGCGCCACGGCGCCGTTCGTCGGGCTGTTCGGCACGGTCTGGGGCGTCTACCACGCGCTGGTGGCGATCGGCATGACGGGCTCGGGCATGCTCGACAAGGTCGCGGGTCCGGTGGGTGAGGCGCTGATCATGACCGGCATCGGGCTGGCGGTCGCCCTGCCGGCGGTGATGGGCTACAACTGGCTGACGCGGGCCAACCGCGTGCTGACGGCGAAGCTCGATGCCTTCGCCTTCGAATTGCTGACCTTCCTTTCCATGGGCCGGGCGCTGCAGGCCGGCGCCCGCGGCGCGCGGCCGGGCGGCATACCGCTGGCTGCGGTCAACTACTGAGGGAGGACGGTACATGGCCTTCGGAAGCTTCGACCGCAAAACCGGCTCCCAGCCGATGGCGGAGATCAACATGGTGCCGTTGATCGACGTCGTGCTGGTGCTGCTGGTGATCTTCATCGTGACCGCGCCGCTGCTGACCAACGTGGTCAAGCTCGACCTGCCCAAGGCGACGGCGGCGCAGGACATCCAGAAGCCGGAGAAGATCGAATTCGCCATCGACGCAGCCGGCGCGCTCTTCTGGAAGGGCGAGCGCGTCACGCGCGAGGAGGCGGTGGCGCGCTTCACCGAGGAAGGCCTCAGGCGGCCGCAGCCCGAGGTCTACCTGCGCGCCGACCATACCGTCCCCTACCGCTACGTCGCCGAGACCCTCGCCGACGCCTCGAAGGCTGGCCTCTCCAAGATCGCCTTCGTCAGCGAGCCGGCCCGGTGAGCACGAGGACGGCAGGGCATCAATTGTAGCGGCGGAGCTCCAGGCGTCCGATCTGGTCGCGATGCACCTCGTCCGGGCCGTCGGCCAGGCGCAGGGAGCGGGCGCCCGCATAGGCCTTGGCCAGGCCGAAGTCGGCCGAGACGCCCGCCGCGCCGTGCGCCTGGATCGCCATGTCGACGACCGTGGACAGCATGCGCGGCACCGCGACCTTGATCATGGCGATCTCCATGCGTGCGGCCTTGTTGCCGACCGTGTCCACCAGGTGGGCGGTCTTGAGCACCAGCAGGCGTGCCTGCTCGATCATGATCCGGGCTTCGGCAATGCGTTCGAGCGTGACGCCCTGCTCGGCCAGAGGCTTGCCGAAGGCGATCCGTGATTTCACGCGACGGCACATGTCCTCCAGGGCGCGTTCGGCGGCGCCGACGGCGCGCATGCAGTGGTGGATGCGGCCGGGACCAAGGCGGCCCTGGGCGATCTCGAAGCCGCGTCCTTCGCCCAGCAGGATGTTCGAGGCGGGAACCCGGACATCGTCGAACAGCACCTCGGCATGGCCGTGCGGCGCATCGTCGTAGCCGAACACCGAGAGCGGCCGCAGCACCTTGACCCCAGGCGTGTCCATCGGCACCAGCACCATGGACTGCTGGCGATAGCGGTCCGGATTCGAGGGATCGGTCTTGCCCATGAAGATCGCGATCCGGCAGCGCGGGTCGGGCGCGCCGGTCGTCCACCACTTGCGGCCGTTGATGATGTACTGGTCGCCGTCGCGCTGGATCGTGCTCTCGACGTTGGTCGCGTCGGAGGAGGCGACCGCGGGTTCCGTCATGGCGAAGCAGGAGCGGATCTCTCCGGCGAGCAGGGGCTCCAGCCAACGCTCCTTCTGCTCTGCCGTGCCGTAGGTCGCGAGCACCTCCATGTTCCCGGTATCCGGCGCGGAGCAGTTGAACACCTCAGGCGCCATGGGCGAGCGCCCCATGATCTCGCACAGAGGCGCGTAATCGAGGTTGCTGAGGCCGGCGCCGTGCGGCGAATGCGGCAGGAACAGATTCCACAGTCCTTCCAGCTTCGCCTTCCGCTTGAGCTCCTCGATCACGACGGAGGGCTGCCAGCGGTCGCCGTCCTCGACCTCCCGATGGTATCGCGCCTCGTTGGGGTAGATCTCGGCTTCCATGAAGCCGGCAAGCCGTTCCTGTAGGGCCGCGACCTTGGCGGAGTGCGTGAAGTCCATGGGATGCCTCGTCGATGAAACGCGGCAGACCCTAAGCGCGATCTATACATGACGGAACTGAATGTCCTGCATATGATGCCATGAGCATGGCTAATCTTTCGCGGATCGACCTCAATCTGCTGGTGGTGCTGGAGGCCATCGCCGACGAGGGCGGCGTGAGCCGGGCCGCGGTGAAGCTCAATCTCACGCAGCCCGCCGTCAGCCATGCGCTGGCCCGTCTACGCCAGACCCTGGGCGACCCCCTGTTCGTCCGTGACGGCCGCAGGGTGGTGCCGAGCGCGCTGACCCGTCGTCTGATCGAGCCTCTGCGGCGATCCCTGCGGACGCTGGAGGAGCTCGTCGATCGGAGCGGGGCGTTCGAGCCGTCAGGCGCCGAAGTGACGTTCACCGTCTCCATGCAGGGCCCGCTCGAGATGCTCGTCCTGCCGCATCTCATGCATCGCGTGGCTGAGTCGGCGCCGCGGATCGACATCCGCATCGTCCAGGTACGTCGGCGCAGTGTCGAGGCCGGACTGGCCGACGGCACGCTGGATGCCGTGTTCGACGTGGCGCTGCCGCTTTCGGAACATGTGCATCGCCGGAAGGTAGGCGGCGACCAGTTCGTGGTCGTCGTCCGCAAGGGGCATCCCGCGATCGGCAATCGCCTCACTCTGCCCGTCTACCTCGAGCAACGGCATGTCATGGTGACGTCGCGCCGGCGTGGCCCTGGCGCCGAGGACATCGAACTCGGCCAGCACGGGCTGCACCGCCGGATCCAGCTGCGCTGCCGCAACTACCTTTCGGCGTTCGGGGTCGTCCGGCAGACCGACCTGGTCCTGACGATGCCCGAGCGATACGTCGCCCTGCTGGACGGAGACCCGGCGCTGCGCGTGCACAGGATGCCGGTGAAGATGCCGCCGCTCGATTTCTACCTGTATTGGCATGACCGGGTGCATGCCGATCCGGCCAATCTCTGGCTGCGGGATCAGCTCCTCGCCGCGTTCAAGGCGGCATAGGGCAGGCGGTCATGTCCGCGAACCGGCCAGGGTCACCGTGGCGGCGCCCGCACCGACGAGCAGGCTGCCGCCGACCTTGTTCACGACGCCGATGGCGCGGGGGCTCGATATGAAATGGCGAGCCCGGGAGGCGACGACGGCATAGCCGAAGGCATTGGCGAAGGCGAGCAGCAGGAAGGTCGTCTCGAAGACGATCATCTGCGTCCAGAAGTCCGCGCCAGCGTCGATGAAGGCCGGCAGGAAGGCCACGAAGAAGGTAATGCTCTTGGGATTGAGGGCAGTCACGAGCCAGGCATGGCCCAGCATCCTGGCCGCGGAGACGGCATCCGTCCGGGGGCGGGCCTCCAGCCGATCGCCCGCGCGCCACAGCTTGATGCCGAGGTAGACGAGATAGGCGGCACCCACCCACTTCAGAGCCGTGAAAAGCGTCGCGGAAGCCGCCAGCAGGGCGCCGACGCCCAGCATCGAGAGCGTCATGGCGGTGAAGTCGCCCAGCGCCACGCCGATCGCCATGGGCAGGGCAGTACGCCAGCCCTGTCCCAGCGCATAGGAGACCACGAGCAGGACTGTGGGGCCGGGGATGATCAGCAGGACCGCCGAGGCGGCGGTGAAGGCAGCCCAGCTCTCGAAGCTCATGGATCTCTTCCTCTTGGATGCAGTCGGCGGAAATCAAGCCATGCCGACAGCAGGAGTGACAGCAGAATTCTTGGTCTTGGCAACGAAAAGATTGCGGCGCGCCGTATCTTTTCAGTGTCAGAAGGCTGGTTCCTTGACACCCAAGCCCGGCCGTGACTTTGGGATGGACCCATGACCGACACGACCGGAGCCAAACCCTATCATCACGGTGAACTGCGCGAGGCGCTCGTTACCGCCGGACGCAAGCTGCTCGAGGAGAAAGGCCTTCGGGGATTCACGCTGCGTGAATGCGCGCGGCGGGCCGAGGTTTCCCATGCCGCGCCTGCGCATCATTTCGCCTCGATCGATGCCCTGCTGGCAGAGATCGCGACCCGCGGCTATCGCGAGCTGGCGGGCGCCATGCAGGCCGAGGCGGACAGGACGGCAGCCGATCCCGTGAGGAGGCTGGTCGGGCTGGGCGTGGGCTACATGGCCTTCGCGGCTGCTCATCCCGTGCTCTTCCAGCTCATGTTCAGCCGCGAGGGCAACCGGTTCGAGACACCGGCGCTGGCCGAGGCCTCGCGGGGTGCCTACCGGCTGCAGCTTGCGGCGGTCGAGGCCGTGATTCCGCAGGCATCTCCCGAGATCCGGGAACGTATGGCGGATTTCGCCTGGTCCGCCGTACACGGCTTCATCACCCTCGTCCTGGAGGGCCAGCTCGGCGAGAAGGACTCACCCAAAGCGCTCAAGGCGCGGGGCCTGGCGGTACTGTCGGCCATGGTCGAGGCCGTCGTCCGGGCCGGTGGCGAGCCACCGGCCTAGCCGGCCAGGGCGATGCGGAAGAGCAGGGCCTCGGCGTCGCCGTAGGCCGGATCCTTGCGGAACCGCTTCACCAGCACGCCGCCATTGGCGGTGATGACCTTCTGCGAGGGAATGTTGTCGGGATCCGTCGTGAGCTCGACATACGGCAGGCCCTCCCTGCGGGCTTCGGGGAGCAGCAGGGCCAGCGCGCGCGTGGCATAGCCGCGGCCACGCTTCCAGGGCACCACGGCGTAGCCGATATGGCCCAGGCAGTGCGGCGGCAGGGCCGCCGTTCCGGGTTGCCATCGGAAGTTCACCGAGCCGCAGAACGCCCCGTCCCAGATCCACCGGCGGAAGCCGGGCAGGCGCGGCACCTGCGATCCGTCAGGCAGGGTGATGGGCCCGCCGCGGCCTTCGCGATCGTCGAGCCGGGCCAGGAAGGTATCGGGGTCGGCCGCGATGAGCGCCAGCTCCTCGCGCGCGGCTTCCTCCAGCCGCAGATTGTCGGGCGACCAGCCCTGCCTCAGGGCGTCGGAATAGGCGTCAAGGTACGCGCGCGAAGGGACCAGGAGCTGCAAGGGACTGTCTCGGCAATGGTGCGCTGCTGTAGCATGTCGGACCATGAGTTCCAGCCCTGTCCTCGTCCTCGATATCGACGGCGTCGTGTCGCTGGCCTTTCCCGGCTCGGCACAACCCTGGTACGCGACCCTGCCGGCCGACTGGGGCTTCGACCATGACGAGATGGCGCGCGACTTCTTCCATCGCGACTTCATGGAGGTGCTGCGCGGCCGCGAGGACCTCTATGTCGCGCTGCAGCCCTGGCTGGCGTCGAAGGGGCATGCCGACCGGCTGGAGGAGTTCGTGTCCTACTGGTTCGATCACGACGCCGTCATCGACCGCGGCGTGCTGGCCCAGGCGGATGCCTGGCGCCGGCGAACCGGCGGGCGCTGCTTCGCGGCCACCAACCAGGAGCACCATCGCGTCGCCTATCTGCGCGAACAGGCTGGCCTCGACGCCCATTTCGACGAGATCATCTATTCGGCGGCGCTGGGCGTGTGCAAGCCGGACCGCGTGTTCTTCACCAACGCGCAGGCGCGCATGGGCGTGAACGCGGCGCAGTCTATCCTGTTCGTCGACGATGCGGCCGCGAACGTCGATGCCGCCCGAAGCTGCGGCTGGCAGGCGATGCTCTATCGCGGGCCGGAAAGCCTGGAACGGGCGCTGGCGAGCTGGGGCTGACGGCTCAGCCCTTGCAGCACTTCGATACCAGCAGCGTGCAGGCGAGCAGGTCGGCGCACCCGCCGGCCGATATCCCGCTGGCGGTGAAGACGCCATGGAGCCGCTCCGCGTCGTCGGACCAGGAGGGGCGGCGGCAGCCACCCGCGGCGAGGAACTCGGCAGCGGAGTGGCGGACCAGACGGCCTGCGTCGAGTCCGCCGCGAAAGAGCACCGTCGTATCGTCGACGGAAGCCATCAGGACGAAAAGCGTTTCGATCGCGGCGGCGTTGGCGTTGAGGCCATCCGCCAGCGCGCGCCTGTAGGTGGGCAAGCCGACCTGGAACACGCTTGGAAGTCCCAACGCCGCCTCTCGCCGGGCACCGGCGAGACCTGTGCGCCGGCGCACGACGGAGCCGTGGCTTCCGTCATCGCCGCCCAGGGCGGCGTGGCGAGCAAGCGCCGCACCCCACTTGGCCGTGAGGGCTGCCTGGACCTTGTCCGGCATCAGCTCCGCGCCGGCCGCCATCCGATCGGCAAGGGCAGCCAGCACGAGGCCCATGCAGAAGATGGCGCCCCGGTGGGTGTTCACGCCGCCGGTCGCGGCGAGCATGTGCCGTTCGGCCTCGATGCCGAGGGGCTTGAGGGCTTGATCGAAGGATAGCCTCCGCCGTCCGGCTGCCGCGAGCCGGGCAAAAGGCTGCAGGAGCGACTCCGCCGAACGGCACATCAGCGCGAAGTCCATGTCGTCGTGAGCGCCCGAATCGACAGGACTGACGAGCCCCGGCTTGGGATAGGCCTCGAGCTCTTCGCGCAGGGCATCGACCGCGAGGCGCGCCAGGGCGATGTCCGGTTCGCTCACCGGGATGGCGATCGTCGCCTTGAATGCCGCACGCGCTGCCGGCGCGCTCACGATGGGAGCTCCGCGCGCGGGACCAGCCGCATCCACGAGACGGACTTCACGAGGAGCTCCGCGGCACCGCTCCGGTATTCGCGCCAGTTGACCTCGCCGAAGTCCGGAAAGGAAAGTTCGCCGTCGAGCCTGAAGTCCAGCGCCGGCTCGATCTCGGCCAGCAACGCCGCTGCGCGATCGGCCGCCGCGCCATCGGCGACCTCCAGGAAGACGTCGAGGTCGGAAGCTGCATGGACGTGTGGCTCGCCCGTCAGGGCCTGCCACATCCAGCTGCCGTAGACCCGGATCGCAAGGGCGCCGGCGTTCTCGGCGAGAAATGTGAAGGAACGGACGTAGCGCTGTGCGGCGGGACAGTCCGCGACCACGTGGAGCAGCGGCGGAAGATCGACCTTCGCCGCGTCGTCTGGGTTCGCGAGGACGGCCATCCGGCGCGGCCGCAGCTGCGGCCGCTTCTCGTCGGCCGTGCAGAAGGCCAGGGCGAGACCCTCCTGGCCGTCGCGCTGCCGGGTCGCCACGAACGGCCTTCCCAGCCCGTGCCAGCGTGCAACCGCATGGGAGTCGGCCTCGACCTGCGCGACCGGCGGGCGCGACAGCCAGACCAGCGCATGGCGGCGCACCCGATTCACCTTGCAGGCTCGGATGGCCGGCTCATCTGGCCGACTGGGCGAGCACCCGCTTGCGGATATCGAGCGCGAGCTTGCGCCCGCCGCGCTTCTTGCCGAGCTCCGCCCGGTGGTCGTCTGGCGTCGCATCGGCGATCGCCCGGGCGAGCTTGGCCGCGACGTCGTCCCTGGCGGACCAGACTTCCTCGACGCCCCCCAGCAGGGCGAACGGCGCGGCGCCGAACTCGAGCGACGGCATGGTGCGCGACAGCTTCTGCAGGACCGCGACCGGGATCTTGGTGACCGCGGACATCGCCTGGACGGGCATCAGGCCCACGCTGGCGCTGTCGAGAGCATAGATGCGGTCGGCGAACATGCCGTAGCAGAGGAAGGCGCCACCGATGGCCTGGCCGGTGGCGACCGTCACGAGCTTGTGGCCCTTGCGGCGTGCCAGCTCCAGGCAGCTCAGCAGGTGACCGAAGCAACTCGCGAGGCCGAGCATCTCGGCGACGCGATTGGGCTCCTGGCCGGCACTGTCGACCAGCATGACGATCGGCATGCGCGGATGTCGCTCGATGCAGTCGATCACGTGGGCCGCGAGGCGAAGGGCGGCGCCATTGTCGATATAGGTGCCGTCCGCGGTGCCGATGACGCAGACCGCCGTGCCGCCGGCTTCGGCGTATCCAGTCAGGACGGAGCCAGCGTCGGCAATGCCGCCCGCCGACGCACCGAAGAGGCGTTTGAGGACGGCGCGCGACGCCGCCGCCTTGGCCGGGGCCTTCTTCTTCGCTGTCGTCGTCTTCATCGCCGGTCCGCCTTCCTGCCCTTGGCCATGTCAGCGAACTCCGGCCCGGAGGCCAGCGAGGCAGCCTCGATATCTTTGATGCCCAGCCGCTTCCACACCTCGCCGGCATCGGACGTTCCTGCAAAGCGCTTCATCCGTTCCGCCAGGTCCTTCTGGCGGTCCTTGACAGCCTTGAGCGTCACGGGTCGCGACTTGCCGATCAGCTTGACGATGCCGTCACGCACGGCAGCCGCCGCGTCGTGCACCAGGAGGTCCGCATCGCCCAGCAGGTACTTCGTCTTGCCGCCGCTCGTCTTCCAGACGAGCGCCCGATTGGTGGAATCGTAGGCCTTCTTGCCCATCCATTTCTCGATGACGATGGGGCCCGAGACGCCCAGCCGGCCATGCTCCGTCATGATCCTGAAGTCGCAGCAGGTCGACAGGATGCCCATGCCGCCATAGGCGCCGATATCCGAGCCGATGACGGCGATGGTCGGCACCTTGCGGGCACGGCAGTCGAAGATCGCCCGCATGGTCTCGGCGATCGCGATCTCGCCCGCGGAGCCTTCGTGCAGCCGCACGCCGCCGCTTTCGACGAGGACGATGCAGGGGGCCTTGTCGCGGGCCGCCGCCATGAACAGGCCGGTGAGCTTGGCGCCGTGGATCTCGCCGACCGCGCCTCCGACGAACTGGCCGACCTGCGCGGCCAGATAGACCTTCTTGCCACCGACCCTCGCGCGACCGATCACGAGGCCGTCGTCGAAGGAGACGGGAATGCCCAGCTGGGCGAGGTAGGGGCTGGTGATGCGCTCGGGCGGCGGCAGCAGCTCATCGAAGGAGCCGGGATCGACGATCGCCGCGAGCCGCTGGCGAGCGGTCTGCTCGTGGAAGAGGGGAGCGCTCATCAGCGGTCACCCTTCAGCAGATGATCGTAGGCCTGGCGCAGGCGTAGATTGACCAGCACCGGCGGCGCCCCCTGGTCATGGATCGTCACCTTCGTTCCGCCGACGGGATAGTTTCGGGCGAAGTCGCCGAGCGCGGCCAGCCACGAGGCCTTGTAGCCCGGTATCGACGTCTCGACGCGGCACTCCATGGTGCCGGACGCGCGAGGCTGGCGCTCGAAGAGCACCTCCAGGTTGCCCGAGCCCACGACGCCCGCAAGGGCCCACGGCTTGGCGGACTTCGCCTTCAGCGGTCTTGAGGGGAAGGCCTTCTCGAACGTTTCCATGCTTCGACGTCCTACCAGTCGACGAATTGCGGAGGCGGGTCGTAGAGCCCGCCCGACCAGCGCACGAGTCCCTTGATGTCCTGTGCGGCCAGCAGGCTGCGGCTGGCCTCCCGCGGCGACACGCCGACATCTTCCGGAAGCTGCACGATGCCGCGGTTGCGCAGGTCCTCGGTGGCGCGCCTGGAGCGCTTGAGGCCGACCGGCGTGTAGCCGGCGACCGCGCGGACGGCGGCCTGGCGCTCCTCGACCGAACGGCAGGCGGCCAGGTTGGCGATGCCCTCCTCGGTGACGATGTGCGTGACGTCGTCGCCATAGATCATGACGGGCGCCACGCCGTGGAGCGCCTTGCGGATGCTGGCATCCTGCGCGTCGAGCTCCTCGACGAAGGTCGGGACGCGGCCCGCCTGGAAGGTCTCGACGAGCTGGACCACCAGCTTGCGGCCGGGCGGCGACCCCGGCCCGGGCCGCGCCTCGGCGCCGGCCTTCAGCCATGCCTTGGTCGGATGGCGGCGGCCGGCCGGCTGGCAGCCCATGTTGGGCGCGCCGCCGAAGCCCGTGATGCGCTTCCGCGAAACCGTCGAGGAATTGCCGTTCACGTCGACCTGCAGCGAGGCGCCGATGAACATGTCGATGGCGTAGTGGCCGGCGAGTTGCCCCATGGCGCGGTTGGAGTGAAAGCTGCCGTCGCGGCCAGTGAAGAACACGTCGGAGCGGGCGGCGGTGTAGCGCTCCATGCCGACCTCGCCGCCCACGGAGAACACGCCTTTGATCCAGCCGGCTTCGATCGCGGGGATCATGGTCGGCAGGGGATTGACCATCCAGTACTTGCAGATCTTGCCCTTGAGGCCGAGCCGCTCGCCGTAGGTCGGCAGCAGCAGTTCGATGGCCGCGGTGTTGAAGCCCACGCCGTGGTTGAGCGACTGCACCTCGTACTTCTCGTAGATGCCGCGCAGCGCCACCATCGCCATCAGGATCTGCACGTCCGTGATGGCGGCGGGATCGCGCGTGAACAGCGCCTGCAGGTGCATGGGGTAGGGGGCCCGCACGACGAAATCGACCTGGTCGGCGGGGATGTCGATGCGCGGCAGGCGATCGACGATCTCGTCGACCTGGGCGAACACGACGCCGTCGGAGAACGCCGTGGGCTCGACGATCGCCGGGGTCTCCTCCGTGTTGGCCGCGAGAAAGAGGTTGCCCTTGCGATCGGCCTTGGCGGCGGCGATCAGGGCCACGCGAGGCGTCAGGTCGATGTAGTAGCGGGCGTAGAGTTCGTTGTAGGTGTGGATGGCGCCGACCGGAAACTTCTTCTGGCGCACGAGGTCGGCGACGGCCGTGCCCTGCGGGCCAGCGTAGCAGAAATCGACCTGTCGGATCATGCCCTTCTGGAAGAGCTGTATATGGGCGGGCAGCGTGATGCAGGACATCACGAGATGCAGGTCGCGCAGGTCCTTGCGGCCGAGGCTGGCGAGCTGGTTCGCGAGGAAGTCTGCCTGCTTCTGGTTGTCGCCTTCGAGGCAGACGACGTCGCCGTGTTCGATGATACGCTTCAGAAGTTCCGGAACCTTGTCGGGCGAGACGAACTTGCCGCGCGTCAGTTTCGCCGCCCGTGACACGCGCTCCGCCTTGTTCTGCCGGCGCGCCGCTCTTTTTGCAGTTTCCATGCGTCCTTATTCCATGTCGCCTGCTTGACGGTCAATCGGAACGACGCACCTGTACGATGCACTGGATGAGAGTGCCTGCACCAGATCGGGCCAAAGCGTGCTAGAGGGGTCGGCCATGCTGATGTTCGACATACCTTTCGGCACGACGGACTGGGAGACGGTGGAACGCACCGAGCATCCCGGCGAGACGGGCAAGGCGTACTGGCGCACGCGGACCTTCAACAACATCCGCGTGCGCATGGTGGAATACACGCCGGGCTACCTGGCCGATCACTGGTGCCAGAAGGGCCATGTGCTGCTGGTGCTCGAGGGTGAGCTCCACACCGAGCTCGCCGATGGCCGCACCGTCGTCCTGAAGCCCGGCCAGAGCTATCAGGTGGCTGACGGCGCGCTGGCCCATCGTTCGCGCACCGAGGGCGGTGCCAAACTCTTCATCGTGGACTGACTGACAATGACGGACAGGATCGGATTCATCGGCGTCGGCACCATGGGCGAGCCGATGTGCCGCAACCTCGCGCGCAAGAGCGGCATCGAGGTATTGGCGGCGGATCGTGACAACGCGCCGCTCGAGCGCCTTGCGGCAGACGGTGTGAAAGCGGCCTCGATCGACGAGATCGCCGAAAGCTGCCGAACCATCCTGCTGTCGCTGCCGGGCGGCAAGGAGGTCGAGCAGGTGTGCCTGGCGCCGGGTGGCCTGGTCGAGAAGGCGAGGCTCGGCTGGACCGTGATCGACCTCAGCACGGCGCCGGTCAGCCTGGCGCGCCGGCTCTACGCGGAGTTCGAGGGCAAGGCGTCCGCCTTCGCCGACGCGCCGGTGGCGCGGACCAGGCAGGCGGCGATCGACGGTACGCTGTCGATCATGGTCGGGGGCACGCCCGAATGCTTCGCGCGCATCGAACCGCTGCTGCGTCACATGGCGAGCGAGGTCACCTATTGCGGCGACGCGGGCAGCGGCCAAGCCGTGAAGATCCTGAACAACATGATCCTGTTCCAGACCGGCGTGGCGCTGGCCGAGGCGCTGACGATCGCCCGTGCACACGGCGTGGACGGCAAGGTTCTGTTCGAGACGCTGACCAAGGGATCCGCGGATTCGTTCGCGCTGCGCAACCACGGCATGAAGGCGATGCTGCCCGGCATCTTTCCGGAGCGGGCCTTCTCGTCCGAGTACGCGCTCAAGGACCTGGCCTATGCCATCCAGATGGCCGAGGAGAAGGGCGTCCCGGCCCTGGGCGCCGACGTCGTGCGCGAGCTGATGGAGCGCGCGGTGGAGCTGGGGCACGGCAAGGAATACTGGCCGGTGCTGGTCAAGGCGGTCGAAGACGCCACCCGGAAATAGCCGACCGTCCTGGGCACGAAGAGGGGAGGATCGACAGATGGCGCGCATCGCCGTGGGCGGATTCCAGCATGAGACCAACACGTTCGCGCCGCAGCAGGCGACGTGGGACGAGTTCGTCCGCGCCGATGCCTGGCCGCCGCTGCTGCGCGGGCCGGAGATGATCGACGGCGTCGAGGGCTTCAACATCCCCATCGCCGGGGCGGTGAAACGGCTGGCGGAGCTCGGCCACGAGGTCGTGCCGCTGGCCTGGGCGGCCGCCGCGCCGGCGTCCTACGTGACGGAAGACGCCTTCGAGCGCATGTGGACGCTGTTCGAGGAGGACATCCGCAGGCTCGGGCCGTTCGATGCCCTCTATCTCGACCTGCACGGCGCGATGGTCGCGGAGCATACCGAGGACGGGGAAGGCGAGCTGCTGCGGCGCATCCGCGGCCTGGTCGGCGGCGCGCTGCCGATCGTCGCGAGCCTCGACTATCACGCCAACCTGACGCCCGAGATGGCGAGCCTTTCCACGGCGCTGGTCGGCTACCGCACCTATCCGCACGTGGACATGGCGGTGACGGGCCGGCGCGCGGCCGAGCTGCTCGACCGGCTGCTGAAGGAGAAGCGGCCGGTCTACAAGGCCTATCGGCAGATCGACTTCCTCATCCCGCTGGTGTGGCAGTGCACCTTCATCGAGCCGGCGAAGAGCATCTTCGACCTGGTCGGCGAGCTGGAAGCCGGCGAGAAGAGCCACAATCAGGGGATCGTCAGCGTCACCCACACGCCGGGCTTCCCGCCGGCGGATATCGCGCAGTGCGGGCCGGCGCTGGTCGTGTACGGCCACGACAAGGAAGCGGTCGAGGCGGCGGCGGACAAGCTCGCGCAGGCGGTGAAGAGCCAGGAGAAGGCGTTCGCCGGCGAGCTGCTGGACCCCGACGCGGCGGCGCTGCGGGCCATCGAGCTGTCGAAGGCGGCGACGAAGCCGATCGTGCTGGCCGACGTGCAGGACAATCCCGGCGCCGGCGGCACGTCGGACACGGTCGGACTCCTCGCGGCGCTCATGCGGCACAAGGCGAAGGGCGCGGTCATCGGCATGATCGTCGACGAAGGCGCGGCGCAGGAGGCCGCGGCGACGGGCGAGGGCAATGTGATGCGCCGCGGCATCGGCGCCGTGGTGGGTTATGCCGGCGAGAAGCCCGTGGTGGCCGACTGGCGCGTCGTGAAGGTGGGCGACGGCCGATTCACCGGCACCGGCCCCTTCTATGGCGGCGCGCGGTTCCAGATCGGTCCCATGGCGCTGGTGACCGACGAGGCGAGCGGCGTCTCGGCGGTGCTCGCCAGCAAGCGCATCCAGGCGGCCGACCAGGAGATGTTCCGCCATGTCAGCGTCGAGCCGGCCAAGGTGCCGATCCTCGGGCTCAAGTCGACCGTGCATTTCCGTGCCGACTTCCAGCCGATCGCCGAGACGATCCTGGTGGTGCAGTCGCCCGGCGCGCACATGACCGATCCGCTCGACATGCCGTACAGGAACCTGCGCAAGGGCATCCGGCTCAAGCCCATGGGCCCCGCCTGGCAGGGCTCCTAGCGGCCCGGAAGGGGGCAAAGCGAAGCCTTCGCCGCACGCACGGGTGCAACTTCCCGTTGCGGCCCGGGATGGTTGACCCGGCAACCGACTCCGCATAGGGTCCGCGCCCTTTCGATCCGACCGGCGGACCCGAGCTCATGCCGCAGATCCTCGTCGACGCGCTGGCAAAGACCTATCGGGTAGCGGAGCGCGCGCCGGGCCTGGCAGGGGCCCTGCGCGGCCTCGTGCGGCGCCAATGGCGCGAGGTCCATGCCCTCAAGGACGTTTCGTTCAGCCTCGAAGCCGGAGAGCTGCTGGCATTCATCGGCCCCAACGGCGCCGGCAAGTCGACGACGGTCAAGATTCTTTCGGGCATCCTGCGCCCGACGAGCGGTCGGGTCGAGGTCGGCGGCCGGGTCCCCTACGAGGACCGCATGCGCCACGTGGCGCGCATCGGCGTGGTGTTCGGCCAGCGCAGCCAGCTGTGGTGGGACCTGCCGATCCTCGACGGCTTCGACCTGCTCGCCGATATCTATCGGGTCGATCCCGTCCGCTATCGGCGCCGGCGCGACGAGCTGGTCACCATGCTGCGGCTCGAACCGTTGCTTGGTCAGCCCGTGCGACAGCTCTCGCTGGGGCAGCGCATGCGGGCGGAATTCGTCGCGGCGCTGCTGCACGACCCCGAGATCCTGTTCCTCGATGAGCCGACGATCGGCCTCGATGCGCCGTCGAAGCTCACCGTGCGCCAGTTCGTGAAGCGGCTCAACCGCGAGCAGGGGGTGACGGTGCTGCTCACCACGCACGACATGCACGACGTTGAGGCGCTGGCCGAGCGCGTCATCGTCATCGGGCAGGGGCGGCTGCTGGCCGACGGACCGTTCGACAGCCTGCGTACCGGCTCCCTCGCCGAACGAAGGCTCCATGTGGACTTCGCAGGTCCGGCTCCCGGCTTCGAGATGCCGGGCGTGACGGTGCGGACGCGCGGCGAGCGGTCGCTCGAGCTCGGCTTCGATCCGGCGGTCATCCCGACGCCCAGGCTGATCGCGGCCATCGCCACGCAGCATGCGGTGGAGGACATCCATGTCGACGAGGTCGCGATCGAGGAGGTGATCGCCCGCTTCTACGAGTTGCACGACGCGCGTGAGCCATGACGATGCAGGCGATGCGACCGTACCTTGCCGCATTCAGGGCGCGCTTCCAGCTCATGCTGCAGTACCGCGTCGCGGCGCTGGCGGGCTTCGTCACGCAGTGCTGGTGGGGCGGCATCAAGGTGATGGTCTTTGCCGCCTTCTATGCAGTGCATGCGGCCGCGGCGCCGATCAGCCTGGCCGATGTCATCACCTATGTCTGGCTCGGCCAGGCGCTTCTGGCGCTGCTGCCCTGGGTCGCCGATCCGGAGATCGACGAGGCGGTGCGCACGGGCGGGGTGGGCTACGACAGGCTTCGCCCGCTCGACCCCTACGGTTTGTGGTATTCACGTACCCTTGGCTGGATGCTGGCGCGGGCACTGCCGCGCGCCGTGCTGATGGTCCTGGCGGCCGGCATCATCCTGCCGCTGATCGGTCTCGGCGCTTGGGCTTGGCGGCCGCCCTCCGGCATTGCCGCAGCGTTGCTGTTCGTTCCCGCCTTCATCCTCATGGTTGCGCTCAGTGCTGCCGTGCTGACGCTGGCGAACATCGCCGTCGCGTCCAGCCTCAATGCGCGTGGCGTCAACGCGGTCCTTACGCCGCTGGTCATCGTCTTCTCCGGTTCGCTCCTGCCGCTGGAGTTCTACCCCGACGCACTGCGGCCCTTCCTGCATGTGCAGCCGCTGGCCGGTCTCGTCGACATCCCGTTCCGCATCTACTTCGCGGACCTGCAAGGCGGTGCCGCCCTTCAGGGGTTGGCGCTGCAGGCCGGCTGGACGGTGGTGCTGGTGGGGCTCGGCCGGCTGGCCATGCACCGCGTGATGCACCGGCTGGAGATGCAAGGGGGCTAACCGTGAATGCACTCGCCTTGTACGGCCGCTACGTCTCCGCGTCCCTGCGTGCGCAAGCGCAGTATCCGACCGCAACTCTGCTGCTCATGCTTGGCCACTGCGCCGCGACAGCCATCGAGATCCTGGGCGTCTATGCGCTGTTCCATCGCTTCGGCTCGGTCGGCGGCTGGTCGTTCGGCGAAGCGGCCGTGTTCTACGGGGTGGTCAACATCACCTTCTCCGTCGCCGACCTGCTCGGCCGCGGCTTCGAAGTGTTCGGCACGGACTTCGTGCGCAACGGGGCCTTCGACAGGGTGCTGCTGCGGCCGCGCCTTGCGGCCCTCCAGCTCGCCGGTTACGAGGTACGCCTGTCGCGCCTCGGACGGCTCCTGCAAGGCGTCGCCGTCCTGGCTCTCGCGACCAGCCTCGTGCCGATCGACTGGGATCTCGCCACCGTCGCGATCGCGGTCTGGGCCGTGGCCGGCGGCGTGGCGCTGTTCATCGGGATACTCGTCCTGCAGGCCACGCTGGCCTTCTGGACCGTGGAGAGCCTCGAAGTCGCGAACGTGCTCACCTATGGCGGTGTCCAGGCCGCCCAGTATCCGCTGAACATCTATGCCGCCTGGTTCCGGCGCCTGCTGACCTTCGGGGTGCCGCTCGCCTGTGTCGCCTACTATCCGGTGCTTGCGATCCTCAAGCGGCCGGATCCGCTGGGCGCCCCGGATTGGCTGCTGCCGCTCACGCCGCTTGCGGGTTTCGCCTTTCTGGCATTGTCGTTCACGGCTTGGCGCGCGGGCCTGGCGCGCTATGCGTCCACGGGAAGCTGAGATCGGAACGCCGGGCGCAGCGCCCATACCATCGGAAGAGTCGCCAGCGCGACGCAGGCCACGGCACCGAGCGCCACCGGCAGGCCGACCGCATCGCCCAGAAATCCCGAAGCCAGAGGCCCCGCGGCACCGGCCACGGAACCGCCTGTGTAGAAGACGGCGAAGGCGTGGGTCCGACGTGCGGGGCTCACGAATTCGGGGACAGTGCCGTAGAGCACCGACGAGGTTCCGTTCAGGGCGAGGCCGACCACCGGCAGCAGCATGAGTGCCGACGGCAGCGATACCGGCAACAGGGCCACGATCAGGAGCGTCGTCGCCGCCTCCGTCAGGATCACGGAAGGCACGACGCCGATGCGCGCGCCGATCCTGCCCATCACGAGCTTCCCGGCGGCGCCGCCCGCAAAGACCAGCGACAGGCCGAGCCCGATCGTCGGCAGGTCAGCGCCCTTGTCGCGCAGCAGGAACGGGAGGAAGATCATGAAGCCCGTGCGCACCAGACTGTCCGCGACGTGGATGGCGAACAGAAGCCAGTAGGCCTGCGGCCGATCCTGTCCAGTCGGCGCTGCTCGGCTTTGGTCGCTGTCGCCGCGGAGCGCCGCCGGCCTCAGGGAAGCCAGGATCACCCCCGCCCCGCAGGCGGCGATGGCCGCCACGACGACAAGAGCCTGCTGCCAGCCCAGCGCGGCGGCGAGCACCGCGAACAGCGCCGGCAGCGCGACCTTGCCGACGTCGCCGGTGAAGTTGTAGGTGCCCAGCGCGCCACGCGAGCGCAGGCCCGAATAGGCGGCCGACACGAGACTGGAAGCGATGGGGTGCTGCGTGCTGGCGCCCACGCCGGCCAGCAGGAAGCCCACGATGACCCCATAGAGCGAGCCCGTGAGGCCTGCCAGCCCGTAGCCCAAGGCGACGACCGCCGTTCCCGCTGCCAGCACCCGCACGCCGCCGAAGCGGGCTGCCAGCTTGCCGGACGGGATCTGGCCGCTGGCCATGGCGCTCGAGTACACAGTCTTGAGGGCACCTACGGCCGCATAGCTCAACCCGAACTGCGCCTGCAGCAACGGATAGAGCACATTGAGGAGATCGGTGAAGCCGTCGTGCAGAGCGTGTGCACCGCCACATACCGCGAGCGTCCGGCGAGGGGATGCAGGAGGAGAGACGGCGACTGTCATCTCGCCGTCACAATACTACCGTCCGGGCATCGCCCTGAACCAGAAAGCGATCTGCTGCTGGAAATCGTTCTCGGCGAACGTGGTGTCGGTGATCAGCGAGGGCTTGCCGTTGCGCGGGTAGCGAACGCTGGCCAGCCGGGTGAACTTGGTGTCGCTGAGATGCAGCAGCAGCACGTCGCCCTGGCGGCGCATGAAGATCAGATCATGGATCTTGCGGATGTTGGTCAGGCTCACCACGAAGCGGCTGTCGCCTTCCTCCTGGGCCAACTGCCGTACGGGGATGTCCCGTCCGTCGTTGGTGATGCCCATCAGCCCCAGAGCCTCGGGCGCCATCATGTTGTCCTTGCCGCTCTTCTGCAGCCACAGCACCAGCCGATCGCCGCGCGGCGACAGGGTGTAGCGCGGCTTCTGGCCGAACAGGCCGGAGGTCGTGCAGGCGCCGACCGGCAGGACGAGGGCGGCGAGCAGGAACGCGCGTCGCGCGAAGGGGCGGTCGATCAAGAGCCGGCCTTCCCGCCGGTGTCCATGTCGACCATCACCGGGGCGATCACCTCGAGGGTGCCGTCCCGGACGGCGCGGAAGAAGCAGTTGTGCCGGCCGGTGTGACAGGCCACGCCCGTCTGCTCGACCAGCACCAGCAGTGTGTCGCCGTCGCAATCGATCCTGAAATCGACGAGGGTCTGGATGTGGCCGGAGGTGTCGCCCTTACGCCAGAGTTCCCGTCGGGAGCGCGACCAGTAGCAGACGCGGCCGGTGCGCATGGTCTCGGCGACGGCGGCCCGATCCATCCAGGCCATCATCAGGACCTCTCCGGAATCGTGCTGCTGCGCGACGGCGGGCACGAGGCCCTGGGCATCGAAGCGGATCTCGGCGAGCGCCGCGTCGACGGCGGTCTGCGGATAGGTGGTCGGCACGATGCTGGACATGACCGGGACCTTGGCCTGCGGGAGGAAGGGGGCGTATAGTCTTCGCGCGACGGCTTGGCAATTCGGGACGTGCGTGAAGAAGAACGCCGGATCTCAGGGACACGATCACGACCACAATCACTGCATCGATGATGCCGTGGCGGCGGCCGAGAAGCTGTGTGCGCAGAAGGGGCTTCGCTTCACGCCGCTGCGGCGGCGGGTTCTCGAGCTCGTTTGGGCCAGCCACAAGCCGATCGGCGCCTATGCGCTGCTCGATGCCCTGCGCAGCGAGGATCTCGGATCCGCACCGCCGACCGTGTATCGGGCGCTCGACTTCCTCATCGAGAACGGGCTCATCCATCGCATCGAGCGCATGAACGCCTTCGTTGGCTGCAGCCATCCCGGGGAGGCACATCGTGGCTTTTTCCTGATCTGCGGCGAATGCGGAAATGCCGAGGAGCTCCACGGTGACGGGCTCGCCGAGCAGATCGCCGCCAGTGCCGGCCGGCACGGCTTCAGCGCCCGTGACATGACCCTGGAGGTCACGGGCACCTGCGCGGATTGCGGGAAGAGCTGAGTCTCAGAGTCCTTGCAGCAAGGACCGGAGGGCATTCCTGCACTCGAATCCGATCCCCGGCGCGTCGGGCGGCATCGTGCGTCCGTCGCTGATGACGGCATCGTCGGCAAAGCCGCCAAAGGGTGGGAAGCTCAGATGATTGACCTCGGCACCCCCGAGGCCGAGCCCGGCAACGAGGTGCAGCGAGAACAGGTGGCCGCCATGCGGCCAGAAGGCCCCGCGCGGCCAGCCGCTTGCCTCCATGGCTTCGACGATCTGCAGATAGCCCGGCAGGCCGTAGCAATGCACGGGGTCGAAGACGAGGATGTCGCGGTCGCGGCGCAGCCCGCCATGGCGATCCAGCAGCTTCGCTTCGGCGGCCGAGAACAGCGCCTCGCCGGCGGCCAGCGGACCGGCATGGGCGGCCGTCACGGCGGCCTGGGTTTCGAAATCCAGGGGGTCGCAGACATCCTCGAACCACATCAGCTCGAAGCGCTGCAGCGCGCGCGCGGCGGAGAGGGCCTGCTGGGGCCCGTACGCATTCATCGCGTCCACGGCGAGATGCCCCGGGCGGTCGAACACGCGGCAAGCGGTCTCGATGCGCAGCAGGTCCTGGGCGAGGGGTGAGGCGCCGATCTTGATCTTCGCCCGGCGATGGCCGAGATCGCGCAGGCGCTTCAGCTCCTCTTCCAGCCGGAGGAGATCATCGGAAGGGTACGGATAGCCGCCACTCGCATAAGTCTCGACCGATGCGTCGACGGCCGGCGGCCGGCCGAAGCGCTCTCGCAACAGCGCGTGGAGCGGCAGCTGCTCGATCTTGGCGGCGGCATCCCACAGAGCCATGTCGAGTGTGCCCACCGCGACGCAACGTTCACCGTGCCCGCCGGGTTTCTCGCCCTTCATCATGGCCGCCCAGGCGGAAAGCGGGTCGACGTCGCCGGCCTGCAGGAGGCGCGGAGCGAAGCGTTCGCGGATCAGGCCGCCTTGCGCGAAGCGCCCCATCGAGGAGAAACCGTACCCGGCCACCGGGCGGCCGTTGCGGATGACATCCGTCGTGACGGCAACGATGCTCGTGGTGAGCCCGCCCGAGGGAATCGCCGGATCGGCATACCTGGAGATGTCGACGGACCGCTCCCGTATGTCGACGACGCGCATGACCGTCAGCGCAGCGCGTCAGGTGTTGTGCGCCCGGTTCAGCCGCTCGAAGCCTTCGGCGAGATCCGTCTTCAGGTCCTCGACGTCCTCGAGCCCGACATGCATGCGCAGCAGGTGCTTGCCCTGGGGCCACGGCACGGCGGTGCGGTACTGGTCTGGATGGGCCGGGATCAGCAGGCTTTCGTATCCTCCCCAGCTCGCCCCCATGCCGAAGATGTCCATGCCGTCGAGCATCGCCGCCAGTGCGTTTCGGCTGTAGCCGTCGCGCAGCGTGAAGGAGAACAGGCCCGAGGCGCCCTTGAACAGCTTCTTCCAGTTCTCATGGCCCGGGCAGTCGGGCAGGGCGGGGTGGAGCACCTTGTCGACTTCAGGTCGCGTCTTCAGCCAATGGGCGATCTCGATGCCGCTCTTCTCATGGTGCCGCAGCCGCACGGCCATGGTGCGCAGGCCGCGCAGCGCCAAGTAGGAATCGTCGGGCGCCGCATGGAAGCCGAAGCTCTGACAGGCCGTCTTGACCGTCTCGAACAGCGGTCGCGTGGCACAGGAGATGATGCCCATCATCGCATCTGAATGGCCGACGATGTACTTCGTGCCGGCATGGATCGAGAGGTCGCAGCCATGCTCGAAGGGCCTGAAGTAGAGCGGGGTGGCCCAGGTGTTGTCGATCATGACCGTGGCGCCGTGCTTCCGGGCGACGGCGGCGACGGCTGCCACGTCCTGCACCTCGAATGTCTGCGACCCGGGTGCCTCCAGGTAGACGACCTTGGTGTTGGGCCTGAAGAGCTTCTCGATGTCGCTGCCCACCATGGGGTCGAAGAACGTCGTTTCGACGCCGAAGCCCTTCAGGGTGGTGTTGGCGAAACGGCGTGCCGGTCCGTACACGTTGTCGGTCATCAGCATGTGGTCGCCGGTCTTGAGAAAGCCGACGATCGCTCCGGTGACCGCCGCCAGCCCCGACTGGACGGCGATCGAGCGATGCGCGCCTTCGATGGCGGCGACGGCATCCTCCAGCGCCTTCTGCGTCGGCGTGCCGTTGCGGCCGTAGCCGAAGCCCTCGAATGGAATGCGGTTCTCGAACTTGTCCATCGTCGGCGAGAGGATCGTCGACGCGTGATAGACGGGTGGGTTGACGATGCCGAAGTTGTTGTCCGGGTCGCGACCCGCCACGGCGAGAATGGTGTCGGGTCTGGTGTAGGTTTTCTTCGCGGTCATGATTCGCACTATGGCACACGGCTCCCTTCGGCGACCAGACGCAGGGACGCAGGAGCGCCAGCGACGTGAGCCACATCAAGGCCGCCTCCGTCGGCCGATGGTGAGGTCCGACATGAACCCGGGCGTGCCGTTCCTGTTTCTTGCCGCGGCGGCCATCGTTGCAGCCGCGGTGATCTTCCGCACCTACAGGCGGGACATGGCGCTTGCGGCCGATCTCGCTCGCCGCGGCAGCCGGACAGCCTGCACGGCCGCCGGGCCAATCGAGTATGCCGACGCGGGCATCGGCGTGCCGCTGCTCTCCGTTCACGGGTCCGGGGGCGGCCACGATCAGGGGCTCGCCACCGTTTCCGGTCTTCTGGGCGACGGCTTCCGCATCATCGCACCGTCACGCTTCGGCTATCTCGGCACGCCGCTCCCGGCCGACACCTCCGTAGCGGCACAGGCGGATGCGCATGCAGCGCTGCTCGATGCGTTGGGGGTGGAGAGGGCAATCGTGGTTGGCGCGTCCGCCGGCGCGCGTTCGGCCCTGGAGTTCGCGATCCGCCATCCCGGGCGGTTGACCTCGCTCATCCTGATCGTTCCGGCGACGTTCGCACCAGCGACCGCGGTCGCGATCGAAGGAAGCCGCACAAGCGCTTTCGTCCTGCGGCTGGTCGAGGCCGGCGCCGACTTCGGCTGGTGGTCGCTGGCGAAGGTTGCCCCGTCGATCTTGCTTCGCTTCCTTGGAGTCCAGCCGGAGCTCCTGGTCGACGCGCCGCAGCCGGAGAAGGAGCGTGTCCGCCGGATCATCCGGATGGTCGAGCCGCTGTCGTTGCGCGCGGCCGGCATAGGCATCGACGGCAGGCCCGATCCACGGCGGCCGCGGCTCGAGGACGTCGGCGCGCCGACCCTGGTCATCTCGGCGCAGGACGACCTGTTCAACACCCTGCCGTCAGCGGCATTCGCAGCCAGTGCAATCCCTGATGCGAAGCTGATCGTCTATGAGACGGGAGGGCATCTTCTGGTCGGGCGCCAGCGGGAGCTTCGCAAGGCCATCGCCGATCACATCGGCGGCCACCGGTAGATCTCCGGCCACAGTACCCGGGGATCGCGCAGCTCACGGTCTTCGCGACGGACGGGGCGGAACCCGGCCTTGCAGTAGGTATCGAGCGCCCGCGGATGGTCGAGGGTATTCGTGTTGAGTTCCAGCCGCGTAGTGCCTCGCGCGAAGGCGCGCTCGACGGCGCGATCGAGCAGCCACGGTCCGATGCGGCGGCCGATGTAGGGCAAGGTCAGGCCGAAGAAGGCGAGCTCGTCGCCGCCCAGCTCGAAAAAGCCGACGAGCTCCCCGTCGTGACGGGCCACGTGCAGCTCATGGTCGGGCCGTCCCAGCAGCGCCTCGAGAGCGGCGTCCGACAGCAGCCGTCTCTCGTACCACAGCCACGGCCGGCCGACTCGATCATACAGATCGCGGTAGAGACTTGCCGTCGGGCGGTCGACGCGCGCAACGACGACCTCGATGTCCGGCGCCCGGCCGCGGCGGGCCCAGTCGCCGGGCGTCATCTCGAGATGCGTGATCGTGATCGGCAGCCGGCCGTCGCCCCGGGGCGGCGGCTGGTGCGCGAACAGGTCAGGCGCCGGTGACGATGGGCGTGTCGGCACGTCCGCCCCATTCCGTCCAGGAGCCGTCGTAGATCGCCGCTTCCGGAGCGCCAGTCAGGTAGAGGGCGAGGGCGACGACGCAGGCGCTGACGCCGGAGCCGCAGCTTGCCGTCACCTTCTTCGATGGGTCGATGCCGGATGCCGCTATGCGGGCAGCAAGCTTGTCGGCCGGCAGCATCGTCCCGGTCTTGGGGTCGATCAGCTCGCCGTAGGGCAGGTTGAAGGCGCCGGGCATGTGGCCTGAGCGCAGTCCGGCCCGCGGCTCCGGTGCCTCGCCGCGGAAGCGGTTGGCGGCGCGCGCATCGACGATCTGTTCGCGCTTGCTGTCGATCAGGCCGCGCACGTCGTCGAGCGATCGCACCAGCGTGTTGTCGAGGCGCGCCGTGAAGTGGCGCTCTCGCGGCGGGGTCGGGTCGTCGGTCACCGGATGGCCTTCGCTCATCCATTTCGGCAGGCCGCCGTCGAGAACCGATACGTCCTTGTGACCCATGGCCCGGAACATCCACCACACGCGCGTCGCGCCGAGCATGGGCGTCGTGTCGTAGACCACGATCTTGCTGCCGTCCCCCAGGCCGAGCTTGCGCACCCGCGCGGAGAACTTTTCGGGAGACGGCAGCATGTGCGGCAGCGGATTGGACGTGTCGGCAATCTCCTCGATGTCGAAGAACACGGCCCCGGGGATGTGCTGGTTCACGAACTCCGCGGCCGGATCGCGATTCTGCGCCGGCAAATAGAAGGAGCCGTCGACGACACGGATGTCCGGGGCGTCGAGGCGGGCAGCCAACCAGTCGGTGCTGACGAGGGCGTCCGGGCGGGCGTATTCCATGAGCTGGTCCTCTATGGCAGGGAAATGATGAACCGCCGGTTCATCTTGCCCTTGTTCTCGATCTTGCTGCACTCCACCCGGCCGATCTCGGCGGTGGCGGCAACGTGCGTGCCGCCGCAGGCCTGCAGATCCACTCCCTCGATGGACAGGAGACGCACGCGTCCGGCGCCCATCGGGGGCCGCACGCTCATCGTCTTGACCAGTTCGGGACGCGCGGCGAGCTCTTCGTCGGTGACCCATTGCGGGACGACCGCGCGGTCGACGGCGAGAATCTCGTTGATCCGCTCCGTGACCCATTCCTTCGTCGGCACGTCGCCTTCGAGGTTGAAGTCGAGGCGGCTCTTGTCCGCGCCGACCTGGCCGCCCGTGACGCTGCCCTTGATCACGGCCGACATGACGTGCAGGGCGGTATGCATGCGCATGTGGCGGTACCGGCGCTCCCAGTTGAGAAAGCCCTGGACGCTGGTCCCGATGGGCGGCCGCGGCGCATCCGGCGCCAGCACATGCAGGATATCGCCGCCCTCGGCCTTCACGGTGTCGATGATGGCCGCTTCGCCGTCGGCCCAGCGCAGCACGCCCGTGTCGCCCGGTTGGCCGCCGCCCGTGGGATAGAAGATCGTGCGATCGAGCCGCACGCCCTTGTCCTCGACGGCGGTGACAACGGCGTCGGTTTGCTTGAGATAGGCGTCCTGCCTGAAGAGCTCTTCGACCATGCCGGGGATTTAGGCCTTCGCCAGCCGTGCCGCAACGTCGTCGGCGGTCGGCATGGACGGCGCCGCACCCAGCCGCTCGACGGAACACGCAGCTGCGGCACCGGCATAGCGGGCCGCCTCGACCGGCGTGGCGCCCAGCGCCATGCGTGCCGCCAGCGCGCCGACGAAGCAGTCGCCGGCCCCCGTGGTGTCGAGTACATCCGCAATACGGCCGGGAATGGCAGTCGGCCCGTTGGCTGTCACCGCGAGGGCACCTCTCGCCCCCAACGTCACCACGACGGCCCTTGCGCCTTCGGCGCGCAGCCGCTCGCAGGCCGCGGCAAGGGTCCGCTGCGCGCTGTTGGAACGGAGTCTGAGGTCCGTGGCCTGCGACAGCTCGACCTCGTTCAGGAGGACGACGTCCACCTGAGAGAGCAGCCCCGCGGGATAGCGGGCGAAGGGAGCGAGGTTCAGGACCGTGCGGGCGCCGGCGGCATGCGCCCGCTGCAGGATCGCCTCCGTCTCGAGAATCGGAATCTCGAACTGCGTCACCCAAACCTCGTCCGGGCGCGGCTCGTGCCGGACCATGTCGCGGGTGAAGCGCATGTTGGCGCCCGACGCCACCGTGATGGCGTTGTCGTTGTCGGCGACCTGGATGATCGCCACGCCCGTGGCGGCGTCCTCGACCTGCCGGACGCCGGAGCTGTCGACGTCGTTGTCGGCCAGGAAGGTGCGCAGGCTGCTGGCGAAGGCATCGCAGCCCACGGCGCCGATCATCGCCGTCGGCACGCCGAGCCGCGCTGCCGCCACCGCCTGGTTCAGCCCCTTGCCGCCAGGCAGCAGCGAAACGCTGGCGCCCAGCAGCGTCTCGCCGGTCGCCGGACGCCGTTCGCTCTGCACCACGATGTCCATGTTCAAGCTGCCGCAGACCACGACACGGCTCATGCCTTCTCCTTCATTTCGGCTGCGCCCTCGTGGCCGGAGCCGCCCGCCCCTGCGCCGGACGGCATCCCGCTACTGCATCCAGGGCGGCAGCGGCAGGCTCTTGTCGCGGAGGAATGCGGGATTGAACAGCTTCGACTGGTAGCGCTGGCCGCCGTCGCACAGGACCGTGACTATCGTCTTGCCGGGACCAAGATCGCGCGCGAGGCGCATTGCGCCGACGACATTGATGGCAGTGGAGCCGCCCAGCACCAGACCTTCATGCTGGACGAGGTCGAACAGCACAGGCAGGGCCTCCTCGTCGGTGATCTGGTAGGCGAGGTCGATGGGCGTGCCTTCGATGTTCGCCGTGACGCGCCCCTGGCCGATTCCTTCCGTGATCGAATTGCCCTCGGACTTGAGCTCACCCTTGGTGTGCCAGCTGTACAGGGCCGAGCCCATCGGGTCGCTGAGCGCGATCTTGACGTCTGGCTTGCGTTCCTTGAGGGCGCGCGCCACGCCGCCCAGCGTGCCGCCGCTGCCGACCGAGCAAGTGAAGCCGTCGACCTTGCCGCCGGTCTGCTCCCAGATCTCCGGTCCCGTGGTGCGATAATGGCCGTCACGATTGGCGGTATTGTCGAACTGGTTCGCCCAGATCGCGCCGTTCGGTTCCTTGGCCGCGATCTCCTCGGCGAGCTTGCCGGAATAGCGCACGTAGTTGCCGGGGTTGGAGTAGGGCAGGGCCGGTACGAGCCGCAGGTCGGCGCCGCACAGGCGCAGCATGTCCTTCTTCTCCTGGCTCTGCGTCTCGGGCATGACGATCACCGAGCGGTAACCCAGCGCATTGGCGACCAGGGCGATGCCGATGCCGGTGTTGCCGGCCGTCCCCTCGACGATGACGCCGCCCGGCCTCAGCAGCCCGCGCTTTTCGGCGTCCTGGATGATCGCGAGAGCGGCGCGATCCTTCACCGACCCGCCCGGGTTCAGGAACTCGGCCTTGCCGTAGATGTCGCACCCCGTCGCCTCCGAGGCGGCGCGCAGCTTGATCAGGGGCGTATGCCCGATGCTGTCGATGAAACCCGTCCGGACGTCCATGGCGTACTCGCTTGTCGAACCCTGCGCTTCCCCGCCCGGACCGTAGACAGGCCGTGCCGTCAGGTCCAGCGCGCCCGCACCTCGTCGCGGTGCAGCGACAGCCACTGCAGGGCGATCACCGCGATGGCGTTGTCGACCTCGCCGTGTTCCAGCATCGTCCCCACTTCGGGAAAGGGTACGGCCTTCACCAGGATGTTCTCGCCCTCCGACGCCAGGCCGAAGATGCCTCCGGCCGCGGTGGTATCGGTATGGCCCAGGAAAACGGCGCAGCACTCCGAACAGGCGCCCGGGCTGATGATGACATTGTGCACCGGGATGATCTCGCGGAGTTGCAGAGACGCTTCCTCGACCGTCTCGCGGCGCACGAGCTCCTCGGGAGATTCTCCTGCTTCGATGATGCCGGCGACGACCTCCCAGGTCCAGGGATGGCGTCCGGCAACGTAGGCACCGGCCCGAAACTGGCGGATCAGCACGACCTCGTCGCGACGCGGATCATAGGGCAGCACGGCGGCAGCCTGGCCGCGCTCGAAGACCTCGCGCTGGATGATGCCGCTCTGACCTCCCTGGTAGAGGCCGTGACGGAAGCGATAGCGGCCGACGCGGAAATATCCCTGGTACGCGACCGCATGGTCGACGAGCTCCACGGTCTCGTTGGGCAGGCGTGCCGCCATCCGTTCTCCACATACGAAAGGGGCCGCCCCCGACGGGAGCGGCCCCGAATTGGCTCCGGAGGAGGGATTCGAACCCCCGACCTAGCGGTTAACAGCCGCGTGCTCTACCGCTGAGCTACTCCGGATCAGGACCTCGCGGGCGCGGTATGCCTATCGCGAGGGCGCGGTGTTTTGACAGAGCGCTCCCCGCCATGCAAGCCCGCGAATGCCCCGGGTGCTTTGATCTTGGAGGCCTGGGCCGGAATCGAACCGGCATACGCGGATTTGCAGTCCGCTGCATCACCACTCTGCCACCAGGCCGCACGGGGAGCGGCGGTGCTATACGCACGCTCTGCGACAGGGGTCAAGCACGCGACGTACAGCCCTTTGACGCTGTCATGTGCCGACGCCTATAAAATCGCCGCCTTATCGAGAGGGGGGCCGATGACGGACTTCGCGCTGGCACGTCGCAACATGGTCGAGGGGCAGCTCCGTCCCAACCGGGTGACCAACAGCCAGCTCCTGGCTGTGGTCGGCGAATTGCCGCGCGAGCGCTTCCTGCCGGAAGGGCTGCGCGCGATCGCTTATGCCGATGACGACGTGCCGTTGGGAAATGGCCGTTTTTTCATGGAACCGATGGTGCTGACCCGCCTGATCCAATCCCTGCAGTCCGGCGCGGAGGATCGCGCCCTGGTTCTGGCGTCGGGCCGTGGCTACGGAGCGGCTCTGCTGGCACGCCTCGTGAAATCGGTCACGGCCGTGGAAGGCGATGCGGCGCTGGCGTCGGCGGCCGAGCAGACGACGAAGGATCTGGGGATCACGAATGTCCAGCAGATCGTGGGAGATCCTGAAGCGGGAGCCCCCGGCGGCGCCCCCTACGACGTCGTGCTGATCGAAGGGGCCGTACGGCTGGTCCCGCAAGCCATCGTCGATCAGCTTGTCGAAGGTGGGCGTCTCGCCACGGTCGTCGCCGGCGTGGCCGGCACGATGGGCACGGCCCAGATCATGCTCAAGGAGAACGGTGCGGTTTCCGGCCGCCCGATGTTCGAGGCCGGCACGCCGTGCCTCCCTGGCTTCGCGCCGCCGCCACGCTTCACGTTCTAGGGGCAACAAGACACAGGCCAGGGAGCTGGTCAGTTCAGGGACTACCCTTCACGTTCTATCCAGTGTTAGGCTGTTCCTCACGATGAGAGGTTCAATGCGTATCCGGCCCAGCTCCAGACTCGCGTGTGCCGCGGCCATGTGCGTCTTAGCCGTCGGGACGTTGGCCGCTCCGGCGGCGCGGTCGCAGAGCCTGATCGAGGCTCTGTCCACGACCTACAACAGCAACCCCGATCTGCTGGCCGCCCGGGCGCTGCTGCGCCAGACCGACGAATCGCTCGCCCAGGCCGTGGCCAATTGGCGGCCGCGCGTCACCCTGTCGGTGGAGTACAACAAGGTCGAGCAGGACTCCTACTCGCAGCGGACGTTGCCGACCTTCTATTTCCTGAACGGCCGGTTCACGACGTTGCAGATGGTCCAGCCGCTGTTCCGTGGCGGCAAGACCGTCGCCGAGACCAAGACGGCACAGGCCAATATCCAGGCCCAGCGGGCGGCGCTGGCCGATACCGAGCAGAACGTGCTGCTGGCGGCGGTGACGTCCTATGCCGACCTGATCCAGAACATCTCCATCGCCGATGCGCGCCGCAACAACGTTCGGGTGCTGATCCAGCAGCTCGACGCCACGCGCGAGCGCTTCCGGGTCGGCGAGCTCACGATCACCGACGTCTCCCAGGCCGAAGCCCGCCTCGAAGGGGCGCGGGCGGACCTGGTGCAGGCGGAGACGCAGGTGCGCATCGCCGAGGCAGCCTATCAGCGCACGATCGGTCAGAAGCCGGGCCGGCTGGGCGAGATGCCGCTGATCGGCGGCCTGCCGGTAAGCGAGGAAGAGGCGATCTCGCTGGCGATGGACATGGGCCCGCGGGCGGTCTCGGCGCAATATCGGATCTCGGCCGCCAACTACAGCGTCAACAATGCGATCGGAGACCTGCTGCCCCAAGTCAACCTGGTGGGCGTCATCCAGCAGCAGTTCGATCTGCAGGTACCTAACGACAAGTACTACACCTATGGCGTGCGCCTGCAGGCGACGGTGCCGATCTATCAGAACGGCAGTGAATGGTCGCGCGTGCGCCAGGCGAAGGAAGTGGTCGCCCAGCGGCGCAACGAGCTCGACAGCGCCCGGCGAACGGCGGCCGAGAACGTCATCCGCGCCTGGCGGCAGCTCGATTCGTCGCGGTCCCGCGTGACCTCCTTCGAATCGCAGGTCCGTGCCAACGAAGTGGCGCTGAACGGCGTCCGCCAGGAAGCGCTGGTCGGTTCGCGCACGACACTGGACGTTCTGAACGCCGAGCAGGAGCTGCTCAACGCGCAGGTCAACCTCGTGCAGGCACGACGGGACGTCCAGGTATCCTATTATGGGGTGCTGGCCGGCATCGGTCGCCTGACGGCGCGCAGCCTTGCGCTGCCGGTCGAGTACTACGACGAGGAGCGCTACTACAACGAGGTGGGCTCGCGCTGGATCGGCTGGGGCACGGCGGGCGAGCAGGGGCCGCTGCCGGCGCCTGCCCCGACCACGACGACCAGCGGCAGCTTCGGAAGCAAGTGATGGCCGAGCCGAAGAGCGCCGCCGCCGATCCGTCGATGGACGACATCCTCGCCTCGATTCGCAAGATCATATCGGAGGACGAGGCGCGCGCGCAGGTCGGCCGGCCGGTACCGCCCCCGGCGCCGCCGCGCCCAGCCGAGGACGTGCTGCTGCTGACCAACCCGATCGAGGAGCCGGCGGCGAAGGTGCCGGTGCCGCCACTGCGCGCCGAGCGACTGCGCATCGACCCGGCCCGTGCGGCCGAAATGCCACAGCCCGCGGTCGAACCGCCGGTGGAATCTCCGGGCGACGAGGCCAGGAGCAACGCCGTATCGGCCCTGGCCAGGCTGAACCGCGCCGTTCAGGACAGCGTGCCGCCGGCCCAGGCCGACGATCCCGGGCCCACCGTGGGCAGCAGCGGCAAGACGCTGGAGGACCTGGTCAAGGAGGCCCTGCGGCCGATGCTGCAGGAATGGCTCGACCGGAATCTCCCCCAGATCGTCGAACGCCACGTCGAACGCGAGATCGTACGGCTGACCCGCCGCTGACCCCAGGCGCCCAGGAAAAATGCACGCCACGGCGCCCACCGTGGCGTTTTTCGTTATAAGGCAGACCATGCTCGACAAGACCTACGACCCCAAGGAGATCGAGGCCCGGATCTACCCGGAATGGGAGACCAGCGGGGCCTTCCGCGCCGACCCGGCCTCGGGCAAGCCGCCGTACTGCATCGTCATCCCGCCGCCCAACGTCACGGGCAGCCTGCACATGGGCCATGCGCTCGACAACACGCTGCAGGACGTGCTGATCCGCTGGCGGCGCATGAAGGGCGACGACGCGCTGTGGCAGCCCGGCACCGATCATGCCGGCATCGCCACCCAGATGGTCGTCGTGCGCAACCTGGAACAGGAGGGCATCGGGCTGGCCGTCGAGGGGGCGACGCCGGGGGACGCCAACAAGAAGCTGCTCACCCGCGAGGAGTTCCTGGCCAAGGTCTGGGAATGGAAGGCTTATTCGGGCGGCACCATCACCGGCCAGCTGCGCCGCCTTGGCGCCTCGTGCGACTGGAGCCGCGAGCGCTTTACCATGGACGAGGGGCTGTCGGCGGCCGTGGTGAAAGTCTTCGTCGAGCTCCATCGCGCCGGGCTGATCTACAAGGACAACCGCCTGGTCAACTGGGATCCCAAGATGCTGACGGCGATCTCCGACCTCGAGGTCGAATCGCGCGAGGTGAAGGGGCATCTCTGGTATTTCAAGTACCCGATCGAAGGCAGCGACGAGCACATCGTCGTGGCGACGACGCGTCCCGAGACGATGCTGGGCGACACCGGCATCGCGGTGCATCCCGACGATCCGAAGTGGAAGCATCTCGTCGGCAAGCACGCCATCCTGCCGCTGGTCGGCCGGCGCATCCCGGTCGTGGCCGATGAATATTCCGATCCGGAGAAGGGCTCGGGTGCGGTCAAAATCACGCCGGCGCACGACTTCAACGACTTCGAAGTGGGCCGGCGGCACGGCCTCGAGGCCATCAGCATCTTCGACAAGTTCGCCCGTCTGAACGACAAGGCGCCCGAGAAATATCGCGGCCTGGAGCGCTTCGAGGCGCGCAATCGTATCGTCGCGGACATGGAGGCGCTGGGCCTCGTCGAGAAGATCGAGCCGCACACCCATGCGGTGCCCTATGGAGATCGCGGCGGCGTGCCCGTCGAGCCGTTCCTGACCGAGCAGTGGTATGCCGATGCGCGCAAGCTCGCCGAGCAGCCGATTGCCGCAGCGCGCGACGGCCGCGTGACCTTCGTACCCGAGCGCGGCCGAGACGAGTTCTTCCGCTGGATGGAGAACATCGAGCCGTGGTGCATCTCGCGCCAGCTGTGGTGGGGCCACCAGATCCCCGCATGGTACGGCCCGGACCGCAAGGTCTTCGTTGCCGAGACCGAAGCCGCAGCCCGGGATGCGGCACGGGCGCACTACGGCCGGGACGTGGTGCTAGAGCGCGATCCTGATGTGCTCGACACCTGGTTCAGCTCGGCGCTCTGGCCGTTCTCGACGCTGGGCTGGCCGGAGCAGACGAAGGAGCTGGGACGATACTACCCGACCAGCGTGCTGGTCACGGGATGGGACATCCTGTTCTTCTGGGTCGCCCGCATGATGATGATGGGCATGCACTTCATGAAGGACGTGCCCTTCCGCACCGTCTACCTGCACGGGCTGGTGACGGACGAGAAGGGACAGAAGATGTCCAAGTCCAAGGGCAACATCGTCGATCCGCTGGAGCTGATCGACAAGTACGGCGCCGACGCGCTGCGCTTCACCATGACCTCCATGGCGGCCGCGCAGGCCGGCCGTCTGCGTCTGTCGACGGCCCGTGTCGAGAGCTCGCGCAACTTCGCCACCAAGTTCTGGAACGCCACGCGCTTCGCCGAGATGAACGGCGCGGCGCTGCCCGGCACCTTCGATCCGGCCTCGGTGGCGCTGACGGTGAACAAGTGGGTGCTGGGCGAGCTGGCGCGCGCCAACGCCGCGATCGACAGGGCGCTGGCCGAGTTCCGCCTGAACGAGGCGGCCAACACGCTCTACGAGTTCATCTGGGGCGTCGTCTGCGACTGGTACGTCGAGCTCTCCAAGCCCATCCTGCAGGGCGAGGACGGGCCGGCCAAGGACGAGACCCGGGCCGTCACGGCCTTCGTGCTGCGCGAGACCGCCAAGCTGCTGCATCCGGTGATGCCCTTCATCACCGAGGAGCTGTGGGACAAGCTCGGCCATCGCGCCGAGCACGGTGCCCTGATCCGCCAGCCCTGGCCGGTGGCGCCGGCCACCGACACCGCGGCCGACGCGGAGATCGGCTGGCTCGTCAAGCTGATCTCCGACATCCGTTCGGCCCGCGCCGAGCTGAACGTGCCGGCCGGCGCGAAGCTCAGGCTGCTGGTCGTTGGGGCCAACGAGGCGACGCGGGCGCGCCTGGAAACGCATCGCGGCGCGATCGAGCGCCTGGCGCGCATCGATGGCATCGAGCCGGCTGCGTCGGCGCCCAAGGCATCGCTGCAGATCGTCGTCGGCGAGGCGACCTACGCCCTGCCGGTGGGCGACGTGATCGACCTCAAGGTCGAGAGCGCACGCCTGCAGAAGGAGATCAAGAAGCTCGGCGACGAGGTCGGCAAGATCGACGCCAAGCTCGGCAATGCCGCCTTCGTGGCGCGCGCGCCCGAGGAGGTCGTCGAGGAGCAGCGCGAACGTCGGCAGCAGGCCGAGCTCACGCGCGCGCGCCTCACGATGGCGCTGGAACGGCTGGGGGTGTGAACGAGGTCACGCTGCGGCCCCTCCGGCGCGACGATGCCACGAGCCTGCACGCGATCTTCACGGAGCCCGGCGTGCGGCTCTACCTGTTCGATGACGTGCTGCTGACGTCCGAGGAGACGCAGGAGCACGTTGATGCGGCCGTCGCGCACGGGGCTTGGGCGATCGTGGTCGACGGCACGCTTGGCGGCATCGCGGCGCTGCGGCCGGTCCGCGACGACCGGGAGTTGATCGTTGCCGTCAGCGAACGCTGCTGGGGCAAGAGCGTCGCGTTCGAAGCGGCGCGAGCGATGATCCGGCACGGCTTCGATTCGCTGGGCCTCGCGCGCATTCTGGCCACGGTCGATCTGCCGAATCTCCGGTCGCACCGCTTGATGGCGAGACTGGGTTTTCGGCCGACCGGCGAGATCGACGGCCCGAAATACCGCGCCAGGACTTACGTGTTGCCGCGACCGTGAGGGTGAAGAGGAAGGTCAGGAAGCCTTCCTCAGGTCCGGCACGTAGGGCCGGCTGGCGAAGTGCTCCTGCCCGTCGCCGCGCGAGAAGCGCAGCCCGGCCCGTCGCAGGGCCTGATCATCGACGACGTCGAGCGGCACGTAGTAGCGATCGTCGTCCTTGATGAAGGTGTCGTTGTCGACCCGGTTGTAGCAGATCAGCAGTGTCCACCGCCGCTTCGCCGAGCGGTTGGCGTCGGAGCGGTGGATGGCGTTGCAGTGGAAGATCAGCGCGTCGCCCGGCGCCAGCTCGCAATGCTCGATGGGGCACTTGTCCAGGATGTAGGGCATGCGCTTGGGATCGACCTCGTTCTGGGTCGGCGACAGCGGCGTGTGATCGATGCGGCCGAGCCTGTGCGAGCCGGCCGCGATCTGCAGGCAGCCATTCTCCCGCGTCGTATGGTCGAGCGCGATCATGACCGAGAGCATGTCCGGGCGCAGGCAGCCGTTGTAGTACCAGTAGCCGTAGTCCTGATGCCATTCCCAGGCACCGCCGACCTCCGGCTCCTTGGCGGTCAGCTTGGACTGGAAGTGGTAGACCGGGCCGCCGAGGAGTTCCGCGGCGGTGTCGACCATGCGCCGGCAGCGCGCGGCCAGGCCGTACACGCTGTCGCCGGCGCGGTTCCACAATGCGATGCGGGTCGAGCGTCCTTCCGCGTCGCGCCGGTCGAGGATGCTGGAACGCACCGCCGGATCCTCTTCCATGGCACGCGTCAGCAGCTCGATCTCGTCGGCGGCGAAAAGGCCGCGCGCATAGGTGAAGCCTTTCTTGTCGAACTCCGCCGCCTGGGCAGCATTCAGGGCGTTGGGCATGGTGTTCCTCGCCTAGGCCGGTTGGAAGACGTTGCGTCCGTCCTTCTCGCTGACCGTCACCTTACGCCCGAGCTGCTCTCTCGTCAGCATGTCGTCGAGCAGCGCGGGATCGTCCTGGGTCAGGGCGACGAACCGGTCGCCCGATCCGTCGAGCCGACCGAAGATGTAGCCTTTCTCGGGCGCATCCTTGCCGTAGGCGACGCAGTAGGTCTCGACGGTCCCCCTGCCGCGCGGCGCCGGGTTCACCTGCCGCCGCGGCCGTGCATCCAGCTCGGCCTGGAAGATCTTGGGATCCTGGCGGTGCCACGCGCCCTTCGTCGGCTCGGTCGAATAGAGGCCAGCGGAATGCTTGGTGAGGTAGTTGCCGTTGGCCGTGACCATCCCGAACGAACCGGGCTTGCGCCGGACCACGTTCATCATCTCGGCGATCGAGTGGGTCACGTAGTTGTTCCCGGGCCCGCCGAAGAAGGGCAGGCCGCCGGTCACGCTGATCGGCCGCGGGTCATCCTCGGCGATGCCGATCTCCTTCATCGCCACCTCGACCGCCGACGGGAAGCAGCTGTAGAGGTCGAAGGCGTCGATGTCGGCGACGCTCTTGCCGGCCATCTCGAGGGCGATGCGCGCGCAGCCGTGGATCGCCGGCGACGCGTCGAGGCGTTCGCGCTCGGAGACGACCCAGGTGTCGGTGCCGTCGGCACAGCCATGCAGGAAGACCCAGCGGTCTTGCGGGATGCCCCACTCGCGGGCCTTCCCGACCGAGGTGACGAGGACCGCCGCCGCCTGGTCGATCATGGCATTGGCGTTCATCAGGCGCGGGTAGGGGAAGCAGATCCAGCGATTGTCGTCCGAGATCGTCGCCAGCCGCTTGGCACTGTAGCCCTCACGCCGGGTTGCCAGCGGATTGTCCCTGGCCACGGCCGCCAGGCGCGCGAACAGCCGGCCCATCGCCTGCATGTGCGCGTGGAGGTCGCGCTCGAGGCCGCCGCGGATGGCGTTCTCGATCAGCGGATAGAAGTGGATCGCGGCCCGCAGCTCGTGGCGGGCCTCTTCGTCGGAGAAGCCGAAGCGGCGATCGCCGATGCGGGTGGGCTCGCCGCCGGGATCCTCGTTCCAGTCGATCGCGAGGCCCGCCTTGCGGGCGTTCTGGCTGGAGCGCAGCAGCTCCGCACCGCAGATCAGCGCCAGCTCCGTCTCGCCGTTCGCGATCTCCTCCGCGAAGCGGTTGACCAGGTACTGGGGCATGTTGCCGCCCGAGTGGGTGTAGAGAAGCTGTCGCGGCGCGGCCTGCAGCCGGTTCGCGACGCCCTTGGGCGGGTTGCTGCAGCGCCCGAACGGCGACGCAAATCGCGGGCTGATGTCGGGGAAGAACTCCAGCACCGCCACGGCATCGATCGCGCGGCCCAGCGCCTCGGCGCCGATGCCGGCCGCCGTGTCGGCCAGTGCCAGCCGCGCGGCCTCGGCGCAGAAGGCCACGTTGGACCGGGCGCTCGACGGTGGCCCCTTGTGGTCGGTGATTTGCCCGCAGCCGACGAGCACGGGCGTCCGTGGATCGATCATGCGCCGTTCTTGGCACCATCCTTCCGCATCGTCATCCCCCGACGGGTGGCTGGTTCCGCGGTTCAAGACAGCTGGATGACCACCGACTTCGCCGTCTCCGCCCGGAACCTCTCCTTCCATGGCCCGGGATAGGCGTGGTGCAGTGCCGCCAGGAGCTCCGTGAGCGAGCGTACCGTCTTGCCGTTCTTCTCGAGCTTGTAGGGCGCCGACCAGGTGATCTCCTTGTTCGTGAAATGCAGGGTGACCGGCCGCTGGCCGTGCATCTTCACGACCGCCTCGACGGTCGGAGCGTCCGGGTTGTCATGCTTGCCATCTGCCGAGAACACGTAGTGGTCGGCGATGAAGAAACCCAGGAAGGCCTCGGTGACGTTCCGGATGCTGCCATGGTGGGGCATCTTCAAGAGGTCGATGCGAACGGGGGCGTTGCCCAGGTCGAGCGCCTTCCAGGCCGAGACGATGTCGTCGCCATGGGCGTCGCCGGTCAGCAGCAGCTTGCGGCCGCCGACCTCGACCAGGACGACGATCGAGGACAGGTTGGGGATCGACTTGTCGAGCTTCTTCGCGGGCAGGAACAGCGCCTGCAGCGCTGCCTGCCGGGCCGCCTTGGTGGGTTTCTCGAGCGCCTTCGCCCATTCCTTGCGCAGGTCGTCGAGCCGGCGCTGCAGCGGGCCGACGATCGTCACCAGGGCGCCGTCGATCCGGATCTTCTTCTGTCCCTTCTTCGCCGAGACGAAGCCGCCCACCGGCGCATTGCCCTGCAGGCCGAGCGTGCGCAGGTCGGCGGCCAGCGCGTTGCCCTGCGCCACGCTCTGCATGATCAGCGTGGCGTGCTCGTCATCGACTCCCGGCACGTTCACGGGGTCGACGAGCGACTGCAGCGACGCCGTGGCGGCTTCCCCGACGGCGCCCGCGGGCCGGGGACCGACCAGCTGCTCGAAGGAGTTGAACCAGAAGCGTGCGAACTTGACGTCGGCCGGTGCCGACGGCCTGGCGCCGATCAGCTTGTTGGTCAGCTTCTGGACCCCGTTGATGTGGTCGTCGTCGATGTGGCTCACCATGCCCAGCGCCACCGGCATGCCGGGGGCGGGGTGGAGCTCCTTCAGGCGCGGCAGCAGAACGTCGCTCCAGACGTAGATGTCCTTCTGCGCGTCCCGCCGCGGACCACCGTCCACGATCCAGACCCGCTCCTTGCCGTCCGGGCCGGGATAGCGCAGCAGCAGGCAGTCGCCGGCCAGCGCGTTCAGGGCTTCCAGGATGACCATGGTCCGCTCCTAGACCGATTGCAGGGCGCGCAGCACGTCGACCAGGCCGGCGCCCTGGAAATTCGGCTCGCGCTTCAGGTCGGTCGCGGTCGCCATCAGGATCTCCTTGATGCGCAGCGGGCGTCCGATGAGTTCGGGGTAGCGGGCCATCAGCATGGCCGCCGCGCCGGCGACGTGCGGCGCAGCCATCGACGTGCCGTCCATGCGCTGGATGTCTCGCCGGGGGATGGTCGAGGTGATCTTCTCGCCGGGCGCCAGCAGGTCGGGCTTGCGACGGCCGTCGCCGGTCGGTCCGCGGGCGGAGAAGTAGCTCACGCCGTAAAGATGTGGATCGCGGCGGTGGGTGGAGCCGACGGTGATCACGAGGTCGGCATTGCCGGGATCGGTGATGCTGATCTGGCGGAAGCCGTTGCCCATGCTCTGCTTCTCGGCGGTGCCGCCACTGTCGAAGCCGGTGTTGCCGGCGGCGGCGACGACGACCGTGCCGTTGCCGACGAGGTGGTTGCAGGTCTCGCAGATCGGCGTCTGGCCGCAGGCGAAGCTGTCGACGTCGTGCGCCAGCGCCAGCGAGAGGTTGACACCGTGCACCAGCGGGCTCGTCCGGTCGCGGTTCAGCCAGCCGACGAACTCCAAGGCGCACAGGATGGCGAACTCGTCGCCGCGGCCGCGCTCGTCGAACACCCGCAGGTCGTAGAGCGACAGGTTGCGGCACATGCCGTAGAGGTCCGGCTCGCTGTCGCGGCGCCGCGGCAGGTCGGCGGCCAGGATACCGGCGACATGGGTGCCGTGGTCGGTCTCCGGCACCACATACTGTGCCAGGTCCGTGTGCTCGACACGGATCAGGGGCCGCACGATCTCCCAGTCGAGGTCGCGGCCCAGCGTGTTGCGGATCGCGAGATGCCGGAATGCCTTCGGGAAGCGGACGTAGAGCTCAACGACCGCCACGTCTCTGGGGTCTGGATCGGAGCCGAGCTCGGACAACGCGACGCTCCGCTTCGGCTTCTGGTCGCTGTCGACCGGCGCCACGTGCATCATGGCATAGTCGACGATGCGGCGCAGGCGCGTGAAGTCGTAGGTCTCCTTGACGCGCGAATACTTCAGGCAGTCTGAGTCGGAGGGAAGCGTCGAGCCGAGAGCGGCGACTTCCTTGCGGGCGCGGTCGAGGAAGGCCGGATGCGTGGCATCTATGCCACCGTCGATCACGGCAAAGGCAATTCCGGCGGTATTGATGTCGAACAGCCGGTGGGCGGCGTCGGCCTTGATGGTGGCGCGCGACTCGTGAAGGGTCTGCGTCGCCGGCCGGTTCAGGCTGATCAGGAAGATCCCGCGGTCGGGACGCGACGCCGCCTCGGCCGCGACAGGTGCCGCCGGCACGGAATGCCAGAGCAGGCGCCGCGCACGCTGGTAGATTTCCGCCAGCATCGGCGGCGGCCGGCGTGGCACTGGCTCGTCGTCCTCGTCGAGGTCGGGCGATCCCAGCCGGTAGGCGAGCTCGCCGAGCGTCTCGATGGTCTGCCGATCGCGCGCGCGCATCAGGCAGTCGATGAAGCCGACCAGCACCACGTAGCGGCTGAGCTCCGCATCGCGGCCCCTCGGACGCTCCGCATGGGCGGTGATCCGGTCGAACACCTCGTCGAAGGTGCCGTCGTGCTCGAACAGATCCTGCCACCAGCCCGACAGGGGCACGATGTAGCAGAGCAGCGTGATGAAGTTTGCGCAGACCACGATGCGACGGTCGCTGAGCGCGATCCGTGCCGCGCTGCGCTGCACGCCGGCATATTCGAGGCTGGGCTTGCCTCGGGCGATCGGCCCGAGGCTTTCCTGGAGCTGCTTGGCGATACGGCCCGGTCGCACGCCGGACCACAGCGTCAGCAGGAGGTCGACCGCGTCGTTGGGCCGTGGCCTGTCCTCGATGGCTGCGCGGGCGATCTTCTCGGCAAGCCGGACATAGTGCAGCCAGACGTCCGGCATGATCGGGCTGTCCTGCGTGCGCCGGGCGCGCCCGTAGGTCTGGAGCACGAAGCGCTGCAGCGTGAGATCGTCGAGATTGCCCTCGTCGTCGATGCCCTGTGGCATGGCCGGTTCTCCCCCGTCTGCCCGCCGACACAGTCGATGGTTGCACAAGGACGGAGGGGCGGCAACCGCGCCGGAGCGGAGGAGCCTAGCCGGTCAAGGCGTCGATCTCGGCCTTGGTGAGGCCGGCCGCGGCCAGTACGCTCCTTGTGTGTTCGCCGAGGCCGGCAACCTTGGGCCCGCTCTGCAGAGCGGAGCCGGAGAAGCGGAACGGCGGTGCCGGCGACTTGTAGGCGCCGCCGCTGTCCTCGATGGTGCAGAGGCTGCCGCGATGCTCGACCTGCGGGTCCTGCAGCGCCTCGGTGACGGTGAGGTAGGGCGAGCAGGGCACGCCATGCTTGGCCAGCGCCGCGACGCACTCCCGGACCGTGAGCGTCTTCGACCATCGTTCGAACTCGTCGATGAACTGGTCCCAGTTCATGCGGCGGTCCTGGTACTTCTCGAAGCGCGGGTCGGTCAGCCAATCGCGTCGGCCGGCGGCGGTCGCCATGTCCTGGAAGGTCTTCTCGCTGGCGGTGGCCAGCATGACGTAGCCGTCCTTGGCCTCGACCGGCCCGTACATGGGACGCGACGGCATCTCGTAGTCGAACTGCGCCCGGTTGACCTCGGCCAGCAGCATGCCGACCAGGCTCTCGAACATCGAGACGTCGACCATCTGGCCCTTGCCGGTGATGCTGCGCTGGTGCAGCGCCGCCAGGATGCCGCCCAGCGCATAGGCCCCGCTGGCATAGTCCGCGACGAAGATGCCGCAATTGTCGGGGCGCTGGCGGCCGCCCTGATAGCCCAGATGGGCCTGGTCGTAGCCGGTGGAGGCGTGGATGACCGGCGCATAGGCCGGCCGCCCCGCGCCGGGACCGGTCTGGCCGTAGCCGGAGATCGCACCGTAGATCAGCCGCGGATTGATCTTCGCGAGTTCCGGATAGTCGAGCCCCAGGCGCTTCATGACGCCCGGCCGGTAGTTCTCCAGCACGATGTCCATGCCGGCGACCAGCTTCTTCACCGCGGCGATGGCTTCGGGCTTCTTGAGGTCGAGCACGATGGAGCGCTTGCCGGCATTGAGCTGGCCGAACATCGTGCCGGCGCCGTTGCGCTGCACGGGGCGACTGCGCATCAGGTCACCTTCCGGTGATTCCACCTTGATGACGTCGGCGCCCAGGTCGGCCATCAGCCGGCTGCAATGCGGACCGGCGATGGTCGTCGAGAAGTCGAGCACCTTGATGCCGGCGAGGGGGCGGGGATCCGGGATGGTCATGCAATCACCTGGCGAGGAGGATGAGGACGACGCCGCCCACGACCAGGAGGCTGCCCAGCCATTCGCCGGCCGAGGGCCGTTCCTTGAGCACCACGTGGGAGGCGATGAAGGTGAAGACCAGCTCGATCTGGCCGACGGCGCGCACGAGCGCCGCATTCTCCAGCGTCATGGCCAGCGCCCAGCCGGCCGAGCCCAGGACGCTGAAGATGCCGACCCAGATCGACGACCGCCAGTTGACCCAGACCTTGCCGAGCTGCGGGCGGTCGCGGCGCGAGAGATAGGCGGCCATGAGAACGACCTGGATCGTATTCATGCAGGCCAGCACGGTGATGCCGCGCACCCAGAAGTCGCCTTCGGTCAGCAGCTTCGACGCCTCGCGGATCGTGCCCGCGGCGACGGCGAAGACCGCGCCGGACAGGATGCCGTAGATCGCACCTTTGTGGGTGAGATCGGCCAGGACCGTGCGGATGTTGGCGAAGGAACCGCGCACGCTGAGGATGGCGACGCCGCCGAGGCAGACGAGGATGCCCATCCAGGCGCCGAAGCGCAGCGGCTCATGCGCGATGAAGGTCGCGAAGATCGCCACGAACACCGTCTCGGTCTTGGAATAGACCGTGCCGACCGCGTAGTTGCGCAGCGAGAAGGAGTGGATCATGAGCGACGTCGCCACGATCTGCGCCACGCCCGCGATCGTCACCAGGGCCAGGAAGGCAAGGGTCGGCGTCGGCATGGGCCGCCCGGTCCCGAAGACCAGGAAGGCCAGCGCCCCCAGCGCCAGCGGTGCGCCGTAGAGATAGCGGACGAAATTGGCGCCATCGACGCTGAGCACGCCCCGGATCTTCTGCTGCATCGTCGTGCGGATGTTCTGGCACAGAGCGGCGAAGACGGTGATGGGTATCCAGAGCGGCACGGTTCCTCCGGAAGATATTTTAGGCGGCTGCGTGCGGCGCGTCTGCTATCGAGTTTTCCGCGGTGCAACCTCTCGACGCCTGGGCGACGCAACACAGGCGTGCCCCAGTGCATCAGGATCGGTTGCGCCAGGCCGCCATGCGCCACGATTCTTGCATGCGCTGCTGCGAACACCATTCCTACGGATGAAAGGAACGACGTGAGTCCGCCGATCGACGAATCCGAGCTCGATGCCATGCTGCGCCGCGCCGGCCTGACGCTGACGCCCGACCAGGTCAGGGAGATCCTTCCCGGCGCGGCCATCGTTCAGGGGATGATTGCGCGCGTGAATGCGCCGCTGCCGCGGGAAGCCGAGCCGGCACTGACCTTCGATGTTGAGCAGGGCGGGGACCAGGGCTGATGGCCGAGATTCTGACCATCGCGGAGGCCGCTCGCCGGATCGCCGCCAGGGAACTCTCGCCGGTCGAGCTTGCCGCGAGCCATCTCGAGCGTATCCGCCGCATCGATCCGGCGCTGAACGCCTTCCTGCTGGTGACCGAGGAGCGGGCGCTGGCCGACGCCAGGGCGGCCGAAGCACGGCAGATGGCCGGCACCCTGCGCGGGCCGCTGGATGGCATCCCGATCGCGCACAAGGACATCTACAACACCGCCCGCATCCGCACGACGGCACATTCGAGGCTGCTCGAGCACAACGTGCCGACGCGCGATGCCCATACCGTGAAGAAGTGGGCCGAAGCAGGCACCGTCATGCTGGGCAAGCTCGCCACGCACGAATTCGCCTTCGGCGGACCGTCCTTCGACGTGCCCTGGCCGCCGGCGCGCAATCCCTGGAACCGCGAGCATTTCACCGCCGGCTCCTCCTCCGGCACGGGCGCCGCCGTCGCCGCCGGTCTCATCCTGGGCGGCACCGGCTCCGACACGGGTGGCTCGATCCGCGGACCGGCGGCGCTCTGCGGCATCGCCGGCATCAAGCCGACCTACGGCCTGTCGAGTCGCGTCGGCATCCTGCCGCTCGCCTTCTCGCTGGATCACGCCGGGCCCATGGCGTGGACGGCGGAGGATTGCGGCCTGCTGCTGCAGGGCATGGCCGGCCATGATCCCGAGGATCCGGCGAGCGTCGACCGGCCCGTGCCGGATTTCACGGGCGAGCTCGGCCGCGGCGTCAAGGGGCTGCGCATCGGCGTGGTCCGGCACTTCTTCGAGACCGACCATCGCGCGTCGGACGCGACGCTCGCCGGCATTGAGGGCGCCCTCGACTTCTTCCGTCAGGAAGGGGCGGAGGTTCGCGATATCACCCTGTCACCCGCGGCCGACTATCACGCGGTGGGCTACCTGCTGATGATCAGCGAAGCCTTCACCCTCCATGCGCCGTGGCTGCGCGAGCGCTTCGCGGAGTACGGCGAGCTGTTCCGCGATCGCGTCTGCCTTGCCGCGACGGCGAGCGGCCCCGACATCCTCCAGGCGACGCGCCGGCGGCGGGTTCTCTGCCGCGAGATGGCCGAGGCGATGGCGGACCTCGACATCGTCGTCAGCGCGTCGCAGCCGGGTGAGGCGCCGCGCATCGACAGCGTGCCGAAATGGGCCAACATGGAGAAGCCTTCCTTCACCATGCCGTTCAACGTCACGGGGTTTCCCGCCATCAGCATCTGCACCGGCTTTGGCGCCGGTGGTCTCCCGGTAGCGATGCAGCTCGCCGGCAAGCCTTTCACGGAGCCGACGCTGCTGCGTGCCGCGCACGCCTACGAGACCGCGATGCCATGGCGCGGCATGCGGCCGACGCTGGCCGGGTGACGGCCTACAGGTCCGCGCCGACGGCCTCGGCCACCGAGCCGAAACCGTCGCGCGCCAGGAGCGCCGCCAGCTCGTTCTTGATGCGGCGGATGAGCGGCGGCCCCTCGTAGACCAGCATCGAATAGAGCTGGACCAGCGTCGCGCCGGCGCGGATCTTGGCATAGGCGTCGGCACCGGAGCCGATGCCGCCGCAGCCGATCAGCGGAAACTGTCTTTCCACGCGTCGGGCGGTGCGCCGCAGCACGTCGGTCGACAGGGCCGTCAGCGGTGCCCCGGACAGTCCGCCGGCCTCGTCGCGATTCCCGGAGCGCAGGCTCGGCGGCCGCGAGAGGGTGGTATTGCCGATGATGATGCCGTCCATCCGCAGGTCGCGACAGACGGCGACGATATCGTCCAGGTCGTCGTCCGTGGCATCGGGCGCGATCTTGACGACCAGCGGAACCGGATGGGCGGCAATGGCATCCTGCACGCGCTTCAGGAGGTCGGAGAGCTGGGCACGCCCCTGCAGGTTGCGCAGGCCGGGCGTGTTCGGCGACGACACATTGCAGACGAGGTAGTCGGCATAGTGCGCCAGCGCCACGCTGCACGCGACATAGTCGCCGGCTCGGTCCGTGCTGTCCTTGTTGGCGCCGACATTGACGCCAATGAATCCTCTCCGCGGCCGGATGGCGAGCCGCGCCCGCACGGCCTCCAACCCTTGGCCGGGAAAGCCCATGCGGTTGATGACGCCGTGGTCCTCCGGCAGCCGGAACAGGCGCGGCCGTGGATTGCCCGGCTGCGGCCGCGGGGTGACGCTGCCGATCTCGACCAAGCCGAAGCCCAGCGCGAGGAGAGCATCGGGTGCGTCGGCGTTCTTGTCGAAGCCGGCGGCGAGGCCGACCGGGTTTGGCAGCGAGCGTCCCCAGAGCCTGACGGCGAGGGACGGCGGGTCTGGTCGACGGTCGCCGGGCACCAGCCCGCTCTTCAGCGCGCGCAGGGCCAGTCCATGCGCCGTCTCGGCATCGATCCGCGACAGGAGCCGGTCGGCGAGGGAGTACCAGGAAGCCATCGCCGACTGGTTAGCAGAGATCGCTTGTGGAGCGCTCAGCCGTTGGCGCGCCGCGGCGGGTCTCTATGCCCGGCCGTAGACGGGGATCAGCGCGCCGGAATTGATGGTCTCCGACAGGCTGCAATGGGCCACGATCAGCTCGGCGATCGCCGCCGGCTTGACCCAGGTATCGTGCTTGGCGTCCGGCATGTCCTTGCGGTTGGTCGGCGTGTCGATGGTCGACGGCGCCAGCGCGATGGCCGAGATCTTCTCGTTCTTCAGCTCCTCGGCCAGGGCGACGGTGAAGGCGGCGACGGCTGCCTTGGAAGCGGTATAGGCCGTCATGTTGGCGCCCTGCCGTGGATTGAGAGCCGGCCGGGCCGCGATGTTGATGATGTGTCCTTCCTTTGCGCCCTTGCGGAAGTTGGCGACGGCGGCACGGCAGCTCAGGACGCAGGACACGAGGTTCATCGAAAGCTGCTGCTGCAGCACGGCGGCCGGGCTGTCGGCGATCGGCGCCCAGGCGAAACCGCCGGCGATGTTCACGACGGCATGCAGCGGCGGCAGCCTGGCGTAGAAGCCGTCGACCGAAGCCTCGCTCGACAGGTCGATGCTCGGCACGACGTCGACCTTCGCCGGATCGGCGAACCGGCCGGTCGGCGGGGCGCTCTCGATCGCCGGCACATGGCAGAACGCGCCCGCCTGGGTGAAGGCATTGACCACGGCGGCGCCGAGCGCTCCCGTGCCGCCGGTGACCACGACATGGCGATCCTTGAGCGACTGCATACACACTCCTCATGCGATTTGCCGGGAGTGTATCCGTCAATCCGGGCGCGGCGAAGGGGCGCCCTAGAACCGGTCCCCGCCGCCGAGCTGCGGCCTCAGGGCCGGCGAATCGCTCCAGATCACCTGGAAGAGCACCCGGAAGAGCTCGCCGATGCGCGGGTCGGTCGGACCGGTGGCCGGCGTCCAGGCCGTCGTCTCGGACAGGACCTGATCGTTCCGGCAATAGACGGCGAACGTATAGAACAGGCCGGGCCTGCCCTGCCGATAGCGCGGCGGCACGCCGGCACACACCTGGTTGGAACCGTAGTCCAGCGCCGGATCGAACGTCAGCACGAGGCGGTAGTAGGGGCGCGGCCGCTCGGGCGGATCGGCGTAGGTGAACGTCATGGCCGGCTGCGGCTTGGCCGCCTGCATCACCGGCAGAAGGTCGGCCGCGACCTGCCTTGGATCGGTCCCGGGAAACGGATTGCCGTTCAGGATGACCTGGAAGTTCCGGCCATCGGCAATGGAGAAGAATTCGCGATAGTCGTACTGCGGCGCGTAGTAGGTACCGCCGATCACGCCGGCCATCGCGGCAGCGGGAAGGACGGCGAGCCCCGCGAGGGCTGCGATCAGCTTCGTCTTGAGACGCATCGGGACGGACTCCTCATGCCCCATCTTACAGGATATGGGCGGCCGGTGGCTCGCTTCATGTCACAATGTCGCGCGTGGCCCCATGGGGACGGCGTTCAGACGTCGAGATCCCGCGCGAAGCGCGCATTCTCCTGGATGAACGCATACCGCTTCTCCGGCTTGCGGCCCATCAGATCCTCGACCAGGGATCTCGTCTGCATTGCCTCCGTACGGGCCTCCGTGTCCGGCGCCGTCGGCACGTCGACCTTCAGAAGGATCCGCTTGGTGACGTCCATGGTCGTCTCGCGCAGATGGACCGCCTGCATCTCGCCGAGGCCCTTGAAGCGGGTGATCTCGACCTTGCCACCGCCGAACACGTCACGCAGCAGTTCGTCCTTGTGCGCCTCGTCACGCGCATACTCGGTGCGGCCGCCCTTGCTCAGACGGAAGAGCGGAGGCTGGGCGAGGAAGAGGTGCCCATTCTCGATCAGCTTGGGCATCTCGCGATAGAAGAACGTCATCAGCAGCGACGCGATGTGCGCGCCATCCACGTCGGCATCCGTCATGATGATGACGCGCTCGTAGCGCAGCCGGTCCTCGTTGTAGTGCGCGCCGGTGCCGCAACCCAGCGCCTGGATGAGGTCCTGGACCTCCTGGTTCTCGCGCAGCTTCTCGGCGCTGGCGCTCGCCACGTTGAGGATCTTGCCGCGCAGCGGCAGGATCGCCTGCGTCTCGCGATTGCGTGCCGCCTTGGCCGAGCCGCCGGCCGAATCGCCCTCCACCAGGAATATCTCGGTCCCTTCGGCGGCGGTATTGCTGCAATCGGCGAGCTTGCCCGGCAGGCGAAGCTTGCGGGTCGCCGTCTTGCGCTGCTGCTCGCGGTCCTGCCGGCGCCGGACGCGTTCCTCCGCCTTGCTGACGACATGTTCCAGCAGGACGTTGGCCGCTTCCTTGTCGCCCGTGAGCCAGTGCTCGAAATTGTCACCCACGATCGTCTCGACGAGCTTCGTTGCCTCGACGCTGACGAGCTTCTCCTTCGTCTGTCCCTGGAACTGCGGCTGCTCGATGAACACCGAGACCAGGGCGGCGGCCCCGTCGATCACGTCGTCGGCCGTGATGATCGAGCCTTTGCGGTTGCCCGTGAGCTCGGCATAGCGCTTGAGGCCGCGCACCAGGGCGCTGCGGAAGCCGGACTCGTGGGTGCCGCCTTCCGCCGTCGGGACGGTGTTGCAGTAGGAGCGGACGAAACCTTCTTCGTCGGCGGGCCACCAGACGGCCCATTCGACCTTGCCGCCGGCGCTGCCGTTGGTCTCGCTCTTGGCCTCGCCGGCGAAGGGCTGCGGCACGATGGTGGCGCGCGTGCCGATCTCCGACGTCACGAAGTCCTTGAGGCCCCCCGGGAAGTGGAACGACTCTTCCTCGGGGACGCCGCCGCCCTTGGGCAGCATGGCGGCGTCGCACAGCCAGCGGATCTCGACGCCGCGGAACAGGTACGCCTTGGAACGTGCCATGCGGTAGAGGCGCTCGGCGGAGAAGACCTGCTTGCCGAAGATCTGCGGATCGGGATGGAAGGTCACCGTCGTCCCGCGGCGGTTCGGCGCAGGACCGGCCGCCTTGAGCTTGCCGGTCGGCAGGCCGCGCGAGAAGGTCTGCGTCCAGGCCTGGCGGTCGCGCGCCACCTCGACGACCAGGTCGTCGGAGAGCGCATTCACGACCGAGATGCCCACGCCATGCAGGCCACCCGACGTGGCGTAGACCTTGTTGTCGAACTTGCCGCCGGAATGCAGCGTCGTGAGGATGACCTCGAGCGCGGACTTGTTCTTGAATTTGGGATGAGGGTCGATCGGGATACCGCGGCCGTTGTCGCGCACCGTCACACTGTTGCCCTCGTGCAGCTCGAGATAGATGGTGTCGGCGTGCCCCGCGACGGCCTCGTCCATGGCGTTGTCCAGCACCTCGGCGACGAGATGGTGCATGGCACGCTCGTCGGTGCCGCCGATATACATGCCCGGGCGCTTGCGGACCGGCTCCAGGCCTTCAAGCACCTCGATGTCACGGGCCGTGTAGGAAGTATCACGCGTCCCGGCGCGCTTCGCGCCCGACCGTTCGAACAGATCGCCGTTCTTCGCCATGCTGCTTCTTGTCTGCCTCGGCCGGGCGAGGGGGTCGCCAAGTGGCCGGTACGGCATGGGTATGGTAGGAAAACGCCGCCAAATCAACCACTCCTTGTCATCCTGGCTGGGCGACCCGGCGGGAGGGCGGGACCTTCAGATAGAGAGCCCATGGCCGAGACCCGCCGCGATCCGATCGTCAGGACCGTGCCGCATCCTTCCGATATGAACGGGAACGGCGATATTTTCGGCGGCTGGGTACTGTCGCAGATGGACGTCGCCGGAGGGGCGCTCGCCGCCCGTGCCGCCAAGGGCAGGGTGGCCACGGTCGCGATCACGGCGATGACCTTCGTGGAGCCGATCAAGGTCGGCGACATGGTGTCGATCTACGGCGAGGTGACCCGGATCGGGCGGACCTCCATCACCGTCGAGCTCGAGACCGTCGTCCAGCGGCGTCTGGAGGATACCGACCGGCGCGTGACCCACGGCACCTTCGTGTTCGTGGCCATCGACGACGACGGTCGGCCGCGGCCGGTCCCGAAGGAGATCGCATGAAGCGCCTGCTGCGCTGGATGCTCGGCCTCGCGGCCGTGCTTGCGCCCGTCGCGGCGCACGCGCATCCGCACCTCTGGGTCCAGCAGATCGTGCGTCCCGTGGTCAAGGACGGCAAATACACCCATGTCGAGATCGAATGGCGCTTCGATCCGTTCTCGAGCGAGATCGAGATCCCGCTCATAGACGAGGACCACAACGGCAAGTTCTCGGCGCACGAGATCAAGCTGCTGAACGACGACATGATGCCGGAGCTGAAGACGGTCGGCTATCTGACCTGGCTCAATGTCGGCGGCAAGGACCTTAGACCGCCGAAGCGGCCGGCCTTCACGGCCCGCATCGACGATCCGGCGAGCTTCACGCTGCCGGACTGGGACCGCTCGGCAGGAGACAGCCCACAGATGCAGATGCCGGCGAACAAGCGCGCCAGCGGTCCGCCCGGTCCGCGCAAGAAGGGGCCGCGCAACCTCGTCTACGTCATGCGATTCGAACTGCCCCAGCCCAGCAAGGTCGTGTCGGTCACGACTTACGATCCAGACGACTTCATCCGCATCGAGGTCGACAAGAATTCCGTCCCGGCCGGCTGCTCGCTGGCCAAGCACCCCAGCTACAAGGCCGAGTTTGTTCGCGGCTATCCCGTCTTCGCCGACACCGTGACATGCCAGGTTCCGTGAAGTCGACGGCCCTGCGATCACCTCTGCTCTGGATGGGCCTGCTGTTCCTGCTGGCGCTCGTCGGCGCGCTCGTCTTCAGCGACGGCGTCGCCGATCTCGCCCGATTGTCGGCGGAATACCAGCGCCGGATCCAGCATGCGTTCTCCCTGACGCTGGGTGACATCCGCGACGGCTCGGGATCGTTTGCCCTCTGGACGCTCGTCACGATCTGCTTCGGCTATGGGGTGGTCCATACGCTCGGTCCGGGCCACGGCAAGGCGGTCGTCGTTGCCTACTTCCTCGACGGTGCGCGCCCACGGGCCTGGATGGAAGGCATCCTGGCCGGAGCCTGGATCGCCTTCACCCATACGCTGGCCGCGCTTCTGCTGGCGGCCGGACTGAAGGCCTTCGCGACGGTCGGCCTGCTGGGCACGCTGCGCGAGGTCCGCAACGTCGAGATCGTCTCCTATGTGCTGATCCTGGCCATCGGGATCTGGCGGCTGTGGGCGGGGCTCACCGGCCGGCTGCATGAGCATCGTCACGGCCACGCGCACGATCATGCGCATGACCACGATCATGATCTCCATGACGAGGCCAGGCCGCAGACGATTGCCGGCTGGCTCATGCTGACGGCGGCGGGGATAGCGCCCTGCGCCGGGGCGCTGGTGGTGATCCTGCTGTCGGTCGCGATGGGCGTCATCTGGGCGGGGGTGGTCGGCGTGATCGCGATTGCCTTCGGGATGGCGGTGACGCTGGCGGCGATCGGCCTGGCATCGATGATGGCACATCGGCTGATCATCGCCGAAGGGCGTTCACGCGAGATCGGGCGCTTCACCACCATCGCCGCCTCGCTGATCGTCATAGCGACCGCAGGCACGCTGCTGCTGGGCGCGCTGGACCGCTTCTTTCGCTGAGCCGGCCTGATGGCTTCACAGGTTCCGGCAAGGACCGCGCACCCGATGGTGGGCGTCTTCTACATGTGCGTGGCCTGCGCGCTGTTCCCCGTCATGAATGGCCTCGTCAAGCTGCTGGCGATGACCTACGACCCGGTCCAGATCGTGTGGTTCCGGATTTGCGTCCATCTCGGGCTGGTGGCGCTGGTCTTCACGCCACGCATGGGACTCGACCTCTTCCGGACGCGACGCATCGGGCTGCAGTTCGTGAGCTCGGTGATGATGTCGCTGTCGACGCTGTTCTTCTTCTCTGCAGTCAAATATGTCGGGGTCGCGGAGGCGATCTCGATCAGCTTCGTGGCGCCTCTGCTCGTGGTGTTCCTCGCCTGGCCGCTGCTCGGCGAGCGCATCACTTGGCTGCGGGTCGTCGCCGTCTGCGTGGGCTTCGCCGGCGTGCTGGTGGTGATCCGGCCCGGCAGCGCCGTCTTCCAGTGGGCTTCGGTGCTGCTTGTCGGCAGCGCCATCTGCTACGCCGTCTATCAGATCATCATCCGCCGGCTTGCCGGCACCGATCACCCGGCGACGTCGATCTTCTACAGCGTCCTGCTGGGGGCGATCCTGCTGACCGCGGCAATGCCCTTCGTGTGGACCGCGCCGGCGTCGGCGGGAGACTGGGGGCTGCTGCTCTCGCTGGGAGTCCTTGGCGGGTTGGGCCACTACTGCGTCGCCAAGGCCATGACCTATGCCTCGGCCAATCTGATCGCGCCGTTGAACTATACGCAGATGATCGGATCGGTCATCGTGGGCTATCTGCTCTTCGGCGAGGTGCCCGATTTCTACACCTGGCTGGGCACCGCATTCATCGTGGGGGCGGGGCTGCTCGTCACGCTGCAGGCGGCGCGTCCGCGGTCCGGTGCCTGAGGGAGAGGAAGATATGCCTTATCTTGTGGCCTCCGACCTGCCGAAGGGATCCGCCGGCGAACGCTTCCGCGGGCTTCTGGCACGGCCGGGCATTCTGCAGATGCCCGGGGCCCACAACGGCCTTGCCGCCCTGCAGGCGCAACGGGCCGGCTTCGACGCGCTCTACCTTTCGGGGGCCGCCATGTCCGCCTCCATGGGATTGCCCGACCTCGGCGTCATCACGGTGGACGAGGTCTGCTTCTTCATCCGGCAGGTCGCGCGGGCCAGCGGCCTGCCTGTGCTGGTCGATGGCGACACGGGCTATGGCGAGGCGCTGAACGTCATGCACATGGTGCGCGCCTTCGAGGAGGCGGGCGCCGCTGCCGTGCACATCGAGGATCAGCTTCTCCCCAAGAAGTGCGGGCACCTGAACGACAAGAAGCTGGCCAATCCGCGTGACATGGCCGCCAAGGTGGCGGCAGCGGCGCGGGCACGCCGCCATCTCTTCCTCATCGCGCGCACCGATGCGGCGGCCAGCGAAGGGATCGACGGGGCGGTCGCCAGGGCGCGGCTCTACCTTGAGTCCGGCGCCGACGCGATCTTCCCGGAGGCGTTGACCAGCGCAGAGATGTTCCGTGCCTTCGCCGAGGCGATGCCGGGTGTGCCGTTGCTCGCCAACATGACCGAGTTCGGCCGAACGCCATTCTTCACGGCCGGCGAGTTCGAGGCGATGGGCTACCGCATGGTGATCTGGCCGGTGTCGGCGTTGCGTGTTGCCAACAAGGCGCAGGAACGCCTGTACCGCGCGCTGAAGAGGGACGGCGGCACGCAGAACATGGTGGGGGAGATGCAGACCCGCGCCGAGCTCTACGAGACGATCAGCTACCGCGAATACGAAGCCCTCGACGCGTCGATCGTCGCGACCGTGGTGCCGCAAGGCATGCCGCAACGGTGACGACGTCCAAGGTACCGCGCGACATTGTTTTGGACCATACGATGGTCTAAAATGTAGAAATGCATGTCTCCGTAAGTGACGCCAAGGCGCAGCTCACCGAGCTCGTGAAGCGAGCGGAAGCAGGAGACGAGGTCATTCTGACCCGTCATGGGCAAGCGGTCGCACGGCTGGTGCCCATCGGGCCTGCTACGGGCCGGGAATCCCGACGTGCGCTCATCGAAGCGGTCCGTGCCGCCGCGGCAACGAAGGTGGTGGCAGGACCTGCTGCCGCTCGCAGCCAGGACTTTCTCTATGGGGATACGGGCCTGCCGGAATGATCGCTGTCGATACTTCCGCGCTGATGGCCATCCTCCTTGACGAAAGCGAGGCCGGTGCCTGTGCCTCAGCACTGGAGAGGGAAGAGGAGCTGTTGATCTCGGCCGGTACTGTCGCCGAAGCGTTGATCGTCGCCACGAGGCGGAACGTACGATCGGAGATGGAACGTCTGATCGAAGGCCTCGGGCTCGAGATCGTCAATGTCACGTCGGCATCCGCACGGAGGATGGCGCTTGCCTACGAAAAATGGGGCAAAGGCTCGCATGCTGCCGCCCTGAATTTCGGCGACTGTTTCGCATACGAATTGGCCAAGGCGCGCGGCTGCCGGTTGCTCTACGTGGGCACGGACTTCAGTCAGACGGATATCGACAGCGCTCTTTGAAGCGAGAGCAGTTGCAGGCATTGCATGCGCTGCGACCGGCTCGCTCTACGGAGCGCAAAAATGTTGGAATGTTGCGCGCCGGCTCCTCGAAAGTAATTACCAAAGAGAATGACTTTGGTAATTAGCTCGGTTATGCTCCGCGCGTCCGAATCCTCGACCAAGGACACGCAGCATGTCTCAGTCCCTAAAGGCCGATCGCCGAAAGATCCGGGGCGCGCCGGTGGAAGTCGGTAGCGTCCTGGAAGGCCTTGCCCAGCCGCAGCACGTCACGTTCCGCGAAGGGCTTGCCGATGATCTGGATGCCGACCGGCAGCCCGCCGGCTTGGCCCGACGGCATGGCCAGGCTGCACAGGCCGAGGTAGTTGGCGGGGCGCGTCAGGTACCCCGGGATGGGCGAGGCTTCATCGACTTCGGACAGCGGTATGGCGGGAATGGCCATCGTCGGCAGGAGAAGCCCGTCATACGGCTTCATCCATTCGGAGAAGGCGCGCCGGCGCTGCTCCATGGCGCGGAGTTCCTCGGCATAGGCGCCCGGCGGCAGGTTCTTGGCGGCCTGGGCGCGCATGCGGACCCCGGGACCGATCTCCTTTGTCATGTCCTCGATATAGCGGCGATGCAGGGCATAGGCCTCGGAAGCGATGATCGTGCCCGCCGGACGCGACAGGTCGAAGTACCAGTCCGGCAGCCGGACGGCTTCGACGATGGCGCCGAGACTCTCGAACGTCCGCGCGGCGGCTTGCCAGGCGCGAGTCACGTCGGCCTGCATGAAGTCGGGCAGCTGCCCGGCGTCCGGCAGGGCGATGCGCATGCCTTCGACCGATCCCGGCCGCGTCGCCAGCGTGAAATCCTCCAGCGGCTGGCCGAGCGTGGTCGGATCCCGCGGATCTGGTGCGGCGAGGGCGTTGAGCATCAGGGCGCAGTCCTCGACGCAGCGCGCCATCGGCCCGATCGAATCGAGGGTCCAGCTCAGCAGGATGGTGCCAGACAGGCCGATCCGGCCAAATGTCACTTTCAGGCCGACCAGGCCGTTGAAAGCGGAGGGGATGCGGACCGAACCTCCTGTGTCGCTGCCGATGCCGGCCGGAACGAGCCGTGCCGCGACGGCCACGCCGGTGCCGCTCGAGGAGCCGCCTGCGACGCGCTGGACCTCGAGGTCCCATGGATTCCAGGGAGCGCCCATCAGGGGATTGGTGCCCCACCCGCCGAAGGCGAACTCGACCATGTGCAGCTTGCCCATCGGCACCATGCCGGCCGACGTCAGCCGCTCCACAGTATTGGAAGTCTCACTGCCGACCCGCTTCTGGAACATCTTCGAACCGCCGGTGCCTATACGCCCCCGGATATCGCACAGGTCCTTGTAGGCGACGGGCAGGCCGTGCAGTGGGCCCAGCGGAAAGCCGGCGCTGCGGGCGGTGTCTGCGGCATCGGCCAGCGCCCGGGCTTCCGACGCGTAGACCTCGGTGAAGCTGTGCAGCTTGCCGTCCGCCTTGGTGATGCGCGCCAGCAGGGCATCGACGATGTCGCGTGAGGAAAAGCGCTTCGCCGCCAGGCCCTCGGAAAGCTCGACGAGAGTGAGTTCGTGCAGTTGGCTCATGTCGGTATGCTGCTCATCAGTAGGTTGCACGTCCGCCGGACAGGTCGAAGGTGGCGCCGGTGGCGAACGTGCACAGACCGGACGCGAGCCATGCCACCATCTCGGCGACCTCTCCGACCTCGCCGAAGCGGTTCATCGGGATCTTGGACAGCATGTACTGGATGTGCTGCTCGGTCATCTGGCTGAACAGGTCGGTCTTCACCACGGCCGGTGCGACGCAATTCACCAGAACGCCGGTCGTCGCGAGTTCCTTGCCGAGCGACTTGGTGAGGCCGATGACGCCCGCCTTCGAAGCGGAGTAGGCCGAGGCGTTCGGGTTGCCTTCCTTGCCGGCGACCGAGGCGATGTTCACGATGCGGCCGTAGCCGCGTTCCGCCATGCCGCCGGCGACGGCGCGGTTGCAGAGGAAGACGCCTGTGAGATTGATGTCGATGACCTGTTTCCACGCATCGACCGGATATTTGACGACCGTGGTGTTGGGACCGGTGATGCCGGCGCTGGCGACCAGGATGTCCGGCGGCGCGAGCTGCCGCTCGGTCGCGGCGAGCGCCTTGGCGACCGAGTCTTCCGACGTGACATCGACTTCCACCGCGACGGCGCTGTTCGACTTGCCGGCGGACAGTTCTGCTGCCGACTTGCGGGCGCGATCGATGTCACGGTCCCACAGCGCCACCCGGCCGCCGCCCGCGGCGATCCTGGCGGCACAGGCGAGCCCGATGCCGCGCGCACCGCCGGTGACGATGGCCGTGCGATCGCGAAACTGTTCCCCTTGCATGGCGGCCCTCCCAAATCCTTGAATTATCTGGCAATTCCCACCATACCGGGCAGCCTCCCCATCCGCTACAGTGACGCATGTCCACCGTACCAGCTTCCATCGACGCGACCCTCGACCTGTTGAAGGGTGGCGACTACGTCGCCGACCGCAGCCTCGCCACCGTGCTCTACCTGGCCCTCAAGCTGGGCAGGCCGCTGTTCTGTGAAGGCGAGGCCGGCGTCGGAAAGACGGAGATCGCCAAGGTCCTCTCTTCGACGCTGAAGCGACCGCTGATCCGCCTGCAGTGCTACGAAGGTCTCGATGTCGCCTCGGCGGTGTACGAGTGGAACTACTCGCGGCAGATGATCGAGATCCGTCTGGCCGAGGCGCAGGGCGTGCATGACCGCAGCGAGCTCGCGTCGGATATCTTCGACGAGCGCTTCCTGATCCGCCGGCCGCTGCTCGAGGCGCTCAGCCCGCATGCCGAGGGCGCGCCGATCCTCCTGATCGACGAGCTGGATCGCACGGACGAGCCCTTTGAGGCGTATCTGCTGGAGGTCCTGTCGGACTTCCAGGTGACGATCCCCGAGCTCGGCACCATCAAGGCGGCGCAGACGCCGATCGTCATCATCACGTCGAACCGCACCCGCGAGATCCACGATGCCCTGAAGCGGCGCTGTTTCTACCATTGGGTCGACTATCCGGACCTCGCGCGCGAACTGGACATCCTCAGGGTCAAGGCGCCGGGCGCCAGCGAGCGGCTGTCGCGGCAGGTCGTCGGCTTCGTCCAGGAGCTGCGCAAGCTCGACCTGTTCAAGGCACCGGGCGTTGCGGAATCGATCGACTGGGCAACGGCTCTGTCGGAGCTCGATACGCTCGATCTCGATCCCCGGACCATCAACGACACGCTGGGCGTCCTGCTCAAGTACCAGGACGACATCCAGCGCCTGCAGGGTTCCGAGGCCGCCGAGATCCTGCGCAAGGTGAAGTCCGACATCGCCGCCCAGCCGCTGGGATAGGAGACGAGCTCCCCTCCCGATAGGGGGAGAGGGACATGAAGTGACAGGGGATAGCGCCTTGCCTGATATGCCCGCCTCGCCGCAGCGGCCTCCTGGCAGGATCGCCGCCAACATCGTCCACTTCGCGCGGACGCTGCGGACGGCGGGGCTGCGGGTCGGGCCGGGGCAGGTGCTGCGGGCGATCGAGGCGGTCGAGGCGGCAGGCCTGCGCAGGCGCGAGGACCTGTACTGGACCCTGCACTCGGTCTTCGTGAACCGGCGCGACCAGCGCGAGATTTTCGACCAGGCCTTCCATGTCTACTGGCGCAATCCGCGGCTGCTCGAGAAGATGATGGAGATGCTGCTGCCGCAGGTCGGCCTCCCTGCCGATCCGGAGCAGAGGAAGCAGCTCAGCCGGCGCCTGCAGGAAGCGCTGCAGCCCGGCAAGGGGGAGGCGCCCCGGAACGAGGACGAGCCGCCGGAGGTCGAAGTCGAGGCCACGTTCACCGTGTCCGATCGCGAGGTGCTGCAGCACCGTGACTTCGAGCAGATGTCGCAGGCTGAGATCGACGAGGCGCTGCGGGCGATCGCGCGGCTGAGGCTGCCGGTGCCGCAGCGGCGCACGCGACGTTTCCGGCCGTCGCGCACCGGCGCGCGGATCGATTTCCGGGCCTCCCTGCGCCACGCCCTGCGTCCGGAGGGCCTGATCGACCTGCGCCGCCAGGAACGGCGCCTGCGGCCGCCCCCGCTGGTGATCCTGTGCGACATCTCGGGCTCCATGGCCCGCTACACGCGCATGTTCCTGCATTTCATGCATGCCATCACCAACGACCGCGATCGGGTCTACTGCTTCACGTTCGGCACGCGCCTCAACAACGTCACCCGGGCGCTGCGCAGCAAGGACGTGGACGTCGCGTTGCAGAAGGCGTCCTCGCAGGTCGAGGACTGGTCCGGGGGGACGCGCATCGGGCAGACCCTGCACGAATTCAACAACAAATGGTCGCGCCGTGTGCTGGGGCAGGGGGCCGTTGTGCTTCTGATCACCGACGGGCTGGACCGGGAAGGGGCAGCCGGCCTCGCGGAGGAAATGGAGCGGCTGCACAAGTCGTGCTCGCGGCTGATCTGGCTCAACCCGCTCTTGCGATACGGGGCCTACGAGCCCAAATCTCAGGGAAACAAAGCCATGCTGCCCCATGTCGACGAGTTCCGGCCGGTGCATAATCTGGAGAGCCTGGCCGGATTGATTGCGGCCCTCGGGACGACCACGTCGAGTACCGACAGGCGTCTCGCCGGCTGGCAGATGGACCTACGCAAGGAGTAGACCATGAGCGATGCGCTTGATGTCCTGGATCAGGTCGGCAAGTGGAAGGCCGCCGGAAAGGGCGTGGCGATTGCCACCGTGATCACGACGTGGGGCTCATCGCCCCGTCCCGTCGGCAGCCAGCTCGGCGTGGACGACAGCGGGGCGATGGTAGGGTCGGTGTCCGGCGGCTGCATCGAAGGCGCCGTGGTCAAGGAGGCCCTGGCGTCCATTGCCGACGGCAAGCCGCGACTGCTCGATTTCGGCGTCACGGACGAACAGGCGTGGGACGTCGGTCTCGCCTGCGGCGGCAAGGTCCAGGTCTTCGTCGAGAAGGTGAACTGACGATGAAGGCCGAGACCCTCACGGCGCTGCAGGACGCGCGGCGCAATCGTCGGCCGCTGGTGCTGGCGACGCGGCTTGGCGACGGCGCCGAGACCCTGATCTACCGCGACCATGTCGAGGGCGCGCTGGCGAAGGACGAAGCGCTGATCGCGGCAGCCCGGCGTGCGCTCGGCATCGGCCGCAGCGAGACCGTGGAGGTCGGCGGTCAGCGCATCTTCCTGAACGTCTATGTGCCTCCGTCGCGCCTGATCATCGTCGGCGCGGTCCACATAGCGCAGGCGCTTGCGCCGATGGCGACGATGCTCGATTTCGACGTCACCGTCGTCGATCCGCGCGGGGCCTGGGCGACGACCAACCGCTTCCCGGGCGTCAACGTCGTGCAGGAATGGGCCGACGAGGCGTTCGAGAAGATGGGGCTCGACGTATCGACGGCGATCGTCACGCTCACCCACGATCCCAAGCTCGACGATCCGGCGCTCGAGGCGGCTTTGAAATCGGACGTGTTCTACGTCGGCGCGCTGGGCAGCAAGCGCACCCACGCCAAGCGCAAGGAGCGGCTGGCTGACGCCGGCATCACCGAGGAGCAGTTCGCCCGGATCCATGGCCCGGTCGGTCTCAACATCGGCGCCAAGTCACCGGCCGAGATCGCGGTATCGATCCTGGGCCAGATCATCGAGGTGCGGGCGCGGCGCCTGGAAGCGCTCGCCGCGCCGAAGGTGGCCGCGGCGTGAGATTCGGCCAGACCCCCATAGACATGGCCGCCGGCGCCATCCTGGCGCACAGCTGGCGCACGAGCGGCGTGAACTTCGCCAAGGGGCGCATCCTGTCGGATGAGGACGTGGCGAAGCTGAAGGCGGCCGGAGTCGAGAGCGTCGTCGCGGCACGGCTCGATGCCGACGACATTCACGAGGATGAAGCGGCGGCGCGCGTCGCCAAGGTGCTCGCGGGCGAGGGCATCGAGATCACGGCGCCGTTCACCGGCCGCTGCAATCATTTCGCCCGCGAGGCCGGCCTCGCCGTCATCGACCACGAACGCATCGATGCCCTGAACGAGCTCGATGAATCGGTCACCGTAGCGACCCTGCCGCCCTTCGCGCGCGTCGAGCCGCGGCAGATGGTGGCCACGGTCAAGATCATCCCCTACGCAGCGCCGCGCACCGCCGTGGTCCGTGCCATCGAAGTCGCACAGTCAGCCAACCGCCCGCTGGTCTCGGTGGCGCCGTTCCGGGCCATGCGGACGGGACTGGTGCAGACCCGGTTGCCGGGTACACGCGACAAGGTCCTCGACAAGGCCGTGAGCACGACCACGAAGCGGCTGACCTCGCTTGGCAGCACTTTGGTGGGCGAACGCCGGGTGGCCCACGATTCGGCGGCCATCGCCGACGCCCTCAAGGAACTGCAGGCGGAAGGCTGCGACCTGTTCCTGATCGCCGGTGCCTCGGCCATCGTGGATCGGCACGACGTTGTGCCCTCCGGCATCGAGGAAGCGGGAGGCAAGGTCCTGCACTTCGGCATGCCGGTCGATCCGGGCAACCTGCTGCTGACGGCCGATCTGGACGGCAAGCCGGTGCTGGGACTGCCGGGCTGCGCCAAGTCGCCCAAGTACAACGGCTTCGACATGGTGCTGGAACGCCTGGCGGCCGGCCTGACGGTGGGCCGCGCGGAGATCGTGCGCATGGGAGCAGGCGGTCTGCTGGCGGAGATCGCCAGCCGACCGCAACCGCGCGACGAGGGCGACGCGGAAGGCGAGGGGCCGCAGCAGGCCCCGCGGGTCGCCGTCCTGGTCCTGGCCGCCGGCCGCTCGACGCGCATGGGCGGTCCCAACAAGCTGCTCGCGGAGGCGCACGGGCAGCCGCTGGTCGCGCATGCCGTGAAGGCCGCGCTCGCATCCCAGGCGATCGAGGTTGTCGTCGTCCTGGGCCACATGGCGGACGAGGTACGGTCTGTGGTCGAGAAGGTCGTTCCGTCGAGCGCTCGCCTCCGCTTCGTGACCAATCCGGACTTCGCCGATGGCCTCAGCACTTCCGTGCGCACCGGCATTGCCGCGCTGGGCAAGGACATCGATGCCGCCATCGTTCAGCTCGGCGACATGCCGGGGATCGGCGCTCCGCTGCTCGACCGGCTGATCGCCGCCTTCAATCCGGTGGAAGGGCGCTCTATCTGCGTGCCAACGGTGGCCGGCAAGCGCGGCAACCCTGTCCTTTGGGCCCGACGCTTCTTTCCGCAGATGGCGGCGCTCTCCGGCGATTCGGGTGCCAAGCATCTGATCGGCGAGCATGCCGACCTCGTTTGCGAGGTCGAGATGGCTGGTGAGGCTGCCGTCACCGACATCGACACGCCGGAAGCGCTGGCCGCCTGGCGCGCGCGGAGTACGCCATGAACTTCGACGTTGCGGCCGTCCGCCGCCAGTTCCCCATCCTGTCGGCGATCATCGACGGGCGGCCGGTGCACTATCTCGACAACGGCGCATCCGCACAGACCCCGGATGCGGTGCTCGACGCCATGCGGATCTATGAGACGACCGGCCGCGCCAACGTGCTGCGCGGCGTGCATCGGCTGGCCGAGCGCGCCACGGAGGCCTACGAGAACGCACGGGCCGAAGTGGCGGCCTTTCTCGGCGTCCCCGAGATGGAGGTGGTGTTCACCGGCGGCTGCACCGCCGCCATCAATCTCGTCGCCTATTCCTACGGGTCGCTGCTGAAGCCGGGTGACCGCATTCTCGTTTCCGAGCTGGAGCACCATTCCAACATCGTGCCCTGGCAGATGCTGCGGCAGCGCGCGGGCATCGAGCTCGACTTCGCCCCGGTGACGGTCGATGGCCGCATCGACCTCGACGCCCTGCCGCGCCTGCTGACGCCGCGCACGAAGCTGATCTCGCTGGCCCATGTCTCGAATGTCACGGGATCGCTCGTCGATGTGAGGGCGGTGGTCACCCTGGCGAGGACCGTCGGCGCCAAGGTGATGCTCGACGGCGCCCAGCGCGCGCCACACGGCCCCCTCGACCTGCCGGCCCTGGGGATCGATTTCTACGTCTTTGCCGGCCACAAGGCCTACGGGCCGAACGGCATCGGTGCGCTGTGGGCACGGGCCGAGCTGCTGGAGGCGATGCCGCCGTTCCATGGGGGTGGCTCCATGATCGGGCGCGTGACGAAGGCCGAGACCACCTGGGCGCCGCCGCCGCGCCGCTTCGAGGCCGGCACGCCGCCGATCGGGCCGGCGATCGGGCTGGGCGCCGCCTGCAAATGGATGCGCGCACTGGATTGGACGGGTGCCCATGCGCACGAGATGGCGCTGGTCGAGCGGCTGATGGGCGGCCTGCAGAAGATCGACGGCGCCCAGCTCTTCGGACCTGCGAGCCTGCAGAACCGCTATCCCGTGGTGTCCTTCACGCTCGACGGCGTGCATCCCCACGACGTCGCCCAGACGCTCGATTCCTTCGGCGTGGCAGTGCGCGCGGGCCATCACTGCGCGCAGCCGCTCATGGACCGCTTCGATCTCGACGGGACGACGCGCGTCTCGATCGCCCCCTACAACGACAAGACTGACATAGACGCGCTGCTGACGGGCGTCGAGCACGCGGCGCGTACCCTGCGATGACCGACCAGCTCTATCAGGACCGCATCGTTGCCCTGGCCAAGGCCAAGGCCGGAGCGGGCAAGCTTTCCGATCCGACGAAGTCGGCGCGGCGGGACAATCCGCTGTGCGGCGATCGCGTGGTCGTGGACGTGAGGCTCGATGGAGAAGGGCGCATCCTGGAGTTCGCGCACCAGGTGCGCGGCTGCCTGCTCTGCCAGGCGTCCGCTTCGGCGCTGTCGGCGGTCGCCGTCGGCCGCGATGCGGCCGGGATCGAGGAACTGAGGCACGACGCGGAGCGCGCGCTCGGTCGCGAGGCGGGCGAGCCGCACGAACCGTTCGACGCGTTCAAGCCGGTGCAGACCCACAAGTCGCGTCACGAATGCGTGCTGCTGCCGTTCGAGGCGCTGCGGGACGCGCTTACCTAGTTTGGTCTTGGCGACGCCCAGCTTGCGTCACACTCCGCGCGCAGGCTTTTGCGCACTGTCCGGGAGAGCTCATGCATCATCTGATCTTCGTCGCCGCCTTGCTGGGGATGGTCTCCATGTCGGTTTCCGCCTTCGCCGAGGACCTCGTGCTCAAGCGCGTCATGCTGTCCTCCGGCGGGTTGGGCTACTTCGAGTACGAAGCGTCCGTCGAGGGCGACGCCAGGCTGCGCCTGACGGTCCCGCTCGAGCAGGTCGACGACGTGCTGAAGAGCATCGTCGTGTATGACGACAAGGGTGGCATCGGCGGGCTCAGCCTGGCCGGCCGCGAGCCGCTGGCGCAGCTCTTCAAGGACCTCCCGTTCGATCAGGATGCACTGTCGTCGCCAGCTGAATTGCTGTCGAGCCTCAAGGGCGCGCAGGTGACGGTCGGTGGTGCGCGGGCCATCAGCGGCCGCATCGTGTCGGTGCAGGAGGAGACGGCGACGCTGCCCGAGGGCAAGGGCACCATCAAGCGCACGCGTGTCACGCTGATGACGGCCAGCGGCCTGCAGCAGTTCATTCTCGAGGATGCCGAGAACCTGCAGTTCGCCGATCCTGCCCTGCGGGAGAAGGTCGGCCAGGCGCTGGCGGCGATCGAGAGCAACCGCGCCAAGGATGCCCGCACGCTCGAGCTTGCGACGCGCGGGCAGGGGCAGCGCACGGTGCGGGTGGCCTATATCGTCGAGGTACCGGTGTGGAAGGCATCCTACCGGCTGACGCTACCGGCGGATGCCGCGGCGGAGCGTGCGGCCCTGCAGGGCTGGGCCGTCATCGAGAATCTCAGTGGGCAGGACTGGAAGGATGTCGACCTGACGCTCGTCTCCGGACGACCGGTCGCCTTCCGGCAGGCGCTCTACGAAGCCTACTACGTCACCCGCCCGGAGGTGCCGATCGAGGTCGCCGGGCGCCTGATGCCGGGCATCGATCGCGGTGGCGTCGATGCTGCCAACCGCCTCAAGGCCGCCCCTCCGCCGCCCCCGCCACCGGCACCGGCGCCGGCCTACCGGCCGCAGCAGGAGCGGGCCGCGGCGCCCGCCATCGCAGCGGCTCCGCCTCCGGGTGCCGCCGGCGCGGCCGACCGGTTCGAGGCAACCGATGCTGCGACGCAGGTCGTGTTCCGATTTCCGCGCCCGGTGAGCGTCGGGAACGGCCGGACCCTTTCCCTGCCGATCATTGACCGTGACGCTCCCGTGCAGCGGCTGGCGCTGTATCAACCGGAGACCGCGTCGCGCAATCCGCTGGCCGCCATCCGGCTGACCAACGACGGCGACAGCGGCTTGCCGGCCGGGCTGATCACCCTCTACGAGCGCGACAAGGCGGGCTACGTGGCCTATGTCGGGGATGCGCGACTCAGCGGCTTCCCGGTCGGTGAGACGCGGCTGCTGGCCTATGCGCTGGACGAGAAGATCGTCGTAGAACGCGAGGTCGGCCAGACCGACCGCATCGCCAGCGGCACCATCGTCCAGGGAGCGCTGCGCCTGTCGCGGGTGCTGCGCCAGACCACCACGTACCGCGTGCGCGGGCCGGCCAAGGAGCCGCGGCAGCTCATCGTCGTGCAGCGCCGCCTGCCGGGCTGGACATTGGTCAAGCCCGAGCCGAAGGACGTCGAACTGAGCGAAGGCAACTATCGCATACCGTTCCGGCTGCCTGGCGGGGAGCAAACGCAGGTCTTCGAGGTCGTGCAGGAGCAGACCCAGCAGCAGGAGCTGCGGCTGGTCGACAGCGCGGCCGATCAGATCCGCGTCTATGCCCAGGCACGGGAGTTCGATGCGCGGACACGCGAGGCGCTCACCCGCGTCCTGCAGCTGCAGGGCGCCGTTGCCGAAGCGCAGCGCAAGGTCACCCAGGCGGAGGCCGATCGCCAGCAGATCGTGCAGGAGCAGGCGCGGCTGCGCGACAACCTCGCGCGCGTGCCCGCCAACAGCGATCTGCAGCGGCGATACCTTGCTACGCTCGACCGGCAGGAAACCGAGCTCGAGGCCATCGCCAAGCGTCGCGCTGAGGCCGAGAAGGCCGTCGAGGCCGCGCGGGAGGCGCTGCGCAGCTACGTGGCGCAGCTCGGCTAGGCCTAGCCTGCGTCGAGCGCCGTGACCTCCAGCATCGTCCGCGGGCCATGGAAGATCGTGTTGCGGGCGATGTACTGGGGGAGGGCGTAGTTCTCGTAGCTCAGGAAGCCGTCCTTCACCGCGACGGCAAGCAGGGCGGGCCGGCTGGCGATCGCCAGCTCCAGCGTGTCGCCGGCATGCAGCACCGCCGCCGCCGGCGTCATGTTGACGATCAGGTCGACCGGCTCGTGGGGCACGAGGGGCGTCAGGACCCGGTCGTCGATGGCCATCTCGGCCTTGGTGGAGACGTCCGGCATCACATGGCGCGCCGCCGCCCGCTGGTTGCCCATGGAGATGCAGTGGCGGCTGCCGTCTGGATTAACGCGGTCGAGGCGCGCGACGACATGAGTGTCAATCTCGGAGCTTGCCAGCGCCAGGCGCAGACGGACGGGGCCGACGATCTCCATGTCTGTCGGCACCGCGTAGCGGAAGCGCAGGACGTGCGGCATGACCTTGTCGGTGCCGGGGACAAGACCCGGGACCTGCGGTACCGCCAGCCAGTGACTGGCCGCCTCCGGGGCGACCTCGGTGCCGAGCGCCCCTTGGCCCGCCTTGTCGGCTGCGGTGGGATGGAAGGCGAGCGTGCGGCTTGCCGCCGGCGGGAAGTCCCCGGCGCCGCCCCAGCGCGGTTCGTCGCCGCGGGCGCCGTCGCGGGCCCAGCGCACCGCCGGCTGGCGGTCGTAGCCGTTGTCGATGCCCTTCACGACGTGGTCGAAGAAGGCGAGCGCCTCGAGCTGCCAGGCGAAGGCGGGAAGCTCGTACTCCGCCGGGCCGATGATCAGCCACTTGCGCCCGGGCGGCGTCGCCGACCGCTCGAAGAGGTCGTAGGAGCCGAACTGGTGCAGGGAGATGTTGCCGCGGTTCTGCGCCACCACGAAGGGAATCTCGATCTGCGACAGGCGGCGGAAGGCACCCTCGGAGGTTCGGTTGGCCGGATCGTTGTCGGTGTCGGTGAAGAAGGCGACGAGGTTCTCCAGCGCCCGGTCGATCGGCTGCTTCTGCTTGAACCCCTGCATCACGCCATCGATGCGCCGGTGGATCAGGTTCCACAGAAAGGGCCGATTGACGAGATGGCTGAGGGCCGCGCGGATGACCGGCGGCACGTACAGCTTGACGCCGGAGGCCGTGAAGTTGGCCCCCGTCCACAGCCCGAAGAACTCGATGTTCGGGTAGCCGGCGTAACGGAAGACGTGACGCCGGAAGTCGGTGCAGATCTCGTTGCAGAAGAACGCCTTGAGGGCAGGCGGTCGCAAGGATGCGACGTTCGGCTGGTTCATGCCGTAGTACGATGTGCCGAACAGGCAGACGTCGCCTGTCGACCAGGGCTGGTCGGCCGCCCACGCGATGCAGGCGGCATGGTCCTGCACCTCTGTTTCGGCATGCCAGCGCATGAGCTCGCCTTCCGAGCGGCCGATGCCGCGGGCGGTCACGACGACCTGCACATAGCCGCGGCCGGTGATGACCGGCGGCGAGCCGATCTCGTTGGTGCCCTTGGGCACGCCGATCGAGTGGAGGTCCCGATTGTAGGCCGAGAACTGCAGGATCACCGGGTAGCGACCGGGCCGCTTGGGGATGTAGACGTCTGCCGACAGGCGCGTGCCGTCCTTCATCGGGATCATGACGTCGGCGAGCAGCCGGCAGCCCAGCCCCTGCTCGGCGACGTTCGACGGCTGCCAGCCCGCCAGCTGCAGATGGCTCAGCCGGCCTTTCAGGGGAATCAGATTGTCCAGCCAGGCACTCATGTACGCCGTCTCCGTTTCGGGGCCTTCTTCTTGCCGAGAAGCTCGAAAAGCATCGCCATGCATTCGGCTGGCGGAGGCCGCAGCGAGGAGCCGCCCAGTGCCAGATTGAGCACCGACAGGCCGACGGCGAGGGAATGCACGAGCGCCATCGTCCTGGGATCGTCGGGTATGCCGATGCGCTCGGAAACGCCGGCGATGCCGCCGCGTATGCCGCGCGTCAGCCGCTCGAACGTCTCACGCGCCTCGCGGTTCTCGCTGGCCGCCAAGGCGAAGGAGATGAGCACGCGACTGTTCTCCGCTTTCTCGAAGGCGGCACCCATCGTTCGCGAAAGCTGCTTGGCATCGGCAGCGCCGGTCGCCAGCGCCTGTTCGACCCCGGCAAGCTGGTCGTCGGCCGTTCGCGTCAGCACCGCCGTCAGCAGCGTGTCGCGCGTTGGGAAATAGTAGGTGAGATGGCTCTGCGACACGGCCGCCGCCTTCGCGACCCGAGGCTGGGTCAAGCCGGCAAGCCCGTGTTCGCGGATCAGCGCGACGGCGGCGAGAAGCAGGCGTTCACGGACGGCGGATTCGGCTGGGGACATAGGTGGTTGATTGGTATACCAACCAAATTCTCATGGAAGCTGCGCCGCGTCAAGCAGCCGCCGGTCCGTCAGCCGGCGCGCAGCGTCCTGACGGCGTCGTCGCGACGGAAGAGGTAGAGCAGGGCGCGCAAGGCGGTGCCGCGCGGGGACTGCAGGTCGGGGTCGCGCTCGACCACCAGCCGGGCATCGTCGCGTGCCGCCTGGAGGAGCTCCGCATGGGCGGCGAAATCGGCGAGATGCATGTCGGGCAGACCGCTCTGGCGCGTGCCCAGCAGCTCTCCGGCGCCGCGCAGGCGCAGGTCCTCCTCGGCAATGCGGAACCCGTCCTCGGTCTCGCGCATGATCGCGAGCCGGGCCTTCGCCGTCTCGCCGAGCGGTTGAGCGTAGAGCAGCAGGCAGGTCGACCGAGCGGAGCCGCGGCCGACGCGGCCGCGCAGCTGATGGAGCTGCGCCAGCCCGAACCGCTCGGCATGCTCGATCACCATCACCGTCGCGGCCGGCACGTCTACCCCGACTTCGATCACCGTCGTGGCGACCAGGACCGACAGCCGTCCATCGGCGAACGCGGCCATCGTAGCCTCGCGCTCGGAGCCTTTCATGCGTCCGTGCAGCAGGCCGACCTTGCCTGGAAAGCACTCGGCGAGCAGCCGGAAGCGCTCTTCGGCATTGGCGAGATCGACCTCCTCCGATTCCTCGATCAGAGGGCATACCCAGTAGATCCGGGCCCCCGTCGCCATCTGTCGTCCGACGGCCTGGACAACCTCGCCGATGCGCTCCAGGGGAATGGTGCGCGTGTCGATCGGCTGACGACCGGCCGGCTTCTCGGTGAGCTTGGAGACATCGAGGTCGCCGTAGGCGGCCAGCATCAGTGTCCGCGGAATGGGAGTCGCCGTCATGACCAGCAGGTCGACGCCGTGGCCCTTGGAGGACAGCGCCATGCGCTGATGCACGCCGAATCGATGCTGCTCGTCGACGACCGCGAGTGCGAGATCGGCGAAGGCAACATCCTCCTGCACGAGAGCATGGGTGCCGACAACGAGGTCGATCGTGCCCTCGGCGAGACCCTTCAACGTTTCCTTCTTCTGCTTCTGACCGTCGCGTCCCGTCAGCAATGCCAAGCTCACGCCGGCGGCGGCAGCGAGGGGGGCAATGGTCGCGTGATGCTGGCGCGCCAGCAGCTCCGTCGGAGCCATGAGGGCGGCCTGCGCGCCGGCCTCGACGCAGACGAGCATGGCCAGGAAAGCGACCAGCGTCTTGCCGCTACCGACATCGCCCTGGAGCAGGCGGATCATGCGCTCGGGCTTGGCCAGGTCGGCTTCGATCTCCGAGAGCGCCGCCTTCTGGCTGCCCGTCAGCTCGAAGGGAAGCCTGGCCAGAGCCCGATCGCGGCGGCTACCGGCGCCCACCGTCGAGCGGCCTGCGAGCGTCCGGTTGTGATGCCGAACGAGCGCGATGGCGAGCTGGCTGGCCAGCAGCTCGTCATAGGCGAGTCGGGCGCGCGCCGGGTGATTCGGCAACAGGTCGGTTTCCTCGCCTGGCGCGTGAGCGCGCGCCAGGGCGGAGCGCCATGCCTCCCAACCGTTCCGGGCGACGAACGCGGGGTCCTGCCATTCCGGCAGCTCGGGCGCGCGCTCCACCGCGGCAGCGATGGCCTTCTGGATCGGCCGCTGGGTAAGACCGGCGGTCAGATTGTACACGGGTTCGACGCGCAGGATCTGTTCCCGCTGGTCCAATGGCACGACGTAGTCAGGGTGCGTCATCTGCACCTCGCCCTGGTAGATCTCCACCTTGCCGCTGACGACGCGGACTTCGCCCACTGGCAGCAGCTTGCCGAGGTAGTCCTCGCGCCCGTTGAAGTAGGTCAGGCAGATCCGGCCCGTGGAGTCGCTGCACCAGATGCGATAAGGCTGCCGCGGGCTGCGCGGCACGAGGTGCTGGTCGACCGTTACGGTCAACGTGGCGATCTCACCCGCCTGGGCGCCGGCCACCTCTGGCGCATGGCGCCGGTCGATCACCGCGAAGGGCAGGTGCCACAGCAGATCGACGACCAGCGGACCGGCGAGTTTCTCGACGAGCTTGCCGAGCCGTGGTCCGATGCCGGGCAGGGAGGTCGTTTGGGCGAAGAGGGGCGTCAGGCTCTGGGGGCGCATGGATGAAGAGGCGTTCGGGCCGCGTGACTTCGCCATCGCCGCCGCCTATATGCTACGCCGCTTTTCGGGCCGGGCCTGGGGAAAAGATGACGGACAATACAGGCGACGCGGATCTCGAGCTGCGGCGCAAGCGTTTGCTTTATCGCAGCATCTATCGGGGCAACAAGGAGAACGACATCCTCCTCGGCCAGTTCGCGCGTACCCATATCGAGTCCTTTGGACATGACGAGCTCGACCAATACGAGCGTCTGCTCGCCCGGGGCGACAACGAAATCTTCGACTGGGTGAGCGGTCAGGCGGAGATTCCGCCCGAGGCCGATTCCCCGGTGCTGCGCAGACTCAAGGCTTTCCGCGTGAGGTTCTAGTTGGCGTCCCTTTCCGAAACCCTCGCCGTCATCCACCGCCGGTCGGGCCGCTGGACCGTCGCCGGCCTGCCGGAGGGTGCGGATGCGCTGGTGCTGGCCGAACTGGCCCGCACGACCGGCGGCCAGGACATCCTGCATGTGGCGCGCGACGGACAACGGATCGAACGGTTGCAGGACGGGCTGCGCTTCTTCGCGCCTGAGCGCGAGGTCCTGGTCTTTCCGGCTTGGGACTGCCTGCCGTATGACCGCATGTCGCCCCATCCGGACATCGTCGCGGAGCGGCTTGAAACCCTGGTTCGACTGGCGACCCCCAAGAAGGCCGGCGCGCCGGCCCGCATCGTTCTCGCCTCCGTCGGGGCGGCGCTTCAGCGCGTGCCGCCGCGCAGCCTGTACGCCGAGGCGGCCGTCGTACTGCGCAAGGGCCAGACCATCGATGCCGACTGGCTGACCGGCTTCCTGGGACAGAACGGCTACGGCCGGGCCGAAACCGTCATGGAGCCCGGCGAGTTCGCCATGCGCGGCGGGCTGGTCGACCTGTTCCCGCCCGGTACGGCCGAGCCGCTGCGCCTCGACCTGTTCGGGGACGTTCTGGAGGAGATCCGCTCTTTCGACCCCATGAGCCAGCGGTCGACCGGGACGCCTGACGAGGTCGTCCTGCTGCCGGTGAGCGAGGTGCTGCTGACCAAGGAAAGCATCTCGCGCTTCCGCGGCGGCTATCGCGAGCTGTTCGGGAATCCCGCCGACGATCCGCTCTACGAGGCCGTCTCGGCCGGGCAGAGGCACGTTGGCATGGAACACTGGCTGCCGCTGTTCCATGAGCGGCTGGAGACGCTGCTGGACTATTGCCCGGAAGCCGTCATCACCGCGGATCACCAGGCGGGCGAAGCTTTCGATGCACGGCACGAGCTGATCACGGACTACTACGAAGCCCGTGTCAAAACCGGCGGAAAGGGCGGCATGACGGGCGCCGCCGACTACAAGCCGGTGCCGCCGGAACGTCTCTACCTCAAGCCGTCGGAGTGGGATCGCCTGCTCGAAGGCCATGCCGCCGCGCAGTTCACCACCTTCGATGCGGCCATCGACACGCCCAATGCCATCGATCTCGGCGGCCGTCGTCACGAGGGCTTCGCGCAGGCAAGAACCGCGCAGGGCGTGAACCTGTTCGAGGTCGTGGCCGAACACGTCAAGTCTGCCAATGCCGCCGGCCGGCGCGTCATGGTCGCGGCGTACACGGAGGGTTCGGCCAGCCGCCTGCTTCATCTCCTTCAGGAGCACGGTACCACGACCCCTGTTCCGGTGGCCGATTTTGCCACGGCCGAGCGCCTGCCGATCGGCGCCCTTGGCGTCGCCGTGTGGCCCGTGGAGCACGGCTTCGTCCTGCAGGGGCTGGAGGTCATCGGTGAGGAGGACATCCTCGGGGATCGCCTCTCCCGGCCCGCCAAGAAGCGGCGTCCGTCGGAGCGCTTCATCGCCGAAGCGTCGGCGCTAAGCGAGGGAGATCTGGTCGTGCACCGGGAACATGGTGTCGGCCGCTACGAAGGCCTGGTCACGCTGGAGATCCAGTATGCGCGCCACGACTGCCTGCGGCTGACCTACGAGGGCGGCGACAAGCTGTTCGTCCCGGTCGAGAACATCGACGTGCTGAGCCGCTACGGCTCGGGCGAGGAGGGCGCCCAGCTCGATCGCCTGGGCGGCGTCGCCTGGCAGTCGCGGAAGGCCAGGCTGAAGCAGCGCATCGCCGACATGGCCGACCGGCTGATCAAGATCGCCGCCGACCGCGCGGTGCGGCGCGGGGAGACCATGTCTCCGCCGGAGGGCGCCTATGAGGAGTTCTGCGCGCGCTTCCCCTACGCGGAAACAGACGATCAGCTCCAGGCGATCGCCGACGTGATCGATGACATGTCGTCGGGCAAGCCGATGGACCGGCTGGTCTGCGGCGACGTCGGCTTCGGCAAAACCGAGGTCGCCCTGCGCGCCGCGTTCATCGCCGCCCTGTCGGGCAAGCAGGTCGCCGTCATTGCGCCCACCACGCTGCTGGCGCGGCAGCATCACCGCACCTTCACCGAGCGCTTCCAGGGCTTGCCGGTACGCATTGGCCGATTGTCGCGGCTAGTCGGCGCGAAGGAGAGCAAGGCGACCAAGGAAGCGATGAAGGATGGCACGGTCGACATCGTGTGCGGAACGCATGCGCTGCTGGCTAAGAGCATCGAGTTCAAGGATCTCGGCCTGCTGATCGTCGACGAGGAGCAGCATTTCGGCGTGGCCCACAAGGAGCGGCTGAAGGAGCTGCGCGCGGACGTCCACGTGCTGACGCTCAGCGCGACGCCGATTCCGCGCACGTTGCAACTCGCCCTGACGGGCGTGCGCGACATGAGCCTGATCGCCACGCCGCCGGTCGACCGCCTGGCCGTGCGTACCTTCGTGACACCGTTCGATCCCGTGGCGATCCGCGAGGCGCTGCTGCGCGAGCAGTATCGGGGCGGCCAGAGCTTCTATGTCTGTCCGCGCATCGAGGATCTTGCCGAGGTGGCGGCGACCCTGCGCGAGCTGGTGCCGGAGATCCGCATGGCCATGGCCCACGGCCGCATGCCGCCGACCACCATCGAGAACACCATGCAGGAGTTCGTCGACGGCAAGTTCGACGTGCTGCTGGCCACGAACATCGTCGAAAGCGGCCTCGACATCAGGAACGCCAACACGATGGTGATCCACCGTGCGGACATGTTCGGCCTCGCCCAGCTCTACCAGCTGCGCGGGCGCATCGGTCGTGGCAAGATGCGGGCCTATGCCTATCTGACCGTTCCGCCGGGACGCGCGCTCAACGAGGCGGCGTCGAAGCGCCTCGAGGTCATGCAGACGCTCGACACGCTGGGCGCAGGATTCCAGCTGGCCAGCCATGATCTCGACATTCGCGGGGCCGGCAACCTGCTGGGTGAGGAGCAGTCCGGCCACATCCGCGAGGTTGGCATAGAGCTCTACCAGCAGCTCCTGGAGGAGGCCGTCGCAGCCGCACGGGGCCGTGCGCGCGAGGCCGAGCAGGCGGAGTGGTCGCCGCAGATCAACCTGGGCATTCCGGTGCTCATCCCGGAGGAGTACGTGCAGGATCTGTCGGTCCGCATGGGCCTCTATCGTCGGATCGGCGCTCTGGCCAACCAGGCCGAGATCGACTCCTTCGCGGCGGAGATGGTCGACAGGTTCGGAAAGATGCCGCCGGAAGCGGAGTTCCTGCTCAACACGGTGGCGTTGAAGCTCCTGTGCCGCGCGGCCGGCGTCGAACGCATCGATGCGGGCGAGAAGGCGGTGGTATTGGCCTTGCGCGACAACAAGTTCGCCAAGCCCGACCGGCTCGTCGCCTGGCTGCAGAAGAACGCCCCGCTCGTGCGGCTGAGGCCGGACCACCGTGTCATCGTGCAGCGGGTCTGGAACGACGGTCGGCAGCGCCTGTCCGGCGTCAGCTCGATCGTTTCGTCACTGGCGAAGCTCGCAGCCTGAATGCGCCGCCGCATTCGGTCAGGGCTTGGCGACGTATCTCTCGAAGCGTGTCGGCTTTGCCTTCCCGTCGGGGTGGTGGCCGACCAGATCCGGCTTGCCGTCGAAATCCTCGTCCCAGAGCGAATAGTCCCACTTGCCGTCGCGGTCGTCGTCGAACACCCAGCCGTCGGCCTTGCCGTCACCGTTGGCGTCGAAGCTGAGGACAACGGGCTGAGACTTGTCGTCGGGCACGAACAGGCTCGCATCCACGCGGCCCGAGCACTTCATGTCGACGTCGCGGATGAAGCCCTTGCCGTCGGCGGCCCTTCCTTCGAAGACCACCTTAGGCGTGCAGGACGTCGAGGCCGCCACGGTTGTCTGCGGATCGTAGGCACCGTCCCGGGCAGCCGCGAGGAACTTCTCGACCTCGCCGACCGAGACGGCGAAGTTGAGGTTCTCGCCGGTGCTGTGCTTGAAGGAGTTGACGCCGATCATCCGGCCGCTGTCGTCGAGCAGGGGGCCTCCGGAATTGCCCGGGTTGATGGGCGTCTGCGTCTGGATGACATCCGCGACGTGCTTCGGTCCGGAAGCGCTGGTCTGCCATTCATAGCCGGGCCGAATCTGGCTGACGAGCCCCTTGGTATAGGTCCAGCTCTGCCCCTCCGGATGGCCGATGGCATGGACGTCGGCGCCCACCTCGACGCCCTTCATGTCGCCGAGTTCGACAGGCGTGGTGTTCGCCGGCACGCGCTCGACTTCGATCAGGGCGAGGTCGCGGATGGGATCGACCTTCTTCACGCGGCCGCGTACCATCTCGGCCGAGGTGACCTTCTGCCCCGCGTTCTGCGGCTTGAAGATGACGCCTACCTCGGAGGCGTCCCCGACGACATGCGCGTTGGTCAGCAGGACACCGCCCTTGGTGGCGAAGACGGGTGACTTGATTCCGATCAGTGAGGCGGAACCGGCCCCGCCCTCGGTCACGACGAGGGCAACGGACGGTGACAGGCGGCGATAGAGTTCGATGTCCCGCGCACCGCGCATGCGCAGCGGAGGCTCCGGCCGGGAGACGGCATCGAGCGTCGCCCCCAGATCGCGGCCGACGGCAGGAGGAGAAATCGTCCCACCGACATCGTAGCGATCAGCGCCGGGTACGGGCTGCCGCTCGCCTCTGGACGGCATGATCGGCGGCAGCGGGCCGGAAGGCTGCGCGAGGGCGACTGCCGTCGGTAGAAAGGCGAGTGCTACGAAAGATCCCGTTACAAACCGCCTCCAGCTCGCCATCGCTTCACCTCTCGATTGAGGACTGTCTAGCAGATTCGATCGATGGGATCAGCCTGACCCCGCTTCATGATCCGACGCTTTCCACCAATGGGCTTCCGGACGGCTTGCTTGCGGCCGGCCGTCGTTCCCGCCTTGCGCCGCGTCGGTCGGGCCCGGGTCTTCAGCAGCGGGAGGGCCGCACGCCGGGCACAGCGCAGCAGCCAGTCCGAAAGGCGCGCGTCGCCGGAAGCGCGGGCCAAAGCGACCGCGCCCACTGCCAGAATCACCGCGACCGTGGCGTCGGCATCGAGCTTGCGCGGCTTGCCCCGCGCGAGCTCTCCGATGGCCGCATGGAGAAGGTTGGCATAGGCAAGTCGCGCTGCGAGGGGGGCTCTGGCAACCTCCCCGGGGAGACCGGCCAGGGTGCAGCCCTGAACCGTGGCGACCAGATCGGCCCTTTCCAGATAGGCCTCCATCACCGCCGCTGGTTCGCCGCCGCGCAGACGGGCGAGCAGACCATGGCCGGTCCGTACCGCTTCGGCAAAAAGATCTTCCTTGGAGTCGAAATGCGCATAGAACGCGCCGCGCGTCAGGCCGGCTGCGAGCATGACATCGTCAATGTTCGTGCCGGCATAGCCGCGCAGGCGGAACAGCCGGGCCGCGTGGTCCAGGATTTCGGTCCGGGTACGGGCGGTTCGGGCAGGGTTCTGAGGCATGATATGTTGTCTAGCATAGCATATGTTGGTCAACATATCATGCATCGCCAGCCAGCAGGCGAGCGCGGTCATCGCCCCGAAGCGACGTTCCGGACTGTAGGCAGGAAGTTGCACCTGGGCGGCCGAACGACCGATCGCCCGGGCCAGGAAGGTCAGGACTTCAGGCGGTCGACTGTGCGGCGCTGGTGGCGGCGTCGCGCTCGGCGAGGTTGAAGACCTCGATGAAGGCCGGTGGCGGCTGAGCGCCGCTTACGGCGTACTTGCGGTTGACGATGAAGCAGGGCACGCCGTTGATGCCGAGGCGGCGCGCATAGACGTCGGACGCGACGACTTCCTGCCGTCCTTCGTCGCTGGCCAGGTAACGCCGCGCGCGCTGCTCGTCGATGCCGACGCGGACGGCGCATTCCACGAGCGTGTCGAGGTCGCCGACGTCACGGCCTTCCTCGAAGTAGAGCCTGAACAGCTCGCCGACCACTTCGTCCTGCAGGTTGATCTTGGCGCTCCAGTGGATGAGGCGATGCGACAGGACCGTATTGGGCGTACGGCGGATCCTGGAGAACTGGAACTCGATGCCGGCCTCGCGCCCACTCTCGGCGATCGCCTGGTAGATCTGGCGCGGACGGTCGCCGCCGCCGAACTTGGCGCGGACGTAGTCGTCGCGCGTCATGCCCTCGACGGGCATGTCTGGATTGAGCTGGAAAGGCCGCCACGCGACGGCCACGTCGGTCCGGCCGCTCTGGGCAAGTGCCCGTTCGAAACGCCGCTTGCCGATGTAGCACCACGGGCAGATCGTATCGGAGACGATGTCGACGTATATCATGTCGCAAGCTTACGCCTTTCGCGCCAATGCAGGAAGACCGCGGCAGCGGCGACCAGCGCCAGCGCAGCGGACGTCAGCCAAGCAGCCGCCGGCCAGCCGTTCGAGGCCACGAGGGCACCAGTGATCGGCGGCCCCACAAGGGCGCCCAGGTTGGAGCCCTGCATCAGCAGGCCCGTCGAAGCGCCAACGAGTTCCGGGCGCGGTGCATGCACGGGCAACGCAGTGAACAGGGCGCCCGGCACGACGCCGATCACGGCTGAATAGAGGCCGGCCAGGAGCAGGCGCAGGAAGTCCGGCACGCCCGTCGTGAACACGCCGGCCGCGCAGACGGCCATGGTGATTGCCGCTCCGGCGATCACGGCGACGCGCGGCACGCCGCGTTGCAGAAGCCAGCCGGCGGACAGGTTGCCCGCCACGTTGACGATGGTGACAGCGGCCGTGATCACCGCCGCCATGGATGTCGAGAAGCCGAGTCGCTCGACCTGGAGCGTGGGGAGGAAGCCCACGATGGCAAACCAGCAGGCGGAGTAGGCGCCGAAGCAGAGGGCGATGGCTACCGGACCGCCGCTGGTCGCCACCTCCGCCATTTCGTGCAGGATAGGACGGCGTTTGACCGGGAGAGGGCCCAGGTCCGGCCGCGGGACGGCACGCAGCAGCAGCGCGACGAGCATGGCTAGCGAGGCCGCCGCGGCAACGAGCCAGACGATGCGCCAGGATGTCATGGGCAGGATGAGAGCCGCGATCAGCATCATGCAACCTGCTCCTGCCGGCATGTAGGCTGTCCACAAGGTCATCGCGCGATGCCGGTCCGGCGCGTCCGTAACGCGCAACACCAGCGTCGGGACCGCGACCGTCACGATGATGAAGCCGAGGCCTTCGACGAGGCGCCATGCGAGAAGCTCGCCGACGCCGCCGGCGAAGGCGCCCAGCAGGCTCGCGGCGAAGCCCAGTCCGGTGCCGAGCACGATCAATCGGCGATGGCCGATGCGGTCGACGGTCAGAGCGATCCCCATCCCTCCGAGGGCGGAGATCAGATTGACCATCGCGAGCAGCCAGCCGGCCTGACGCAGGCTCGCACCGAGGTCCTCACGGATCGACGGGATCGAGGGTGGGACCTTGCCGACGTGGAAGGCGGCGACGATCCCCGCCGCGACCAGCAGTCCGACCACGCCCCACGGTGTCCGCGACGAAGTCAGGGATGTTTCCTCCGAAAGAGACGCTCGCCTATAAGGCGGGGCATCAAACTAGGGAGTGGTTGCGATGTCCAAGCGTTTCGACCTCACCGGCAGGGTCGTCCTGGTGACGGGTGCCTCGTCGGGGCTGGGCGTTCATTTCGCCAGGACCCTCGCGGAAGCGGGGGCGTCGATCGCCATTGCGGCTCGGCGCGCCGACCGGCTCGCGTCCCTCCAGGCGGAACTGCAGGCTAAGGGTGCCAGGGTCGTGGCCGTCGAGCTCGACGTGCAGTCGAGCGCCTCGATCGCGAACGCCTTCGACGCAGCGGAACGACAGCTCGGCCCGATCGACGTCGTCATCAACAATGCCGGCATTTCGATCGTGAGGCCTGCGCTCGAGATGCCGGAAGAGGACTGGGATTCTGTCGTGAACACCAACCTCCGAGGCGCCTGGCTGGTAGCGCAGGCGGCTGCCAAGCGCTGGCTGGCGGCGAAGCGGCCCGGCGCGATCGTCAACATCGCGTCGATCCTTGGGCTCCGCACGATCGGGCATGTCGCCCCCTACAATGCCTCGAAGGCGGGGCTGATCCACCTCACGCGGGCGCTGGCGATGGAGTGGGCGCGGCACGACATCCGCGTGAATGCGATCTGCCCGGGCTACATTGAAACGGAGATGAACAGCGACTTCTGGAAGACGCCTGCCGGCAAGCGCCTGATCGACCGCATCCCGCAGCGGCGCATCGGCAAGCCCGAGCACCTCGATGGCGCGCTGCTGCTGTTGTCGTCGGAGGCCGGCAGCTTCATGACCGGCAGCGTGGTGACCGTCGACGGCGGCCACACGGTGAATTCGCTTTAGCGACCGTTCACCACCCGTTGATCCGGTCGTAGACATCGACCACCGAGCGGCCGCCGTCGAGATCGCTGTCGACTACGTAGTACCGGTCGTACGCTGCGGCGGTGATGCAGGCGTGATTGGGCAGGACACGCAGGCGCGATCCGATCGCCAGGTTGCCGTAGGGAATCGGCTCGTCGGCGCCGACGAAACCGTGTTCCTGGGAGCAGGCGACCACCGCCATGTCGCGCACGGGCGCGTCTGCGATCGTGCCGAATCCCACTTGCGGCTTGAATTCCTGGGCGCTGATGTCCTTGGACAAGGCGAGGGCTCCGGCATCGATCAGCATCTGGTTGCGATGCGGGTAGTGCCCGATCACCGACGCCAGTACCGACAGGGCGAGGTCGCCCGCGCCGCAGGAGCCGATGAACTGCTGGTCGAGATCGTTGAAGACGTAGACGCCGGGCCGCATCTCCGTGATGCCGGTGAAGTCGCGGGAATGCAGGGCAGTCGGTGTTGAACCGGCTGAGACGATGGGGCAGGGGATGCCGGCCGCGCGCAAGGCTTCGGCGGCCGACAGCACGGCGCGGCGCTCCTGTTCCGCCACGGCGGCGATCCCGTCCGGCGTGCTCTCGTGATAGGAATGCCCGGCGTGGGTCATGACTCCGGCCAGCTCGACGCCCGGCGCGTCGTGCAGCACCCGGGCGATGTCGAGGAGACCGGGCAAGGCGGGATAGGGCAGCCCGGCACGACCGCCGCCGCTGTCGATCTCGACGAAGACCGAGAAGCTGTCACCCCGCTTCGCCGCACTGGCAATGGCATTGGCGACGGCCGCGCTGTCGGTGACGACGCGCAGGTCGACTCCGCGGCGGCGCAGTTCGGTGACTGCAGCCAGCTTCGACGGCACGATGCCGACGCCGTATAGAATGTCGGAGAAGCCGGCGTCGGCGAAATAGCGCGCCTCGGCAAGGGTAGACACCGTTATGCGGCCGTCATGCCCCTCGGTCGCCATGCGGCCGATCACGGCGGACTTCGCGGTCTTGAGATGGGGGCGCAGCGCGACCCCGGCGGCGCGCATACGCTCGCTCATGCGCTTGAGGTTGCGGCGCAGGATCGCCCGGTCGAGAATGAGGGCAGGGGTCGGCAGGTCATCAAGTGTCTGTACGGCCATGACGTGATGCTAGCATGCCGATCGAGAACGAAAGAAAGTTTGTCCTCAAGGACGATCACCATCTGGAAGCGACACTGGCCCGCGCGCCGGGAGTCGTGCGCAGTTTCCTGCGCCAGGCCTACCTCGATGTATCGGGACTGCGCATCCGATCGATGGAGGGCGATGACGGCCGGCGCCATGTCTTCACCTACAAGCGGCCCGTCGACGGGCAGGTGGTGGAGATCGAGACAGAGATAAGTGCCGAGGATTTCGAGCGTCTCTGGACGCAGAGACGGGAGACCCTCGAGAAGGCGCGCTTCTCCTGGACGGACGGTCCGTTCCATTGGGATGTCGACTTCTTCAAGGGGGCGGACGGCCAGACCTACTTCGCCCAGGCGGAAGTCGAGATGCCGGAGGATGCGCGCGAACCGCCGCCGCTGCCGCCGCTGCTGAAGGACCATCTGCTGGCCATCGCCCCCGAGGGCGATCCCCGTTTCACCTCCAAGAGGCTGTCGGACCGGAGCCATGCCACGGCGCTGCTCGAGGACATCAGGCGGAAGGGGAGGATCGAATGAAGATCGCGCGCGTGGACAGCCGTTCGGTGAAGGTCCCGTTCACGTTCGGCGGCGCGCCGACTGGCTACGGCGGCCGCAACTGGACGACCAACAACATCCTGCTCGTCCGCGTCGAGACGGACACCGGCCTCGTCGGCTGGGGAGAGGCTTTCTGCTACGGCTGCACCGATGCGGTGCGCGGGGCTCTCCATGGCATGATCGCGCCGATCGTGGTCGGCCAGCCGGCCGACGACATCGCCGGCCTGTCCTACGACCTGCAGCAGAAGCTGCACCTTTTCGGCCGCTACGGGATCACGATCTTCGCCCTCTCCGGTCTCGATATTGCCCTCTGGGACATTGCCGGCAAGGCGGCCGGCCTGCCGCTGTACCGCCTGCTGGGCGGCGGCAGTCGCGACCGGCTGCCCGCCTATGCCAGCCTCCTCAAGTATCGCGATCCGGAGAGGGTGGCGGCGCGCACCCGGCAGGCGGTCGAGCAGGGATACAGGCACATCAAGCTGCACGAGACCGAGGAGGCGGAGGTCAAGGCGGCACGTCAGGCCGCGGGCGACGACGTCGCGATCATGGTCGACACCAACTGTCCCTGGACGCCCGAGCAGGCGCGGCACATGACGTTGAAGCTGCGCAACTACGACCTGCACTGGCTGGAGGAGCCGATATTCCCACCCGAGGATTTTGCGGCCATCGCGCGCCTGCGCGACGGAACGGGCGTCGCCATGGCGGCCGGCGAGAACAACTGCACGTCCTTCCAGTTCCGGGACATGTTCGCGGCAGGGGCGGTCGATTATGCCCAGCCCAGCGTCACCAAGGTCGGGGGCATCACCGAGTTCCTGAAGGTGGCGACGCTCGCCGACGCGGCGGGCGTCACGTTGATGCCGCACTCCCCTTACTTCGGGCCGGGCTTCCTCGCGACCTTGCAACTCATGGCGGCGCGCGGCGCACCGGGCGGCATGATCGAGCGCTACCACATGGACCTTCAGGCCAGCCTGTATGACGATCTCGTGACGCCGGTGGACGGCTTTTTCGCCGTCCCGCAGGGTCCGGGGCTGGGCTGCGAGCCGGATGCGGACGTCCTGAAGGAGTTCGGCACCGAAGGATGAGGCGTCCGCCGCAGCCGGGACAGGACGGCTTGTTGCGTGACTTGCTCCCCGCCGGAGGGCTCGCTAGACAGGCCGCGCCTAGACAGGAGTTCCGCCGATGAGTGTCATTGCCGATGTCCGTGCCCGTGAAATCCTCGACAGCCGCGGCAATCCCACCGTCGAGGTCGAGGTCGAGCTCGACAATGGCGTGATCGGCCGTGCCGCCGTTCCGTCGGGAGCGTCGACGGGCGCGCATGAAGCGGTCGAGCTGCGTGACGGCGACAAGAAGCGCTACGGCGGCAAGGGAGTGCTCAAGGCCGTTCAGGCGGTGAATGCGGAGATCATGGACCTGCTGGCAGGCCTCGATGCCCGCGAGCAGATCAAGATCGACCGCGCGCTGATCGACCTCGACGGCACGCCCAACAAGGCGCGTCTGGGCGCCAATGCCATCCTCGGCGTCTCGCTGGCCGCCGCCAAGGCGGCCGCGCAGGACAGCAAGCTGCCGCTCTACCGCTATGTCGGCGGCAGCCAGGCCTCGGTCCTGCCGGTGCCCATGATGAACATCATCAATGGCGGCGCGCATGCCGACAATCCGATCGACATCCAGGAATTCATGATCATGCCGGTGAAGGCCGAGCGCTTCGCCGAGGCCCTGCGCATGGGATCCGAGGTCTTCCATGCCCTGCGCAGCCAGCTCAAGGAAGCCGGCCACAACACCAACGTCGGCGACGAAGGCGGCTTCGCGCCGAACCTGTCGTCGGCCGACGAGGCGCTGGGCTTCATCATGAAGTCGATCGAGCAGGCGGGCTACAAGCCCGGCGAGGACGTCATGCTGGCGCTCGACCCCGCATCGACCGAGTTCTACAAGAAGGGCAAGTACGAACTCGAAGGCGAGAAGAAGTCGCTCGATGTCGCGGGCATGGTCGACTACTACGCCGATCTCGTGAAGCGCTATCCGATCGTTTCGATCGAGGACGGCATGGCCGAGGACGACATGGCCGGCTGGAAGGCGATCACCGACAAGCTCGGCAAGAAGGTCCAGCTCGTCGGCGACGATCTCTTCGTCACGAATCCCAAGCGCCTGGCGGACGGCATCAGGAACGGGCTCGCCAACGCCATCCTGGTGAAGGTCAACCAGATCGGCACGCTGACGGAGACCATGGAAGCCGTGGCGATGGCGCGGCATGCCTCGTACGGCGCCGTCATGTCGCACCGCTCCGGCGAGACCGAGGACGCGACCATCGCCGACCTCGCCGTCGCCACCAATTGCGGGCAGATCAAGACGGGCTCCCTGTCGCGCTCGGACCGGCTCGCCAAGTACAACCAGCTCCTGCGCATCGAGGAACAGCTCGGCCCGCAGGCGCGCTATGCCGGCACGTCGATCCTGCGTGGCAGGTAGAGCGGTCGATCGTCGATCGATACGTTCCGTCGTCTCGACCGGAGCCGCGCATGGCGCGGCGCAGCGGAGAGACCTCCTATCGACAGTCGGCTAGGGCGGTTTCCGCTGATTCCAGCCGAACGGAACATGCTTTAGCTGATCGTTGAAGCAAGGTCCCTCGACTGCGCCGCCCTCGGGCGGCTCCGCTCGGGACGACGGGAGAGCTTCAGTCGTTACACTCTTCGGCCTTGAACACCACTTCGTAGTGGGTCGCCACGTCGTCGAACTCGGTCAGGACCGCCTGCGCTTCGGGCTCGACGACGGATCGCGCGATGTCGGGGCCGGTGAAGGCCTCGATGGACTGGCGCGACTCCCAGAGGGTCAGCGCGAGGAACTCCGTGCTGCCCTCGACGTCCCGCCGGAGCAGCCAGGCGCCGCGATGACCGACCATGGCCTTCAGGGCCGGAAAGACAGTCCGGGTCGCGTGGCGGGCATAGGCATCGGCGTTGCCGGTGGCCGCCCGTCCTCTCCAGAGGCGTGCAATCATGGGACCGGAGCCTAGTGGCGCGCTCCCGGCGGCTATTGGTAGAAATTGCGCATGGCACGCCGTGATCTCAGGAATTCGACGCAGTACTGGTGGGACCGGCACCTGGCCGGCCTCAGCCTCCTCTGTGCCGATTTCACGACTCATGAGTATCCACGCCACACCCACGAGGCGATGGTGGTGGCCGTCACCGAGCAGGGCGGTTCGATCGTCGAGAGCCGCGGCCGCATCGAGGAGGCCCGCGCGTCGACCCTGTTCGTCTTCAACCCGGCGGAACCTCATGCCGGCTGGATGGGGTGGAGCGAACGGTGGCGCTATCGTTCCTTCTACCTGACGCAGCACGCGCTGGATCGGCTCGCCGACGCCCTCGGCGTCGAGCGCGTACCCTATTTCGTGCGCAACATGTTCGGCGACGCGGACCTGATCAACGGCTTCCTCGCCCTGCATCGGGCGATGGAGGAAGGGCAGGATGCCTTCTGGCAGCGCGAGCTGCTGGCCGCCTCGTTCGGCAAGCTGTTTGGGCGGCACGGCAGCGGTGGCGATCGGATTCCGCCGGCGCCTCGCGACCGGCGTCTCCTGCAGCAGGTCTGCCAGCGCGTGCACGCGGACTTTGCCTGCGACCTGCGCCTCGAGGAGCTGGCGGCGGAGGTTGGCCTGTCGACTTTCCAGCTGATCGGCCTGTTCAAGCGCACGATCGGCCTGACGCCGCACGCGTACCTGACCCAGATCCGCCTGAACGAGGCCTGCCGCCTGCTGCGCCGTTCGGGGCCGATCGCGCAGGTCGCGGCCGATGTGGGCTTCTATGACCAGAGCGCGCTGAACCGCCACTTCAAGCGCGTATTCGGCATCACGCCGCTGCAATTCGCCCGGGCCGCGACCAGTTGAACGGCACAATTTCTGCCAATACCGGGTGCTGCGCCCGCGCTAGACGAGGGTCATGCATCTCTATTGTCATGAGCATCCCGACACACTGGAAGTGGCGACCGAGGCCGTGGCGGCCTGGCCCGGCAAGGTCGCGCTCGCTGACACGCCGTTCTATCCGGGCGGCGGCGGCCAGCTCGCCGACAAGGGCATCCTGCGCTGGTCCGGCGGCCAAGCGCGGGTGACCGGCCTCGAGGTGAGTGCGGGTCGGATCTGGCATCTCCTCGATCAGCAGGTCGAGCTGTCGGGCAAGGTCGAAGCCGTCGTCGACGCGGCGTTCCGTCAGACCATGCGGCAGCTTCACACCGGAACGCATATCCTGAATGCGCTCGTGTTCCAGCAGTTCGAAGGCGCGCTGGTGACGGGCGTGCAGATGTCCGAGGACGGCACGGCCCGCATGGACTTCGACCTGCAGGGGGCCGACAACGATCGCCTGCGGGCGATGGAAGAGCCGATCAACGACGTCATCGCGCAGGACCTCGAGGTTCGGCTCGACTACGTGCCCGTCGCGACGGCGCAGGCCGAACGCGGGCTGATCCGCAGCCGTTCGGTGGCGCCGCCACCGACGCCGGATGGAAAGATCCGAATCGTCGAGATCGTCAGCCTCGACCGGCAGGCCTGCGGGGGAACGCATCTCGCCTCCACCGGCGCCTCGCCGCCGCTTCGCATCCTCAAGATCGACAACAAGGGCCGGCACAACCGGCGCATCCGCATCGCGCTCGCCGAAAGACCTTGACTTCTCGACACCATATGTTGCCTTATGAAATGAGGAAGTCAGCATATGTTGTTGCGGCCACGGCAGATTTTGGCGCCGATCATCTTCGCGACGGTGTTCGGCTACTTCGGCTATCACCTGGTGAACGGTGATCGCGGCCTGCTGGCCATGGCGCATCTCGAGCGCGAAGTGCAGATCGCCGATCACAATCTCGCCGAAGCCGAGGCGACGCGAAAGATATGGGAGCGTCGCGTCTCGGCCTTGCGGAACCAGAGCCTGGATCCCGACATGCTGGATGAGCGTGCGCGTGTCCTGCTGAACTTCGCGCGCAAGGATGACATCATCATCTTCACACCGACCCGCTGATCGGCGCCGCCGCATCCTCGACGCGGCCATCTGAAACAAACTGTCCGATCCGTACGGCCGCTCGAAAACAAACGGTCAATTGCTGCATCGCACGCAGCAAGGGGCCTGTTTTTTCCTGCTAGATCAACCACATCGGCTTGGGCGATGTTATAAGGCGAGTGTGGTCCGAGTGGAGGGGGGATCCTATGGCGAAACCGGCGGCGAAGCCGAAAGTGGAGTCTCTTCCCGACAAGCCGAAGGCTGCAACGAGGCCGCCGGGGGCCGGCGACAACAGCGTCAGCGCCGAGCAGCTCGAATCCTTCTATCGCAGCATGCTGCTGATCCGCCGCTTTGAAGAAAGGGCAGGGCAGCTCTACGGCATGGGTTTGATCGGCGGCTTCTGCCATCTGTATATCGGCCAGGAGGCCGTGGTCGTCGGCATGCAGTCGACCATCACGGAAGGCGACGCGATCATCACCTCGTATCGCGACCACGGGCACATGCTGGCAGCCGGCATGGAGCCGAAGGGCGTCATGTCCGAACTCACCGGACGCAGCAGCGGCTATTCGAAGGGCAAGGGCGGCTCGATGCACATGTTCAGCCGCGAGAAGAACTTCTTTGGCGGCCACGGCATCGTCGGAGCCCAGGTACCGATCGGCACGGGGCTGGCCTTCGCTCACAAGTATCGCGGGGACAAGAACGTCTCCCTGACGTACTTCGGCGACGGCAGCGCGAACCAGGGCCAGGTCTACGAGGCGATGAACATGGCGGCGCTCTGGAAGCTGCCGGTCGTCTACATCATCGAGAACAACCGCTACGGCATGGGGACCTCGGTCGAACGCGCCTCGGCGATCACCGAGCTGTACCGGCACGGCGAAGCCTTCGGCATTCCGGGCGAGCGGGTTGACGGCATGGACGTTCTGGCGGTCAGGGCTGCAGGCGGGAAGGCCGTCGAGCACGCCCGAAGCGGCGCCGGACCCTACATCCTCGAGATGCAGACCTACCGCTACCGAGGACATTCGATGAGCGATCCGGCCAAGTACCGGACGAAGGAAGAGGTCGACAAGTACCGCAACGAGCGGGATCCCATCGACCATGTGCGCAAATTGCTGCTGGAAGACAAGATGACCGATGAAGCCGCGCTCAAGGCGGTCGATGCCGAGATCCGCAAGATCGTGAACGATGCCGCGGAGTTCGCGCAACACAGTCCCGAGCCCGACCCGTCCGAACTGTGGACCGACGTGCTGGTCGGAGCTTGATCCATGTCCATTCCGGTTCTGATGCCAGCGCTCTCGCCGACGATGACCGAGGGCAAGCTGGCGAAGTGGCATGTCAAGGTCGGTGACGCCGTCACGGCCGGCCAGGTGATCTGCGAGATCGAGACCGACAAGGCCACCATGGAGGTGGAAGCGGTCGACGAGGGCACGGTGGCCGAGATCCTGGTGCAGGAAGGTACCGAGGGCGTTGCGGTCAACACGCCGATCTGCGTTCTCGCCGCCGAAGGCGAGAGCGTCGCCGACGCGGCGGCCCAGCATCCGCCGCAGGCCAGCGCGGCCAAGGCGGACGTGCCGAACACGGCCGGCGAGCCGAAGGCGGAACTGCCGGTGAAGCCGGCTGCGCCGCCGGCTCCCCCAACGGCACCGGCCGAGCCGGAATGGAAGGGCAAGACGGTCCATGTCACCGTGCGCGAGGCGCTGCGGGATGCGATGGCCGAGGAGATGCGCAAGGACGACAGCGTCTTCCTCATGGGCGAGGAGGTGGCGCAGTACCAGGGCGCGTACAAGGTGAGCCAGGGGCTGCTCGAGGAATTCGGCGCCAAGCGTGTCATCGATACGCCGATCACCGAGCATGGCTTCGCGGGGCTGGGCGTCGGTGCGGCCTTCGCGGGCCTGAAGCCGATCGTCGAGTTCATGACGTTCAACTTCGCCATGCAGGCGATCGACCAGATCATCAACTCCGCCGCCAAGACGCACTACATGTCGGGCGGCCAGATGACCTGTCCGGTCGTGTTCCGCGGTCCCAACGGCGCAGCGGCACGCGTCGCGGCTCAGCATTCGCAGTGCTATGCCAGTTGGTACGCCCATGTGCCCGGCCTCCGGGTGCTCGCCCCCTGGAGCGCGGCCGACGCCAAGGGCCTGTTGAAGGCCGCCATTCGCGATCCCAATCCGGTGATCTTCCTGGAGAACGAGATCCTCTATGGGCAGTCGTTCGATGTGCCGGACGATCCCGACTTCGTGCTGCCGATCGGCAAGGCCAAGATCGAGCGTCCCGGCAACGACGTCACGATCACCGCCTTCTCCATCATGGTCGGCAAGGCGCTGGCAGCGGCGGAGGAGCTTGCCAAGCAGGGGATCGACGCGGAGGTCATCAACTTGCGAAGCCTGCGCCCCTTCGACAGCGAGACGCTCGTCGCGTCCGTCAAGAAGACCAATCGTCTGGTCTCCGTGGAGGAGGGCTGGCCGTTCGCCGGCATCGGCTCGGAGCTGGCGGCGCAGATGATGGAGCTGGCCTTCGACTGGCTGGACGCACCCGTCAAGCGGGTGCATGGCGCAGACGTGCCGCTGCCCTACGCAGCCAACCTCGAGAAGCTGGCCCTGCCGCAGGTGGAGAACATCGTCGCGGCCGCCCGCGAAGTCTGCAATCGCTGAAGCGGGGCAGGAGCATGTCGATCAATATCCTGATGCCTGCCCTGTCGCCCACCATGACGGAAGGCAAGCTGGCCAAGTGGCACGTCAAGGAGGGCGACGCCGTGACGGCCGGCCAGGTGATCTGCGAGATCGAGACCGACAAGGCCACCATGGAGGTCGAGGCGGTCGACGAAGGCAAGGTCGGCCGAATCGTCGTGGCCGAGGGGACCGAGGGCGTGAAGGTCAACGACGTCATCGCCATCCTCCTGGAGGAAGGCGAAAAGGACGTGCCGAAGGATGCCGCCGCGCCTTCGGCTGCAGCACCGGCGCCGGCGGCCAAGCCGACGGCCGCGCCAGCTCCGACGGAGCCTGCGCCGAAGCCGGCCGCCCCGGCGGCGCCCCCACCGGCTGCTGCCGCTCCTGCTGCCAACAAGGCGACGGATGCGGGCGGCCGCATCTTCGCGTCGCCGCTGGCAAGGCGCATTGCGGCCGAGAAGGGGCTGGATCTTTCCCGCATCAAGGGCAGCGGTCCGCACGGACGCATCGTCAAGGTCGACGTCGAGGCGGCGAAGCCGCTTCCCGCCGCGTCGGCACCGGCACCTACGCCCGCGGCGGCGCCGCGGGCTGCACCGGCGCCCGGTGCGCAGCCCGTCTTCGTCGCTCCCGGGGATACGCGCGTGCCGCACACCGCGATCCGGAAGGTGATCGCGCGGCGCATGCTCGAATCCAAGCAGACCGTGCCGCATTTCTACCTGACGGTCGATCTCGAGATCGACGCGCTGCTCGCGGCGCGTCAGGCGATCAATGCCGTGGCCGAGAAGATGGGGACCAAGGTCTCGGTCAACGACATGGTCATCAAGGCCTGTGCCAAGGCGCTTCGCGATCACCCCGAGTGCAATGCCTCCTGGACCGAGGAGGAGATGATCCAGTACGGCGCGGTCGACATCTCCGTGGCCGTCGCCACCGATCGTGGCCTGATCACCCCGATTGTCCGCAACGCCGACATGAAGGGGCTGGGCCAGATCGCGGCCGAGATGAAGGACTTAGCCACGCGGGCGAAGGCCGGCAAGCTCAAGCTCGAGGAATTCCAGGGCGGCGGCTTCACCATTTCCAACCTCGGCATGTTCGGGATCAACAGCTTCGCCGCCATCATCAATCCCCCGCAGGCGATGATCCTCGCCGTCGGCATGGGCGAGGAGAGGGCGGTGGTGCGCAAGGGCCAGGTCGTGGTGCGCAACATGATGAGCTGCACCCTGGCCGTGGACCATCGCGTCGTCGATGGCGCCATGGGCGCGCAGTTCCTGCAGACGCTGCGTGCCTATGTCGAGCAGCCTGCCGCGATGCTGGTCTGATCGTGCCCATACAGTCGCGGTAAGAGGTATTCACGATGGCCGAGACGAACTTCGACATCATCGTGGTGGGCGGCGGACCGGGCGGCTATGTCGCCGCGATCCGGGCTGCGCAGCTCGGCATGAAGACCGCCGTCGTCGAGCGCGAGAACCTGGGCGGCATCTGCCTCAACTGGGGCTGCATCCCGACCAAGGCGCTGCTCCGGACATCGGAGGTGTACGGCCTCATCAAGCATGCGGACGCCTACGGTCTTTCAGTGAAGGAGGTCGCCTACGACGCCAGGAAGATCGTCGAGCGCTCGCGCAAGGTTGCGGGCCAGCTCAGCAACGGCGTGAAGATGCTGATGCGCAAGAACAAGATCACGGTGTTCGACGGCACGGCGAAGCTGGCCGGCAGCGAAGGCGGCCGGCGCAAGCTCGCGGTCGCGTTGAACGACAAGAGCAACGTGATGCTCACGGCCAGGAACGTGATCCTGGCGACCGGAGCCCGGGCCCGTCAGCTTCCCGGCATCGAGGCCGACGGTAAGCTTGTCTGGACCTATCGCGAAGCCATGGTCCCGCCGGAGTTCCCGAAATCGCTGCTGGTGATCGGCTCGGGCGCGATCGGGATCGAATTCGCGAGCTTCTACCGCACGATGGGGGCGGAGGTGACGGTCTGCGAGGTCGTCAACCGTATCCTGCCAGTCGAGGACGAGGAGGTCTCGGCCTTTGCCAAGCGCGCTTTCGAAAAGCAGGGCATGAAGATCCTGACCGGCGCCACCGTCTCGGGCCTCAAGAAGGGCAAGAACCAGGTCACCGCCACCGTCACGGCGGGCGGCAAGAGTCAGGAGATCACGGTCGATCGCGTCATCAGCGCGGTCGGGATCGTCGGCAATGTGGAAGATCTCGGCCTCGAAGGCACGAAGGTGAAGGTCGACAAGACCCATATCGTGATCGATGAATGGGGCTTCACCGGGGAGCCCGGAATCTATGCCATCGGCGACCTCGCCGGACCTCCCTGGCTCGCCCACAAGGCCATGCATGAAGGTGTCCTGGTCGTCGAGAAGATCGCCGGCGTGAAGGGCGTGCATCCGATGAAGACCGCCAACATCCCGGGCTGCACCTACTGCCAGCCGCAGGTCGCGAGCATCGGCCTCACGGAAGCCGCGGCGAAGGCCAAGGGCATCGAGATCAAGGTCGGCAAGTTCCCGTTCATCGGCAATGGCAAGGCGATCGCGCTGGGCGAGCCGGAGGGCTTCATCAAGACGATCTTCGACGCCCGCACGGGCGAACTGCTCGGCGCCCACATGATCGGTGCGGAAGTGACCGAGCTGATCCAGGGCTACAGCATCGCCAAGACGCTGGAGACGACCGAGGCCGAGCTCATGGCCACGGTGTTCCCGCACCCGACGCTGTCGGAAATGATGCATGAATCTGTACTGGCGGCCTACGGGCGCACGCTCCATATCTAGGCCGTCATGGACGGGTCTCTCGACAAGATTCCCCTGAGCCGCACCGAGCGCCATCCGGAGAAGGCGCATCGGCCGGACAGCCCGATCCGGCGCAAGCCGGAGTGGATTCGCGTGCGCGCGCCCAACTCGCCGGAATACGCCGAGACGCGGCGGCTGATGCGCCAGTATGGGCTGGCGACCGTCTGCGAGGAGGCGGCCTGTCCGAACATCGGCGAATGCTGGAAGCAGAAGCACGCCACCTTCATGATCATGGGCGAGACCTGCACGCGGGCCTGCGCTTTCTGCAATGTCGCCACCGGCAAACCCGGCGCGCTCAATCCGCATGAGCCGGGCAACATCGCGGAAGCCGTCGGCAAGCTGGGCCTCGGCCATGTCGTCGTGACCTCGGTGGATCGAGACGATCTGGCTGACGGCGGAGCAGCGCACTTCGCTGCCGTGATCGAGGCCTTGCATCGGCAGGCGCCCGCCACGACGATCGAGGTTCTGACGCCGGACTTCATGCGCAAGGACGGCGCCGTCGAAGCCGTGGTGGCTGCCCGTCCCGATGTCTTCAATCACAATCTCGAAACCGTGCCGCGGCTCTATCCCACGATCCGGCCGGGCGCGCGGTACTTCACCTCGCTGCGCCTGCTTGCCCGGGTGAAGGAGATCGATCCCTCCATGTTCACCAAATCCGGCCTGATGGTCGGGCTGGGCGAGACGCGCGAGGAGATCCTGCAGGTCATGGACGATCTGCGAGCGGCGGACGTGGATTTCCTCACCGTCGGCCAGTATCTGCAGCCAACGCCGAAGCATGCGCCGCTCGACCGTTTCTGGACTCCTGCGGAGTTCGACGAGCTGGCAGCCATGGCGCGGGCGAAAGGCTTCCTCATGGTGTCGGCGTCGCCGCTGACGCGGTCGAGCTACCACGCTGGCGACGATTTCGCCCGGTTGCGCGCGGCGCGCGCCTCCCGTTCGCTTTGACCACGCGTCACTCCGAACGCCGCGTACTCCCGTACGCGCCGGCGCAGCTCTATGACCTCGTGGCCGACGTGGCGCGATACCCGGAGTTCCTGCCGTGGTGCAAGGCGGCGCGTATCCGGCGGCGGGAGGGAGCCAACGTGGATATCGCCGAACTGGCGATCGGCTTCGGCCCCTTCCATGAGAAGTTCACCTCCCGCGTGGTGCGCACGCCGGACGCCCCCGATGGGCCGCGTATCGACACCACCGGCACGGAGGGGCCGTTCCGGCGCCTGGCCAGCCGCTGGCGCTTCCAGCCTCATCCTTCGGGGTGCATGGTGGAGTTCGAGCTCGAATTCGACTTCCGCTCCATGCTGCTGCAGAAGACCGTGCAGGTGCTCTTCGCCGAGGCTGTGAAGCGGATGGTCGGCGCCTTCGAAGGGCGCGCCCGGCAGCTCTATGGTGGCCCTAGCGTTCGGCCAGGGACGCCAATAACGTCAATGCAGTGAGGACGGAGACCCGGCGGATCGAGTCCCGGTCGCCGGGGAAGATGTGATGCTCGGCCACCGTGTCCTGTCCACTGCGGGCAGCACCGAAATGGACCAGCCCGACCGGCTTTGCGGCAGTGCCGCCGCCAGGACCGGCCACGCCCGTCACCGACACCGCCAGCTGGGCGTTGGAGCGGCCCAGCGCCCCGGCCGCCATTGCGCACGCCACGGGCTCGCTTACGGCGCCATGGTCCATGATGGCGTCCCATGGCACGTCCAGCATCTCGTGCTTGGCTTCGTTGGAATAGGTGACGAACGCACGGTCGACCACGTCGGACGAGCCGGCGATGGCGGTGAGGGTCGCGGCAATGAGGCCGCCGGTGCAGGACTCGGCGGTGGCGATCTTCAAACCGCGCTTGCGGCAGGAATGCAGCACGCGTTCCGCGGCATCCCTCATCTCGTGATCGAACATCGCTCATCCCTCCGCGGCATTTCCACTGTCGCGACCGCCTGGGCCGCGATGCCCTCGCGCCGGCCAGTGAAGCCCAGCCCCTCGGTGGTCGTCGCCTTCACGCTCACCCTGTGAGGCGCCAGACCGGCGATGCGGGCGATCGTCTCGGCCATGGCCTGGCGGTGCGGCCCCACGCGCGGCGCCTCGCAGATCACCGTAAGGTCGAGATGGACGATGCGCCCGCCCGCGGCAGCCACGAGGCCGACGGCATGCTGCAGGAAGCGATCGGATGAAGCGCCGCGCCACTGCGGATCGGATGGTGGGAAGTGCTGGCCGATATCGCCGGCACCGATCGCCCCCAGGACTGCATCCGTCAGCGCGTGCAGGGCCACGTCGGCATCCGAATGCCCGGCCAGCTTGTGAGCGTAGGGAATGGCGACCCCGCCCAGCATGACGGCATCGCCCTCGGCGAAGCCGTGGACGTCAAAGCCGAGGCCGGTGCGCGTTTCCATGCCGGCAGCCTGTGCAAGATCGTGCGGTGTGGTGACTTTCACGTTGTCGTCGTGTCCTTCGATCATCACGACGCGCAGGCCAGCCCGCTCGGCGACTGCCGCATCGTCCGTCAATGCCGTCGATTCAGCGATAGCAAGCCCAGCCGCGGCCCGGTGCGCTCCGAGCAGCTGTTGGAAGCGGAACACTTGCGGCGTCTGGGCGCGCCACAGGCCGGTCCTCGGCACGGTCGCGACAACGGCGCCCCCTTCGGCGACCCGCTTCAGGGTGTCCGCCAGCGGCACGCCAAGAACGGCCCCGGCAACGCCCGGCGCATCCAGCGCTTCCAGGCAAGCCATGATGTCGGACACCCGCACGAACGGCCGCGCGGCATCGTGGATGGCAACCAGTTCGGGGGCATGCTCCGTCAGGGCCTCCAGACCGTTCAGGACGGACTGCTGCCGACTGGCGCCCCCCAAGACGGGCGGTTCCAGGTCCAGGCCCCCCGTTGCCGCTTGATAGCGGTCCTGATCGCCGTCCGCGATGACCACCCGGACGCGGTCGACCCCCGGTGTGGCCTGGAACACCGCCAAAGTGCGGCGCAGGACGGGCTGACCCTCAAAAAGGGCATATTGCTTGGGCAAGGGACCGCCGAACCGGCTGCCCCGGCCGGCGGCAACAATCAGGGCGACGCAGCTAGGCACGACGCCTAGATAGCACCGACCACGTCGACCGCGCACTGCAACCCTTGCACCACCTGCCGGGACCCGCTATGGCTCGCTCAATTATTGTGCACTGCACAAGCTGCCTATAAACTGATCAGTGGATATGGATTCGCCTTCGCGCCTCAAACCTCTCCAGATCGGTCCCGTGCGGATCGATGATCCGGTCATCCTGGCCCCGATGTCGGGCGTGACCGACATGCCTTTTCGCCGGATGGTCAAGCGGGGCGGGGCAGGCCTCGTCGTCTCGGAGATGATCGCTTCGGCGGCCATGGTCCGTGAAAACCGCAAGACGCTGCTGATGGCCAAAAACTCGCCGGAAGAGTTCCCCATGTCCGTCCAGCTTGCCGGATGCGAGCCAGAGGTCATGGCCGACGCCGCCAGGCTGAATGAGGACCGCGGCGCAGCGATCATCGACATCAACTTCGGCTGTCCGGTGAAGAAGGTCGTCAACGGCCATGCCGGCTCGTCCCTGATGCGGGACGAGGTCCATGCCGCGAAGATCCTTGAAGCCACCGTAAAGGCGGTGAAGCTGCCCGTGACGCTGAAGATGCGGACCGGCTGGGACTCCAGCAACCGGAATGCGCCGAACCTCGCCCGCATCGCCGAGGAATGCGGCATCCGGATGCTGACGGTGCATGGCCGCACGCGCTGTCAGTTCTACGACGGCCATGCCGACTGGGCCTTCGTCGCCAGCGTGAAGGCGGCGACGCATCTGCCGGTCATCGTCAATGGCGACATCAACACCTTGGACGATGTCGATGCCGCGCTTGCCCAGTCGGGCGCCGACGGCGTGATGATCGGGCGCGGCGCCTACGGCCGCCCATGGTTCCTGAAGCAGGCAATGCACTATCTGCGGACGGGCGAACGGCTGCCCGATCCCTCGCTTGTGGAGCAGTATTCCACCGTATGCGCCCACTTCGACTCCATGCTGTCGCATTACGGGGAGGAGACGGGCGTACGCATGGCGCGCAAGCATCTGGGCTGGTACTCCAAGGGCCTGCCGGCGTCGGCAGAGTTCCGCGCTGCCGTGAATCGCGAGACGGAGGCCGGCAAGGTGCGTTCCATGCTCGCGGCGTTCTTCCTGCCCGCGCTCGACCGGCAGGCCGCCTGAAATGGCGGTCCAGACCTTCAAGCGGATGACCGCACCGAGCGATCAGTTTCCGACGGCGATCCTGGACTCGCTGTCCGAAGCGATCGTCGTGGTGGATGCGCGCGGGCTCGTGCACTATGCGAACCTATCGGCCGAGCAGTTCTTCGGCGTCGGCCGCACGCGCCTGGTCTCCCATCCGCTCGACGAATTCGTGCCGGAGGATTCGCCGCTCTTCTCCCTGCTCGAGCAGGTCGTGACGACCGGCGGCGCGGTGGCCGAGAACGGGGTGACTCTCGCTTCACCGCGCATCGGCAACCGGTTCTGTGCGCTGCGCCTGTCGCCGATCGTCGACAGCGAGGGGCTGGTGGCCGTGTCGCTCGCCGAGCAGACGATCGCACGCAACATCGACCGGCAGATGTCCCACCGCAGCGCCGCGCGCTCGGTCAGCGCCCTGGCCGCGATGCTGGCGCACGAGGTGAAGAACCCGCTGTCCGGCATTCGCGGCGCCGCCCAGCTGCTCGAGCAGTCCGTGCCCGATTCGGAGCGCGAACTGACGGGACTGATCTGCGAGGAGACGGACCGCATCGTTGCGCTGGTCGATCGCATGGAAGCGTTCGCCGACGGCCGGCCGATCGAGCGCAGCCCCATAAACATCCACCAGGTTCTGAATCACGTGCTGCGCATCGCGCAGAACGGCTTCGGCAAGAACGTGCGCTTCGTCGAGACCTACGATCCGTCGCTGCCGGACGTCCATGGCGACCGCGACCAGCTCATCCAGGTCTTCCTCAACCTGGTGAAGAACGCCTGCGAGACGCCGGGCGACGGCGAGCGGGAGATCGAGCTGTCGACGGCCTATCGCCACGGCCTGAGACTGGCCGTGCCCGGGCAGCAGGCCAAGGTGAACCTGCCGCTGGTCGTGTCCGTGCGCGACAATGGCCCGGGTATCTCGGAGGAGATCCGCGCCAATCTGTTTGACGCCTTCGTGACGAACAAGCCCACCGGAACCGGCCTGGGTCTTGCTTTGGTCGCCAAGATCATCAACGACCATGGCGGGGCCATCGAGTTCGACAGTGAGCCCGGCCGCACGGTTTTTAGGGTTATGTTGCCGCTGCAGTCCCTCAAGGCCACTCGATGAGCGGCCCAACCACCATTCTGGTCGCCGACGACGACCGCGCGATCCGTACCGTGCTGCACCAGGCGCTCGGCCGGCAGGGCCACAACGTCCGCAGCACCGGGGCGGCGTCCACCCTCTGGCAGTGGGTCCAGGAAGGCGAGGGGCAGCTCGTCATCACCGATGTGGTGATGCCGGACGAGAACGGGCTCGATCTGGTGCCGCGCATCCGCAAGCTGCGGCCCGACCTGCGCATCATCGTCATGAGCGCGCAGTCGACGCTGCTTACGGCGGTGCGGGCGACCGAACGCGGCGCGTTCGAGTACCTGCCCAAGCCGTTCGATCTCAACGAGCTCATCTCGGTGGTGAATCGCGCCCTGTCCGCGCCGGCGCCGACGACCGCTCGCGTCCTGCAGCCCCAAGAGGAGGGCGAGCGCCTGCCCCTGATCGGCCGCTCGCCTGCAATGCAGGAAATCTACCGCGCTCTGGCACGGCTGATGTCGACCGACCTCACGGTGATGGTCACGGGCGAATCAGGCGCCGGCAAGGAGCTGGTGGCGCGCGCGTTGCATGACTATGGCAAGCGCCGCAAGGGCCCTTTCGTCGCCTTGAACATGGCGGCTATTCCCCGCGAACTGATCGAAAGCGAGCTGTTCGGCCACGAGCGCGGCGCTTTCACCGGCGCCGTCCAGCGGTCGGCCGGCAAGTTCGAGCAGGCGGCTGGCGGCACGCTCTTCCTGGACGAGATCGGCGACATGCCGCCCGAAGCACAGACGCGCTTGCTGCGCGTCCTGCAGGAGGGCGAGTACACGACGGTCGGCGGCCGCACGCCGATCAAGGCCAATGTCCGCATCGTCGCCGCGACCCACCGTGACCTGCGACGCCTCATCCAGCAGGGGCTTTTCCGCGAGGATCTGTTCTATCGCCTCAATGTCGTTCCGATACGACTGCCGCCGCTGCGCGAACGGCTGGACGACATCCCGGAGCTCGCCAACCACTATCTGCGCCAGGCGACCGCCGACGGGCTTCCTGCCAAGGTCCTGTCGCCGGAAGCCATGGCCAGACTGAAGCAGCACCGCTGGCCCGGCAACGTCCGTGAACTCGTCAATCTGGTGCGGCGGCTGTCGGCGCTCTATTCAGAGGAAGTCATTGGCGTCGAGATCATCGAGGCCGAGCTTGCGGACGCCATGGCGGCGATCGAGCCGGCGGATGCGGCACTTGGCGCGGACATCAGCGACATCTCCCTGGGAGACGCCGTTGACCGCCATCTGCAGGCCCTTTTTGCGGCGCATGGCGACCGCCTGCCGCCGGACGGCATGTACGACCGGGTCATCTCGGAGGTCGAGCGGCCGCTGCTCTCTCTGGCCTTGGGGGCGACACGCGGGAATCAGTTGCGCGCTGCCCGTCTCTTGGGGCTGAATCGCAATACGTTGCGCAAGAAGATCAAGGACCTCGACGTCCCGGTGGTGCGAACACCGCAGGTCCGCCGAGGCGGGTGACAGTTTGACGGCTGCGCTGGGCGTTTCACGCTTGGGCGGGATCACGGCGGCGGTGATGCGCGGTCTGAGTGGCCGCGCCGCCGCGGTATCGCTGGCGGTCCTGGCCATCCTCGCCGGCGCTGCGACCTATGCCTGGCTGGCAGGTCTGGCCCCGGCGGCCTTCAACACGAGCGGCTGGATCAGCGGCCTGCTGGTCGCCGATCTGGTGATCGCGGTGACGCTGGTAGCGCTGCTTGCCGTGCGCCTGACCCAGCTCTGGCTCGACCGGCGCCGCGGTGCAGCGGGCTCGCGCCTGCACATGCGGCTGGTGCTGGTCTGCAGCGTGTTCACGATCGTGCCGACCCTCACGGTCGCGATCATCCTGTCGCTGCTGCTGATCAACCTTACCGACTTCGTGGTGAAGCCGGCGCAGGCCTCCTTCGAAGCGGCCCGGACGATCGGCGAGCCGGTTCGGCGCGCAAGGGAAGAGGAGATCCTGCGCGACATCGGTGCCATCGCCTCGCCCATCCAGGCGCTTGGAGTCGACGGCGCTCGGGACAAGAGCGTCATCGAGGGCTTGCTCGACCGTCAGATCGAGGGCAGGCCGATCATCGAGGCACTCGTCATCGACGCCGACAAGGGCGTGCTGGCCCGCGCCATCGCGCCCGGTGCCGAAGGTGCCCAGAATCCGATGCCGACGGCGCAGGCACTCTGGCGGGCGGTCAACCAGAACGGCCCTGTCGAGATCCAGGCGGCCAACGGCGCCTATTTCCTGATGCAGCTCTTCGTGGGCGAGCCCCTGTTCCTGGTCACCGGGCACGCCGTCGACCTGCGCGTGGTCGACTACATCAAGAAAATCGAGGTCGCCGGCTCCTTCTATTCCCAGATTGAGCAGGCGATGCGCCGCAGCCAGCTCCTGATCTTCGTCATCTGCGGCGCGATCGCGCTCCTGATGCTGCTGGCCGCCGTGTGGCTGGCGATCCTGTTCGCGTCGCGGATCACCGAGCCGATCGGCGGCCTTATGGCGGCCGCCGAGCGCATGCGCGGCGGCGACCTCACGGTGCGGGTGGAGGAGGGGCCTCCCAACGACGAGTTGGGGCAGCTCGCGCGCTCCTTCAACCGCATGGCCAGCCAGATCGAGCAGCAGCGACGAGATCTTGTCGATGCCAACAAGGAGCTCGACACGCGGCGACGCCTGACCGACGCGGTGCTGGCCGGCGTATCGGCGGGCGTCCTGAGCGTGGACGTCGCCGGCGTGATCACGCGCAGCAACCGCTCGGCGCTCGAATTGCTGGGTTTGCCGGAAGACGGAGTGGTCGAACGCCGCCTGACCGACGTCATGCCCGAGCTCAAACCGCTGGTCGCACAGGCCGCGGAGCGGCCGGAGCGCATGACGCAGGGCGAGATCGAGATCCTGCAGCAGGGCACGCGCCGCATCCTTCTGGTACGCATCGCAGCGGCCTCGGATGCCGGCGCCGTGGTCACGTTCGACGACGTTACCGACCTCATGTCGGCCCAGCGCATGGCAGCCTGGGGCGACGTCGCGCGGCGCATCGCGCACGAGATCAAGAACCCGCTGACGCCCATCCAGCTGTCGGCCGAACGTCTGAAGCGGCGATACCTGAAGCAGATCAAGGAGGATCCCGAGACCTTCTCCATCTGCACGGACACAATCATCCGCCAGGTCGGCGACATCGGCCGCATGGTCGACGAATTCTCGTCCTTCGCCCGCATGCCGCGCCCGACCGTCCACCCGGAGGATGCCAAGGAGCTTTGTCAGCAGGCGCTTTTCCTGCAGCGCAACGGCAATCCCGAGATCCGCTACGTGGCGACCCTGCCGGACAGTCCGGTGCCCCTGCTGTGCGACCGGCGCCAAGTGTCACAGGTGCTGACCAACATCCTCAAGAACTCGGCGGAGGCGATCGAAGGTCGGGACGCGCCTTCCGGGAGCACGCTGCCACCGGGCGAGATCGCCCTCACGCTGCGCGATGACGGCGATACCGTCCGCATCGTCGTGGAGGACAACGGGCGCGGTCTTCCCAAGGAAGGCCGCGAACGGCTCACGGAGCCCTACATGACCACCCGCAGCAAGGGCACGGGACTTGGCTTAGCCATTGTGAAGAAGATCATGGAGGATCATGGCGGCCTGCTCGCGCTCGATGACCGGGAGGGTGGCGGCGCGCGCATCAGTCTGATATTCCGGCGGGACGCGAAGGAAGTCGCGTCGGCCCGGTCACACGCATCGGCCGCACAATGATCCGCAGCCGACATCGCGGACAGTCCGAAGAGTCATGGGCCACGATATTCTCATCGTCGACGACGAACGCGACATCTGCACGCTGATCGCGGGCATCCTGGAGGACGAGGGGCATACGGCGCGCCGTGCCCACAACAGCACCGAGGCGATCGAGGCTGTCCGCCAGCGACGCCCGGCATTGGTGATCCTCGACGTCTGGCTGCAGGGCAGCGAATTGGACGGGCTCCAGATCCTGGAGGTGATCCGCCGCGAAGAGCCCCCGGTGCCCGTGGTCATGATCAGCGGCCACGGCACGATCGATACGGCCGTATCCGCGATCAAGAGCGGGGCCTACGACTTCATCGAGAAGCCGTTCAAGGCCGACCGGCTGCTGCTGGTCGTTGATCGCGCCATCGAGGCCGACCGGCTGCGGCGGGAGAATGCCACGCTGCGACGCCGCGCCGGCGGCGAGGTGAGCTTTGTCGGCTCGTCCAGCGCCGCCGCGGCCGTGCGGGGACAGATCGAGCGCGTCGCACCGACGGGCAGCCGGGTTCTGATCACCGGGCCCTCGGGCTCGGGGAAGGAGACCATCGCCCGGCTGATCCACCAGGGCTCGAAGCGTGCCGAAGGACCGTTCGTCGTGGTCAACTGCTCGGCCTTGCCCGCCGAGCGCCTGGAAATCGAGCTGTTCGGCACCGACGGCGAGGCGACCGCGGACACGCTGCGCGTTTCGGGTGCCTTCGAGATGGCGCACGGCGGCACCCTGATGCTGAAGGAGGTCGCCGACCTCCCGATGTCGCTGCAGGGCCGGCTGGCGCGGGTGCTGCAGGAACAGTCCTTCACACGGGATGGGGGAACAACGCGGGTTGAGGTCGATGTCCGCGTCCTCGCCTCCACTGGGCGATCGCTGCAGGACGAGATCGCGGCCGGCAAGTTCCGCGAGGAACTCTTCCACAGGCTCAATGTCGTGGGGCTGCGCGTGCCGGCTCTCAACGAGCGGCGCGAGGATATTCGCGAGGTGGCGAACGACCTCATGCAGCGCGTCGCCGATGCGACAGGTTTGTCGCCGCGGCCGATCGGCGAAGACACGCTCGCCGCCCTTCAGGGACACGACTGGCCCGGCAACATCCGTCAGCTGCGCAACGTCATTGAACGCCTGCTGATCCTGGCTCCGGCCGGCGGCGGCCCGATCCGTGCCGACGTGCTGCCGAGCGACGTCAGCGAGGACGCTCCCTCCGTGCTGCGTTGGGAGAAGGGTGGGGAGATCATGCAGCTCCCCCTGCGCGAGGCGCGGGAGGTTTTCGAGCGCGAGTATCTGCTGGCCCAGGTGACGCGGTTCGGCGGCAATATCTCACGCACGGCGACCTTTGTCGGAATGGAGCGGTCGGCGCTCCACCGCAAGCTCAAGTCCCTCGGGCTGCATGGCGGTGCCGGCGACGAACGCGGCATCGGGGACGCCGCGGACTGATTGTAGGAGCGTAGGAAATGGGGCGTTATGCTTACGTCAACGGGCGCTATGTCGACCATCGCGAGGCGGTGGTCCACATCGAGGACCGCGGCTATCAGCTGGCAGACGGGGTCTACGAGGTGGTCGGCGTCCGCGACGGCCGCCTGATCGACGAAGCCTTGCATCTGGACCGCCTGGACCGCTCGCTGTCGGAGCTGCGGATCGCGATGCCGGTGGCACGCGCGACGCTCAAGTTCATCATCCGCGAGCTCATGCGCCGCAACCGGCTGCGCGACGGTCTGGTCTACATGCAGGTGACGCGGGGCGTGGCCCGGCGGGACCACGCCTTCCCGAGCACGCCGGTCAAGCCTGCCCTCGTGCTGACGACCAAGAACAGCAAGCGTGCCGAAGCCGATGCCGGGTCGGGCATCGCCGTGAAGAGCCAGCCGGACATCCGCTGGGAGCGCTGCGACATCAAGACCGTGGGGCTGCTGGCGAACGTGCTGGCCAAGCAGGCGGCCCGTGAGAACGGCGCCTATGAGGCGTGGCTGATCGACCGGCAGGGCAACGTGACCGAGGGTGCGTCGACCAATGCCTGGATCGTGACCAAGGGAGGCGAACTCGTCACGCGGGCGACCGACAACGGCATTCTGGCCGGCATTACGCGACACACGCTGAAGTCGCTGGCCGGCGACCTGCAGCTCAAGCTGGTCGAGCGGCCTTTCAGCCTGGCGGAGGCCAAGGCGGCACAGGAGGCCTTCATCACCAGCGCCACATCGTTCGTCACGCCGGTCGTCAGGATCGACGGTGACGTCGTCGGCGACGGAACGGTCGGGCCGGTGGCACGGCGGCTGCGGGAGGAATATGTGCGCTTTGCGACAACGGGCGAGGTCGTGACGTGAGCGACGCCTCCAGCCCGAAGCCGCCGCGCGCCATCCTGTTCGACTGGGACAACACCCTGGTCGACACCTGGCCCACCATCGTCGAATGCTACAGCGACACCTTCGCCGCGATGGAGCTGCCTCCCTGGACGGCGGAGGAAGTTCGGATGCGAGCCCATGGTTCGCTGCGTGACTTCTTCCCCGTCCTGTTCGGCGAACGGGCGCAGCGGGCCGAGCAGGTCTTCTACGACACCTTCCGACGGATCCATTTGGAGCGCCTGTCGCCACTGCCGGGAGCGGCAGAGCTGCTGGCGCGATGCCACGGACGCGGTTGCTATGTCGCGGTGGTCAGCAACAAGGTCGGCGACAACCTGCGGACCGAACTCGCCCACCTCGGCTGGGGACAGTGGATTTCCCGCGCCGTGGGTGCGCGCGACTGCGCCCGCGACAAACCGGCGCCCGACCCGATCTTCAGGGCGCTGGACGGCACGGGAATTGCCCCGGATGAGACCGTGTGGATGGTCGGAGACACGCTGGCAGACCTGAAGTGCGCCCATGCGGCGGGGTGCCTGCCCGTGCTCGTGGGCGGCGCGGAGACTCTGTCCGGCGAGCTTCTGGACCATCCTCCACGCTTGAGGGCACGCAATTGTAATGAGCTGGCGGCATTGCTTTGACTTGATCGTCGCCTATATTCCCATCAACTCGGTAGCGGATGCGGATCCGCGCCTCCCCCACGGTTGCCTCCGGGCAGCCGAGACGCCCAGCAAGAGGCCAAGAACATGAGCGAAAAGGCACAGAACGTTCAGGACGTCTTCCTGAACCACCTGCGCAAGAATAAGACGCCGGTCACGATCTTCCTCGTGAATGGCGTGAAACTGCAGGGGATCGTCACCTGGTTCGACAACTTCTCGGTACTGCTGCGCCGGGACGGTCATTCGCAGCTGGTCTACAAGCATGCGATTTCGACGATCATGCCGGTGACCCCGGTGCAGCTGTTTGATGGGGACAAGGCAGACGCGGGGTGATTTGACCGAGGAGCCGCAGCCTACCGCAGAGGACAAGCGCAAGCGCAAGGCGCTGGACACGGCCCGTCCGCGGACCGTGGCGGCGGTGGTATGCCCATATGAACCGGGTGCGCACCGCGACCAGCGTGACCGCGATGCCCGGCTCGAGGAGGCCGTCGGTCTCGCATGCGCCATCGACCTCGACGTCAGGGTGGCTGAAGCGGTGCCGCTGCGGCGCGTCACACCGGCCACTCTGGTCGGCAAGGGCACGGTGGAGCGGATCAAGGGGCTGGTCGAGGCGCAGGCCATCGGCCTGGTGATCGTCGATGACCGGCTGACGCCAGTTCAGCAGCGCAACCTCGAGAAGGCATGGGAAGCCAAGGTCATCGACCGGACTGGGCTGATCCTCGAGATCTTCGGTGCCCGCGCCCGTACCCATGAAGGGCGCCTTCAGGTGGAGCTGGCGGCTCTCGACTATCAGCGCGGGCGCCTGGTGCGGTCGTGGACCCATCTCGAGCGCCAGCGGGGCGGCTTCGGCTTCCTGGGTGGTCCCGGCGAGTCGCAGATCGAGATCGACCGCCGATTGATCGGCGAGCGCATCGTGCGCATCAAGCGCGACCTCGAGGCTGTGCGGCGCACCCGCGCCGTCAATCGCGCGGGCCGTCGCAAGGCACGCCTGCCGACGGTGGCGCTGGTCGGCTACACGAATGCGGGCAAGTCGACGCTGTTCAACCGCCTGTCCGGTGCCGAGGTCATGGCCAAGGACCTGCTCTTCGCGACGCTCGATCCGACCATGCGATCCATCAGGCTGCCCAACGGCAAGGCCTGCGTGATCTCCGATACCGTCGGATTTGTGTCCGACCTGCCCACCCACCTGGTGGAAGCGTTCCGCGCGACCCTGGAGGAGGTGCTCGAAGCCGACCTGATTGTTCACGTGCGCGACATATCGCATCCGGACACAGAGCGTCAGCGGGCCGACGTTGAGGCGGTCCTGCATGAGCTGGGCGTCGTCGAGGAGGGTGGGGCGCGTCCGATCATCGAAGCCCTGAACAAGGTCGATCTCCTGCCGGCCGATGCCCGGCACAGGCTGGAGGCCCGGGCTGCGACGGGTGCCGAGCGCGCACGGCAGTACCCGGTCTCCGCCACGACCGGTGAAGGCATCGGTCAGCTCATGGAGGCGATCGCTGCCTTCCTCGGGCGCGCCGAGGACGCCAGGGAAGTCACGGTGCCGCTCAGCGACGGTGCGACGATCGCCTGGCTGTATCGCCATGGAGACGTCCGCAGCCGGCATGACGACGGTGAGGCTGCACACCTAACCGTTGCGCTCGACGCCGCCGCATCGGCCCAGTTCGAGCGGCGCATGCTGCGTTGACAGCGGCGCAGCCGGCTACCTATAAGCTCCGGTCCCACCGAAGGAAAAGACCATGAAATTCAAGCCCTTGCACGATCGGCTGCTCATCAAGCCGCTGCCTGCCGAGACCAAGACCAAGGCCGGCATCATCATTCCCGACACCGCGCAGGAAAAGCCGATGCAGGGCGAAGTCGTCGCCGTGGGCAAGGGCAAGCGGCTGGAGGACGGCCGCCTGCAGGCGCTCGACATCAAGGTCGGCGACAAGGTTCTGTACGGCAAGTGGTCGGGTACCGAGGTCAAGCTTGGTGGCGTCGACCACGTCATTCTCAAGGAAGAGGATCTCTTCGGCGTCGTCGGCTGAAGTCATGCTCGGCTCGGCTGATTCGGAGCGGATCGCCGAGCTGATGCGCGAGACCGCGGCGGCAGAGCTGCTGCCGCGCTTCCGGGCCCTGGCCAAGGAAGATATCCGACAGAAGCGGCCCGGAGATGTCGTTACGGTCGCGGATGTCGCCTCCGAGCATCGGCTTGCCGCAGGGCTGGCCAAGATCCTGCCCGGTGTTCCGGTCGTCGGCGAGGAAGCGGTCGAAAGCGATCCGGCGCTGGTGGAGCTGATCGGACGACCTGGCGAGACCTGCTGGATCGTCGACCCGCTCGACGGCACCAACAATTTTGCAGCGGGCCGCGATCGATTCGCGATGATCGTCAGTCTGGTGCACGACGCGGTACCGGTGGGAGGCTGGATCCTGGATGTGCCGCGTGGCCTCATGGCCGTGGCGCTGAGGGGCGCTGGCGTGACCCTCGACGGGGTTCCTGTCAAAAGGGAGCGTCTGGCCGGTCCGCTCAAGGGCTTTGTCGGATTCAAGATCCGCCGCGCGCTGGAGCGCCAACTCCCGCCGCAGCAGCGCCGGACGCTGGGCCGGGTGTCGACCCTGGGCTGTGCGGGCGCCGAATACCTGGAGATTCTGGCTGGCCGCGCCGACTTCAACCTCTACCGCTCGACGAAGGCGTGGGACCACGCGGCCGGCACATTGATGGTGGCGGAGGCGGGCGGCGTTGCGGAACGCTTCGACGGACGTCCCTACGCGCCGAGCCAGGCGCTTGGCGACGGGCTGATCTCAGCAGTGGATGCGCAGGTCATGGCAGAGGTGAGGGGCCTCGTCGAGGCGATCGAATTGCCGTTGTTCGCCGGGGCACCCAAGGGCTGACGCCGTAACGGATCATGTGGTGGGTGCCGTCTTGGCCTCCTGCCACAGGGCTTCCATTTCCTCCAGGGTGGCGTCGGACGGCTTTCGACCGCTTTCCGCGAGTCGCCGCTCGATATGACGGAATCGGCGCTCGAACTTGTCGTTCGTGGCCCGCAGGGCGGCTTCCGGGTCGACCTTGCAGTGGCGCGCCAGGTTCGCGACGGCAAACAGCACGTCCCCGAGTTCGTCGGCCACCCGAGCCGGATCGATGCCTTCCACTGCCAGTTCGCGCCGGAGCTCGCCCAGCTCTTCCTCGATCTTGTCGATGACTGGCGCGGATTCCTTCCAGTCGAAGCCTACCCGGGCCGCCCGCTTCTGGATTTTCTCGGCACGGAGCAGGGCGGGCAGGGCGCGGGCAACCCCATCCAGGGCCCCTGCCGGCTGTTTCGCCTCGCCACCGCCCTTGGCGGCGCGCTCGGCCGCCTTGCGCGCTTCCCAGGAGACGGTCTGTTCTTCGGCCGTGTCGACCGTCGCATCACCGAAGACGTGCGGATGCCGTGCCACCATCTTGTCCGCCACGGTCGCCGCCACGCCCTGGAAGTCGAAGGCTCCGGCCTCGCTGGCCATCTGGGCGTGGTAGACCACCTGGAGCAGGAGGTCGCCCAACTCTTCCTTGAGCGCGGCGAGGTCATCCCGTTCGATCGCGTCGGCGACCTCGTAGGCTTCCTCGATCGTGTACGGGGCAATGGTCCGGAAGGTCTGCTCGAGATCCCACGGGCAGCCATGCTGACGGTCGCGGAGCCAGGCCATGACGGCCAGCAGGCGTGCCAAGGGCTCGCGGGGAAGCGACTCGGGCGTCGGACGTTGAGACACCGCCATGGCAGCCTACCTCATCTCTGATTATCGTATAATATATAGTTTCGCCAATTGCATGACGTGCACCACGTATTGTGTGTACTTGAAATCAAGGACGGCGGCTCTTCGGCTTCCAATCGCCGTGAGGCGTGCGCCCATTGAACCGGGAGAGGGCGCGACCAAGAGAAGCAGCCTCCGCGCGAGCCTCGATCCTCTGTCGAGTTGATCCGATATCATGCTGGCGCGTCTTTTCAATAATCGCCCGCATGCCGGCGATCACCATCTCGGCCTGGTCGCGAATCTTGATCACTGCCGCAGGGTCGGACGGCCCGTTGCCGAACGTGATGCAGATCTTCACGTCCTTGGTCTCTGCCTCGATCTGGTCGGGAGTGTACAGCGTGAAGCGGTCGGCGTCGTCGCCCTTGTGGGGCTGCTCGGCCAGCTCCTGGGGCGTCGGCAGGTTATCGATGCGGATCTTCGTGCCCCGCTCGTGCCGGTGGCCGTAGCCCCTGTATGGTCCCTTGCGCGACACGTCCACGTCAGTCATGGCCTCGGCTCCACAGTGTCGGGGTGGGCGGGGCGACGCGCCGCCACGAATCGGTCGATGGCTGTCTCCGGGTCGCCCATCGGCAATCCTCGCCGCCGCAGCGCAGACATGCATGCAAGCTGCTTGAGTGAGATCGCCTTGGCGCCGCACTGAATCGCCAGTGCCCGCTTGCTCATGGCGATGTCGTAGTGGTCGCCTTGATGCCACTTCCGCGCCACGCCAATGCGGGCCGCCATGGCATGCAGCTCTTCATCGGTGTCCGCGATCATGTGGGACATCTTCATTCGCCTGAAGCGCCCCATCGGCTGCCGGTACATGTCATCCACATACACAGCCACGTTAGGCCTCGCTTCCGCATGCTTGTGCGTCTCGCCGACTCCGAAGAACTGTACGCCTGCCGCGCGCCCGTCGTAGTTCGTGAACGACACGCCGGGAACAGCGCCCTCACCGTCGCACATCGGGCATTCGTAGATGCCGGGAGCGATCTCCTCCGCGGTGTCGATATCCTGCGGCGTCGCGGCCTCGTGCAGCCTCCGCAGCTCGGCGATGATCTCGTGCAGGTTAGTCATGGCTGCTCCTTCGCGTGCTGTCGGCAGAAGAGGCCACCAAGCCCATGGCCGTCCTTGCGTTTGCAGCGCATCAGATGCAGGCTACGCCCCGCGTATCCGGCACACCGGCCCGGCGTCCACGGCTTGCTCTCGTGGTCCTCGATGAAGCATTCGTAGTGTCGAGACTTGATGCGCTCGATCTCGTGCAGGTCGCGCGGCTCAGTCATGGTCGCCTCCGGTGGTGGACTGGAGGCGCTCGGCGAGGATCGCCGCGCCATGCTTCAGACCGTCGTGTAGTCCGCGTTCATAGCCGCGTTCTTCCTCACGGCGCAGGGCTGTGGCGTGATCGGCCATCTTGGTTTGCGCCCAGCGCTGGATATCACTATCCTCGTTCTCGTAGCGGCGAAGCCGTTCCTCCAGATCGCGGATGCGGTCGAGCAGGTGGCTTTCGCCGTGACGCAAGACAGCGACGCATCCCGGCGTCTGCAGCTCGTCGATGCCAAAGTGTGAGGCGGCGTGTCGTGGATTTCGGAACACGTCGCCGCAGTGGAAACAACGCCACGACTTCGCCATCACTCCCCTCCCTTCGGCGGGGCGGGGAGGGGGCGCCAGTGGGTGGGCGGGTCGGTTGCAGGCAGCCGCTGACGGAAAAAGCAGGCAGGATGGGATGCGCCATCGTCTGACATCCAACCGGATTCGTGCCCCGGGTCGTCGGGCCCGGCCGGTTGCTCCTCTGTCCATCTTACAACGCGCTGCGCACCCTCTGTCGTAAACGCCCAAATCTTGGTCCCATCCTTGGGCGCGCTCTCTATGTCACGCCATTCAGACATAGAATTCTCCCTTCACGATCTTGCCGACCGTACGTTTGTTGGTGCCAAAGCGGCTTGCCAATGCTTCAAGGCTGCCTTCTCCGGCTGCGTAGGCGACCCGGATTGCCGCCGCCGTCTCGTCAGAGAGGCGAGCATTTGGTGACCGCCTACCCTTCCAATAGTCTCGCTTCATACGTCCCAGGGCGGTGGCATATTGGAGGTTCTGCTGTTGGGTACACCATTCCAGGTTTGTTGCGTGGTTGTGCGCCCTGTTGCAGTCGAGGTGGTTCACGTCCGGCAGACCATCCGGATTGGGGACAAAGGCCTTGGCAACAAGCCGGTGTACTCGCTCTGTGCGTCGCGGGTGATTCAGCCTGACCAGCATGTAGCCGTCGCCATTTTGCCATTGCCCCATCATCTTCCCGCCGACCTCGCGTACTCGCCCGTCGTGAGACACCTCGTAGCGGTCGTCTATCGGCCTCCACGGCGACGGGGCAGGAGAGGTGCGGAGGGCGCGGATTCGAGTGGCGATATCGCATGCCACGCCGTACTGCATTTCGTACGATCCAACGCGCCACTTCTCGGCGACATCATCCGCCACCCGCGCCGCCTCATCGATCAGGTCGCGGTCGGCGAGGGAGAGCAGGGCGCGCTTTGCCACCATGGCGAGCGCCAGGAAATCAGGCGCGGACGGGTCTTGGCTCGCCAGCTCTTCCCGAAGTGCATCCGCAACCTCTACGATGTTACACGCGGCCTGCACCGCCTCTGTCGTGTCGGTCATGGGACCTCCTGCGTGGTTCGCGAATCGTCGGGAAACATCACTCGCGCACGCTCGAATATCGGCGCCGTCCAATCCGCGGTTTCGGCATCGGCGGCATCACAGCCGTTGAGGATGTCGCCCAACTGATTCATGAGGCGCGCACTCTCTCGGCCGCGCATGTCCATGATGTCCGGGTGAATGCCGGCGGCGGCCATTACCGCGAGGTCTACATAGAGACCAGCGATCTCCATCGCGAGATGTGCGACTACGCGGCACTGGGCGCTCACCTGGGCGTGCTTCTCGACAGTCATTGCAGTCGGTCCTTTCAGTTACGATTCACGGGCGATGGTTTGATGAGGCGCCTGTGCAATGGCGCGAAGGGCGGCGGCGGTGAGAGCACGGGCAAGCGCGGTGACGCCGCTGGTCGGGGAGTGCAGGCACATGCCGCGGGCCTCGCGAGCGCCGTCCGTCAGTATGGCGAGAGGTAGGCCGTCGGCGCCGATCTCGCTCAGGTGTGAGATGCACCACCGGACCAGCGACACGGCAGCGTCTAGGCTGGAGGTGTAGTGAAGCACGCGGTAGTTTGCGGCCCACGTTTCGCCTTCGGTATGAATGCCGATAACGTTGAAGCTAGCGCTGGGATCGCGAAGGCGCTCGGCCGCCATGTCGTCGAACGACGCCTGTATCCGGCAATCCAATTCCCGACTCGGCCCCTCGCTCTCCACACGGTCGGCAAGGGCGTTGAGGGCGGCGGCGCGGTCAACCATGGCCAGCCTCCGACACCGCATTGGTGAGTTGCTCTTTGACGATGCTCCAGTTGCGATCAACCGCCGTCCTGAGGTCGCGACCAATCGTTTCAATGAGTTGCTCGGCATGGGCGCGGTCCTCAGCGACGACCGAGATCACGCAACTCAGGCTGTCGATGTGAGCGGCGACCGCAGACCCGATCGACGCGCCTGCACAGGCAAGCTGCATGCCGCGAAAGCACTCGTCTCGAACGGGGTCGTCGGCGCCGCCCGGATTGATTGAGATGCGTGAAGGAGGGGAGTCGGTCATGTCGTCACCTCGTCTATGTTCCGGCGCTCCCACGTCCCGTCCATCCGGTGCTTCCATCCGCTGGCCCGGCTACCGACCATCGGGCGGCCAGACTTCTTGAGGCCGAGATGACGGGCCTTGACCCGCTTCGCCTTGGCGATGGCTGCCACGTCGGCCTTGTCCTTGACGCGCCGGCAGCGCTCGTGCGCTGGCGCCTTGTTCGTGTCATCGTCTGCGCCGCCAAGCCCGAGCGCTCGCGGGTGTTCGATGATCCAGGCCTCGCGGGCGCCGTCGATCTTGCGGTTACAGAGACAGCATATGCCGTGATGGTCCTCGAATATCCGAAGACGCTGCATTCGGGATATGTGCCCGCGCGGGGTGGTGGAGACGTCGGTCATCGGCCGCCCGCCAAGTTCATCTCGGCACGTCGCGTCGATTCGGCCGATCGCGCAAGCTCGACAAAGGCTTTCCCAGAGTCGTACCGGATCTTCGCCTTGTTGGCCTTCCGTCGCGCTTCCACCATCGCCGCAATGTGCTTGGTATACCGCTCGTCCGACTTCGCTTGAGCATCGGCCTTCCATGCCGGCTCGTCGAAATGCTCGCGCAGGATGGAGCCCAGCACGGCGCCCTTGGTTTCCTCGAGAGCGTCAGCCGCCGCATTGAGGTCGGCCCATGCCTCGCCGGCCTCGATAAGCCGCTCGACCAGGGTGGAGGGGTCGCGGATGATCTTGTCGTTCATTGCAGGATCGCTCCACCGCTAGCGCGGGCCTGTTCGGCCGCTTCCTCGACCTTCTGGTGGAGGTCGGGATGCTTTTCGGCCAGCTCGGCCAGCTTGTCTCGGTTGGTCTTCGTGCCCTTCTCGGAAAACGGCGCGTTGTACCAGTCGGCCACGCTCGCACCGCCCTTGATGTCCCGGAAGACCATGATGGCGCGGGAGGCGAACAGCTCGGCCGCCAGCCGGGACTGTGACTTCATCTCGCGCACGGGCTGCTCCCCGTTGACCTGCATTTGAGCGATGTCGTCACGCGCCTGACTGATCGCGCTCGGCTGATTGACCTCGCCAGCGGCGTAGGAGTGGTTGAAGCGCCGCAGGATCATCTCCAGTTCCTTGTACGCTCCACGCCGGATGCGGAACGAGCGGCCGGCCTCCTCGATCTCCACCCACGGGCTGTCCAGCATGTAGAGATAGCGACCGATGCCCCAGCGCACGGCGGCACGCTTGAAGGCATCGGAGAGGGCGCCCTTTTCCTGTTCGATGTCCGTGTCGCCGGCGCCATCGGCCTTCCAGATCCACTCGCCGTCGCATAGAATGCCGATGTCGCACACGGTCTTGCCGTTGGCGTGGCTGTAGCGGCACTGCCAGCCGGCGGGGCCACACACGTCGTCGAGGCGATCCATGACCGTGCGGGCATCCACGAAGGCGAGGGCCATTCCCCTCATCTTTTCCTTACTTACTGAGCCGAGTCGCCAAGAGACCTCCTCCGGCTCAAACGGAGCGGCCAGAGCACGGAAATCAATCATGAATATCCTCCACGTGCGCCCACCGTTTGCGGGCGCGGATCATGCTGATAAGAGACTGACTTACGCCGCACTGCCGGCCGAGCGCCGTCGGGCCAAGCACAGACAGGCGAATGGCCCTTATGTCGTCTTCGGTCAGCTTTGCGCTGGGGTGGTCTTCGCCTGTAGGGCCTTCGCCGATAGCGCGTCCCTTGGCGCATTTGTCCGCAACGTTGTCCGCGTTTGTTCCCAAGAACAGGTGATAGACATTGATGCAGGAACGCACGTCGCACTTGTGGAGCGCGTGCAGGCCATCCGGGATCGGCCCATATTCGGCCTCCCAGGCAACGCGATGTGCAAGCAGCGAACGCCCATTGATCCCAATGATGCCGTATCCGCTGGCGTTGACCGCGGCGAGCCAAAGCAGACAGCCGCTGTTCGGCTCTGGGATTGACCGATGAGACAGCTTGGCTGGAATCGACCAGCCTCGCGTCTTGTCCAGCGCCATGCCGCGCATCTTCTCCTTGCTGGTCGAGCCGAGGCGCCACGAGACTTCCTCGGGCGGGAAGGGGGCCGAGAGAGCCTTGAAGTCGATCATGCCGGCTCTCCAATCGTGAGCGCGCACGCCTCATCGACGGTCCGCGCGTTCCTGCGGTCCAGCTCTCCGCGCATGGCACGCGCCACCCGCTCGGCGGCCCACTTGATGCGGATCACCTCGTCATAGGTGTAGGCGCCCATGGGCATGGTCTCGATGGCGCCCAGATCGCGCACCACATCAGGGAATGTCGTCATCGAACTCGCTCCCTTCCTCGATCTCGCCGTCGACATTCACGGGGATCGAATCGTCGTCGTCCCAGTCGAAGGTGGCTTCTTCATCCATGGCGGGCTCCCTTGAAAACGCGCCTGCAGAACGCGGCGAACCTCTCCCATGCGGAGGGCTTCTTCATCGGTTCCACCGACATCAGGTCCCACCGTGGATCTGGCGGCAGCGGCACGGTGTCGTGTATAGTGACCCTCGACTCAATGCCGGGGGCGTCACCACGGCAGTTGGTGCCCGGCAGGCCGGGATAGCGGTAGGTGCTCATTCCCCGTCTCCGATCCCGCCGGGATTCGTGAGGCGTAGTTGGTCACCAGACACGCCGGAAAACTGCACGGCTCCGTAGTGGTAGGGGGCCGGCGGATCATTGCTCAGCGAGTACAGCCAGAACCGAGAGTCGGTGCCGGACGACATGCAGCACCCGACGATGTAGAAGTGTCCCCACTGCTTGATGGCCATGCCGCCTGGGGTGTAGGCCTCAACCTCGTACCAAACGCCTTGCCCCGGCCAGAACTCGGGGCCGCGCTCAGCAGCTCGACAAAGCCACGTCCAGGCGTCGTTGAACTCTATGCGGCCGCCCTCGCACTCAAACCCGCACTTCTGGATTTGCTCGATAGCGGTTTTCATTGACCAGTGCTTTACTGGCTCGCGACGTTCCATGGTCATTCCCCGTCCTCCATCTTCTCGCGCAGGTCGTCGATCGCCTCTTGCTCGGTAGCGCCCCAGCCGATGGGGTCGCCCAGGTCGTAGTCGGCAGGCAGCGCGCGCCAGTCGAACCCACGAACGGGAATCGGCGGCGGCTCGTGGCGGGTGATGATCCGACGGGTCATTCCCCGTCTCCGATCCCAGCAGCGGCTTCCAGCTGTGAGGGGGTCATGGGGCCTCCTTGATCTTGCGGAGCGCCGTGATTGCGCCGTCCATCACCATGTGCATCTGTTCGCGCCGGCTGTGGCGGCTGAAGTAGTCCATGGCGGCACGTGCGACCGCTTCGGTGACGGCCGGGCTTGGGCGAGCAATCCATGCGCTGTTGTCGTCGAGAACGCGCTCGATTGACTGGTAGAGTCCGGCCGGAATATTGGGCGCATTGGTCATGGCCGTCCTCAATCGTTGCGAGCGTGCGGGTATTCGCAGTCATGCGGACCACGCCTGTTGACGCAGGGCTGCACGCCGTCCTTGCACCGCCAGCAGTTGTGATCCCGAAACATCGGGTGCAGCGGGTTCTTCCGCGGGGCCATGGCTTCCTCGAACTCGCGCTGTGCGTCAGATTTGGTCGTAGCCATTCCGAAATCCTCAAAAAGTTGTTGAAAGATCGGATGCAGGTTCGTGTTCATCATCTCTCTCCTTGGTGATCAGGCTGCGCGGGGAGTGGGGTACTCGGCCATCAACGCCATGAGCTGCGCCGGGTCGATGCGGCCGCCCGAGATCGGCAGCCCGTTGGCCACGACGAAGATGCCGACAGCTCGGGCGCGCGGATGCTCACCGCGCTCGTATTCGTTGTAGAGGTCCAGCGCATCGTTGAGCGTCGGGCGCCAGTCGTAGTCGTAGCTGCCCTTGCTGCCGTTGCCGCTCTCGTCCTGCCACCAGGTGGTGACAACGAAGCCGTCTGCTTGACGCACGGGAATGGTGTCGGCCATCTCACTCTCCCTTGATGCCGGCGGCGCGGGCGGCGGCGATGGCGGCATCGATTGCAACAAGGTCATCAGGTGCCCATGCGCTGCCGGGTAAGCCGATCTGCTTGGGCGCAGCCAACCATTCGACATGGCAGCGAACCTTCTTCAGCGCGGCCAGCATGGCGCTGGCGGCTTCGTCCTTCTTGGCTTGGTTGTCGCTCGTGCTCATGGGGTGCCTCGTGGGTTAGGAGAGGGTGGGGCGCGGGTCGTGCAGGCAGACCAGCCGTCGGCCATCGGACTCGACGATGCGCAGCGCCGTGCGCGGCATGTCCTTGCGGAAGGACTGGAAGCTGAGGTTCGCCGTGACCAGATCGCCGCACGACGCAAAGCAGTGCCAGCCGTCCTTGGTCAGTCGCTCGATCTCGTATCGCATGGGGTGCCTCGTGTTGGTGAGGCGGAGTATGGGGACGGATTGTCTCCATTGCAACCAAAAAAAGAGACACAATGTCCCTTGTCGCGAACAGCATCGGAACATCAAGGCGGCACGAATGCGCCTATGGGCACGCAAACGCAGCGGTTTGGCTTTGTTGCGGCAACAATACTGCACTCGCAGTGCAGTCGATTTTATTTATCCACAAAATCCACAGGTAATGGCGCTGGCGCTAGGAGGAATGCATCGGCGCAAGCCCTTTTAGCTGGTCGCCCTGCGCCGAAACTGCGTAATATTGATGCGCCCCGTCACAATGAAATCGACGCTTTTGTGCGTAACCAGTGCCAGTTTTTCATACTGGTGGGGAGGGAATTTTGAGCGAATCTCGTATTTCTTGTAGTTGTCCAGCGACAAACCGAGGGCATTCGCCATATCAGCCTGGCTCCACTGGAGTTCTTCGCGCAGGTCCTTGAGACGGCGGCGGAAGGATTCGTGGTAGGCGCGCTCCGTTGCCTTCTCTGTGGCTGAGAGCGCCTTTGTAGCGGGCTTGATCTGCATGGACTGATTGTCTCGCGATAGGGCGAGCGCGTCCGGCACCATGTTGTCCATGGACGGACTGTCCCCAAATTTCGCTTGCAAGGGAGACAAATCGTCCCTATCGTCGACGGCATGTCGACCAAACCGCCAAACGACAAGGAAATCATCTCCGATATCGGAGTCGACGCGCTGACCAGCGCCGGCTTCGAGGTCCACAACGTGAAGAAGTGGATGCAACGCGGCATCCCCTGGAAGGATCGGGCTCGAGTTGCATCGATCGCTGCCGGCATGGGCAAGGCCGTTCCGCCGGACTTCCTGCAGGCGCGACGGTTGCCCGAGGAGGCCGCCCCCAAGCGCCAGCGGAGGGCGGCGGCATGAGCGACAACATGCGCTTGAACGTCGAGGCCAAGCCAGAAGGCCTCGCAGAAGGACCGCAGGTGGGCGACGTGTATCCGCTGCTCGGCGGCACCTATCGTTCTGACGGAGAGGTCGCCCGCTATCGCGTCGTGATAGGCATCCGACGCAATGCCGTGATCTTCCTGACTTTCGACAGCAAGGGCGAGGTCTGCGGCGCTACTCAATATGGCCTCCACGCCATTGAGCATCGCCTGCCGATCGGCCGCGTCCGCAACATGCCGATATTCGACGTGGAGTGGTTCCCATGAGCGGGAAAGGCGTCTTTCGATGCAGTGATTGCGGAGTGATGGCCCCCGCCTGCTCTGCTGTGAGCCACAAGCCGGGCTGTCGAAATGAGGCTTTGCGTTTGGCAGGCGACATGCTGCAGGCCCAGCACAAGCAAGAGCTCCGATACCAGCGATTGCTGGCGTCATTTGGTGAACTGCAGGCTGCTGCGCAGCGGGTTGTGGACGAAACCGACCACATCCACGACAGCGACCCGTGGCCGATCAAGTACCGCGCGCCATACGAGGCAATCACGGGTCTGCGAGTCCTTCTCGGCAAACAGCGGGGACTTCGATGACCTACGACCAGTGGAAAACGCGCTCGCCGGATGACGACAGCCTCGGCTACCTGTGCGGTGGCCAAGGCTGGAACTGCGGCAACACCGTCTCGATCCCGCGCGATCTTTGCGAAGAGTGCTTGGAAGAACTCGCCGCCGAAGAGGCGATGGCCGAGTTCTACCAATGGGAGCCGGTTGTTGTCTTTCATCACTGGAGCACCCCATGACCGACCGCGAGAAACTGAAAGAGGCGATTGGCGTTTTGCGCACTCGGCGCATGGCGGACAACACCACACTGGATCTGGTCCTCGACGCCGCCGAGTCCGCCCTCGCCGGGCCCGTCATGCCGGAGGAGCCGAGCGAGGCGACGTTGCGCGCGATGGAATGCTGCGACGGGAACGGTGTTCAATATGAATACTCGCGCGATCTTGCTCGCGCGATGTACCGCGCCACCCGCAACCACCTCCTCAGCCCGCCGCTGCGCACGAAGACCATACAGGTTTGGCGCGTCGAATGGGCCACAGAAGTTAACAAGGGCTGGATACCGCAGAGCGCCACTGAGGAAAGCGAAGAAGCCGCCGAAACGTGCGCTGACCATCTGCGCAAGCACGGGCTCAAGTGCATTCGCGTCACCGGCCCTCATGACCAAGAGGTGCCCGCATGATGCACCACGACCCGAACGAGATCAGCACGGTCTACGTGCCGGAGCCGGTGCCGCCGCCAATCCCCATCGTCGGCCTGCTGCTCTGCCTCGCGAGCACGGCCCTGACGCTCGGCCTCATCTGCTGGCTGATCTGGAGGTAGGGCATGCAGCCAGCGGACGGTTACCTGCGCGAAGTCTGGGCCGAGCGGGAGGCGCTGAGGGAGCGCTGTGCCGAGCGCGGGATGAGCGCTGCGGCGATGTCGAAGATACCGCCGATGCCTCGCATAGAGGAGACCGTGCTGCCGCCCGTCGTGCTGGCTACCAAGGCGCACGGCATCCGCCCCATGCACCAGCGCGCAGGCAAGATGCGCAAGTTCCCGAGCCCCGTCGCGCTGGAGGTGCATGCGAAGATCAAGGCGCTCCCGATCGAGCGCACGCACATGCCCGGCGGTCCTGGGATGAAGGATGAATCGCCCGGCAAGACGGCGCGCATCAAGGCCATGACCAACGTGGTGGCCACGGAAGCTGGATACCGCGGCGAGCAGCTGATGTCGTACCGCACCATTCGGTCGGCGGTCATCCCGAAGCACGTCGCCCTCTACATTGTGGCGCGCCTGGTAGAGGTGAGCTTGCCGCGTCTGGCTGAGCTTTACGGCTACAAGGACCACACCTCGGTCCGATACGCCATTCAGCACGCCAAGCACCTGCTGAGCACCGGCCATCAGGCGGCCATTCGTCTTCACAACCGCTCGCTGGAGGCCATCGCGCGCCGCTGGCCCGAGTACAGATCAGGCGGCCCGGCATGACGGACGCGGGGAGAACACCACGCCGAGCCGCCCGCGCGACCGCCCCATACGGCCGCGATTCGTCGAATCACGTCTTCCCCCGCGCTGCCCGACGCCCCCTGTACGTCAGCAGCGCCGCGCCGGCCGCTTCCTCCCCTTGGGCGGCCGGCGCCCCTATCTCCGCCGCGCAACGGCCCCCTCGGGGTGTTGGCACCGTTCCGCGCCGTATCATCGCCGCAGGCCCCGATGGCGGGGATAGGGCCTGCACTTTCTTCCTCCCCCTGACGCTCTCGTGTCGGCGTCAGGCACCTCGCCGCTGCGTCTTTGGGCGCGGCGGCACTTTCTCGAATACTTCCGTCTCGGGCCAAAAGTTTGGCGACCGCGGCCCGGACGGCTGTGCCGATGTGTGTCCAGTGGTTGGTTTCGTCGGCTTCTTCCATGCCCCGATCATGGAGGACGCCGCATGGAAAGAGCCAAGGAAGTCGATACGCGCAAAAGGAGCGGAGTACGTAACGTGTCCAGCGTAGCAGCCATCACCACGCATACGATCAACGAGACATTCGCGGATCTGCTGCGGCCGTTCTCGGCCAAGGAAATCGCGCGCCGGCTCAGGCTGCCGAGCGCACGCACGGTCGAGAACTGGAAGGCCGGCACGACGGCACCGCAGGCCAAGCACCTGTACGCGATGCTGACCGATGCCGAGCTTTGCGCGCTGCTGCTCAAGGACGTGGGACAGCCGGAAGCAGCGAAGATGGTGCTGATCGAAGCGGCCCGCAAGCGTGTGCGGGAACTGGAGGGCGGATGAGCCCCGGCGTCTTCCTCTCTGTGCACTGGTGGCGAGGCTGTGGGTTCGACCGCCAGCTCGACCTGTTCCACTTCGCGCTGCGCCTGGGCGTGGTGACGATCGGCGTCGAGCGCGAGCCCCTGTTGTCCGCCTATCGACGACTGCGGGACGTCATGGCCGCGCGCGTCGCCCATGACGAGCGCCAGCGCCGCGAGGATGAGGAGGGATAGATGGCACTCAAGCCGCATGCGACAACGGAAGAACAGCGCGCCGAGATGGGCAAGATCCGCCGCAAGCCGGTGCAGATCGACCTACTGACGGGAAATCTCGCGCCGAAGCGCATCAAGATTGCTCGCGGTGACGCCCATATCCGCCTCAAGTCGGATGGCATGGAACCGACCGTCGTGCCAGGCATGGCGCATTTTGCCGGGACGGGTCCGAGCGGAAGGTACTGCAAGGACTGTGCCCTGCGCGGTGACCTGCCGGTGTGGGGGCGCGACTTTGCCACGCCCGACAAGGCGGGCATGGCCCCCGACGCGAACCCAAAGCGCTACGAGAAGGGTGCCTGCCGCAAGGCCGCGGAGCTGTACGACGGACACGTGCAGAAGGGTGGCCTATGGGCCGAGTCAGCCTGCAGGTACTTCGAGGAGCGCCAGCAATGAGGCTCCCGACCATCAAACTCGACCTCAACGACTACCCGGAGGTGGTCGCCGCCTTTGAGGAGGCGTCTGGCGAATCCCGGGCCGCCGTAGCGGAAGACGCGATGGACGACCTTCGAGACGAGGTGCGCGAGCTTCGCGGCGCCATAGAGGACGCGCGACGCATGTTGCTGCGCTCCAATCCGTCGCCTTCGGAATGCCTCATCTACATCGAGCGCGCTCTATCGCTCGCCGTTTCTGTGGCGGGCGCGCGATGACTAAGCCCACCGTCTACGAAGCGCTCAAGCAAAAGCTTGGCCGCGAGCCGACCAACAAAGAGCTTTGCGATGACGTGAGGCGGATACTGAGCGAGGTGTCGGTTGACCTCGCGGCGGCGGGGAAGTTGCCGCATCAGCGCGGGGTGATCCAATGACCAAAGCCGGACCGATCGTGGCCGACAGGCTCAAGAGCTTCATTGAGCGGATCGAGCGGCTGAATGCCCGAGAAGCGGCACGAAGAGCTGAGCTTTCTGTCGCACTCGCTGAGTTCGCTGCCGCAGTCGGACGGCGGCCCGGTTTTACCTATGTGGCGCAAGCCGATTCAGGTCTGGTGAAGATCGGCCGCACCATGGACCCCGAGGAGCGCATCAAGGCGCTTAAGGGCGCATGCGGCAGCCATGTTCGGCTCCTGCGTCTGTTCTACTTCGATTGCGAGCGGGACCTGCACGCGATGTTCGCGCACTGCCGCCATCAAGGCGAGTGGTTCGCTTTCGATCCGGCAATGCTCACCGTCGAGCCGGTGGCGCTCCAATGAGGATCAACGCCGCCAAGCTCCGGGCATACTTGGACACCATGCACGGTCACGCGGACGCGCGTGATATGCAGAGCGAGTCTATCCGACGAGTGGTGCTGAACGCCAAGAAGGACGGTTTCGACACCAAAGCGTTGCGCAAGGTGTTCGTGCGGGAGCGGATGGATCCAGAGAAGCGCCAAACTGAAGATGACATCCTGACGGCCTACGAGAACGCGCTGGGGGGCAAATGGCGAGCCATACAAGCGATTGAACAGGGTGCGACGCTAGATCAGGCGGCGGAAATTGGCGGCGTTCATAGAGCAACGGTGGCCCGCGCCAAGTCAGTCGCAAAACAGGCCTCAGATGCGACTCCAGCCTACGACGCCGTCACCGGCGAAATCACTGAGACGGCCTCCGAACCACCGCCGTCACCGGCCTCCGAGTTCGGAGTAGGGGCCGGCACAGCTCCCGAGTGCCCGAGGGCGCTGGATGGCGGCGCGTGCACGCGCCAATGGCCGGAGTCCGAAGCCAGCCTAGTGGGGGAGGCGGAAGCCCCCACACCCATTAGCCCGCAGGCGCCAGCCGCCAGCAGCACCGTGACTGCACGGGCGCCAGATGAAGTTTCGCCACGAGGCGAATGTACGGCGGCGGATAACCCAGGAGGCGACCATGACGGAAGGGCATTAAACAGCCCAAGCCAGCCGGAGGTGGCGCGTGCCGCTCCTCCGTCTGCGCCGCCCTCTGACATCGACATGGACGCCGCCCAGGCCGCTATCACGGCGCGGCGGCGAGCGCTGGGGCTGCCGGCATGACCCGCCGCCGCATCAAGCGCCTGTCCGTGGGCCGCCCTGAATACCGCCGTGCGCTGATGGCGGTCCACACTGCACCGAAGGGCAGCAAGGAAGCGGCATGGCGTGAGCTGCGGAAGGTGACTGCCGCCATGCTCGCGAAGGGCCGCCGCTAACAGTTTGCAACAGGGCATCAGGCCCGGAAGGAGAGAGAAGATGGAAGGTTACGCAGATTATAGCGCCGGGCTCAGAACGGCCAGCACTGTTGGTGGTGCTTCGACTGTTCAACCGCCGACGCCGGTTAACCCGTCTTGCTTCGGCAACATCGAGGACGTGAAGGAAATGGCGATCAGCACTGCCAGTCGCGTCGAGCGGCTGGTGGACAGGATGGTCGGCGCGGAGCCGAAGGCGGAAGACTCGTCCGAGTTAGTGCCTGGGTGCTTCGGGTTGCTCAACGTCGCCGACGACCACGCCCGCACCATCCGCGGCGCGCTCCAGAACATCATCGACAACTGCAACCGCCTGGAGAAGCACCTGCCGTGACAGCAGCCCGCATCCACCGAATCATCCCGACTCCGCTCGACGGCGATCCGGTGGAGTGCGGGGCGCTGTCTCTCGCCACGTGCCCGCCGAGCCTCAATAACCTTTTTATCAACTCGAAGCGCGGGCGGTTTAAGTCGCCCGAATACAGGGCGTGGCAGGCAAAGGCCGGAAGCCAGATACGCAGGCAGTGCGCGTGGCATGTGCCCGGTCCAATCACCATCGCGTTGGAGTTCGGCCGATCCCAAACCAAGGCTGACCTCGACAATCTCATAAAGCCGATTCTGGATATTCTCATGGCAACTGGCCGCATATCGGACGACCGGAACGTGATGAGGATCGATGCGCAGTTCGTGTCGGGCCTCGCCGGAACGCGCATCGAGATCCGGCGCGCGACCGCAGGGAAGGTGGCGGCATGAGCCATTGGGAAGCCGCCGGCAAGACCGACGAATGGTACACGCCGAAGTATATCTTCGACGCGCTCGGCTGTCGCTTCGATCTCGACGTCGCTGCCTCGCCTGGTGCCTGCCACGTTCCAGCGCTCTACTACGAGCGGCACGATGGGCTGTCAGCGGAATGGCGCGGCTTCGTCTGGATGAATCCGCCGTTTGGGGGCCGCAACGGCATAGAGCCGTGGCTTGCGAAGTTCGTCGAGCACGGCAACGGCGTCGCCCTGACACCCGACCGCACCAGCGCGCCGTGGTTTCAGCGCTGGGCGCCGTACGCCTGGGCGATGCTGTTCCTGCCGAAGGTCAAGTTCGAGCGCCGGGATGGCAGCGTCGGGAAGTCGCCGAGCACGGGGACGGCCCTGTGGGCGATCGGCATGGACGGATACGTGGCGATACGTAATGCGCGCCATCTCGGCGTGTGGATGCAGCCGCGGTTCAGTCCGGCAAACGCAATCGACGAAACGCTGGCGAGGGGGCTCCCAGCGGGCGGCGGCACGGGCACGGCGCGAATCGGTCCGCGTCCAGGCTCGGCCGCCGCTGAACCATCGGAGGGCGCATGAAAGCCCGTGAACGGGACGTGCTGGTAACACGTGCACCGCCTCTAACCACACGCTGCGGAAAGGACGCGAGCGACATGGCTAATCCCGTTTCTACCACGAAACCGTCCGAACTACTTCCGTGCCCGTTTTGTGGCGGCGGCACTACCGACATCGAGGAGCGCCGCCTAAACAACACCCCCCGCATGGATGGCAGGCCGTCGGCGGTCATATCTGCGACGGTGTTTCATTGGTGCCCTGTGTCGGCGGGGCAGCCTAGCGGGCTCAACGTCTCAATGCACGGGCGAGACAGAGCGTCCGCCATCGCCGCCTGGAACACCCGCGCCGCTCTCAATGGTGACTCATGAGCGGAGGGGACAAGCGCAAGCCGTCGCCGGCCAAGCCGGCGGCGCTCAAGCCCGTCGGCTCCATGAAGCCGATCGGCATGGTGGTCCAGCGCATGGTGGACCGGCTTCTTGCCGCGAGGGCCGTGAACGATGCCTGACTGGATGGCCTTCAACGTCGATGACTACATCACGAACACGCTGCACCTGACCACGCGGCAGCACGGCGCTTACATCCTGCTGATCTGCGCCGCTTGGAAGGCTAAGGGCGTCCTGCCTGGAGCTGATGCCGCGCTGATGGCGACGGCCAAGCTCACCCCGAAGGAATGGCGGGAAGACGGGCCGATCCTCAAGGCGTTCCTGACGCGGCGCGGCGATGAGTGGATCCACGAGCGCGTGATGTTCGAGTGGAACGAAGCGCAATCGCTGATTGCTGCCAAGAGCAATGCCGGGCGAAAGGGTGCGCGTAAGCGCTGGCATGGCAGAACCAATGGCAGTGCCATGCCAGCGGAAAAGCAGAGCCAATGCCCGGAGCAATGGCAAAACGATGCACACTTACAAGAACACTTACAGCAGGTAACAACTACCGAGTCTGTGGCTAACAGCGCGCGCACGCGCGCGAGCCAGTCAGGAAGGGCAGTCCTGATTACGGAGGAATGGCAACCAGACGAAGCGCTGATCGGCCAACTGCGAAAGGGACGCCCCGATCTCGTCGGCAAGCTGTTCGATGATCGGATGCAGGATTTTCGGCTGTGGTGCCGCGAGAAGGCGACCACGAGCCACGATCCCGCGGCGACGTGGCTGGGCTTCATGCGCAAAACGAAGACGCAGGAGGCGGTCGAGGGCGAGGACTGGAACTCGCGCCGCATCCGTCTGGCGCGAGAGGCGGTGCGCCAATGACGGTCGCCGAGCTGCTCGACCGCATCATCGCCATCTATCCCGGCGCCAATCCGCAAGCGCTGGTCGGCTTGCGCCCGGTGTTCTTGGCGAGGCTGGGGCACCGCGAAGGGGCACACCTGGAATCGGCGGCGAACGAGGTCTTTGCCGAGTTTCAGCCGAAGAACAGCAAGCCGTTTCCGATCCCGATCGACTTCGAATCGCGCATGCCGAGCGTGCACGTCAGGGGCGACGGCCCCAAGCTCGACCTGCAGGGCCATCGGGAGCGCAAGGCCCGTCTCGTGGCCGAGTGGTGGGAGCGGCAGGGGAACCGTATCCGCGAGCATCGCGGCGCTCTGGTGGCGAGCGCCTGTGCGCACATGATCATCAACGGGTTCTATCGGGTGGATCTGGAGCGGCCACGAGCAAAGCCGGTGTTCCTGTCCCTGTCGATGCGTGCCTACGCCGAGCGGCCGGAAATTGCGTTCCTGCGGCCCGATGAAATCCAGATGGGCGAAGACCGCGTGGTCAGTTCCGAGCGCATGGGCACGCACGGGGTGCTGGCGCTGCGGAGCGAGGAACCGGCCGCATGGCAGGCCCAGATGGACGAGATCAGGCCGCTGGTGCGCGCTGGACGCAGCCCCTCGGCCGAACGCAAGGAGCGCGTTGCCGAGCGAAAGGCCGGCGCCATTTCGAGAGCGGTGACTGAGCGTTTGACCGAGCTGGCGGCACAGCGTCGAGAGCCCGCCGAGCACAACGCCTGAGCGGAAGGAAGCAGCATGAGGCTGATAGGACTGATGATCGTGGAAGGCATCGCGCACGGTGTTGCTGGAGCGGTGGCGACAATTGGGGCCGCCCTGACCTTTCCCGGCATAGGACTGATGCTGGCCGGCGCGTGGATCCACGACTTCGTATGGTTGCCGCTGAACGAGCGGCGTGAGCGCCTGCAGGGCCTCCACCCCACCCACGACAGGAGAGAGGGGGCTATAGCGAGGGCGATCAACGAGATCGACGAGATCCAGCGCAAATACCACTGCTGGAGTAGCGGTGTCGTCGCGCAGAAGAAAGCCAGCATCGCCCTCACCACCATCCACGCACAGGGCTATGCCGTCGTGCCGGTGAGTGCAGCGGCCCGCGCCGCGGCCGGTTTTCCTGCGCGCCGCCCCCATTTCCCGCGCCCCGCGCGCGCCGCCGCACCAAAGCCCGGAGGTGAGTGATGGGTGACGAACTCGAACGCGTGGCGAAAGCGATACACGACGCCAGCATGCCGCACATGCGAAGTGACGGCCAGTCGCCCCCGTGGGAAACGACAACGGAAGAATGCAGGGCCGCAGCGCGCGAACTGGCCCGCGTGGCGATCGGCGCGATGGGCTATCGCGTACAGCCCAAGTCGCCCTATAGCCATGAGGACGATCACAGCTGGATCGACGTGAACGAGCAGACCCCACCGACCGGCATGCTGATCGACATGTATTTGATTGCCAACCCGCATGGCTTCGAGGTCCGGCATCAATACGGATACTGGTATCCCAACACCCTGACCGGCAAGGACGGGAAAGACAGGCTGACGCACTGGCGGCACACGACGGACGCGCCCAAGGAGGAAGTGTGGAGGCACCTTGAGGAGATGCGCCGTCCGCCGGCAACGGTGATTGATCGTCTTCTCGGCATCTGCGGTCGGAGGTGAGGGGTGAAGTGCCCGCACGGCCTCTGGCTCAACCAACGCTGCCCGGCATGCCTGCACGCTCAGATGTACGCGCAGACCAATGTCGCCGCGGACGCCCAGCGCATCTGGGCAGAGCACATGCGCAACGCCTACGCGCCTCCACAGCCCGCGCCCGCGCCCGAATCCGCCAAGGACATCACGAGCGAGGTCACTGTGACATTTGCGCCGCTACGCGAGGGCACATGACTACAGCCGCTCCAGCAGCTTGCCGAGCTCGGCCCGCCGCGCCTCCAGATGCGGCCGCAGGGCCTGCCACACGTCGGCGGGGATCGGCGATACACCCCGCTCGTAGCGGTAGACCGTGCGCTCGTCTCGGCCGATCTGGGCTCCCAGAGGGCGCCGCCATCGGTCGGAACCGTGCAGCGCCTCGCCGATCTCGCGGAGGAGGGTGGAAGGGGTCATTGGCTTACCGCCGCCCGCCATGCCGGCATCAGGGCAGGATTGACGCGCTCCAGGAGGGCGGACGCTGGACCAAAGCCGCCGGCAAAGTGGCGGCTGGAGTGGGGCGACGTGTAGAGGCGCCAGACGCCGCCGGCGCGACGGATCAGAGCGGTCGGCAACGCGGGGTGCGTGTACCAGCCATCAGCATGCACGGCGCGCCACGTATCGTAGCCGATCGAAAATTCCCACTCGGCGCTGTCTGGCACCAGATCGAGCGCCATGATCTGGAAATATGGCTCGTCATCGCGTGGCGGCCGGGCGAGGAAGGCGCGGACGCTGCCGTCTGGCATTGTGACATCGATCGTCGTCATGACTCAGTGCTCCATCCTGTAAGCCTGCTCGGCGCGGGCCGCCGCGAGCAAGGCCTTGTGGTGGTCGGGGGCGTCGGGCTTGTCGTACGTCGCGATTGCCTGGGCGATCCGCTCGTCCGTCGACTTGATGATCAGCCGCGCATGCTCGCGGGAGATGTGGCAGCGCAGCAGGTGGGCCATCCGCTCTTCCTCTGCGAAGATTTCCTGCCTGGTGCTCATGATCTCCGGGCCTCCTTGCCTCGCGGCTGGCCTGATCACCAACCGACAATGGGAGTATGTCCTACTAGTCGGACATGGTCAAGCGGGGAAATGCGGTGACGTGCAAACGATCCTCTGTTTCACGTGAAAATAGCAAAAGGAGCGGGCAATGAAGATCGCGACGACAACTGTACTGGTGGACCTAGGGGGCCATCCCATCATGGATGGCGAGACCGCCGTGACGGTCGGGACGGTATTGGTGCATGCGCTCCTCTCGCCCGCGCCGCCGGGCCGGATGTATCTTCCGGAAGAGCACAAGCGGCGCCTTGACCTCGCCCGGGCGGCGAACAGCGGCCCCACGGTCGAAGTCCCTGATGAAGACATGCCGGGGTTGATCGCCGATGTCGCGCGCCTGTCGGCTCCTCTGGTCGGCGGCCAGGTCATTCCGTTGCTGGAGGGCGAGCATGAAGCCTGACCGGATGGTGACGGTTTCCCGCCTCGAGGTTGCGGGCACCGGCTTTGCCGTCGCGATTCCTGCCGACGCGCTCATAAAAACGGCCAAAAGGGCGGCGATAAGCGCCGGGTGGCATGAAGTGGTCTGTACAATCGCGGTGCGCGAAGAGGCCCCGAGTGCTATCATTCCGGCGAGGAGAGCCAGCAAATGCAGTACGAAATCGTGATGGTCCTGTCGTTCGCGATCGTCTTCGGCCTTACGGCCTGCGGATCCAGGGAGCCGGTTCGGCAGCCCTACGAGATCAGCGGCGAGGCCTACAAGCGCTGCGTCGCACAGAAGAGCCCCCAGGCCTGCCAGAGCGAGCGCGCGGTCTTCGAGGCCGACGTCCAGACGACCCTGACCAAGGCGCGCCAGAACGCCGACAACGCGGCCCTGCAGCGGCAGATGATGGCCACCGGCGCCATGCTGCTGTCGAACTCCCAGCCGCAGAACGTCTACGTCTACCGAGGCTGGTGATGACTGGATCCACCTACGAGTATGCCACTTATGGCGTCTCGCGCTCGTTTTGTTGCGAGGCTCAGATGTATCTCCATCAGGCGGGCCACGAGAGCGTAGTGTTCAAGTTTTGCGCGAAATGCAACGGCATGCGCGTGGAGCCAACGCTAGGTCCCGACTTCTCGGTTCTTTTGGCCGATTCCATGAGGGCTGTTGACCCATGACCGACCTCACCCTCGTCACGAGTTCCAACATCGAGGCCATAGGCCATGACGGCCAGACCCTCGCGGTGAAGTTCAGGAACGGCGGCCTGTTCCACTATCCCGGCGTCCCCGCATCCGAATACGAGGCCATGCTTCGCGCCGAATCCATCGGCAAGCACTTCCACGCCAATATCCGCGGGAAGTTTCCGGGAACAAAGGCCGATGGGTAAGGCGGAGGAGGCTCCCAAGCGCGGCCAAAGAGGCGCGTGGATCTATGCCCTATGCGACGGGCGAACGGGCGCGGTTCGGTACATCGGGAAGGCGGACAACCCGCGAAAGCGTCTACGGCAACATCTGCGCGCAGAAATGCGTCTTTCTTTCCCCGTGGTTCAATGGATCCGAAAGCAAAAGGCCCTCGGCATCAGCCCGATTATGATTGCGCTCGAATTCACTGAGGACTGGCAGGTAGCAGAGATTGATTGGATCGCTCATATGCGAGCGATCGGGGCGCCCCTTTTGAATGTTGCGGAGGGGGGCATTCCACTGGCACTGAAGCCGTACGCTGCTGTCGCCCAGCGCGATCCGTGGGCAATCAAATTCAGAACCGGAATGTGCCGAGCCGGTCAGACGGCGAAAAGGCTTGCGCCGGACCGGGGGAAGAAGCTCCGCTACCTCATGGATCGATTGCGGCAGATGCGAGTTGTCGTGCAGGAAGATTACGGCACCGAGGTTCGGCGTCTTTTTGACCAGGATGTCTACGAGTGTCTTTACCTTGGGCAAAGAAACACCCTGTACCGTATTGCGGCAGGCATCGAATGAAAGCAAAAAAGACAGAGAAAGTGGCTGCTTCCCGCGGCGGTCGCCCCAGCAAGTTCGACGATCGCTACATCGGCGAAGCATACGGGCTTGCGCTCCTGGGCGCCACGGACAAGGAAATTGCACAGTTCTGGCAAGTTTCCGAGGCCACGCTGAACACCTGGAAGCAGCAGCACCCCGAGTTTCTTGAGTCCCTAACGCGCGGGAAGGTGCAGGCGGACACGGAAGTATCGCGCCGCCTGTTCCAGCGCGCAATCGGCTACAGCAATGAAAGGGCTGTGAAAATCTTCATGCCGGCTGGCGCAAAAGAGCCGGTTTACGCGCCCTACACCGAGCATTATCCACCCGACGTGACTGCGGCGATCTTCTGGCTGAAGAATCGGCAGCGCACCAAATGGCGCGACCGCATTGACAAAGAAGTCACCGGCAAGGACGGCGCCCCGCTGGTCGACGCGGCAGGCGTGGTCGAGGGCGTCGTGCGGGCGCTGACCGATCGGGCGCTGACCGATCGGGCGCTTCCGAAGAAGGAATAGCTACGGAAGGTGTAGCGATTTCCGTTGATGGTATCTCCGCAAGGGATTACCATGCAGCGTATGACATCCACGCGTGGGATAGAATCGGAGTTTTCGGCGGCGCTTAAGGCCCTTGGCTGGAGCAAGGCCGAGCTGGCGCGGCGCCTCGGCATCCACCCCAACAGCGTCTCGAAATGGGCATCGCCGCCACAGTACGCGATGGCCTACCTGCGGCAGTCCCTGGGCATCAAGGATCTGGCGGACCGCCTTGTGAGGAGGGGGAAATGAGCGACGTTTCGATGGTGGAGCGTCTATCGAGGGCTGCGCGGGCTTGCTCTATGCAAGGATGCCGGCGGGCTGGCCCTGAAATCTGCTCGTCGGATTGCGTCTGTACTCACGACGGCGCTATCGCGGCCCGCGCCTGTCTCGCCGAGATCGAGGCCATGGGGCTCGTGGTCGTGCCGAGGGAGCCTACGGAGGCGATGGTGGAGGCTGGGCGCCTAGCCATGCCGGTCGAATACAAATACTGGCAGAAAAGCGGGATGCTGCATGCGGAATTTCTGCCCCGGCATGAATGCGTGTCTCCCGCCTCCCCATGGAAGGCCATGATTGGCGCTGCTCCGGGAGACGCGAAGTGACCGCGCTCGCTGCCGCCCTTGCCGCCATCCTGGTCCTGATCGCCTGGTCTGGCGTGGCTGCTTTCCTCACGGACGTGCTTTCGCTGGATGCCGCCGGCGCGCTGTACCTGTACTTGCTGGGGCCCGTGGCGGGATGCGGAGTGTGGGCGGTGCGGGCAAGATGACCAAGGCTCCCGCGCGTCGGCCGCTTGTGGCGCTCCTCTCCCTTCTCGAAAAGCGCTGGGTGCTGCGCATCCTGTGGGAGCTGCGCGGAGATCCGATGCGCTTCCGGGAGATACAGGCCCGTCTGGGGCGCATGAGCCCGACCATCCTGAACGAGAGGCTGGCCGAGATGCGCGCCGCCGGCCTGGTCGATCTCGAGCCCGAAGGCTATACCCTGACGACCAAGGGACGCGATCTCCTCAAGGTGTTCAAGCCCATGGAGGCGTGGGCGGATAGGTGGGAGAAGTGATCCCCGACGCCTACCCTTGCGACATCGACGAGCTGTCCGGCTCCTCCGTTGTGGAGCGGCATTGCGGGCGCCCTCTGGTGGTCGAGCTCACATTCCGCCAGCTCGCCGAATACTGCCGCAAGGAGATGGAGCAGATGGACAGTTTGACGCCGCGCACGCGGCTGGCCATCCAGCGGGCGAACGACCCGCACTATAGCGAGCGCATAGAGCGGAGGCGGCTTTCGCGCGCCGATCGTGCTACACTATCCGTAGCTAGGGGCCGCGATGCAGTTCAGTGACGACACTATCATGTACCAGCCGTTCGTCGCTCGCGGGATTCACTCTGTTTCGACCGGCGACGTCGAAGACGCGAAGAGAGAGCTTGAGGCATCTTTGATCGCGTGGCTGGCGATCAATCTGCCTGTTGTGCGGTGGCGCGTTGCGCCGGAGATCACTGTTTGGCTCGACTTCGCCACGAATCGCACGAATGTCGCAATTCACGCACGGGGATTCTTGGATCTGGTTGTGCCGATCGACACGGCGCCGCTAGTCGTCGACCTCTCGTGACTGGCCCATGCCGCTCGACGCCAAGACCCTCCCTGAGAAACTGAAGCGCCTCCCCGCGCATGACCTCGCCTTCATAGAGGCCGAGCGCCAATGGTTGGCGACGGCGCGGCCGAAGCAGATCCTCCCCGTCGACGGGTGGCGCAATGCAATTGCACTTAGCGGCAGGGGATTCGGTAAGCGACTTTGTGTTGACACGCCAATCCCTGTGCCGGGCGGCTGGGCGCGCCTAGGAGACATGCGGGTCGGTGATGAATTGTTCGACGAAGCTAGGCGCGTCTGTCGGATCGTCGCCACCCATGACAGTGTTTCGGAAACTGCCTACCGGCTGCGCTTTAGCGACGGAACCAATATCGACGCTTGCGCCGAACATCTATGGGTGACGCTCACCAAGCAATTCTGTCCCCGCGGAACCCTCCATCCCCTAGGGCATATTCGATCCACCCAGCAAATCATTGACACGTTCTCCGTTGGCCATTTGGTGGCCATGCCTTCCGGTGCGCTGGTCGAGTTCATTGGTTACGATCGTATCGCCCCCAAGCCCATGCGCTGCCTGACGGTCGACAGCCGCAACAGCATGTTCCTGTGCGGGGAAGGAATGATCCCCACGCACAATACGGCCCTATCCACAGCCTGGGTGCGCCGTATGGCCGGCATGTACCCGGGCATCATCGGCCATGTTGTGGCCCCGACATCGGGCGACTTGAAGCGCACCGTGTTCGAGGGCGAGTCCGGCCTGATCAGCAAGATACCTCCGGCTATGATTGCCAAGTACAGCCGAACCCCAGACTTCGAGCTGCGCCTGGTCAACGGCAGCCTGATCAGGGGCTTCAGCGCGGAGAAGCCCGACCGTCTGCGTGGGCCGCAATCGCACTTCACCGCCGGGGACGAGGTCGCGGCATGGCTCCGGGCCAAGGAAGCGCTGTCCAACATAGCCTTCAGCACCCGCCTGGCCTACCGCACGGGAGACGGCCGGCTGATCCAGCCGCAAAAGCTGTTCACAACGACGCCGCGCCCGCTGACGTGGCTGGTAGAGCTGCGCGATGCGGCCGAGATCGTCATCGAGGGCAGTACGGACGAGAACCGCGCCAACCTTGCCGAGGATTTCTACAAGGAGATCGACAAGTACCGCGGGACAAGCATCGGCGAACAGGAAATCTTCGGCAAGATTCTCGACATCTCCGAACAGGCGATCATCAAGCAGTCCTGGCTCAAGATGTGGCCGGCGACGGAGCCGCTGCCATGGCTCGAGTTCATCATCGTCAGCATGGATACGGCGTTCACGGAGGACACCTACAACGACAAGACCTTTGAGCGCGATCCGACGGCATGCACCGTCTGGGGCGTCTTCAAGTATCGGCAGCGCTGGAATCTGATGCTCTTGGACTGCTGGACGGACTACCTCGGCTTTCCCGAGCTGGTCGCGGCGGCGAAGAAGGAAATGCGCAAGGTCTACGGGCGGCGTACCGATACGCTGTTCAAGCCTGTAATCGGGCCGGCGTGGCATCAGGAGCAGGTGAAGCGGCCCGACCTGCTGATCGTCGAGGAAAAGGGCTCCGGCATCTCGCTTCGCCAGCAGCTCTCGAAAGAGGGCATCGATAGCTGGCCCTACAATCCGGGCCGCGCCGACAAGCTGTCGCGCCTGCATGCCGTCAGTCACGTACCCTACCATGGGCGCATCTGGATACCGGAGAGCGCGAAACCCGAGAGGCGCGGCCAGTTCCGCCCCTACGCAAAGCCCTTCCTCGACGAGGTCTGCGTCTACAGCGGCCCGAAAACCACGCCGCACGATGACATCCTCGACTCCGTCACGCAGGCTTGGCGCTACTTCGCCGATCGCTGGATGACGCGGGCGGACGCCACGAGCGACGACCCGGCCCCGGTATCCGCAGTGATCGCCCCGCAGCCCGGCGACCGGGAATACAGCTCCGAAGACGGCTTGAGCTGGGTGGAGGAGGAGCGGGGCAGCTACGGGTGATTTTCGCTTGCGAGCCACCGCGCGCGACGGCCAACTGAAACTGCCGGGGAAACACGCGCTTTCAGTGTCGGCCGCCATCTGCTACACTTTCAGTAGGAGACCGCCGGCTAGTGTGGAGGGGTCTCTTTCTTCCACCCGAGCGGCGGTCTTTGGAAGCGGGCACCGGCCAGACGGCCATCCGACCGGCGCCCTCCCCGAAATGCCAGCCCCGCGGGAGGCCAGCAAATGGGTGGATGGAGCGTAGCGTTGCGGGCGGCACTCGTCACGGCGCCTTTCGTGGTAATGACGTGGCAAGCGCTCGCGCAAAGCGGATCGCGCGGAGACGGTCATGCCGAGCATCACGATCAATACCGGCACTGGATGCGCCCCGATGGAAAGGGCTCGTGCTGCAACGCGCAGACACCGGATGACCCGAACGGGGACTGCCGCCCGACCGTGGGCTATGTGGGCGACGATGGCCGCTGGCGGGCGCGTGTCGCGCCAGGGCGGTTCCTTCCCGTGCCTCCGGACCGGCTTCTGAGCCGCCAGTCCGATGGGCGCTGCCATATCTGCGAGCGCGGCGGCTACGTCTTCTGCTTCGCCCCCTGCGATCCCAAGAGCTGACGCCATGGATCGCTTCATTGCGACGGTGGACAAGTACCTCAACCTGGAGGTGCTCGGGTTCGCGCTGTTCTTCTCGATCGGCGCCGGCGGCATGGTCGCCTGGGTGCGCCAGTTGCCCCGGAATCGGGCGCTGCAGGTCATCGTGGCCGGCATCATCCTGACTTCGGCGACCACGGCTTTCTTCACGCGATACTTCGGGGAATGGGGGCCGGTCCTGGGGCCCGCCTTCGGTATCCCGTCCGGCATTCTGGCGCTGCCGATCCTGAAGCTCCTGATGGGGGTGGGTGACGGCGTCGAGACGAAGGGGCCGCATCTGGCGGAAAAGGGCTTCGAGCTGCTGCCGGGGAGCCGGAAGAAGGACGGCGAGTGATGGACCCGCAGACCTTCCTCTGGTCTATCCACAACACGCTGGGCCCCTGGTGGTACGTGCTATGGGGATCCATGGCGACCGTGGCGGCCATCCTGATATTCGCCGTCACGATCATAGGGCAGCCCATTACGGTCATGACCGTCGCACGCTTTCTGTTCTGCATGGCGCTGATCACGGTCCCGTTGTGCCTGCTGAATTCGGGCTGGCAGCCTTTCGCGGTGGTGCTGTTCGTCTTGGCGGCCTTCATCGGGGCCATGGCGATGACGGTGGAGCGATGCGACCGTGAGCTCGGGCATATCACGATCGGCGGCGCGCTGGTGGAGAAAGCCAAGCGCTTTTGGGGCGCACTCCACTTCTGGAGGTAGGCGCTGCGGGCTCGGTCGGATGCCGAGCGCCGGGGTCCGAAGGTGCTTGACCGCGCCTTCCACAGTGCCGCCGCAGCACCCGCATCATAGCCCACCCAACCCGCGATAGCCAATAGGCGGCGTAGATGCTACACTTAGCGTAGCATGCCCGCGAGCACCACACCCGGCGCGGTGACGCGCATTGACCGAACGGCGTTCTTCAATGTCGTTCGCGCCCGCTTGTTTGGGGGCATTCTCAAGCAGGCGCAGGTCGACGGCATGAACGCCATTCTCGACGAATGGGAGAGCCGGGGGCTCAAGGATCAGCGCTGGCTGGCGTATATGCTGGCCACGGCGAAGCATGAAACGAACGCCACGATGCAGGCGGTCCGCGAGGCCTACTGGCTTTCGGAGGATTGGCGCCGCGCGCACCTTCGCTACTGGCCCTATTACGGGCGCGGGCTGGTGCAACTGACTTGGCGCGAGAACTACGAGAAGATGGGCCGGTTCCTCGATCTGCCGCTGGTGAGCGATCCCGACCTTGCGCTGGACCCGTCGGCCTCCGTGAAGATCATGTTTGAGGGCATGCTCAACGCTGAGACGGGGGTCGGGGACTTCACGGGCAAGTCCTTGGAGATGTACTTCAACGACACGACGGATGATCCGATCGGCGCACGGAAGATCATCAACGGCACGGACAAGGCGCCCCTCATTGCCGGCTACCACCATGACTTTCTGGAAGCGCTGAAGGCCTCCAGCAGTTGCGTGAGGGCGGCGTGAACTTCCTCGTCAACTGGAAAATGACGGCCGGTCTTGTGCTGGCGCTGGCCGTCTGCGGCTGGCTGCTCCGGGAATCGTATGCCGCCAACGGCGCGCTCGAAACCAAGCTGTCGACCGCCAAAGCCGTGATCCAGCAGCGTGAGGATGACATGAAGCTGTCCGCGCTGAAGATCGCCGAACTCAATGGCCGCGTGCAGCAGATCGACGCCACGGCCGCCCCGGTACGCGAGAGGATCGTTCATGTCCCCGTCACAAGGTCTTGTGGTCCTGTTGTCTATGACGCTGCTTCCGGGGTGCAACAGCTCCTCGACGGTGCTGGTGGATCGGCAGCCGGACGCCAGCCTGTTGCTGCCATGCGACCGCCCGGCGCGGCCGGTCGATAAGCCGACGGATACGGACGTGGCGCTGGGTTGGCTCGATGCGGTGCAGAAATATCTGGCCTGCGAGGCGCGGCACAAGGCGCTGGCAGACTTTGTGAGAGGAGACGACAAATGAGCAGCGTTCACGACAATTGCGGCGGCAGCGCGGGCGAGAAGGAGTCGCGTACCTTTCATGTCACGACTGCGGATGCCTTTCTTGAGTTCACGGCGTGGGACATGGTCGAGCGTGGCGGCGTTTTGTTGATTTTGGGCACCGACAGCGTCCATGCGGCTTTTGCGCCAGGGTCATGGAAGTCTGCGGTCTGGGGCGAAGCAAGGTTCAAATATCACGCTGCCGTCGGGGCTTCCGGGACCGAGCTTCCGGCAGGGGCGCCGGGGGTTGTTCGAGAGCGCCGCCCGAACGGCGACGACACGTGCTCCATCGGCCACAAGTACCCATCAGCCAGAGCGCTGGGCAGTCCGGCGAATGCTAAGGACACCGTGCTCTATGCTGTCCCTCACGACATCGGCTGGGCCATGCGGGCAGTGTCGCAGGGCGGCCGAGTGCGCCGCGCTGGCTGGCGCGATTCTTGGCTGCAGATCGCCGACGCCCAGCGTGGATGGGGCGTCTCTTTCGTCGAGCATCCGGGCGACCGCGAGACCGTGTTCAAGACGCCTGCCTTCCTGATGCTGAAGACGCCGGTCGATGATCTCGTGCCCTGGGCGCCATCGCACACGGACCTGCTGGCGACGGATTGGGAGGTCGTGACGTGATCGATCTATCACGCGAGCCGATCGTTCATTTGCCCGGCGACAAAGAGCGCGCAGAGCGTGAGGTCATGGATGACATCCACGCCCAGGGCCGAGTGGCTAGGCGTTTTGGTTTTCCGCACGACAGTTGTCCGCCCTACGCAGTGTCCGACTGGTGCATTTACTGGTCGGAGGGTTGGCGTTGGGAGGACGAGGACATAAGACGGAAGCGATCGGAGGCGCAGCAGTGATGCCCGTCTATCGCGCCAAACCGGAAGAGGTTCGGGCGTTTCAGTGGACCTCTGTAAGCATGGCGGCTGAGGACATGCCGGAGTGGTTCCGGCCCCTCTTCGCCAACAGCACGATCCTTGTCGGCTCGCAGACCTTGCGCGTGCCGGCGCCGGGAGGTCCGCTTGCGGTGCCCGCCGGCAACTGGATCATCCGCAAGGCGGATGGCTCGTATGATTTCAAGGCACCAGAGGTCTTTGCTGCAACATACGAGGAAGCGGCATGACCCGCTATCGCCGCAAACCCACGGAAGTCGATGCCTGGCAGTGGCTTGGAGCCGACACCCCGGGCAAGCCGGACTGGATCCGGGAACTGGAAGCCCGCGGGACGATCCTGTTGGGCGCCCAGCAGCTTCGCTTTTCGACGCCCGCCGGCCTTGTGTACGCGAACCATTCCGACTGGATCATCCGCAACGAGTGGGGCGGCTTTGAGATCGAGGCGGCGGCGGCATTCGAACAGCGGTACGAGGCAACAGGAGGCTGACAATGGCCGGTTACTTCTCCCGCACGCCCTACCGCCCGGATGCCTATGAAGGCAGCCCCGACTCGCGGGAGAACGTTGCCGACGATCTGAGCCTGTACCAGAGCATGTACTTTGCCGATGGCGGGGAGGTGCCGGACTATGCCGGCGGCGGCATAGTCAAGCGCATCGCCAACGCCATCCGCGCATGGCACGGCTCGCCGCACGACTTCGATCGATTCGACGCCAGCAAGATCGGGACCGGCGAGGGCGCGCAGGCCTATGGGCATGGGCTGTACTTTGCCGAGAATCCGAACGTGGCGCGATCGTATCGCGATGACATTACATCGCGCCAAGTAAGCCGCCGTGGGCAGTATGACCCGCGCAACATCGCAGATCATATCTTGCGCCGGTCTGATGGCGATTGGGAGCACGCGGCTGACTTGGCTCGCAGGCTCAAGGAATCGCCGGCGGATGCCAAGTTCTTTCTTGGCATGCCGAATTCAGCGCCGAAAGACAGCACGTGGGATTCTGTCGCTGATTTGCTTGCCCGCAGGGACGTTCCCGCGCTGCAAGGGCGCCTCTACGAGGTCAACATCCACGAGGACCCGGCGAGGTTTCTCGATTGGGATAAGCCGGTGATGGAGCAGGCGCCTCACATCCGGTCGGCAGTATCGGAATATGCTGACAGCACTGTGCGCGGTGACGTGGAGCCGCTTCCTGGCCCGAACCCCTGGCAGCATATCGCCGATAGGATGTGGAAGGAGATCAAGGGGGCTGACATTTACCGCGACATCGCACTTTCTGACGGCAACCCAGCATTGGGCGCGGCCTTCATGCCCCGCTATGCATCAGATTACCTAAGGGATGTCGGTATCCCGGGCGTCCGCTATCTCGATCAGGGCAGCAGACGTGCGGGAGAGGGCACATACAACTATGTCGTCTTTCCCGGCATGGAAGACATCGTGGAGATCGTCGGGAAGTATGCTGAGGGCGGCGCGGTGCAGCAGCAGCCGGCCGAAGAGGGCGACATCCTCCACACCATTCTTGGCACGGTCGGCGGATTGCTGGGCAACCTGATCCCCATTCCGGGCCTTGGCTCATCGATCGGCAAGTTTGCCGGGCACTCCCTGTCGAACCTGATCACCGGCAAGACGGGTGACATCGACGATGATCTGGCGCGCGACTTCGTGCCCGGATTGGGATCTGTATTCGGCGCACCGGCGGCGCCAGCCGTCACGGGTTCCGGCTTCACCTTCGCTGAAGGGGGCCGCGTCAACGATGCCACTCGCGACCCGCTCCTGATGCTGGAGGCATACCCTGAGATTCGCGCGCTTCTCGACCAGCAGTTCGCCGATCAGATCATGGACGAAGACCTTGCGGCGGCGGCTCTGGCGCTTGCCCAGACGGAGCGACCGCCTCCGACGATGGAGAGCGGCAATCCGTTCTTCCCGCGCGCGGCGCAGGAGGTGCGCTTTGCGGAAGGCGGCGTGTTCGACCCCGAGGGCGACGGATACGACTATGCAGGCGCCCGTGCAGCCGGCTTGATGCCTGAGATGGCGGACGACGGGCGGCCGCACTGGCCAAGCCGTGATCCCCGCAGCGGCATGATGCTCAAAGGGCGCCGGCACCGCACCTACCCGTTGGCGTTGGAGGCCGATCGAGCAATGGGGCTCGATGAATTCAAGGGGAGCGATGGCCGCTACTACACGGCGCCCGTGAATCGCGGATACTTTTGGGGCAGTCGATGAGCATGACCGAAGGTTTCGACGCCTACGGGGGCGAGCCTCGCGGCCCGACGCAGCTTCCCGATGTTCGCCCCGAGGGCAGCGATATCGTCATCAACGATGACGGGACGGTCGATATCACGCTGCCCGATGAGCAGGTCGGCGAGCCGCAGGACCATTGGGCCAACCTCGCCGAGCACCTGGACCCGACGCGCCTCGATGTCATCGCAAACGATCTCCTGGAGGCGATCGAGCTCGACAAGGAGGCCCGCGCCGAGCGCGACAAGCAGTACGAGGAGGGGCTTCAGCGCACCGGCTTCGGCGTCCCGGCACCCGGGGGCGCCAACTTCCCCGGCGCATCCCGGGCCACACATCCGTTGCTCGCAGAGGCGTCGATCGACGTGGCGGCATCGATCATGAAGGAGATGCTTCCGCCCGAGGGGCCGGTCAAGGCCACGGTGGTCGGCGACGACACCGAGCCCAAGGCGGAAAGGGCAAAGCGCGTCGCGCGGTACATGAACTATCAGCTGACCGAGCTGATGCCGTCGGCCTACCATGAGTTCGAGACAGGCTTCACACAGCTTCCGCTTGGTGGTGCCTTCTACACGAAGTTCTACACGGAGAACGACCAGCCGCAGATCGCGTTCATCCCGATCGATCACGTCTATCGCCCATGGAGCGACGGCGACTTCTACAGCCAGTCCCGCATCACGCACCGCAAGTCGGTCGACAAGTGGGAATTCCGCCGTAATGTGCGGTCTGGCCTATGGCTCGACGTGGTGCCTTTTGAGGTCGCCACATCGGCCGTTCCGGAAGAGACGCAGGCCGATCAGGCGAACGATCGCATCATCGGCAAATCTGAAACCAGCGAGAATGTCGACGCCATCCGCCTGGTCTACGAGACGTCCGTCATCATGGGCCTCGAGGATGACGATGCGGACACGCTGCCCTACCTGGTGACGATCGATGTGACGGCCCGCAAGGTGCTGTCGATCTATCGGAATTGGGCACCGGACGACGCCAAGCGGGCGCGCCTCGACTTCCTGATTGAGTGGCCGTTCTGGCCGTGGCGTGGCGGCTATCCCATTGGCATGACCCACATGATCGGCGGCCTGTCGGTGGCGGCCACGGGATCGCTGCGGGCCCTGATGGATGCCGCGATGCTGAACAACAGCCAGACCGGCGTGAAGCTGAAGGGCGGCGCCACATCGGGAGGCCAGAACCTTCGCCCGCAGGTCGGTGAGACGACGGAGGTGCAGGGCTCCCTCAGCCAGGACGACATCCGCAAGACGTATATGCCGCTGGCATTCCCACAGCCCAGCGCCGTGCTTTTCCAGCTCCTGGGCTTTCTGGTCGATGCCGGCCGCGGGATGGTCCGCACGACGCTGGACGAGATGAACCAGTTCAACTCGAATACGCCCGTCGGCACGGCTCAGATGTTCCTCGAGCAGGGGATGAAGAATTTCGGCTCTGTCCACGGGCGCCTGCACCGTGCCATGCGCCGATTCCTGCGGAACCTGTACCAGATCAACGGCCGCACGCTCACCAACCAGAAGATCATCGACGAGCAGGGCGAACTGACGGTCTCGCCGTCCGACTTCCATGGACCCATGGTCGTCATCCCCGTGAGCGATCCGCGCATCTTCAGCGACATGCAGCGCATGGCCCAGGCGCAAACGATCGTCGCGCGCTCCGATGCCAAGCCCGATCTGTATGACGGCCGCAAGGCCGAGGAGAACTTCCTGCGCCGCGCCGGCGTCGCAGATCCAGACCTGTACCTCAAGAAGGTGCCAAAGCCGACGCGGCAGAACGCGGTCGCCGAGAACGTCGCTGCCAGCATGGGCAATCCGATCCAGGCCTATCAGGGCCAGGACCACGAGGCGCATATCCAGATGCACATCGCGTACTTGGAAAGCCCGATGTTCGGCAGCAATCCAGCCGTGGCGCCGAAGTTCATCCCGGCCATTCTGAACCATCTCGCCGAGCATGTCGTGCTCTGGTACGGCGATGCCATGCTGGAGGGCACGACTGCGGCCCTGACCAAGATGGAGGGGGCGCCGGTCACGCTGCAATCCTTCATGAACGAGGGCTCGGAAGCGCCGCTGGATCGGCTGATGTCCGAAGTGGACGATATCGTGATCAAGCACGCGCAGCAGAACCTCGCGGCGGTGCCACAGGCCATCATGAAGGCGCAGGCGTTGCTGAAGCAGCTGGCGCCCCCGATGCCGATGGACCCCACGGCCGTGGCAGCCCAGGACGTCCAGCGGCAGGCACAGAAGGACCAGATGGACGGCCAAGCCAAGGTGATCGACCTGCATACGCGCCGCGAGAAGGGGATGGGCGAACTCGCTCTGAAGGCGCAGAAGCAGCAGGCCGATGCGGCGGCCCAGGAGCGGGACCAGGAACTGGAGGCCGAGCGCATCCGCGTCGCCGAGCAGGCCAACGCGGTGAAGGCCGACAATAACGCCGACGACAATGAGACGGCGCTGCAGATCACGGGCATGAAGATCGCGGCCGGCGATGCGCCCGGCAATCTCTCCACAGGCACGGGAATAGGCGAGGAACGCTGATGTCCAGACGAAAGAACCTCTTTGCCCGAATCGGGCGACCACCGGCCGTGAAGCCGCTGACGGCGACGCGGCACCCCAGCACGGGCGAGAAGCAAGGCGCGGCGCCATCCGACCGGCTGGATATGGCGATGCCGGGAAAGGCCTATCGGAGAGGCGGTCCAGTGCGCCACCACGACGATCCGCGCTTCAACAAGCGGTAGTCGCGTTTTCGTGTGCAATATGCTACAAGAAGTGTAGCGAAGGAGAGAGACCAATGGCTGCCACCAAGATTCCGGCGGGTCCCGTGAACCTGCACAAGTCCATGAAGATGGGCGCCTCCCTCAAGGAGGCGACGGAGAAGGCGACCAAGCCGGCGAGCGCGCCGAAGAAGCGGTGATCCCCACCGAGATCGTGCTGGCGATTCTGGCCCAGGTGAGAACCGAGGCCATCGAGATCGCGGAGAGCCCCGGCGACGACCGAAAGACCGCGTTCGACTTCGGTATGGTCAACGGTCTCCTGCGGGCCGCCAAGCGCGCCGAGGAGTTGCTGAAAGCCGAATTGGACGCACAAGCCGCGAGCGAGCGTTGAAGAGAGGAGACCAGATGCCAAGAGACGTGACGTTGCCGACGATTCCCACCGTGGCCGAGCTGCTGGGGGAGGCCTACACGCCGGCCCTCAAGGTGGCTTTCCCGGATGTCGCCCCGCCGTTCGTGCCGTGCGGCTATCTCATCCTCTGCCAGCTCCGCTCGCCGCGGAAGCTCAGCAAGGGCGGCATCATCATCCCCGATGATACCAAGGACGCCGAGAAGTACCGGACGCAGACGGCGCTGGTGCGCTTTGTCGGGCCGGCGGCGTTCAAGCGGCGCGACACGCTGGCCCCCTGGCCGGAGGGTGCCTGGTGCGATGCCGGCCAGTTCGTTCGCACCCCCATGTATGGCGGCGATCGCGTCGCCGTCCCCTATGGCCAGGGTGACGAGGAGGCGCTGTTCATGACGATCAAGGACACCGATGTCATGGGCGTCATCGTCGGCGATCCGCTGGCCGTCAAGACCCTGATCTAGGAGACCGGCAATGGCGAAGCGAGCGCGGGCGCAGCAGCAGGAAGAGCCGACGGGTGACGATGCCGATACCGTGATGGTCGGCGGCATCGAACCGGAGCACGAGACGGAAGTCGAGGTCAACGTCGAGCTTCCCGACAGGGAGCAGCAGGAGGAGCGGCAGACGCAGGAGAGCGACGCCGAGACCGCCTACGACGAAGAAGAGGGCATGGGGTATGACGAGGAAGAGCCTCGCAAGCCCAGTCATCGGCAGCGCCGCAATCGGGCGCGCCGACAGCAGCTTTCCGCCAAGGATGCCCAGATCGCGGAGTTGCAACGCCAGCTCGAGCAGGTCGGGCGGGCCGTCACCGGCCTCGCCGCCGGTCATGTCGGTCTGACGCAGCGCAACCTCGACGCCGAAATCGCCGCACAGCAGCAGACCATACGACTGGCCGGCGCGGAGTTCGAGCGGCTTCTGGCGCTGGAGGCATCGGAGCGGCCGCGCGGCGAGCTGGACCGCGTGATGCAGTTGCGGGACGAGGCCGCATACAAGGTCGGGCAGCTCATGGCCGCGCGGCAACGGCTCGCACAGGGCGGCCACGTCCAGCAGCCAGCCGGCGCCCAGCCCCAGCAAGCGCCGCGTCAGCAGCAACAGCCCCAATACCAGCCCGACCCGCGGGCCGACCACTTCGCCGGCATCTTCGAATCTCGCCATCCCTGGTACGACCCGGAGGGCGATGACGAGGACAGCGTGATCGTCCGCGCGATCGGCGAGAAGCTGGAAGCGGAGGGCTATCAGGCCGGCACGCCTCTGCTGTGGCGCGAGCTGGAGAAGCGGGTGCGGGCCCGCGGCCTGGGGGCTGGGGAGCACTCGAATGGAGGTGCCGGCATGGACGGCGAACAGGAACGAGAGCAGCCGCGCCGTGGCATCCCGCCGACGGGCGCCGTCCGCAGCACCGGGCAGCCCGGTAAGGTCACGATGACCTTGAGCAAGATGCAGCGGGACATCCTGGAGGAGGAAGGCCTCATGGGGCCGTCCTATGACGGGCTGCGCGGCGAGGACAAGAAGGCGGCGGACGAGCGCCGCGCTCGCTACATCAACGCATGGCGCAAGGGCATGAAGTCCCTGCGCGTCGCCAACCAGTAACCCAAGGAGACCATCATGCCCCGCGGCGTCTACCCCCGGAACAGGCCCGGCGTACCGGCCGGCAACCATCTCGGCCCGGATCTCAGCCAGAACAACGCGCACGAAGAGGCGGCGCTGGCGATGGAGGAGCGGGAACGGCAGTCCATGCAGGAATACGGCGGCGTCGACGATGACGAGCGGATCGCCCGCGACGACAGCATGGAGGCCTCTCGCGGCGGCCACGAGCGCGTCTTCTCGCCCGACGAATGGGACCGCGCCAACGGTCCGACCGATCCGGAGCGGCGCCGCAGGCTGCGCGAGATGCTGATGGAGACCCTGCTGCCGAACCTGCCGAAGAAGTCGGGCTGGCATCGCTGCTGGGTGTCGACCTCGCACCCCAACGACACGCCGCACCGTCGCGTCCGGCTCGGCTATCGCTTCCTCCGCTATGACGACATGCGGAAGGAGGGATGGGACTGCGACGAATACGCGGTCAAGGACGCGGCCACCACCTACCACGGCTGCATCATGTGGCGCGAGATGGTCGGCATGGAGTGCCCGGAAGAGCTGTTCGTCGACATCATGCGCGAGGTGCATCATGACGCCCCGCTCGACCAGTCCCGGAGCATCTACGACAGCTTGGACGCCGCCGGCGAAGAAGCGCGGGCTCGCGGCGGAAAAACTACCATGGAGCCCGGCATGGCCGAAATGATTCGGTACGTTCGGCCGCCACGTCAGTTTGAATAGGGCACCGCGAACGAGGGGATTTTCCGACTTTCTGCCAACGTCTTCAGCGCAGAAGGAAATCGAAGAGCCGCCTTGAGCGCTGGGGCGGCAACGCGGCCGGTCAATCCGCAGATTGCAATAAATGCGCTTGCCGTTGCGGCCTGCCGCGCGGCGCAAGTCTTCAGGTGAGAAGCGGCTCGCTTGGCCCTAATTGTATCGTCTGCCCAGGTACGGTGAACGGCCGCCGAGCGCTTCTCCTTGTGGCCCGCTCTTTGCTGGGCGGCCCTGACGCCGTCGCTGATTCGCTTGCGGATCTCATCCCCCTTTAGTGCCTCTGTGGCCAATGCGGCTATACGTTTGCGCAGGTCTTCGTCGGCATAAGCGCGCCGTAAGGCCGCTGCTCTTTTCTCTCTGTAGATCGGATTCCGATGCAGTTGCCGGACCTTCTCTCTCGACTGCTCGGACCATTTGTGTCCAAACGGCCCCGCGCCACCTTCCGACAAATTGTATCCATGAGGGACCATCGTTTTCAGGGACGCGATCCAATGCGCCTCCCGCTGTGCCGAATGCTCCCATCCGCGCACTGTCTCCAAAAGAGTAACCTTGAACGCCTCGCGGCCGTGCTTCCGGATCGCCGCCGCTAGGGCCGGCGCCGCGAACGTTCGATTGTGTTCTCTCCATCGTGCTTTCAGGGAGCGACACGTGCGGCCAACGTATTCCTTCCCAGTGATGGTGTTGCTGCAGAGATAAATATTCACCAAAACAGTTTCTCTGCAGAACTTCATTGGGAGAGGCGGCCTGTATTATGTGCTACACTTGCCGTAGCATATTTCACGGCGAACAACCACACGATGGATATCGTATGCCGAGCAAATCGAAACCACAGGCTCGCCTGATGGCGGCCGTCGCGCACTCCCCGTCCTTCGCGAAGAAGGTCGGCATTCCGCAGAAGGTCGGGAAGGAGTTCAACAAGGCTGATGCCGGCACGGGAATTTTGAGGAAGGGGAAGCGGAAATGAGCCTGCAGGAAACGGATGCAGAAAGCGCATCTTTCGCCGTGGCGCCACGGGTGTCCCTAGCGGACATCGAGGCCGCGATAAAGGCGCGAGTCGATCTGAACGCGGGCACGATGCACGACGCCGTTTTCGGCGGCCAGCTCGGGAAAGGCGACCCGCTGCGGCTTCTGTCGATCTGCATTCTGACCATGCGCAACGGCTTCACGGTGATCGGCAACGCGGCTCCGGCAAGCCCCGAGAATTTCAACGCTGAGTATGGCAAGAAGCTCGCCTATGAAGATGCCATTCGCCAGCTTTGGCCGCTGATGGGATTCGCCCTTCGCGAGCGCCTTGCGGCTTCCTGAGCTACGTCAGCGGCCCACTTCAACGGGTATGCCCGGGTCCCGAGTGAACCAAGAGGCCCTGCGCTCCAAGGAGCGTCAAGCGTGCGGCCGCGCCCGGAGGGGCTCTGTGTCGCGTAAGGGCTTCAACCGGCACAAAACCATCTGGTGCGATCGCGGCTGGATGCCTGTCTATTTCGGATTCTGTCCTTCCAGGCAGGCATGGAAGCGCGAAATGAGGCGCCTGGAGGTGGAGGCGCCACAACCCGAATACCCGGACGCTGACGCGCGCTGTACAACTCTCGAAACCAAGAACAAGACCTGCATCCTCGTCACGCTGGGTGAGCACATCGACGGCCGCGACCACACCGGCATCGTCGCCCTGATTGTCCATGAGGCCACACACGTTTGGCAGGCCATTCGGCGCAACATAGGGGAGGAGGACCCGTCGGCCGAGTTCGAGGCCTATGCCATGCAGAACATCGTCCTGGGGCTGCTGGCAGCCTACGAGAAGACGCGCGGGCAATCGTAAATACCCACTTGCGCGCCGCTACAGATCATGTAGCATGATGGCCGCTCCTTCTGACCGTAGGAGCCCGCCTCGAGGGCGGATGTCGTTGCAGCCGGCGGGGACGCTCGACGGCGACTGCGGTGCAGCCCTCAAGGTCAGGCGGAACGGTCAGGCGGCGAGGAAGTCATCCCGATGGCTCGTCACTGTGCGGTGAAGGCACTCCCGGAAGAGGCTCAACCTTTTTCTGCGAGGTCTTCGCATGTCCGCAACCGCTGCGCCCTTCGGGCTCCAGCCCGTCTTTCATCCGTCCGGCGAGATTCGCCTTTCGTCCCGAGTCGACGGCGTTCTGTCGACCTACGGTACGTCGATCTTCACCGGCACGCCCATCAAGAACGACACCAACGGCACGCTGATCCCCACCACGACGGCGGCGGCGAATCCGACCATCGGCGTCTTCATGGGCTGCCAGTTCAGCTCGGGGGGGCGGCGCTTCGTGCTGCCGTACTGGCCCGCCAGTCAGGCCTACGATGCCGGCTCTTGTGTCGTCCAGTACACAGAGGACCCGCAGACCATCTATGCGGGGCAGGGCACCGGCTCCTACGCCGCCACTGCGGTCGGCGAGGGCGTCAACCTGCAGGATGCGTCGCAGGGCAGCACCTACACCGGTCTTTCGACGCAGAGCCTGAGCGCCGCGACCGGCGCCACGGCCGCCACCTTCACCATCGTCGGCCTCGCCGAGTACCCCAACAACGCATGGGGTGACGCCTACACGATCGTGAACGTGAAGATTCAGACCTACCAGGGCCCCGTGGCCTAACCCGCGCCCGGCCTCGTAACGTGACCCCAGGTTACCCCCCTCCGAATGCGGTCAATGGTGGATTGGCCCACGCCAAAGCGCTTGGCCGCCTGCCGCAGGGAATCGGTGCCCTTGAAGATTTCGATGGCTTGGTCAGCGGTGATGGTGGTGCGCCCATGCCGTTCGCCTCTCGCGGTGTTTCCGCTGCGGTCGCGATCTTCGATGTTGTCGGCCTGAGTCCCGAGCGCCAAATGCATCACATTGATGCAGTTCGGCACATTGCAAATATGTCGAACAACGCGGCCCGCCGGGATGCGCCCATTGCATCGAACCCAGACCAAGCGATGCACCTGCCAGAAGTCGCGGCCTACGCGGATTCGCCCATGGCCGCTTTGCATCCGATGTCCGGTCCACAAAATACAACCGCTCTCGGCCAGGGAGCTGTTGTTGGCAATTCGCTCATTGAGCGTGGAGCCATCCGGCCAACGATTCCGTACGCGGGTGAATTCTGCGGCCGGAAGAAAGTCATGGGGCATGCCCCTATGACTAGCACAATTAGCACAAGTTTCAATCTATTGGCGGAAGCGCAGCACGCTCCGCGCAATGAGCGATAGGAGATAGGCCATGGCAGCGCCCATGAACAGTGCGCAGTTCAGGATCATCGTCGAACCGATCCTGTCTGAGCATTTCGACGGCGTGTACGACCAGCGGAAGGAGTTCCGCGAGGTCTTCCGGGTCAAGCCCGGCAAGCAGCGCGCCTACCACATGGAACCGGTCATGTACGGCCTGGGCTCCGCGCCGGTCATGGGCGAGGGCGGTCCGGTCACCTACAAGAGCGGCGGCGTCTTGTTCAACAAGACGTACGTGTTCGTCCAGTACGGTGCGGCCTTTGCGCTGACCAAGGTGCTGGTGGAGGACGGCGATCACATCTCGCTCGGCCGCGTGTACTCCGAACAGCTCGGGCAGGCGATGGTCGAGACCGAGGAGACCGAGGCGGCGAACGTGCTCAACCGCGCGTTCAACGGCTCCTACCTGGGCGGCGACGGTGTGCCGCTGTGTTCGGCGAGCCATCCGATCGTCGGCGGCACGGCGTCCAACCTCCTGGCCACGCCGGCGGCGCTCTCGCAGACCTCCGTCGAGTCCATGCTGACGCAGATCCGCAAGGCCGTCGACAACGACCAGAAGAAGGTCCGCATCACGCCGCGCAAGCTGGTGGTCTCTCCGGCCAACGAATGGCAGGCGGAGGTCATCACCAAGTCGGCGCTGCGCACCGGCAACGCCAACAACGACATCAACCCCGTGATGTCCACCAAGGCCCTTCCCGAGGGCTACACGGTCATCACCCGCCTCACGTCGGACACCGCATGGTGGATCAAGACCGACGAGAAGATGGGCCTCCAGTTCATCACGCGCCGCATGGCCGAGAGGAGCATGGAGGGATCGTTCGACACCGACTCCATGAGATATAAGGTCACTTCGAGATGGAACCCAGGGTGGACGAACTGGCGCACCGTCTATGGGACGCCAGGAGCCTGAGGATCCACCCGCACATGCGTCCAGTACTTTCCAACGCGGATATCGCGAATCGCGCGCCAGCTTACTCGGTATCGGCGCGCGAGGTCTGCGGTCGACTCGTTGGAGAGTTTTATTTCGCGAACGATATCGTCATTCAGGCGACTCATCTTGATGCGCGTGCCGCGGGCGCGGTCGAGGGCGCGGATACGCCCTCCGGCATGCTTCCATGTCTTGCCCGTCAGGATAGCGTGCATGGTGGCCGGGCTGACGTTGTACTGCGCCACAAGCTCCATGAACGGAGTGTCGCAGTTCCGAATGGCGACGATCTGGTCTTCGGTGAATTTCGCGTTCACCGTAGCGGATCCGCGCCGCGAGACATGGCGCCCTTGCGCGATGGTGTCGGCGACATTTTCGGCCTGGGTGCCGATGGCGAGATGGTCGACGTTCATACAGCGCCGATTGCCGCAGATCTTGTGCCGGACGATCATTCCGTCGGGGATGCGTCCGTTGCGCTGAATCCAAGCAAGACGGTGAGTAAGCCAGCGCTCGGTTCCGATCATCATGCAGCCGTAACCGGCTGGGGTGACGGCGCCATTCCAGACGATGCAGCCATTTGGCATCGTGGAGCTGGTGTTGCACATTTTCTCCCAAAGGGTCCGTCCCCGTGCCGACCGGTAGCGGGAATCCCCCGGCGATGTGAATGCCTCCGGCGGCAAGAAATTCGGGTCTGTTTTGGCCACTTCACTCTCCATGGTGAGGCTCTTCGCAGTGCCTCGGTTGCTACGCGAAGTGTAGCCACGCCGCTACAGAATGTGAAGCACATTTCGCAATCCTCGGCACGCTCCGAGGCTGTGGCCGCGGGAGGTCGCCGGTCTCCTCCCACGCTTCCCGCGGCCACCTCTTTTCTTTCTCTGGAGGCCTGACCATGGCTGCTTCGCAGTACACCAATTTCCCGAACGGCATTTCGATTTGGGGTCCGCTGCCCGGCGGTCCGGGCGTGCCCCTGCTGCCCAATCCGAGCGCCAGCTACTTCGGCAGCGTGTGGTTTGTCGACACCGTGAACGGATCAGACGGCAACGATGGCCGCAGCCCGCAGGCGGCTTTCAAGACCATGGGCCGCGCGTTCTGGACGGACTACAACAGCGAGAGCGGCACGGTCGGCGGCGGCGCCAAGGTGCTGCCGAATCTGAGCAGCAACGACACCATCTATTTCGTCGGGACCGTGCGGGAGCAGCTGGTGACGCCGCTGGTGGGCCAGGACGGCGCATATCTCACCGGCGTCTCGATCATCGGCATGGCTGGCGGCGGCCCTCCGCGTGATGACGATGCGGCGAAGTGGACCTATCCGGCCTCTGGGGCCACGTCCGGGGGCGCCCTTCTGACGATTCGACAGCAGGGCTGGGCGGTGCGCAACTTCCTGATGACTCCGGAGCCCAACGGCAGCGGAGGCGCATGTATCCTGCTTCCCAACACGGGCTCCGCGGCCACGGGCGAGGGCGGTCATTTCTTTGCCAGTGGCATGCGCTTCGTGGGCATCGACGTTACCACGACCTACGGGATTCAGGACTCCGCTGGCTGCGGGTTCTGCGTGGTGGAGGGGTGCCAGTTTCTGCTCCTGACGACGGGCATCTACAATTCGGGCACCTCGAACGCGGTGCCGCTCGGATGGCAGGTGGTCGGCAACCGCTTCATCTCCAACACGAATCACATCGTGATGTCGTCGACGAGCGGCATCTTCCGCGACAACGTGTTCGTCACGGAGGCCACGACCAACATCGACCTCATCGCGGTGTCGGGGCAGGGCGCCACGAACGTCGTGCAGGGCAACACCTTCCACAACGCGGCGGCGGACATCACGATCTCCGATGGCTACCAGGGGTCGGCCACGGACCAGTGGTCAAACAACTACGCCACCGATCAGGCGGTCTACGGCGTTCCGGCATAAGGGCGACGGCCGTGCCGATTTCGCTTCGCTCCTATACGATTACCATCGCCGCCGGCACCACGACGGCGGTGGCGATCGGCGCCGGCGATCTGGATTACCGCTTCGACGGCACGCAGTACCGCCGCGTGTCGGTGCAGCTTGCCAACGCAAGCGATAGCGTGCTTGTCGAGGGATCCCTGGACGGCACGACCTGGTTTTCGGTGAATGCCGCTATCACGGGCAACACCAACGTCAACGCGATTGCCCTGACCGGTCCCTACAAGCAGTTGCGGGCGACGAAGACCGGCACCAACGGCGCGGCCACGATCACGGCCATCGTCTAGGGAGGAGGTCCCGATGTCCCTTTCGGGATCGAATACGGGCGCCCTGCGAGGCTACAGTGCCCGAGCCATGCTCGAGGAAGCCTTGGGCCGTGCCGGCGTCACGCCGGAGAAGATCACGTCCGAGACCGTCGAGAAGTCGCTCGACCAGTTCAACATCATGTTCGATGAGATGTTGAATCTCGGCATGCAGCTGTGGGGCCGCGATCAGGTCATTTTGCCGGTCTACCAGAACCGCAATCAGGTCTCGCTGCCTCTTGGCACGTCCCTCGTGCTGTCCGTCAATCAGCGGTACATGACGCGGGCCACTGCGCTCAATCCGTTCTCGACCGAGGGCGGCGACGCTGCGCTGGCGTTCGACGACGACTTCGACACGGCTTGTACGCAGACCGCTCCCAACGGCTCCATCGGCTGCTATTTCGCATCCGACTTTCAGGTCACGACCGTCGGCATCCTGTTCGCCTCGGCCGGCATCTTCGGCATCTTCTACGAGTACACGACGGATGCCGGGGCAACATGGACGGCCATAGATTCGGCGGATCTGACGGTGGCTGATGGGGAATGGGTGTGGCGTGACCTTCAGGGCGTCCCCACCGATTGCGACGGCTTCCGCATCCGCAGCGTGAGCGACGACAACCTGTCGGTTTCCGAGCTCTATTTCGGCAACAACCCGACCGAAATCCCGCTAGGTGCCTGGAATCTGGACGACTGGAACGCCATGACGGTAAAGAACACGCCAGGCGTTCCCTGGAACTGGTATCAGGATCGTCAGCTGCAGACGCCAGTGCTCTACATCTGGCCGATGCCGAACGATCAGGCGAAATACTATCAGCTGGTGTGCTGGAGGCGCCGCTACTTGGACCAGGTGACGGCGCTGACCCAAAGCATGGACCTCAGCCGGCGGTGGTACGAAGCCATCACGGCGTCGCTGGCGCGGCGCCTCTGCCGATCGCTACGCGAGGCCGATTTCTCCCGTTACCAGATTCTTGCCGGCGAAGAGCGAGAGGCGATTGCCCTGGCGGCTGGGGAGGAGCGGGATCCAAGTCCGATGCGCTTCGATCCCGGCTTGTCGGTCTACACGAGATGATTTCGTTTGCGCCACATGCTACAAAGACAGTAGCAGCCGAAGCGGGGCGCTGAATGCCGATCTATCTGAACACAAAGGGGCAGCCGACGCTGGGCGTCGCACTGTGCTACCGCTGTCAACGGAAGCGCATGCTGGGCGACCTGATCGAGGACGGCTTTATCCCGCGCTTCTACGTCTGCCGGGACAATCCGGGCTGCTATGACCAGCCAGACCCGATGCGGCAGCCGCCGCGCCAGCCGGACGATCTCAGGTTGCCATTCGTGCGCCCGGATGTCGATCTCACCGTGCCGCCGTCCGATGCCGCGCAACTCCCGCTACAGCCTCCGGAACAGGAGGACTAGATGGCGGACGTGATGACCTACGCGTCGCTTCAGACCGATATTCGCGATTATCTGGAGCGCGGCAACGAGCAGGACGAGACGGTCTTGCGCCAGATCCCGCGCATCATCGCCAACACGCAGCGCACGCTCGCCGACCAGCTCAAGATCCAGGGCTATCTCGGCTCTTTCACCTCTGCCATGCAGGAAGGGGTGAACGTGATAGCGAAGCCCGATGGCTGGCGATCGACGGTGAGCATCAACTACGGCCGCGGCGCCAATGGGGCGGATCGCTTCACCCTGCGGGCGCGAGGCTACGAGTACATCCGCGCGCTCTACCCAAACGATGACGAGCTGGGGGCACCCGAGTTCTACGCCGATTATGACCTCAACCATTGGCTGGTCGGTCCGACGCCGGCCGACGACTATCCGTTCGAGGCCATGGTCTACAGGTTGCCGGACCTGCTGAGCGAGAGCAACCAGCAGAACTACCTCACGCAGTACGCGCCGTTCCTGCTCCTCTATTCGTGCCTGGTCGGCATGGAGGCCTTCCTGAAGGAGGACACGCGAATCCCGGTCTGGAAGTCGCTGGCGAAGGAGCAGTTCGATTCGATCAATGTCGAGGACATCCGTCGCATGGTTGACCGGGCTCAGTTGCGGAGTACGGATTGATGGGCAACTACACGAGCACTTTCGGCGGCCAGACGATCAACCCGGCGCAGTTGTCCTATGCCGCCTTCACGATCGACGCCGATCTTGTCTTGGTATGGCCGCTTGAAGCCGTCGAGGGGGCCGATGTCGCGGCGGCCAAGATCGATGTCACGGCCACCACGTCGGGCCTGAGCGTCTATGTGCCGGCGGCCGACAAGGCTACCGTTGGACAGGATATCCTGATCAGGAACACGGGCGCCAACACGTTCGCGGTGCTGGATGCCGATGGTGGCACCATCGGCGCTGTGGCTTCGGGGCAGGCATGGTACTTCTACGTCACGAACAACGCGACGGCGGCTGGTGGCTGGGATTCCGTTCCGTTCGGCGTGGGGACGAGCAGCGCCAGCGCGGCATCTCTCGCCGGGGCGGGTCTACGGGCGCGCGTCACCCTTCTGGACCAGAACCTCCCGACGACGCCTCTGCTGAACGACTACTCCGTGACCTCGGCCGATCGAGCCACGGTGCTGATGAACAATGCGGGCGCCGTCACCTATGATTTCGACGATGCCGTTGTCCTTGGCAACGGGTTCATGGTCTACGTCATCAATGCCGGTTCCGGGTCTCTGGTGCTTGAGGCCTACAGCGGGCAGACGATCGACGATGCATCGACCAAGACGCTTTCCCCGGACGAGAGCTGCGTCGTTTTCAGCGACGGTGCGAACCTGCACACGCTTGGCTACGGCCGCGCGATCAGCACGACCGTCACCGGAACGGCCATCAATATCGCGGGGTCCGGGACGCTCAATCTGAGCGCACTCCAGATTGCAGCCCAGGTCCAGGACTACAGTGGGACCCTGACCGGCAACCGGACCATCGATTTCGGGGGCGCCGTCGGATACTGGTTTGTCTACAACAACACGGCCGGGGCGTTCACAGTCACCTATCGCACCTCCGGTCTGGATGCTGGGGTGACCGTCACGCAGGGGGCGTTCTCGATCCTCCGGTCGAACGGCACCAGCATGGCGATCGCCTTCACGGCGACCTCGGGTACGGTGACGAGCGTGGGCACGACGGCGGGTGAGTTGACCGGCGGCCCGATCACCACCACGGGCACGCTGGGGCTTGCCAATACGTCCGTGACGCCGGGCTCCTATGGCTCGGCCTCGAATACCCTGACGGCTACGGTGGACGCCAAGGGACGTGCCACAGCGATGGCGGCGACGCCGATTGCCATCACGGCATCGCAGGTGACGGACCTTCAGACGATCCTGTCGGCGCTTCTCCCGCCAGGAACGGGACCGATCCCCTATTGCGGCACCACGGCCCCGACGGGGTGGGTCGGAGCGTGGGGAACGATCGGCAGCGCGGCATCTGGTGCCACAAACCGCGCCAATGCGGATACGGAACCCCTCTATACGGTCTTCTGGAACGGTTGGGCCGACGCACAGGCCCCAGTCAGCGGCGGTCGTGGCGCTTCGGCGGCGGCGGATTTTGCCGCCAACAAGACGCTGACGTTGCCGGACATGCGTGGGCGTCTTGCGGGCTTTCTTGACAATCTCAGCGGGTCCGCCGCCGGGCGCCTGACGAACACGACGATGAGCCCGAACGGCAACACGATCGGCGCCACGGGTGGAGCGCAGACGGAAACGGCGAGCGTATCGGTCAGCGGATCGACGGCCGGCAGCCTTTCGGTTTCCGGCACCGGGCTTTCCGATAACCCTGTTACTGGCGGAATCGGCGCGGCGGCTGGTCCAGGTGCTTCTTATGCACCTGCGGCGCATCAGCATGTGACGCCTATCACCGGCGCCACCAGCGGAAATCTGTCGGTTTCGGCCTCAGGCACCACTGCCGCTGCGACGAACGTGCAGCCCACAATGCTCTTCTACGCGATCATCAAGCTCTGATCATGAGTGACGCGAGCGCAAACCGCGCCCTTCAGGCCGGAGAGTAGTCATGGCCGACGAATACAAGCCCTTCCTGATGCTGAGCCAGCCCGGCGTGACACGGGATGGGACGGTGCTGGCTCGAAACACCTATACCGAATTCCAGTGGTGCCGTTCCTACCAGGGAAGGCCACGCAAGATGGGAGGCTATCGCCAGCTCGTGCGCGGCGTCGACGGCATCATCCGCGCCTTTGGAACGCAGTCCATCAATGGCTTCACCTATGTCCATGCGGGCGCGCAGGATGTGCTGATGCGTTTCACGATAGACAACGAAACCGGCCTGTCGTCGTCGCTGGTCGACCGGACGCCCGTCGGCTTCGATGCGTCGGACATGAACGGCTGGCAGTTCACGACGATGTACGACACGGCAGGGACGGCCAACCTGATCATTGCGCATGCCGTCCCCAATATCCCGTCGCTGACAACCACCGAGGAACGACCGGTCTACTATGGCGACCTTACCGATACCGCCGCCCTGACAGCCATCTCGAGCTCGAATACGTCCGGCGGATGCGTCGCAATCATCAACTATCTGATAGTCTACGGCAACGATGGCGTGGTGAAATGGAGCGTGCCGGGCAATCCGACGGATCTGACCGGCAGCGGATCGGGGGATGCGCGGCCCACGGCCAACAAGATCGTGCGCGGGTTGCCGTTGCGGGGGCGTGGTGGTCCTGCCGCACTTCTGTGGTCGCTTGATTCGCTGGTCGTCATGCAGTGGACTGGGGGCGCCGAGGTGTTCGATTTCGACACGATCACGACCAACGGCTCCATCCTGTCCAGCAACGGTGTCATCGAACACAACGGTATCTACTACTGGGCGACCACGAACGGCTTTTCGGCCTTCAACGGTGTCATGCGAGACCTGCCGAACACCTTCAACGGCCAGTGGTTCCTTTCCAATCTGAATTGGTCGCAGCGGCAGAAGGTCTTTGCCTACAAGGTTCCGCGCTGGAATGAAATATGGTGGTGCTTCCCCTTCGGAAGCGCGACCGAATGCAGCCATGCCGTGATCTACAACTATGCGGAAAACGTCTGGTACGACACCGAGCTGCCCCGCGACATGCGGTCGGCCGGCCAGTACGCACAGATTTTCGAGTACCCCATCATGTCTTGTACAGGCAACCCGGAAAGGGCGCCCGGCGATCCGATCCTGAGCAATGTCTGGCAGATGGAGTACGGCTTCGATCGTGTCGCCGGCACGCCAGCCGTTCCATCGGCCATCCCGGCATGGTTCAAGACCCACGAATTCAGCCTGGTAGAGCCGCAGGGACTTGGGCAGTCCGGGCAGAACAGGTCGCTTTCCGTGAACATTGCCGAGCCTGATTTCGACCAGGTCGGCAACCTGTCATTGACGGTCGAGACGCGCGCTAATGCTCGGCAGCGGACCCCGACCGTGTATGCGCCGATCACCATTCCGGCGGATGACTACACGCCAGGCGAGCAGCTTACAAAACTCAAGATCACGGGGCGCCTGATGAGCTTCAAGGTCGAGAGCAACACCCAGGGCGGAAACTTCGTCGCCGGCTCTCCGCTGGTCCATCTGGGCCCGGGCGATGGCAGGATGCAGAGCTGATGCTCGACGTGCTGCCAGATCCGCGTGGCCTGTCGTGGCAGGCCTGGGCTGACACCGTCTGCGGCTTCAATCGGGATATCCGGAACAAGGTTTCTCCGGACGACGATTGGCGAACTTTCGCCGTTCGTCTGATCCAGTTCGAGCCCCGGGCGCCACAACCCGACGGCTTCAAGACGTGGCAGGATTGGGCGGTAGGCGTTCGCTTGGCTCTATCGCCCAGCCTTTGAAGTATGCTACAATTTCAGTAGCCCAGCACCGGTAGGCCACGATAGAGGAGAGATCGGCGGCTTTGCGCTTGGGGAAAGCCAAGGAGCAACGATGCCGGGTTACTTCTCTCCTGTCGATCCGCGTGAGTTTTCGGAATGGGATTCCACGTCGCCGAATGTTGCGCGGGCGTATGAGCGGTACGTCGCCGCTCCGTCGATGGGGATGAAGCAGGCGACGCAGTACGGCCCCGGCACGGAAGCGGCCCCTGTGGTGCCTTCAGCAGGGGGCGGCTTCTTCTCCCGGCTGATCGAATCGCTGTTCGGCGGTGGCGTTTCCAGGGCGCCGACGATCGACCAGGAGATCGCCGACTGGTCGCGATATGGCGACAACGTGCCGGTCACTGATCACGAGATCGCGGGCTGGGCCGACATGGGCCCGCAGTACGAGCCGCAGACCAAGATCACGTCGGCTCGCGACATCGGCCAGCAGATCAGCGCCATGCTGGGCGCCCCGCAGGCACCCCCGCCGGTGGATGCCTTCAGCTTCGGCGTCCCCAATCAGGTCGGCCCGCAGGACTTTGCGAATGCCAACTTGGCGGATTTTCTGCGCACCATTCCCGCGCCGGAGTTCTCGCCGACGCCGACCTTCCCGCAACAGCCGCCGAGGCAGCCGTTCACGGCTTCCGGATGGTTCGGGCGTCGCAAGGCCCATGGCGGCCCGGTGGGTATGATGCGGGGCGGCTATCCCGAGCTCTATCAGGCTCCGATGCGGCGCAGCTTCTTTGCCCGCGGCGGTGACAGCTATGTCGAGCCCGACGGGATGGGCGATGGTCGCTCCGATCACGTCGAGGCACTCCTGAGTCCCGGAGAGTATGTCATGTCGAGTGAAGATGTGGCGCTTCTGGGTGACGGCGATAACTCCGCTGGCGCGCGCAAGTTGGATGCCATGCGGAAGAATCTCCGCACGCACAAGGGCCGCGTCCTGGCGCGCGGCAAGTTCAGCCCCAAGGCCAAGCCTCCCGAATCCTATCTGCCGAAGGGGGCGAAGTGATGCCCGGCTATTTCAGGCGCGGCGGGGATGTCGCGCAGGACAAGGCGATCGTGCGCAAGGCCATGCGGCAGCATGAGGTCGCGCAGCACGGCGGCAAGCATTCGCCTCTGAAGCTGCGTCGAGGCGGCAAGCCGAAGGGATACTTTCTCGGCGGCCTCTTCAGCGGTGGCTCGGGCAACACGACCAGCACGCAGACCAGCAGCACGACCTTCGACCCGCAGTATCAGGATACGGTACGCACCATCCTGTCGCGCGCCAAGGAAGTGTCCGAGGCGCCGTTTCAGTACTTCGGTGACCGCGGCTATCAGTTCCGGACCGGCGGCGACGAACGCTTCGAGCCCCTGACTGGCGACCAGCAGGCCGCGATCGAGAACGTCCGCGGCAACCAGGGTGCATGGCGCCCGTACATGAACAAGGCTGGGGCAGCTTTCGATGCGGCACAGGGAACCGACATCAGCGGCGCCGCGCAGCCCTACATCACGCGCGCCGGGCAGTCCCCGACCGGGAGTGCGGCGGCGAGCCCCTATCTGACTTCGGCCTCGGCCACGCTGCCGGGATCGATCGATGAGTACATGAGCCCCTATACCGGGGCCGTGGTTGATCGCATCGCCGAGCTGGGCGCCCGCAACCTGAGCGAAAACCTGCTGCCGCAGGTCAACGATGTCTTCACCGGCGCGCAGTTCGGGCGCACGCGGCATGCCGACTTCACGGCGCGCGCTCTTCGCGACACGCAGGAATCGATCCTGGGCCAGCAGGCACAGGCGCTGGAAAGCGGCTACAAGACGGCCGGCGATCAATTCCAGTCGGATCAGGCTCGTCTCGCCTCACTCGCCGGGACCGCTGGAGGTCTTGCGAATCAGGACATCGCGACCCAGGGCGCGCTCGGCCAGACGGCGGCCAACATCGCGGGGCAGCAGGCGGCCAACCAGATCGCTGCTGGGCAATCGCAGGCCAATCTCGGGCTTGGCGTGCAGGGGGCCGGTCAGAGCGATGCGAATGCTCTGCTGGGCGCTGGCGCGCTTCAGCAGCAGCAGGGACAGCAGCAGCGGGATTTCGACTTCTCGCAATGGCAGAACTGGGCGAACTACCCGGCGCAGATGGTCGCCTTCCTGAATGCAGCGCAGAGCGGCCTGCAGATCCCCTCGACGACGACCAGCACGGGAACCACAACGGGAACGGCGCCGAGCGGCTCGCCCTTCGGGCAGGCGCTGGGCGGCCTGACCAGCTTGGCCAGCCTGGCGATCCCGGGTGCCAGTGGTGTCAGCGCGCTGGGAAACCTTTTCGGAAAGGCCAAGGGCGGCAAGGTCGAGCGGCCTCGATACTTCAAGCGCCGGTATCAGGACGGGGGGTCGGTGCGGCTCTATTCGCCCAATCCGGACGCGCCGACCTCCTATGGAGGTCCTGATACGGAGATGCCGTCTCGTCGGCCACTCGACCCAGTTACGATGTTGTGGCGATCGCTGCCGCCGGAGGCCCGGGCAGCCTATCGCTCCGGTGCGGAGTATCTGATGGACTTCACGCCTCCGGCCGCGCTGCGCGATGCCCTTGGCGCCAGCGGTCGGACATCCCGCGCCGTCATCAACGGGGACCCGCTGGAGGCAGCCATTTCCGGCAGCGAGGTCGCGCTGAACATGCTTGGCGCTCTCCCGGGAATGGCGGCAGTTCGACGGGTGCGCTGATGGCAGACGACACGCAACTTGCCTACAACATGCCTCCTGACCTGACGGGGCCGCATCGAGAGCGCGCCGCGCAGTACGGATCGCAGTATGACGAGGCTGTTGCCCAGCGACAGGCCGCGATCGACCGCGCGAATGCCATTCTGGAAGAGACCACGGCGGCGCTCAAGGCGGCAAGGTCGGGCCCCAGCGTGAACCTTCCATTGCTGGCACTCGGTGCCGGCATGCTGTCGTCCAATGGCAACTTCGGCCAGCAACTCGGTTCCGGGCTGCGGGCAGCGATCCCCGCTCTTGCGGCGCAGCGCGCCGAGCAGGACGACTATCAGATGCAGCTGGCCAATCTGGCCCTGAAGCGCGCCGGGCTCGAGCAGGCGCCGCTACAGGACAAGATGGCGTATCTCCGCGCCATGCAGCTGGGCGAGCTGCAGTCGATCAAGGATATCGAGCGGGTGCAGGCGCGAGCGCAGGCCGGCGGTGGCGGCGCCGATCCGGCCCTGGTCAAGGAGTGGCGAATCTGGGCGGCCCCGGGAACTCCCAACGAAGGGCAGCCCTTCGAGAAGTACCTGGAATTTAAGGCTCGCACAGGTGCAGATCGAAACACGCCGGCCAGCCTCCGGGAATTCGACGAATGGAGAAAGGCGAATCCCGAAGGGACATTCGAGGATTTCCTGCAAACCAAGGCGCAGCGCGCGGCGACCGGCCGGGAGAAGGGGCAGGAGCAGGCCAAGGCACAACAAGCGCTTCCGGGCATCGCGGCGACAGCCGAGAGGATGCTGCAGGGGGTCGACCGCATTGCGGCCCATCCAGGGCTGGAAAAGGCGACGGGCTGGAAGAGCGTATTCCCAAGCGTGCCCGGCAATGATGCCGCGAACTTCGAGGCGCTGGTGGATTCGCTCAAGGGGCAGGCGTTCCTCACCATGTTCGACCAACTGCGCGGGGGCGGCGCCATCACCGAGGCGGAGGGCAAGAAGGCAACGGATGCGCTGGCGGCGCTGTCTCTCACGCAAAGCCCGGCGCAGTTCCGCGAGCAACTCGACATCGTGCGGAGCGTGGTGCGCAAGGGTCTTGAGGCAGCCCGGCAGAGGGCCGGCCAGCAGCCGAGTCCCGAAGGGACCCCGCAGGTCGCACGCCCTGAGGAGGCGCCTCCCGCTTCTCCGGCGTCGCCCGCATACAAGGACGGCGACATAGCGGATGGGCCCAACGGCCAGACCCTCATTCGCCGAGGGGGGAAGTGGGTGCCTTACGATGGCCGATGAACTCCCCGCCGGGTTCAAGCTGAGAGAGCGTCCGGAGCCGGCGAACGAACTTCCGGAAGGCTTTGTGCTGCGTCAGCCGCAACGGCAGTACGATGCCGCCGACGTGCTTCCGCGGGCCGCGTCCAACTTCATTCCGTCCGTCATCGAGAACGTGAAGAAAATCGGCGAGGGGCTGTATGACGCGGCCGCAAGCCCCGTCCAGACGGCACAGACCGTCGGCAACCTGCTGGCGACCACGAGCCCATTCATGCCGGATTGGCGAGGGCTGTCACAGTATGTGATGCCGCATCTTTCGCCCGAGGCGCGGCAGACCCTGACATCGATCCTCGACCGCGTCTATGCGCCCAGGGAGGCGCTGACGAAGGACTACGCCGACGCCTATGGCGGCTGGGAGAATATCAAGCGCACGGTCGCTGAGGACCCGGCGAGGGTGCTGCTCGACGTGTCGACGATCGGCACCGGCGGCAATCTGGCCGCGGCGCGAGCGCCGGGAATGGTCGGGAAGGCCGCCAAGGTAGCGGGCACCGTGGCCGATTACACAGACCCTGTTTCACTGACTGGGAAAGCCGCGGGAGTAGCCGGCAAGGGCGTGACGGAAGGCCTGGGTGTCTCCACAGGCGCGGGTGCAGCCCCGCTCAAAGAGGCCATGCGAGCCGGCCGGGAAGGCGGCGAGGCCGGCATCAACTTCCGCCGCGCCATTCAGGAAGGAGTGCCAGTGGAAGAGGTGGTCGACCTCGCGCGGCAGGGTGTCGACAACATGAAGCGCGAGGCACAGCAGGTCTACAACGTACGCAAGAACGACCCCAAGTATGGATGGGCGAACGATGCGACGGAACTCGACTTCGCGCCGATTACCGATGCCTGGCAAAAGCTGGTGGACAGCTACACGACCAAGAGCGGAATGCGCGTCGTTGGCGATCCTGAATGGAACAAGATTCAGGAAGTCGGGACCATCGTAGCGGAATGGGAGAAGAACCCGGCGCTGCGCACGGTCGACGACTTCGACGGTCTCAAGAGGCGCATTCAGGCCATCTATCCTGACGGCGAGCAGCCGCAAGTGCGCCGCGCCGTGACGGCGATGTCCAAGGCCGTTGGCGACCAGATCAAGAAGCAGGCGCCCGGGTATGCACGGGCGATGAAGGACTACTCCCAAGCCATGGATCAGCTTTGGGAGATGGAGCGCGCCTTCGCGCTGGGCGACAGGGCCAGCATGCAGACCGCGATGTCCAAGCTGCAATCCGTGATGCGCAACAACGCGAACACGCAGTACGGCTTGAGAGCGCAGAAGCTGTCCGAGCTTGAGGAGGCCGGTAACGTCGACATCGCGCCCTACCTCGCCGGCAGCGCCCTTTCGTCCTGGGCGCCTCGCGGCATCAATCGCGGGGTGATCGGCGGCGGCTTGCCGCTTGGCGCCATGATGGCTACCGGCGCCGCATCGCTGCCCGCACTGGTGGCCGGTGGAGCGGGCCTGGCGACGACATCGCCGCGGCTGGTGGGCAACATCTATCATGCCATGGGGCGCGCGGCGGGGCTGCCGACACGCCTGAGCGCGCGCGCGGGTTTGCCCATGGGCTATTTCTCGCGGGCGCTGTCGCGCCCCGGGCGGCAGGGCGCGCTGTTGCTGGAGCGTGCTGAGGAAGAGCCCCCGCCACAGGGATACTTTGCGCGATGAGCATGGCAGGTATCCGCGCACAGGCACGAGGGGCCATTCCGGCTCGTCATCATCCGGTGGCATTCCCGGAGCTGTTCGACGTGCAGCCAAGCGGGCTGGAGGGCTTCCGTATTCCCATGGGGGAGGAGCGCCCCGCCGATCCGCGCATGGCCGAATTCGAGCGGCTGATGCGACGGATCCGCGAGCCGTTGCCAGTCCAGGAAGAGGCGCCCCGCGCCTATACGCCGATGGAGGCGCCGGATACCGGCGAGATCGACGCCACAGCTATTCCGGCAAGCTATTTCGCGCGCAATCGGGCTGTCGAGAGCGGGAACCGTCCGGACGCCGTGAACCCGGCAAGTGGTGCCGGCGGTCTGTACCAGTTTCTCGAATCGACGTGGCACGGATTGATGAAAGAGCGTCCCGATCTCGGCCTGACGCCGGAGGGACGGACCGGCACGAGCCGGGAGGCGCAGGCCGAGCAGGACAGGGCTATGCGCTACTTCACGGCGCAGAATGCCAGAACCCTGCAAAGCGCGGGCATCCAGCCGACGGCGGGGCGTCTCTATGCCCTTCACTTTGCCGGTCCGGATCGCGGCGTTGCGCTGATCAAGGGTGCCGACGAAGACCTCTCGCGCATCTTTCCGCAGAGCTATTTCAAGGCCAATCCATTCCTCAAGAGCTATCGGACGGGAAGGGACCTGATGGCTGAGTTCGACCGGAGATTCAGCTGATGCCGATTCAGTTCGTGACTCTCGTTTCCGCTGGCGGGACGCCAGTCCGGCTCGCCAATCAGAAAGGGGCGCCGTTTCCGACGACGGGCACTGGCGCCCTGGTGTTTGCTGACGCGCCGACGCTCAACAACCCCATCCTCAATGGGTACGTAATCACAAATCCGCCGATCGGGCTGCCGAACGGATCTATCTCCGCGCCGTCGATCTACTGGGGAACATCCGATCGCGGGCTTTATAGCACGGGGGCCGGCAATCTGCGCGCGGTGTCCGGTGGCGTCGTCCTGTGGAGCGCCGACGCGCCCGGCGACTTCAGGCCCGGGCGCAATCTGTTGCTCAACGGCATCACGAGCGGCACGACCACATTGCAGGCCGCTTCGACGGCAGGCGGAACGCTCACGCTTCCGGCCGCGACGGATATTCTGGTTGCGCGTGCCACGACCGATACGTTGACAAACAAGACGATCGACACAGATTCCAACACGATCACCGGCACGAATGCGTCAGCCACGACATTCTTGCGTGGGGATAACACCTGGGCCACTCCGGCGGGGGCGGCCGTCAGCATTGGCGTCGGAACGACAACCGTCACTGGCGGTACGACCACGCGGGTACTGTACGACAATGCAGGACTAGTGGGCGAGTACGCGCAGGTGCCGGTAGCCGTTGGGGGCACCGGCGCATCGTCGCTGACCGCCAACGGGCTGCTTTTGGGCAACGGTACGGCAGCCGTGGGGGCCACGGTCGAGGGCGCCACGGGGCAGCTTCTCGTCGGCAGCACGGGCAGCCCGCCGGGGTGGGAAGATGGGTCAGCTGCCGCTGAATCCACCGGCATGGCCTACACCGTCGCCGACCTCGCCGCGCTGAAGGCCCTTACTACGCGGCCACCTGTTGTCGAAATGGAAGGGGGCGCGGCGGTTGGGGATGGAAAGGGCCGGACGTTCTATTGGTTCGCCGGAGATACTACTCCGACAGATGATGACTATATAGTTTCTCCGACTTCGGGAGAAGCGGGCCGATACAAAGCGAAGTATGTCGGCGTTCTTTCGGGCGGTTTTTCAGCTTGGGCGAACATACTTTTAGAGCAGAATCCCGGTGACTTGGCGACCCTTATGTACACCGCCGATGCTGGCGGTCAGTTGACGGGGATCTACCCGCACAACAGTAGCCACTATGTTGGCATAAGCACCACAGTCTCGGCGGCGAACGATCCACCTGACTATAATGGCACCACCCCGGCCGGCGACACGCCGCGCTCCGCGTTCACGACCGTCATCACGAACGACGGCAGCATTCGTGCGGCCGATGCCTTCCTTACAGTGTCTAACTGCATCGCATCGAATACCAGAGGTTTCGGCGGCAATCCGATCGCCATGACGACTGTCACGGACGGGACGGTGACGCTGACTGGAATGGAAATTGATGTGATGTGGCCGCCGGGGACGACGGTGGCGGATGCCGCTGGGTCGGCAGGTCTGATCATCAACGGCTTTAACAGCAACCACTGCGGACAGGCGATACTGATCGGCACTTACGGCGACGCAGATGGGCGCTGGGACAACGGTATAGGCATCGGATACATCCGCACAGACGGTGCGGCCCTGTACGCTTGGGGGCCGCACGCGATGAATGCGTTTGTCGACACCCGGAGCGGCAGCTTTACTACTTCAGCCATTCTTCTCGGTAACGACACCGATCAGTCCATCCGCTTTGAGAAGGCAGCAGGTGGCTTGGCGGCGCTTCTCTGGGCCGACACTAACGACGACTTCAACATCAGCGCCGGCTCTGAAGACATTAGGCTTACGGCGGCCAATACGTTCGCGTTTGGCAATCTGTCGGTCATCACGAGCGCCTTCGGATACCCCTTGTCTGTCACCACTGGCGCCAACAGCGGCGGTTTGCGGATAACCACGACGACTAGCAACAACCCGGACATGCAGATGTTCGACGCTACAGGCGGCGGTTTCGGTCTGTTCGCGAATGGCGCGTCGTCCGGCCAAATGAACATCTACGGCGTCGACTCTGGAGGCAGCTTCGTCGCAACATGGGCCACCCTGGATGCCACAAGCCTGACACTCACTGGCGGCATTACAGTTGGGTCGACGACACTTATCACGACAAGCACGGCGCTCAGCAATGGCGCCGCGGCAAATACCGGAACGCTCACGAACGCGCCGACTGCAGGTAATCCGACGAAATGGATACCGATCAACGACAATGGCACAACCAGATATATTCCTGCTTGGTGACACAAGATGATGAAGCCGCCGATTTTTAATCTTTCTCTGACCACTCAGCAGGTGAACGTCATTCTGCTATCTCTCAGTAAGCAGCCTTTGGAATTAGTTCTTGAGACGTTTGTGGCGATCAAGGAGCAGGTCGAGAAGGAGAAGAAGTCTCCCGATGGCGTGGGGTGATGCTAGCTACTTGCGCAACACAAAGTAGCGATAGAGTAGGCCGTTCGACAAGTCCCACTGATCCGTATCGGGTGGTGTTTGTTCGACCCGCAAGCCAACATCATTGAACTGGGTGAGCCACCAAGCTCGGCTAGCTTCGCAGAGATGCACGTCGTTCTGCCGAGGGGTGTCGTGTGGCTCGAAAGGAATAAAATGGGCAATGCGGCCTGTTTCCCTCAGCACGCGGGCCTGCTCGCGGAGCACGCCGCCGACCATGTCTGGGGCGATGTGCTCCATGAAGTCCTGACTGATAACCAGATCGAAGGATTCATCCTTGAATGGCATCTGATCCCCCGGAGACCGGTAAACGGCATGAGTTATTGCGTTATCCGTAGCATATTCAGAGATGTCGATTCCGCTCGCCTCCACGCCGAGGTCCTGAAGTTCCTTCACGAGAACACCCGTAGCGCAACCGCAATCGAGGGCGGTAGAAGGGTGAAAGCAGGCAACGATTTCCTTAGCCAAGATCCTGAAAGCCGCCGCGCCGTCGAATCCATCCTCTTGCATTGGATAGTTGACATACGGGGAGCCACCGCCTCGTCGTTTGTAGTAGTCTTTGTCGTATATCTTTCCACTGCGAGCCAGCTCCGCTATCTGCTCTGGCGTCGCGAAGTGCCGGACCTTAAGAAAAGAAGTCGCTGCCCACACGGCGCGCTTTTGGGATAATCTTGCGACTTCCCCTTTCAGCCATTCGTCCGCCACAGAAGCGACTCTGATGATGCCGTCTGCGCCCAATTCGAGACAAACACCACCGGCGCTCGCTCGATCGCCATCAATGGCGAAGGCACGAGCTTGTTCTTCTGTGAAGAACTCCAGAAGAGATGTCGAAATGTTGGTTGTCATGCTATCTTCTATTCTGCGAGTTGCAAAAGAATCCAGGACGCGCCGCCTCAAGGGTTGAGGCTCAAATCGCCTGCGACGCCCATCAAGGAGAACGGTGACTCGACATGAAGTCATCGAGCCAAGCTGCTTGGAGCTACGCTTATCCAGTCCTTGGGGGTGGACTTGGGGCGCCCGGGTGCGCGTGCCATCAAAGCAAGGCCACCCGGGTTGAGCCAGAATGGCGGCTCGAAGAATACGACAGAGAAGTCTTGCCTGCGGCGGGTGAAGTCGAGAAGGGCGCCTCGCACGCCGCCCTTTCCTTCCTCGCAGATTTCGCCAGAAAATGGCTCGCCCACGTCATCCAGGAAGATCAGGCCGCCCGGCGCGAGAAGATTGGCGGCGATCTCAATGTCTCGCATGGCGTGACTGTAGGAATGGTTGGCATCAATGAAAACCATGTCGGGCTTGTCGCCCAGAAGAGTCGGCAGAGCGGGGTCCGTCGAAAACGCTTTGAGCGGCGTGACATGGTCCTTAACGCCAGCCCTTTCGATAAAGTGGGAGAGTATGGCATGGTAGTGGTCGGCGGGCTCCAAGCACACCATGCGGCCGAAGCCATTCGCCTTCATCGCCGCACCAACGACAACCGCCCCGCTGCCGATGTGAGATCCAATCTCAAGGAACAGCTTGGGGCGCATCGACAGAACAAACGCGGCCAGAACGTTCCTTGTGCCCCACGAGGATTCGCCTCGGCTTTCCGGGTGCCGCCCCATCTCCGCGAGGATGTCGGGGTCCAGAATAGCCTCCGTGAATAGCGGCCGAACATGCCATCCGCGGGCGTCGTAGTCGCTTGGTGTTATCATGCCTCGACAATAGCTTTGTGCGGCATTGACCAGCAAAAACCCCCAACATCCTTTCGCCAATTCGTGTCTATGGCGGGGAGAGAGCGCCGCTCTTTGCGGCTGGAAGTAGACCATGGACCCTCAGGAAAGAGCCAGACGCCTCGCCGATTTCCTCTCCCCGCAGACGGGGCGAGGCCTACTGGAGGCAAGCGATCCGCGATTCACGCCTGGGCTGCGGGCGCCAGACCCACCCGGACTATCTGTCAGCCGGCTCGCCAATGTGTTGGCGGAAGTGCCCGGCAACCTATGGGGGGGGGCCTGCCGCCGGAGGCGCGTCAAAGCTATAGTTCTCTGGCGAATGTGCTGGCGGAACTCTCACCCGGCGCCTCTGTCCGTGATGCCGTCGACGCATCCGGTCGCACCGGCAACGCATTGATGCGGGGCGATGTCTGGGGTAGCCTTGGCGGGACGGCGAACATGTTGACGGCCATGGCGGGGATCATCCCGGCGGGGAAGGCAGTGGACTCGGTGCAGGATCTTTACCATGTCGTGGGGAAGGGGTGGAAACCAGGCCAGGCATTGCGCAGCCTGTATTCCAGGCTGGGCGACGATGCCTATGAGGTGTTTGCAAAGAGATGGCCCGAAGCCGCCAACCTTGGGCAGGACCACGCCCACAAGATTTTCTTTTACGACAAGCTGGACGACGCCCTGATGCATGCCGATGATTTCGGCGGTCGTGTGTTGCGCGTCGATCCGCGTCAGGTTCCTGGGCTCTACTTGGACACCCTGGAAAAGAGCTGGGATCGCCCCGGCTTTTGGGCCACACGGGATGATGTGCCGTGGGGCGCCATCACGCCACACAAACGGCCTTGACAGATTGGCGCTCCGGTGATTTCAATTCGTCTTGTCGCCCTAGTCCCCTTGGGCGTTGGGTATAAACGGATTTACATCAGGTCTTAGACCCTGATGTTATTCCTTGATCGATCGGCGCCCTCCTGCTCTGGGAGGGCGCTTTCGTTTGGATTCCGTCCAGACGCCCCCCGCTCTTTGCGGCTGGCGGTGAGGGTGGTACACTGGGCGCGCTGCGGCGGCGCTTCGCGAGCGTTCGGAAAGTTGGTTGGAGGGTTACTACCGGGGATCGTGATCGTTTGTGATGCGGTTGGGGCTGAAATCTTGATGGCCGCCAGAGTGCCGCTCTAGCGGCGACACTCTGAAAATTCACGGCGAAAACGTCCGGCACACTGTCCACAAAAAAGCCCCAGGTGCACGGTGGGACTGCGCCAACTGCTGAAGTCCCACGGCCGGTAACCAATCCGGCCCGCAGCCTCTCCCCTCAGTCTGAGGGAGGGGAGGGACCACGGCAGGTGAAATCGCCGTATTCGACGGAGCAAGCGCGGCATAGGCATACCGGGCACCGCAGGCCCGCTTTGACCTCGGCCAACACGATCTCCAGGTGGAATACCTCAGATTCGACCCGCGTCATCACCCTGTCGCCGGCCGGCCTCCACTCACCCATGTCCCGTCTCCTGTAGGGCGTCTCTCTTCTTCCGGGCTTCGGCGAGAAGGTGAGGCACAACGCGGTCGCCGACCTTCTCCACGAGTTCCAGCCAGCGCACCGCCTCCTCGTATGCCTGGGCCTTGGCCATGATGACCATTCGCGCGCAATGCGATGCGGATACCTGGGGTTCTGTTATGGGTGCGCCGGCTGCCTGTTTTAATGTCTTCCGACACGCCGCAAGGTTGAGCCTGAGGCCCCTGTCACTGGTATCTCTGGCAATGGCTTCTTCAAGGACTGCTATCGCCTCACGCGCGCGCTCTACGAGTTCACTGGCCATGATTCCGTCTCCTGTAGGGCGGCGTCGAGCATGGCATTGAAGCGACGCCGCATCTTCTCTCGGGCAACGGTGAGCCCGCTGCCCTTGATGTCGAGATGGGCAGCGGTCGCCGCGCGCCCCGCATCAATTAGCGCCTCCGTAGGTTCCCGCATGGCCTCGATAGCCGCGCGGGCGGCGACCATGAGTGCGTCACGAAGGTCGGCCTGCTTCCAGACGCCATCGAACGGCACGCCCATGTTGTCGGCCATGTTCTTGCCGAGTCGCCCTCGCGACTCGCTCCACCATGCTCATGTCAGCCTCCATGGATGATGCGATGCTTGGCAAGTTCGATTAGAATGATCGTCTCGCCAGCGTTGGCACTGCCTGATACCCATAGATCCCCGTCAGGCCGCTCGCCGATGATGGCAAGCCTGGAGAAGCCCTGTCCCTTGGCCGCCTCAAGCAGGTCGTCGGCGTCGAACCGGAAGCCTTCACCGACCTCCACCAGTTCCAGCTTGGTGACCTTCTCGCTCATGTCTGGCTCTTTCCGCGCGTCTTCCATCGGCGATCCATCTCGATGCAGTGACCAGCCGCCGCGCCCGCAATCGCCAGGGTCGCAAAGGCGATGATCATGCACACGGCCCCGTTGCCGTCGCTTCCCTTCCAGAACCACCACAGGGAAGCGGCCGTTGCCCAGCCGGTAAGCAGCGCAAACAGCACGACGGCCCACCAATATCCGAATGGCCCCCGATCTATGATCTCATCGAGCCTGTCGCTCATGTCAGCCTCCTAGAAGGGGTTAAACGGCGTTCTCTGGCACCCGGAACGGCAGCCAGACGCGGTAGCCTGTTTCGTCGGGCTCGCCGTACAGACGCTGCCGTGGCTGATCGGGCGGCAGGGTAGGAGCCTCCGGCGAAGCCGCTTGAGGCGCCTTCTGGCGGCGACGGCGGCGCCGCGGGCCTCGCGTAGGCCCGTCTTTCCAGGTGATGCCCTAGCGGGCGATTGTGGGGCTTGGCGGGGCATCGTGGCGCCTACATCTTGTCGGTACGGAGGGGTGGGACCATGTTTCTCGTCGCCGGACTCTCCCTATCGTTACGTGCGACACGCCGAACCGCTGGGCCAACTCGCGGCCAGAATCCGAACTGGCGAGTATGACCCGCACGGCGTCGCCGTTTAGCTTGGCGTGGGGATGTGTCGCCCCTCGGGCCTGCCGGCCTTTGGCCGTGCAGTCGGCCATGTTCTCGGCGGCCGTACCGAGCCGAAGGTGGTCCGGGTTAATGCAGCGTCGATTGTCGCAGATATGCATGACGAAGAGGCCGTCAGAGATCCGACCGAAGGTGTGCATCCATTGCAATCTGTGGGCATGCACGGTCTGCCTGCGGCCATCCGCGAACAGACAGACGATCCCGTATCCGCCGGTCTTGCTGAGCGCGCCCGACCATTCCCAACATCCGTTATCCGAGACAGTGTACCGGCTCAACAGATCGAAGAGCGACTTGCGGCCGCCGCCAGCGCGAGGGTCAAACTTGGAAGGATGTGTCATGCGAGGCATACTATATGATGTTGGAACAAAACGGTAACGATAATCGCTGTGGGAATCGGGGACAGGCTGTAACTTGACGCGAAATCAAGGTGGTCCCAGGAAGTGTATCGAAAGAAGATATTATAATATATATTATGGAAAATAATGACTATAGAGCAGACACAACATGTTACCAGGAAATTTTCATGTTCCTGTCGAGCAAGGCCAGCAGCTTCATTCCTCTTGCGGCCTCGCTGGTGGGCACGCCCAGGGTCAGCAGGATGCCTTGTTTGGAATTGGCGGGGTTCTGCCGGATCAGGTCGAACACCACCCGTGGCTCGCTGTCACCCTGGGCCTTCGGCACGTTCTCGTAGACGATGAGATAGGCCGCGCCCCCGCCCAGCTTCCGGGCTTGCGCCTTCACGGTGGGCCGGCGGGCCTGGATGGATCCGCTCTTCGTGGCCACATAGTGCTCCGCGTCACGGACGCCTTCGAAGGCAAAGTCGACCCGCCACACGATGAGCCGGAAGCGCTTGTCGCCGCTGTAGGCCACGCCCCGCTCCCAATCCTCGGTCGCCTGCCACCCCAGCGGTATGGCGATCTCGACGCGGATCGAGCCGAACTGGATCCGCGCGAAACCGCCCGCACTATCGATGGCAACCACCTTCGACGAGACCTGGTTCGGCCCGCCGGCGATCATGGGATCGCCGCGGTTGAAGCTGGCACCGTTGTCGTTCACCGCGAAGTCGCGGAACGTCAGCCCGCCGGCATCGAGTTCCTGAGCCCGCGCCGCTCCGGCCCGAGCCATCGCCGCACCAGCCAGCGCCGCGAGGAACAAGCGGCGACCGGCCGCCTTTTGTCTCGCCTCATTTATGAGGTCAATATGATTCGTCAGATCGTTGATATTAATGGATTAATCTCCATCCACGTCGATCGTCAGCCCGTCATGGCAAGGCGTCACGTGCGGCGGCGTCAATCGGTCAACCTCAGCATAGTCCATATCGACATGCAGGTTGGTCAGAAAACCCAGGCGCGGCTGTACCCGCTCGATCCATTCCAGGGCCCGATCGAGATGCGCGTGAGTACCGTGAGGCCTGTAGCGCATCGCGTCGACGATCAGGATCTCGACTCCGGCCAGCACCTCGAATGCCGCGTCGGAGAGCGCGACGACGTCATTGGCATAGGCGATCCGCCCGAACCGGAAGCCGAGTGACCGGGTCGTCCCGTGATCCTGATCGAACGGATGGATGAGCATGCCGGCGGCTTGGAAGGGGCCTTTGATCTCGTTGTGGCGGTAGATCGGATTGTAGAAGCCATGATCTTCCGCCTCGAAGCAGTAGCGGAAGCGCCGCAGGAGGATGTCGTGGGTTCGGCGGTCGGCCCAGGCCTCGATGGGACCCTGCCGCAGCGCATAGGGCCGCACGTCGTCGATCCCGTGCACCTGATCGGCATGCTCGTGCGTCCACAGGACAGCGTCGAGCCGTTCGACCCGGGCGTCGAGGAGCTGGCTGCGCAGGTCGGGCGAGGTGTCGACGAGAAGGGTCCTGCCCCGACTCTGGACCAGGATGGAGCAGCGCCGGCGGCGGTTGCGCGGGTCCGCCGGGTTGGCGGCCCCCCACTCCCCGGCACCGTCCTTGCCCCCTGCCCTTGGTACGCCTCCAGAGGTGCCGCAGCCCAGAATGGTCACCCGCACCTGGAGCGCTCCGCCTTGCCGAAGAGCCGGAAGAAGTTGTCCGTCGTCGCCGCGGCAAGCTGCGCCACATCCACGCCCTTGAGTTCGGCGACCTTGGCGGCGGTATGCGCCATGAAGGCCGGCTCGTTTGTCTTGCCGCGCTTGGGCACTGGCGCAAGGTACGGCGCGTCCGTCTCGACCAGCAGGCGGTCGAGCGGGATGTCGCGGACGATGGCGCGCAGATCGTCGGCCGCCTTGAAGGTCACGATGCCGGAGATCGAGATGTACATGCCGAGCGCCAGCGCCCGCCGGGCGACGTCCGGCCCGGAGCTGAAGCAGTGGATCAGTCCGGGAAAGGCGCCCCGCGCGTGTTCTTCCTCCAGGATTTCCGCCGTGTCGGCGTCGGCGTCGCGCGTGTGCACGATCAGGGGCAGGCCGGTCTGGCGCGCCGCCGCGATATGGGCGCGAAAGCTCTCCGCCTGCTCGGCGCGGGGGCTGTGCTCGTAGTAGAAGTCGAGCCCGGTCTCGCCGATGCCCACCACCTTGGGATGGCGCGCCGCCTCGATGAGCCGCTCCGGCGTGCGCTGTCCCTCATCCTTGGCTTCGTGCGGATGGACGCCGACCGAACACCAGATGTTGCCATGCCGCTCGGCGATCGCGCGAACCTGGTCGAACTGGTCGAGCCGCGTCCCGATGGTCAGCATGCCGGTGACACCCGCTGCCCGGGCGCGCGCCAGCACACCGGCCTCGTCGACTGCCAGCTGCGGAAAGTCGAGATGGCAGTGGCTGTCGATCAGCATCAGCCCGCCGCCTGCACGGTTTCGACGAAGCGCGGGAACACGCCCTGTGGCTTGGGCAGCGCCGTGCCTGGCACGAGCGCCTGGTCGAATGCGGCGAACGTCCGCCGGTCGGCCGGAACGGCGAGCTGGTCCAGGATCCTGGCTGCCGAATCCGGCATGAAGGGCTGAACCAGCAGGGTCACGCGGCGGATGGTCTCCGCCAGCACCCAGAGCACGGTGTCGCGGCGGGCCGGATCGGTCTTGGCGAGCGCCCAGGGCGCCTGAGCATCGACGTACCGGTTGGCGTCGCCAATCACCTCCCAGATCGACGCGAGGGCGCGATGGAAGGCCTGTTCGCCCAGCTCGCCACGCACGACGCCGAGCAGCGCCCGCCCCCGATCGAGCAGCGCCGTGTCCGCATCCGTTATGTCTCCCTTGGGCGGCACTTTCTCGCCGCAGCTCTTGGCCACGATGGACAATACGCGCTGGCAGAGATTGCCGTAGGCGTTGGCCAGGTCGCCGTTCAGACGGCCGACCAGCGCACGTCGCTGGAGATCCCCGTCGTTGCCGAACGGTACCTCGCGCAGCAGGAAGTACCGCACGGGATCGAGACCATATGTACGGACCAGCTCGACGGGATCGATCACGTTGCCCAGGGACTTCGAGATCTTCTGCCCCTCGTTGGTCCACCAGCCATGAGCGAACACGCGCCGCGGCGGCGGGACGTCGGCCGCCATGAGGAAGGCCGGCCAGAACACGCAGTGGAATCGGATGATGTCCTTGCCCACCATGTGGAGGTCGGCCGGCCAGTATTTCCACAACGGGTTGGCGGTGTCCGGATAGCCGCATTCGGTGATGTAGTTGGTGAGCGCGTCCAGCCACACGTACATGACGTGCTTGTCGTCGCCCGGCACCGGGATGCCCCAGGAGAAGCTGGTCCGCGAGACCGACAGGTCCTGGAGGCCGCCCTTCACGAAGCTGATGACCTCGTTGCGCCGGCTCTCCGGCGCGATGAAGCGCGGATTCTCCTCGTAGAACTTCAACAGGCGATCGGCCCAAGCGGAAAGCCTGAAGAAGTACGAGGGCTCCTCCACCCACTCCACCTCCGCGCCGCTGGCAATGGCGCGGCGCTTGTTGTCCGGGCCAATCTCCGTCTCCCCTTCGACGAAGTAGGCCTCGTCCCGCACCGAATACCAGCCGGCATACTTGCCGAGGTAAATGTCTCCCGCCGCGACGAGCTTCTCCCACAGTGCCTGTACGGCGGCGTAGTGGCGCTTCTCCGTCGTCCGGATGAAGTTGTCCGGACTGTAGTTCATGGTCTTCACCAAGTCGCGGAACGACTGGCTCACCTTGTCCGTGAAAGCCTGCGGCGCGAGGCCGGCCGCCGCGGCGGCCTTCTCGACCTTCTGCCCGTGCTCGTCGGTGCCGGTCAGGAAATGGACGTCCCGCCCGTCGAGCCGCATGAAGCGGGCCAGCACGTCACAGGCGAGCGTCGTGTAGGCGTGCCCGATATGGGGCACGTCGTTGACGTAATAGATCGGTGTGGTGACGTAGAAGGTGTTGCGGCCCGACATGACTGACTCCGTGCCGTCGCCCCTCCCGGAGCGCCGCGTGCAGCGCTTCAGCGCATCGCCGATTGGAGAACCAGGAAGCTGCCGAGGACCGTCTGCTTTCGATCGAGATTGACGGCATCGGCACGGGACAACAGGTGGGCGACCTTTTCCCACGCCTCCATCCAACGATCAAGGCTCGCCGCCGCAAGCAGGCGTTCATGCAGCCCCTGCTCCGCCGGCATGATCGCCGCAGCATCCGTGCGAACGGCGGCGCGCCGCACGAGGCCCTTGAGCCAGCCGTCGAAGAGGTAGTTCAGCGAGCGCCAGGCGGCGTTGGCCTCCTCACCGCGGCGGGCGAAGCGCTCTGCGAAGCCATGCAGCCGGACCATGTCCAGGTCCGGCAGGGTCGCCAGCAGGCCCACCATCTCGCCATACAGGTCGAGGCTTCCCGCTCCCGCCAGTTCGAGAGCCCGCCCGATGCTCCCCTCGCCCAGGCGGGCCAGCGACCGCCGCTCCTCCGGTCGGGTGTTCGGCATGTAGTCTCCGACGAGGTCTTCGACCAGGCCATGCGGCAGTGGCTGCAGCGCGAGGCGGCGGCAGCGCGAGCGTATGGTCGGCAGCAGCCGGCCGGGCGCATGTGCCACGATCAACATCACCGCGTTGGGCGGCGGCTCCTCCAGTATCTTGAGCACGGCGTTCGCGCTGTTGCGGTTCATCTCGTCGGCCGAATCGATGATGGCCACGCGCCATTTGCCCATGGCCGGCGTCATGTGCATGAACTCCGACAGGCCGCGGACCGAATCGACGGCGATCTCCGCGCGAATGCGTCCGCTGTCCGGATTGAGCGTGCGCCGCAGGTGAAACAGGTCGGGATGCGACCGTGCATCGACCAAGGATCGCCCGGGTGCGTCGGCCGCGACGTCGAGGCCTTGGCCCGCTTCGCCGAACAGGCCGGCCTGCTCCTGTCCGCAGAGAAGGAACCGGGCGAAGCGCCACGCCAGCGTCGCCTTGCCGATGCCGCGCGGGCCGGCAAGCAGCCATGCATGATGGAGGCGTCCGCTCTGCTGTGCCTCCAGCAGCGTGCGTTCGGCGGCTTCGTGCCCGAGCAGGCGCTGACTGCGCCACGGAGGCGGCCAATCGTGCGGCCACTCGAGCTTCTCCAGTTCGCCCGCATCGACGCTCGACTTGCCCCTCGCCATGCGCTCAGGCCCCCAACCGCTCCTCTGCCGATCGCGCGACCGCCGCGGCGATCGCCTCGATGCTTCCTGTAGCATCGATGAGCACGCAGCGTCCGGGGTCCTGCGCCGCAATCTCGCGAAATCCCGCGCGTACCCGGTCGTGGAAGTCGACTGGGAGGCTCTCGTAGCGCGTTTCGGCGCCGCGACGGCTGGCGGCGCGCGCCAGGCCGACCGCCACCGGCAGGTCCAGCACGATGGTGAGGTCGGGGCGGAAGTCGCCGACCGCGATGGCGTAGAGCTGCTCGAAGATGCGGCGATCCACCCCGTGGCCATGGCACTGGTAGGCCAGCGTGGAATCGGCGAAGCGGTCGCTGATCACCCACTGGCCGCGCGCCAGGGCCGGCCAGACCGTCGAGCGCAGATGCTCCCGCCGCGCCGCGAAGTGAAGCAGGGCCTCGGTGACGCCGTCCCAGCGTTCGGCCGGCCCTTCCACGAGCAGCCGGCGGATCATTTCGGCGCCGGGCGATCCGCCCGGCTCGCGGGTCGCCAGGACCTCTGCGCCCCGGCTTTCCAGCCATTCCTTCAGGCGTGCGATCTGCGTCGACTTTCCCGCTCCTTCGCCGCCTTCAAGAGTGATGAAGCGTCCACCGTCACGCCCGGTCACGAGAGCCAGCCGAACAGGTAGTGCTGGATCATGGCGGTGACCCGGCCGAAGACGTTCATGCGCGGCACGTCGGCGCCGGTCTCGAGCGGGTATTCCACGGTGCGTCCGTCCGGCAGGGACACGATGGCCGTCCCGACCTTGCTGCCTTTCGCGATCGGCGCGGCAAGCGGCCCGTCGAACCGGGCGATGACACGCGGCGTCACCGCCTGACCGGTCGGCGCGGTGACCTGCACGGCACGCGGGACGACCAGCGCCACCTTGTCCTGCGCGCCGAGCCAGACCGGGGCCTCGGCCACGGTATCGCCGGCACGGAAGATCGTCGTGTTGGCCGACTCGCGGAACCCCCACTCCATGAGCCGCGCCGCTTCCTGCGCCCGTTCCGCCATCGACGTCAGACCGTTCACGACCAGGACCAGCCTTCGCCCGTCACGAACGGTCGACGCCGTCTGCCCGTATCCGCCCTCTTCCGTATGTCCGGTCTTGAGCCCGTCGGTGCCAGGCACGAGGCGAAGCAGCCGGTTTCGATTCTCCTGCCGGATATTGTTGTAGCTCCAGCTCGTCTCGGAATAGAAGCGATAGAGCTTCGGAAAATCCTCGATCGTGCGCCAGGAGAGGATGGCAAGGTCGCGCGCCGTCGTGTGCTGGCCTTCCGCAGGCCAGCCCGAGGCGTTCTTGTAGACCGTTCCCGTCATGCCGAGTTCGCGGGCCTTTGCCGTCATGCGCTCGGCGAACGCCTCCTCGCTGCCCGCCAGCCCCTCCGCGATCACGACGCAGGCGTCGTTGCCCGAGAGCACGATCATGCCCTTGATCAGGTCCTCGACCGTCACTTCGCTGCCGAGCTCCACGAACATGCGCGACCCGCCCATGCTGCGCGCACGCTCGCTGACCCGGAACCTCGTGTCGAGCTTGAGCCGGCCGGCCGCCAGCTCCTCGAAGACGATGTAGATCGTCATCTCCTTGGCCATCGACGAGGGCGGCATCGGGTGGTCGGCATCCTTGAAGAGCAACACCGTCGACGTCTGCGGATCGACCATGAAGGCATGCTTGGCCAGGGTGCCGATGCCGATCTGCGAGGGCGGCAGCGCTTCGAGCTTCTGCGCCGGTGACGCGCCGGCGGCGCCCTTGGGAGGCGTGACTCCCCGCGGTTTCGCAGGTGGCTTCTGCTGCTGCCCTTGCTTCTTCTGAGCCGGGGCCCCGCTTTGGGCCAGCACGATCGGCGGCGTGCCCCCTACCGCCGCGGCCACGAGGAGCGCCACGGAGCGGCGCACGAGGCGATCAGTCCGAAACAACACGGGCATCCCCATAGCCAGATCGCTTGAGCCGGTCGGCGACGATGCCGGCGGCATCGGAAGTCGTATAGGGCCCAAGACGTACGCGGTAGATCTCGCGTCCGCCAGCGGAAGCGTGCGAAATCTCGGAGGCGCCGTAGCTGCGGATCAGATCGCGCTGCCTCTCCGCGTTCTGGGCCGTGCTGAAGGCGCCTGTCTGCACGTAGAAGCCGCCGGATCCCAGCGAGGACGCGACGGGCGCGCCGTGGGCGGCCAGGGATGCGACCGTCAGCCCCTGCTGTTCCTGAGGCGCCGGCCTGGCTGGCGCCCCCGGCCAGACGGCCTGCGTGGTCACGACTTGCGCGGCCACGACCTGCGTGGCGGCGGGTTGAGCCGTTACGGCCGGTGGCGCCGCCGGCGCAGGACTCGAGGCGACCTGCACGGCGGCTTGCGGCGCCGGCGCCTGGCGCGCACCGGAGGCGAGCTGCGCCACCGCGGTCTGCTGTTCCGCAGGCCCGCCACCCGCCAGGGCGACTTCCTTCACCGCGAGGCTTTCGGCGGTCAGTTGGTCGATGCGGACCCGTCCCGTGCCGTTGCGGACGATGTCGAGCTCCTCGGCGGCTGTACGCGACAGATCGATGACGCGGTTCCGCGAGAACGGACCGCGATCGTTGATGCGCACGACGGTGGAGCGTCCGTTCTCCAGGTTGGTCACCCGGACGATCGCCGGCATCTGCAGCGTCCGATGGGCGGCGGTGCGGTCGCGCTGGTCGTAGCGTTCGCCGTTGGCTGTCGACTTGCCGTGGAAGCCCGGTCCATACCAGGAGGCGACACCGGTCTCGACGTGATTGAAGCTCTCCTTCGGCACGTAGGTGACGCCGTCGATCTTGTAGGGAGCCCCGACCTTGTAGGCGCCGCGCTGCTGCACGGAGCTCGCGCTGCCCGCGCCGCCTGACGATGCAGAGCCGCAGGCCGCCAGGCCCGCACCCAGCAGCAGCAAACCGGAGGCGCGCAGCGCGGCCAACCGAACGACCCTTAGGCTGACTACCGATTGGGACATGACGCCCTAATCATACATCATCTTGTTGCCGTACGCTTCCGCTACCGCACGCCTGTCCGCTCAGGCCGCGATCTTGTCGGACAGGAGTCCGACCGCCAGGGCGAAGAAATCCGACTGGTTCCAGCGCAGGATGGCGCGGAAATTATCCGTCACGAGGAAGGCCGGGCCGTTGGCTCCTGCCGGGCGCACGACGCGCTGTCCCTGCCCTGCCGGCGTCCCCGGTGGGACCTCCTGCCCCCACCTCAGTCCCGGCTTCCAGCCCACGCGACGCAGGTAGTTCGTGATGGAGGCGAAGACATCGGCCTTGTTCGTCCAGATGTCCTTGCGGCCATCGCCGTCGCCGTCGGCGGCATAGGCCAGGAAGCTCGTCGGGATGAACTGGCACTGGCCCATGGCGCCCGCCCACGATCCCTTCATGGCGTGGAGTCCGACATGTCCTTGGCTGAGGATCTGGAGGGCGGCGATCAGCTGCTGACGGAAGAACTTGGCGCGAAAGCCGTTGTACGCGAGGGTCGCAAGCGCCGGGACCACCTCGAAATCGCCCAGACGCGTCCCGTAGTTGCTCTCGATGCCCCAGAGCGCCGCCACCGTGGAGGACGGGATGCCAGCGGGAACGGCGAAGCGGTCAATCAGCGCCCGATTCTCGGCCAGCAGCGCGCGCCCGCGACTCACCCGCTCGGTCGACACGACGAGTTCCAGATACCGGTCGAACGTCATCTTGAACTCGGGCTGGTTGCGCGCCAGTTCGAGCACCCGCGGAATCTCCACGACCTCGCTCAGGGTGGCGTCGAGCGTGCCGGCGTCGACGCCGCTCTTCAGCGCCTCGGCCCGCACGCCGCGCAGCCAGGCGGCGAACTTCGGATCGCTGCTCTGGGCGCCGGCAGCCATCGGCCAGCAAAGGGCGGCTGCGAACACCGCGCGTCGATGGATCATCTGCCGCTCCCCCGTTCTCCAGGTGACGTATGAAGAAAGATAGGCAAGTACTTGTAGAATTTGCAATCTTTATGGCGAAATCCGGCGGCTCCCTCCGCCCGGATGCGCTTTCCGTTGCAGCGCGTGACGAAGCTCAGTATTCGGGGCGCGCACCGCGGACAGGTGGCCGAGCGGTTTAAGGCACCGGTCTTGAAAACCGGCGTGGGTTCACGCCCACCGTGGGTTCGAATCCCACCCTGTCCGCCATTTCAGTCCTTGAGTGGGCACTGCATTTACACTGCCGTGCGCCACCAGGGTCTGGAGCAGCCGGGACTTCGATCCCATGATCCGGACCTCGCCGATATCCACCTCGACACGCTGGGCGAGCGCGCGCAGATGGTCCCGGCGATAGCCGCCGCCTTCAACCTGGATACGCTCCCGCGCTGTGCGGGCGAACTTGTGCAACGTCTGCGGCGTCACCGCCTGCTGGCCTGAGTTCTGAAGCATGGCCTGCGCGCGTGCGGCGTCGGTCTTCGCCTGATCGCGAACGGCCTTCAGGGCCTCGATGCGATCCTTGAGCGCCGGATCGTCGAGCCCGGCCACTCCCGTCTCGATGGCGTCATAGAGGCGCTTGAGACGCAGGTCCGCCTCCGTGGCCCGCTTGTTCAATTCGGCAATATGCTCGCGGCGGCGATCGGCACGCTCCTCCCTGCGGTCGAGAACGCCGGCAAGGATGGTTTCCAGCCGCTTGGGCTGAAGCAAGCGGTCCTTCAGATGGCTGGCGACCAGGTCGTCCAGTTTCTCCATCGGGATGGCCATGCCCCCGCAGCCGGTCGGGCCCTGCCGCGCCCTGGTCGAGCACGCGTAGTAGCGATAGCGGCCGCTCTTGCCGGTGCGGATGGTCATGGCGCCGCCGCACCTGGCGCAATGGATGAGCCCGGTAAGCATGGTCGGGCCGCTGATCACGCGGGCGGGCATGACCTTCGGGTTGCGGGCCTTGAGCAGCGCCTGGACCGCATCGAACGTCTGCCGATCGATGATCGGCGGCACCGGAACCGTTACTACTTCGCTTGCCGGCTTCCACTCTTTGGACTTCGATCGCCTGTTGAAGTGATGCTCGCCCACATAGGTCAGGCGGGTCAGGATGCGGTGGACCTGAGCGATCCCCCAGCGTCCGCCGTCGCGGGTGAAGATGCGATTGCGGTTGAGGTAGGAAACGATGTTCTTGATGCCCATCTGGCCCGATGTGCCGTCGCCCTGAAGGGCAAGGCGGTAGACCAGCCGCACCGTCTCGGCGTGCAGTGGGTCGATCTCCAGCTTCTTCTTGACCTTCGCCCCGCGTGTCTCGGCGGCAACGGTGCGATAGCCGATGGGCGGCAGCGCCCCGTTCCAGAAGCCCTGGCGGGCATTCTCCTTCAGGGCACGGATGACGTGCTTGGCGTTCTCCTTGGATTGATATTCGTCGAACAGCGCCATGATCTGCCGCATCATGACGTGCATGGGATCGTCGCCCATCTCCTGGGTGATGGAGACGAGCCGCACCCCGTTCTTGGCCAGCTTGCGAACGTAGAACTCGAGCTCGAAGTGATCGCGGAAGAAGCGCGAGAAGCTGTGGACCACGACGATGTCGAAGGGCGCGGGCTTCGACGTGCCCGCCTCGATCATCCGCTGGAACTCGGGGCGGCGATCGTTCATCGCCGATGCGCCCGGCTCCACGAAGGTCTCGACCAACCGATAGCCGCGAGACTGGCAGTACGCCTCGCCCTGGCGCTTCTGGTCGGGGATGGAGACATCATGCTCGGCCTGCCGCGCCGTCGAGACGCGCAGGTAGAGGGCGGCGCGCAGCGGCACGGTCATGGCAGGTGTCTCCTGATCAGATCATGATTGTGGCCCGAACAGCTCGTCGAACAGGTCGCCGAACCAGCGTTCGAAGACGTCGATCTCGGCCTCGGTGACCGGAACGTCCTGCGGCCAGTCGTCGGTGACGGTCCAGCTCGAAAGGTCGTGCTTGGGCGGACGGCCCGGGAATGGCCACGGCTCGCCGAGCAGCTGGCGGAGCTGTTCAGATGCCGAAGGCCGAGGAGGACGCGCAGAGTGAGGCATTTCGCCAAAGTCATGGAGGCGGCAGGCAGAGACAATCGTCCGTCTCTACGCCACAGCCCGACGCGTAGTCTGGGATAATGAAACAAGGACAGGACGGCTCCCGGCGGTGCCGGCGTCAGGTCGGCAGGCACTAGGCGGTGCTCCTTCATGGACCTATGCCTCTTGCTTGGTCCGTGGAGAGACGGCGAGCCCGAGGAAGACGACAATGGCCCGATTGAGCCGCAAGATGTCCTCCTCGTCCAGGCGGCCGATCTGTGCGCCGACTCTACCCTTCGGGACGGTGGTGATCTTGTCCGCCATGAGGCGACAGGCCGCGCGCAGGCCGTTGCGCTCGTTCGGTTCCACGGGCAGCCGGAACAGCGGCGCTTCGGTCTTGTCCGTGGTGAAAGCGCAGACGGTGACGGAAGCGGTGGCGTTGAAGCTGTCATCCTGCACGATGACGACGGGCCGCGGCTTGCCCGCATAGCCCTTGCCGCCTGCGACGGTCCAGATATCGCCACGCCTCATTCATCGCCCCAGTCCGACACCGCGTCGATGAACGCCTGATCTTCGGCGGCGCGGGCGCTTCTCGCGACGGCGAGCGATTGGCGATGCGCTTGCGATCGGAAAGACGGCGCCCGCACGTCCGGCACCCAAATCTGGATCGGACGCAAGCCTTGCGAGCGTAAGCGCTTTCGATGTTCCCGCACCTTGACACGGGAGGGCTTGGGCTTCGCTGCCGGGGCCATGATCTTCCTCCATCTGGGTTACATGTAACCTACCATGAGCCGCTCGCTTTGACCAGCCACTGGGATCAGAAAGGAGCGGACCGCTCCCCACTCCGCCTTAACTGCTTGCCAAGTCCCTGGCGGGCCGGCGACAGGCGGTCAAGGCTGGCGCGGCACGCGCCACCGCGAAGCGGCTGCGGCCTTGACGGGCTGCCGCCGGTCCGGCCTCCTGCCTGCAAGCAGATCAAGGCTCACAACCCCAGCCCGCGCTTCCGCCCGAACGACCAGTCCACGTCACCGCCGGGCATGGCGACGCCGGAGATGTGTCGACCGAGCTGTTGCTCAAGCGCCGGCCGCCACGGCACGAGGCTGAAGCCCAGGCCATCATCGATCATGGCGAACCGGCCGCTGGCAAGCTGCGTCGAGCCGACCAGCTGGCCAGTGACGTAGTTGCCGGGGACGGCCGGCTGCCAGTCCCGCCCACGCTCCGCGGCAAGTGCCCTGCCGGCGCGTTCGATGTCGATGACCTCAAGCCGCCGGATCAGGTCTTTCGGTGCAATGACACGGCCATCGCCATGGTCAGTGGCATAGCCCATGTCGACCAGCGACTGCTTGCGCTTCTCCAGGGCCGCCTTCACCTCGCGGCCGAACCCTTCATCCGCCAGGACGGTACGCTCGCGGGAAGCAAGCTCGCGGTCCAGCCAGGTTGCACCCTCATGGCCGATCTGGTGACCGAGGCCGGTGGGTGACAGGATGCCGATCCGAATGTTCCCGCGGTGCCGCGCCAAGTCATAGGCCTGCCCCCGTTCGACCAGATCAGTCGGGACGCGCCAGTGATCGGCGTCGAGCCGTACGGCATGCCCGGCGCGCCGCAACGCCTCCAGCCGGCGCACATGGGAACGGACGAACGCCTCGGGATCGCCGCCGATGCGGCCGATGCCGGCCCTGGCCCGCTCCAGGTGCACTGACGGGCGATAGAGGCCGTCTTGGCCGGCCACCTCCACGATGTTGCGGTCCGCCGCGCGCGGGCCGGCTTGGCCGGAGCCGGCGGTCACGATCATGCCCCGGCCGATCTCCTCGGCGCGGCCGGCGTCCACCTCCAGATGATGGACGCGCCCGTCCGCGCCGTCGATCACCAGGCGCACGCGATCGGCCATCTCGTCGCCGCCCAGACCCTTATCGAGCACGCGGCCGACGATGCGCTCGGTCGTTTCTTCCTGGTGCAGCATGTAGCTCGTGAAGGGGCGTGCGTCGGCCAGGCCTTCCCGCTCCAGCGCCCGGTGCAGGGTCTTGATGATATCGCCGCGCTCGCCCAGTTCCCGCAAGGTGGGCTCAGCCCTGGGCGAGACGGTCCAGCGGCCGACCTCGACCTCTGTGGCAAGCCGCATGCGCTCCAGCTTGCGCGCCCGCTGGATCAGCAGCGCCCGGTTCTGCCGCATCGTGTCGAGCATGTCCCTGTCGGGGCGGAGGTCGGCGAACTCGCTGCGGCTCTGCTGCTCGGCAATCAGCATGCGGTCGAGCCGGGTGAAGCGCTCGGCGTCGACCTCCCGTTCCAGGCTGCGCGACACTTCCTGCTCGGTCTGCCGGCCCAGCTCCAGGGTGACGACCTCACTCGCCCGCTCGCGGATGCCGTGGGCGATGTAGTCGCCGGCGATATTGAGGGTCTTGCCGTCGTCGGTCACGCCGCGGACGATGATGTGGGTGTGCGGGTGGCCGGTGTTGTGGTGATCGACCGCGATCCAGTCGAGCCGGGTGCCAAGGTCGGCTTCCATCTGCCTCATCAGATCGCGCGTGCTCGCCCGCGGGTCCGACAGCTGGACGCCTTCCTCGGCCGACACGATGAAGCGGAACTGGTGACGGTCCTCGCGGCCGCGCTCTAGAAAAGCGCGGCCGTCCTCCAAGTCGCGCTCGGCCGAATAGAGCTGGCCCTTCTCTCCGTCCTTCGTGACGCCGTCGCGCTGGAGATAGCGCACGTGCGCGTCGACCGCCTTGGCGCTGACGAACTGCCGCCCGCGTGCCGCGCCGCGTTGCGGGTTGAGCTTCACGACGCGCGCCTTCGCGGCAACCCGCCGCGCCCGGGTGCGGGCGCCGCTCCCGTCCCGGCTCCAGGCGCTGCGCCCCTTGAGGCCGAGCGCCACGGAGGCGCCCCGGCCGCGCGCGTTGAACCGGCCACTTGCCGTGCCGGACCCGCCCGGCCGGTTGAGGTCGCCGCCTGCGCGGCGGATTGCTTGATGTACTTCGCCGATAAAGCTCGTGGCGCGAGGCCGCACTCGACGGATACGACGCACTGGCGCCCGCGCGCCGCCGCGATCACGGACCTTACCCGGTCGGATGCGGAAGTCGTCGTCGCCGCGTGCCATGAAGTGACGATTGGAACTGCGAGCACGGCCGGCAAGAGGCTACATGCGGTCGTCGGGCCATGGCGTAGAAAAGCTTGCGCCAGCGTAGGCTCACAAGGACGCACCTCGCGGCGACGGCGCTCGCTGCATTGGAATCAAAAGGAAAACCGGTTCAAGCGCCGCAACCGCACCTCGCCGGGTTATCGAGGTCATCATGAGCGGAGCGATAAAACAACGTGCAGACAAACACTTAGGAACGAAGTTCCGGGAGCGAGGAATCTCGCTTTATCTTGCCGTCCTAATCGGTGGGATGAGTCTGATCTTCTTCGCCATCGTCGTCTCTCCTCTATAGCACGCAACGTCCTTCTTCGCTTCGCGGCAATGCGCCGTTCCACGACGGTTGAGAGTTCCGGTGCGCCGTGCAGTCCTCCGCGCTCAGCGACGGGGTGGGATGGCTGCGGTCGTGCAGCGCTCGAACCGTCGCGGCGCATTTTTCCATCGGATTGACGGGGCATCATCACAGGCAGTCGAGCGTGGTCCGACACCGCAAGCTGTGCGGCCACAGGCAACGTATGGCCTGCCCCGCTGCAAGAGGTTTGCTGAGATGGATGTAACAGTCTGCGTCAACGTATTCGGCCTCGACATCAAATGTCCTGCCAAGATGGAGATTCGCACGCTCGGTTCCTGCTAAGATACACGGCCTCGAAAGGGCCATTGCCTGACGACAGGTTTGCCGAACGTCGATCGACTGTTGGGCCATCTATTCGCGTACCACTCGCAGATCCTTTGCAGCTCGATCGTCTTTACATAACCGCCCCGACCGCTAGAGATTCGTCATGCCGCGACAGGGTCGGCAGCAAACGGTCTGCCGCGCGCCAGCACGGCCCAGACAATTCGAGCCAACTTATTGGCCAGGGCGACGACAACGACATTACGCTTTGCTCTTGCAAGGAGACCGCGCAACCATGCTCCCAGCAGTGTGCTGCTCGCTGCCAAACCTGGCAGCGCCGAGCGGGCGCCGTGGATAAGCAGCACGCGCAAATAGCGGTTTCCTCGCTTTGTGATTCCAACTAACCGGGGATTGCCACCTGTCGTTACTTGACGCGGCGCAAGCCCGAGCCATGCAGCGAAGTCTCGCCCGCGTTCAAAAGCCGCCGCATCGCCCACGGCGGCAACAATTGCCGTACCGTTCAGCACACCGATTCCAGGAATGGATTGGAGACGCTGCGTGGCCTCATCCGACCTGGTCATTGCCTTAAATTCGCGGTCGAAGGCGCCGATACGTGCGTCGAGTTCACGCATCTCGGCTACCAGATCCCCGACGAATCGCTGCATTCGGGCCGACACCGCGACGATGTTCGGAAGCTCCGTTCGCAACCATACTTCAAGCTTGGTGCGACCTTTCGCGATGGTCACACCGCGCTCGAGAAGCAGAGCCCGGAGCTGATTGATCAATGCAGTTCGTGCGGCAACCAGCCGAGCACGGCTGCGGTGCAGGGACTGGACATCGAGTTGCTCTTCCGTCTTCAAAGGAACAAATCTCATAGTAGGCCGCGTCGCTGCTTCAGCGATGCCCTCCGCGTCTCGGTCGTCATTCTTTTGCGATTTGACATACGCTTTGACGTATTCTGGAGGCATTAAGCGCACGTCATGACCTAACGCCACCATCTGCCGTCCCAGATGATGTGCTCCACAGCATGCCTCCATGCCAATAACGCACGCGGGCAGTCTTTGGAGAAAGGCCGCGAGCGAACCAGGACGCATACGACGACGAAGGACGACCTGTCCGGCCGCATCGAGCGCAACCAAGCTGCAGACGTTCTTGCCGAGATCAATTCCGATTACCTTGGCCTCCATAGCTCATCCTTTCCCACGCTTGTGAACCCTGAAAACCTATCTTGGAGCGTCAGGGGCAGGCCATCCCATAAGATAACGTGCGTCCCGTCGTCCTTGGTCTGCACCAGTCCTCATCCGCCGCAGCGGAGCTCCATTGTTCAGTTGGCGGCCGTCGGGATGACGGACCGCAGCATCAAAGGTCCCGGTCGCGCGCTCATGCTTGGGCTCCCAGCAGCTTGCCATCCTTCCGGGCGGCGCGTGCTTGGTTTTCGCTGGTGCTGGCCGCCGCATCGCCAACGTAGCAGGTTCCATCCGTCCACATGGCGTGCATGATCACGGCCAGCTTGCGCGCCACGGCCACCGTCGCCTTGCGGTGGCAGCTGCGCCTGGCCAGCGCCAAGCCCCACGTCTGCACCTTGTCGCGACCCTTGAAGCGCGTCATCAATGCCGACGCCGCCTCGTACAACGCTCGCCGAACATCCCCATCGCCGGCCTTGCTGATGCGACCCTGGACGTCGATCGATGTGCCGGATTGCCAGCGTCGCGAGGTCAGCCCGAAGTACGCCGCCACGTCACGTGAGCGACGGAAGCGCGACGGATCGTCGATCGCCGTCACGAAGCTCAACGCCGTCACCGGACCCACGCCTGGGATCGCCATGAAGCGCCGACAGAGCTCGTGCCGCGCGACGAACTTCACCACCAAGTCGTGCAGCCGGCGGTATTGCTTCCACAGCATCGCCCGTGCCGCCAGCATGGCGTCCATCAGTTCGCTGGTCAGCGCATCGTCGGCCACCGCCTCGCGCACCGCCGCGTCGAAGCCAGTGCGCCCTGTGCCCTTGATGCGGATGCCGAAGGCCTTCAGCGAGTGCCGGATGGTGTTCTCGAGATCCAACACCTTGCGTTTGAGATTGCGCCGTTGCGTCAGCAGAAGCCGCAGCCGGTAGCAGCTCTCCGCCTTGATATGGGCCTGCCGGAACCAGCCGGTTCGCACGATATGCGCCAACGCCAACGCATCCGTCGCATCGGTCTTGTTGCGCTGCGCTGACATGGCCGCGCGCACGTGCCCGGTCTCCAGACAGACCGCCGGCAGACCGCGCTTGACGAGCTCGGGCTGCAGCCAGGGCGACAGCGATCCGGCCTCATGACCCGCGCGCCGTAGCCGCGGCAAGAACGGCTTGAGGGCTGCCGCGATCGCGTCCGGATCGGTCACCACCTCCGTCTGCATCTGCACCTCGCCCTTGTCGTCGACCACGCAGATCGCTGTCCGCTCCATAGACACATCGAGACCCGAGAAGAATTCCATCGCTCGCCTCCTGCGTTGCTGCTTCACCGCAGCGACGTTAACAGCAGGCGCACCCGACAATTGCCTTTCGCCGGTGCCATACGGTGCACACCGATTACGGGCCGCAGTCCTAATCAGGCCACTCAAGTCAAGATGCTCGTTCGCTTTTCTTCGATCTACCTTCCATCGTCACCTACCTTTCTCACTGCGTGAACAGCGGCCAGAGTCCGTCCGTCAACACGCATGCGGTTTGCAATCTCCAGGCGGGGTCCATGCGTTCCTTCGCGATCAGCACAGGGCCGTCGCATGCTCTTCAACAGTCGTAACAAGGTGGTCCAAGCAGTCATAGCGCTCTCATCCTCGAGGGATGGCAGCCGGCAAGATAGCGGACATTCCCTGTTTCGCGGCCCCGCCAGGGGACACTCACCGCGCGCGCGGGTCTCGATCTCATCTCCTCTCGTGCAAGTTCTCGGCAACTCCAACTACAAGATGACCGGCCATGCCCGACACGACATCGCTACGCCGGCTTCAACTTGACCTTCTCGATCACCTTCGCACCGAAGCCCACTTGGAACTCCGTGCCGTCGATCCACATACGGTGCAGGATGCCCGCCAGCTTGCGAGCGACGGCCACGATCGCGCAAAGCATGCTCGTCCGCTTTGCGACCCGGAGCCCCCAGGCCCGCAAGGCAGAGTAGCGCTTCACCCGCAGCAGCAAGCTTGCAGCGGCCTCGCAGAGAGCTTCGCGGACAGTACCATCACCCTGCTTGGTTATGTGCCCTTCGAAGTCGATGGATGTACCGGATTGATGTCGCCTGGGCGTCAAACCGAAGTGCGCCCCAACCGTTCGTGATCTGGTGAAGCGCAGCGGATCATCGACGCCAACCTTGAACGACAGCGCGGTAACGGGACCAACGCCCGGCACGGTCATGAGACGTCGACAAACGACATCATGTTGCACGACCCGCAGAAGGATCTTGTGCAGTCGATTGAAGCCCTCCCAGACGGCCCGGCGCACGTCCAGCATGGTCTCGATCATTGTCGTAAAGACGATGTCGGTACGCTCGACCAGCTCGCGCACCCGCGCTTCGAAGCCCGCTCGACCGACCGGGCCGATCAACAATCCATAGGTCCTGAGCGCTCCTCGAATGTGATTCTCCATGTCGATGAGCTTGCGCTTCAACAGCTTGCGGTTGGACAGCAGCGTGCGCAGCCTCTGCGCCTCGATGTTCTTGACATGCACCGCCCGGAACCAACCCAGCCGCATCATCTGAGCAATGCCGCGGGCATCGTTACGGTCGGTCTTGTTGCGCATGGCCGACAGAGACACATGCATATGTCGCGCTTCCACGACGATCACCGGAAGACCGGCCGGGTGCAGCTCACGATAGAGCCAAAGTCCAATCGACGACGCTTACAAGCCTATCCGCTGCAGGTCATCGGCGAAGCCCGCCAGTGCCGAGCGGATCGCTTCCGGTTCGGTCGGAACCTTCGGTTCGCGGACGTTCTTGCCGTCCTGGTCCACAACGCAAAGACTAGGGCTGAGACTCATTAAATCCACCATACGATAGCAGCAGCGAGGCAGACGGAGGCGAGGAAGTTTCGAGCGAGTCTGTCGTATCGGGTGAAGACGCGTCGGAAGTCTTTGAGGCGGCAGAAGGCATTCTCGATGAGATGTCGCTGCCTGTAGGTCTTTTTACTGAAGCTGAAGGGCTGTTTGCGGTTTGAGGTATTGGGGATGACCGGCTTGGTGCCGCGCTCGGTCAGCCATTGCCGCAACTCGGCGCTGTCATAGGCCTTGTCGGCGAGCAGCTTCTTGGCGGCCTTTGTGCGTCGGATCAGGCGCTGAGCTGGTGGACAGTCGTGCGCTTGGCCGCCGGTCAGGAGGATGGAAAGAAGGCGGCCTTTAGCATCTGCGAGTGCATGGATCTTCGTGTTGCGCCCTCCACGAGAGCGACCGATCGCCTGTGTCTGCTCCCCCCTTTTGCGCCCGCAGCAGAGCGATGCGTCTTGATGTGCGTCGAGTCGATCATCTGGGTGGCGGTTGATCGACCGCGCCCCGCAAGTTCGCGAAACAAATTCTCCCAGACGCCTCGCCGAGCCCAGCGCGTGAAGCGATTGTAGATCGTCGTATGCGGGCCGTACTCCGGCGGACAATCCTTCCAGCGACAGCCACTTCGCAGCACATGCAGGATACCGCTGATGACACGTCGATCATCCGCTCGCTCCTTGCCCCGTACGTCGGTCGGCAAGTGTGGTTCGATCCGCCGCCACTGATCGTCGTCGAGCCAGAATAGGTTGCTACGCATCTGCTGCTCCGTTTGACAGCAGAGAATCAACAACCGATTCTAATCGCAACCAATTTATTGGGTTTCAGCCCTAGTTTCTTGCAGGCCGACGTCCAGTCCAGCATACAATTCCATGGCAGACTCCCTTCCGTGGCAACGATCGTTTGGATCGTCGCACCAGGCTCCGAGGTGCCGCCACCGGGATTGTTCCCCACGGTCTCCTAGTCGAGCCTGATTAGAGGAGCCGTCCTAATCGGTGGGATGGTGGGATGACTCTGATCTTCTTGACCATCGTCGTCTCTCCTCTATAGCACGGAACGTCCTTCTTCTCTTCGCGGTCATGCGCCGTTCCCCGACAGCCGAGAGTCCCGGTGCGCCGTGCAGTCCTCCGCGCTCAGCGACGGGGTGGATTGGCTGCGGTCGTGCAGCGCTCGAACCGGCGCGGCGCATTTTTCCATCGGACTGACGGAGCATCATCACAGGCAATCGGGCGTGGTCCGAAGACACCACGAGGGCGTCGGCCACAGGCAACGTATGGCCTGCCCCGCTGCAAGCGATTTGCTCGATGGACATAACAGTCTGCGTCAACGTATTCGGCCTCGACATCAAATGTCCTGCCAAGATGGAGATCCGCACGCTCGGGTCCTGCTAAGATACGCGGCCTCAAAAGGGCCATTGCCTGACGACAGGTTTACCGAACGTCGATCGACTGTTGGGCCATCTATTCGCGCACCACTCGCAGATTCTTTGCCGCTCGATCGCGCTCCGACCGCTAGCCCGGAACTCTCACGGGTAAGAGGTGCATCGGAGTCCGGCCTCTGAGAAAGTTGTTTTGCGAGAACGACTTTCAGCGGAAGAGGAAAGAGCCCCGATGCCGACAGAGTGTATTGCGGACCTGTTTGGATTTGAAGCTGTGGAAAGGCGGCGAGTTGAGGCGTCATTCGACGGCGGTCGGATGACGTCGGACGCGGGGGCGCTGCTGCTGGGTCGGACGGCTCGAGCGATCGGGTTGATCGATCGGTTTGCGAGCTGCTTTGCCGACCACCGTGATCCGGCGCTGATCGAGCATGAGATTGCGACGCTGGTCGGTCAACGGGTCTACGGCATTGCGCTGGGCTACGAGGACCTTGTCGACCACGATCAGCTCCGCCATGACCCGGTGTTGGCGGCGCTGGGCGGCAAGCTCGAAGCCCGGCGGTCGAGCTGCGCGGCGCTGGCAGGCAAGAGCACGCTGAACCGGCTGGAGCTGAGCCGGGCAGAGCCTTCGCGGTACCACAAGATTGGTCATGACGGTGCGGCGATCGAGCGGCTGTTCGTCGAGCTGTTCCTGGAGGCCCATGCGACAGCGCCGTCGGAGATCGTGCTGGATCTCGACGCTACGGACGACCCGGTGCACGGCGAGCAGGAGGGCCGGTTCTTCCACGGCTACTATGGCGGCTACTGCTACCTGCCGCTGTACGTGTTCTGTGGCCGCCATCTTGTGGCGGCGAAGCTGAGGCCGGCCAATATCGACGGCTCGGCCGGGGCGCGCGAGGAGGTCGAGCGGATCGTCGGCCAGATCCGTGCCCGCTGGCCCGGGGTGCGGATCGTCCTGCGGGCCGATTCCGGCTTCGCTCGCGAAGCCCTGATGGCGTGGTGCGAGGCCCACGGCGTCGACTATCTGTTCGGCCTGGCGCGCAATGCGCGGCTGGTCTCGGAGATCGAGGCCGAGCTTGCCGAGGCTTCGGTCGAGAGTGTTGCCAGCGGACTGCGCGTCACAACCCGGCACGCCGTCGCGCACCATCCAGTTTTCATCGACCATCCTCGTTGCATGAAGGGCCGACTGCGAACGGCCATGTTTCAATCCAGGCTCACACTTTCCGCGCTCACTTGTGGCGACACCCGATCCACCCCCAATCGAGATCGCTGCTCGCCACCAGTGTCGACATTGCCGTCACCCCCGCGCCACTGAAAGGCGGCGGCTCGCGTTCGGCCGCCAGCGAGAAGCGCAATTTGACCGCGTCCTACTCGGACCACGCCACAACGCAACACCCGTACCGAGCCCTCCGACTGTCGGCTAGCCGATGTTAGCAAGTATCGGAAAGACATCGAGCAGCCAATAAGCGATGACCGTGAGCTGGCCGGTGATCATCGCGATTCCCATAAGCACCATGAGGCCGCCTGCCAGGATCTGCAGGACGCGCCCAAGCCGGCCCATCGCCTTGAGCCGTGCGGCCAGTTCATCGGTGAACAGTGCTGCCAGGACGAAGGGCACACCAAGGCCAAGAGAGTAGACAGCGAGCAACGAGACACCGCCCGCGACTGTCGCCGATGCAGCGCTAACCGTCAGCACGGCGCCCAATATCGGCCCGATGCACGGCGTCCATCCGAAGGCGAAGGCGAGGCCGAGCACGTAGGCGGAAGCCGGTTTGCCGCCGGCAACGGCGGGGTGCACGCGGAACTCCCGCTGCAGCCGGGGGAAGTTCGCCAGGCCGAGCATGAAGAGCCCGAAGAAGACGACGATCGAACCGCTGACGACGTTCAGTTCTTGCCGGTAAGAAAGGAGGAGCTGGCCGAGCGCGGTCGCGCTGGCACCCAGGATGAGGAATACGGTCGAGAAACCGAGCACGAAGCACATGCTCAGGCCCACTGCCGGCCATCGTCGCGCCATGACACCATTGGGCGAGGCGTCGACCGACGAGCCGGCAACGTAGGAGAGGTAGCCTGGAACGAGCGGCAGGACACAGGGCGACAGGAACGAGATGACCCCCGCCGCGAACGCGGTCGGCACCCCGATGTCGGAGATCTGGATCATAGCGGCGGTTCGGCGCGTGCCTTGTCGACGAGGCTCCGCAACGTCGCTGCATCGGTCGCACCGCGTAGAATGTGCTCTCCGATCACAAAGCCCGGTGTGCCGGCAATGCGCAGTGCCTGGGCCAGCTTCAGGTTGCGATCGATCGCCGACTGGATCTCGGCATCCGCCATGTCGGCCTTGAGGCGGGTCACGTCCAGTCCGACCTCGGCTGCGATGCGAAGGACGCCCGCTTCGTCGGCCGCGCCGCGCGCCTGCATGAGCGCCTCGTGGAAGGCGATATAACGGCCCTGCCGATGGGCCGCCAGCGCGGCCTTGGCGGCAAACACCGAATTCGGGCCGAGGATCGGGAACTCCATGTAGACGACGCGTAGCTTGGCGTCGCCGGTCACCGTTTCCTGCACGGCGCTCGCGACCTTGCGACAATAGGGGCAGTTGTAGTCGAAGAACTCGACCATCGTGACATCGCCGGCCGGATTGCCGCCGACTGGGCTGGCCGGGTCGCGGAACACCTCGTCGGCCCGCGACTTCAGCACTGCCTGCGCCTCGCCGTCTTCCGCAGCCCGCCGGCGCGTCTCAAGGCGCTGGACGGCTTCCATGATCACTTCGGGGTGCTTGAGCAAATAGTCGCGCACCCGCTGCTCGAATGCGTCGGACGCCATCTCGGTCGTCGCGTTCGAACCGACGCCACGGAATCCCGGATCCAACGCAAACCACGCGATGACGGCGCCCACTATGAGCAGCGGCGGCACGAGCCACGATCGTCGCCGTGAAAGGACGTTGCGAGAATCTGCATTCATGTCGTCTCTCCCGGCGTCAGAAGAATTCGCGGAGCCTTTCCCACAGGCCTTTTCTTGCCTGATGGTGCGAGCGCTCGATGTCATTGGTCAGGGCGTTGACCAAAAGCGTCAGGTTGACGGATGCGAACTCCAGACCGTGGAAGTTCGCCCGCCACCGCCCTTCCTTGTCGATCACGTGGGTGACGACGCCGTGCGTGAGCTGCCCGCTTTCGGCCCGGGTGAATTTGTGGCCATATGCCTCTACGAGTTTCCTGGTCAGATCGGGCGGCTGACCCGGCATCGTCGTCAGGAACACCCAGTTGGCGTCGTCCAATCCATGTGCCGACCCATTGGGGCGCAGGATTTCGGGCGTGTCGTGCTCGGGATCGGTGGAGACGCTGATGAACTGGACCATGCCCTTCATCGGCGTGCGATTGACCATCGCCTGGATCTCGGCGATCCGGTCGGCGTGCAGCGGGCAGACGTCGGGGCAGCCGGCGTAGATGAAATTCAGGATGACGACCTTGCCGCGGAAATCGGCGAGCCGGTAGACCTTCCCGCCCACGTCCTGCAACGTGAACTCCGGCGCCGGCTTGTCGACGGGCTGGAAATATTTCTCGTCTTGAAGAAGCTTCGCCTGAAGTTCTTCGAGCGAAGAAGCGCGCGGTCGCTGTGAGCACCGCCGCCGTGACGAAGACGAGGATCCAGCCGATGATCGAGCGCATTTTCACTCCTGGCATGTGGAGACAGGATCCGCCGCGCGGTTGGCGCGGCGGATCGATGCCGCACTATTGCTTCTCTTTTGTCTGGTCGCCCGACGGCTGGGTGCTGTTGCGCCATTGCTCGTTGGGCTTGCCGGAGGCGCCCTGCATCATGCGGTTGCAGTGGTCCATCATTTCGCCCATCTGCCCCATCATGTTCATCATCCCCGAGCCGCCCATCATGGAGCCTCCCTCCTTGCGGGGACTCGTGGTGTCATCGTGCGCCTGAAGCGCCGACGGCACGGAGAGCGCCACGGCCACGGCAAACATGGATCTACGCATCGGTCAGTCTCCTTTCCTGTTGGATTTCAGTCGCCCGCCCACCATCGCCGCCTCGACGAAAGCGGTCTGCGGATCGCTGGCGCCGCTTGCGGTCGAGATGACGGGCGGGATTTCACGCGCCGGGACCGGCGTCTCGTCCGCCCCGCTGCCTCGTGATGTCGGTGGTGCGGACGTGTCCGTCGAACAGGAACGTCCGCCCATGCGGTGCATGCAGAGGCCCAGCGCGCACATGGCCACGCAGGGCAGCGCCGTCAGCAGCACCGGCAGGATGCCGGCCGCCACCAGCCAGCTCCAGTTGAAGGCCAGGCCGGCGACCACGGCGACGACGCCGACGACAATGATGCCCCGTCGGCCGCCAAGGTAGTGACGCGCGATGTCGAGTATGTCGCGGGTCAGCGAGGTGTCGGGATTGCGGGTGGGATTCGACTCAGTCATGGGCGGGACTCCTTTCGGGATTCGCAGCCGTCATGCGCGCGGCTGCGGCACGATCCGCAGATATGGCTTGGGTGCCTTCCATCCGCCGGGGAACTTCTTCCGGGCGTCCTCGTCGGAAACCGTGGGAACGATGATCACGTCCTCACCCGGCTTCCAGTTCACCGGTGTCGCCACCTGGTGCTTCGCCGTCAGCTGGATCGAGTCCAGCACCCGCAGCACCTCGTCGAAGTTGCGGCCGGTGCTCATCGGATAGGTCAGCGACATCCTGATCTTCTTGTCGGGGCCGACCAGGAACACCGTGCGCACGGTCGCATTCTGGGCCGGCGTGCGGCCCTGTGACGTCGCGCCGGCCTCCGCCGGCAGCATGTCGTAGAGCTTGGCGACCTTCAGTTCGGGATCGCCAATCATCGGGTAGTTCACAGCGTGGCCCTGGGTCTCCTCGATGTCCTTCGCCCATCTGCTGTGGTCGTCGACGGGATCGACACTCAGTCCGACGATCTTGCAGTTGCGCTTGTCGAATTCCCTCTTCAGGCCCGCCATGTAGCCCAGCTCGGTCGTGCATACCGGCGTGAAGTCCTTGGGATGCGAGAACAGGATCGCCCAGCCTTCGCCGATCCAGTCGTGGAAGGTGATCCGGCCGTGCGTCGTCTCGGCCGTGAAGTCGGGCGCTTCGTCGTTGATCCTGAGTGGCATGATCTTTCCTCCAGTTGTCGGTCCGTTACGGTCTGTCGTGCTGCTGGTCGATGCGCCGGCGGATGAAGGCGATCATCTCCGGCGTATCCCATTCGGCGGGGCCGACGAGCCGACCGATCTCGCGGCCCGCGCGGTCGATCAGCAACGTGGTCGGCACGCCGACGGCGCCGAGTTCGCGCGCCGCCTTGCCGCTGCTGTCGATGTGCATGGCGAGGTTCTTGATGCCGATCTCGCCGTAGAACTTGCGCATGACGTCCAGTCCCTTCCGGTCGGCCGACAGGGCGATGACCTGGAAGTCCGCACCGCCGAGCGCGCCCTGCAGCCGATCGAAGGTCGGCATTTCCCTGCGGCAGGGCAGGCACCATGTCGCCCAGACATTGAGTAGCACGACCTTGCCGCGGAAATCCGTGAGCGCGGCGTTGCGGCCCTCGCCATCCATGAACCTGACGTCGGGCAGCGCCTTAGGCGGATCGACGAGGGCGAAGTTCGGCTCGGCAGTGGCTGCAGCCGCTGGCAGTGCAGCCAGCAACAGCGGCAGGAGCACGGCCCTCATGGCGACATCGGCTATCTGGGGCATTGCACATGGCTCCATCGATGGTTCGTCGCTCGATCATTCCTTCGCGTAGACGGTCGGCGCGCCGCCGCCCTTGGGCAGGGCGTAGACGACGAACGGGACGGTCTTCGTGCCCACCATACCAGGCGAGCCGGCCGGCATGCCGGGCAACGTGATGCCCGCGATCTGCGGGCGCTCCGCCAGCAGCCGAAGCACGATGTCGACCGGGACGTGACCGTCGATCACGTAACCGTCGATGAACATCGAATGGCAGCCTTGAAGCCGCTCCGGCACGCCCGCATTCTTGCTGATCGTGGCGTGGTCGTGGGTCGGCTTGACGGCGACTTCGAAGCCATTGCCGCGCAGATAGCCGGCATAGCCTTCGCAGCAGCCACATTGCGGGTTCTTGTACAGGATCGCCTTGCGGGTCTCCTCGGCACGTACCGCGGCGGCGCCGGTCATCAGGATGGAGGCGAGAGCAAGAAGCAGAATACGACGCATGGACTGGGTTCCTTTCCCTGGGTGCCTCATTCCGTTCAGCATTCTTCCTCGACGAATCGTTTGATCTCCTCGACGCTGGCGAAGATCACCGAGACGCGGTCGCCCTGCATGCCGGCGCCGGTGACGACCGGCTTGCCCGGCGCCGGGCCGGTGGCGCGCGTGTCGAGTTTCAGGCGCACATTCATCTCCCAAAACGGCGTGGTGGCGCCGTCGGCCGTGGAGATGAAATAGCTGTCGCCGCAGTGGCGGACGGCCGTTACGCGGGCTTGGTCGGGCGCCGATGCAAGGGGCCGGGATCGTGGTCCGCGGGCAAAGGCGGCCGGCAGGAGACCCTGCTCAACGACTCGCTTGTCGCGTTCCGGCGCCATGGCGAGCTTCAGGAAGGCGACGATGTCGGCGCGTTGCTGCTCGTCCTCGATGCCGCGGAAACTCATGTAGGTGTCCGGCACCACGACCTGCGGATCGGCGACCCAGGCGAAGAGCATTTCGGCGGTCCACGTGAAGTCGGCCGATTTCAGCCCCTTCGAGTAGCGCGCGAAGCCCGTGGTCTTCCCGGCCGGCCTGTCCCACAGCCCCGCCAGGCTCGGTCCGCTCAGGTGGACGCCCGGTTCGAGCGAATGGCAGGCGACGCAGCTCCGATAAAGCTGCGCGCCGCGCTTGGTGTCGCCGTCGGCCGCCTGGGCCAGGCTCACGGCGGCGAGGAAGGCGACAAGGGAAGACGAGGCCAGCCGCATATACGTTCCTCCCATCATCCTTTTCCCCCCTTGCCGACGCGCAGGACCGCCATCAGGCCGGCCGTCTGGTGGTCGGTGACGTGGCAATGCACCATCCAGTCGCCGGGGTTGTCGGCGACGAACGCCACGTCGACGGTTTGCCTGGGCTCGACGAACACGGTGTCGGCCCATTGATTGAAGGGAACGGGCACCCCATTGCGGCTGAGCACGCGGAAGCTGTGTCCGTGCAGGTGGATGGGATGCGGCCATGCGGTGTCGTTGCGCAGGCCGAGCACGTAGCTGCGGCCCAACATGAGCGTCGTCAGCGGCGGCATGCCGGCATGCCCGTCGCCGGTCATCGAGGCGCCGTTGATCGCCCAGGCGGCGCGGCCCATCCCCATCATTCCGCCGCCGCCCATCATGCCACCCTGCAGCACGAGCTCGCGACGCTCCGCGGCCCCGAGATCGGGCTCGGGCAGCGGATTGCGCGGCAGACGGATCGGCGCTTCGAGAGGATGCGGGCGCACTGGCGCCGCCGCGTCGTAGGCGAGATGGACCAACGAGTACTCGAGGTCCTCGTCGTAATCGTCGACCACGCGGTAGCGCCGGCCAGGGTCGCCCTGCATGTCGAGCACGATGTCGATTCGCATCGCCGGCCCGAGCAGCAGGCGGCCGTCCTTCGGTTCATGCGGATCGCAAGGCTGGCCGTCGACGGCCACGACGACCGGGCGGTGACCTTCGAAACGCAGCGCCATGATACGCGCGAGCGCGGCATTGAGCAGGCGGAGGCGCACGCGTTCGCCCGCGCGAACCCGTTCATCGGGCGGTACGACACCGTTGATGGTGACGGTGTTGCCGATGCGCCCGGCCATGGCCGCTTCCATCCGGTTGCCGAATCCGGCGGCGATCTGCCCATCGGACTTGAGCCGCCAGTCCATGATCGTCCAGAGGAGTTCGCGGTCGACGGCCACTGGCGAGCGTTCCTCGACGATCAGCGCGCCGGCCAATCCCCGACCGAGCTGCTGCAGCGCGTTGGCGTGCGGGTGGTACCAGAAGGTGCCGGCGTCGGGTGGCGTGAACTCGTAGACGAAGCTCTCGCCGGGGCGGATCGGCGGCTGTGAGATGCCGGGCACGCCGTCCATGCCGATCGGCAATCGGATGCCGTGCCAGTGAACCGTGGTGTCATCGTCGAGGCGGTTCTCGACGACGATCGAGGCCGGCTCACCCTGGCGGAGGTGCAGCGTAGGCCCCGGCACGCTGCCGCCGTAGGCCCAGACGTCGGTCGCGCGCCGCCGCGGCCCGGTCAGCGACGCCTGCCCCGGAGCGGCGACGATCCGATGGCTTTGGTTCGCCCGCGCCGGGCCCGGGCGCACCACGCCCAGCAAGGCCGCCCCGGCGCTCGCCGAGAGCAACGCGCGCCGCTTCAACAATCCGATATGATCGGTACCCACAGCTCGATCCCTCCGCAACCATCGTCGATGGAGGTGCACCGTGGCGCCAGACAACGGAGAATCTGAACGAACTCAGCCAGCCGCCATCGTGCACGTGCACGCACCACTTGCCTGGTCAGCCGCGCTGCGGCGACCAGGTTCAGCCGAGAGTGCTGGGTCTGGGTGGGTAAGGATCAGGCGCATGCGCCCAGCCGACGAGCAGCGGCTGGGCCTGAACCGGCAAGTCGAGCCCGTCGATCCGGACGGCGACGACAGGTGTCAACGCCAGGGTCGCAACGCCTGAAGTGCCGCAGAGGGCAAGGCGGCAGTCCATTGCCTTCATGTCGCGGCTGCCGTGGTCGCAGTCCGGGCATTTGACGTCGTTGGCGGCAACGCCCATGGCCGACGCCATGGTCATCCTGACTGCCATATCCGTCGCCTGGACTGCTGAAACGCTCATGCTCGCAGCAAACACCAGCCCCAGAATCGAGGTGAATGTCCGTCGCAGCCAAAAGCGAATCATATGCCACAGGATGGGGATTTATTTCCGGACTGCAAGCCCTATCCCATCACGGGGCTGTGATCTTACGACGCGTGTCGAAGCGATGCTAGTGTTCCCCGACGATCGTACCAGCCATTGCGGGTGTTTCAGCCGTCGCGTCGAGTATCGAATTCACCGCGATTACCGGGCGCGGCGAGATGGATCGACTTTCTGCACTTGAAGCAGGATGTCGCGAACGATAGGTGCAGCGGTGCGCGAGCCGCCCATCCCGTGCTCCACGACCACAGCGCAGGCGTAGCGCGGACTGGCGACCGGCGCGTACGCGCAGAATAGGGCATGATGACGCAAATGCCAGGGCAACTGTTCCTGTGACACTTTGCGGTCTCGCTCGGCCTCGGTCATCCGTTTGACCTGCGACGTACCGGTTTTGCCGGCCATCGCCATGCCTTGTTCCACGATGCGCGATGCGAAGGCTGTGCCGCTCGGGCTATTGACCACCAGATCCATGCCGTTTCGGATCGCACGCAGATTTTCCACGCGGAAGGACAGGCTTGGGGTCGCTGGAGTCGACTGCACCGGCAGCGACCTGACCGGAGCGCGCGCCCCGGTAGTGGCTGCAGTCAGATGCGGCTTGACTTCGTAGCCACCGTTGCCGATGCGCGCCGCCATGACCGCAAGCTGTAGCGGCGTCGCCAGCATGTCCCCTTGGCCGATGCCGAGATTGTAGGTGTTGCCGATCGTCCATGGCCTGCCCGTACGTGCCAGCGTCCAGCCGGGCGTCGGCAGAAAGCCAGGCGATTCTTCGGGCAACCCGACATCCGTGAGCTTGCCAAAACCTAGTTTCGCCGCAGCTTGGACGATCTGGCCGACACCGGCGCGCTTTGCTGCCTCATAGAAGAATACGTCACAGGAATGCTGCAAGGCCTCGGTGACGTTGATGGCCGCCACCGCCAAGCTGCCGACTACGACGGTCAATGCCGCAACAGACATGCCGCTTTCCGCTGCTGCCTCCTTCAATGATTTCTCCTTGAGCTCAACAGCCGGTTCGCTGCGCGTTGTCCCGGCGATAGGCCTTCGACGGCTTGCCGCAGTGCACGTTGACCGGATTTCTCTTCATGCAAGTTCGTTTGAGGCGCCGGAAAGGCTTCATGCTCCATGCCGAGGGCCTCTTTCCGTAACTTGTACGCCCGAGACGACGCAGCCGGTCGACGATGCGGCGGTTACGTGATTCAAGCCTTCTCGGTGGCAAGGATGGGTTAAATTGCGGCAGAAGCCGCAAGCGTGGCTCGCTTTCTGATCGGCGTGCGAATCCTCTTGGAACATTGGACAGGTTGACCATCCGGCACTATTTCCGACGCTGGAAGCTTGTGGCAATCCGCCTCCAGCGCGCAGCTTCCCATAGAAGTGCTCCTATGGCATTGTCCAACTTATGAAAGTCGGCGTGTGGCTCCGCACGGTGCTTCCGATCCTTGCGATCGTGGGGCTTATTGCCGGCCCGTTCGTCACGATGAGCGTGTCGATGATAGCGGCTGCATCGACAATGTCCGGAATGCCGGACGACATGCCGTGCTGCCCGCCCGAGAAACCCACCATTCCAGACTGCCAGAAGGCCTGCCCGTTGACGACAACGTGTATGGCGAAGTGCTTCTCAATCACGCCGCTGCTTTCGGGTGTGGCTTACGTTCATTGGGAGCAGAGTGAGGTTATCCGCCCTGGCAGCGACGTCGCGGGTGACGCGCTCGCGGTAGAGCCTCCCGCCCGACCTCCGCGAACCTAGAACATCGCCGGCGTTTGCACGCCGGCTCGCGCCGCTCCAGCGAGGCTCGGGCGGTTAAGAGCGCGTGGCCATAGGCCGCGCAACGCCGGGCCGTGTGCACGGTGCTCCGATGCATCTGGGATGTCCAAACCATGACGACCTTTCATACCAAGCGCGCCGTAATGGCGGCGCTCGCCGCCGCGCTCTCCGTATCGGCTCTCTCGACGGCGCGCGCCGACATTGCCGACTATGAATTTCGTCTCGTTCAGGCGAATCTAAAGCAAGGCGACGGTGCGATGATCTCTGTCCGGCTCGTCGACAAGCGGACGGGCAAGGCGGTTCCGGACGCGGTCATCTTCGCCATGCGGATCGATATGGCGCCTGACGGCATGCCGACCATGACCGCTCCGATCGAGGCCCTGCCGTCGACCGAACCCGGCATCTACCGTTTCAAAACTAACCTGACGATGGAGGGCGGCTGGCAGCTCTCGCTGGGGGCCAAGATTCAAGGTGAGACGGGCACGCTTCAGAACAAGTTGATCCTGAGGGCCGTGCCATGAAACGGATTGTCCTCACAGGCCTCGCCTTGGCCGCCGTTGTGGCGGCGGGGATCGGAGGCAATTGGGCAGGTGTCCGGGGTCTTCCCGCGCCTGGCGTCGGCGCATGGTTCGGTGTCGAACCTACGCTTGCGGCTGTTGAGCCAGCCGGCACCGGTATGGTGATCTACTATCAGGATCCCGACGGCAAGCCCTTCTATTCGGCGACCCCGCGCCAGACCGAGGACGGTCGGGCTTTCCGCGCCGTTCGCACCAGCGAGGACGTAAGTTTCGAGGTCAAACCGCCGGCCAGGGCTGAGGCGACCGTCCCGGCAGGCGCGCGGCGCATCCTCTATTACCGCAACCCAATGGGCCTGCCCGACACCTCGCCCACGCCGAAAAAGGATTCCATGGGGATGGACTATATCCCCGTCTACGAGGGAGAGGACGACGGCGGCTCGGTCGTGAAGGTGTCCCCCGGCAGGCTGCAGCGCACCGGCGTCCGGTCGGAGCTGGTCGAGCGGCGCGCCGTCGGCCGGCTAGTGCGGGTGCCGGGAACGGTTCAGCTCGACGAGCGTCGCATCTCGGTGGTCGCAACGCGGAGCGACGCCTTCGTCAACGAGGTGGCGAACGTGACGACAGGCGACCAGGTGACAAAGGGTCAGGTGCTCCTCCGGCTCTATTCACCTGACATCGCCGCAGCGGGCGCTCAGTTTCTCACCGACCTCAATATCGGCGGCCGCGACGGCGCAGTCGGCGGTGCCCGCCAGCGCCTCGAAAACCTAGGGCTGTCATCTCGGGTGATTGGCGAGATCGAGCGGACGCGCAAGGTCCCACTATCGGTGACGTGGCACGCACCACGCGATGGCATTGTGCTCGAGCGCAATGTCGTCGACGGCATGAAAGCCGCCCCCGGGGAGGTGCTTTTCCGTATTGCCGACATCTCGAATATCTGGGTGCTTGCGGATGTGCCGGAGTTTGACCTCGGTGTCGTCCGACTTGGCGCTCCGGCGACGATTCAGGTGCGAAGCCTGCCTGGGCGCAGGTTCGAAGGGCACGTGTCGCTGATCTATCCGCAAGTGGGCGAGGCGACGCGGGCCACAAGGGTACGCATCGAGATCGCGAAGCCCGGCGGCGTGCTGCTTCCTAACATGTATGCCGATGTGGAGATCGGCACCGGCGGCGTGCTGCCGGTGGTCGCCGTTCCGGACGACGCCATCATAGACACAGGCACTCGGCAGGTAGTGATCCTTGATCGGGGGGAAGGCAAATTTGAACCGCGTGTGGTCAAAGTCGGACTCCGCGGCGGTGGTTTCACCGAAATCCGCGAAGGGATTGCCGCGGGCGACCGCGTCGTCGTGGCGGCGAACTTCTTGATCGACGCTGAGAGCAATCTGAAGGCCGCGCTGCGCAGCCTGGCAACTCCGGAGGCGCAGCCATGATCGCCCGTCTCATTGGATGGTCCGCCCGCAATCTCGTGCTCGTCTTCGTCGGCACGATCTTCGCTGTCGCGGCCGGTGCCTATGCGCTGAAGACGCTACCGCTCGACGCCATCCCCGATCTCTCCGACGTGCAGGTGATCGTCTATACCGACTATCCTGGTCAAGCGCCGCAGGTCGTGGAGGACCAGGTCACCTATCCCCTCACGACGTCCATGCTGACGGTGCCGAAATCGAAGGTGGTGCGCGGCTTCTCCTTCTTCGGCGTCTCCTTCGTCTATGTGATCTTCGAGGACGGCACCGATCCCTATTGGGCGAGAAGCCGAGTGCTGGAATACCTCAATGCGGCCGCGCAGCGCCTGCCAGCTGGCGTGACGCCGACTCTTGGACCGGATGCCACCGGCGTCGGCTGGGTCTACCAGTACGCCGTTGTCGCCAAGGAGATGACACTCGCCGAGCTCCGCTCGCTGCAGGATTGGGTGATCCGCTTCGGCGCGTCCAAAGCAGAGGGCGTCGCCGAGGTCGCCAGCGTCGGGGGCTTCGTGAAGCGATATTCGATCGTGGTTGATCCGAATCGGTTGCGTGCGCTAGGCATTTCGCTCGATAGAGTGCGCGAGGCCGTCAAGGGGAGCAATGCCGACGTCGGTGGACGCACTGTCGAGCTCTCCGAATTTGAGTTTATGATACGCGGCCGCGGCTATCTTCGCGGCGTTGCCGACATCGAGAACGTGGTGCTGAAGACCGACCGGGGCGTACCCCTGCGGGTGAAGGATGTTGCCCGTGTCGAGGTCGGACCGGACGAGCGGCGCGGCATCACCGAGCTGAACGGTGAAGGCGAGGTGGCGAGCGGCATCGTGCTGCAGCGCTTCGGTGCCAACGCGCTGAGCGTGATCGAGAACGTCAAGGCGCGGCTCATGGAGATTGGGTCGAGCCTGCCCAAGGGCGTCGAGCTCGTGCCGGTCTACGACCGATCCGAGCTGATCGACCGGGCGATCGAAACGCTGATGGGCACGCTGATCGAGGAGAGCATCATCGTTGCCCTGGTCTGCGTCGTGTTCCTGCTACATGTGCGTAGCGCGCTCGTCGCCATCTTGATGCTGCCGGTCGGCATCCTGATGGCGTTCGCGGCGATGAAAGTCATCGGACTCGGGTCCAACATCATGAGCCTCGGCGGCATCGCCATCGCCGTCGGTGCTATGATCGACGCCGCGATCGTCATGATCGAGAACGCTCACAAGCATTTGGAGCGCGCTCCGCCTGACAAGCCGCGTGTCGAGACCCTGATCGAGGCGGCGAGCGAGGTCGGCCCCGCACTGTTCTTCAGCCTGCTGGTCATCACCGTCTCGTTCCTGCCCATCTTCACGCTGGAATCGCAGGAAGGGCGGATGTTTGGTCCGCTTGCCTTCACCAAGACATTCGCCATGGCGGCGGCGGCACTCCTTTCGGTGACGCTGGTGCCGGCCTTGATGGTCGTCTTTGTGCGCGGGCGGATCGTTGCCGAGCACCGGAACCCGATCAACCGCTTCCTGATCTGGATCTACAGGCCGATAATCCGTGGTGTTCTCAAAGCGAAAATCCTGACCATCCTCATCGCCCTCGTCGTGCTGGGCGTCACCGTCTGGCCAGCGCGGCAGCTCGGCTCCGAGTTCATGCCGAGCCTCGATGAGGGAACGCTGATGTATATGCCGACAACATTGCCGGGGATTTCCGTCACCAAGGCGGCCGAACTCCTGCAAATGCAGGATAGGATCATCAAGAGCTTTCCGGAGGTCGTCTCGGTTTACGGCAAAGCGGGGCGCGCGCTCACCGCGACCGATCCGGCGCCGATCGAGATGTTCGAGACCATCATCAATCTGAAGCCGAAGAGCGAATGGCGGCCGCAGGTCACGATCGACAGTCTAAAAGCGGAGCTGGACCAGGCGCTGCAGTTCCCTGGCGTCTCAAACGCCTGGACCATGCCGATCCGCGCTCGGATCGATATGCTCGCGACCGGCATCCGAACGCCGGTCGGCGTCAAGGTGTTCGGCCAGGATCTGGCGCAGATGGAGCAGACCGCCCGCGAGATCGAGCGGGTGCTGCGGTCCGTAGCGGGGACTTCGAGCGCCTACGCGGAGCGGGTGATCGGCGGTTACTATCTCGACATCGTGCCGGATCGGGATGTGCTTGGCCGCTATAATTTGGCCATTGCCGACGTTCAACGGGTGATCGCGAGCGCGCTCGGCGCAGAGACCGTGACGACCACGGTCGAAGGTCGTGAGCGCTACGGAGTCGCGATTCGATATCCGCGCGACTTCCGGAGCGATCCGCAGGCAATCGCTCACGACGTGCAGGTGCCGTTGCCGGGCGGCGGCACGGTGCCGCTCGGCGAGGTTGCCAAGGTGGAGCTCACACGTGGAGCGACCTCGATCCGGACCGAGAACGGCAAGCTCGCGGTTTATGTCTTCGTCGACATCACCGGCCGCGACCTCGGCGGCTATGTCGCCGAGGCGCAGCGAGCCGTGGCGAATGAGGTGAAGCTGCCGCCCGGCACCTACGTCTCGTGGAGCGGTCAGTTCGAGTACCTGCAGCGCGCCGAGGCACGGCTGAAGATCGTCGTGCCGGTGACGTTGCTCGTCATCTTCCTGCTGCTTTATCTCAATTTTCGAGCGCTCACTGAAACACTCATCGTCATGCTTTCGCTGCCCTTCGCTTTGGTCGGCGGAATCTGGCTGATGTGGTGGCTCGGCTTCAACATGTCCGTAGCAGTGGCGGTCGGCTTTATCGCGCTCGCAGGCGTCGCCGCCGAGACCGGCGTTATCATGCTGATCTATCTTCAGCAGGCGATGGCGGAGGTCAAATCGGAGCGGACCCGACAAGGTCGAGCCTTCACGCGCGCCGCCCTTTACGAGGCGATCATGCTTGGTGCCGTCGAGCGTGTGCGGCCGAAGATGATGACGGTCGTTGCCATCATGGCGGGCTTGGTTCCGATCCTGTGGAGCGCGGGCGCTGGCTCAGAGGTGATGCAGCGGATCGCGGTACCGATGATCGGCGGCATGGTGTCCTCGACGGTCCTGACGCTGATCGTGATTCCGGCGGTCTACGGGCTGGTGAAGGGCTGGCGACTGCCGCGCAGGGCGGCGGACGACGACGTTACGAGCGGACCGGAACCAGCCGAACTCAAGGCCGTCGCCGAATGAGCGACCGATTCGACGAGATGGGAGGAACGCGATAGGGCATGGGCTTCGCCGGCCTGATCGGCGCTAGTCTTACTGAGTCAGAAAGCCACAGGGTAGCGGTTTAGGAGCTGAGGTATTTTTTGGAAGATTCATTTTCAGCGAACGAGGGCTGGGATGGGTCTTTGAACGAGAAGCAGCGAAGGTCGGTTTTCGGCTTATGTCGAAGGGCCTGTGAGTGTGATCGGCCATGCCGATCGGGCTTAGCCACTGCGTGATTATTGCGCTGGGCTGTTGACGCCCGGCGAGCGCAAGAGCGTGGAGCCGATGGCGGCAGTGACGGCGCCGCATCGGACGGCGGCCCAGCATCAGTCGCTGTTGCATTTTGCCGGCGAAGGTCGGTGGTCGGACGAGAGAGTGCTGGCGAAGGTCCGGCAGACGGTTCTGCCTGCGATCGAGCGGCACAGGCCGATCGAGGCCTGGATCATCGACGACACGGGCTTCCCCAAGAAGGGCAAACATTCGGTGGGGGTGGCTCGGCAGTATTGCGGCCAGCTGGGCAAGCAGGACAACTGCCAAGTCGCGGTGTCGCTGTCGCTGGCCAATGCCGACGCGAGCCTGCCGGTGGCCTCCCGGCTGTATCTTCCGCAGGCTTGGGCCAATGACGCGGCTCGCCGCAACAAGGCTGGTGTGCCGGAAGAGATCGGCTTTCAGACCAAGGTCGAGATCGCGCTCGATCAGATCCGGGCCGCCAACGCGGCGGGCCTGCCGCGTGGAGCTGTGCTGATGGATGCGGGATATGGACCCATAGCGATCTGCGCACCGCCATCACGACGCTTGGCCTGCCCTATGTCGCCGGCATTCTGTCGAACACCACGGTGTGGGCGGCCGACCACGTGCCTGCGCCGCGACGCCGAACATCAGCCGGTCAGGGTCAAAGACCTTGCGTTCAGCCTGCCGACCGGAGCATGGCGGACGATCACTTGGCGAGAGGGCACGAATGAGCCGCTCAAGTCGTGCTTTGCGCGGCTGCGCATCCGGTCGAACAGCAAATGGGCGAAAATGCTCTTGTCCAGCATCTTCAGCATGGTGTGCGGTTGGACGCGCGCTCGGATAGTCGCCTACCGTGCTGCGGGCCAAGCGCGTGCTGCGCGCGATCGCCCGCTCGCTCAGTCCTTCGGCCTTGAGCCGCAATATCTCCCTGACACAACGCATCGGCACTCTCTCGGCTGGCATCGGCTCTCCCCTGCTGCAACCCCGGGGGTGGCCGACTTCCCTCGGATTCCACACTCCGATAGGCAAATTCTTCCAAAGCGCACCCAGCTCCCATTGGATAGATTAGAGTGCTATGGGGTAAATGTAGTACTCATTTTCATCTGACGTGGCCCGCCAGCCGCCGATTCTGCGCCACGACGCGCTGCCTCCTCCCAAGCCCGCCGGCACCACTACGATCGAAGGTGATTTGCCGCGTCCTTGAATGGATTGAGCACTGTCGCGCCCAGGCCGGCGACATCGCGATCATTGCGTGTCACCAGCGTCAGGCCATTGGTCAACGCGGTCGCGGCGAGAAGGCCGTCGATGACCGGAACAGGTCTGATGGCACCCATGCGTCCCCATTGATCGGAGACTGCATTGTCGATGCCGAGCACGCGTTCACCGAATGCACTCTCTACCTCCCGCAACCAGCGTTCGAGCGCCGCTGCCTTGCCCGCATCTCGGGGACGCGCGAGTTCAATTCCCTTTCGGATCTCGCCGAGGACAAGCGTGCTCAGGAAGAGATCCTCGTCGGCGATCGACGCGTACCATGCGGACACGTGCGCATTGCAGCGTGCACCCTTCCGGACCTCCGAAATGATGTTGGTATCGATCAGGTAGCTCACAGATCGACATCCCGGCCAAGATCGCGGCTGCGGTCGAGGTCGATCCCGTCGAGCGGCGCGGACGCCAACAGTGCCTTCAAGCTGATCTTGGGCGGCTCGGCAAAGCCTTGTCGAAGAAGCTTGCGCGCCTGGCCCTGACGCGAGGGATCGGACAAGGCAGAGGCAACACGGCGCACGAGGCCGGCATCCTCCTTACGGACGCTGACCTCGACGCGTACAAAGCCCTGACGCTCCTTGCGCGCGCGGTGAATTGCGACAGAAGATTTTGTTTTGCTGGGCATCGTCACCCCCATCATTTCCGGAAATCCTACCGGAAACCACGCTCCGAGGCAATCGGCCGAGAGCGGCTATAGGGCCATGGCGCAGACATAGTGCTCATCTTCATCGCTCGTGCCCCGCCAGCTGCGCCAGATGGACTTTTTGCGCTCCATACGGATGCCGGAAAAATCACGATTGTTCCTGCCCGGGCTACGGGGCCGGCCTCATAGGCGCGAGTCCTGCATGCCACGTCAACGCGCGAGTCGATGGGCTTCTACAAGGGACGACGACTCATCGGCGGGCTGGACGCCATCCGTACGGCGGCAAGGATGCTGCCGTCGAGGTTTGCCGCGTCGGTGGAGCGACGCCGGATACTGCAGGCCGCCTTGCGAGGCGAGTTCGTTCACGCCGCGCGGGATCTGGAGAGCCGAAGCGTTCCCGAGGTCGCGGTCGTGGCTCTCGCCGTAGCTGCTCCGCGACCAGAATCGTCGGGAACGACCAACGATGCTTGCCCCCGCCCCGGCGATGACCATTCCCGGTCACCGCGTTGGAGGCTAAGCGCCCGCTCGTTACCCTGAGTTCTTCGATTCATGATGAAAGGGCGATGGAGTGCCTCGTCAGCGCATCGGTGCGGCGTACTGCATGCCGCCTTGCGAGGCGAGTTCGTTGAGTCCGCGGGGGATCTTCAGGGGCGACTGGTTCCCGACGTTGCGATCATACACCTCGCCGTAGTTCCCTACCTGCTTGACGATGCTGTAGGTCCACCTGTCGTCGAGCCCCAGCGCCTTGCCCACGCCGGGCGCTACGCCGAGCAGCCGCTTCACCGCGTCGTTGTCGCTCTTCAACATCTCGTCGACGTTGCGTGAAGAGACGCCGTACTCCTCGGCCGTGAGCATCGAGTAGAAGGCCCAGCGCACGATCTGCGCGAAGCTGCGGTCGCCTTGCCTGACGATGAGGGCCAGCGGCTCGCGTGACGCGGATTCTGGCAGGATCAGGTAGTTGTTCGGAGCGGCTGCGTAGGCGGCCCTCGTCGCATAGACCGCCGAGCGGTCGGCGGTGAAGACATCGCATCGTCCGTCGAAGAATGCCGCGCGCAGATCGTCCACCTTGTCGAACATGACCGGCTTGTAGCTCATCCTGTTCTCGCGGAAGTACTCCCGGACATTCTCCGCCGTCGTCGTCCCGGCCTGCACGCAGACCGACACCCCGTTCAGGTCCCGCGCGCTGCGCTTGCCGAGCTTGCGGGGAACCATGAAGGCCTGGCCGTCGAAGTAGTAGATGGCGACGAATTCGGCACCCAGCGTCGCCTCGCGCGACAAGGTGTAAGTGGTGCCGGAAGCAAGCATGTCGACTTCGCCCGCCTGCAGGGCGGGGAAACGCTGCGAGGCGTCGAGAGGCACGAACTTCACCTTGTCTGCCGAACCGAAGATGGCGGCCGCCACGGCTCGGCACATGTCCACGTCCAGACCTGCATACCGGCCCTTGTCGTCGCGCCGGGCGAAGCCCTGCGTGTCCCCACGGGTGCCGCAGACGAGATGGCCTCTGGCCTTGATTGCGTCCAGCACCTGCCCCGCTCCGGCGTCTGCCGGGGCCCCCACCGCAGCCAAAGCAATGGCTACGCCCAGAGACTTGATCTTCATTTTCACCCCCCTCGCCGCGAACAGCCCCCCGTCCGTCATTCTTCGACTATCTTACGCCGTAGCTGGCGAACTCCTCAGCAACATTGGGCAATAGAGCCTTGGCGCGGGCGATATCTTCGTCGCCCTGAACCTTGTCCCCGAGCTTGATCCTGGCGAAGCCGCGGCCGTAGTAGGCTCTCGCGCGCCGAGGATCGAGCGCCAGGGCCGCATCGTACTCGGCGATCGCCTTGGCATAGTGCCCTTCCTTGAGCTCGATCAGCCCACGGCTCATACGCGTGAACGGATCCTGCGGGTGAATCGCCTGTGCGGCATTGCAGTCCGCCTTGGCGCCCGCCATGTCGTGGGCGAGGACGGCACGCGCGACGCACCGGTTGTTGAGTGCCGGGTAGAGCTTGGCATCGAGCTGCAGCGCACGCGTATAGTCATCGATGGCCTTGGCATAGTCGCCCCGGCTGAAATAGGCGATGCCGCGGTTGAGATACTGGTTGGGATCCCTGGGGCGCAATTTGATCGCTTCGTCCAGATCCTCGATGGCGCTGTCGTAATCGCCAAGCCCCAGATAGACCGAGGCGCGCGCGGCGTACACGCGCGGGTTTTGGGCGTCGCCACGCTGTGCGGCCCGGAAATCCGCAAGCGCCTTGTCGGTGTTGCCACGGAAGGCCTCCACCTGAGCGCGGTAGAACAGCGCCGTGGGATTGTCCGGCGTCAGCCTCAGCGCTTCCCGCAGGTCGGCGAAGGCGCGGCCGTACTCCTTCTTCAGCCCGAAGGCGAAGCCCCGCTGGATCAGCGCGTTCACGTTGTCGGGGCTGAGCTGCAGGGCCTCGTCGAAATCCTCGATGGCGTCATCGATCTGGTTGGTGAAGATCTCCGCCATGCCCCGGTTGATGTAGGCCAGCGGCTCCTTGGGATCCAACTTGATCGATTCGGTATAGTCGGCGATCGCCCGCGCATAGTTGTCCACGCGGTGAAAGGCGGTGCCACGCTCGAAATAGACCTGCGGCATGCCGGGCGCCAAACGCACTGCCTCGTCTAGATCCTTCAGGGCATCGTCGATCCTGTTCAGCTTCAGGTAGGTGGCGCCACGCCCGAGATACGGGCGCGGCTCGGCGGGCGTGATCTGCAGCGCACGCCCGAAATCCTCCAGGGCTTCTTCGTAGTTCTGCTTGTCGATCAGCGCCATGCCTCGCTGGTAGAAGGCATGTGCCACCTGGTCGGCGAGCTGCGCCGTCTTCGGGTCGCGATCCTTGGTGGCCAGTTCCAGGATGCTCGCCGTCTGCAGGCCGAGGTCGATGGCCTTGTTGAAATCCTGGATGGCGCGGTCGGGGTCGTTCTTCTGCCGATAGGTGACACCCCGATTGATCAGGGCATTGACTTCCTTCGGATTGAGTTTCAGCGCCTCGTCGAAGTCGTCGATGGCGGCGTCGAACGTTCCTTTTTTGGTGTAGTAGACGATGCCCCGGTTGACGAGCGGCGCGGGGTCCTTGGGCGTGAGCTTGTGGGCGGCCGTGTAGTCCTCGATCGCCTTGTCGGCATCGCCCGTGCGGTGGTAGGCGATGCCACGCTGCATGTGCGTGAAGGCCTGTCCGGGAGAAAGCTTCAGCGCCTCGTCGAAGTCCGCGATCGCGCGCTTCAACTCGTCCTTGTACATGTACGAGGCGCCCCTCCCCACCCAGGCGCCGCCGTCCCGGGGGTTGAGCCGGATGGCCTCGCTGAAATCCTCAATCGCCTTGTCGTACTGCTGCTTGTCGTAATAGGAGAGGCCTCGCTGGAAGTGGGCGAACGCGGCGTCGAGCGCCAGTTTGTCGTTCCTGTCCGTCTTGTCGGTGGAGAGATGACCGGCGATGGCATCGGGCAGCAGCTTTGCGCTGATGGGCTCGATCTTCGGCGGCAGCAGTTTGATCGCCGAGGTGAAATCGGCGATCGCCTTGTCCATCTCTCCGCGCTTGCGGTAGACGATGCCGCGGTTTGTGTAGGCACTCATCTCGCGCGGGTTGATGCGCAGAGCCGCGGTGAAATCCGCGATCGCTCCTTCGGTATTGTCCTTTCGGGTGTACAGCACGACGCCGCGGCTGATGAGCGGATAGGTCTCGCGTGGGGCAAGGCGGATGGCGTCACTGAAATCCAGGATGGCCCGGTCGGCCTCACCGATCGTCTGGTACACCACGCCACGCTGCACATAGTAGTATGGGTTGAGCGGCGCGGCGAGAATCAGCTCGTTGAAGATCCGGATCGCCTCGCGATAGTCCGCCTTCGCCCGTGCCTCGCTGCCGGGACCGCTCTCGGAGAGGCCGCGCGACAGATAAGCGAGTGCCAGGTCGCCGGCAGCCAGCTTGCCCTCGCGTATGGCGGCCGTGCAGGCCTCGATCTTCTTCCTGGCATCGGCGCCCGTCAGTCCCTTGCAGACATCAAAGGGCTTGGGTTCCGCCGGCTCAGGCCGCTCGGCGGCCGGCTGGACGGGCTTCTTCTGCGCCCACGCCGACCCGACGCCTCCGAAGCTGCAACCCAAGGCGGCGGCATACGCGGCCGTCCGCGCAACCCTGCCCACGCAAGTCCACATTGTCGTCCCTCACACCCTGGCGCGACGCCTCGTCCCCACGCCAGGGTCGCTTGCACCAAGTTGGCAAAGTCTGTCGAGTTTGCAAGCGTGGGAAGCACCCGTCCACAGTTCCGGTTGGGACGAGACCCGACTGATGACGCGTTCCGCCGGCCCACGGGCCGCAGACAAGCGGGAGCGAGTGCAAAAAGTCCGGCGGTTTCATTCCGGCTGGCGCTGCTCTAGGGTCGGTGCCATGCAGACGCTCACCACCGCACAAGCCGTCGTGTCCATGCTCGAAGTGAACGGCATCGACACGCTCTTCTGCCTGCCAGGCGTGCAGAACGATCCGTTCTTCGACGCCCTGTATGACCGCACCAATGCCATAAGGCCGATCCACGCCAGGCATGAGCAGGCCTGCGCCTACATGGCTCTCGGATACGCCATGGCAACCGGCAAGCCGTCCGCCTATGTCGTCGTGCCCGGTCCCGGCTTCCTCAACACGACGGCCGCGCTTTCGACGGCCTATGCGGTCAACGCTCCCGTCCTGGCGCTGAGCGGCCAGATCCAGCAGGCCATGATCGGCCGGAACATCGGCTTGCTGCACGAACTGCCGGACCAGCTCGCCATCATGCGGGGGCTCACCAAGTGGGCGGATCGCATCTCCTCGCCCGCCGAGGCGCCTGGGATGGTCAACGAAGCCTTCCGAAGGCTGCTCTCCGGCCGCCGCCGGCCGGTCGCGCTCGAGTGCGCCATGGATACCTGGGCGCGGAAGGCGCCGGTGGAGCTGATCGCCGCCCCGGCGCAGCCGGATCCCTGCCCGGTCGACGAAGAGGCGGTCGAACGCGCGGCGATGCTGCTGGGCCGCGCCAAACGGCCGATGATCGTGGTCGGCGGCGGCGCCCAGGACGCGGGGACGCATATCCTGCGCATCGCCGAGGCGCTCGATGCGCCCGTCATGACGGGCCGCATGGGGCAGGGCGTCATCGACGGCCGGCACCGGCTGTCCGTCACGATGCCGGCCGGCTACCGCTTCTGGGGGGAGGCCGACGTCGTCCTGGCCGTCGGCACGCGGCTGCAGCCGCAGCTGCAGGCTTGGGGCGTCGACGGCGACCTCAAGATCATTCGCGTGGATGCCGACTCGGCCGAGATCGACCGGCAGCGCCGGCCGGAAATCGGCGTCATCGGCGACGCGGCGCCGACAATGGCGATGCTCGCCGCATGCCTCGGCCGCCACAACATCAAGCGCGACGGACGCGCGGACGAAGTCGCCAGCACCAAGGCGGCCGCGAACAAGCCGGTATTCGAGAAGCTGGCACCGCAGATTGCCTATCTGGAGGCGATCCGCCGAGCACTGCCCGAGGACGGCATTCTCGTCGATGAGCTGACCCAGATGGGCTACGTCGCCCGCCTCGCCTACCCGACCTATCGGCCGCGGACCTTCCTGTCGCCCGGCTACCAGGGCACGCTGGGTTGGGGGTACGCGACGTCGCTGGGGGCCAAGGTCGCGAAATCCGACACGCCAGTCGTGTCGATCAGCGGCGACGGCGGCTTTCTGTTCACGGCGATGGAGATGGCGACGGCGGCGATGCACGGCATCGGTGTCGTCGCCGTCGTGTTCAGCGACGGCGCCTACGGCAACGTACGCCGCATCCAGCAGCAGGCCTTCAACAACCGCACCATCGCGAGCGACCTGCGCAATCCCGACTTCGTGAAGCTGGGCGAGAGCTACGGTATCGCGTCGGAGCGCGTCCGCTCGCCGGCTGAACTGGAAGCCGCCCTCTCCCGCAACATCGCCAAGGGCGGCCCGGCACTGATCGACTGTCCCGTGGGCGTCATGCCGGATCCGTGGACGTTCGTTCAGGTGCCGCCCGTCAGGCCGCAGCGGCGCTGACCGACTACCGCCAGGCGCTCTTGAGAGCCTGCTCGGTTTTCCACTTCTCGACGGCGGCGACGTCGTCGCAACTGAAGCTGCGCGTGTCGCGCCGCGGATTGCCGTCGATCCAGGCGAACACCAGGCAACGCGGTCGGCTGCTGTCGCCCTGCTTCGTCTCGATCGTCGCGACGGCGACGACCGCGGCACCGGCCTTGCCGTCACCATAGTCGTCGATCGCCGCGGTGACCTCGCCGATCGCCAGACCTTCGGCCCTGGCCTCGGCATACAATTTGGCGAAGGCGGGGAACTGTTCTCCGGCGACCCCCTTGCCGTCGGCCGCAGCGTAGGTGTCGAGGTCGCGGACGAGCGATTGCAGCGCAGCTTCGGCTTTCGGCTCGGCCGCTTTCCGCCGCTCGGCGAGCCTCGCCTGCAAGGCCTTGAGGGCGTCGGCGTTCGATGGGCGTGCCCCGGGCACCGCGGGAGCCTGAGTTGCCGCCTGCGCCGGGGGCTCGATGCGGCGGATCGGTGTCCTCGCAGCTTCGGCGTTGAGTTGCTGCGCTTCCTGCGGCGTCAGCTTGCCCACGGGCGGGCTGCCGCGCCCCTTCTGCCACTCCTGGATCGCCTTGACCGTCGGGTCCGACTGCAGGTTGCCATCGATCGGCCCGCTGTACTTGTCCAGCGTCCTAAGCGATTCCTGGATGCGCTTCCGTTCGGACTCCCCGCTTTGAAGCACCGTGGCATAGTCGGGCGATGGCCGCGTCGCAGCGGCGGTGCCACTGCCCGTCGCCTGTGCGGCACCGCCCCCGCCCCGGCCGCAAGCCGCCGGATTCTGGAAGCAGCGCTCGACCTCGCTGGCGCTCTGGGCGGCGGTCGTTGCCGAGCTGCAGGCCAGCAGGATACAGGCGATGGCCGTTCCTCGCAGGCGGGCGCGCATGTCAGATGGCGCCATAGGTGCCGGCGGCGAGCTGGGCCGGCAAGCCAATGACCATGACGACGGGCAGGCCCTGGCTTGTCTGGCCACGGGCAATGATGTGGTCGTTGGGCGCACCCGTCTTGCTCTCGTAGCTGCCGCTGCCGCTGAAACGTCCTCCGAAGCATGAGAGGGAGAAGCCGCCGCTCGACGGTGCGCTGTTCGTGAAGGTGCCCTCGCAGACACGCTCGCCGCGCGGGTTGTCGACCGAGAAGCGGACCGACCGGTCGCGGCCGATGAGGGCGCCGTACCTGGCGACGCCGTTCAGGCGGGCGACGTTGCCGCTCTGGTCGCGGTAGAAGATCGAGACCGGGCCATAGGAATCGTCGGGCATGACGCTGAGCGGCACCGCATAGGCCTCGTCGCTGATGACGACCTGGCAGCGGCAGTCGACATTATAGTTCTCGCCCAGGGGACCCAACTGCGCAAGCTTGCGGCTGCAGCTCGAGACTGCGAGCTGCTGCACCTCGCTCTCGCTCATCTGCCCTCGCGAATAGGAGTCGGCATAGACGAAGGCGCACTGGCGAGGCATGGGAACGGCCACGACCTTGTGACTGGCGGCATTCGTTTCCGGATTCACCCAGTAGCGTTCCGCCATCTCCGGGAAGCGCAGGAACACCGGCGCCCGGCGTTCGGCCTTGCCATACGAAGACTGCGCTGCGGCCTGCGACGAGGCTCCCGCCGCGGCGATCAGAAGAAGAAGCCCGATGAGCCGTTTCATGGCCGCCGATTCCAGACGAGAAACATGACCGAAATACGACTCCGGGCGCCTGCTCTCCCCTTCTTGCTCCTAGACGAGTCGGCTCTGCGCCTTGGCGGCGCTGATGAAGGAGGTGAACAGCGGATGAGGGGCGAAGGGCCTAGACTTCAGCTCGGGATGATACTGGACGCCGATGAACCAGGGATGGTCGGGAATCTCGACGATCTCCGGCAGGATCCCGTCGGGCGACATGCCCGAGAAGCGCAGTCCCACCTGCTCGAGCCGATCCTTGTAGTTGACGTTCACCTCGTAGCGATGCCGATGGCGTTCGCTGATGATGTCCCGCTCGTATATCTCGTGCACCTTCGTGCCGCGGCGCAGATGCGCCGGGTAGGCCCCCAGCCGCATCGTGCCGCCGAGATCGCCATCGACCATCCGCTTCTCTATCTCGTTGCCCTTCATCCATTCGGTCATCAGGCCGACGACAGCATGCTCGCAGGGCCCGAACTCGGTCGACGACGCCCCTTCGAGGCCCAGCAGGTTGCGCGCGGCCTCGATGACGGCCATCTGCATGCCGAAGCAGATACCCAGGAACGGCACCTTGCGCTCTCGGGCAAACTTCACGGCATGGATCTTTCCCTCCGTGCCGCGCTCACCGAATCCGCCCGGGACCAGGATGCCGTGGACGTTCTCCAGGTGGCTCACGGCATCGTCGCGCTCGAAGATCTCAGAGTCCATCCATTCGAGGGCGACCTTGACGTTGCTGCCGATACCGCCGTGGGTCAGCGCCTCGCTCAGCGACTTGTAGGCATCCAGCAGCACCGTGTACTTGCCCACCACGCCGATCGTCACCTTGCCTTCCGGCTCGTGCACGGACCGCACCACGCCGCGCCACCGCTCGAGATCGGGCTCCTTGTCCGCCTCGAGGCCGAAATAGCGGCAGACCTCCGCATCGAAGCCCTGCTGATGATAGGCAATCGGCACGTTGTAGATCGTGTCGACGTCGCGGGCCTCGATGACGCGTTCGGGCCTCACATTGCAGAACAGTGCGATCTTGCGCCGTTCGTTGGGTGGAATCTCCTTGTCGCCCGAGCGGCAGACCAGGAGGTCGGGCTGGATACCCACGCTCAGCAGCTCCTTCACAGAGTGCTGCGTCGGCTTGGTCTTGAGTTCGCCCGCCGTCGGGACCCAGGGCAGCAACGTGAGATGCACGAACATGGTGCGCTCGCGCCCCAGCTCATTGCCGAGCTGCCGGATCGCCTCGAGGAAAGGCAGGCCTTCGATGTCGCCGACGGTGCCGCCGATCTCGACCAGGACGAAGTCCTCGTGCTCGGTGTCGGCCAGGACGAATTCCCGGATGGCATCCGTGATATGGGGGATGACCTGCACCGTGGCACCAAGGTATTCGCCCCGCCGCTCCTTGGCGATGACGGTCGAGTAGATGCGCCCCGTCGTGATGTTGTCGCTCTGCCGTGCGTCGACGCCGGTGAAGCGCTCGTAGTGGCCCAGGTCGAGGTCGGTTTCCGCGCCGTCATCGGTAACGAACACCTCGCCATGCTGATAGGGACTCATCGTGCCCGGATCGACATTGAGGTAGGGGTCGAGCTTCCGTAGCCTGACACGGTAGCCGCGCGCCTGCAGCAGCGCGCCGAGCGCCGCCGATGACAGACCCTTTCCAAGCGAGGAAACCACGCCGCCCGTTATGAAAATAAAGCGCGTCATGGGCTTACAGCATACAAAACCTTGTAAGGGACGGCCATGGGGATATTACGCCGCCGGAACGGTTCCAGCGGTCGAAACGTCGCCCTCTCCAGCGTGTTCCTGGCGGGACGGCCTAACGGGTCGGGGCGGCTGGCGCCGCCGGGGCGGTCGGTCCGCCCGCCGCGGGGGCGCCGCCGGCAGGAGGAGCTCCTGCTCCGGGCGCTCCGGGAGCGGCCGGCGAGGCCGGGAGCCGGTCCATGAAAGACCCGGCATTCTTGGACGGACCCGACATGCTCCAGGCCATCAGCAGGCTGAGCGCGAAGAAGGCCGTGGCGAAGACAGCCGTCATCCGCGACAGGATGTTCGCCTGACCACGGACGGAAAACAGCGCATCTGTCCGCCCCATGCCGAGACCGCCGCCTTCGCTGCGCTGAAGCAGGATGACGACGATCATCGCGGCAGTGATGCCGACATGGATGATCAGCAGCACCAGCCGCCAATCGTGCAAAAAGCCTCGAACCCCGTCCATTTCCGTCCAGCTAGATGGGAATGCCGCGGTGGATCGTCCACCAAGCGGGCGCTTCTAGCCCCTTTAGGCCGCCTTGGCGATAGCCAAAAACTCGTCGGCCTTCAGGCTCGCCCCGCCGACCAGGGCACCATCGACGTCGCCAGCCGCCAGCAGCTCCGCGGCATTGCCCCCCTTCACGGAGCCGCCATAGAGCAGTCGCACTCCGGCCGCATCGGAGACCAGCCCGGCGAGGACCTTCCGGATATGGGCATGCGCCGCGGCGACTTCGGGCGTCGTAGGTGTCTTGCCCGTTCCAATGGCCCAGACCGGTTCATAGGCAACCACCAGGCCTGCCGCCGTCGCCCCGGCGGGAACGCTGCCTTTCAGCTGCTTCTCCAGCACGTCGAACGTGTCGCCCGCCTCGCGCTCGGACAGCGTCTCGCCGATGCAGACGATCGGCAGCAGCCCCGCCCGCCACGCCGCTTCCGCCTTGGCACGGACGGTGGCGTCGGTTTCGCCGCAATCGGCGCGTCGCTCCGAATGGCCCACGATCACGCAGGTGGCGCCGCAGTCGCGCAGCATCTCGGCCGATATATCGCCTGTATGGGCCCCGTCGGGCTTCGCATGGCAGTTCTGGCCGCCGACCAGGACGCCGCTGCCCTGTACGGCCTCGGCCACTGCGGAAATCAGGGTCGCCGGCGGGCATATCAGCACGTCCCGGTCGGTCCATGCGGCCTGACGGACGCCGGCGGCCACATCCCTAGCCAGGGCGAGTCCAACCGGGCGCAGCCCGTTCATCTTCCAGTTGCCGGCAATCAGCGGGCGCCTTGTCCGTGCCATCAATCTCCCCGAATTTCCGTCCCTTGTGTCTAGCGCATGATGACACCGGCTGGAACTGGCCGCGATCATCCGGACGCGCCCCCAGGCCCGCTCCAGCCGCCGCATCGTACCGGCTCAAAGGCCCGTCAACGGCGCGGTTGGTTGCCTGCCAATGGGGCGGGTGCTAGGCATGGCCCGCCTCAACAAAACCCTTCACCGGTTCCGTGAATCAATTCCGAAAGTACGCCCGTTTCATCGTCCTGTTCGTCCTCTTCGGCATGCTGATCGTCAGCTTCGCCCTTTGGGGCGTGGGCGACATGCTGCGCATGGGCGGCCGCAGTACAGAGGTTGCCCATGTCGGCGGCACCCGCATTCCCCTCTATGGTTGGGTCGGTGGGGCCGGCATTTCCGTAAGCGAGGTGCGGGACCAGTACGAGCGTCAGCTCGACGGCATCCAGCGGCAGACCGGACAGCGGCCGGCTCCCGAGCAGGCGCTGCGCTTCGGTCTGCATGTACGTGCATTGGAAGAGGTCATCCAGCGGACCGTGCTGGACTATGCCATCCAGCAGTTCGGTCTCGTCGTCAGCGACGAAGAAGTGCAGGCGGCGATCGCGCGCAATCCCGCCTTCCAGGGCAGCAGCGGTTCCTTCGACCTCCTCCTGTTCCGCAACCGGCTGCAGCAGGCGCGGATCACGGAGGCTCAATATATCGCGGACGTCCGTCGCGAGGTCGCTGCCAGCCAGCTGTTTGGCATCGTGCGCCCTGACGGCCTCGCACCGAAATCCCTGCGCGACGACATTTTCCGGATGGAGGCCGAGCGGCGCGTCGCCGAGACCATCTATGTGCCGGACTCCATCATCGTCGACGTGCCCAAGCCGACCAGCGAGCAGCTGACTGCCTACTTCGAGGCGAACAAGGCGAAATTCCAGATCCCCGAGTTCCGTGCCTTCTCGTATGTGCTCCTGACCGTGGACGACGTTCTGCCGCAGATATCGGTGACACCCGACATGCTGAAGCAGGAGTACGAGGCGCGCGCCTCCCAGTTCGGCACGGCGGAGAAGCGCGACGTGGACCAGGCGATGGCCGACAGCGAGGACAAGGCCAAGGCGATCATCGCGGCCGTTACCGCGGGCAAGTCGCTGGAAGACGCCGCCAAGGAAGTCCTGGGCAGCAGCGACGGGGTCATCAAGCTGGGGGCCGTGACCAAGAAGGACCTCCCGCCCGGACCGCTTGCCGACGGCGTGTTCTCGCTGCCGGTCGGCGTGGCGCCGACTCCGATCCAGTCACCGCTCGGCTGGCATGTCGTGCGCATCAACAGCATCGAGGCCGGCAAGTCGGTTCCCTTCGACGAGGTGAAGGAGCAGCTCGAGAAGGAACTGAAGGCTCAGCAGGCCCCCGACCTGCTGATCAAGCAGGTCACCGATTTCGAGCGTATGCTGGCCAAGACGCAGTCGATGAAGCTCGCTGCCGAGGATCTCGGGCTCAAGGTCAAGACCTACGAGAATGTCGACGCCCGCGGCCAGGATGCCGAGGGCAAGCAGGTCGTGATCGGACCCGCCGCCCACGAGCTGGTCCAGGCCGCCTTCGCGACGCGCGAGAGCGCCGAGAGCGAGCTGCTGGAAACGCCACGCGGCGAGTATTTCGTCGTGCGAACGGACCGGATCACGCCGTCCCGGACGCCGACGCTCGGAGAAGTCGAGGCGAAGGTTGTCGAGGCATGGCAGGCCGAAGAGCGGCGCAAGCTCGCCGAGGCCAAGGTGAAGGAGGCGGTCGAGAAGGCCAATGGCGGCACCAGCCTCGAGGCGCTCGCCAAGGAACTCGGCCTCGAGGTACGCACGACGCGGGCCGTGAGCCGGTTCGAGAACGACCAGGGCAACTACCTCTCGCAACCCGTCGTGCAGGAGCTCTTCAAGCTGCAGCCCGACAAGACCGGATCCGTCCGGACGGCCGAAGGCAGCGTGATCGTGCGTCTCAAGCAGGTCGAAGCCGCGGACCTCGCCAAGGACAAGGAAGCGCTCGACCGCTTTGGCACCCAGCTCGATTCGATGATCGCGGGCGACCTGGTGCTGCAGCTCATCGGGGCCTTGCGCACCAAATACGGCGTGTCGGTCGATGAAGAGGTCTTCGCCGCAGCCTTCCGTCCCCAGCAGCAGCCCTGACACCGATGACGATCTCGCCAGACTTCGACGCGTTCTCCCGTCGCTACGACGCCGGCAAGCCGCAGCTCGTCTCGACCAAGCTCATCGCCGACCTGGAAACTCCGGTCTCGGCCTACCTGAAGCTCGCGGACGGACGCGCCAACTCCTTCCTCCTCGAATCGGTCGAGGGCGGCTCGGTGCGAGGACGCTACTCCATCATCGGCTTCAAGCCCGACGTCATCTGGCGCTGCGCCAAGGGCAAGGCGGAGATCAACCGGCGCGCCCGCTTCGGTGCACAGGCCTTCGAACCGCTCGACGGGCGTCCGCTCGAGACGCTGCGGTCGCTGATCCGCGAATGCCAGATGGAGCTTCCGGCCGGCCTGCCGCCGATGGCTTCCGGGCTGTTCGGGTTCCTGGGCTACGACATGGTCCGCGACATGGAACGGCTGCCCGACAAGAACCCGGACCCGATCGGCCTTCCCGACGCCGTCATGGTTCGCCCGACCATGATCTGCATCTTCGACCGGCTGGAGGACAACGTCACGCTGGTGACCCCGGCCTGGCCGCAGGAGGGCATCGGCGCCCGCGCGGCGTTCGAGGCGGCGCAGGAGCGGCTGGCCGACGCGGTATCGGACTTCGAGAGATCCCTGCCCTTCCGCCGCGAGAGCGCCGATGCGCTCGACGGCCTGCCCGCGCCGCAGGCCAACATGACCAAGGATGCCTTCAAGGCCATGGTCGAGACCTGCAAGGAGTACATCCGTGCGGGCGACGCCTTCCAGATCGTGCCGTCGCAGCGGTTCTCGCTCCCCTTCAAGCTGCCGCCGCTTTCGCTCTACCGGGCCCTGCGCCGGATCAACCCCTCGCCGTTCCTGATCTACTTCGACTACGGCGACTTCTCCATCGTGGGCTCCAGCCCCGAGATCCTGGTGCGGCTGCGCGACAACACCGTCACCATCCGGCCGCTTGCCGGCACCATCCGCCGCGGCGCCACGCCGGAAGAGGACAAGCAGCTGGCCGAAAAGCTGCTCGCCGATCCCAAGGAGCATGCCGAGCACCTGATGCTGCTCGACCTGGCGCGCAACGACGTCGGCCGCGTCGCCAGGATCGGCTCGGTGAAGGTGGTCGAGCAATTCACCATCGAGAAGTACAGCCGCGTCCAGCACATCTCGAGCCATGTCGAGGGCACGCTGGAGGATGGGCTGGAGGCGATCGACGCGCTGAAGGCAGGCTTCCCCGCCGGCACGCTCTCGGGCGCCCCGAAGGTACGCGCCATGGAGATCATCGACGAGGTCGAGCCCGTGCGACGCGGCATCTATGCCGGCTGCGCCGGCTACTTCGCGGCCAACGGCTCGATGGACACCTGCATCCTGCTGCGCACCGCCCTGGTGAAGGACGAGACCCTGTACGTCCAGGCCGGTGTCGGCGTCGTGGCCGATTCCGACCTCGAGGCCGAGTACCAGGAGAGCGTGCTCAAGGCGCGGGGCCTGGTCGACGCGGCCGAAGAAGCCGTGCGCTTCGCCAACGCGGGGCAGTGGAGCGCCGGCAACGCGCGGCGTTGAGCCTGGAGGGGGGCGGTCCTCCCCGCTTCCTGCCTGCAAGGGACAAGCCGTCGTCGCAGCTCTATCTCAGGGGCAGGAACAGGTCCGCGGCCGACTCATGCTCCGGCACCTCCGGGAAGAAGCTCAGCCGCTGGCAATAGATCGGGAAATCGCGTGTTTCCTCGCCGCTGGCCGGAAGCCAGTCGCGATAGAGATAGAGGGCTGCCGGCTCCAGATTGTGAGTATTGCCGACGACGCGCAGCACGGCGCAGCGTCCGCCTGGAATTTCGCCCGCCTTGATCTGCTCGCCGAGCGCGTCGAACGGCCGATCCGTCCCCGTGCAAAGGTCCACGCTGTAATCGGCAGGCGATGCCGGACGCCGTTCGGAACGCCAGACGGTGAACGTCGGGTTCGTCCTCGGATGCAGGCCGGCGGCCTTGCGCCACGCTATGAACCGCTGGATGGTGGCGCCGAGCGTCCCCGGGTCGCCGCGATGCTCCAGGATCGCCACCGGTGTTGAGGGTACATCGCGGATCGTCACGTCCTCGGGGGTATAAGAACTCTGCATGAGCTTGCTCCTGGCGTTGTCGAGAGGCTCGAAGGCTGCAAGCCACGGCTCCCACTCGGGGGACTTCCTGAACGACGAAGGCGATTGCCCGAACCGTTGCCGAAAGGCACGGGCGAAGGCGTCCGGTGCGTCGTAGCCGGCATCCATTGCTATGTCCGTAACGCTTTCGTCATTCCGGTAGGCCAACCGGAATGAAGCGCGCTTCATGCGGGAGAGCTGGACATAGCGATGCACGGAGAGCCCGAAGGTCGCCGTGAACTGCCGGTGGAAGTGATGTTTCGAGTACGCTGCGACGCCGCTCAGCGTGTCCAGCTCCAGATCGTCGTCCAGATGCCGGTCTATGTAGTCCAGCACCCGCTGCATCCGGGCATGGTGGTTTTCAAGCGCCGCCTTCATCGTTCCGTCCTCCGTGGCGGCAGGAGCTAAGCGCATGCGGACACAATGCGCTCGACCGATCTTGCGGTTTTCTCATGGCTCGCAGGTTCCAGCCGTCCGGATTGTGCTCTAGCAGGCTGTTGAAGAAGTGGTCGAGGGTCGAGCGCCGGAGGGTCGATTTGGCGGCATCCAAGGAGGTCAGGGTCGGCGGGAAGGTTTTCGGCTCCGCTTCGTCAAGCCTTGCCGGTCATGC
>JBMONG010000033.1:0-488260 GCA_049323495.1 Pseudomonadota bacterium
TGGTGCGTGACGGCGTGCCGGCGCAGGCGATCACGGTGATCGGCATGGGCGAGAAGGGCCTGCTGGTGCAGACCGGCGACGGCGTCCGCGAGCCCCAGAACCGCCGCGTCGAGATCGTCATCCAGTAGGCGGAAGGACCTACGGAACCTGGCGGCGGCGCTGCTCCCCCAGACGCCGCCGCGCGACACTCCTTCCCAAGCACGCAAAGCGTCACGTCTTCACGCGAGCCGTTGACTCGGGGTCTTTCACCAAACGGTCCGCGGCCGGGCCTTCCCTTAACAGGAAGAACCGGAGCCCCGCGTCCAGCCCCTCCTCTGGAAGGGCCGGCGCGGGGCTTTTTTTGTCTCTTCCATGGAAGGGCAGTGCCCCAACGGCCATGACGGCCGCCGCGCCTCAGCACACGGCCGCAAGGTCGAGGAGCAGCCGAAGCAGTTCCGCCTGCCGCCCGGTGTCCGTCTTGGCAAAGACGCTCTTGAGCTGGGACACGGCCGTCGAGCGGCGAATGGCCAGCATCTGCGCCGCCTGGTCGAGCGTGGCGCCGACCTTCAGGCACTCACAAAGATCCGCCTCCGCGGGCGTCAGGCCATAGAGGCAGCGCAGGGGCACGCCAATCGCGGCCATCTGCTGTGCGGCCAGCGGGCCGACCGTCACGCAGGCGAGCCCGGGCAACGCCCGGCCGGCGGCGGCGACCCGAAGGTGCCCGCCGCCGGACGCCGTCGAGAGCGCCAGCAACCGGAACGGGTGCGGCGCGCCCGGCGCACGGCCCTCCGCCGTCACCTCGCGGACGGCCGAGACGAGGCCCGATTCATCGCCCTGGAGGCACAGACGCTCGCTGCGAAGCGTCAGCACCCTGGCCCATCGCAGGAACTCGCGTGCCCGTGCGGTCATCGCGGCGATCCGGCAGTCCCTGCCCACCAGGTAGAGGCAGGCCGGCACGTCCTCCAGCGCAGCGAACGCCGTTCGCCAGGCCGGCCCGCCCATGGCATCGCCGTGCGCCGCGGCCGGAGCGCAGCGCGCCTGGCCAGGCCGGCGCGCTGCAACGTCAGGCCGGCCGAGCCCGCCGGGCCAAGGCGCGGCAAGAGGATCATCGAGCCTGTGCGCCCTGGCCGCGTCGCGAGTCCCGCAGCGCCCTCCCACCGGGGGGCCCGCGCCTCCGGCGGCGCCGGGCGCGGCTGGCGGGCTAAGAGCCAACGGGCCAAGAGCCAACGGGCCAAGAGCCGACGGGCCAAGAGCCGACGGGCACAGAGCCAATGGGCCGAGAGCCAATGGGCCCGCTCGATCGGGACCGCCTCCAAGGTCGTCCATCCAGGTCTCCTCGCCCATCAGGCGCGTGTCGCGCCGCCGAACAGCGTGGCAAAGGCCCGGGCGAATGACTTGTCGGAGTCCTTGTCTTTTCCTTACGATGCACGCAGGGCGAGCGGCCGACGACATGATGCGTCCCCACGCGCATCGGGCGGCGCCGTCCGCACGGCATCATGGCAGCGGAGACAGCGTGTGTTCGAATTCGATCATCACCGGATCGATCCCGTCCGCCGGGAGCTGCTGCGCAACGGCAGCGCGGTCGAGGTCGAGCCACGCGTCTTCGACCTCCTGATGCACCTGATCGAGAACCGGCATCGGCTGGTCGACAAGGACGACCTGATCGCCCAGGTGTGGGGCGGGCGCATCGTGTCGGACTCGGCCCTGACCAAGGCCATCAACTCGGCGCGCAAGGCGATCGCCGACGACGGCCGGGCGCAGCGCCTGATCCGCACCAGCTCCCGCCGCGGGTACCGGTTCGTCGGGACGGTCAGCCTTGCCGCGGGCGCGGCGCCCGGCGAGGGAACGGACGATGCGGCGGGAGCCGGTGCGGATCAGGCGGAGGGTCCCGCCCTGCCCGACCGGCCATCGATCGCGGTGCTGCCGTTCCACGCGATCGGCGCGGAGGCCGACCAGGAATATTTCGCCGACGGCATGGTCGAGGACATCATCACCGAACTCAGCCGCATCCGCTGGCTGTTCGTCATCGCGCGCAACTCGACCTTCGCCTACAAAGGCCGCACCACCGATGTCAGGCGGGTCGGCCGCGCCCTGGGCGTCCGCTACATCCTGGAAGGATCGGTGCGCCGCAGCGGCCATCGCCTGCGCGTCACCGCGCAGCTGGTCGACGCGATCACCGGCGCGCAGGCCTGGGCCGAGCGCTACGACCGCGACGTCAAGGACATCTTCGCCCTGCAGGACGAGATCACGGCGCGGGTCGCCAGCGTCCTCGAGCCGGCCCTGGCCGACGCCGAGCAGCAACGCGTGCTGCGCAAGCCTCCCGAGCGGCTGGATGCCTGGGAGGCCTATCAAAGGGGGCTCTGGCACTTCTACAAATACGGGCCCGACGACAACCGGACCGCGCAAACCTTCTTCCGACGCGCGATCGCCATCGACCCGACCTTCGCCCCGGCCCACTACGGCTACGCGCTGGCGCTGCACTGGGAGATCTGGCTGCTGTCGAAACGGCCGTTCTCGGAAGTCCAGGGCATACCTTACGAGGAGGCGCGACTCGCGGTCTCGCTCGACGACAAGGATGCGACGGCGCACGCCGTCCTGGCGCACATGCTGATGTGGCGCGGCGCGTGGGAGGCGGCCATCGCCGAAGCCCGCGTCGCGCTGGCGCTCAATCCCAACAGCTGCTTCGTCATCAGCATGCTGGGGTGCGTGCTGGGGTTCGGCGGCCATCATGCGGAAGCCATCGACCGGCTGCGACAGGCGATGCGCATCAGCCCGAACGATCCGCTGACCTGGCTGTGGCTGCTGTGGGTCGGGTGCGTCCAGTTCTATTCGCGGGATTTCGGCCCCGCCGTGGAAACGCTGCGCCAGGTGGTGCGCCTGCGGCCGGGCGCCCTGCAATGCCACGGGATGATCGCCGCGGCGCTCGCCTATCTCGGGCGGTTCGACGAAGCCCGCGACCACCTCGCGCACGTGACGTTCGACGCCCGATTCGAGAAGATGCCGTGGACGCGGCCCGAGGACATGGCGCTGCGCATCGAGGGCGTCCGACTGGCCAAGACGGGGCGGCGGTGACCCGACCCAACGCCGTGTTCTGAACCGCCCTCCGCGCGCGGGCCGCGACATGCGGCCCCTGCGCACTCAGCGGTCCGGCGCGTCGGCCGATCCTGCACGGGCCTGCGGCGCCGGCAGTGGGCCGCGCGCCGCGGTGCCCGCGGGGGCCTGCTGCTCCGGCCAGTCCTGCGGGGAGGGCCAGAAGCGCAAGACCGGCACCACGATGGCGTCGGTCTCCACATCGCGACGCGCCTGCTCCAGGGTCGCCGCGAGCCGGTCGCCCTCGTCGAACGCCAGCACGCCGTAGAGGTAGATGCGCCGGCCACCCTCGTGGACCCAGACCTGCCAGTCGCCCGCGATCATCGCGGCGCGGATGGTCAGGTGGCGGCCGCGGTGCGTCAGCTCGATCGAGGTCTTCATCTCGTCCTCCCCTCACGGGCCTCCTGTCCCCAGGCGACCCTCCCGGCGCACTACCGTAGCGGGATCCAGCGCGGCGTTCCTCCCCCATTCGGGGGTCGCGGTCCCGGCAACAACATGGTCACAGTGCGCGCCGCGCGGCCGGTTGCACCGGCCACAGAAGTTCACCCAAGAACGTTGAATCAAGACAGCTGCACGAAGCATCCAAGATCACCAAACTATCTTCGGGTACTCTTTGCTGCGCAGCGACTGGCACAGCGACAGAGTGGGTGAGCCGGACTCAAGTGCGTTTCGTTGGGGGGAGCCATGACCATCGCTGCTGGAAAATCCATGCCCGCGCCGGCGCGCGGTGGCTTCGGCGAGGCACGCCTGCAACCGGTGGTGCGCCCGGTTGCGACTTGCGAGCGTATACAATCCGCGATTGCGCGGCGTTCTGCCACGGCTAGGATGGGCGCGGTGGGGATGGGCGCGGTGGGGATCGCAGCCGACGGACGAACCCAGGCGCCCGTCGAGGAGCGTGACGCGCTGGACGGCGGCGAGGCCACGACCGAGCACGGCACGGCACCGGACGACGCCCTGTTCTGCCGGCAGCTCGAGGTGCTGTGTGCGTGGAAGCGGCGGCAGATGCCGATCCTCGACATGCCACAGGGCGGCGACGTGCTGGTCTGGCTGCTGAAGGGCCGCGCCCGCCACCGGCCGCTGAAGGACCTGTATCGCGGCAGCCGGTTCTCCGAACCCACCATGCGCTGGGTCCTGAAAGCCCTGGTCGACGAGGGCTACATCGCCATCGAGCGGCATCCCGACGACCTGCGGGTGCGCACGGTGCAGCTCACGCCCAAGCTGATGGAGGCCGTGCAGCAGTACCTGGACCTGCTGCGGGCCTGCACGCAACCCTTGCGCGAACCGCTGCCGGCGTAAGAACCAACGCGCCGGCCAAAGCCGGATGAGTCCGGCTGGAATCAGCCGGACCGCGTGCGATTCAAGCTCATCTCCCCGGTCTGGTCCGCAGCGCCTTCCCAAGCGAAGTCGAGGAGGAAGGAGGCGGCGTCGTCCCAGGTGGGCAGCGGCGTGCGGGTGCGGAAGGCGGCGATGCGCGCGCGCGCGGCGGCCAAGGCCGGCGGATCGAGGATCCAGCGCCGCAGGGCGGCGCGCAGGGCCGCGCCATCCGACGGATCGAACAGCTCGGCCAGGCCGTGCGCCGCCTCGGGCATGGCGCCGCCCGACGAGGCGATGCAGGGCACGCCGTGCGCCAGGCTCTCCTGCACCGGCAGGCCCCAGCCTTCGCTGAAGCTCGGCGCCACCGTGAAGCGGGCGTGGCGGTAGAGCACGGCCAGATCGCCATCGCCGGCGGCGCGGAACCAGTGGACGCCGGGCGTGCCGCGCAGGCGGGCCCGCACCTCGGCCGACTTCCAGCCATCGCCGCCCACGACGGCCAGGTCGGGCACGCGGTCGCCCAGCGTGCCGCGCAGGTCGGCGACGGCATCGAGCAGCAGCGGCAGGTTCTTGCGCGGCTCCACGGTACCCACGAAGAGCATGAAGGGCCGGTCCAGCAGACCCAGGCGCCGCAGCACGGCACGGTCCCCTTCGGGATCCGCCGATCCTCCATCGAAGCTGTCCCAGCCCATCGGCAGCACGCCTATCGGCCGCGCGCCCATGGGCGGCATTGGCAGGCCCTGCCCATCCAGATGCGCCGCCAGCCTGTCCCGCACGAAGGCCGAGTTCGTCACCCAGCGATCGACGTGCGGGGCGACCGTGGCCAAGCCCGACCGCGACAGGCGCACGAGATCGGCGGCGAACCACTCGGGATGGTCGACGACGAAGAGGTCGTGCACCAGCTCGACCAGGCGCACCCCGGTGGCGCGGCGCAGCTCGACCAAGGACTGCGCGCTGCGGCGCTGCCAGAAGAGATCGCCGGGATGAAAGAAGACATCGTGCGGACCCGGAGCGGGCACCGGCTGGAGACGCGGGCGCGGCCCCGGCCGGCCGCGGGCGAAGAAGGCCTCGACCAGCCCTTCCAGGCGCCACAGGCCACAATAGGCATAGGGCAGATGGTAGTAGCGCAGGTCGGCCAGCAGACCGCGCGCGCTGCCCAGGCGCGTCGCCACGGTGAAGAGACCGCGCAAGCGCGCGATCGCGCGCGGACGGCGCGCCGCGTCGGCCAGGCCCAGCAGAAGGTCGTGGTCGATGCGGTAGAAGCGGTTGCTGCCCAGGACACGGGTCACGAACTCGACATGCGGCGCGCGGCACAAGGGCGCGGCATTGACCAGCCGTTCCGACACGCGCTGGATGCCGGAGGGATGGCGGAAGTAGGCATACCAGTGCAGCAGTCCGGTGACGTCGAACAGGAAGCGGCGGCCGGCGGGCACCCGTGTCACGCGACCCCCTCCCCGTCCAGCCGATACCAGCCGAAGAGGCCGGCGATCAGGCGGGCCGACTGGCCCAGGCGCCAGAGGCGCACGCCCAGGCGGCGCGCCCGGCGCACGGCGGCGCGATCGGGAAAGGGTTCATAAGGCGCCGACGGCGCCCGATCGCCGGCCAGAGCAACCGCGAGCCCCGCCTCCGGCGTGGTCTCGGCCGTGGTCTCGGGCATGGCCTCGGGCTTGGCCCCTGGGCTGGTCTCGGGCCTGGCCTCTGGGCTGGCCTTTGGGGACGGATCCGGTGCCGTGGGCGATCGCCGGGGCAGTTCCCCGAGCAGCGGCAGCAGCAGCGCCACGGCATCGCCAAAAAGGCGCTCGTCGAGCTCGCCCATGCAGCGGGCGGGCGGCAGGGGGCGAGACCGGCGCGCCACGACCGGGCCGGAGTCGATCCCGCGGTCGACGATCAGATGGATCGTGACGCCGCAGGTGGGATCGCGCGCCAGCAACGTCCAGAAGGCGGGGCACGGCCCGCGATGGGCGGGCAGCAAGGCGGGATGAAGATTGACGACGGGACAGCCGGCGGCCTTCAGGAAGGCAGGCTGCAGGATCTGGTCGAAGTGCAGACAGAGGACCAGGTCCGGCTGCAGCCGCCGCAACAGATCGCGCATGGGCGCGGCGTTCACGTCAGCCACCGACCGGACGTCGGCACCGACGGCGGCGGCCAGCTCGCGCGGACTGCGCCAGGCGCTGCGCCGGCCGGCCAGAAGACGCATGGCCGGCGCGAAGAAGGCGGCGATGTGCAAGGCCACGATGTCGAACCCCAGGGCCAGGGTCATGCGCCAGCCGGAGCGCGCGACGTTGCGCCGGAACTCGCGCAGGAAGCCCGCCACGCCCGCAAAGCGATCGGAGGACACCAGCAGCAGGATCCGACCGTCCAGGGCCGCGAACAAGGCGTTCATCGCGGGCAGGCAGCAGAGGCTGTCGAGATGCATGACGACGATGCGCCGCGGCGGCTCGCCGGGCCACGGAAAGGCGAGGCCAGCGCCACGAGCGCGGCGCGCGTGATCCGCGCTGCCGGCCAGAGACGCGACGGGCAGAGGCACGGCGGGCGGGTTCACGGCGGGCAGGGTCACGGCGGGCGCCGGACCGGCCGCGGCACGAGGGCGTGCAAACAGGACGACATGAACGGGATTCCCCCCGCGACACCAGCAGAACGATCGACCCTCGCAGGGTGGAGCGTCCCGCGGCCAAAGGGTGCAGAGATTGCGCAACGTCTTTTTGCCATCCCCCGCACCGACCCCGCCACGGTGCGGTAAACGAAAGAGAGCGGCGCGGACGCTACGCGAGCGGGGGCGTCCACGCGTGACGCGTGGCCATCGCGGTCGACCGAGCGGAGGAGCCTAGAGGCGTGGCATTGGGACATGAGGTCGCCGTCATCGGCTATGCCGGCCGCCTGCCCGGGGCGCGCTCCCCCCAGGCATTCTGGTCGCAGCTGCATGCCAATGCCTCGTCGGTGAGCTGGATCACGCCGGACCGCTTCCCGACGGAGGGCTTCTACCATCCGGCGCCCGACCAGGCCGGGCGCAGCTACACGTTCGCGGCGGGGCTGATCGACGATCCGTGGGGGTTCGACGCGGCGGCGTTCGGCATGAGCCCACGCGAGGCCGAGCAGGTCGATCCGCAGCAGCGGCAGCTGCTCGAGGTCACGCAGGAGGCGCTGGCCCATGCCGGCGTCGCGCCGTCGTCGCTGGCGGGCGGCAGCGCGGGCGTCTATGTCGGGGCCTCGTCGGTCGACTACGGGGCGCGCTTCTTCGCCGATCCGGCGGCGGCGGACGTGCACATGATGACGGGCAACACGCTCAGCATCCTCGCCAACCGGTTGTCGTACCATCTCGACCTGCACGGGCCCAGCTTCACGGTGGACACGGCCTGCTCGTCGTCACTGGTGGCGCTCTGCCTGGCGGCCGACGCCATCCGCAACGGCACCGTCGACACCGCCATCGTGGGCGGCGTCAACCTGCTGCTGTCGCCCTTCTCGTTCGTCGGCTTCTCGCGGGCATCGATGCTGTCGCCGACCGGACGCTGCCGGCCGTTCGACGCGGCGGCCGACGGGTATGTGCGGGCCGAGGGGGCGATCGTGCTGGTGCTGCGGTCGACGGCCGCGGCGCGCGAAGGGCGCAACCGGATCCACGGGACGCTGGCGGGATGGGGCGTCGGGCAGGACGGCCGCACGACCGGTCTCAGCCTGCCGTCGGCGGAGTCGCAGCGCCGGCTGCTGGAGGAGGTCTACGGCACGTTCGGGCTGGATCCGTGCGAGCTCGCCTTCGTCGAGGCGCACGGGACGGGTACAAGGGTCGGCGACCCGGTCGAGGCCGATGCACTCGGCAGGGCGCTGGGCCAGCAGCGGGCACGGCCCCTGCCGATCGGATCGGTGAAATCGAATATCGGGCATCTCGAACCGGCATCGGGGCTGGCCGGCGTGCTGAAGACCCTGCTGGCGCTGCAGAACGGCATCGTCCCGGCGACGCTGCACCAGGCGTCACCCAACCCGGACATCGCCTTCGACGAGCTGAACCTGCAGGTCATCAAGCGCAACTGGCGCCTGCCCGAGCAGCGCGGGCCCGCGCTGGCGGGCGTCAATTCCTTCGGGTTCGGCGGCACGAACGCGCATGTCGTGCTGCGCGGCGAAGACCGGACGGTGGCGGTGGCGCATGTGCGCAGCGCGCTGGCACCACCGCCGCTGCTGATCTCGGCCCATGATGCCGAGGCGCTCGCGGCGGTAGCGGACCGCACGGTGCAGGCGTGGCCGGCGGACGGGCGGCTGGCCGTCGACTATGTCGCGGCGGCGGCGCACCAGCGGGACGCGCTGCCACACCGGGCGGTGATCCAGGGGGCGACGACGGAGGCGCTGCGGCAGGCCGCGGCGCGGTTCGCCGCCGGAGAGCCGTCGCCAGCGGTCCTGACCGGCCAGGCTGTCGGCCAGAATGCGCCCGTGGCGTTCGTGTTCGCGGGCAACGGCGCGCAATGGGCCGGCATGGGACGCGCCGCCTGGCACGGCAACGCCCGCTTCCGCGAGGCGCTGCAGGAAATCGACGCGCTGTTCACGGCACGGCAGGAAAAATCGCTGATCGAGCTGATGTTCGCCGAGGACCTCGCGCCGCGGCTGCGGCAGGCCCGTCAGGCGCAGCCGCTGCTGCTGGCACTGCAGATGGCAACCGTGCGCGGCCTCGAGGCGCTGGGGCTCACGCCGCAGGCCACGCTGGGGCACAGCGTGGGCGAAATCGCGGCGGCGTGGTGCGCGGGGGCGCTCAGCACCGAGCAGGCGATCGAGGTGGTGATCGCGCGCAGCCATCACCAGGAGCAGGTTCGCGGCAGCGGCACCATGGCTGCGCTGATGCTGGGGGAAGGCGACGCCCAAGAGTTCCTGCAGGAGGCCGGCACGCCCCAGGTCGACGTGGCGGCGATCAACAGCTGGCGCAGCGTCACGGTGTCGGGCCCGGCAGAAGCGATCGAACAGGTGCTGGCCGCGGCGGCCCAGCGGCGCATCGGCGCGCGCCGGCTGGATCTCGACTACCCCTTCCACAGCCGGCTGATCGACCCCGTCCGGGCGCCGCTGCTCGAAGCGCTGGCGGCGCTGCAGCCGCGGGCGACGCGCCGGACGTTCGTGTCGGCGGTCACCGGCACGCGCGCGGAGGGAGAGGCGCTGGACGCTGCGTACTGGTGGCGCAACGTGCGCGCGCCCGTGCGGTTCGACGCCGCGGCAGGCTGGCTGATCGAGAACGGCCATCGCGTCTTCGTGGAAGTCAGCCCCCGCCCCATCCTGGGCAGCTACCTGCGCGACACGCTGCGCCAGGCCGGCCAGCGCGGCGCCATCATCGAGACGCTGGACGAAACGAGCGAGACGGGCAGCGATCCGCTGGAGCGCAGCGTCGCGCGCGTGGCGATCGCCGGGGGGACCGTCGACCGGCAGCGGCTGTTCGGCCCGCCGCCGGTGCAGACGATTCCCCTGCCCGGCTATCCGTGGCGCCATCGCGCGTACCAGGTCCAGCCGACAGCGGAGGCACAGGGAGTCTTCCAGGCGCCGGACAATCCGCTGCTGGGGACGCGGCCGCGGCAGGATGCCTGGCAGTGGTTCTCGACCGTCGATCCGGTGCTGCTGCCCTGGCTGGAGGACCATGCCGTGGGCGGCATGACGGTCTTTCCTGCAGCCGGCTATGTCGAGGCGCTGCTGGCGGCAGGCCGTGCGATCCACGGGCCCGGGGCGCTGGAAGTGCGCGAGCTGGACATCGTGCGACCGCTGGCGTTCGACGGCGCGAGCTCGTTCGAGACGCAGGTGCGGGTCACGGCGGAGAGCGGCCTGGCCGAGTTCCTGTCGCGGCCGCGCGGCGCCGGCCTGGACTGGTCGCTGCATGCGCGCGGGCTGATCGCGCGCTCGCCGACCGCCGAGGAACCGGCCCGCGTCGGACAGGAGGGCGGGCGCATCGTGGTGCCCAAGGCCAAGGTGTACGAGGCGGCCCAGGCGCTGGGGTTCACGTACGGCGAGCGCTTCCAGCGCGTGCGACACGTGTCGTTCCCGGAGCCCAAGCGCGCGGTCGCCGTGCTGAGCGACGCCTCCGGCGTCACGCTGAAGGGGCAGGCGATAGACCTCACGGCGCTGGACGCGGCGTTCCATGCGCTGTTCGCGGCAGACGAGGCGGGCGTAGCGGACATGCCGATGACGCGCATGCTGCCGGTCCGGTTCGGGCGCCTCCGCTGCTTCGCACCCGGCGCCGCGGCACGGTACGCCGTCGCGCGCACGCTGCGGCAATCGCCCAGCTCGATCCTCGCGGAGTTCACGCTGTGCGACGCCGAGGGCCGCACGGTGCTGATCGCCGAGGCGGTGCGGCTGGTCGCGGCACCGCTCGCACCGCCCCTCGATGGGCGCAGCCTGGTGTACAGGCAGCAGCGCTGGCAGCTGGCGCGGGCGGGCACGCCATCGACGATCGCCTTTGCCGAGGCGGACCTCGCCGCAGCGGTCGCTGCGGCCGCGGCGACGGACCTGGGCGATGCGCTGCTGCTGGTCGAAGCCGGCTGCCTTCGGGCGGCGTGGGAGGCGTTCCGGCAGGAGAGGCGCCCCAGCGACGGGCGTGCCGGCACAGGGTCGTCGCGCGAGGCACCGGCCGGAGCGCCAGAGCCGGCGTGGCCAGCGTATCTGTGCGCCGCGCTGCTGTGGCAGCTCGAAAGCAAGGGCCTGATCAGCACCAGCCGTGACACGGCGGCCGCGGCAATCCCTGCGGCGGGCGACGGGCCGGACGAAGGGGACCTCAACGGGGCAGCCGCCGGGTGGGAAGGTGTGCCGGTTCTGGCGGAGCACTGTCCCCTGCCCCCGCTTGGATCCGTGGTGCGGACGCTGATCGCGCACCATCCCACGATGGCCGCGGAAGCGGCCGCGCTGGCGCGTGTCGGGGAGCTGCTGGAGGGGCTGGTCGGCGGGGACGCCACGGTCACGCAGACCCTCGATGCCAGCGCCTGGCGGCCGCTGGAAGCAGCGTCCCGGCAGCTCGCCCTGCTGCGCCAGGTCGCGGTGTCGGCGGCAATTCCGATGCTGGCGCGCGCGCCCCGCGCGCAGCGCCTGCGGTTGCTCGCCATCGGCGCCGATCACGCCGTCGCGGTGGTGGACATGGTCGCCGCGCTGCCGCACGTCGACGCGACGCTCACCGATCCCGACGCCGACCGGCTGGAGCAGGCGCAGGCGTTGCTGGGCGACGGCGCCCGGGTGCGCTGCATGGCGTGGGCGACGCTGGAAGGCGGCGAGGCGACGTTCGACGCAGCCCTTGCGATCGACGCGCTGGCGGTGCTGGCCGCCAGCGCCGACGGGCTGAGCCGGCTCAGGGCGCTACTGCGGCCGCGGGCGCCCCTGCTGGCGGCAGAACCTGCGCCCGGGCTGTTCTGGGACATCGTACGCGGCATGCGACCCGGCTGGTGGTCGCGGTCGGCCCATGCGGATTTTCCCCTGGGACCCCTGCTCACGGCGCCGGAGTGGATCGACGAACTCGCGACGGCCGGATTCGCCTGCGCCGGCAGCAGCGAGATCGCCGCGGGGCGCGAGGAGGCGGCCGGCGACGGGGCCAACGGGGCGGCGGCTGGCGCCGCGCACAACGAAGCGGCTGGCGCCGCGGGGGAGCGCGTGGGCCTGCTGCTGCATGCCATGGTCAGCGACAGTCCGGCAGCGACCGGCGCGACAGACCTGGCGCCCGCCCGCTTGCGGTGGGAAGGGGCGCGCAGCGAGATCAGCCGCTCCCTGCAACAGCAAACGTGCGCGTGCGATCCGCAGCAGCCCGAGGTCCGGCCCTGCCCAACCGACGCCGAGGCAGGGCAAGCCGTGGCCTGGGTCGTCGAGGTGGGCGACGTCGAGGTAGGCAGCGACGGGGTCGGCAGCAACGGGGTGGGCTGCACCGTCGGTGAGGACCAGGCAAGCCGGCTGACGGATGTCCTGGCGCACCTCGCCCAGCGGTGCGCCGCGCTGGCCGCAAGCGACACGCCGCTGCGGGTCGTGATCACGCGCAAGACCGCAACAGGCAGGGCTACAACGGGAAGCGCCGTCACGGCGGGTACGCTTCCCCTGGACAGCGAGCCGCTGTGGTGTGCCGTAACGGCGGCGCTGCGTGTGGCGCAGAACGAGCATCCGTCACTGGACATGCGCTGCCTCGGCGTGGCCGATGCCACACCGGCCACGCTCGCGGCCGCGGCCCTGGAGCTCACATCACCGGACGCGGAGCGCGAGATCCTCATCGAGGAAGGGCGGCGATACGTGTTCCGCGTCGAGCCCGGAGCACCAGCCCCGGCCGTGTTCGACCCGGGCACCCAGAACGTCGCCGCGGCGCCCGCCGCGACGGGGCACCCGATGGGGGGGAACCCGATGGGGGGGACCCCGACGGGCGGGGCGCCGGCCGAGGCATGGCATCTCAGCCCACGGTCAGCCACCGGCCGCGGGGCGCTTTCCTGGACGCGCCGCCCCCGGACCAAGCCGGGGCCCCAGGCGGTCGAGATCGCCGTGGCGGCCACGGGGCTCAACTTCCGGGACGTGATGTGGTCCCTCGGGCTGCTGCCCGAGGAGGCGCTGGAAGACGGCTATGCCGGCCCGCAGCTCGGCATGGAATGCGCCGGCACGGTGAGTGCGGTCGGCGCGGGAGTGGACGGGCTGGCGGTCGGCGATCCGGTGGTGGCGTTCGTGTCGGGCGGCTTCGCCAGCCATGTCATCGCGCCGGCCTTCGCCGTCAGCCGGATTCCCGCAGGCCTCGACGCCGCGGCGGCGGCGAGCCTGCCCGTGGCGTATCTCACGGCCGCCTATGCGCTCGGCCACCTGGCGGGGCTGAAGCGCGACGAGACGGTGCTGGTGCATGGCGGCGCCGGCGCGGTCGGGCTGGCAGCCCTCGGCGTCGCCCGACGGGCCGGCGCCCGGGTCATCGTCACGGCCGGCAACGCCGAGAAGCGCGCCCTGCTGCGCCAGCTGGGCGCCACGGCGGCGCTCAACTCGCGCAGCCTGGCCTTCGCCGACGAGGTAATGGCGCTGACCGGCGGCAAGGGCGTGGACGTGGTGCTCAACTCGCTGTCGGGCGAGGCCATGATCCGCTCGATGGACTGCCTGCGCCCCTTCGGACGGTTCATCGAACTCGGCAAGCGCGACTTCTACGGCAACACGCAGGTCGGGCTGCGGCCGTTCCGGCGCAATCTCAGCTATTTCGGCGTGGACGTCGACCAGCTGATCGGCGCCCACCAGGAGCTGACCCGGCGGCTGTTCGGCGAGGTGATGGCGCAGCTGGCCAGCGGCGCGCTGCCGGGCCTGCCGTACCGCGTCCATGACGGCGCGCATGTCGACGAGGCGTTCCGGCTGATGCAGCGCTCGCAGCATATCGGCAAGATCGTGGTGACCCCGCCGCCAGCGCCGACCGACGCCGGCAGCCTCGATGGGCGCTTTCCCGTGGACGCGGACGGCGTGCACGTGGTGGTCGGCGGGACCAGCGGATTCGGGCTGGCCGCCGCCGAATGGCTGGCCGGGCGCGGCGCGCGCCGCCTGGTGCTGGCCAGCCGCACGGGCCGGCCGCAACCCGACGCCGAGGCGCGGATCGAGCGGCTGCGCGGCCAGGGCATCGAGATCGCGATCGCGCCGGCGGACGTGGCGGACCCCGGCCAAGTGCACGCACTTATGGCGCGCGCGGCGACGCTGGGGCCGGTGAAAGGGATCGTCCATGCCGCGATGGTGCTGGAGGACGGGCTGATGGCCGGGCTGGACCGCGCCGCCATCGCGCGCGTGCTGCAGCCCAAGGTGGCGGGCGGGCTCGCCCTGGCCACGGCGGCAGCCGGCCTGGCCCTGGACTACCTGCTGCTGTTCTCGTCGGCCACGACCCTGCTCGGCAATCCGGGACAGTACAATTACGTGGCGGCGAACGCCTTCCTGGAGGGGCTGGCGCGGCAGCTGCAGGCGCAGGGGCTGCCGGCGCTGGCGGTGGCCTGGGGCGGCATCGAGGATACGGGCTACCTGGCGCGGCACATGGCGAGCAACGCCAGCCTGCGCAAGCGCTTCGCGTCCAGCCTGGTGCCGGCGCAAGCGGCGCTCGACGCGCTCGACCTCGCCTGCGACGGGGATGGCGCCCTGCGGCAAGCGACGCTCACGATCGCGCGCATCGACTGGGGCATGGTGCGGCGCGAGCTGGCGGTGGCGCAGGCGCCCGCGCTGGCGGCCGTCCTGCCGGCGGCCGGCGGGCGGTCGGGCAGCGGCGCGGCGGCCGACCTGGAGACGCTGCGGGGCCTGCCGATCGAGGAGGCCACCGAGCGCCTGGCGGAGATCGTTGCCGAGGAGATCGCGCGCGTGCTGCGGCTGTCCGTCAAGGAGGTCGACCGGCACCGGCCGCTGGCGGAGATCGGCATGGATTCACTCATGATGCTGGAGCTGCGCACGACGGTGGAGGAGACGCTCCAGGTGGAGCTGCCCATCATGACGCTGGCCAACGGCATCACGCCCAACGACGTGGCCCGGCGCATCGCCGGCCTGATCGCCGGCGAGGGGCAGCGCAGCCTGGTCACGGGCACGCTGGCCGCCGTCTCGAGCAGCCACCTGGACGAGGACGTGCAGGCGCTGGACCCGGCACAACGCGAGGCGGCGGCGCAGGTCGTGCTGGAGCGCGCACGCCGCCTGGAGGGCCCCCTATGACGTTCGAGGCCCATCCCGTGCGCGAGGCGGCACAAACGATGGCGCAGATCCGCCGCACGCTCCTGCGGCCGGGCGGCAGCCATGCGGGGGGAAGCCCCGAGGCTGGCGGCCCCGAGAGAGGCGGCCCCGAGGGGGGCGCCTCCCGGCCCGGGGAACCATCGCCGGCCGCGGCAAGAGAGCCACGGGCAGGCCCGGCGGTGCGGCGGGCCGCCGATTTCGGCGCGCTGCCGGAATACGAGCTGCTCAAGATCCACCGCGCGGCGGGCGAGATTGCGGGGATCGACAATCCGTTCTACCGGCTGCATGCCGGGCGCGCCGCCGACACGACGGTGCTGGACGGCCGCGAGGTCGTGAACTTCTCGTCGTACGACTATCTCGGGCTGAACGGCCATCCGGCCATCGTGGCGGCGGCGAAAGCTGCGATCGACCAATACGGGACGTCGGTCTCGGCCAGCCGGCTGACCGCGGGGGAACGGCAGGTCCATCGCGACCTCGAGGCGGCGCTGGCGGCGCTGCACGGGACGGAAGATGCCGTCGCCTTCGTCAGCGGCCACGCCACCAACGTGTCGGTGATCGGCGGGCTGCTGGGAGCGGACGACCTGATCGTGACGGATGCCCTGATCCACAACAGCATCATCGAAGGCGCCAAGCTGTCGGGCGCGCGGCGCATCCTGTGTCCGCACGGCGACATGGAGGCGCTGGAGCGCGCGCTGCGGCTCAACCGGAGCCGGCACCGGCGGGCGCTGATCGTGGCGGAAGGGCTGTACGGCATGGACGGCGACATGCCGCCCCTCGCCCGCCTGGTGCAGCTCAAACGCCGGTACGATGCGTGGCTGATGATTGACGAGGCGCATTCGCTGGGCGTGCTGGGCCGCACGGGCCGCGGGGTGGCCGAGGAGCAGGCGGTCGACCCGCGCGACATCGACATCTGGATGGGCACGCTCAGCAAGACGCTGGTGGCAAGCGGCGGCTACATCGCGGGCAGCCGCCAGCTGATCGAGCTGCTGAAGTACACCTCGCCCGGCATCGTCTACAGCGTCGGCCCCTCCCCCGCCGTCGCGGCCGCCGCCCATGCCGCCACCGAGATCCTGCGCGCCGAACCGCAGCGGGTCGGGACGCTGCGCCGCAACGGCCGTGCGTTCGTGGCGGCGGCGCAAGAGCGCGGCCTCGATACCGGCGGCAGCGTGGGCGCGGCCGTGGTGCCGATCATCGTCGGCAGCTCGCCGCTGGCGGTCCTGCTGTCGCAGCGCCTGCTGGCGCGCGGCTACAATGCGGTGCCGATCATCTTCCCCGGCGTCGCCGAGAACCAGTCGCGGCTGCGCTTCTTCATCACCAGCCGCCACACGCCGGCCCAGATGACGGGGGCGCTGGACGCCATCGCCGAGGAGCTGCCGGCGCTGCGGGAGGCCCCGTCCTTCGTCGCCGCCCTGGCACAAGGCCGCTAGGCGCGGCGCGACATGCCCGCCTTCCCGCCGGACTGGGCGCAGACGCTGATCGACCCGGCGGCCTTCCGCGCGGAGCAGCGGGGCCTGGCGCAGGCCTGGACCTTCCTGGGGCTGACGCAGGACGTCGCGCGTGACGGCGACTGGCTGCGGGCGTCGATCGCCACACGGTCGGTCTTCGTGCAACGCTTCGGGGCGGAGCTGCGCGGATTCGAGAATGTGTGCGCGCATCGCGGCTATCCGATCCGGTGCGCGGCCAAGGGCAACGGTCCGATCCTCTGCGGCTTCCATCACTGGCAGTACGATCGCGAGGGACGCGCCGCCGGCATTCCGATCAGCCGGCTGGCCTACGGCAGGCTGCCGCACGAGATCGGCGCGCGGCTGCAGCGCATCGAGCTCGCCACCTGCGGCTCGCTGATCTTCGGCCGCTTTCCCGGCCCGCTGGCCAGGGGATCGCTGGAGACGGAGCTGGGCGCCGCGTATCCGATCGTCGAGGCCCTGACACGCATCGACGGGCGGCCGCTGTACCTGGAACGGCCGGTGCGAGCGCACTGGAAGCTCAACATGCACATCACGCTGGACGACTATCACGGGCCGCCCATCCATCCGACGACGCTCGGGCGGCACGGCTACCTGCCGTCGCTCGGCATGCTGCGCTATTTCAAGCTGGGCACCCACAGCGCGTACCTGTTCTCGGACGACGAGCGCTGCTTCGAGAAGCTGGCGGACGGCTGCCGGGACGGCAGCTACCGATCGGCGCATTTCTTCATCCTGCAGATCCTGCCCAACCTCGCGATCGCGCATGTCGATGCGGACCGGCCCTTCTGGTTCTGCAACATCATGCAGTATCTGCCGGTGGCCACGGACCGCACGCTCTACCGCAGCTGGTCCTACCCCGCCCCTTTCGCGGCAGACCTTTCGTGGGCACAGCGGGCGACGCGGCCGATCACGGACCGGTTCCGCCGGCCGATCTACATGCATTACTTCCGGCGGGTGGTGAACGAGGACATCGCGGTGTGCGAGCGGCTCCAGGACATGCTGCCCCAGATAGACCGGCCGCCGCTGCTCGGGGCGCTGGAGCAGCGCATCGCCTGGTTCGAGGAGTCGCTGCAGGCGCTCACCCGATTGCCGACTGCCCTCCCCTGAGAGCGGGGCGCCCGCAAGGGCGCGCGTGCTGGCTGCCGTACCGGGGGCGCTGCCGGGCGCGTGCCAGGGCGCGCCTTCCGCGGCAACGCCGATCCGGAGAGGGCTGGCAGTCCCGGCGGATGCCTCCTCCATCCGGGTGAAGCGCGCCGCGGCAATTTCCGGCAAGTCGGGTCATCGTTTCGAGGAGGCACCCCATGTCAGCCATGATCGCCGTTGCCCATGCATTCTTCGCCGCCTGCGAGAGCGGGAAGGGTTGGGAGGGCTGCAAAGCCCATTGTACCGCGGACGCCAGCTTCGCCGCCCAGGCCGAGCCGCTCGCGGACGTCAAGACGCTGGCGCAGTATACCGAGTGGATGAAGGGGCTCATGGCGATCCTGCCGGATGGACAATACGAGCTGAAGTCCTTCGCCGCCGACGACGAGCGCCGAAACGTGACGGCTTACGCGACCTTTTCCGGCACCCATACCGGCCCCGGCGGCCCATGCGCGCCCACCGGCCGGCGCGCCCGGTCGGACTATGTGTACGTGATGCAGTTCTCCGGCAACAAGATCAGCCACCTGACCAAGGTCTGGAACTCGGGCTTTGCCCTGAAGGAACTCGGCTGGGCCTGAGCGTTCTAGGTGCGAAGCGGGCCTGCGGGGCTCAGCTCAGGCCGGCCTTGCGGCGTTGCAGCGCCGCCCAGTGGCGCGCCTTGTAGCGGGCGATGGCGATCTCGGCGCGGGCCTTCTGCTCCTTGACGCGGATCTCCGCCGCCGTGCGCGCGCGCAGGATGTCGAGCTGGGCGGCGGCCAGCTGCGCGGCCGGGTCGATGGTGGGCCCATGCGCCGGCACGGCCGTCCGTTCGGCGACCCGGTCCGGCGCCTGGAAGAACAGGCCCGGCGTACGATAGCCCAAGGTCTCGGCCAGCCGGTGCGCGCTGCTTGCGATATTCGCGGCGGTGACGAACGGTCCGTCGGCGCGACCTCCCTGCAGTGCCACCAGCTTTTCCTGCAGGCTGCCGATCAGGGCGAGATGCCCCAGCGCCTGCTCGCGGTTGCCGATGCCCACGACGTCGACGGAGAGATCCATGTCCTCGGGCCACCGGCCAGGGTCGCAATCGACGAAAGCGCTTCCCCGCCAGTAGCGACGCGGTCCCGTCGCCGCGCGGCGGACCGCACGATAGACCAGCCGGTAGAGGCGACGAATGGCGGTCTCGGCAAAGACGCGCGCCATCAGGTCCTGGCGCTGCTGGCTGGCCGACAGGATGCGGTCGAGCCCGCCCAGCGTCTTGTTCAAGCTGTCGGCGTCGAGGCCCTGGTTGTAGCGGCTGACGCCGGTGCGGTTCTCGCGCACGGTCGCCAGATGCTCCAGCGCCGTCAAGGCGCCGGCGGTGACGTTCGGGACCTGCAGCCAGGCCACGTGAGCGTCGCCCGGGCGGGCACCGGCACGCAGGCGGATGGGCGAGCCCGGCGTCCAGTCGATCAGGCTGTCGATATTGACATGGTCGCTGACGACCGGACGCGGCCGGTTGACCAGATAGAGGTTGTCCAGCAGGCCGCGGGTGAGGACCGTGCCCAGCTGCTGGAGATCCTGGGTCTGGTCGAACAGCGAGCGTCCAACCAGGGTGTGCGGCATCAGGATCGGCGTGGCCAGCGCGATGGCGGCCGGCCCCTCCCAGGGGGTGCATTCGACGATGCGGCCCGGCCATTCGCTCGCGCCGCCGCCGCGGGCATAGACCACGCGCAACCGTTCGGAGATGCCGTCGCCGTCGCAGTCGGCGCGGAGATAGGCGACCACCAGCCACAGCGGGCGCTCGCTGTCGCCCTTGTCGCGGCGCGGTTCGTCGAAAAGGCCCTCGTCGCGCCAGGCCTGCGCCGTCGATGAGCGGCGGTCGGCGGCCAGGGCATCGATCTCCGCGGCAGCGAGGCCGAGCCGCGCCAGCTCGGAGGCAGTGGTGCGCCGGATGTAGCCCAGGAAGGAGGCATCGTCCTCGCTGCGCGCACCCGGGCTCACGCGAATGTCCTCGGGCGCGATGTTCTCGACGACGACGCGGCGGGTGCGGCGCGTGACGATGAGCCGACCTCCGGCCGCGGAATCGATTCCTTCTTCGGGTCCCGCGGCAGCGTCGGCGGACATGCCCGAAGGCATGGCATCCTCCGAAGGGTCCGGGGCGGCGTCGAGCTCGACGTCCAGGCCGCGGGCCTGCAGCTCGGCCACCACCACGGCGACGAGGTCGGAATCGAGACCGGCCAGCGGCAAGACGGTGCGCTGCTCGACGGTCTCGACATCGACGGCGACGCCGCCCAGGCGATACATGAGGGCATCCTTCAGGAGCGCGGAGAGAATGCGGAAGCCGTCATTCTCGCGCATCAGCACGTGCGGCACGTAGGCGCTCGCCTCCTCCGCCCATCTCTCCTGGCCCGGCGCGGCGGGAGCGAAGCGGACCAGATCGTCGGCGGCGGTGAAGACGCGCATGAGGCCGGGCATCAGGGATTCGACGACGTCGGCGAACTCGGAGGTCACCACCTGGGAGGCGCCCTCCTGCTCGTCGCCGAACGGCTCGCGGTCATAGTAGGCCAGCGCCTGGCGGCGCAGCGCGGCCAGCGTTCCTTCCTGCACCGCGGCGGCCGCCTGCTCTTCCCTGCGCAGCAGAGCGAGCAGTTCGTCCTCCGACAGGGCCCGGCCGTCGCGGGACGGCGTGGAGGCGGCGCCCGGCACGGCGATCACGGCTGCTCGCGGCGGCGGAAGGCGGCGATCAGGTCCTGCAGCTTGGCGTTGGTGACCGCCGCCTCGACGCGCATGCCCGTGACCTCCTTCCGCACGTCGCGCAGCTCGGCGTGGATGCCGTCGAGGAACCAGCCGGCACCCACGAGGAGAGCGCCGAGCAGGCCGCTGACGACCCATTTGAAGACATCCATGGAGACAGTTCGGGTGGACATCGACGGCGCTCCATCGGGAGGACGATCCAGACGGTCGGACGGCGCCGACAGGCGATCGCGGCCGGGTAGAGCGGACGGCAGGCGCCCGCCGGCATGAGCAGCATCGGACATCAGACGACCCATCGCTTCAGCTTCGCGAGCTTCTCCTCGAGGCGGCGCTCGACGGCGCCGTCGCGGCGCATGGCGGGATAGGCGAAGGTGAGTGCCAGCGCGTCGCCGTCGTCCGGCGAGGCCAGGCCGCGGCGGCGCATGTCCTGCTTGCGCTCGAGCAACAGCGCATTAGCCGCGTCGTAGCCGTATTCGACGGCCGTCAGGTCCGCCACGAGATCGCGGTCGTCGGGAAGGCAGCCGACCGCACACCAGTCGCGCAGGAAGCCCCACATCTCGGCCCGCTTGTTGGCGTAACGGGCGGTGGCGCCGTCGCGGTCCGCCTTGCCGCCGAAATCGACGCCCACGAGATTGGGACAGCCGAGCTGCAGCAGGCGGTCGTGGACGCCCCAGCCGATGCCGGTGCCGTCGAGGAAGACGGCATCGGGGGCATGCTGCTGCACCAGCTCCATGACGCGGCCGGCAATCAGCATGAGGTCGGCGATGCGGAACTTCACGGCGGGAATGGAGCGCGCGTCGAGGCCGCGCCGGAAGCGGATCACGCTGCGGTCGCCGGAGAGGCTGCGCGCGATGTCGATGCCCATGACCAGCGGCGCCGCGGGATCCTCGACCAGGTCACGCCCGACGGCCTGCTCGACGCGCTCGGAATCGATGAACTGCAGGCTGCCGGCGCGCGGGAAGGCGCCGCGCACGCGCACCCGCACGAAGTCGGAGTCCTCGCCGTAGTCCTTCACCCAGGTCTCGATCTGGGCCTTGTTGGTGATGGAGACGCTGCGCGAATCGACCTGCTCGCCCTGCCAGCGATGGGCGAAGCGGCCACCCGGAAAGCATTCGCGGAAGCGGCCGGTGTTGCGGGTGGGATTGCCGAAGACCGCCCAGAGGAGCTCGGTGCCGGCGTCGGTCAGGGCGCCCTCGATGGTCTCCCACACGGGGTCGGGAATGGCCGAGGCCTCGTCGAGCAGCACGAAGGCACGGCGACCCTTGTTGTGCAGCCCGGCGATGGCTTCGGTGTTGTTCTCCGACCAGGTGACGGCGTCGACCCGCCACGTCCGGTCATGGCCCGGCAACGCGGCATGCAGCGCCGTGGCCGTGTAGACGAACCAGTCGCGATTGAGACAGAGGCCGTGCCACTTGGCGAGCTCGGGCCAGGTCTTGGTGCGCAGCTGGCCCTCGGTATTTGCCGACACCACACCGCGCGTGCCGGCGCGCGTCGACAGGGCCCAGAGGATGATCCACGAGACCAGGGCCGACTTGCCGACGCCATGGCCGGAGGCGATGGCCGCGCGCACGGCGTCGCTGCGCGTGCGCACGCCCTCGCCCAGCTGGGCGAGGACGCGGGCCTGCCAGGCCTCGGGGCCGGATTCCGACGCGAGCGGCGTGCCGGGGATGCCCCAGGGGAAGGCGAACATGACGTAGCCCAGCGGATCGAAGCGCAAGGCGCCGATCTCGCGATGGAGGCGGCGGTCGAGCTCGGGAGTCGCCATCGACCGCTCAGGAGCGCTTGGCGTCGAGCAGACGCTGTCCGGCCGCTTCGAGCAGCGCGAGCATGTCGTCGGCGGCATGATGCTCGTGCTCGATCTTGTCGCGCCAGAGATCGCGTCGGCGGTTGCGCAGCCAGAACATGCAGGCGGCGGTATCGGGCGGGATATGCCGCGTGACCTTCACCTCCTGCGGACCATCCGGCGTCTGGAACCAGCGCGAGGCCTCATGGTCGTAGCCCGTGGCACGGCTGTAGAGCTTCTCAGCGACGTCGGCGTCGGCGACCGTGCGGCCCTGGCGCACCGCCTCCTTGAACTCCGGGAAATCGCGCAACCAGTTGCCGATGGTGGCGAGACTGACCTCGAAGAACTCGGCCAGGTTCTCGTTGGTGGCGCCCAGGATGCAGAACTTGCGGGCAATGGTGCAGTATTCAGACTTGAAGCTGGAAGCGGGGCCGCGCTTGCCCATGGGCCGATCCTTTCACAGGGGAGGGTCGGCTGGGATACGCCACAACATTGCGCGAAGGAGTCAAGCGACTTCCTGCGCCGTGTCGTCCATGGCAGGGGCTCGCGCCGTCCGGGTCAGTAGCAGCGCAGTTCGCCCACGCTGTTCCTCCAGCACCCCGGATGGTAAGGCGCCGGCCGGGCATTCGCGCCGGGGCGATTGCCCACGCACTGGCCGGATGCGCCGCGATGATAGCCATAGCCACAGCCGCCCGCCTGTATGGCGGCAGGCGGATCATCCTGGCGATGGCGATCGATCAGGGTCTTGTCGCGCCGGCCGAAGTAGAGGCGCACCCCTCCGCGCACCCCTGCACTTCCGCCTTCGGCGAGCAGCGCGTCACCGAACAAGGACGCCATGCGCCCGCCGCCGAGGGCGATGCCGTTCTCGAAGCCCAGCGCCAGCCCGTTCAAGCCGAAGGCATAGCGATGCCCCACCCAGAGCTGCACGTCATCGTCGACGTAGTAAGCGGCGGTCACGGTATCGAAGAAGCGCGTGGGAGCGCCTCCCCAGCCCGGCGGCAGGCCGCTGAAGCTCACCATCTGGACGCCAGCGGCAGCGGTGAAGATCCACCTGTCCCAATAGAACTGTCCTTCCGCCGCGACGGCCGCCGCGCCCATGGCCACGGAACCCGCGTCGCCGAAAGCAAGCCCTCCGACATAGGTGTAGGATCCATAGGCGCCGACAAGACCGACAGCCGGGTCGCGCCAGAACACATGCCCGGCACCGCTGACGTCGCCCGCGCCATCGTCACGACCGACGGCTGCGTCCAGTTGCGCCCCCCAGCGATGAGCGAGCGGCATGGTGAGGGATCCCGCGGCGCCGTAGAAGCCGCTGGTGCGGCTGTCATCCTTGCTCCACCACGCTCCGCCGAAGACGTCCACCTTGCCGTTGACGCCATCGACGGCCGGCAATGTCGGTGGCGGCGCCGCCGCATCGGACGGACCTTGCCCATGCACCAACGACAAAGAGAGCATGAGGACGACCGCGGCCGTCCCCAGTGCCCAAAGGCATCGACGTTTTCCACGCATCCAGCCAAGCCCCCGATTGCAGCGCTACACGTCACGAAGGAGGCCGCGGACTCGCGATGCCGCATCCGGCGGTCGTTCTCCCCTGCATACAACCATCGTGCCGCAGACCCGCGGGACCGGCTACACCCCGGTTTGCACAATCGACAAAACGGCCGTCGGCCGATGCCGTGGCCTGCTCCTGGCGGCGCGCGGGGCGCCGCCAGCATGGATGCCGGCCAGGCCAGGGAGCGGATGGGGTCAAGGCCGCAGCCGCCGAAGGCGGGGGCGCGCAGCGCCAGCCTTGAGCGCAGCCGATCCCTGGCCTACCTCGACGACACAGCCGCGCCTGCGGCCCCTGGGTCAACCTGCGGTGGCCAGCACGGCAATCGAGTGAGGGCCGAAGGTCAGCGCCACGCGTTCGAGCCGCCAGCCTCCTGCCCCCGAGCGGCCGCCGTGCCGCTGGCGCAGGGGCACCGTCCAGTCGTTGCGCCAGGGCGGCGCGATGCCGAGCGTGGCGCGGTTGCGGCTGACCGTGAAGACGCTGAAGCGCATGCCGGTCTCGGCCTCGATGCGCTCCACCATCTCGGCGTTGGTGTGGCGCGCGGCGTCGCGCTGCATGATCTCGGCGCAGCGCAAATCCCAGCGTGGCTTGGGCTTCATCGGACCTCCCGACAGACAAGAACTGCGATTCTCGAAATGACTTGTTCTGTCACACGAGTTATTATAGCAATGAGAACAGGTCAAGAACATCCATTGTGGAAAGCGGGCAGGAGGACGTCATGTCGACACTCGGAGAGCGCCTGAAGAGCGAGCGCGAAGCCAGGGGCTGGTCGCAGAACGACGTGGCCCGGCGCGTGTCCAATGCCGGATTCCGCATGACTCAGGGCGGGATCGCGCAGATCGAGCGACGCGGCAAGACCTCGCCGAGATCGATCGTGCAGCTCGCGCAGGCGCTGGGCGTGTCGGTGCACTGGCTGCAGAGCAACCGGGGCGACAAGCATGCCGGAATCATCGCCGCGGGCGCGGACGATCAGCGCGACCTGTTCGGATCCGGGGCCACGTCGGCGGGCGCCCCGGCCAGGACGATGCCGGCGCAGGCGGGGCCCGGCCTCGCGTCCGGGGCGCGGTCCCTGCTGCCGGTGCACAGCTCGGCACAGGGCGGCAGCGAAGGCGCGATGGTGCTGTCGAGCGACCCGGTGGCCTGGGTGCCGCGCGAGGCGCGGCTGGACGGCGTGCGCGAGGCCTATGGCTGCTTCGTGTCGGGCGATTCGATGGAGCCGGCCTACGAGCGCGGCAACCTGCTGCTGGTGAATCCTGCGGCCGCCGTCACGGCAGGTGACGACTGCCTGTTCCTGCGCGCCGCCGACGACGGCACGCGCTACGTGCTGGTGAAGCGGCTGGTGCGCATCAGCGAGCAGAGCTGGACGGTCAGGCAGTACAACCCGCCGCGCACCTACACGCTGTCGCGCAAGGAGTGGCAGCAGGCGCACCTGGTGATCGGCAAGTACAACCGGGCGAGCTGATCAGGGGCCCTCGTCCTGTGCCTGGAGTCAGGGACGCGCCTCCGCGTCCCGCTGCACCGGACTTAGCCGCTCCGCCGGTCGGCAACCCAGCCAGCCGCAGCGCCACGCCGTCATAGTGGCGCGACGGCGAGAGCGTGCCGGGTTCCGTCACGGGAAGGCCTATCTCCGGCGCGAAGAAACAACGGACGGCTGATGCACGCAACCCGCTATGGATGTTGCGATTCCGCAGCTGCCTCGGGGTCGAGGTGCCGCCCTTGCTTTCCGTCGGCGGGCGGACGGCTGCGCATCGCGGCCGGCTGGCTCTCCTCAGCGGTCCGAGTCTGCCGACACCTTGTCGAGCCACCGCCGCGCCGTGAGGGGGCTCTCAAAAAGACGCATGGGCCGATCGGCCATGGCAAAGATGCCGAGCAGCCTACCCAGGCGCTCGGAAGGCTCGCGGGGCAGCACGACGGCCATAGGTCCCATCCGGGCCGCATGGCGTTCCCTGATCAGACCGCCCAGCGCCAACACCTCATGCTCATCGATCGCCATGATCAGGTTGCGGCAATCCAGCAGCTTCCGATAGCCTGAGGCGTTGGCGCCCTTCACCGCGTCGAGGCACCTTTCGACGTCCTGCCGGGTCACCGACCCGTCGGCCACGATAGTGACCAGACTTGCCTTTGAATCGATCTTCCAGTCCAGGCCCATCTTCCCGCCCCGACTGTCCCAATGTTACCAGCGTAGCCTAATTCCCGCATTGAGTGTATGATTATCTGCCTCGGCGGCCAGCACACGAACACCGACGCATTTGACGGTGCCGCAAATGTCGCCCTTCCGAGGAACCGCCCCGCTTCACGTTCGATAACCATGCGCCGCGGCAAGGTCGCCCTGCGATTTGCGTAGGCTATGGCAGGGCACCTGATGAGGAGACCGGGTGTCGACCGAAGAGTGGCTGTTGCGCGAAGCCGTGGACGACGAGCGCTGGCGTTCGTCCATCAAATGTCTCCCGCTCGGGCTCAGCCTGCGATGTTCGGCCAGCCGTCTCGGAACGCGCGCGGTCTCGGCATCGATTTCGGGGAGAGGACGGCGGTTCTCACCGGTCATCATTCCGCCTCCACACCACAGTAAGGTGCGGGCGCGCGCCCACTGAAGTTCCAGCGTAGGCAGGTTACCCTTCTGCGGCGTTAACGGACAAAGACTTAGAACTCATGTCACATCTATGCCTATGCGTCTGTAATTTTGACAACAACCAACGTGTTAAAAAAATGGTTATAATGGCTGCATGTCTACATTGGGCGAACGAGTGAAGGGCGAGCGCGAGGCCAAGGGCTGGTCGCAGGCCGAGCTGGCCCGGCGCGTGACGCGCGCGGGCTACCAGATCACGCAGGGCGGGATCGCGCAGATCGAGCGGCGCGGCGAGACCTCGCCGAAGTCGATCGTGCAGCTTGCACAGGCGCTGGGCGTCTCCGTGAAGTGGCTGCAGAGCGATCGCGGCGACAAGTACGAAGGCGTGACGCCCGAGGACGAGGAGCAACTCGAGCTGATGGAGGCCGACCGGCGCCAGATCGCGAGCGCGGCCGCCGCCGCCTCGGGCCGGCCGCCGCTCGAGGTCTTCGCCTCGGCGCAGGGCGGCAGCGAGGGCGCCATGATCCTGTCGGGCGATCCTGTCGCCTGGATCCCGCGCGACGCGCGGCTGGACGGGGTGCGCGAGGCCTATGGCTGCTTCGTCTCGGGCGAATCGATGGAGCCGGCCTACGAGCGCGGCAACCTGCTCCTGGTCAATCCCGGTGCCAGCGTGTCGCCCGGAGACGACTGTCTATTCCTGCGCGAGACCAGCGACGGCACGCGCTACGCGCTCGTGAAGCGGCTGGTGCGCGTCAACGAGCAGACCTGGACGGTCAAGCAGTACAATCCGCCCAAGACCTATGCCCTCCCCCGCAAGGAGTGGCAGAAGGCGCATCTCGTCATCGGCAAGTACAACCGCGCGAGCTGAGGCGGCGAGCCAGCGCGAGCGGCGGTTTCCGGAGTCTGCCAGGAGGTGTGAGCGCACCTCATTTCCTTGCGCCCTTCACCCTCGCGGCACGTCACCGCCGCTGCGCTCGCCGAACGCCGGCCACGGCGCGTCACCGAAGCTGCTGTCGCGTGTTGTACGGCTGCGATCCGGCTCGGACGGTTCGGAGATCCGGCGCAGCGTTTCGCCGGCGCCCGGGATTTGGCGGGTCGCCAGGTCGCCCATCGAGATCATGCCGATCAGGCGCCTGTCCTGGTCGATGACCGGTACCCGCCGGATCCGTCGCCGCGCCATCTCGTGCTGCACGACCGCGACCGGATCGTCGGCCAGGCACCAGCAGACATCCTCGGTCATCACCATATGGACCGGCGTCCTGTCCGGCAGCATGCCGTCGGCGATCGCCCGCACGGTTACGTCGCGGTCGGTTACGATGCCGACCAGGCGCCGGCCGTCGCAGACCGGCAGGACGCCGACATTGAGCTGCTCCATCATCCGCGCCGCCTCGCGCACGCTCGCGTCGGGCGCAACGACGGCAACATCCCGCGTCATGAGTTCGGCAGCACGCATCCTCGCCTCCGGCAAAATCAACGCTCTTCCAACAAAGGCGTGACGGGCCGGCCGGTTGCGCGTTCGTCGGGACGTTTTGGCCGCGCAACCGCTGCAGGACCACGGCGTTGTCGGCGGCACGCACAACGGCGGGAGGCGACGGCATGTCGATCGGCGAACACAGCGTCATGGCCGGCAAGTCCTATCGCATGCGCAGCGGGGAGATTTGTGAGGTGGCTGCCGTGGAGGACGACGAAGTCGTCTATCGCGCCATCGCATCGCCCGCGATGTCGGGCATGATCGTGCGCTCGACCGAGCAGCGGCAGCCGCTCGCCACCTTCGCGGCGGAAGCGGAGGGCGAGGTGGACGCCAACGGTGATAACGTTAGCGCTTGATTTAATTACTACAGTATATTACTGGGGAGCTCCAGAAGGAGTTCCCATGTCGTCCGATGACTCTCTCGCCAGCCGCACCGATGCAAGCCTCTGCACCGAGAGCGATCGCGCCGCACTCATGCGACGGGCCAACGGGTTCGTGGTCGTCTCCTGGTGGCAGGAACGCAGCGGCGACGATGCGGCGGGCACCTACGAGTACGAGCACCGGCGGACCCTCAACGATGCCCTCGACACTTATCGCGAATACGAGGACGGCGACCACGCACGCGCTCGCGCCGTCGGCATCTTTGCTGCCCTCAACGGCCTGCCCGTCGTCAGCCGCCTCGAGCCCGCCGAGCTGATGCGCCTGATGCGGGAGACGCGGAACGGCGCCTAGATCACTGATTTGGCACGCAATATGCGAAACTGACCCTCGCAGAGGTGGGTTACACCGCGAGCACGACATGACATGTTATGTGCGAAATGTCACAGACATGGATGTGCGCATGAGTTCGACGCTGCGTGCGATATCGCTCTTCCACGACCTGCCCGACGCAACCCTGGCGCGCGTCGCGGCGGCGTGCTCCATCCGCACCTACGAGAAGAACGCGCACATCCTCAGCGAGCAGGAGCCGACGACGGACGTGTTCTTCGTCCTGTCCGGCACGGTACGCTTCAGCAGCCACGCGCCGACCGGGCGCGAGGTCATCTACAGCGAGATCTCGAGCGGCAGCCTGTTCGGGGAATTCGCCGCCGTCGACGGCCGGCCGCGCTCGTCGGATGCCGTGGCGATCACCGAATGCCGCCTGGCGCGCATGCCTTCGGCCGCCTTCGTCGACCTGCTGAAGCGCGAAGGCTCCGTCGCCTTCCGCCTGATCGAGCTGCTGGTCGGCAAGGTGCGCCTGGCCTCGGAGCGCGTGTACGAGGCCAGCGCGCTCGCGGTGCGCGATCGATTGCGAAGAGAGCTGCTGCGCCTCGCGGGCAGCGGCGCGCGCAACGGCATCGAGATCAATCCCGCGCCGACCCACTACGAGATCGCTGCGCGCATCGGCTCCCACCGCGAGGCGGTGACGCGCGAACTCGACCGGCTCGAGGCTGCCGGCATCCTCGATGTCAGCCGCCGTCAGCTGCGCATCCTGGACCTCGAGCGGCTGAGGGAGGACACGGATGGCTCCGCCGATCAGCGGAAGCCCACCGTCACCGAGCCGAAGGAGCCGAAGTCGGCCACGTAGCGTTCACCCGGCCGCGGCGCCAGCATGCCGGTCAGGGTCCCCGTGCTCACCATCTGCCCGGCCTTCATCCCGATACCCAGGCGCGACAGCTCGTTGGCCAGCCAGGCCAGCGGCACCATCGGATGGTCGAGAGCGGCGGCTGCGGTGCCGCGGCGGCGCGGCCGGCCGTCACACAGCAGCACCGCCTCCCGACCGGCGACGTCGCGGCGCCGCCAGTCCTCGATAGGGGGGCCGTAGACGATCGTGCCGGAGCCCGCCCCGTCGGCCAGGATCGCCGGCAGCGGCGGGAAGACGTCGTCATGCACGAAGCGGCACTCGGCCAGCTCCAGCCCTGGATGCAGGGATGCCACCGCCTCGCTCACCTCCTCGACCGAATAGGCGGCTGCCCGTGGCGGCAGATCGATTCCCAGTCTGGCCTGGTATTCGACCTCGGGGATCGGGCTGCACAGCGCGGCATGCACGACCTCCAGCGGCGTCTCCTGCACCGCGAAGACGCGGCCCCAGATCGGTGAATGCGTGCGCAGTGCCCGTTGCATCTCCGCCTTCATGGCCGCGATCTTCCAGCCGAGAATCGGCCAGCCCAGCTCCTCCGCGACGAGCCCGGCAACCCGATAGCCGGCGTCCTCGTCGGCGGGCACGAGGCGCGGGTCGAGGCCGCTCTGCTGGCGATGGTCGCGTCGCAGGCCGGCCAGCAGGCGTGCGAGCCCGCGTTCGTCGTGGGAGCTCACGGCGCCGCGCCGGGGAAGGACTCGACATGGCTGTCGCCGGTCCGGCCGTAATAGATGGCACGCCGGCCCGCCAGCGTCACGAAATAGCCCACGCAGCCCGCCTCGGCGAGGCGCTCGCAGAAGGCACGATATCCGATCGAGCCGGCCTGGATCGCGCGCACGGCGGCGTCGACCCCGCCGGCCGAGAAGACCGCAGCCGCAGGGCCGACGTCGTGGCAGGGAACGGTCTCGGCCGTGCCGTCGGGCATGTAGTAGGTCTTGGTCGAGAGGGCGAGATCCGCGTGGTAACGTTCCACCCCGGCCGCACCCAGCGCCGCCACCACCTGTGGGAAGGCGAGGCTTCCCTCGTCCGAGGCTGCCGTGATCTCGCTCACGATCGCCTTCACCTGCGCGTCCATGCCCCCTCCTCCTCATCCCGTCGTCACGTCGTCGGCACCTTGCGGAGCCCCTTGCGGCGAACGATGTCCTTCATTGCCGCCAGGATAGCGTTCCGTTCCGCCCGGCCGAGATGGCCGAAGAAAGCCGCGTCGTTGGCGTCCGCCAGCGCCGCGAGCTGCGGCACGAGCCGCCGCCCGGCCGCCGTGAGGCGGAGCGTGTGCGAACGCCGGTCCGCTACGGCGGCCTCGCGTACCGCAATTCCCTTGACCTCCAGCCGATCCGCCAGCTTGGAGACGGCGCCGCGCGTCATGCCAAGACGGTCGGCCAGTGCGCTTGGCAACATGTCCTGGCCGTCGAACAGCTCGCGCATCGCGACCCACTCCGCCACCGTAACCCCGCGTCCCGCCAGCTTCTGCGCGAAGGCGTGCGAGACCTGGTTGGAGACATAGCGCAGCCAGTAGCCGAGATGATCCTCGAGGCCGGAGACGGGAGGCGGGGACGACACGCATGGACCTAATTGTTTCCCAGGAAACTATCGGACGCCCGCACGCCCGTCAATCATCTCCGTCCGCAGCAAGGCCTCCCGTGCCGAGCACGGCCAGCGGCAGCACCGGGCACAGGCGCGCCAGCGGCAGCCCCTCCTCGGCCGGACCGACGGGCCGGCCCTCCAGCAGGTCGCGCAGTGGCACGGCCGGGCCGGGCACCTTCACGCGTGTGTCCAGCCAGCCGGCCGTGCCGACCGTCAGGCCGCCGCCGGCAAGCGGCAGCCGGTGCGGCAGGCGCGGCACGACGACGATCAGACGGTCCTCGCCGCGACGCCGCTCGAAGGCGACCATGACCTCGGCCAGCGCGCCGTCGAGCGCCAGCGGCCGGTAGCCGCCTTCGGCGAACAGCTGCGGGTGGCGCGCGCGCAAGGCCAGCACGCGCGCGATCAGCGCCTGCTTGATGCGGCCGTCGCGCCATCCGGCGATCAGCCGGCCCGGCGGCATCCCGGCCGACAGCGCCTCGCGCCGCAGCGGCCAGTCGACGGGCCGCCGGTTGTCGGGATCGACCAGGCTGAAGTCCCAGAACTCCGTGCCCTGATAGAGGTCGGGGACCCCGGGCACGGTGAGGCGCAGCAGCGCCTGAACGAGCCCGTTCACCGCACCGGCGGGCGCGATTCGGTCGACGAATTCCACGATCTCGTCCAGCAGCGCGGGCAGGTCGGCATCGGCGACCAGCGCCGTCGCCAGCCCCGTCGCGGCCGCTTCGTAGCCTTCGTCCGGCTCGGCCCAGTCGCTGCCCACCTTCGATTCGCGCAACGCCTTGCGCTGCCAGGCGACCAGCCGCTCGGCGAAGGCGGCGCGGCCGGTGCGATCGTCCCGACCGAGATCGAGCGGCCAGGCGCCAACCACGGTCTGCAGGAGCAGCGCGACGTCGCCCGTCGACGGGGCGCCCCCCGGCGCCAGGCGCCGCGCCGCGGCGACCCAGCGCGCCTGCAGTCCCGACCACAGCGCGGCCAGCCCGCTCAGCACCGCAAGACGTGCCCGCACGTCCTCTCCGCGCTTGTGGTCGTGCGTGGCGGTGGTCAGCATGGCGCGCGGCAGGTGCTCGGCGCGCCGATGCATGCGTTCGTGGAAGGCGGCCGCGTCCAGGGAGAAGGTCTCGACGTCGAAACCCACGTCGTTGCGCGACAGCAGCCGGCCGTACCTGTAGAAGGCCGTGTCCTCGACCGCCTTGGCCGCCACCGGCGCGCTGAGCTGCTGGAAGCGCGCGACGGCGCGGCCGCGACCGGCATCGCCGAACCGCTCGATGGCCGGCGCGATGGCCCACCGGTCGGTCGCAAGGCAGCTCCGCCTCGCCCCCTCGCCGGCCCGCGCGAGCACGGCGCGGTCGGCCTCCGCCACGGTGCCGCCGGCGATGTAGGTGCGGTAGACGGGGAAATGGGCCAGCACCTCCGTCAGCACGCGGTGCAGCGCCGGCCGTGCGAGCTCGCCGCCCGCGAAACCGGCGGCACAGGCATCGAGCTGGGCACCGAAGCTGCGCGCCAGGATCTCGCGCCGCGCCGCCTGTTCCTCGATGGCAAAGTCGGCCGGCCGCCCGCTCAGCGCATGCCAGGCGTCGGCCAGCACCTTCTCGCCTGCCGCGTCGTGCTGCAGCGCGCTCACCTCGTCCATGAAGTCGTAGCCGGTCGTGCCGTCGCAGCCCCAGTCGGCGCGCAGGCTCTCGCCGCGCAGCAGGATCTTCTCCACCACCAGCCAGGCGCCGGGCTTGAGCCGCGCGCGCAGCGTACGGCAGTAGGCCGCCGGGTCGGTCAGGCCGTCGACGTGGTCGATGCGCAGCCCGTCGACCAGCCCCTCGCCGTGCAGGCGCAGCGGCAGCGCATGCACCGCCTCGAAGGCGGCGGGCTCCTCCATGCGCAGGCAGACCAGCTCGTTGATGTCGAAGAAGCGCCGCCAGTTGATGCGGTCTCCGGCGCTGCGCCACCAGGCGAGCCGGTAATGCTGCCGCGACAGGTCGCCGTCGGCGGCAGGCAGGTGGTTGTCGTAGTAGGCCAGCGTGTCGCCGTCACGCTTCAGCTGGCCTGCCGCGATCACCTCGTCGAGCGGCTGGCCCAGGATCGGCAGCAGCACCTTGTCATCGGTTTCCCAGTCGATGTCGAACCACTCGGCATGGCGGCTGGCGCGGCCGTGCCGCAGCACGTCCGCCCACCAGGCATTGCGCGAATCGGCGGCCATGTGGTTGGGGACGATGTCGAGCACCAGGCCCAGCCCTGCGCCGCGCAGCGCCGACGCCAGCGAGCGCAGCGCCGCCTCGCCGCCCAGCTCGGGATTGACCGTGGTCGGATCGATGACGTCGTAGCCGTGCATCGAACCCGGTCGCGCCGTGGCGATCGGCGAGGCGTAGAGATGGCTCACGCCCAGCGTTGCGAAGTACGGCACCAGCGCCTCGGCATCGGCGAAGGTGAAACCGCGATGGAACTGCAGCCGCAAGGTCGCGCGCGGGATCATGGCCCGCCCCCGACGCGGTGGCGGCGGATCAGCTCGACGCGCCGGCGCACCTGCGGCGCATCGAATAGGTCCTGGGCGAGCGGTGCGATTCGTCGCCGCCAGTTCGGATGCTCGTCGACCGTGCCCGGCAGGTTCGGCTGCGGCACGACGCCCAGCAGGTCCTCCGCCGGCGCCAGCATCAGCGAGGAAGGAGACTGCGCGACATAGGCCAGCGCGGCGTCGACGGCCGCCTCCGGCTGCTCCGGCGGCGGCGCTGCGCCGTCCGCCGTGCCAACCGCCGAGAAGGCGCGCCACAGCCGGAGGCGATCCCGCGCCCGCTCCGCCTCGTCGCCCGCGCCGGGCAGGCCGAGCGCCAGCCGCGTGCGGATGTCCTCGCCGCTCCACCAGCCCGCCACGGTCGGCAGATCGTGCGTCGTCGTCGTCGCCACCGCCTCCCGGCGCCAGCGCGAAGGACGACGGAAGGCCAGCCGCGTGCGCTCGAACCACAGCACGTCGAGCCCCGCGATTCCGGCGCGGCGCAGGCGGGCGCGGAAGCCCGCCGGCACGGTGCCGAGATCCTCCCCGATCACGACGGCGCCATGGCGATGCGATTCGAGCGCCAGCAGGCGCAGCAGGTCCTCGAGCGGATAGGCCAGATAGGCGCCGTCGGCCGGCGCCGCGCCCCTCGGGATCAGCCACAGGCGCATCAGGCCGATGATGTGGTCGATACGAACGCCGCCGGCATTGGCCAGCGCCGCCCGCAGCGTCGCGAGGAACGGCTCGAAGCCGCTGGCGACGAGGGCGCGCGGCGAGAAGCCGGTCAGGCCCCAGTCCTGCCCGGCGGGATTGAAGAGGTCAGGCGGCGCGCCGATGGACAAGTCCATCAGCAGGTCGCCACGCCGCTCGACGGCGTGGCTGCCGCTGCGGTCCATGCCGATCGCGAGGTCGCTGATCAGGCCGATGCGCATGCCCGCCGCTTTCGCCGCGCGTTGCGCCTCCGCGAAGGAGCGGGCGGTGATCCACTGCAGGAAGAGGTGATAGCGCGCAGGGCCGCCGCTGCGCGAGGTCTCGAATTCGGCATGGCCGCGCAGCGTCTCGCCGCCTTCGCGCACGAACCGTTCGAAGTCGGCTATCAGGGCATCGCCGACCACGCCGCGGCGCGTCTCGAAGCGCTCGAAGAGACCGCGCAGGCGCGCCAGCTTCGCGGCACCCGCCGCCGGCCAGTCGATCAGCTCGGCCTGCTCGAAGCCGGCGTCGCCGTCGGCCGCGTCGGGGAACGTCGCGGCCGGATCGGCGAGAAGTGGATTGAGGAACAGCCGGCTCGAGGGCGCATAGGGACCGTACCGCCCGAGATCGTGCACGAAGAGGCTGTGCACCGGGCTGAGGGCGACGGCATCGGCGCCCTGTCGCGCCGCCGCCTCGGCGACGTCGCGTACGGATCCGGCGTCACCGATGCCGCCATCGCCCGCGCGGCGCAGGCCGTAGACCTGGACGGCGAGGCCCCACATGCGGTGGCCGCCACCGATATCGTGCGCCGTGAGGCAGCGCGGTGGCGCGACCGCCAGGGTGATCTCGCGATCGCCGACGCGCAGCTTGTGATAGCCAGCCTGGCGGATCCCCGGAAGGCCGCCGTTGCGCAGCTTCACGGGACGGGTATCGCCGTCCTCCAGCGCCAGCTCGCCGGCGGCATCGGCGGCGATTCCGGGGAGCATGACCCGCCGCCCGACGGTCGCCGTCACCAATGGCGGCGGCGCCGAGGACGCTTCGCCGAAATCGAGGGCGTCGACCAGCCGTCGCAGCGCCTCGGGGCGAACGCGCTGCGGCCGGCCGGCGGCATCCGTCCAGTCGACGGCGATCCCGGCGGCGCGGGCGCGGTCGAGGATGACGTCATCGCTCATGCGGCGAGCAGTGCCACGGTGCCCGGGCCTTGCAGGCTGCCGGAACGTGCACGATCGCCGGCGCCCGGCCGCGATTCGAACAGCACGTCGCCCTCCAAAGGGTCGATGCGGCAGGCCGCGGCGCCGAGGCAGCTTGCCAACGAAAGAACAGTGCCGTTGCCCAGGCGCCAGCGCGCGACGACCGCCCCCGTGCCGGCGGCAGCGGCCCCGAGGCTGCGGGCGCCACCGAGGTGCGGCGCGATGGCGGCCGCGCGCAGGCCGAGCAGCTTGCGATAGAGGGCGCGGCGTCCCCCATCACCGGCCAGCGGCCGGCTGCGCTCGAACGTGGCGGGATCGTTGGGATCGGGAATGGCCGCCGCCGTCTGGCCGCCACGGAAGCCCTCGAAGCCGGCAAACTCGCGGCGGCGGCCTTCCCGCACCGCATCGGCCAGATCGCCGTGATGATCGGTGAAGAAGAGGAAAGGCGCACGGCTCCCCTCCTCCTCCCCCATGAAGATCAGCGGGATCTGCGGACTGAGGAGCTGAAGGGCGATCGCGGCCTCGAGGGCGGCAGGGTCGGCCTTCTCGGTCATGCGGTCGCCGAAGGGCCGGTTGCCGATCTGGTCATGGTTCTGCAGGAAGAGCACGAAGGAGGTGGGCGGCAGATGGGCACTGGGCGTGCCGCGCCGCTCGCCCTTGCGATAGGCCGACGGTTCGCCCTGATAGACGAACCCCTCTGCGAGTGCGCGCGCCAGCCGCTCGGCCGGCCGATCGGCATAGTCGGCGTAGTAGCCGTCGGCCTCGCCCGTCAGCATCGCGTGCAGCACGTGATGGGCATCGTCGTTCCACTGCGCGTCGAAGCCGTGCGCAAGATGCTCCGCGCGATTGCCGTCATGTTCGAGCACGAGATGCACGTGCCGCTCGGGCTCGACGGTGCGTCGCACCTCCGCGGCCATCTCGTCCAGCCAGTCGGGCTCCGGAATGGCATGCACGGCATCGAAGCGCAGCCCGTCGAAGCGGTACTCCATCAGCCAGTACAGCGCGTTCTCCGTGAAGAAACGGCGCACCTCGGGCCGGCGGAAGTCGATGGCGACCCCCCAGGGGGTCTGCAGGTCGGTGCGGAAGAAGTCCGGCGCGTAGGCGGCGAGGTAGTTCCCGTCCGGCCCGAAATGGTTGTAGACGACGTCCAGGAAGATCGTCAGGCCGAGCCCGTGCGCGGCATCGACCAGCGCCTTCAGCGCGTCGGGGCTGCCATAGGCGGCGTCGGGCGCGAACGGCAGCACGCCGTCATAGCCCCAGTTGCGCTTGCCGGGAAAATCGTTGACCGGCATCAGCTCGACCGCCGTGACACCCAGCTCACGCAGCGACGGCAGCATGGCCTGCACGCCCGCGAAGCCGCCGAGACAGCCGGCATGCAGCTCGTAGAGAACGGTCTCGCCCCAGGGACGACCGCGCCAGCCGGGGTTTTGCCAGCGATAGGCGCGCGGGTCGACGACGAGGCTGGGATCGTGCACATCCGGCGCCTGGGCGCGGGACGCCGGATCCGGCACCAGCAGCCCGTCGCCCAGCCGGTAGCGATAGGGCGTGCCGGCGCCGCACGGCGCCTCCGTCTCGAACCAGCCGTCGGCGCTGCGTCGCATCGGCAGACGCTGCTTTCCGCCGGGGCCGCCGCCCTCCAGTTCGACGGCGACTTCCTGCTGGCCCGGCGCCCACAGCCGGAACCGCGTGCGGTCCGGCGCGACCAGCGTCGCACCGAAGGGGAGGTTGTGGGCAAATGCCGTCATGTGCCTTCCGTCCGTTGCTCCAGTGCCGGGAGAACGCTCAGGGTGAGGACGACGCTGCGCGCGCCGACGGCTATTTCCGCCGTCTCGAGCTTGCGCTCGGGTGCATAGGGGAAAGCGCTGTCGATCAGCACCGTCGCCGGCAGCCCCGGCGGAGGCAGCCTGAAGACGTGGTCCTCCGCGCTGGCGTTGAAGAACGCCGTCAGGATCGTGACGGCATCTTCGCCGTTGCGGCTGGCGCGCCGCAGCACCAGACGATGCTCGTCGGGATTGTTCCACGAATCCGTGGAGGCCTCCTCGCCCGACGCATCGAACCAGGCGATGTCGAGGATGCCCGGCAGCAATTCCTCCTGGCCATGCAGGAAGCGCACGGCGCGCAGGATGGGATGGCGGTGGCGCAGGTCGATCATGCGGGCGACGAAGGCGCGCAGCGCCTGTCCCTCGGCGCTCTCGGCCTGCCCCCAGTCGATCCACGACACCTCGTTGTCCTGGCAGTAGGCGTTGTTGTTGCCACCCTGCGAGCGGCCGAATTCATCGCCGGCGAGCAGCATCGGTGTCCCCTGCGCCAGGAACACGGTGGCAAGCAGGGCGCGCTGCAGCCGGCGGCGCGTCTCCAGGATCTCGGGATCCTCGGTGGGGCCTTCGACACCCCAATTCGCCGAGTAGTTCTCAAGGTGGCCGTCGCGATTGTCCTCGCCATTGGCTTCGTTGTGCCGCTCCGCGTAGCTCACCGCGTCGGCCAGCGTGAAGCCGTCGTGGCTGGCGACGTAGTTCACGGAAGCCCAGGGCTTGCGCGCGCGCCGGTCGAAGAAGTCGGCGGAGCCCGCCAGCCGCGCGGCGAAGTCGGCGCGCTGCCCGGGGTCGCCGCGCCAGTAGCGGCGGACGCCATCGCGGAAGCGATCGTTCCATTCGGCGAAGCCCGGCGGATGCTGGCCGAGCTGGTAGCCGCCCGGCCCGATGTCCCACGGCTCCGAGATCAGCTTGACCCTCGACAGGACCGGGTCCTGCCGGATGGCGTCGAAGAACCCGGAGCCCGGGTCGAAGCCGTGCGGCTCGCGGCCCAGCGTCACCCCGAGATCGAAGCGGAAGCCGTCGACATGGTACGAGGTCACCCAGTGGCGCAGCGAATCCATGACCATCTGCAGCACGCGCGGCGTGCTCAGGTTCAGCGTGTTGCCGGTGCCTGTGTCGTTGACCGCGTGGCGCGGATTGTCGGAGACCAGCCGGTAGTAGCTGGCATTGTCGAGGCCGCGGAAGGACAGGGTCGGCCCCAGCTCGCTTCCCTCGGCCGTGTGGTTGTAGACGACGTCGAGGATCACCTCGAGGCCCGCCGCGTGCAGGCGGCGCACGGCGATGCGCATCTCGTCGGGCGTGTTGTCGGACAGGTAGCGCGGCTCGGGGGCGAAGAAGCCGATCGTGTTGTAGCCCCAGTAGTTGCGCAGCCCCTTCTGCAGCAGCGTGCGGTCCTGCACGAAGGCATGGACGGGCAGCAGCTCGACCGTGGTCACCCCGAGGCGCCGCAGGTAGTCGATGAACTCCGGGTCGGCCAGCGCGGCGAAGGTGCCGCGCTCGTTGGCCCGCACGTTGCCGCGCATCATCGAGGCGCCGCGCACATGCAGCTCGTAGATCACCGTGTCGGACCACGGCACGGCGGGCGGCCGGTCGTCGGCCCAGTTGAAGCTGTCGTCGGCGACGACCCCCTTGATCATGCCGGGCCCGCTGTCGCGGCGGTCGAAGGAGAGATCGCCGCGCGGCGAGTTCACGCGATAGCCGAACAGGGCATCGGCCGAGCGGAGTTCCCCGGCGATGCGCTTGGCGTAGGGATCGAGCAGCAGCTTGTGGTGGTTGAAGCGGTGGCCGTTCTGCGGATCGTAGGGGCCCCAGGCGCGGAAGCCGTAGAGCAGGCCCGCGCGGGCGTTCGGCAGGTAGCCGTGCCAGATCTCGTCCGTGCATTCCGGCAGGTCGAAGCGCGCGATCTCGCGCCGGCCCGACGGGTCGAACAGGCATAGCGCGACGCGGGTGGCATGCGCCGAGAACACGGCGAAGTTGGTGCCCAGCCCGTCCCATGTCGCGCCCAGCGGATAGGGCGCTCCCGGCAGGAGCCGATCCGCCCAGCCGGCCACCGTCAGCCTTCCGCCTTGAGGACGATGGTGGCGAGGGGCGGCAGGGTCAGCAGCAGCGACTGGCTCTCGCCGTGTGACGGCGCATCGAACGTGGCGACGGTGCCGTCGTTGCCGACGTCGCTGCCCCCGTAGAAGCGCGAATCGGTGTTGGCGATCTCCCGCCAGCGTCCCGCCCGCGGCACGCCGATGCGGTACTCCCGGCGCGGCACCGGCGTCAGGTTGCAGACGACCAGCACCGGCGGCGCCTCGCCCTCGCCGGCAATTCCGGCGTCCTGCCGCAGAAAGGCGAACACCGAGTTGGCCCGGTCGTCGCCGATCACCCACCGGAACCCTTCCGGCACGGCATCGCGGCGGTGCAGCGCCGGCTCGCCGGCATAGAGCCGGTTGAGGTCGCGCACCAGGCGCTGGATGCCGGCATGGGCCGGATCGTCGAGCAGGAACCAGTCGAGCTCGCGGTCGTGGCTCCATTCCCGCTCCTGGGCGATCTCGCACCCCATGAACAGCAGCTTCTTGCCCGGATGGGTCCACATGAAGCCCAGATAGGCGCGCAGGTTGGCCAGACGCTGCCAGTGGTCTCCCGGCATCTTGCCGACCAGCGCGCCCTTGCCGTGCACGACCTCGTCGTGGGAGATCGGCAGGATGAAGCGCTCCGAGAACGCATAGACGAGGCCGAACGTCATCTCGTCATGATGGAACGCGCGATGGACGGGCTCGCGCTCGATGTACTGAAGCGTGTCGTGCATCCAGCCCATGTTCCATTTGTAGGAGAAACCCAGCCCGTCCGGCGCCGGGCGCGTCACGCCGGGCCATGCGGTCGATTCCTCCGCGATCATGATGGCGCCGGGGCAGCGCTCGGCCACCACCGCATTGAGATGGCGCAGGAACCCCACGGCCTCCAGGTTCTCGCGGCCGCCGTACACGTTGGGAATCCAGGCGTCGGCTGGCCGGCTGTAGTCGCGGTACAGCATGGAAGCGACGGCATCGACCCGCAGCCCGTCGACGTGATAGCGCTCCAGCCAGTGCAGCGCGCTCGCGATCAGGAAACCCTGCACCTCGCGCCGGCCGAAATTGTAGATGTAGGTGTTCCAGTCTTGATGGAAGCCCTCGCGCGGATCGAGATGCTCGTAGAGCGCCGTGCCGTCGAAGCGCGCCAGGCCGTGCGGGTCGGTCGGGAAATGCGCCGGCACCCAGTCGAGGATCAGGCCGATGCCGTTGGCGTGCAGCTCGTCGACGAAGCGGGCGAAGGCCTCGGGCGGACCGAAGCGCGCCGCCGGGGCGAACAGGCCGAGCGGCTGGTACCCCCACGAGCCGCCGAACGGATGCTCGGTGATCGGCAGCAGCTCCACATGCGTGAAGCCCAGCTGCACCACATAGGGGATCAGGCGTTCGACTGCGAGATCCCACAGGGATCCGTGGTGGGTCTCGCGCGGATGCAGCCAGGAGCCGACATGGACCTCGTAGATCGACATTGGCGCATCGGGCGACTGCCGCCGGCCGCGCTCCGCCATCCAGGCCCCGTCACTCCATGACCGCGCCATCGGCGACGGCACCACCGAGGCGGTGGCCGGCGCCGGCTCAGCCTGCTGCGCCACGGGATCGGCCTTGTCCGGCCCCGGCACGCCGCCCGGCCCGACGATGGCGTACTTGTAGCGTACGCCCGGCCCGATGCGCGGCACGAAAAGTTCCCAGATGCCCGAGGGATAGCGCAGCCGCATCGGGTGGCGCCGCGCGTCCCACATGTTGAAGTCGCCGATCACCGCGACGCGCTCGGCATTGGGCGCCCACACCGCAAAGCGCACGCCCGGCACCCCGTCGACGGTGACGCAGTTGGCGCCCAGCGCGTCGGCGAGGCGGAAATGACGGCCTTCGTTGAAGAGGTGCAGGTCGAGCTCGCCCAGCAGCGGACCGAAGGAATAGGGATCCTCCGTCTCCTGCACGGCCTGCGGCCAGCGAATGCGCAGCCGGTAGGGCGAAGCGTCCGCGACAGGCCCCTCGAACAGCCCGCCATGCGTCTCGTTCAGCGCACCCAGCGAACCGCCGTCGCTGCGACGCAGCACCTCGACCGCCTGAGCGCCCGGTAGAAAGACGCGGACGATGCGTCCATCCGGCCCGTCATGGGGCCCCAGCAGCCGGAAGGAATCGCGATGGCGGCCGGCCTGCAGCGCCTCGACGTCGGGACCGGTCAGAGGGGCGGACAGGGTGGCGTTCACGCTTCGCTCCGCGCCATCAGGGCCAGCAATCGGGGAGTCACCCGCGCCAGGCCGCTCATCGGGATCGCCAGCCAGGTGGGGCGGTTGGCTGCTTCGTAGGCGACTTCGTATGCCGCCTTCTCGACCAGGAAGAAGTCGAGGAGATCATCGCCCGGCATGCCGGGTACGGCGGCGACGGCCTCCCGATACGAGGCGAGGAACGCACGCTCCGCGCCCTCGCGCAGGCGCGCGACGAGGCGCCCGCGCCGGCCGGGCGACACACGGCTCGCGATCACGTTCTTCGGGTCCAGCACGGTCGCCGCGGCGTAGTCGAACGAGCGCAGCAGCCCCGCGACGTCGCGCAGGGGACTGGCCTTCCGCCGCCGCTCCTGCAGCGGCCGCGCCGGCTCGCCCTCGAAGTCGATGATGTAGGCGTCGGCGCTGGCGACCAGCACCTGGCCGAGATGGAAGTCGCCATGGATGCGCGTGGTGAGCGTTCCCAGCCCGCCGCGCCCAAGGCGATGCAGCGCCGCCGTCAGGGCGGCGCGCGATTCGAGCAGCGCCGCGGCGTCGGCCGCGACGGCTTCGTCGTCCCAGGACTCGCGGCTGGCGATCGCATCCAGCGCGCGGTCGAGCAGACCCGTCGCGCGTGCGGTCCAGGCCTCGACGTCCTCGGCGCTGGCAGGCGCCGGGGCGAAGGCGGGATCGTCGGTCGGCTCGGCCAGGATCGCGTGCATGCGCCCGAGCTGACGGCCGATCGTGCCGGCGAAGCTGTGGTAGTCTAGGATGTCGTCGCCGCGCGACTCCGCCGTGGCCTCGCGGCTCGCCATGTCGTCGAGGGCGCGGTTGAACTGATTCAGGGTCCAGGTCCAGGCATCGCCCTGGTTGCGCACGAAGGCCTGCGCCACGGCAAGCGCATGGCGCTCCCCGTCGCGGTCGATGCGCGTGACCTCGCCCAGCAGCGCGGGCGCGTTGGTGAAGCCATGCGCCGTCAGGTACCGGCTCATCTCGGCCTCGGGATGCTCGCCCGTCGAGATGAAGCGAAAGATCTTGAGCATCACCGCATCGTCGACGATCAGCGAACTGTTCGACTGCTCGGCCGACAGCCACATCACCTGCGCATCGGCCGGCCGCTTCAGCACCTCGAGCCCCTCCGGCGTGGGCTCGAACACGATCTGGCCCTCCGCGGTCTCAATGCGCTCGGCATTGGCCATCGCCTCGATCATGCGGCGCGCGAACTCGGCGAGGGCGAAGGCGTCGGTGAGCAGGCCGACGCGACGGCCGCGCCGCACGCGCGCCAGCGCGAGCTGCGACGGCAACGCGGCCGAGGGCTCGTCCTCCCAGCAGACCGACAGCGGAAGCTGCCAGCGGCTGGTCCCCGCATCGGTCGTCACCTCGACTTCGGACAGCAGGATCTCGCGGTCGCCGCCCAGCGGCGCGGCGTAGGCGAGATGCGCCGAGCGGAAGGCCTGATCCTTGGCGCCGAACCACCGGCGCTTCTGGAGGTATGGCGGCAGCGATTCGCGTTCGATGATGGGTGCGGCGGTCTCCAGCCCGTCGCTCAGGCGATGGCGCATCACGACGGTGACGTAGTCGGGCAGCGGTTCGGGCGCCGGCGTATGCCACGACGGCGCGTCGTTCTCCGTGGTCAGGATGAACCAGTAGAAGCCATAGGGCGGCAGCGTGAGGAGATAGGTGAGCTGCCCGATGGGGGGAAACAGCGATCCGCCGTTCAGCTCGACGGGCACGCGGCCGGCGAACCCCGACAGGTCCAGCTCGACCGCCTGCGGCGCACGCGACACGTTGGCGACGCACAGCACGACCTCGTCGTTCAGCTCGCGCAGATAGGCCAGCACCTTGCGGTTCTTCGGGTAGAGGAAGCGCAGGCCGCCGCGCCCGAAGGCCGCATGCATGCGGCGGATGGCCAGCGTGCGCCGCGTCCAGTGCAGCAGCGAGTGCTGGTCGCGGCTCTGCGCCTCCGCATTGACGATCTCGTAGCCGTACAGCGGATCCATGATCGTCGGCAGCGCCAGCGCCGCGGGATCGGCGCGCGAGAAGCCGCCATTGCGGTCGGGCGACCACTGCATCGGGGTGCGCACGCCGTCGCGGTCGCCCAGCCGGATGTTGTCGCCCATGCCGATCTCGTCGCCGTAGTAGATGACCGGCGTGCCCGGCATGGAGAACAGCAGGTAGTTCATGAGCTCGATGCGGCGCCGGTCGCGTTCCAGCAGCGGCGCCAGCCGGCGGCGGATGCCGAGATTGAGCCTTGCCCGCCGGTCGGTCGCGTAGGTCTGCCACAGATAATCGCGCTCCGAATCGGTGACCATCTCCAGCGTCAGCTCGTCGTGGTTGCGCAGGAAGATCGCCCACTGGCAGTTGTCCGGGATCTGCGGGGTCTGCCGCATGATGTCGGTGATGGGGAAGCGGTCCTCGCGCGCCAGCGCCATGTACATCCGCGGCATCAGCGGGAAGTGGAACGCCATGTGGCACTCGTCGCCGTTGCCGAAATACTCCTTGGTGTCCTCCGGCCACTGGTTGGCTTCAGCCAGCAGCATGCGGTCGGGATAGTGAAGGTCGATCTCGGCGCGGATACGCCGCAGGACCTCATGCGTCTCGGGCAGGTTCTCGTTGTTGGTGCCCTCCCGCTCGACCAGGTACGGCACGGCGTCCAGGCGCAGGCCGTCGACGCCGAGGTCGAGCCAGAAGCGCATGACGCCCAGCACCGCGTCCAACACCAGGGGATTGTCGAAGTTGAGATCGGGCTGGTGGGCGTAGAACCTGTGCCAGTAGTAGGCGTTCGCCACGGGATCCCAGCTCCAGTTGGAGCGCTGGGTGTCGACGAAGATGATGCGCGTGCCGGCGTAGCGCTGGTCGTCGTCGGACCAGACGTAGAAGTCCCGCTCCGGCGAGCCGGGCGGCGCCTGCCGCGCGCGCTGGAACCACGGGTGCTCATCCGAGGTGTGGTTGATCACGAGCTCGGTGATGACGCGGATGCCGCGGCGATGCGCGTCGTCGATGAACTGCTTGACGTCTTCAAGCGTGCCGTACTCCGGATGAACCCCGGTATATTCGGCGATGTCGTAGCCGTCGTCCCGGCGCGGCGAGGGGTAGAACGGCAGCAGCCAGATCGTGTTGACGCCCAGCTCGGCGATGTAGTCGAGCTTGGAGATCAGACCGGGAAAGTCGCCGATGCCGTCATTGTTCGAATCGAAGAACGATTTGACGTGCAGCTGGTAGATGATCGCGTCCTTGTACCAGTGCGCATCCTGGGCGACGGGGAGCTGCGGCTGAGCAAGCGGCGCGTTCATGGATGACCTCCCGCGGGCGCGATGCGCCAGATGGCGAACGGCAGCTCGGAAGGATCGAGGCGAACCGTCTGTACCTTGCCCCGCCAGACGAAGCTGGAGCCGCGCATCAGGTCCTCGACCTGCACGCTGCCATCATCCGGCAGCTGCCATTCCCACAGCGGCACCTCGAAAGCCGTTTCCTGGACGTTGTGCGGATCGAGGCTGACGGCGATCAGGAGCATGTCGGCGAGCGCGTTTCCGGGACCGGGCGTCGCCTTGCCGTACACCATCACCTGGTCGTTGAAGGCATTGTAGAACCGGACGCCGAGATGGCTGTGCAGCGCGGGATGCAGGCGGCGCAGCCGGTTCAGGGCCGTGATCTCGGCGACGATGTTGCCGGGCGCCGCGAAGTCCCGCTTGCGGATCTCGTACTTCTCGGAATCGAGATACTCCTCGCGGCCGGGCAGGGCGGCGGCCTCGCAGAGCTCGAAGCCCGAGTAGACTCCCCAGAGCCCGGACAGGGTGGCCGCGAGGGCCGCGCGGATCAGGAACCCTGGCCGGCCGGAGCTCTGCAGAAAATACGGGTTGATGTCCGGCGTGTTGACGAAGAAGTGCGGCCGGTAGAACTGGGCCGCCTCGCTCGTGGTCAGCTCCCGCAGGTAGTCCGTGAGTTCGGCCTTCCCGTTGCGCCACGTGAAGTAGGTATAGGACTGCGTGAAGCCGACCTTGCCCAGCCGGTACATCATCGCGGGGCGGGTGAAGGCCTCGGCCAGGAAGATCGCCTCGGGATGCCGGGCGCGGACGTCGGCGATCATCCATTCCCAGAAGGGCAGCGGCTTGGTGTGCGGGTTGTCGACGCGGAAGATGCGTACGCCCTGCCCGATCCAATGCAGGACGACGTCACGGAGCGCCAGCCACAGGTCGGGAATGGCCCCCTCGGCATAGAAGTCGACGTTGACGATGTCCTCGTACTTCTTGGGAGGATTCTCCGCATAGCGGATCGAGCCGTCGGCCCGACGCCGGAACCACTCCGGATGCTGCTTCAGCCACGGATGGTCGGGCGAGCACTGGATGGCGAAGTCGAGGGCGATCTCCAGCCCGTGCTCCGCCGCCGCCGCGACGAGACGCCGGAAATCCTCGAACGTGCCCAGTTCCGGATGAAGGGCATCGTGGCCGCCCTCCTCCCCACCGATCGCATAGGGGCTGCCGGGATCGCCCGGCGCGGCAACCAGTGCGTTGTTGCGGCCTTTGCGATTGGCCGCGCCGATGGGATGGATGGGCGGGAAATAGAGCACGTCGAAACCCATGTCGCGAACGCGCGGCAGATGGGCGATGACGTCGTCGAACGTGCCGAGGGACCTCGGAAAGAGCTCGTACCAGCTCGCGAACTCGGCCTGCGGCCGCTCGACCTCCACCGGCAGCTCGGGATGGCGGGCGGCGAATGGCCGGCCGCCAGCCTCGGCGACGGCGCGGCGGACATCCTCGCGCCCGAAGCGATGCACCGCCGCGGCGGGCTCCAGCGCCGCCATCTCCTCGGCGATTCCGTCGATGCCCACGCGGCGCAGGTAGAGCACGGCATCCGCGAGGTCGACGGCGAGATCGACGCCGGCGCGGTGCTTGACCTCGAGCGCATGCAGCAGCGTCCCGTACTCGTCGCGCCACGCTTCGATGGTGAAGATATGTCGGCCGATGCGCTGGGGCAGCATGCTGCCGCGCCAGCGGTCGTTGCCCAGTGGCACGAGCGGCGCGCGCTGCCAGTCCTTCTCGCCGGCCGCGCGCCACAGCAGCTCGGCTGCCAGGACATCGTGTCCGTCGGCGAAGATGTCGGCCTCTACATCGAAGGGGCGGCCGATGATGCGCCGGGCCGCGAAGCCGCCCGCGACCTGCGGCGACACACGTTCGATCACCACGGGCGAACGCTGCGCCGCCGCCTTTGCGGCGCGCCGGTCATTGAGGCGGGCGGCCTTCGCCGAACGCTCGGGCAGGACGATCGGGGCCAGCGCGACCACCCTCACCTCGCCGGGCGCCAGGAGCGCTGCGGCATCCGGATCCGCCTGCGCCACGGGACGCAGGGTGGCACCGGCCGCGGGATCCAGCGGATCGAGGCTCACCGGCAGCGGCTGCGGCTGCAGCCGGTCGTTGTTGATCAGGACGGCGGCGCCGCAGGACGCCTGCCTGGGATCGGCCGTATCGAAGCGCGCCAGGACGGTGACTGCCGACGATGATCCCGTCAGGCGGCGCAGGCCGCGCAGCCGGCCGGCAGGCGACGCGTCGCGGGCAAGCAGCGCTGGCAGGTCGCCTTCCAGGCCCCGCTCGCAGCCCTCCGGCATGAACACGCCGTCGCAGGTGGCGGCCGCGATGCGCAGCCGGCGCTGCCGTTCGCCGGGTTCGATGCTGGCGCGATCCCACGGAAGGGCGGCCACGCCGATCAGCGGCGCGTAGCGACCGAGCGACTGCAGTTCCTCCGCGTACCAGGCAGCGCGGCCGTCCCACCACGCAGTCGACGCGAAGATGCCGTCCAGTCCCGGGGCCAGCTCCGCATGCCTTGACCATGGAAGGCCGGGTGCCCAGCCCCACAACATCGTCGGTCGCTCCCCGCGCAGGGCATGCACGATGGTGGCCAGCGCACCGTCAGGCAGATGATCGAGACCGAGGAGCCGGAAGCCCGCGGCGCCCGCATCCAGGAGGCGGCGCGTCTGGGAGGCCCACCAAGCCGCCGCCGCGTCGATGCGGTCACTGCGGACGATTGCCGCCCGGGCTACCGCCGGATCGAGCCGCGGATCGGCGATACCGGTGTGCGTCTCGGCGAACAGTCCGCCTGCCGCGCCGGAGGCAGGGCTGGCCGCCGCCACCCGGTCGAGCACGAGGTCGACGACGAGATGCAGACCATGCGCGCGGCACGCGTCGGCAACGACGCGCAGTCGGTCGATGGCCGTGGCGGCCGCTGTCGGGGTTTCGGGCGGCAATTCCCAGTCGGTGACCAGCAGCGGGGCACCGCGCAACGTGCGAAAGGGCTGCAGGCATACGTGATCGAAGCCAAGGCGCGCAGCAGCGGACAGGCGCGCGCCCACGTCGCACGACTCGCCCGACGCATGGTGCAAATAGTAGATTCGCGGTCCCACCGCTGCCGCGGTGTCCGCGGCCGTGCCGCACCTGCCCATAGGGAAAGAATGGACCAGGACGGCAGAGGTTGCATCACGGCTTTGCAGATTCGCCCGGCCGCGTCGACGGCGGCCGGAAGGGCGGGGTCATTCTCGCGGGCCGGGCGCCACTCCGGCTGGCCATGTGTCGCTACCTACGCACCGTGAGGTCGATGGCCGCTGCTCTCGGATTTCCGCTCCTGGGTTTCTCTCCCCTTTCGGCTCCCGTGCGTTTTAGCTGCGTGTCTGCTTTCCACGCCGCCGCGAGTAGCCAAGTCATTACACGTCCGTGACCGACCTTCCTAGATGGGTACAATCCACAAGCAGGGCTTGCCCCGGGGATCAGAGAAAGATGACGCGCGCCTCGCGGCCCAGGATCGGCGGGAATGCCCCACCGTCGGCCGGCTCGATCTCGACTTCGACCTGCCGCACGTTGGCAACGCCGAGATCGGCCTCGCTGCGCTTCTCCCGCTTCACCGAGAGGGGAGCCGTCGCGATCCTGCCCGCATAGACCTTGGGGTCGCCACGGAACGTCACCTCGACGGGCGCCCCCTTCTTCATGCGATGCAGATGGATTTCGTCGACCGTCGCGAAGACGCGCAGCTTGCTCATGTCCACGATCTTGGCGATGCCCTGGCCGGCGGCCAGTTCGCCCTGGCGCGAGTTGATCTGGGTCACGACGCCGTTGATCGGCGAGCGTACCAGCGCGTCCTCGCGGACATGAATGGCGTCGTCCAGGGCCGCCTTGTAGCGCTCGAGGTCGATGGCATTCTGCTCGAGCTCTGCCGCCAGCTGGGCCTTCGACAACTTCAGGCTCATGTCCTGGTTGGCCAGCCCCATCTTGGCGACCTTGGCGTCGATCTCGCGTTCCGCCGGCGGACTGCTGGACCGCTTCCGTGCCAGGTCGCGCAGCTTGTCGTTGAGCAGAGCCGACTTCATCTCGTCCTCGAGCAGGGCGATCTGTGTCTGGCGCGTGCCCAGCAGGATCTTTTCGCGCTGCCGCTCGACTGTGGCGAGGTCGTTGGCCGCCATCTCGACCGCCATCTCCGCCATCGGATAGTTGGCCAGGACGGCGATGATCTCGCCTTCCTTGACGGTCTGCCCCTCGCGGATGCGCATCTCTTTGAGGACCGAGCCGCCGGCGGGATTGTTGGCCACCAGCACCGTTCCCGCGGGCGCATCCGTGTAGCCCCGGGCGATCAGCGGGCCCGTCGGCTCCGGCACGTGCGCCGGCTGCGAAATCGCCTGCTGGCCGCTGCCGTACCAGATGCCGGCGGCGATCCCGGCCAGGACCACCAGCCCCGCCGTGATCCGTCCGATTGTTCTGGTCGTCGACACGTCGTCTTCTTCTTCCCCTGCCACCGCCGGCGGCTGCCGGCGCCCATCCGCTCCAGACATTTGCGCGAAAAGCGGTGCCGTTTCAATGGGGTGGCCTGCCGCCTGCGCGCCGCTCCCCTGCTTCATCCACGGCCAATGTGGCCAAATTCGCGACGTTCCGGCTCCCGCGGCCGCAGCGGCTACTTGGCCTTGTCGAACGCCAGCCCGAAGCCCAGCAGCGGGACGTCGATGTTGACCACCTGCTTGCTGGGCACCTGAAAGGAGATCTTGAGCGTCGTGCCGCGCCGCATCGCCGCAAGAAGCGGATCCTTGAGCGGAACGCTGACGACGCAGCCCACATTGGCGCAGGTCTGCACCGGGTAGCGCTCGACCGCGCCGTTGTCGACCTTGACCTGGACCGGCTCGGTGAGGCTGATCCCGAGCGGCAACTGGATCGTGAGGGTGGCGGTCTTGCCGTCGGGCGCGGTGCTGGCCGCGAGCTGCGCCACGAGCTGCTTGTCCTCGCGATTGATCATCTGCTGGATGGCCCGGCAATCCAGCGTTTTGCCGTCGCCGGTGCACTCGACGCGCCAGGCGCCGACATTTTCCTGCGCCGATGCCGGGCCGGCGACGCCGATGGTGACGCCGAGCATGCCCAAGGCGGTTGCGACGACGGTGAACGCGCCACCCAGGGCGCAAAACGGTCTGCGGAAAGTCATTGCTGGCAAATTCCCGAAACGCATCCGGCTTGGCAAGCGACTTCGCTCCTTGATTCAGATCCTGAGGAGCCAGGCCTCGACCTGCCCCTTGCCCTTGACCTCGATCGCGCCGCGCGGCTCGAAGTCGAACTGGTCCTTGAGCAACTCGTAGACCGGCCGCGTCACCTGGATCATGTCCGGCATGCCGCCGGATTCCATGCGGCTGGCGAGGTTCACCGTGTCGCCCCAGAGATCGTAGATGTACTTGCTCTTGCCGATGACGCCCGCGACCACGGGTCCCGTGTTGATGCCGACCCGGAGCTTCATGGCCACCCGATGCTCCAGCGCATGCTCGCGCGTGATGTGGACCATGCGGATCGCCATGCGCACCATCCGCGCAGCATGGTCGGGCACTGCCACCGGCAGGCCGCACACGGCCATGTAGGCGTCGCCGACCGTCTTGATCTTCTCGATTCCGAGTTCGCGGGCCGCGTCGTCAAACCGGCTGAAGAGCCCGTTCAGCAGCGCCACGACCTTGTCCGGCGGCATCGTCGAGGCCATCTGGGTGAAACCGACGAGGTCCGCGAAGGCCACGGTGACCTCGGCGAAACCGTCGGCGATGCTCTGCTCGCCGCCGCGCAGGCGGGTCGCGATCGGGACGGGCAGGATGTTCAACAGCAGGGCCTCGTTCTCGCGGTTCTTGGCCTCGATGAGGGCGCCCTTCTCACTGATCTCGTCCACCATGCCATTGAAGGCCGCGCAGAGCTGGCCGATCTCGTCGCGGCTGCGCACCGAGACATGGACGTTGCGATCGCCCGCTGCGAACCTGCGCGCCCCCGTAGTCAGGTCGCGCAGCGGCCCCATCAGGGAGCGCGACAGCCAGGCGCTCGTCAGGATGACGACCAGCATCGCCGCCGCGGCCACGATCGCCATGTCCCGGGCGAGCCGGTAGACCGGCTGGAACGCCTCGGCTTCATCGATTTCCGCGACCAGTCCCCACGTCACGCCCGGCACCTTCACCGGGCCCCAGGAGGCGAGCACTTGCATGCCGCGGAAATCGGTCACCCTCCCCGTTCCCTCGATGCCGCCCACCGCGGCCCGGCTGGCTGTCGTGTCGACGCGCTGCTGCAGCACCGGCGTGCGGTAGCGGCGGATGTCGTCCAGTTCCCCGGCCGGCGTGCCCGCCGCCTGGATCTCGGCGAGATACGCATCCCGGTTCTCGTAATAGCCGCGCGGCGTGGAGCGCACGGTCAGGTCCGATCCGACGAGATAGGCTTCGCCCGTCTGGCCGAACCCCTCGTGACGCCAGCGCCGGCCGCCGGTGACGATGTCGTCGATCTCGCCGATGGCCAGCCGCGCGACCAGCACGCCGATCACCGTGCCCTGGTCGATGATGGGGGCTGCCATGAACGCTTCCGGAGAACCGTCGGACGGCAGGTAGTCGGAGAAGTCCTCGAGGCAGGTCGTCGACGGGTCGGGCGCGGCGGCGCAGCGCGCGGCGGCGGCCGCGAGATTCGACCGGCGGTAGGGACCGGCCTGCAGGGAGGTTCCGAAATCGGCGTCCTTGTCGACGGAGTAGACGATCCGCCCGCGACGGGGATCCACCATCATCAGGTCGGCGAACGACAGGGTCGCGGCCGCGGTCCGCATAAGCGGATGGAATACGGCATGCACCTTCGAGTAGGCGCTGCCGTCCCGCGCATCGTCGAGCAGCAGCCGGCGGCCCTCCGGATGGGGATTCTCCACGACGTACCAGTCCTGGAGGAAGTAGGCGGCGGGCGTCGACGGCTCGAAATCGGCAGCAGGCGCATCGTGGCCGAGGAGGCGCCGCACCATGGGCAGGTAGCGCTCCTCGTACCACCCCTGCACGTTCCGGCGCATCTGCTCGGGCACGGGTTGCTGGTTGAGATCGTCGACGGCGTCGCGAAAGCCGCGCATCGCATCGACGGCCATCTTCGAGGCTGCCAGCAGGCGCATCTCGGCGCGGACGCTGCGGAAATAGTTCTCGACCTGGTTGCTCTTGGTTTCGCGCGCCGCGGTGAGCTGGTTCAACACGGCGGCTTCGAGCGCCTCGCGTGCCTGGATGTAGGCCAGGGCGCCGGTGATCAGGACAGCCAGCGCGCCGGTCAGGGTCAGGATGGCAAAGAGCTTCGCCGCCAGCCCGAAGCGCGTCGCAGGCAGGGCCGCGGCGGTGGCCATGATCCTTCCGGCGCCTGCGGACCGCGCCCCGTCTATTTCTTCTTGTCGGTGTAGGCGCCGCCCGACGACGCCGCTCGCACCTCGGCGGCGCTGCGTGCCTTGCGCAGCAGGACCAGCCGGCGCGCCTCGTCGTCCAGCATCGCCTGCGCGTTCTTCACGATCGCCGGCGCATGCACCGCCGGGAACTTCACCGCGCCGTTCTCGTCCATGTGGATCAGCTCGCCCGGCGATACGTCCATGCCGCCGACCGAGACCGGCACGTTGACGGCCTGGACCGCCATCTCGCCGTGGCCCGCCGTCACGCCTCCCAGCAGGAGCTGGAAGCGCAGCTTGCGGATGGCGTCGATGTCGCGCGACGGACCGTTTGAGATCATGCCGATGCAGCCGACGGCCATCATCGAGCTCACCATCATCTCGCCGGCGAGACCCGCCTTGTTGTGCAGTTCGGGCGGCCACTTCTGCTGTATCACGAGGATGGTCGGCTTCTTCATGGCGTCGAGCGCATCGATCACGTCCATGAAGGACAGGCGCCCGGCGAAGTTCGGATCGGGCAGGCCGTAGACGCAGGTCACGGCATGGCCGACGATCGGACCCATCTCGGGATAGAGGCAGCGGATCGTGCTGTCGGTGTACCAGTTCTCCGTCCAGGGATTGTACAGGCCGAGGCACAGGGGATTCTTGGGGTAGGTCGCCACCACGTTGGTGATGGTCGGCGTGTCGATCTTGCGCAGCTCGGCGAACAGCTCGTCGGACAGCGTCAAGGATGTATCGGACATGGGCCCCGCTTCCTTCCCGTCGAAGGGACTTTCTTGCGCGAATGGCGCCGCCCGGCAAGGGCGGCGCCGCGAATGTCGCTCATTCCGCTGGCTTCGGCGTCGTCGCGGCCGGCCGCCGGCGCTTCCACCAGTCGGCGAACTCGCCGACCACGCCCTTGCGGAAGGCGAGCACGATCACGACGAAGATGGCGCCCTGGATCACCAGCACGAACTCGCCCGCAAAGGCGAGGTAGTTCTGCATGGTGACGATGATGAACGCGCCGACCACCGGACCGACGATGGTTCCGAGCCCGCCCACCAGCGCCATCAGCACGACCTCGCCGGACATGCCGGCGCTGACGTCGGTCAGGGTGGCGAACTGCAGGACCATCGCCTTGGTGGCGCCGGCCAGGCCGGCGAGCGCCGCCGACAGCACGAACGCCAGCAGCTTGTAGCGGTCGGCCTCGTAGCCCAGCGACACCGCGCGCTGCTCGTTGTCGCGGATCGCCTTCAGCACCTGGCCGAACGGCGAGTGGATGATGCGGTAGATCATGCCGAAGCCGAACAGGAAGATCGCCAGCACGACGTAGTAGAGCACGTGGTCGTCGCGCGTCGGGATCAGGCCCCCCAGCAGGGCCTTGCGCGGGATGCCCTGCAGGCCGTCCTCGCCGCCGGTGAACGGCGCCTGAACGCAGAAGAAGAAGACCATCTGCGCGAAGGCCAGGGTGATCATGGCGAAATAGATGCCTTGGCGGCGGATGGCGAGCGCCCCCGTCACCAGCCCCAGCAGGGCCGCGCCGCCCACGCCGGCCAGGAGGCCCGCTTCCGGCGCGAGGTCCCAGGCCTTCACGACATGGCCGTAGAAGTAGCCCGCCAGGCCGAGGAACATGGCATGGCCGAAGCTCATCAGGCCGGCATAGCCCAGCAGCAGGTTGAAGGCGCAGGCGAACAGCGCCAGGCACAGCGCCTTCATCAGGAAGATGGGATAGAAGATCCAGGGTGCCGCGAGGGCGACCGCAGCCACCAGAACGGTGACCAGGAGGCGACGATCACTGCTCATTTGGTCTGCCCGAAGAGGCCGGCCGGCTTGACCAGCAGGACCAGCGCCATGACGACGAAGATGATGGTGTTGGAGGCCGGCGGATAGAAGACCTTGGTAAGGCCCTCGACCAGGCCGAGGCCGAAACCCGTGACGATGGATCCCATGATCGAGCCCATGCCGCCGATCACCACCACCGCGAACACGACGAGCACGAGGTTGGTGCCCATGAGCGGCGACACCTGCTGGATCGGCGCCGCCAGCACGCCGGCCAGCGCGGCCAGGCCCACGCCCAGGCCGTAGGTCAGGGTGATCAGCCGCGGAACGTTGATCCCGAAGGCGCGCACCAGCGTGGGATTCTCGGTCGCCGCGCGCAGGTAGGCGCCGAGCCTGGTGCGCTCGATGCCGTACCAGGTCGCGAGGCAGATCACGAGCGCCGCCAGCACCACGAAGCCGCGATAGGTCGGCAGGAACATGAAGCCGAGATTGTAGCCGCCGGGGATCGGGCTGGGGTAAGGCGCACCCGACGATCCCCAGCGCCACTGGAACAGGCCCTCGATCACCAGCGCGAGGCCAAAGGTCAGCAAGAAGCCGTAGAGATGGTCGAGATGGTAGATGCGCTTCAGCAGCAGCCGTTCGAGCAGCACGCCGAACAGGCCGACGATGATCGGCGCCAGCACCAGCGACGCCCAGAACGGGATGTCGAGCAGGCCGAGCATCAGCCACGCGGCGAAGGCGCCCATCATGTACTGCGCGCCGTGCGTGAAGTTGATCACGTTCAGCATGCCGAAGATGACGGCGAGGCCCAGGCTCAGCATGGCGTAGAAGGCGCCGTTGATCAGGCCCAGCAGGAGCTGGCCGAACAGGGCCTGTGGCGGGATTCCGATGAGTTCGAACATGGTCGCCTACACCCCCAGATAGGCCTGCAGCTTGCCGATGTTGCTCTGCAGGTCGGCGGCCGCGATGACATCGACGACCTGGCCGTCCTCCATCACGTAATGGCGGTCGGCCACGGTCGCGGCGAAGTGGAAGTTCTGCTCGACCAGCAGGATCGTGAAGCCGCGCTCCTTGAGCTGGCGAATGATCTCGCCGATGCGCTGCACGATCACGGGCGCCAGGCCTTCCGTGGGCTCGTCGAGCAGCAGCAGGTCCGCACCGGTGCGCAGGATGCGGCCGATCGCCAGCATCTGCTGCTCGCCGCCGGACAGCTTGGTGCCCTGGCTGCGCCGCCGCTCCTGCAGGTTGGGAAAGAGCTGGTAGATCTCCTCGACGCTCATGCCGCCCGGCTTCACGACGGGCGGCAGCATCAGGTTCTCCTCGACGTTCAGGCTGGAGAAGATGCCGCGCTCCTCCGGACAGTAGGCGATGCCCAGCCGCGCGATCAGGTCGGACGGCTGGCCCACCGTTTCGGTGCCCTGGTACGAGACCGAGCCGCTGCGCCGGCCGACGATGCCCATGATCGCGCGCAGCGTCGTGGTCTTGCCGACGCCGTTGCGTCCCAGCAGCGTCACCAGCTCACCGCGCCTGATCTCGAAATCGACGCCGTGCAGGATGTGCGATTCGCCGTACCAGGCCTGCAGGCCGGCAACCTTCAGCAGGGTGTCAGCCATGGCCGGTTCCCACGTAAGCCTCCACGACGGCGGGGTTCTGCGACACGGTCGCGTACGGCCCCTCGGCCAGCACCTCGCCGCGCGCCAGCACGGTGATGCAGTCCGACAGGTCGGCGACGACCGACATGTTGTGCTCGACCATCAGCACGGTGCGGTCGCGCGCCACCGTGCGGATCAGGTCGGCGATCCGCTTGATGTCCTCGTGCGCCAGCCCGGCCATCGGCTCGTCGAGCAGCATCATCTCCGGCTCGAGGGCGAGCGTCGTGGCGATCTCCAGCGCGCGCTTGCGGCCGTAGGGCAGCTCGACCGCCGGCACCTCCGCGAAGGGGGTGAGTCCCACCGCTTCGACCAGTTCCATGGCCCGCCCGTCGAGCCGCTGCAGGACCTGTTCGGAGCGCCAGAAATGGAAGGAGTTGCGCAGCCTGCGCTGCAGGGCGACGCGCACGTTCTCGCGCACCGACAGATGCGGGAAGACGGCCGAGATCTGGAAGGAGCGCACGAGCCCCATGCGCGCGATCGCCGCAGGCGAACTGCCGGTGATGTCCCGCCCATTGAAGGCGATGCGACCGGCCGTCGGCGTGAGAAAGTGCGTCAGGAGATTGAAGCACGTGGTCTTGCCGGCACCGTTTGGGCCGATCAGGGCATGGATACTGTGCCGCCGGATCCTCAGATCCACGTTCTTGACCGCAACGAAGCCCTTGAACTCCTTGGTGAGCCCGCGCGCTTCGAGAATGACATCTTCTTTTTCTGTCATTCGCCTCCCCTTACCGCGGCGACTTAAACGGACCTGCATGCCGCTGTCCAGCACTCGCGCCACATGTGCCGCACTGGCGACCGGCGCCGTTGCCCGCTACAGTCGATCCGTCGTGGAGGAACCGCCATCAAGAGGGGTTGCGTATGAGATTTACACCAAGTGTGCGGATGATTGGGGTCGCGGCGGCGGCGGTCGGGCTCAGCGCCCTGGGCCTTGCGGCCATCGCCCAGGCGCAGGATCCGGCGCCGCTGAAGATCGGCGTCATGGAAGGCTTCTCCGGCGTCTATGGCGATCTGACCGCGGGCGAGGTCGAGGCCATGCAGCTGGCCGTCGAGGACGTCGGCGGCAAGGTGCTGGGCCGGCCGATCGAGATCCTCTCGGCCGACCACCAGACCAAGCCCGATGTCGGCGCCTCGATCGCGCGCCGCTGGTACGACGTCGACGGCGTCAAGATGATCACGGGCCTCGGCACCTCCTCGGTGGCGCTGGCGGTCCGCAAGATCTCCCAGGAAAAGGGCATGATCGACATCAACACCGGCGCCGCCTCGGCCGACCTGACGGGACCGGCCTGCTCGGAGACCGGCGCGCACTGGGTGTACGACACCTACGCGCTGGCCCACGTGACCGGCCAGGCGATGGTGAAGGCCGGCGGCGATTCCTGGTACTTCCTCACCGCCGACTATGCCTTCGGCCATGCGCTGGAGCGTGACGTCACCGAGGTCGTGAAGGCGTCGGGCGGCAAGGTGCTGGGTAGCGTCAGGCATCCGCTCAGCACGCAGGACTTCTCGTCCTTCCTGCTGCAGGCCCAGGCCTCGAAGGCCAAGGTCATCGGCCTCGCCAATGCCGGCCAGGACACGATCAACTCGATCAAGCAGGCTGGCGAGTTCGGCATCGTCAAGGCCGGCCAGAAGCTGGCGGGCCTGCTGGTGTTCGCGACCGACGTGCAGTCGCTCACGCTGCCCGTCGCGCAGGGACTGGTGCTGACCGAGTCGTTCTACTGGGACCTCAACGACGAGACCCGGGCCTGGACCAAGCGCTTTCGGGCCAAGAAGGACAAGCTGCCCAGCATGCTGACGGCGGGCGTCTACAGCTCCACGCTGCACTACCTCAAGGCCGTGCAGGCCGCCGGCACCGACGACGCGAAGGCCGTGATGGCCAAGATGCGCGAGATGCCGGTCAACGACGTCATGACCAAGAACGGCAAGCTGCGCGAGGACGGCCGCCTCGTGCGCGACATGTACCTGTTCGAGGTGAAGTCGCCGTCCGAGTCGAAGAACAAGGACGACATCTACAAGCTGATCGCCACCGTGCCCGGCGACCAGGCCTATCGCCCGCTCAAGGACGGCAAGTGCCCGTTGATCAAGGGCTGACGGTCGACAGCATCTGACAGGCAGGGCGGGCGCCGCATGGCCCCGCCCTGTTGCATTTCGGCCCGCCGCGCCTCAGCCCTGCGAGGCGGCTCGTTGCCGTGACACGGCCGGGCGGGCACAACCTGCAGGAGTTTGGCGTTTCTGCCGGCACACCGATTGGTTAGAGTGGGTGCGTTGTCGGAGAGCGGAGTTGGCGAGAGCGCCGGTCACCCCTGTCGAGCCGTCGGATGTCGAGCTGGTGGACAGCATCCTGCGGGGAACGCCGGGCGCGGCCGACGCCTTCTATCGGCGATACGGCCGGCTGGTCTATCACTGCGTCCGCTCGCGGGCGTCCGGCCCTGACGTCGACGACATCTTTCAGGCCTTCTTCGAGCGCCTCATCAGGAGCGAGTATCGCGCCCTGGCGCTATGGCAGCGCGGCACGTCGCTGCCGATCTATCTGTCGCGGGTGATCCGCAACTTCGTGGTCGACTTCCACCGCGCGCGGCGCGGTCGCGAGGACGCCGTCGGCGGCGCCGCCGAGCTGGAACCGCTGTCGGAGCCGCAGGCCGAGTCGATCACCGCCACGAACCATCTCAGGGAACTGCGGCAGATCGGCATCCGCGCCTGGGCGACGCTCGACGCAAGGGACCGCCGGCTGGTCTGCGACCGGCTTCATCGCGATCTCGACAACGAGGCCATCGCCCGCCGTCTCGGACTGGCGGCGGGCGCCCTGCGCACGGCGATGTCACGCGCCCAGTCGCGCTTCCTGGCGAAGGTCCGCGAACGGGCGCCCGAATTCTTTCCGGAGGGGGCGTAACGCCATGTCGCTTGGGCGCGTCCTGTCCACTGATGGTAGGATCAAACCATGAACCCGCGTCCGCCCGACGGAAGCGATCAACCGGAATCCCCTGATCCGGTGATGATTTCCGTGCTGTCCAATCGCGGCCGCACCGCCACCGTCCTGACGGGCGAGGAGGAGCGCCTGCTCGACGCCTGGGTCGCCGGCGAACTCGGGGCCGACGCCGCCCGGCAGGCAGAGCTGCTTGCGAAGAGCAACGCTCTCGCTGCGGAGCGCGTCCTCGAACGCCGCCTGCTGCAGGCGGCGACGCATGCACCGCCGGTACCGCAGGCCGTGACCGATCGCATCCTGGCCTCGGCCTCCCGCACGGCCGCGCAGGCCCGGCCCGCACGGCGGCGCCGCCTCTTCGGCCCCTGGCAGTGGACGGGCTTCGCTGGCGCGGCTGTCCTGGCCGCCATCCTGGCGGTGGTTGCCACGCCGCTCCTCCACCTGCTGATGCCGGGTGACGCGCCCCTGCAGGTGGCGATGGTGACGATCGCCGACCGCACCGCCTTGTTCGAGCCGTCGGACATCCGCATGCGCGGCGCGCCCGTGCCGCCGCCGTCGGAGCGGCGATTCAACGACGTCGAGCTGCCGGCGGCACTCCTCCGGACCCTTCTCGGATCGACGGGGACGCCGCAGGCGGGCGCCGTTCGGCAGATCGAGCCGTACCTGCCCGGGGCACGCACCGCTGGCGAACGACCGCTGCGCATCCTGGTCGATGCAGTCTTGCGTGACCGGCTGGCGCGCGACGATGGCGACAGCTCCGTGGCCGTTCGCATCTACGATCTCGACGATCCACGCTCCGCCGCAATCCGCACCCTTGTTGGACCGTCGTCGGATCGCGACCACGTCTATCTGCTGACTGTCCGGCCATGAGGCGCCGGGCGCTCCCGCGGGCGCCTCGCTGGATCGCCCTCGCCACCGTCGTTTGCGGCTGCCTCATCGGATCCAGTCACGGGAAGGCACAGGATGATGAGGTCCTGCTCGCCGCGATGCGGGAAGCCTATCGCCTGACCTGGGCCGGCCGCACCGTCGACGCAGTCGATGCCGTGAAGACGGACTACGAACGGGCCACGTCCGCAGACCGACGCAAGCTCTTCTCGCTTGGCGCCAGGACCTGCCTCGCCAATCTGGACGCCGACTGTGCAAGCTACTTCCTCGAACGGCTCGATCCGGCGAACCTGCAGCCGGGCCAGCCGCTCGCGGCGGCGACGACAGGTTATGCCTTCGCCCTCGCGGCATTCCTCCATGAGGGCTCGGCAGACAGGCACCTCGCCGAGCCGATGCTGCGTCGCGGCCTGCCGCCTGGCTCCCTTGAGGCGATGAACGACGGCGTTCCGTTCGTCGAGGTCGCGCTCGCCATGTCGCGGCAGGCGCGACTGGCCGGCGACTTCGACGCCGCGCGCGAGCATCTCGACAATGCCATAGCCGGCACGCTGTCGCTGATCGACCAACCCTTCGAGGCGCCCCGGCTCATCGTGAAGGCCGCCTGGCAGCTGCTCGGCACCTACGATGCCGAGCGGGCGCAGCGACTTGTCGCGGCGGCGGAACCGCTGCTGCGCCAGATACCCGGGGACAGCCTGCTCGCCCGTCAGTGGTTGATGCTGCGGGCGACGCTGGCCGGCTACCGCAAGGATTTTGCCGCGGCCTCGCGCCACTATCGCGACTCGCTCGCCCTGCTCGACCGGCTGCAGCTTCGGCCGGGGTACAAGGCGTTCCAGGAGAGCTACACGTACAGCCTGCTGATCGGCAGCGAGCTGATGCGCGGCGACGAGCAGGCCGTGCGCGAGTTGCTGGCGTCGCACCCGATGGCGGCCGACCGGGAGCGCATCCTGCAGCGTGGCGCCTTCGCGGACGAGAGCGAGTTCAACTTCGCCTTGGCCGAGGCGTTCGGCCGCCTCCTGTTCGGCAAGCCGCCTGACCTCGCCTGGATCCCTCTGCTCTCGGCGCCGCCGCGCTGGACGACCGATCCCGACCGCATCGAGGAAGCGGAGAGCTTCGGTCAGGCCATCGCGGGCCTCCAGCTCGTCGCAGCCGGACAGAAGGATGCCGGCAACCAGGCGGTCCTCGAAGCCGGCCGGCGCCATCTGGCACTGCTGCAGAATCGCTATCGCCAATCGGTCTACGCATCGCCCCTGCTCTTCTGGACCAATCAGATCGTCCTGGAGGCCGCCGTCCGCGCCGCAGCCGAGCAGCCTCGGCCCGACTTCGCCTTCATCCTCGGCGCCCACGCCTTCATCAGCCGCTCCGTCGACACCGCGGTCGACGATGTGCTGGCAAACCAGGCACGGCAGGCGACGGACGAAGGCAAGCGCAACGTCCAGAGCCTGCACACCCTCGAGAATCAGCGCGCTGCCTGGGAGAAGGACCAGCTCGCCACGCTGGCGAGGCGCCTGGCCGCACGCACGGCTGCGCGGCCGGAGGACTTGCGCCGCGAGAAGTTCGAAATCCTGCTCGCCGCCGGCGGCTACAGCGACCAGCACCGGCGGCTGCGCCAGGCGATCGCCCGCACCGCCGGCGAGACCCGGCTGATCGCGAACCTCGCCGACGTGCAGGCGCTGCTGCAACCGGACGAGGCGCTGATCTTCTACGCCCCGGCCCTCGACGTGTTCGCCAAGATCTGCGTGCGCGGGGACAGCATCGCTTCTGCACGGTTCCCGCTGGTGGAGGCGAAAGCCGCAGACATACAGGTTCTCCGGCTCGCCCTCACCGCCAGCCATCCGGCGTCGGTGCAGGCCGACAGCCAGTATCCGGCAGCGGCAGGCGTCCGGCTGGCAAAGCTGCTGTTCGGAGGCCTGGATGATTGCCTGAAGCGCAGCCGCCGTCTCCATCACGTCGCGCCGAGTGCGCTGCTGGGGCAGATCCCGCCCGGCGCACTGCTGTGGGAGATGCCTCCGGCGATGGCCAACGGCTACGATCTGGGCAAGGCCCGCTGGCTGATCCGGGACCACGCCTTCATCAAGACGAGCTCGGTAAGGGCCTTCTTGGCGAGCAAGCGGCTCTCTGCGACGAAGCGGGCCACCTTGGACTATCTCGGCGTCGGCGACCCCGTGCTCGCTGGCGGCACCGCGACGGCCGCGCTGGCGGATCGCGGCGTCGGCTCGCTCTACGAGCTGCCCGAGACCGCGCAGGAAGTGCGCGCGGTCTCAGCCCTGTTCGACCCCCCCAGGGCCCGCGTGCTGCTGCGGCAGTCGGCCAGCGAGGAAGGCTTCCGCCTGCAGCCCCTGTCGGAATTCGACATCGTCCATTTCGCGACGCACGGGCTGATTCGCGAGGAGCTGCCGGGACTGGTGGAGCCGTCGCTCGTCCTGACGCCGGGCAGGTCCGGCAGCGCCCCAGACGACGGGTTGCTGACGACGTCGCAGATCGCCGCCCTGTCGCTGCGCACGCGGCTGGTGGTGCTGTCGGCGTGCAACTCGGCGCGCTACGAGCCGAGCCTGATCGAGACCGGCATCCAGGGCCTGTCGACGTCGTTCGCCATCGCCGGCGTCCCCTCGATGATCGCCGCCCTGTGGCCGGTCGAGAGCGCCCTTACCCGCGACTTCATCATCGCGACCTTTCGCGCCGCGCGGGCCGATGCCGAAATCCCGATCGCCGACGCGCTGGCCGGCGCCGTGCGCCGTCACCTCGACGGGCCGACGCCCCGGCCGCTGCTGCATCCGCGCTTCTGGGCCGCCCTGGTCGCGCTGGGCGACGGCACGGTGAGGCTCGGCGCGGCGAGCAACAGCGCTGCGCGCGACCTCGTGCCGTTCGCGGACACCAGCCATTCGCCCGGCGGCGAGATCGTCGCGACGGCGGCCCTCGACGGCGGCTTCGTCGACGCGACGATCGGCGGACCGAAGGACGGCGGGATTCAGGCGTCGATCCGCCGGCTGGCGCGCGACGGCGCTATCCGGTGGACCCTCCGCGACCCGTTCCTCCCCGGCCGGACGATCGCCGCCTCCGCCCGCACGGTCTACGCCACCGCCCTCGGACGCTCCGCCCAGGGCGGCAGCATGGCCGGTGCCGTGGTCGGCCTCTCCGCCGACGACGGGCACATTCTCTGGAGCCGTCAGCTCGGCCGGGCGGGCACGGATTCCCTTGTGATGGACGTGGCCACGACGGACGGCGCGGCGGCGCTCGCCCTGGCCGGTGCGCCGCTCGCGGATCCCACCGGCGCGGTCTTCTCGCTCACCCGGTTCGATGCCGACGGGAAGATCGCCGCCACCGCCGAGGTCCCCGCGTCCCCCAACGATCCTGGTTCGCGCCACACCGCGCGGCTCGCCAGCGCCGGAAAGGCCGGTCTCGCCGTCATCAACCATCATGCCCGGCTTCTGAAGAAGCCTGTGGGCCGCGACGCCTTCGGCCTGGCCAAATCCTGCTGGGGTGGCGACGGGGCGGAGATCGTGCCCTTCGAGGCCGCGACCCTCGCCGTCGGTGGTCGCACGCACATCGATCGCTTCAAGGCATGGCAGGTCCTGCCGCTCGACGGCAAGTGGCTTCTCGTCGGCGAGGGCCGGAACGGCTGCGCGCTCGAGACGCACGCCGTGGCCTATCTGGTCGAGGCCGATGGCAAGGTGAAGGAATTCTGGCGTGACGAAACCGCCTCGATGACCGCCGCCCGCGGCGTGCGGCGGCTGGTGGGCGGCTTCGAGATCATCGGCCATGCGCGGCGCACGACGGCACTGCGTCGGCCGAGCCTCGATCCGAGGGCCAACCCGGCACCCGAAGGCGAAACCCTCGCCTCGGAGGAACTCTTCTCCGTCCGCCTGTCCCCGACGGGGCAGGAACAGCACCGCGACTTCGTGGCCGCCGGGCTGCCCATCGACGCGGTCGGCATGGCTTCCAGCGGCCTGGGGAGCGTCATCTACGGCAAGGTCGGCCCGCAACCGCTCTGGCTTGAACGCTGACAGGGCACCCGGAGGCGAAGGCCTCCCTCCCCTCACTCCCCCGCCACTTCCCTGATGCGTGCCAGCAGCTCGTCGACGGCCTGCTCGACCGGCACCTTGTCGTCGATCACGCGGTGCATGGCCTTGGCCCAGACGTTCTCTTTGTTCAATTGCGCGAACTTGTAGTTGCGATCGGCCTGGAACGGCAGGGTGCCCACCATGTACTGGTCGTACACCGCCTTGCGATGCCTGTCGGCCAGCCAGAAGGGGCTCTTCTGGCCGGCGATCGTGACGGGGAACCAGCGGCCGAGCGCGCCTTCGACATGCAGGCGCAGCCCGTCATTCTCCAGCAGGAAGCGCAGGAAGGCGCGCGCCTGCGGCTTGTGCTTAGACTGCTCGAAGACCAGCGCTACCTTCACCGACGAGCGATAGACCATGGGCTGGCCGTCGAGCTTCTTCGGGAACGCCGCCGTCGCGATCATCTCGTCGTAGGCCCTGCGGCCGAAGGCGCGCTGCTCGGGCGAGAGTGCGCGGTTGTTGGCGTCGTCGAACCATTTGCCGACGATCGTGATGCCGGCATTGTGCGTCAGCATCACCTCGCGGGCGTTGAATGCGCGGCTGTTGTCCGGCGCCTTCCAAGTGGCCGACGCAGGCGGCGAACAGCCCGACAGGTAGATCTCGACATAGTCCTTCAGCGCCGCGGCCAGCCCTCTCTTCACCGCGGGATCGTCGGTCAGGAACTTGCCGTCTTCGTCGACCAGCTTCACGCCGTACGCATCCAGCCAGGTCAGGAACGAGCGATAGGTGTCGGCCGAGTCGATGCCAAGGGGCTGGCCGACGGCGTGGATCTTCTCCCCGGTCGCTTCCCGATAGGCGGGCTGCACCGTGCCGCACCAGAAGGACCAGAATTCCTTCCAGTCCCAGGGGATGTCGTTCTCCTTGAAGCCGGCCGTGCCCAGCATGTCCTTCCAGTAGTGGATGTGCAGCATCTGCTGCTTCACCGGAAAGGCATAGTAGGCGCGCTTCCCCGTCTCGCCGTTGAGCAGATAGGCGGCCTCGAGCGCACTCGGCGCAAAGCGATCCTTGAACGGTTCGATGACGCCGGTGAGATCGTCGAGCCTGCCCTCGAAAGCCCACAACGCGGCCGTCTCGAGGTCGAAGGAATCGGCATAGGCGAGATCCGGCGGCGCGCCGGCCGCCAGCGCAGCCTGCGTCTTCGCCATGGTCACCGATGACGGCGCCAGGGTCAGCTCCACCTTGACCCCGCTCGTCGCCTCGAACTTGCGGATGGCGGCGGCCAGGGCCTCGTCCTCGGCGCGGTAGAAGCCCTTTGTCCACCAGATGATGAGCTTCTCCTGTGCCAGCGCCGGCACCGTGGACATGCCGACGGACAAGCCGACCGCCAGCACCGCCATGCCCGTCCACAGGCTCCTCATGCCCTTCCCTTCCTGTTTCAACGCCGCCGCGAGTGTAGACAACGCCTCCGTTGCGCCATCGTTTCGCGCGGGAGTCTACTGTCCGACGACGTGGCGATCCAGAAAGCCGCGCAGGAGCCGGGCACATTGCCGCGCGTGGGAGAAGGGCAGGCCGTGGCGTGACCGGCCGATCACGTTCAGCTCCGCGCCCGGCAGCAGGCGATGCAGCTCCGCCATCACCGGTACCGGGATGAAGGGGCTGCCGTCGGGATGCAGCAGCAGCGTCGCGCAGCCGATCTCCTTCAGGCGCGCCGACAGGTCGGTACCGATCAGGACGCCCAGGCCGTTCAGGATCGAATCGCGGGGCCATGTCTCCTGCTGCGCCGCGAACCAGGCGCGGCGCTCGGGCGACAGCGCATCGTCATGGAAGCGATCCCTCATGAAGGTGTCCGACCACGCCTTCACACCGCCCTCGCCGTCGAGCTGCCGCCGCCAGATCTCGACCCGCTGGATCGACGTACCGAGATGGGCGCCGTTGCTCACGGTCAGCGTCGCGATCCGGTGCGGCCTCGCCAGCGCTGCGGCCAGCGCCACGGTGCCTCCGATCGATTCGCCCACGAGATGGAAACGCTCCACCCCGGCCGCATCGGCGACGGCGAACAGATCCTCCACCAGAAGGTCCAGCGACCATTTGAACTCTGGCGGCGGGATGGCAGACCGTCCGCAGCCGCGCATGTCGAAGCTGATCAGCCGATGGGCATCGACCAGCTCCGGATACCAGTCGGCCCAGAGGCCGGCGCTTGCGCCGATGCCATGATGGAACACGATCGCGTCGCGCGGCGGCCGCCAGGGCGAGGTCCGCTCGACGCTCTCGACGTACAGCCCGCCCTGCGCGGATGATGCAAGGGGCATGCGCTCAATCCGCCCGGATGCCCGCGGACTGGATGACGTCCGCCCACTTCTTGCGGTCCGCGGCGATGGTAGCCTTCAGGTCCGCCGGCGAGCCGATGACCGTATCCATGCCGCTTTCGAGGAAGCGCTTCTGCAGGTCCGGCTTGGCGACCGCCGCGCGCAGCGCCTTGTTCCAGAGATCCGTCATGTCCGCCGGCAGCGCGCGCGGCCCGAACACGGCGAACCAGTTCACCACCGAGTAACCCGGCACGAATTTCGAGATCAGCGGCAGGTCGGGGAACAGCGGCGACGGGCGCGGCGAGCCGAAGGCGATCGGGATCAGGTTGCCGCCGCCGATCTGCCCCAGGAACTCGGGCATGTTGCCGAACATCATGTCGCAATTGCCGGCAACCATGTCCTGGATGGCCGGCGCGCCGCCGCGATAGGGAATGTGCAGCAGGTTGACGCCCGCCAGCTTCTTGAACAGCTCGCCGGCGAGATGCTGCGAGGTCCCGTTGCCCGCGGAGGCGTAGGTGAGCTTGCCGGGATTCTTCTTGGCGTGCTCGATCAGCTCGGGGACCGTGCGGAACGGCACGTGCTTGCCGAAGACCAGCATGTTGTAGACGCCCGCGATGTTGGCGATCGGCGTCAGGTCGGTGTCGACGTTGATCGGCAGCTTCTGGCCCGGCATGACCGGCGCGACGCACAGCGCCGCCATCGCGGCGAGGCCGATCGTGCGTCCGTCGGCCGGTGCGTTGGCGACCGTCTCGTTGGCGATGAAGCCCGACGCGCCGGACTTGGTTTCGACGATGACGTTCTGGCCCACCTCTGGCTTCACGGCCTCGGCGAGCAGGCGGCACAGCAGATCGGCCGTACCGCCCGGCGGGAACCCGCACAGGAACCTGACATCGCCGGCGATCCTGGGTTGAGCCCAGGCCGGCACGCCAGCGATCCCGAGCGCCGCCATGCCGGCCGCGCCCAATACAGCTCTACGCTTCATTTCGTTTCCTCCCTAAGCCGGATCAGCCTAGCATGTTCTCCGCCATGTCCGCCCCCTCCCGCCGAGCCGTCCTCACCGGCATCGCCGGCCTGGCCGGCTCACTGCCGCTGTCGTCGCGTGCGCAGGCGCCCGACTTCCCCGACCGGCCGCTGCGCCTCGTCGTCGGCTTTCCCCCCGGCGGCCCCAACGACCTGCTGGCGCGCATCGTGGCGCCGGGGATCGGCGAACGGCTGAAGCGATCGGTCGTCGTCGAGAACCGGGCCGGCGCAAACGGCGAGATCGCGGCGGCGGCCGTCGCGAAGGCGTCACCGGACGGCGGTGTCTTCATGCTGGCATCGAACGGCTCGACGACGGTGGCGCCGGCGCTCAACCGCAACCTGCCCTACGACGTGCGCACCGATTTCGCGGCGGTGGCGCCCATCGGCATCAACCCCATGCTGCTGGTCGTGCGCAACGACCTGCCGGCGGCGGACGTGCCCGGGCTGCTCACCCTGGCCCGCGAGCGCCCGGGCAAGCTCAACGGCGCCTCGGCCGGCGCCGGCGGCGTCACACATCTCGCGCTCGAGCTCTTCAAGTCGATGGGCGGCATCGACATCCTCCACGTGCCCTACAAGGGCGGCGGCCCGGCGATGGCGGATCTGATGGCCGGCCTGGTCGATGTCTACTTCGGTGGCCTGTCGACGGCCCTGCCGCACGTGCGGGCCGGGAAGCTGCGCGCGCTCGGCCAGACGTCCCTCGCCCGCTCGGCCGCGGCCCCGGACATTCCGACCATCGCAGAATCAGGACTGCCCGGCTACGATGCCGCGATCTCCTACGGCATCTTCCTGCCGGCCGGGGCGTGGCCCGCCCTCGTCGAACGCCTGCACGCCGCCGTCGATGCCACGCTGCGCTCGCCGGAAGTCGTCCGCCAGTTCACCGACCTCGGCGCCGATCCCCAGTACGGCAAGCCCGCCGAGTTCGCGGCCTACGTGGCACAGGACTTCCAGAAATGGGCCCGCCTCGCGAAGGAAGCGGGCCTCAAGGCGGACTGACCCGCCGTCACTTCACGGACGAGAAGGCCGTGGGCGTCAGGAACTGGTTGGAGACGTTGGCGACGATGGCGCCGTCCTTCTCGGTCTCGGCGCGCTTGGCGAGCCATTCCGGATCGCTGGCGAAGGCGTTCCACTTCTTCTCGCGGTCGGCCAGCGATTCCCAGGCCAGCAGGTAGTAGAGTTCCTGGTTCGATTCGCCCACCAGCGTGGTCCAGAAGCCGGCCTGCTTGATGCCGTGCTTGTCCCACAGCTTCAGGGTGATGTTGGCGAAGCGGTTGAGCAGCGCCGGCAGCCGGCCGGGCACGCACTTGTAGACGCGAAGCTCGTAGATCATCTCTCTCCCCTCCTTCAGGATCCTCAGAAGCCGCCGTCGAAGCGCGGCACGAAGCCGTCGCCCTTGTGGTCGATATGGCAAGTGAACGGCGCGCCGAAATGGCAGGGCATCAGGCGAGCGCCTGCCCCGGCGCAATGCACCAGCGCCTTGCGCCGGCTCGCGCGCGCCCCCTCGGCGTCGGCACAGGCGAAGCTGTTCCATTCCGGATGATAGACCTGCAGGGCGTGGTGCAGGATGTCGCCGCAGAACAGCGCCTTCTCGCCCCGCGAATCGAATTTGATCGCGATCGTGCCCGGCGTGTGGCCGGGGGCCGGCTCGACGGCGATGTTCTCATCGAGCTGCGCGGCGCCGTCGACCATCTGCGTGAGGCCGGCCTCCACCACCGGCAGCACCGAATCGCGGAACGAACCCGCATTGACGGGGCCGGTCTTGGGATCGTTGTCGAGCTTCAGATAGTGGTCGTAGTCGGCACGGCTGAAGACGTACTTCGCGTTCCGGAAGGTCGGCACCCACTTGCCGTTCTCCAGCCGCGTGTTCCAGCCCACGTGATCCACGTGCAGATGGGTGCACATCACCATGTCGATCTGGTCAGGCTCGACGCCGGCCTCCTTCAGCCGCTCCAGGTAGCGCGTCTCCATCAGGTGCCACTTCGGGCGGTGCGGCCGCGACTTGTGGTTGCCCACGCAGGTGTCGATCAGGATGCGCTTGCCGCCGACCGTGAGGAGCCAGCTGTGCACGCTGAGCTTCAGCCAACCGGAAGCCTCGTCATAGTGGTTGGGCAGCAGCCAGTCGCGATGTTCCTGCACCACGCCGGGATTCCAGTCGGGAAAGAACATCCTGGCGTCGAAGTTGGGCTCGTACGATTCCTCGATGCGCCGCACCGTCGCCGCGCCGAGCTTCACCTCGGTCATGATTTCCTCCCGAATGTGGCGGCACCTTAGCGTCCGCCGCCCTGATTCGGGAAGAGTCCGATTTCGTAAGCTAGAACGGCAGGCGCCGTGCTTCGATCCGCTCCACGTGACGGTGCGCAAGCGCAGCCACGCCCGCGCCCGCAGGCGGCAGGACCATCAGCAGGAGGATGAAGTGTGTGCCGAGCGTCCAGCCGTTGAAGATGCCCGGCACCAGCGCCCCCAACGTGACCGTCGCGACGAAGAACAGGATGGCAAAGCCCAGGCCGCAGACGGCTCCCATCATCGCCGAGACCAGGGTGGTCGTGGCCATCGCGCGGCCAACATAGCAGCTCAGGGCGATAGCCAGTCCGCCGGCAACGAGGGCTGTGACGCTCTCCATGACACGCTCCTCCAATACGCTCTCCTTGCGGAGAAATCAGAGTAAAACTGGGCGTTCGGAGTGTTAGTCTGAAATTAAACCCAGGTTTCCGGAAGACTCAAAAACGCATGTCTCAATCTTTTTCGATCTGGAGTTCCGCAACAGAACTCTCACGAGTCTACGCGCGTGGCGAGATTTCGCCGGTCCAAGTGACCGATTCCGCGCTGGAGCGTGCAGCGAAGCTGCAACCTTCTCTCAATGCGCTGGTCCTGTTGGATCCGGAACGGGCGCGCGCCGCGGCCAAGGCCTCGGAGGCACGCTGGCGCCAGGGCAAGCCGCTGTCGCCGCTGGATGGCGTGCCGACCACCATCAAGGACACCACGCCCGTCGAGGGCTGGCCGACACGCTACGGCTCGCACGCGACCGACGATGCGCCGGCCAGGGAGAGCGCGCCCATCGTCGATCGATTCGTGGCAGCGGGCCTCGTGCTGATCGGCAAGTCGACGACGCCGGAATTCGGCTGGAAGGCACTCACCGATTCGCCGCTGCAGGGCACGACGCGCAGCCCATGGAACCTCGCGCATTCTCCCGGCGGCTCCTCGGGCGGCGCGTCGGCGCTGACGGCCGCGGGCATCAATCCGTTCAATCACGGCAACGATGGCGGCGGCTCGATCCGAATTCCCGCCGCCCATGCCGGTCTGGTCGGGCTGAAGCCCAGCTTCGGCCGCATCCCGCAGTATCCCGCCGACTCGCCCTTCGCGGACGTGATCAGCCAGGGCGTGTTGGCCCGCAGCGTCCTCGACACGGCACTGGTGCTGAACATCACCGCGGGCCCCGATCCGCGCGACTGGCGGTCGCTGCCGGCCGATCCGCGCGACTACACGATCGGCCTGGAGGACGGCGTGCGCGGCTGGCGGATCGGGCTCAGCCTGGACTTCGGCCACGTGACGGCCGATCCCGAGGTACGCGACCTCGTGGCCGCCGCGGCCCGTCGCTTCGAGGCGCTCGGCGCGCATGTCGAGGAAGTCGGTCCGCTCATCGCGCCGCTGCAGAACGATTTCGAGCCGCTGTGGATCGGCAGCTTCGCCACGCGCTTGCGCCAGATTCCCACGCAGCTCCACGCCAAGCTCGATCCCGGCTTCCACGCCGCCGCCGAGAAGGGGCTGGCGATCACGCTGGCCGACTATGCGCGCGCCTACGAGGCCAAGTCGCGACTGGCGCGCGAGCTGGCGCTGTGGCACGGCACGTACGACCTGCTCCTCGCGCCCGTCGCACCGACCGCCGCCCCGCCGGTCGAGACGCTCTACAACTCCGATGCCTTCCCGCGCTGGACCAAGGGGGCGCCCTACACCCTGCCCTGCAACCTGACGGGCCAGCCCGCCGCATCGATGCCGGCCGGCCTCACCGCCGCTGGCCTGCCCGTCGGAATCCAGCTCATCGGCCCGCCGCGCGGCGACCATCTCGTGCTGCGCGCCATGCGGGCGCTCGAGAGCGCCAGCGGCTGGACCTGGCCGCAGGCGAAGGTGGAGAAGACTCTGGAAGCCCTCTGAGGCTACAAGGCGGTCTGAGCGGGAACGCCGCGGGGAGCGCAGTGACGGCAGGAAAGCAAAGGATCACGGCCGCCAGGCCGAAAGGCCGGGCGAAGGCCAGGCCGCGTCGCGTCGACGTGCCTGGCCGCATCCTCGATGTGGCCGCAGAGCTGTTCGGCCGCTCCGGCTATGGCGGCACCACCACCCGCGCCATCGCCAGCCGCGCGCGCATGAATGTGGGGCAGCTCCACTACTACTTCGATTCCAAGCGGGCGATCTTCGAGGCCGTCGTCGCGCGCCTCGGCCGCGAGGTCACCGAGCGGCGGCGCCAGCTTCTCCTCGAGGCGCAGGCACGCCATCCGCGCGGCCTCGTTCCCCTGGAGGTGCTGGTCGACGCGCTGGTGCGCTCGCTGCTCCTGCCCGAGCCGAACGGAAACGGCCGCACCGCCGCCATGCAGATGCATGCGCGGCTCTTCACCGATCCCGACGAGACGGCGAGCATCGTGCGCGCCGACATGTACGACGAGACCAACGCGCTCTACGTCTCCGCCATCCGGCGCGCCCTGCCGCACGTGCCCGCGAAGACGCTGTACTGGCGCTACTACTTCATGATGGGCGCCTATGTCTGGACGCTGCTGCAGCCCGGACGGCTCGAGGCGATCTCCCAGGGCCGCTGCGATCCCGCGGACATGGCGACGGCCGTGCGCGAGATCGTGCCTTTCCTCTGCGCCGGCCTCGCGGCGCCCGTGGATCGCTGAGCGCTACTTCACGCGGCTCTTCACGCGACAGCGGCATTTGTCGAACTGGTGCAGCTCGATCATGTTGCCGCACGGGTCGTTGAGGAAGAGCTGCTCGGCATCCGGGCCGGTGGCGCCCTTCAGCGACCAGTAGTCGGCGCCCATGCGATCGAGCTCCGCCTTGGTCTCGACGATGTTCTCCACGGCCAGCGCGACATGCGGGGCCGTCGGGTCCTTGCCCGGACCCTGGGCGAAGCGGGAGGGCAGGTCGCCGCCGATGAGATGGATCTGGCCGACCTCGCCCACGTTGATCCACATGCCGGGGATGCCGGGAATCTCGGGCCGCCCCTCGTCGCGCCTCAGCCCGAGCACGTCGCTGTAGAACTTCTCGACATCGGCCAGCGTCCTGGCGTCGGCATCGACGCGCACGCCGGCGTGATGGATCTCCATGACTTTGATCGCCATTGCGCCCTCCCTTTCGACATGCCGTTGTCGGCGATATCAAGGCCAGTATCGAGACGAGTCCGGCCGTGGTCAATTGACCAAACTTCTAGGTCACTTGACCAAATCGCAAACCTTGCGCATCGTCTGAACAGTGAAAAGACAGACGTGCCGCCGGGAGGAATTCATGCGGACCAGAGGGGTCGTCGACTGGACGCCGTCAGCGACGCTGCCCGAGAAGCCGGTGTCGTTCACCGGCGTCGGCTACACCGAGATGGTCGAGCGCGCGCGGGCGCTGGCGCCGACGATCGCCGAGCGCGCGGGCCAGTGCGAATCGCTGCGCCGCCTGCCCGAGGAGACCGAGCGCGACCTGCATCGCGCCGGCCTGTTCCGCATGGTGCAGCCTGCCCGAGTCGGCGGCGCGGATCTCGACGTCGGCATCCTGGTCGACACCTGCGCGGCGATCGCGCGCGTCTGCCCGTCGACGGCCTGGAACCTGGGGAACCTCGCCAGCCATCACTGGATGCTGGGCTACTTCGAGCCCGAAGCGCAGGACGAGCTGTGGGGTGGCTCGCCCGACGTGCTGATCGCCACCTCCCTGGTCTTCCCTGCCGGCCGCGGCCGCAAGGTCGAGGGCGGCTACGAGCTCTCCGGCCGCTGGCCGCTCTCCTCGGGCGTCGACAATTCCGACTGGAACATGCTGGGCTTCATGGTCCGCGAGCGCGAGGACGGGCCGCCGGTCGACCAGCGCTTCGCCCTCGTCCATCGTTCGCAGTACGAGATCATCGACACCTGGCACGCCGTGGGCCTGTCCGGCACCGGTTCCAAGGACGTCGCCATCAAGGGCCTGTTCGTGCCGGATCATCGCACCGTCACCGCCTGGGCGATGAACGGCAAGCCGCATCCCGGCTCGGCCGTGAACAGCGCCTCGCCGCTGCTGCGGCTGCCCATGCTGGCGCTCGGACCCTACGTGCTGTCGGGCGTCATGCTGGGCTGCGCCCAGGGCGCCTACGAGGTCGTCGTCGGCGCAGCGCGCAAGCGCAATGCCACCACGACGGGCCAGCCGGTCGGCGCCAGCCAGTCGGTGCAGATCAAGGTCGCCGAGGCCGCCGCGCGCATCGACGCGGCCGAGCTGATGATGCGCCATGTCTGCCGGCACGCCATGGCGGAGGCCCGCGCCGGCCGCGAGGCCGAGCATGCGGACAAGCTGCGCTACCGGCGCGACGCCTTCTTCGCGGTGCGGCTCTGCCTGGAGGCCGTCGACATCCTGATGGGCGTCGCCGGGTCGAGCGGACTGCTGCTCGGCGGCACCATGCAGCGCCTGTTCCGCGACGCGCATGCTGCCAATGCACACGTCATGTTCTCGCCCGATGTCCAGGGTGCAATGTACGGCCAGCATGCGCTGGGAATGAGCGGCGCGCCGCCGCTGCTGTGAGGCCGCGGTCCGCCGCGAAGAGCGGTCAAGAGTGGTTCATTGTGTGGGAGGAAAGAAGAATGTCGTTGTCATCGATCGCGAAGCTGGCCGGCGTCGCCGCGCTGGTCGGGTTGTCGGCCTTCGCGGCCAGGGCGCAGACCTCGGGCGAGCCGATCAAGGTCGGCGCCATCGTCTCGGCGACGGGCGCGGGCGCCGGTCTGGGCGTGCCGGAGCGCAACGGCCTGCTGTTGGCCGAGAAGGACATCAACGCCAAGGGCGGCATCAACGGCCGGCCGATCAAGATCATCGTGGAGGATGACGCCTCCAACCCGGATACGGCTCTCAGCAAGGCCAACGACCTGATCTTCGGCCAGAAGGTCGTGGCGCTGCTCGGTCCCTCGCTGACCGCCAGCACCGTCGCCGTGGGCGGCGTCACCAGCACCAACAAGATCCCGCAGATCGCCTTCACCGGCATCGGCCCGGCCGTCGAGCGCCAGCGCAAGTGCGTGGCCCACGTCCTGCCGCCGCAGCGGCTGAACGCGCAGGCGCTGCTGGAATACGCCAAGAGCATCAAGGCGGCCAAGATCGGCGTGCTGCATGACGCCGGCTACGGCAACGTGGTGATGGCCGAGCTGAAGCCGCTGGCCGACAAGTATGGCGTCAAGCTGGTCGCCGTCGAGAAGTTCGAGATCGGCGCCACCGACACCACGACCCAGGCGGCCAAGGTCAAGGCGGCCCGGCCCGACGCCGTGTTCATCATCGCCACCTCGGCCACGCCGTTCCGCAACGTCAAGCAGATCCAGATCAGCCAGCCGATCATCGCCGCCATCGGCTCGTCGTCCTACGAGTACGTCAACGCGATGGGCCCGGCGGCCGACAACATCGTCATCCCCGAGTTCGTCGTCGGCGAGGATCCGCTGCCGCACCAGAAGGAATTCGTCGAGCTCTACAGGAAGGCCTATGACGGCACGCCCAAGAACTACGAGGCGGCCGCCTGGGACGCCGCGCACATCATCGCGGCGGCCATCAAGAAGGCCGGTCCCGACGCCGGCGGCGAGAAGATCTGCGAGGCGATGAAGGCACCCTATTCCGGCGTCCTCGCGAACTACGACTTCTCGGCCGATGACATGACCGGTATCCCGATCGGCAGCTTCGTCTTCTCCAAGCTGGTCGGCGGCAAGTACACGCGCACGCCGTTCCGTGTAACCCAGTAGGCCGCACGGCCAACGTCGAGACGGCGCCGGGCACGATCGGCCCGGCGCCGCCCCTTTCCTGAAAGCGACGGTTCATGACCTTCAGCCTCGTCCTGCAGGCCATCTTCGCGGGCGTGACGAACGGCATCGTCTACGCGCTCGTGGGCATGGGCCTCAGCGCCATCTTCAAGGGCAGCCGCGTCATCAACGCCATGCAGGGCGAGTTCGCCGTGATCGGCGCCATGACGACGGTGCTGCTGCTGAGCCATGCCGGCTGGCCCTATGCCGCGGCGATCGCGGCGGGCGCGCTCACCGGCGCGCTGCTGGGCGCCTTCATCGAGGTCGCCTTCGTGCGCCACATGGCGCGCAAGAACGCGAGCGAGGACAGCTTCCTGCTGCTCACCATCGGCCTGGCGCTCACCCTCTCGGCCAGCATCCTGTATTTCGTCGGCCGCGACGGCCATCTCCTGCCGCCGCTGGGCGGCGAGGGCGTGCTGCTGGTGCTCGACGCCGTCATCCAGTTCCACGCGCTGTGGCTGATCGCGATCGGCATCGCCGCCACGCTGCTGCTGCGCGCCTTCTACCATCGCACGACGCTCGGCCTGTCGATGATGGCCGCCTCGATCGACGCCGACGGTGCGGCCACCACCGGCATCGATGTCGGCCGCATGCGCACCTACACCTTCGTGCTGGGCGGGCTGCTGGGCGCCCTGGGCGGCATCCTGGTGACGCCGCTGGTGGCGGTCGACTACACGCTGGGCCTCAACCTCACCCTCAAGGGCTTCGCCGCCGCGGTCCTGGGCGGCCTCACCAACCCGCTGGGCGCCGCCGTCGGCGGCATCACGCTGGGACTGGTCGAATCGCTCGCCATCATCGGCATCTCGTCCAGCTACAAGGATGTCGTCGCCTTCTCGGTGCTGATCGTGATCATGATCCTGATGCCGCAGGGCATCCTCGGCCGCGCCGGCCGCCGGGGAGGCTGAGGCCATGAAGCCATCGCTCCTCTGGCTCGCCACCGGCCTGGTCGTCTGGGCCGTCCTGCCGCTGGTCGTGCCGCGCAACGTCGCCGACCTGCTGGTCTTCACCGGCATCTACACGATCGCCGGCCTGGGCATCGGCCTGCTGCTCGGCCATTGCGGCATCGTCAATCTCGCCCAGGCGACCTTCTACGGCATCGGCGCCTATTCCAGCGCCTACTGCACGGTGATGATGGGCCTGCCCAGCGCCGTCGGCTTCGTCGTCGGCGCCGTCATCGCCATGGCCCTGGCCTACGTCATCGGGCGGCCCATCCTGCGCCTCACCGGCTATTTCCTCGCCCTGGCCACGCTGGCGCTGGGCGCCATCGCGAGCGCGCTGTTCTTCGAATGGGACTGGCTGACCGGCGGCACGCTGGGCATCGGCGGCATCCCCAAGCTCGAGCTCTTCGGCTTCGCCCTCGACCGGCCGTCGCGCTACTACTTCCTGGTCTGGATCGTGGCCTTCGCCTGCATGGCCGCGGCGCGCAACCTGGTCGACAGCCGCACCGGCCTGATGCTGCGCGCCATGCGCGATTCCAGCACCGCTGCCGCCGCGCTCTCGATCGACCTGCAGAGCCTGCGCACGCGCATCTTCGTCGTCTGCGCCCTGTTCGGCGCCATCGCCGGCAGCCTGTTCGCGCACCACGTCTCCTTCGTGAGCACGCAGAGCTTCACTGTCGACCGCTCGATCAACTTCCTGCTGATCCCGGTGATCGGTGGGGCCACCTCCATCCCGGGCATCGTCGCAGGCGCGCTGTTCATCACCTTCCTGCCGGAGTTCCTGAGCAAGCTGGGCGACATCCACCAGATCCTGTTCGGCATGGCGCTGGTCGGCATCGTGGTGCTCCTGCCCGACGGGCTGATGGGCGCGCTCGGCCGCCTGCGGCAGCGGCGGACGCAGCGGGGCGGCCATGGCGCCTGACCAGGCATCCGCGCCGCTGCTGGCGCTCCGCGAGGTCGGCCACGCCTTCGGCGGCCTCGCCGTGCTGCGCTCCGTCACCTTCGACGTGCCGGCCGGCGAGATCGTCGGCCTGATCGGTCCGAACGGCTCGGGCAAGACGACGCTGTTCAACATCGTGAGCGGCTACATCCGGCCGATGACGGGCACGGTCAGCTATCGCGGCGCGCCGCTGGAGCGCCAGTCGATCCAGCAGCGCGGCCGCGCCGGGCTCGTGCGCACCTTCCAGACGCCGCAGGTGTTCGAGCAGATGACCGTGCTGGAGAACGTCATGGTGGGCTGCACCAAGCTCACGCGCACGACCATGCTGCAGGACCTGTTGCGCACCCCCGCCGCGCGCGCCCAGATGCGCGAGATCCGCGCCCGCGCCGAGGCGGCGTGCGAGCGCTTCCAGCTCGGCGCGCTGCGCGACCTGCCGGCCGCCAGCCTGACGGCCGGCCAGCGCCGCATCCTCGAGATCGCGCGCGCCGTGGTGGGCGAGCCGCACCTGCTGCTGCTCGACGAGCCGTCGTCGGGGCTCAACGTCAACGAGATCGAAAGCCTGCGCGACTGGATCGTGCGGCTGAACGAGGAAGGCATGACCATCCTGCTGGTGTCGCACGACATGGGCCTGATGACGGTCGCCCCCACCGTGCACACGCTGTACTTCGGCGAGATCATCGCCAGCGGCGACATGGCCGCCATCCAGCGCGACGCCCGCGTCCGCGAAGTCTATCTCGGGGTCTGAGCCGTGCTCGAGGTCAGTTCCCTCTCGGCCGGCTACGGCGCACTCACGGTCCTGCGCGAGGTCTCGTTCCGGGTGGGCGACGGCGAGGCGGTGGCGCTGGTCGGCGCCAACGGCGCGGGCAAGACCACGCTGGTCCGCACCGTCTGCGGCCTGCTGCGGGCGCGCGCCGGCCGCATCGTGAAGAACGGCGCGGACATCACCGCCGCGCCGGCCCACGACCTGGCGCGGCACGGCCTGGCCGTCGTGCTGGAGAACCGCCGGCTGTTCGGCGAGCTGTCGGTGCGCGAGAACCTGCTGCTGGCCGAGACGGTCGGCCGGCGCGTGCGCGGGCGTGACCTGCGCTTCACCTGGGACGAGGTCACGTCGCTCTTCCCCGTCGTCAAGGAACGGCTCGCCTCGCCCGTCGAGCTGCTGAGCGGCGGCCAGCAGCAGATGGTGGCGATCGCCCGTGCGCTGCTGCTGCAGCCCGACCTGCTGATCATGGACGAGCCCTCGACCGGCCTTGCGCCCAAGGTGGTCAAGGATATCCTGCTGGTCATCAAGGCATTGCGCGAGCGCGGCATGGGACTGTTGCTGATCGAGCAGAATGTCGGGATCGCCTCGGAGATCACCGACCGGGCCTACGTCATGGCGCTGGGCAGCATCGTGCACGAGATCGCCGCCGGCGAATGGTCGTCCTTCCTGCAGGACGAGCGCCTGGTGAAGGCCTATCTCGGATGAGCGCGCCGGGCCCGAAGGTCGGCATGCTGGGGCTCGGCCGCATCGGCCGCGTCGTGGCGGCCAACCTGCAGGAGAAGGGCTTTTCCGTCGCCGCCATCGACCGACCGTCGAGCCGCGACTTCGGCGGCACGCTGCATCCCACCGCCGCCGCCCTGGCCGCTGCCAGCGACGTCGTGATCTCGGCGCTCGCCAGCGAGGCACAGATGGAGGAAGCCTTCCTCGCACCCGACGGCCTGGTCGCCGGTGCGCGCGAGGGCCTCATCGTGATCGAGATGGGCACCTTCCCCGTGGCCCTGAAGCGTCGCCTCGCCGCGGCGCTGGCCGGGCGCGGGGGTGCCATGCTGGACTGCCCGATCAGCGGCACGCCGCCGGTCGTGGCCCGTCGCGAAGCCGTGCTGTTCGTGAGCGGCGATCCCGAGGTCATCCGCCGCGCGGCGCCCGTGCTGGACGGCGTCTCCCCGAAGCAGAGCATGGTCGGCGCCTTCGGCGCCGGCATGGCCACCAAGCTGGTCGCCAACTTCCTGGTGGTCGCCCATACACTGGCGACGGCCGAGGCCATGGCGCTGGGCGTCGGCTCGGGCCTGGATCCCGCGACGCTGATCGACGCGATCGGCCCGAGCTTCGCGGGCTCGCCGGTCTTCAACTTCCGCGCGCCGATGATGGCCAGCCGCACTTACCAGCCCGCTCCCGGCCCCGCCCGCATCATGTGGAAGGACCTGCAGTACATCCGCGAGCAGAGCGACGCGGCCGGCCTGGAAGGGCCCATGCTTGCGACGGCCCTCGACTGCTACCGCCGCCTCATCGCGGCCGGCCACGGCGAGGACGAAGGCGCGTCGATCTACGAGCTGCTGCGAAAGGCCTCGCCATCGCGTTCATAGACCGGCATCCCGCCGGCCGCCGGACGCCGCGGGCAGGCGCACGGTGACCAGCAGCCCGCCCAGCGACCCACGCCCGAAGGCCAGCGCGCCGCCGTTCACGTCGACGAGGTCCGAGACGATCGACAGGCCGAGCCCCCAGCCGGGCGCCTTCTCGTCGAGGCGCTTGCCGCGGCGGGAAGCCTCGGCCGCCTGCTCGACCGTCATGCCAGGCCCGTCGTCCTCGACGGTCAGGACAAGGCCATTCGCGTCCGTCCCGGCCGACACCCGCACCCGCCGGCTCGCCCATTTGCAGGCATTCTCCAGCAGGTTTCCCACGATCTCCTCCAGATCCTCACGCTGGCCGCGAAAGGCCAGGTCGGCCGGGACGTCGATCTCCACCGCGATCGTCCTTTCGGCGAAGACCTTCGCGAGGGCGCCGGCGATGGCCTCGACCACCGGCCTGACCGGCACCGGCAGGCCGAGGACCCGTGCGGCCCCCGCACCGGCCGACGCGCGGCCGAGATGGTGTTCGATCTGGCGGCGCATCAGGCGAACCTGTTCGAGCAGGACCTTGCGGTCGCCGGCGCCGTCGAGCTCCGCGGTGACGATGGCCAGTGACGTCTTCAGGGCGTGCGCCAGGTTGCCGACGTGGGTGCGGGCGCGTTCGATCAGTTCGGCGTCGTTGTCGAGGACGTCGTTCATCGCAGTCGCCAGCGGCGCCACTTCGCGCGGGTATCTTCCCGCCAGCCGGGGCCGCCTGCCGTCGCGCACGGCGTCAAGGTCGGACGCCATGATACGCAGCGGCCGCAGCCCGTACCGCACCTGGATCACCACGGCGACCGCCATCCCCAGTCCCATGAGGCCGAGCGCCACCACGAGCAGCAGATCGAAACGCCGCACGCCCTCGCTCACCGTGTCGAGGTCGGCGGCCACGAGCAAATGCACGGGACCGCTGGCATCGGGAAAGAGCAGATCGCGCTCCACCACCAGCAGGGGTTCGCCATTGGGGCCGGTGACCCGGCGCGTATGCAGCTGCGTGCCGCCATCGACCGGCTCGATCGCGCTGTCCCACAACGACCGCGATCGCACCATGCGGCCGCCGGGCTCCGTCACCTGCCAGTACCAGCCCGAGAAGACCCGATCGAACCGCGGGTCTCCCAGCGGACGCACCACGACGACCGTTCCGTCGGGACCGATCTCGGTCGCCGCGATCATGGCGTTCAGCACGGCCTCCAGACGATTGGTGAACTCCTGCTCGACGGCGCTGCGAAAGGCCAGCGCGAGCGCAACGCCGCCGACCGCCAGCATGACGACCAGCCAGGCCAGGGCGGCAGCGATCAGGCGGAGCGACAGCGACGCGGCCGGACGCGCCTGATCGCCCCCCTTCATGGCTCCTCGCGCGCGCTCAGCATGTAGCCCTGGCCTCGCACCGTTCGGATCAGGCCGCCACCGATCTTGCGCCGGATGCGGCCGACCAGCACCTCGAGGACGTTGGAGTCGCTGTCGAAGTGGCGATCGTAGACATGCTCCATCAGCTCGGTGCGGCTCACGATGCGGTCGAGGTGATGCATGAGATACGACAGGATGCGGAACTCCTGGGCCGTGAGCTGGACAGGCACGCCCTCCAGGGTCGTCCGCGCGGTGTTGGTGTCGAGCCGCAGCGGACCGCACGCCAGCTCCGGCTGGGCATGGCCGGAGGCGCGCCGGATCAGGGCCCTCAGCCGATAGACGATCTCCTCCATCTCGAAGGGCTTCGTTATGTAGTCGTCGGCGCCGGCATTGAAGCCGGCCATCTTTTCCGACCACCGGCCGCGCGCCGTCAGAACGAGGACCGGCGTGGTCCGGCCGGTCTCCCGCCAGCGTCGCAGCACGGACAGCCCGTCGATCCGGGGCAGGCCGAGATCGAGCACGATGGCGTCGTATGGCTCCGTGTCGCCGAGGTGGCCCGCCTCCTCGCCGTCGTAGGCGACGTCGACGGCGAAGCCCGCCGCCTCCAGCGCTCGCTGCAGGCGCAGTGCCAGGGCCGGCTCGTCCTCGACCACGAGAATCCTCATCGCGTGCCGTGCCGGCCGCGCGCCTTCAGCAACTCGCCCGTGCGCGCATCGTAGAAAAGCTTCATCAGGCGTCCATCTCCGCTGAGGATCTTGATCTCGTAGACGAGGGTGCCGCCCTTCTCCTCGAGCTCCGCCTCGATCACCTGTCCGGCATTGACCCGTTGTGCCCGCGCCAGGATCTCCTTCAGCGGCAGGATGCGGCCCTCCTCGACCGCGCGGCGGGCGCGGTCGTGGTCGGAATCCGCGACGGCACCGGGCACCGCCAGAGATGCCGCCAGGAGGACGATCCAGAACCTCATGCCTTCAACCTAGACCGATGAACCTGAACCGGAGATGAACGAGCGGGTCAGACTTGGTTCAGACAGGCCTCTCTAGGGTGCCGGGCATCGAAACCCGAGGAGAGAGGCAGATGCTCGCCAAGATGATGATCCAGGGGCTTGTCGCGGCAATTCTGATCGGCGGGGCCGCCGCCGTCTATGCGCAAGCGAAGGCGGGCGGCCCGTCCGCCGCCGCACCGGCCTCCACACCGGCCCAGGCTGCCGGCGACACCGGCTACCTGCCGTCGCCGGCCGATGCCCGTGGCAAGCACAAGGACGGCCGCAAGCACGCCGACGGCAGCGGGAGACACCGCGACGGCCACACGGACGATCGGCACCACGATCGCGACGACGACTGATCGAGGCGGGTCATGAGCGCGTCCAACGCCACCAGGGTCCAGCACACGCTGCTCAGGGCATGGCATGCCTGGCTGGCCGGATCCTTCCTGGTCGCCTACGTGGCGGCCGACGAGGACACCTATGCGATCCACCAGTTCGCGGGCTATGCCGTGCTGGCCGCGATCCTCGCCCGCCTGACGGCCGGGCTCCTTGCGCCGGCGGGCAGTCCGCTCCGCCTGCCTCACCCCACCTTGCAGGCAGCGCGGACGTGGCTGTCCGAGCGCAGGGGACGGCATCCACTGTTCGCCTGGCTGGCCGCCGCGCTGCTCGCGGTGGTCGGCCTGACGGCCGCGACCGGTGCAATTGCCGACATCGTCGGTCGGTTGGAGCACCCGCACGAAGCCATCGCGGAGGCTTCGGTGTGGCTGATCATCGTCCACATCGCCTTCGTGGCGTACATGTACGCGGGCAAGCGCTGGCTCGCACGGATGGCCGCGAAGGGAACCATCCGATGATTCGCCGCCTGTCGCTTGCCGTCGCAGCCGCCGCCCTGCCGGTGGTCGCCTGGGCGGTCGATGCGCGCCGCGACGCCATCCTGGCCGACTATGCCGCCAAGGCGCAGATCGCGGCTTCCGGCTTCTCGGCGCAGCGGGGCGAGGCGCTGTTCCGCACGACGTGGAGCGGCGGCGATCCCCGCACGGCTTCCTGCACGGCCTGTCACACGGCCGATCCCCGCCAGCCCGGCCGCAACGCCAAGACCGGACGTCCCATCGATCCCGTGGCGGTGTCCGCCACCCCCACGCGCTTCACCGATCCCGCGAGGGTCGAGAAACAGTTCACACGCGACTGCAAGAGCGTGCTGGGACGCGCGTGCACACCGCTCGAAAAGGGCGACTACATCACCTTCATGGCGGGGCAGTGATCATGCGCCGCCTCCTCGATGCCGCCGCCCTGCTGCTGGTCGCCCTGCCCGCTCACGCGGGCGACGGCTGGATGCCGCCGATCCGCGACCCGCTGGTGAAGCAGGAATGCGGCGCCTGCCACATGGCATTCCAGCCGGGCTTCCTGCCGGCGCGATCATGGACGCGCATGATGAACGGCCTCGCCGACCATTTCGGCGAGGAGGTGAGCCTGCCCGAGGACCAGGTGCGGCTCATCCGCGACTATCTCACGGCCAATGCCGGCGACGTCGTGCGCCAGGGACGGGCGCCGAAGTACATGCAGTGGGTCCGACCCGACGGCGCGCCGCTTCGCATCACCGAGAATCCCGACTTCCTGCGCAAGCACCGCTTCCCCGACTCGGTCTGGAAGGATCCCAAGGTGATGACGAAATCCAACTGCCTCGCCTGCCACACGGGCGCCGATCGCGGCCAATACGACTGAGGACGGTCAGACACATTCCAACAAACAGAGATGACCGGTGCGGGAACAGCGACACTTGCTTGGCCATGGGGGAGCGATGCTGGACACTGCCCTGCTTCAGCACCGCCGCCTGATCGAAGCCGGCCGCAACGAGCAAGACGACGGCGCCGCGATCTGCCGGAAAGAAGAAGTAGCGCAGGGCGTTTGAAGCCTTGAAGAGATTGCTGCTTTGGCCCCTTAATGCTCAGGGGAGCGACGCGAATGCTAAAGCAGCTGGCTGTTGCCTGTGTAGCAATGGCAATATTTGGCCTTGCTATCGGTTTGCCACTGTCGTGGTCGTTCTCAAACTTCCGGCATGCGTCGCCGACGAACCTCTCGCTTAACCAAGACAATAACTCCGGCAGCCAAGGCAATACGGTCTACATATATCGAGACTCCGTCGACTATCTTGACAAGATAACTGATCCCATCTCGATCTTTACGTTCATTCTATGCGCCGTAACGGGTGCTCTCGCGCTGTTCACCTTTGGGCTTTTCGCCGAGACTACTCGGCTTGCCAACCAGTCTGAAAGGGCCAGTAGGAAGGCCTTGGAAGCTTCGACAAAGGCAACCCAAACTCTCGTCGGTATGGAACGCGCTTATCTGACAGGCGGTGGAGACATAGAGTACAGAGGCGGCCGAAGATGTTTCCGCGTGGAAGTGGCCAACTACGGAAAGACAGCAGCATATTTGTCTGGGTTCTATGTGCGGTTTGCCACGCGCGATGAATTGGAATCGGGGTCTCGCCCGACCGCTTTCCATAGGCACATTTATGACGATCGCATTCCACCGGGAGGCATGACGCGGGTTCTTCAGTTCATTCCGATTGATCACCCAGATCCCGAATTTATCTATGGTGGGTTTTGCTACCGTGATTTGCAAAAAGGCCGGCACACGTTCCGCTTTATCTTGCGAATCCAGCAGAATGGGCACACTCGACCTGACGTCACTCGTGTGAGCGCAAGACTCAGAAAGTGGACGTAGAGAGTGAAAAAGCGAAAATGAAGACCGTCTCGTCGCAGCTACTGATCGCGCGGGCACGTAGCCCGCGTGGCACTTCGATTGCATGATACCCTCGCCGGCTGATCGGCGGAGGAAATCATGGCGCACAATCACATCCACATGAACCCGGCCCTGCCGCTGGTTCGTCAGGCCGACAAGGGCCACAACCGCTGGCATCCGGATCTCGCGCCGGCAGTGCGCATCGCCTCCGGATCGTCGGTCGAGATGGAGACGCTGGACGGGCTCGACGGGCAGATCACGGCGAAGACCACCGCGGCCGATCTCGCCAGCGTCGAGATGGGCCGCATCCATCCGCTGACCGGGCCGGTGCATGTCGAGGGCGCCGAGCCGGGCGACCTGCTGGCGGTGAAGATCGAGCAGATCCTCCCGGCCAGCCGCGGCTTCACCATGATCATGCCGGGCTTCGGCTTCCTGCGCGACCTGTTCACGACGCCCTTCCTCGTGCACTGGGAAATGGCGGCCGGCTTCGCGGTGTCGCCGCAGCTGCCCGGCGTGCGCATCCCCGGCGCCCCCTTCATGGGCGTGATGGGCGTGGCGCCCTCGCACGAGCTGCTGGAACGCATCAATGCCCGCGAGGCCGAGCTGCTGGGCCGCGGCGGCATGGTGATGCCGCCCGACGCGGCCGGCGCGGTGCCCACGGCCGACGGCATCGCCAGCAAGGCCATCCGCACGATCGCGCCGCACGAGACCGGTGGCAATTTCGACATCAAGTCGCTGACGGCTGGCGCCACGCTCTACCTGCCCGTGCAGGTGCCGGGCGCCCTGTTCTCGGTCGGCGACGCGCATTTCGCCCAGGGCGACGGCGAGTCCTGCGGCACCGCGGTCGAGACTTCGGCGACCTTCGTGGCGCGCTTCGACGTGCTGAAGGGCGAGGCGCGGCGGCGGGGCCAGAACGACCCGTCCTACGCGCTGCCCGGCCACGAGCACCATCGCGCGCCGGGCGTACACGGCGCCCATGGCGTCACGCCCAGCAAGGGCTATTACGCGACCACCGGCATGTCGGTGCGCCGCGACGGCCGCGCCGAATCGGAGGACATCACGCTGGCCGCGCGCAACGCGCTGGTCAACATGATCGACTACATCGCCGACGCCTACAGCATGACGCGCGAGCAGGCCTACTGCCTCGCCAGCGTCGCGGTGGATCTGCGCATCAGCCAGGTGGTGGACGTGCCGAACATGACCGTGTCGGCCGTCCTCCCCCTGGACATCTTCGAGCGCTGAAGGCTCATCCTCTCCCGGACCGCGCGCATCCTGCGCGCTCAAGAGGAGCGAGCTGGAAGCTCGCGGTCCAGAAGAACCTGACGACCTCAGCGAGGGGCAGGATCAGGCCTCGACCTTCACGCCGGCGGCCTTGATCACCTTCTCCCACTTGTCGATCTCGTCCTGCAGGAACTTGCCCGTGTCGGCGGGCGTCGCGCCGACCGGGATGACCGCCTGCTCGGCGAGCCGCTTGCGCAGGGCCTCGTTCTTGACGGCCTTCGAGACCTCGTCCTGCAGCTTGTCGACGATCGCCTGCGGCGTGCCGGCCGGGGCCAGGAACATCACCCAGGAGGAGGACTCGATGTCCGGTCCGCCCGATTCGACAATGGTCGGCACCTCTTCCACGCCCGGCACCCGGCCCTTGGCCAGCATGCACAGCGCGCGGATCTTGCCGGCGCGGACCTGCGGCATGACGCCGATCGGGGCATCGATCAGCACCTGGATGTTGCCTGAGGCGAGGTCGGCCAGCGCCGGTGCCGTGCCCTTGTAGGGGACGTGCACCATGTCGATGCCGGCGACCTGCTTCAGCAGCTCGCTGGTGAGATGCGCGGCGGCGCCGACGCCCGACGAGCCGAAGGACAGCTTGCCCGGGTTCTTCTTGGCGTACGCGATCAGCTCGCCCGCGGTCTTGACCGGCAGGTCGTTGGTCACGGTGACGATCAGCGGCGCCACGCCGACCAGCGAGATCGGCGTGAAGCTCTTCACCGGGTCGAACTTGAGCTTGCCGGCATACAGCGTCTTGTTGGCCGCGTGGGCGGCGATCACGGTCAGGAAGGTGTAGCCGTCGGGCGGCGCATTGGCGACGATCTCCGCACCGATCAGCGAATTGGCACCCGGCTTGTTGTCGACCACGAAGGTCTGGCCGACATTCATCTTCTCCAGCGTCAGCCGGGTCGTGACGTCCGTCAGGCCGCCGGCGGTGTAGGGTACGACCCAGCGGATCGGCTTGCTCGGCCACGCCTGCGCGCGCAGCGCAGACGGAGCCAGGGACGCAGCAACGCTCGCCGCCAGGACGCCGCGGCGATTAAGCTTACTCATGATCTGAACGCTCCTCTGTTGATCAGTCGAGATCCATGCCGTCCATGCCGGCATTCTTGCGCGCCTTGCGCGCCAGCTCGCCCAGGACCTTCCCGGCCTGGTACGGATCCATGATCTGCTCGCTGCTCGGGCCCTTGTGCCAGCCCTCGGCGACGGCGAACTGGCCGTTGCCCGCCTGGAACACGCGGCCGGTGACGTCGCGGCTCTCCTCGCTCACCAGCCAGGTGGCGACCGGGGCGATCCACTTCGGATCGCGCCGCTTCTTGTCCTCTTCCGAGTATTCGCGCAGATCCTCGGTCATGCGCGTGAAGGCCGAGGGCGAGATCGAGTTCACCGTGATGCCGTAGCGGCCGAGCTCGCGCGCGGCGATCACCGTGAAGGCCGCGATGCCGGCCTTGGCCGCGCCGTAGTTGGTCTGCCCGATATTGCCGTAGATGCCGGACACCGACGTCGTGGTGATGATGCGGGCGTCGACCGGCCCGCCCTTGGCCTTGGCCTGGTCGCGCCAGTAGGCGGCGGCATGGCGCGCCGGCGCGAAGGTGCCCTTGAGATGCACCTTGATCACGGCGTCCCACTCGTCCTCGCTCATGTTGACGAGCATGCGGTCGCGCAGGATGCCGGCGTTCAGCACCACGGCATCGAGCTTGCCGAAGGTCGAGACCGCCTGGTCGATCATGCGCTTGGCGCCGTTCCAGTCGGAGACGTCGTCGCCGTTGGCGACGGCCTCGCCGCCCTTGGCCTTGATCTCGTTCACGACCTGCTGGGCGGGGCCGACATCGTGGCCCTTGCCGGCGCGGTCGCCGCCCAGGTCGTTCACGACCACCTTGGCGCCGTGCTCTGCCAGCATCAGGCAATGTTCGCGGCCGACGCCACGCGCGCCGCCCGTCACGATCGCCACCCGGCCTTCGCACAATCTCGCCATTGCTCCCTCCCGTTTCTGGCGTGTCTGGGAGCGATTTCCTGCGCTAGTCTGGCGGCGCACGCAAGGAGGATCGCCATGGACACGCTGCCGCTCGTTGCCCCCGAACAGGTTGGCCTTTCCGCACCGCGGCTCGACCGGGTCCGCACATGGATGCACGGCTGGGTCGACAGCGGCCGCCTCGCCGGCGCGGTGGTGGCGGTGATGCGCCGCGGCGAGATCGCCTTCGCCGAGACCTGCGGCAAGGCCGACGTCGCGCGCGACAAGGCGATGCGGCCCGACACCATCTTCCGCATCTACTCCATGACCAAGCCGCTCACCTCGACGGCCATCATGATGCTGTACGAGGAGGGCCGCTTCCAGCTGGACGACCCGATCTCCCGCTTCGTGCCGGCTTTCGCGCAGATGCGGGTCTATACCGGCGGCAGCCGCGGCAAGCTCGAGACGGTGCCGGCCGAGCGCGAGATCACCTTCCGCGACCTGCTGACCCACACGTCGGGCCTGACCTACGGCTTCATGGAGAGCAATCCCGTCGACGGCCTCTACCGCGACAAGAAGGCCGGCGTCGACTTCCAGACGGCCGACTCGAGCCTCAAGGAGCTGGTCGAGCGGCTCGCGACCTTCCCGCTGATCGCGCAGCCCGGCAAGGCCTGGAACTACAGCGTCTCCACCGACGTGCTGGGCTACCTGGTCGAGGTCATCTCCGGCCAGCCCTTCCAGGACTATCTCATGGAGAAGGTGATCCAGCCGCTGGGCATGGTCGACACCGACTTCCATGTCCCGACCGCCAAGCACGAGCGTCTCGCGGCCAACTATGCGGCCGGCCCCAGCGGACGGCTCGACCTCATCGACGATCCGGCCAAGAGCCGCTACCTCGCACCGCGGCGTGTCAATTCCGGCGGCGGCGGCCTCGTCTCGACGGCCTCCGACTATCTGCGCTTCTGCCGCTTCATGCTGAACAAGGGCGAGCTCGACGGCACGCGCCTGCTCGGCCGCAAGACGGTCGAGCTGATGACGGCCAACCACCTGAACGGCGACATGGCGGACATGGGCGCGCCGCGCTTCTCGGAATCGACCTACTACGGCATCGGCTTCGGGCTGGGCTTCTCCGTGATGATCGATCCCGCCAAGGCACAGATCGTCGGCACGCCCGGCGAGTATGCCTGGGGCGGCGCGGCCTCGACCGCTTTCTGGTGCGATCCGGCCGAGGACATGGCCGTGGTGCTGCTGACCCAGCTCATGCCTTCCTCCACCTATCCCCTCCGCCGTGAGCTGCGCGTGCTCACCTACCAGGCGATCGTCGACTGACCGCCGGCGGTCGACGGACAGGGAGCGACGCATGCGCAACACCGGCCCCATCAAGGTCACGAAGCTGCACCCGCTGTTCGGCGCGGAGGTCACCGGCATCGACATCACCCGGCCGCTGTCGGCGCGAGAGTTCGGGCCGATCCGCGCCGCGTTCGAGGAGCACTCGGTGCTGCTGTTCCGCGACCAGCCGATGGACGACGACAAGCAGATCGCGTTCAGCGAGCTGTTCGGGCCGCTGGAGACGACCAGCAGCTCCAACCCGGCGGCCGGCACCAGGTTCCAGCGGCAGTCGAACCTCGACATCCTGACGGGGGAGCCCATCCCGCCCGACGACATGCGGATGATCTACCAGAAGGCCAACTACCTCTGGCATTCCGACTCCTCGTTCAAGCACATCCCGTCGCTGTGCTCGATCCTGACGGCGCGGATCTGCCCGCCGGAAGGCGGCAACACCGAGTTCCTGTGCATGCGCGCGGCCTGGGAAGCGCTGCCGCCGGCCCTCAAGGCCACGGTCGAGCCGCTGATCGCCGAGCATTCCCTCGAATACTCGCGCAACCGCATCCAGAAGGGCATCCTGAGCGACCGGACGCTGGCGGAGCTGCCTCCCGTCAGGCAGCGGCTCTATCGCGACAACCCGATCAACGGCCGCCGCGCGCTGTTCATCGGTGCGCATGCGGGCTTCATCGTCGGCTGGCCGCGCGCGACGGGCGAGGCCCTGCTCTACGAGCTCACCCAGCGCGCGGACCGGCCCGAGTTCCGGCTGTCGCATGCCTGGCGCGAGGGCGACGTGATCGTCTGGGACAACCGCGCGGTCCTGCACCGCGCCACCTACTACGACGCGGTCAAGTACAAGCGCTTCATGCAGCGCACCACCATCGGCGGCGACCTGCCGACGGTGCCGCAGTAAGAGATGGCCGACCCGGCTTCAGCGTCCCCGCTTCCCGATGGAATGCCTCCCGGGCTGCCGCGCTTCCTCGCGGTGGCGACGATCACCATCGGGCTGTCCATGTCGGTCCTCAGCAACTCGATGACCAACCTGGCGCTGCCCTACATCGCGCAGGATCTCGACATCACGGCGGAAAGCTCGATCTGGATCGTCAATGCCAGTCAGATCGCGCTGATGGTGTCGCTCCTGCCGATCGCCGCCCTGGCCGACATCGTGGGCTACCGGCACGTCTACCGCTTCGGCCTGATGCTGTTCTCGGTCGCATCGATCGGCTGTGCGCTGGCGCCGTCCCTGCCCTGGCTGATCCTGGCGCGCACCATACAGGGACTGGGCGGCGCGGCCATCATGTCCATCCAGCCGGCGCTGGTCCGCGCGATCTATCCGCGTGCGCAGCTCGGCCGCGGACTGGGCTTCAACACCACCGTCGTCGCGACCTCACTGGCGGCCGGTCCCTCGCTCGGCGCCGCCCTGCTGTCGCTGACGTCGTGGCCGGCCCTGTTCGCGGTGTACGTGCCGCTCGGCCTGATCTCCTTCGTCCTCTCCGAGCGCTACCTGCCGCACACGACCCACACGCACCGCCCCTTCGACGTACTCTCCGCCGCCTTGTCGGGCGCGACCTTCGGGCTGCTGATCTTCGGCATCGACGGCATGGCGCACGGCCACGGGCGCGGCGTGGTCGCCGCCGAACTGGCCGCCGCGCTCCTGTTCGGGGTGCTGTTCGTGCGGCGCCAGCGCACGCTTGCTGACCCGATGATGCCCATCGACGTCTTCCGCCGGCCCATCTTCTCGCTGTCCATCGCGGCCTCGACCTGCACCTTCACCGCCCAGGGGCTGGCCTTCGTCAGCCTGCCCTTCTTCTTCCACACCGTACTGGGCCGCGACGCCGCGGCCACCGGCCTGCTGCTGACGGCCTGGCCGCTGGCCCTGGCGGGCATCGCCCCCATTGCGGGCCGCCTGGCCGACCGCCATCACCCCGGCCTGCTGGGCGCCATCGGCCTCGCCAGCATGACAGCCGGCCTGATCCTGACGGCCCTGCTCCCCGCAGAACCAACGGCCGCCGACATCATGTGGCGCCTGGTGCTGTGCGGCGCCGGCTTCGGCATCTTCGCCGCCCCCAACAACCGCCTGATGATGAACGCCGTGCCGCGCGAACGCAGCGGCAGCGCCGGCGGCATCATCGCCACCGCCCGCACGCTGGGCCAGACGATGGGCGCGGCGCTGGTCGCCCTGGTGTTCGGCCTGTTCGACTTCTCCGGCGGCGGCGCGGCCGATGCAGCGCGCGCGGCGATCTGGCTCGGCGCCGGGTTCGCAGCGACCGCGCTGGTCGTCGGGAGCCTGCGGCTGAGGCATTGATGAAGGCTTGGCATCAGCGCCACGCACCCGCGTCCGGATCCCATTGGCCTCGGGTAGCCTCCGGTTGGCTCAGGCCGACAATGACAGGGCCGAAGAAGCGGCGGAGTTCCTCCTGGAGCTGTGGGAACGGCGGCGGCTCGAGCGCCGGTGGGCTGCGGCGCAGGAAGCCCGTCCAGAGTCCGCGCTCCTCCGCGATAGCGGCGAAAGCGTCGGTCAAACCGACCGGCATGTCGGTCGGAATGATGGTTTCCCGCCGGCGAAACGTCCCACCCACCGCCTCGACCACGATCGCCAGATCGAGTCGGAAAGTGCGGATGGTGACCCATATGTCATGGAAGTCCTTGATCCGGCCGTTCGCCTCTCCAAAACGGATCATCGCTTCGAACTTCTCCGCGATGACGGTCTCGGGCGGATACATCAGGATGGTCGCCTGCGGCAGGTCCGGCAGCAGGCCGGGGAAGGTGCTACGCTGCGGCGGCGGGTATACGTGATCGCCGAAACCGATATCGACCAGCACGCGGATTTGAGCGCGGTCCAATCTACCCGTCAGGCTTAGCCTGGCGCCCTGGTACTTGTCGCCTTCGCGAAGCGATTCGACCCTCAACGTCGCGGGGTCGAAGACGATGCCGTCGTCGAAAACCGATACTTGGCAGATGCGCGTGAACAGCTCCGTGATCGCCGCCGGGTCGGAATCGCCGTGCCCCAGGAGGTCGAGATCGCCGGTAGGACGGAGAACGTGCTCGGGCCACGTGACGAACAGCATGGCGCCCTTGAGGATGTAGCGGTCCGCCGCCTCGGTCCGGCCAAGGCGGAAGAGCAGGCGCTCGATGGCATAGCGGACCAGCGTGCGCTGGAAGTTGTCGCCATGCTGCCTGGCATGCTGGAGCAACCGCGCGCGGATCGAGGCGGCCGGATTCTTGAGGGACCTGGCGCTCATTGCATGGCCTTGATGAGTGGCTCCATCCGGCTGGCGACCCGATCGATGGCCGCAAACTTCATGAGTTCGCCCGGAGTCGTCCTCCCTTGTCTCAGCGCGTCGCGCAGGGCTTCGATGGCGACGTCCTCGCCGACATGGCGGCGATGCTTGAAGCAATCGGCGATGGTCTTCGCGACGCCGTAGATCGGCACTTGCACCCCCTCTACCCCGATATGCTCGATTCCCGCCGTCAGGGCCTCGCCAGTCGCCCGCACGATTTCCAGCCCGAGCCCCGCCGCGCTCGGCGTCCGGGCCTTGTGCGGGATGGTCATCCACACGGCATGGGGAAGCTGGGTGGTCAGGTCATGCTGGCGAAGTGCGCTGATTAGACTGACGACACCGTTCGGGACAAGTCGCACGGCCTCGGCAAGGTCATGAGCGGCGTCCTCGCCCACACGCCCGGGCTCCTGGTAGAGGCCGCGGCCCAGACGAACCAGCTTGCCGGCATCCGTCAGGCGCTTGAGATAGACAAGAGGGATACCGGCGGCCTTGAAATCGCGGGCTCGCGCGATCCCGCGAGCCCGAGCCAGGCTGAGAGCCCGATCACCAAAGGTCATATGACGTGCGGCCATGTTGTTATAAATTGTAGGCATAAGCTCTAAATTGTCGACGAAAGAGAACATCTTGGATGTTTTCACTGATATCATATATTTTATATGATCATGGTTCCATCGAGCGCCGTCTCTGATCTCACACCGAAGCATGTGCGGGCAGCCCGGGCGCTTCTGGCGTGGTCACAGCAGGACCTAGCCAAGGCGGCAGGGGTTGCGACCTCCACGGTCGCCGATTTCGAGCGAGGCCGGCGAACGCCCGTCGCCAACAACGCGCAGGCTATGCGGGGCGCCTTGGAGAGCGCCGGCGTCAGGTTCCTTGCCGCTGGCGCTGTCATGGGGCCAGCCGTGCCGATTATGGCGATGTCCGACCGTCCCGCCATGCCGGTCCGGTGGGTCAGCGCGGAAGATCTCTCGGATTGGGCCAACCGCATCGACGGCGCGATGAGCCTGCCCACGCTTCTTGCCGATCTGATCCGCGCGACGCACGGCCCCGCCGTTCGGCTCCGCTTTCCTGCCGACGAAGGCGTCCGCTATCCCGGCTGGGACGGCCTGACCATGAGCGACGCCGGCAGCACCTACGTGCCCCGGGGCGACGCAGGGTGGGAGATCGGCGTCCAGCGCAGCAACATTGCCCAGAAGGCGACCGAGGACTATCGCAAGCGGACCAAGAAGCCTGCACCGCTCGATCCGGCCGACGCCACCTACATCTTCGTCACTCCCCGCCATTGGCCCCAAAAGGACGAGTGGGCCAAGGCCCGCCAGGATGAAGGCCCGTGGCGAGAGGTGCGTGTCTACGACGCCGACGATCTTGTCCACTGGATCGAACAGACACCAGCCGTCGGACTCTGGCTGGCGACGCGCCTCGGCAAACGTCCGGCCGGAACGCGCGAGCTGGAGGAGGTATGGGAGGAATGGTCTCGCGCTACGCGCTGGCCTTTGACCGAGGATCTGGTCCTGAGCGACCGCGACCAGGACGCCGCCGAAGTCCTGCGCTGGCTCCGCAGCGGGCCTTCCGTCCTCTCGCTGCAAGCTACGACCTCCGACGAAGTGGTGGCCTTCTTCCATGCCGCCCTCAACGAACTGCCGCAGGATCTGTCGGCCGCCTATCGTGCTCGTTGTCTGGTCGTCGCGACGGCCACGGCGGCCAGGGCGCTCGCGAATGCCCCAGCCCCCCTGATCCTGCTGCTGACCGATCCTGATCCGGGCCTGGCACGCAGCCTTGCCGACCGTGGCCACTATGTCCTTCAGGCCTACGACGAACGGCCCACCTCGCGGGGCGAGGTTCGCACGCTGGCGCGCCCTTCACGCGAAGCAATCGCCGACGCCCTGATGGCGATCGGTATCGCCGAGCCGCGCGCCAACGCTCTCGCACGCGACAGCGCCCGCAACCTGACCGTCCTGCGCCGCCTGATTCCCGAAGCGCCAGGACGCCTTCCGAAATGGGCCGAGGAGCCGCCGCCCCACGCCCTGCTGGCCGCGCTGCTCGCGGGCGGCTGGGACGAAGACGTCGAAGCCGACCGGGCGTGCCTCGCCAACCTCGCCGCTCAGCCCTACGAAACGATCATCGACGCGCTCTCGCCCTATGTCGGCCAGTTCGACAGCCCGCTGCAGAAGATCGGCTCGACCTGGCGCGTCGCCTCATCCCGCGACGCGTGGTTCCTCCTGGCCCATCATTTGACCAGCGCGGACATCGCCCGGTTCGAGTCCACGGCCCACGTCGTGCTGGGATCGGCAGACCCCCGCTTCGACATGGCCCCCGACGCGCGGTGGATGGCGGCCGTGCACGGCATCCATCGCGACCACTCGGGCATGCTGCGCCACGGTGTGGGTCAAGTTCTCATTCTGCTTGCGCTATGGGGCGACCGCGTGCGCCTGGTGCCGGACGCCCATCGGCGGGCGGACGCGATTGTCGAGAAGCTGCTTGAGAAGGCCGATGCCCACCGATGGTGGTCGCTCTCCCGCGACTTCCGGCTGCTGGCCGAGGCTTCGCCCGACGTCTTCCTGACGGCCGTTGAAGACAGCCTCGACCAGAACGACCCCGCCATCAGCGTCCTCTTCAGAGACGAAAAAGACGGAATATTCGGCGACGAGTACCTGTCCGACCTGATGTGGGCGCTGGAAGCGCTGGCGTGGTCGCCCGACTGGATGACGAGAGTCTCGCACGTGCTTGCGCGTCTCGATGCGATCGACACCAAGCCCCGCGGCTATTCCAACGGTCCGGCCAACAGCCTGCGCGAGATCCACCTGCTTTGGAATCCGCAGACCTATGCGACACTCGATCAGCGGCTGCGCGCTCTCGACCTGATCCGCAGACACGAATCCGACGCAGCCTGGAAGTTGATGCTTGCGACGCTCCCGCAGGGACACGACTCCTCGACCCCATCGCCCATGCCACGCTGGCGCGACTTTACCGTCGACACGGTGGAGACCGTGACCTGGGGCCTAATCAGGCGAGGCGCCACCGAGCTTAGCAACCGTCTGCTCGCGGACGTCGGGCTCAGTCCCGCACGATGGTCGCCCCTGCTCGACCGACTTGGCGATCTGGCGCCGGAGCCCGATGCGGCGGTCGCGGCGCTCGAGGCGGCGGAGCCGCGCATAACGGATAAGGCCGACCGTATGGCCTTCTGGACCAAGCTCCGAGGCGTGCTCCATCATCACCGGGAATTCCCGGATGCCGAATGGTCGTTGCCGACGGCGGTGCTGGATCGCCTTGATGCCTTGTACGACCGCTTCGCACCCGTCGATGCGCTGGAGCGGACCGCCTGGCTCTTTCAGCAATCGGTTGAGCTCCCTACCCCGTCGACGGAGGGCTGGCAAACCGAACAGCGGGATGTCGACGCCGCTCGGCAGCAAGCCGCGCGGGCAATTTACGCCGACGGTGGAATCGCAGCTGTACTCGCACTCGCGCGCCTGAGCGACGCCGCCGGCTACCTCGGCAAGGCGCTCCATGACGGCGGTCTGTCGGAGAGCGAGGTCGACGCCCTGCTCGAGGCCGCGGTCAGGAGCGACGATCCTCGCGAGCGTGACGTCGCCCACGGGCTGATCATATCCGTCTTCCGCGACCGCAAGGAGCCCTGGGCGGGAGCGTTGATTGCGAAGGCGCGAGCCGAAGCGTGGGGGGATTTTGCGCTGTTGACGATCCTTCGGGCGCTTCCGCTCGCGCGTTGGACCTGGACGCAAGTCGCCGACATTGGGGGCGACATCGAAACGACGTATTGGCGACGTGCTTCGGTGTTTTGGATGAGCGACGACAGCGACGACCTCGCCTACGCCATCCGCAAGCTCATCGGCGCGGGACGCGCCCGCCATGCCCTCCCGCTCGCAGCACGCGCTGCGAAGGTGGACCTGCCGACCGACCTGCTGATCGAAATGCTGCAGGAAGCCGCCCGTCAGCCGTTCCAGAGCGACGGCGACAGCAATGAAGCGCCGAGATTCCAGCACTGCGTCACGGAAATCCTTCAACTGCTCGACGATCGCGAAGACGTCGACCGCAATGCCCTTGCCCGGCTCGAATGGAACTATCTGCATCTGCTCAGACATTCCCGCCGGCCTGCGAAAGTGTTGCTGAAAGCCCTTGCAGACCAGCCGTCTCTGTTCATCGAGATGCTGAGCGCCGTCTTCAAACCCAGCGAAGGGAGCGGCATCGCTGGCTCCGAGCCTCAAGCCCCGGAACACGCACGGATGGTCGCGACTCAAGCCTACCGGCTGCTGGAAATGTGGAACCGAATCCCCGGGGCACGTGACGACGGCTCGATTGATGGCAGCGTACTGGAAGCCTGGATCAAAGAGGCACGTGCGCTGGCCAAGGCGGCCGGCCGCGAGGACATCGCCGACAGCCGCATCGGCAAGATGCTCTCGGCGTCACCCATGGGCGCCGACGGCGCCTGGCCGGCAGAGCCGGTCCGCGAGGTGATCGACCTCTTTCGCAGCAAGCCGATGATCGAAGGCTTCCACGTGGGAAAGATAAACCGGCGCGGCATCACCAGCCGAAGCCCCCGCGACGGCGGCGACCTGGAGCGGCAGGAAGCAGCCAGGTATCGGACCTGGGAGAAGGCGATCGCGTACGATCACCCCCACACTGCCAAGGCACTTGCAGCACTGGCGGACGCATACGATTGGGAAGCGCGTCGCCATGACGAGGATGCTGAACGGCTCGATTGGAAAGGCTAGTCCAGGTGCAGATTCGACCACCCTCGGCATCTAAACTCCGGCTTGCCGCCGTGGTCGCCGTCGCGGGCCTGATCCTGGGCTATTTCCTCGGCCTGTGGTCGGCCGTGGGCGACTGGCTCGCCAACCTCTGGCACTTCCTCGCGGCGTCCACGTCGGTGCCGAACTGGCTGCTGGGCTTGCTGGCGATCTGCGCCATCATCGTCGCCGGCTGGCTGGGCACGGCCCTGCGGCCGACGCGCGAGGCCAGGCCGCGCTCGCCCATCAGCACGCAGGACGACTTCTTCAACATCCGCTGGCGCTGGTCGTACGACAGCTCAGGCGCGGTCCAGGACCTGATCCCCTACTGCCGGCGCTGCGGGCATCGGCTCGTCCTCAAGGACACCGGTGCCGACCGCCCGGCCGGCCGGTACGAATGCCGCTGCGACCGCTGCGGCTCGGTCGCCTGCGAAATCGACTGTCCGGTCGAGGAGTTCGAGCACCGCGTGCTGCAGAAGATCCACGAGACGACGGGCTGAAACCGGCCTCCGCTATGCGCGGGAGGACGGCCGGTGCATCTCGCGGAACAGCGACGGCGCCACGCCGAAGCGCCGTTCGAATGCCTGTCCCAACCGCGACGGTGAATTGAGTCCCACCTTGCCGGCAATGGTCTTGATCGGCAGGCCTTGCGCCAGCAGGGTCCGGGCCGCGTCGAGCCGCAGGCCTTCCACGAAGTGGGCCGGCGTCTTGCCCGTCGCCTCCGTGAACTTCCGGTAGAAGCTGCGCTCGGAAAGCCCGGCGCGCGCGGCCAGGGTAGGCACGTCGAGCTGCGTGCCGAGATTGTCCTGCATCCAGCCGATCAGCGCGGCGAACGGCGCCTGCGCCTTGGTCTGCGCCTGCAGGAGCGGACTGAACTGCGACTGGTAGCCCGGGCGGCGCGCATAGAGCACGAAGTGCCGGGCGATCAGGTTGGCGACGGCCGCCCCGAGATCGGCCTCCACCATCGCCAGTGCCATGTCGATGCCGGTCGTGACGCCGGCCGACGTCCAGACCTTGCCGTCGGCGACGTAGAGCGAATCGGCATCGACCTCCAGCGTGGGGAAGCGCTCGGCCAGGCGCTCGCAGCTCGCCCAGTGCGTGGCCACCCGCTTTCCGTCGAGCAGCCCGGCCGCCGCCAGCACGAAAGCACCGGTGCAGACCGAGCCGTAGCGCGCCGCCCCCGGCACGGCCATGCGCAGCCAGCGGCGCAGGTCCTGGCGCTCCATGGCCGCCTTCAGCCCGCGGGAGCCGCCGGCGACCAGCAGCGTATCGGGCTGTCCGCCGATCTTGCGGCTGTCGAGGGCGACGCCGCAGTTGGCGCTCACCAGTCCGCCGTCCGGCGACACGATGCGAACCTCGTAGAAGGGACCGTCCCGCGCGTCGTTGGCGGCGCCGAACACGGCCGCGGGACCGGTGACGTCGAGGAGCTGGCAGCCCTCGTAGGCGAGGATCGCCACGCGATGGGGTCTGGTCATTGGCAGAAAATAGAGTGCCTTTGTCATTCCTGCCAGTGGCCGCGAGGCCTAGCGTGGGCTTCCCAAGGAGGTCTCCATGCCCGCACCTGTCCAGATCGGCATCCTGCTCTACCCCGACGTCACCCAGCTCGACGCCACGGGCCCGGCCCAGGTCCTGTCCCGCCTGCCGGAGTGCCGCCTGCACATGGTTTGGAAGACGCGAGAGCCCGTGCCGACCGATTCCGGCTTCTCGATCGTGCCGACCACGTCCTTCGCCGACTGCCCGCAGCTCGACGTCATCTGCGTGCCGGGCGGCGTGGGCCAGGCCGCGCTGATGACCGACGCCGAGACGCTGGACTTCCTGCGGCGGCAGGCGGCGGGCGCCCGCTACGTGACCTCGGTCTGCACCGGCTCGCTGGTCCTGGGCGCCGCCGGCCTGCTGAAGGGCTACCGCTCGGCCTGCCATTGGATGTGGCGCGACATGCTGAAGGACTTCGGCGCCACGCCCGTCGCCGAGCGCGTCGTGCGAGACCGCAACCGCATCTCGGGCGGCGGCGTGACCGCCGGCATCGACTTCGGCCTCACCCTCGCCGCCGAGCTGGCCGGCGAGGAGGTGGCGCGAACGATCCAGTTGATGCTCGAGTACGATCCGCATCCGCCATTCGATGCCGGCTCCCCGGAGAAGGCGGGCGACGAGACGGTGAACCGCCTGCGCAGCCGGCTGGGAACGCTGCTGGAGAGCCGGCGCCAGGCCAATGCCGAGGCGGCGGCCCGCCTGTCCTAGGACGCGCTCCGCCAGGCCAGCACCGCCATCAGCATCACGGCCGCGGCCGCGGCCGCGATGGTGCGCACCGTGTTCCAGAAGGTCCAGGCACCGAGGTAGTGCGTCCATAGGGCCGCGGCCTCGGGCGTGCCGATCGCCGCCGCCGCCAGCTGGTTGTTGAGCGGCACGTTGCGCGCCATCGTGACGCCAATGCAGCCGGCGGCGTAAAGCACCGCGGCCAGGGCCACGAGCCAGGCGTCTCCTGCGCCGCGCAGGGCTGCGGCGGCGGCCGCCGCGATGCAGACGACGGCGGTTCCGAAGAAGGCCAGCATGAAGCCGGGGTTGATGACCGTGACATTGATCGCGTTCATGGCCGCCGTACCTTCCGCGGCGGAAAGCCGGCCCAGGGCCGCCATCACGAACGACGAGAAGGCGAAGAAGATGCCCGCGACCAGGCCGCAGCCCAGGGCGCCGGCGATGATGAGAACGGACAAGGCGTGATCGACCATGCCCGTGCCGTATCACGGCGGTCCGCTTCGCATAAGTACGCACATATTTTATACCGGCGATCGGCTGTAGAGACGGCGGAGAGAGACGCGATGCCGACCAAGGCCCCCTGGTGCTCGGTGACGGCCACCGTCGAGGTGATCGGTGGACGCTGGAAGCCGACGATCCTGTTCCACCTCAAGGACAGGCCGCGACGCTTCAACGAGCTGCGCCGGCTGGTGCCGGGGATCACGCAGCGCATGCTCACCCTGCAGCTGCGCGCGCTGGAGCGCGACGGCATCGTGTCGCGCAAGGTTCACCAGCGCGTGCCGCCCCACGTTGAATATGCGTTCACGCGCAAGGGGCTGACGCTCGGTCCCATCCTCGACGCCATGGAGGCCTGGGGCAACGCCAACCGGCGCAGCCTCGGCGCGGCCGACAGGACTCTCGGCGAGACCACAGTGGGCCGGCTGCAAAAACCGCGATCCTAGAAGCCCTCGTTCCGCATCAGCCCGCGCCGCAGCGTGCGGCCGGCGTGCCAGGCCCAGCGCAGCGGCCGGCCGATCGGCGTCGTGCGCAGGCTCCGCCAGGCGGCGGTCTGCACGACGGCCTCCTTCAGGCCCGGCCGGTACTGGAAGTCGAGGAAGGCCACCGGCTGGCCGAGGAACTCCGTCGCGGTGGCAGCGGGGCTCGCCGCGACGACGGTGTCGTAATAGATGTCGCGATAGGACGGCCGGCAGAAGTAGGTCTTGTTGGCGCCGATGGCGAACGGCACGAGATCGGGACGCCGCGCGAAGAATCGGTGCACGCCGTCGACGACGCCCGGCCACCGTTCGTTGAAGACGTCATCGACGACGATGATGCCGCCTTCGACGATCGCCTCGCTCGCCGTCGCCAGGTCATGAGCGGCGATCTCTGCCGTGTGGCCACCGTCGACGCTCACCAGCCGCGGCCTTGCCTCGCCCAGCCTCACCAGGTCTTCCGCCGACAGCTCCGTCGAGCTTCCCTGATGCAGCACCAGCCGCGCCCGGTCGGCGTGACGCTCCAGGTTGCGCTTCAGCCTTGCGAGGTCGCCGTTGCCTGACTGGTCGACATTGAGGTGTTGATCCTCGAACAGGTCGATCGCCACCGCCTTGTAGGGCGGCCGGCACAGCAGGTAGAGCAGGATGAACAGCTTGCCGTGGTGCACGCCGATCTCGAGGACGCCACCCTCCACGGCCAGCGAACGCTGCCGCGCGTCGAGCGCGACGATCGTGCGCGCCGCCTCCTTGCGCAGCCAGCCGTCGACGTAGAACTTGCCGCGGCGGATGTATGTTTCGACCCGAGCATCCATGGCTGGAAGCTCAGGGAGGACGCAGCGACGGTCAACGCGGGTGCGATGACCGATCTGTGAGATGTACGCCGCCGTCAGCGCCCGCCCAGGATACGACGCGCGATCACCATGCGGTGAACCTCCGACGGCCCCTCGTAGACGCGCATCGTGCGCACCTTCTGCGCCAGCCACGACAGCGGCAGCTCCTGCGTGACGCCCATGGCGCCGAAGGCCTGCTGGGCATGATCGATCACTTCGGTCGCCATCTCGGTGGCGAAGACCTTGATCATCGACGCCTCCATGCGAACGTCGCGGCCTTCGTCCTGCTTCACCGCCGCGTCCATCACCATGAGCCGGCAGGCATGCAGCTTGGTGGCGGCGTCGGCGACCCACCACTGGATGGCCTGCCGGTCGGCGAGCTTCTGGCCGAAGGTCACGCGCTGGTTGGCGTGCTCGACCAGCATGTCGAGCGCCCGCTGCGCCATGCCGATGCACCAGGCGCCCATCTGCAGGCGGCGCACGGTGAGGCGCAGCTGCATGGGCGCGAAGCCGGCGCCGATGCGGCCCAGCACCTGGCTCTCGTGCACGCGGCAGTCCTCGAACACGACCTCGTAGGTGCGCTGGCCGGCCAGCATCGGGATGGCGCGCGCCACGACCAGGCCCGGCGTGCCCTTGTCGACCAGGAAGGCGGTGATGCCGCCGCGCGAGCCGCGCTCGGGATCCGTCACCGCCATGACGATGGTGAAGTCCGCCTTGGCGATGCGGCTGATCCAGATCTTGCGGCCATTGATCACCCAGTGGTCGCCGTCCTTCACGGCGCGCGTCTTCATGCCGGCCGGATCGCCGCCCGCGCCCGGTTCCGAGATGGCGATGGCCGATGTCGTCTCGCCGGCCGCGTAGGGCTCGAGGTACTTCTTGCGCTGCTCGGGACTGGCAGTCGCCAGCAGCATGTGCAGGTTGGGCGAGTCCGGCGGGAAGGTGAAGGGCACCGCGACGTAGCCGAGCTCCTCGTTGACCCCGACCAGCGCCACTGCCGGCAGATTGGCGCCGCCCGCCTCCTCCGGCACGTCGAGCGCCCACAGGCCGAGCTCCCTGCATTGCTTCAGGAGCTTGGCGTTCTCCTCGTCCGACAGGGCCGCCGGCTGGCCGGCGGCGAAGCGGTCGAGGATGTTCTTCTCCAGCGGCATCAGCTCGTTGCGCACGAACTTCTTCACCAGATCGCGCAGCATCGCGTGCTCTTCGCTCACCTTGTACATGCCTGCTCCTATGCCTTGCCGATTCCCTTGTTCACGAAGTCGAGCGTGTGCGTGCGCGCCACGTCGAGCCCTGCGGGCAGCACGCCCACACCGACCATGGAGTCGTAGAAGGCCTGCCAGCGCCGCGTGCTCATGGCGCCGATTCCGTCCTTCAGCGCGTCGCCCGACAGGACGATGCCGCGCTCCTTCATCACCCTGACGGCATAGGCGATCCGGTCGTCGGTCTGCTCGGGGTTGGCCTGCTTGATCAGGGCGTTGGCCGCGGCGGTCGCGGGACCGCCCGCGAGATACTGCGCCCATCCCTCCAGCGAGGCATCGACGAAGCGCTGCACGAGGTCGTGCTTCTCGCTCGCCATGCGCCGCGAGATCGCGATCGTGGTCTGGTAGGCGCTGTAGCCCGCATCGGCCAGCAGCAGCACGACGGGCGCCCGACCCAGCGCCTGCTCGATCGAGTAGGGTTCGGACGAGAGGAAGCCCTGCTGCACGGCGTTCCTGTCAGCGAGGAACGGGGCCATGTTGAAATTGTAGGGCCGCAGCTGCGTGTCGGACAGGTCGAACTTGCGCCGGATATAGGGCCAGTAGGTGACGCGGCCGCCGCTGCCGATCAGCAGCGTGCGCCCCTTCAGCTTCTCGAACGAATCGAATCCCGTGTCGGGATGGCCGATCAGCACCTGCGGATCCTTCTGGAAGATCGCGGCGATGGTGAAGAAGGGCGCGCCTATGTTGACGAAGTTGAAGGCCTCGAAGCTGTTCGACATGATCATGTCGACGCGGCCCGCCAGCAGGAGCTGGCTGATGTTCAGGCTGGGGCCGCCCTGGCGCAGGTCGCATTCGATGCCCGCCTTGCGGTAGAGCCCGGCCGCGATCGCCTGGTAGTAGCCGCCATGCTCGGCCTGCGCCCGCCAGTCGGTATGGAAGCTCACCTTCTCCAGCGTCTGCGCCCGCGCCCGGCGCGCGAGCGGCATCAGCAGGGGAGCGCCAACGGCGAGACCGGCGACCGCCCGCAATGCGATGCGACGGGGCACACGATACGCAGTCATGTCGTCAATCACCTCCGCGCGGATCGAACAGCAAGGCCAGATGCTCGCGCAAGGCAATTCCCGACGATGCCAGGCCGGCGGCCGACGGAACCCAGTACTCCCACGGCGAACCTGCCGCCGCCGGCACGCGCCAGTCGGTGGGGAACGCCGCGGCCGAAAGCCCGCCGCGCCGCGCGAGCGCCATCGCCCGCGGCATGTGGTAGCCGGACGTGACGAGCGCGACGCGCTGGTCGCCGACCATCGCGCGGACGTTGCGGATGTTCTGGATGGTGTTCAGCGAATCGCCTTCGGAGAGGATCGCCTCGAACGGGACACCCAGGTCGGTGAGGAAGCGCCGCATGGCCTCCGCTTCCGTGGTCGGCTTGCCGGCCCGCGTCGGCAACGAGCCGCCGCTGACGATTATCTTGGGCGCAATGCCGCGGTGATAGAGCCGCGCGGCATACCAGGTACGGTCGGCGGCGTCGGTGAGCTCCGGCTCCATGAGATAGGGCGGCATCGCCGGCGCGATGTTGCCGCCCAGCACGACGATCGCGGCATAGCAGCAGGCAGGCGCCGCCGCCGCCTCGGCGCGCGCCGTCGCCTGCAGCGGTTCGAACACGGCATCCGTGACGGGCGGGAACGAAAGGATCAGCGTCTCTGCAACCGCCGCCGCCCCGACGGAGATCGCGAGCCGCCGCAATCCGACGATCGCGAGCAGGCCACCGAGCAGCAGGCCCACCGCCATGGACGCGGGCGGCAGGGCGAGGACAGTCAGGTATTTCAGGACGGTGAATGTATCCATGCGGCTCGCGTTCGGCGCGCCATGCTAGCGCCCGCAACGCGGCGCACGACAGGCCTCTCCAAAAAGGAAGGGCGGGCCCGGTAGCCGCCGGAACCCGCCCAATCTTCTGCCGTCGAGGAAACTCGGAGGGACTTAGATCGCTTCCTTGAGATCCTTGGCGACGCGGAAGGCCACCTTCTTCGACGCCTTGATCTTGATCGCCTCGCCGGTCGCCGGGTTGCGGCCCATGCGCGCCGGGCGGGCGCGAACCTGAAGGATGCCGAGGCCCGTGATGCGGACCTTGTTGCCCTTCTTCAGATGCCTGACGACCAGGCCGACGAACTCGTCGAGGGCGCCGCTGGCGTCCTTCTTGGTCATGCCCGTCTTTTCAGCCAGTTCGGCCGCCACCTTGGAGAGGGGAATGGTGGGAGCGGAGGGTTTCGTTGCCATTGTGAGGGGTCCCTTGCATTATCGTTCGTCAACCGTCGCCTGACGCCCCAGGACGGCGTTGACAGCCCAAGGTTATCCACGAATCGGTGGTCCGCAAGTCCCCAAACTACGAAAAGTGTCGATTCTTGGGGCTTTTTCGGCCATTTGGACCAGTCATCCACAGACTGCAGAGAGAGCGTAGCGTGTCGAGGCCCGGCCTGATCCCGACTTTCAGCACCGCCGTGAACACCTGGCAGTGCGACGAGAACGACCATCTGAACGTCCAGTTCTATACTGAATTCGCCCACGAGGCGTCCGCCCACCTGCTGGGACGGCTGGGTCTCGGGCCCCGCGCACAGCGCGAAGCGGGCCTGGAGCCGCGCCCGTCCGAGGACCATGTCCGCTACCTGAAGGAGTTCCGGGTCGTCGATCCGGTCGAGGTCCTGTCGGCGCCGGTCGAGGTCGGGGAGCGCCACCTCGTCGCCTACCACGAGATCCGCAATCCGTCGGACGGCCGGGTCGCGGCTACCGCCCGTCGCCGCATCGCGTCGAATGCGCCGTGGCCCGACGCCTTCCGCCGTCGGGCCGAAGCCGCCCTCGTGGACCTGCCCGAGCAGGCGCGGCCGCGCAGCGTCGGCAAGCTGTCGCTGCCGGACATCGCGCTGGACGAGGCCGAGGCGCATGGCCTCATCGAGGTCGGGCGCCGGCTGATCGCACCGGCCGAATGCGACGAGCAGCGCGAGTTCCTGCCGCGCCACCAGTTCGGCCGCTACTCCGACGGCGCGCCGCTCTTGTGGAACCATCTCGGCTTCGACCGCGCGGCGATGCAGGAGCGCCAGGAAGGATCCGTCGTGGTGGAGATGCTGAACCACTACCGCCGCCCGCTGCGCGCCGGCGATCTGCTCGTCGTGATGAGCGGCCTCGCCGCCTACACTGACAAGGTGCTCACCTTCACGCATTTCCTGTTCGAGGCGGAGACCGGCAGGCTTGCTGCCTGCGCCGAGGCGGTCGGCATGAAGTTCGACCAGAAGATCCGCAAGATCATGACGTTCGGCGAGGACGACCGCGCGCGCCTCGAGCAGCGCAAGCTCAGGCTCGCCGCCTAGGGGAGTTATCCATGGACGACAGGACACGTCTGGCTGGCGCCATCGCCCGGCAGCTCCAGGGACTGGCCTATGACGAGAAGCGCCTCGCGGAGATCGCGGCCGAGGTCGAGGGGCTGAACGATGCCGTGCGCAAGGCCGCCGCCGAGCGCCTGACCTTCGACGACGATCCCGCCGCCTTCGCCAGCGTCATGGCTAAGGCCGGCAGATGATCAACGAGGATCTTGCCCTGCGCGATCTCAGCGAGATCGCCGACGCCATCGCCGCCGGCCGCATCACCTCGGTGCAGGCCACCGAGGCCTGCCTCGCCCGCATCGAGGCCTGGCAGCCGCGCACCAACGCCTTCCTCCGCGTGTACAGGGACAAGGCGCTGGCCCAGGCGCGCCTCCTCGACCAGGAGCTGGCCGCCGGCCAGCGACGCGGTCCGCTGCACGGCGTGCCGATGGCGCACAAGGACATGTACTACCGTGCGGGCGAGCGCTCGACCGGCGGCAGCGAGATCCGCCGCGACTGGACGGCGCCGGTCACCGCGACCGTGCTGCAGAAGCTCGACGCCGCGGGGGTCGTCGAACTGGGCTTCCTGAACATGGCGGAGTTCGCCGCCGGCCCGACGGGACACAACGTGCATCACGGCCATTGCCGCAACCCCTGGGACGGCACGCGCGTGACCGGCGGCAGCTCGAGCGGCTCGGGCGCCTCCGTCGCCGCGCGCATGGTCTACGGCGCGCTGGGCTCCGATACCGGCGGCTCGATCCGCCTGCCCGCCTCCGCCTGCGGCGTGGTCGGCATGAAGGCGACCTACGGCCGCGTCAGCCGCGCCGGCGCCCTGGCGCGGTCCTGGACGCTCGACCATGTCGGTCCGCTGACCCGCACCGTCCGCGACAATGCCCGCATGCTGGCCGCGGTCGCCGGCCACGATCCCGACGATTCGACCACCAGCGACAAGCCGGTGCCCGACTACGAGGCGCTGCTGGAGGGTGGCGTGGAGGGGCTGCGCCTGGGTCTCGCCCTGCCCGAGGCGCTGGTGCCCGTCGATGCCCAGGTCGGCGCCGCCGTGCAGGCCGCCGCCGATGCGCTGGGCCGGCTCGGCGCCACGATCGTTCCCGCGAAGCTGCCGGACTTCACGGCGCTCTACCGCGCCGCCGAGGTCATCGTGAAGTGCGAGGCGGCCGCCATGCATCGGCCGTGGCTGGAGGCGAACGCGCCCTACGCCAACCAGGTGCGCACGCGCATGGAGGCGGGCTTCTTCATCCCCGCCACGCAGTACATCGACGCGCTGCGCCTGCGCGCGCACTTCGTGCGCGAGTTCCTGGCGACGGCCCTTGAGAACATCGACGCCGTTCTGCTGCCGGCGATCCCCTTTCCGATCCCGACCATCGCGGAGACCGACGTCGAGGCGTCGGGCGGACCGGCGACGCTCAGCATGGTGGCGCGCTTCACCGGCCTCACGCGCCCCTTCAACACGCTCGGCATCCCCGCCCTGTCGCTGCCCTGCGGCTTCGACAGCAACGGCCTGCCGATCGGCCTGCAGATCGTCGGCCGCCCCTTCGACGAGGCCACCCTCTACCGCATCGGCCACGCCTACCAGGGCGCGACCGAGCACCACCGCAAGGTGCCGGCTTAGCGGCGGACGTCGAGGTTCACCGTCACGTTCTTGCGCTGGGTGAAGCTGTCGAGCATGCCTTCGAGCGAGAACTCGCGGCCGATGCCGCTCTGCTTGTAGCCGCCGTAGGACATGCCCGGCACCTGGCCGAGTCCCTGGTTGACCTGCACCCAGCCCGATTCGATGGCATGGGCGGTGCGCAAGCCGATGCCGATGTCGTGCGTCCAGACGTAGGCCGCGAGCCCGTAGTGGCTGTCGTTGGCCATGCGGATCGCCTCGGCCTCGTCGCTCCAGCGGATCGCCACCAGCACGGGGCCGAAGATCTCCTCGCGCGCCAGCCGCCAGTCGTTGGAGCGGTCGGCGAACACCGTCGGGATGGCATAGTAGCCCTCGCTCAGCGGGCCCGACTTGGGCGGCAGGCCGCCGAACACCAGCTTGGCGTCAGCGCGCCGCAGCCCCTCCTCGACATACTTGCAGACCTTGGTGAACTGCTTGTTGTTGATGATGGTGCCGATGTCGGTCTTCTCGTCGAGCGGATCGCCGATCTTGAGCGCCGATGTCTTCTTCTCGAGCTTGGCGAGGAACGAATCGAAGATGTCCTCGTGCAGGAACAGGCGCGAGCCCGCCGTGCAGCTCTGGCTCTGCCGCGTGAAGCGCATGGCGGCGATGATGCCGTCGACCGCCCAGTCCTCGTCGGCGTCGGGATAGACGATCGACGGGCTCTTGCCGCCGAGCTCCAGCGACACCGGCACGATGCGCTCCGCCGCCGCCCGCATGACGATCTTGCCGACCTCGGTCGAGCCGGTGAAGGACAGCTTGGATATGCCGGGATGCGCGAGCAGCGGACCGCCGCACTCCTCGCCCATTCCGGTCAGCACGTTCAGCACACCGGGCGGCAGGAACTCCTGGCAGATCTCGGCCATCAGCAGCACGCCGAGTGGCGCATCCTCGGCCGCCTTCATGACCATGGTGTTGCCGGCGCACAGGGCTGGCGCGATCTTCAGCGCGCCCAGCATCACCGGCGCGTTCCAGGGGATGATGGCGCCGACCACGCCCAGCGGCTCGCGCCGCGTGTAGGAGAGCACATGCTCGCCGAGCGGGATGGTCTCGCCCTTCAGCTCGCCGCCCAGCCCGCCGAAGTAGCGGAAGATGTCGGCCGTCAGGATGGCCTCGCCGCGCGCCTGCGTGCGCAGAGCGTTGCCCGTCTCCGACGCGATGGTGCGCGCCATCTCCTCGGCCCGCGCCTGCAGCGCCTCGGCGATCCTGAGCAGCACCTTGCCGCGCTCGCGCGGCGGCACCTTGCGCCATTCGGCGTAGGCCTTGCGCGCGGCCGCCACGGCGCGCTCGACGTCGGTCGCATTGCCGCGCGGCACCTCGGCCAGCGGCGAGCGCTTGGCGGGATTCTCGACGGTGATGCGCGCGCCCGAGGCGCTGTCGACCCATTCGCCGCCGATCAGCATGCCCCGCGTGATCAGCGTGGAGTCCGAGGGCTTGGTCTGGGTGGCGGTCGACATGGGAAACCTCCTGTCAGGGTACCGGAAAAACGGCCGGGAGTTTGCCGCCCGGCCGGCGCGGCGACAAGCCGGGGGAACCGGCTCAGCCCTTCCGTTTTCGCTTTGCCGTCAGCTCCCCGTACCTCATGCCTTCGAGCTTGATGCCGTCCGGGTCGAGAAAGAACACGGCGTAGTAGTCCTCGTAGTATTCGTCGGCCGGATCGACGATGCGCACACCCTCCTCCTCGAGGAAGGCCTGCAGCGCATCGACATCCCTGCGGCTGCGCAGCTGGAAGGCATAGTGGTGCAGCCCGACATCGCCGACGCGGTAGCGCTTGCGGCCCTCGGCCGGCGCGATCCAGTAGCGCGTCCGGCCGTTGGTCCAGCCGATGGTCTCGGGATACTCGTCGGAGATCTCGAAGCCCAGGAAGCCGAACAGCTTCTCGTAGAACGCCTTCGAGCGGGCGTAGTCGCTCACCCGGATGGAGATATGGTCGATGCCGACGACCTTGCAGGCGGTCTTGCGCTTGGCCATGACGGCGCCTCCGATGCAGGAATCGGTGGTCATAACGAGCGGGATGTCGGAATGTTTCGCCATCGTGCCGCGACGGACAGGGGGGATGATACCATGCGCTCGATCCTGAAAGGTCTCTGCTTCTGCATCCTCGTCCTGACGGGCTCCGTCCTTCTGGCGGAGAGCGCGGCCGCCCAGACGATCGAGCGGCTCCGGGAGAGCAAGGTGCTGCGGCTCGGCTACAACCCCGACGCGCCGCCCTTTTCCTACATCGCGCCGGGCAGCGCGGCGGGAGCGGCGCCGCAGGGCTATTCCGTCGATCTCTGCCGCGCCGTCGCGGGCAAGCTGAAGGACCAGCTCAAGCTCTCCGAGCTCCGCGTCGAGTATGTCAAGGTGAACACGGCCGACCGGTTCGAGGCCCTGACCGGCAACAAGGCCGACCTGCTGTGCGAATCCTCCACGGCGACGCTGTCGCGCCGCGCCCTCGTCGACTTCTCCATCCCCATCTTCATCGACGGCGCGAGCTTCGCCATCCGCCCGGACGGCCCGCGCGACGTCAAGCTGCTGGCCGGCAAGAAGGCCGGCGTCCTGCCCGGCACGACGACGGAGCAGGATCTGCGCCGCGCGCTCACCGGCACCGCCATCAAGGCCGAGATCGTCCTGGTCAAGAGCAACCAGGAGGGGCTGGACCTGCTGCAGAAGGGCGACATCGCCGCCTATTTCGGCGACCGCTCGACCGTGTCCTTCCTGCTGCGCAAGGAGAAGCGCTTCGCCGACCTGCTGATGGCCGACACCTACCTCAGCGTCGAGCCGATCGCACTGGGCCTGCAGCGAGGCGATCGCGATTTCCGCCTCGCAGTCGATACCACTCTCAGCCACATCTACCGCCGCGGCGAGATCGTCCAGGTGTTCCGGACCGCGTTCGGCGCCAGCGCCAATCCCAGCCCGCTGCTGGCCGCCCTCTATCAGGTGGTGGCCTTGCCGGATTAGCCGGCAGGCGCCATGTGGAGATCATGCGTCTTTCCGTTCTCGATCAGTCGATCGCCGTCGCCGGCCGTCCGCAGGACCAGTCCATCCGCAACACCGTGGCGCTGGCCCGCCATTGCGAGGCGCTGGGCTACGAACGCTTCTGGGTGTCGGAGCACCACAACCATCCGACCATCGTCGGCACGGCGCCCGAGATCCTGATCGCCGCCATCGCGGCCACGACCGAGCGCATCCGCATCGGCAGCGCGGGAATCATGCTGCCGCATTATTCGCCCTTCAAGGTCGCCGAGGTGTTCCGCGTGCTGGACGCGCTGGCGCCCGGCCGCATCGATCTCGGCCTGGGCCGCGCGCCGGGCTCGGACGGCCGCACCGCCTTCGCCCTGAATCCCGCCGCCAACGAGCGGCCCGAGCACTTCCCGGCCGACGTCCGCGACCTGATCGCCTGGGTGCACGGCGAGCCGCTGGTCGACCGCCATCCCTTCGCGGCCGTCCAGGCTTTCCCGCAGACCGATACTGCGCCCGAGATCTGGATCCTGGGCAGCTCCGACTACGGCGCCCAGGTCGCCGCCCTGTTCGGCCTGCCCTACTGCTACGCCTGGTTCTTCAGCGACGGCGCCGGCGGCGAGCGGGCGATCAAGCTCTACAAGGAGAAGTATCGCCCCAGCGTCCGCCACCCCGAGCCGCGTTCCGGCCTCTGCGTCTGGGCGCTGGCGGCCGACACGATGGAGGAGGCGCAGTACCATTTCACCTCGCGCGCCCTGTCCCGCATGAACCGCGACCGCGGCATCCTGGTGCCGCTCGACACGCCCGAGGTCGCCGCCCGGGAGCTGGAAGCCTACGACGCCGACCGCGTCGCGCGCTTCCGGCGCGACTCCTTCGTCGGCACGGGCCCCGAGGTCGCCGCCCGCATCGTCGAGCTGAAGGAGCGCGTCGGTGTCGACGAGATGGCGGTGGTCACCTGGACGCATGACGAGGAGGTGCGTCGGGCGAGCTACACGCACCTCGCCCGCGCCATGGGCTTCGCCCCGTCGCAGCCCGCGACCCGCGCCGCCGACTGAGCTGGGGCTCCGTCGCCCCGAGCAGCCGAGGGGCCTTGCTTCGACGATCCGGCATCTGATCCTCGCGGCAAGTCCATCGGGGCATCGAGCTCCCTCAGCGGGCCTCGGTCCAGCTTTCGGAGAAGGCCAGCGCACAGGTGCTGAAGGGACGGCCGTCGCGCTCGCGCGGCCAGGGCCTGCCGCGGGCCTGGATACCGTTGATCGTCAGGCGGGCGCCCATCGCGGGCACCAGCACGGTGCAGACGCCGTAGGGCCGCTTCTGCGGCGGCTCGTTGGGCTCGGTGTGCAGCAGCAGCGGCTCGCCGATGTCGTACCAGGTCATCGCGATGTCGGTGTCGTGCGCGCGGATGTTCTCGGTCCAGAAGTAGCGGGGATCGCCCGACTTGGAGAAGGTCGCATCCGTCACCGGGATCGATTCCTCCTTCAGCTCGGCGTTCAGCATGCCCTGCACGGTCTTCTGCAGCCAGCGCGTCATGGCGATGTTGTCGGAGAAGATGCGCCAGTGGCCGTGCGTCAGCTCGCTCTTGATGTAGAGCACGTGTCCCGGCCCGGCCGGCGAGAACAGGATGCGCCAATAGCTGGCGTCGGTGGTGTTGGGATCGCCGTCCTTCTCGACGAGGCGGATGAACGGGTTCTCCCCCGTCAGGATCGTGCGGTTCGGATCGATCGGCATGAGTCTTGTCCTCCTTGAATCGCTTGGCTCAGATCACTTGGCTCAGATCACTTGGCTCAGATCACCTGGTTGCGCAGGGTCTTCTCGCCGCGCCACAGGCGGTCGAGATTCTCCAGCAGGATGTCGATCACGTTGTCCTCGTAGGCGCGCGTCTCGCCCGCCGTGTGCGGCGTGATGAAGACGTTGGGCATCGTCCAGAGCGGCGAGCCGGCCGGCAGCGGCTCCTCCGCGGTGACGTCGAGCGCCGCGGCCCAGATGCGGCCCTGCTGCATCGTCTCGACCAGCGCCGCCTCATCGGCCACCTTGCCGCGCGCCACGTTGACGAACACCGACGAAGGCTTCATCGCGGCGAAGGCCGCCCGGCTCATCAGCCCCGTGGTCTCGGGCGTGAGCGCGCAGGTCAGCACGACGAAGTCGGCCTGCGGGACCAGGTCGACCAGGTCGCCCATGCCGTAGATCGCGTCGGCGCCGTTCTCGCCCTGCGCCGGGTCGCGGCGGATGCCGATCACCTTCATGTCGAAGGCCTTGGCGAGCTTGGCGAGATGGCTGCCGATGCGGCCCATGCCGACGATCAGCACCGTCTTGCCGCCGATCTCGTCCTCGCGCTGGGTGAGGTCGCCCAGCATGCCGCGCCACACCTTCCCGTGCTGATTGTCGCGCGCCTCGGGCAGCCGCCGCGCCACCGCCAGCATCAGCGCCAGCGCATGCTCGGCCACGGCGCGCGCATTGACGCCGGCGGCGCTGGCCAGCCGCACGCTCTTCGCCGCAAGCTGCTCCTTCGAATACTGGTCCATGCCCGAGCTGATCGACTGGATGAACTTCAGCTTGCCGGCCTGCGGGATCAGGTCGTTCTTCCACATGCCCGAGACCACGACGACGTCGGCCTCGCCGACGCGCTTCTGGAATTCGTCGTAGGCGTGCACCTGGAAGTTCTTCACCCCGGTGCCGCGCAGGTCGAAGCGCTCCTTCATGCGGTACGCCGAATGGGCGAAGCAGATCGTCAGGCTCTCCTTGGGCGGAAACATTCTTCTACTCTCCTCGGGAAACGACAGGGCTCAGAAACGGTCGGGCCGGTATGGCGAAAGGTCGAGGCTTGGCGGCCGGCCCGCCACCAGCTCGGCCACGAGCTGGCCGGTGATGCCGCCCAGCGCCAGGCCGATGTGATCGTGCCCGAAGGCGAAGAACACGTTGCGATGGCGCGGCGAGCGGCCGATCACCGGCTTGGAATCGGGATGGGACGGTCGCGGTCCCATCCACTGCGACCCGGGTTCACCGGTGAGCGCCGGGATCAGCGCCCGCGCATGGCGCGCCACCATGTCGGCATTGGCCATGTCGGCCGGCGCGTCGGGGCTGGCGAACTCGGCGACGCCGGTCGCGCGCACGCCCTCCAGCATGCCCGTGACCGCGATGTGCCGGTCGACTGACATGACCGCGCGGCGCAGCGCGAAGGACTGGTGCGGGAACATCACGTGGTAGCCGCGCTCGGCCTCGAGCGGCACGCGCGTGCCGAGCTGCGCCGCCAGCGCGCGCGACCAGACCCCGGCCGCGATCACGAGCCGCTCGACGTCGACCGGGCCGCGGTCGGTGCGCAGCCGCGACGGGCCGTCGCTGCCGAACTCGAAGCCCTGCACCGCAGCCTGCACGATCTCCCCGCCGCGCCGCGTGAAATCCGCCGCCAGCGCCTCGGTGAGCTTCAGCGGATCGACGGTGTGCGCCACCGCCGGGATCGATACGGCGCGCACCACCGTGTCGGCCAGGGCGGGCTCCATCTGGTGGGCCTCGTTGCCGTCGAGCACGTCCATGTGGATGCCGTGCCGCCGGCGCAGCTCCATCGCGTACGAAGCGCCCCGCCATGCCGCCTCGCTCTCGAACACCATCAGCAGGCCGGACTCCTCGATCAGCCCGCCCGCGCCCGCCGCCTCGATCAGCGGGCGATACCCCTCGTGCGTCCGTGCGAGCAGGGCGTTGCGGGCGGCGGCGATGGCCTCGACCCGCGACGGCCGCGCGGACGCGGCGAAGCGCAGGAACCAGGGCAGCGCCGCCGGCACGTGCCGCCAGCGCAGCTTGAGCGGCGACCGGGCGTCGAACAGCATGCCCGGCACCTTCTTCAGCACGCCCGGCAGCGCGAAGGGCACGCACGAGGCGATGCCGAAATTGCCGGAGTTGCCGAAGGAGCAGCCGAGGCCGGGCGGCGCGCGGTCGACCAGGCGCACGGCGAAGCCCTGCCGCTGCAGATGCAGCCCGCAGCAGACGCCGACGATCCCGGCACCGATCACGGTCACGCTGCTGGCCATCGCCCGTCGCCCTGCTTCCCCTGCCCGAACCTGTGGCGCAGTATGCACGCCGACAGCGACAGGGGAACCATCATGCGCCGCAATCCGCTCCGTGAACGCCTCGAGGCCGGCCAGCCGACCGTGGGCACGCACATCCTGTCGGCCTGGCCGACGCTGGTCGAGCTGATCGGCCATTCCGGCCAGTACGACTATGTCGAGTTCACCGCCGAGTACGCGCCCTTCACGCTGCACGACCTCGACAATCTCGGCCGCGCCTTCGAGCTCATGAACATGTCGGGCATGATCAAGATCGAGCAGACCCAGTACACCCACCAGGCCATGCGCGCGATCGGCGCGGGCTTCCAGAGCGTGCTGTTCGCCGACATCCGTACCGTCGAGGACGCGAAGACCGCCGTCGACGCGGTGCGCGCCGAGACCACGATGGCGCGCGGGGTGCGCGGCCGCGGCCGGCTGGGAGTCGGCATGCGGCGCGACGTCGGCACGGTGCGCGAGGGCGGCACGCCGGCCTATGTCGACGCGCTGAACGACGTGGTCATCGCCATCATGGTCGAGAAGCAGTCCTGCGTCGAAGACCTCGACGCCATCCTGTCGGTGCCGGGCATCGACATGGTGCAGTTCGGCGCCTCCGACTATTCTATGAGCATCGGCAAGACGGCGCAGTACGGCCATCCCGACGTCGTCGCGGCCGAGACCAGGACGATCGAGACGGCGCTGCGCAAGGGCCTGCATCCGCGCGTCGAGCTGCGGGACCCCGCGCAGGCCGGCCGGTACCTCGAGATGGGCGTCAGGCACTTCTGCATCGGCTGGGACGTCCGCATCCTCGCCGACTGGTGGGACAGCAAGGGCGCGGAGATGCGCAACCTCCTCGGCACGCCCGCGAAGCCCGTCAAGAGGAAGGAAGCGCCCGGCGCCGCGCCGCGCAAGCCCACTCGCAAAGGCAACGGCCGCGCGCCGGGGCGCGGCAACTACGCGTGACGGAAAGCTCCGACGGCCGTCCGGAAGCATCTATCTGGCTTCTCCGAGGATCAACGTCGGCACGAACGGATCGACCTTCATGAGGACGGCCTGCGCGACAGCGGTGCACTGGACTGGCTTGATGACCCTCAGCACACCCTCATGCCAGGCTCCCAAATCGACGCCTGTGGCGTTGACGCGCTGCACCGTGACGGTGTCTCCATTGACGAAGACGAAGGCCTGAGCACTGTCGTCGGCACCGAAATAGTCGATGGCCGCGAGATGGGCGTTGACCTGACGGCTCAGAGGTTCCGTTTCGTCCAACCGAGCGACATAGGGCGTGAGAACGCAGACGGCTTCGGCCGGGCGTTTGAGCAGCCCCTGGACCCGAACGACTTCATCCAGTCGGATGGCCTGAAGGTCCTTCGGGTCGATCACCTGCGGATCGTTCGGCTTGCACCCGACCATCAATGCGAGGCAGCAGAGAACCAAGACGGTTGCATGGCGGATGGACATCAGGCGGCGGCCGGACGCTTCGGATCGTGCTTCTCGATTCACTGCTACACTCCGGTGTAGCAAGCGGCCCTGGCCGCCCACTTTCCAAGGAACCCGACGAAGAACATGGACAAGTCTCCCGCAATCGACATTGCTCCCGCCCCCTTCAGCCCGCCCGTCGCCCCCCGGCGGCCGACGGTCCGGACGCTGCATGGCGTCACCCTGACCGATGACTATGGCTGGTTGAAGGACAATCAGTGGCAACACGTATTGCGCGATCCGTCCCTGCTCGATGCGGACATCCGAGCGTACCTGGAGGCGGAAAACCGCTACACCGAGTCCGTGCTCGCCCCGACGCAGGCGCTGCAGACGGCGCTGGTCGCGGAGATGCGCGGCCGCATCAAGGAGGACGATTCGAGCGTCCCGCAGCCCGACGGCCCCTATGCCTACCTGTCGAAGTTCCGCGAGGGCGGCCAGCACGAGCTGGTCGGGCGCCTGCCGCGCGCGGGCGGCGAGCCGCAGATCCTGCTCGACGGCGATGCGCTGGCGAAGGCCAGCCCCTACTTCAAGTTCGGCGGCACGCGCCACTCGCCCGACCACCGGCTCGAGGCCTGGAGCGCCGACATCAAGGGCTCGGAGTTCTTCACCCTGCGCATCCGCCGCTGGCAGGACGGCGCCGACCTGCCCGACTGCCTCGAACAGACCAGCGGCAACGCCGTCTGGGGCGCCGACGCGAGCTTCCTCTACTATGTCCGGGTCGACGAGAATCACCGTCCCCTGCAGGTCTGGCGCCACCGCCTGGGCACGGGGCAGGCCGACGACGTGCTGGTCTACCAGGAAGAGGACCAGGGCTGGTTCACCCATATCGCGCGTAGCGCGTCGGGCCGCTTCTGCGTGATCGCCAGCGGCAACCACGAGACGTCCGAGGCCTGGCTGCTCGACCTGGCCGATCCCGCCGCCGTGCCGCGGCTGATCGCGACGCGCGAGCCGGGGGTGCGCTATGCCGTGTACGACCGCGGCGAGCAGCTCTTCATCCTGACCAACGAGGGCGGCGCGGTCGATTTCCGCATCGCGGTGGCGCCGCTCGCGACCCCCGACCGGCCGCACTGGCAGGAGCTGGTGCCGCACCGGCCGGGCATCTATCTCGTGCGCATGGCGCTGTTCGCCGGCCATCTGGTGCGGCTGGAGCGCGAGGACGCGCTGCCGTCGATCGTTATCCGCGACCTCGCCGACGGCACCGAGCATGCCATCGCCTTCGAGGAGATGGCCTACAGCCTCGACATGTCGGAGGGCTACGAGTTCGAGACGACGACGCTGCGCTTCTCCTACTCGTCGATGACGACGCCGGCGGAGGTCTACGACTACGACATGGCTGGCCGCACCCGCCTGCTGCGCAAGCGCCAGGAGATCCCGTCGGGCCACGATCCCGCAGCCTACGTCACGACGCGCATCCGCGCGACCGCACCGGACGGCGTGCTGGTCCCGATCTCGATCCTGCACCGCCGCGACCTGGTGCAGGACGGCCGCGCGCCGCTGCTGCTCTACGGCTACGGCTCCTACGGCATGGCGATGCCCGCCTCCTTCTCGGCCAACCGCCTGTCGCTGGTCGATCGCGGCTTCGTCTATGCCATCGCCCATGTGCGCGGCGGCTCGGACAAGGGCTGGAACTGGTACCTGGACGGCAAGCTCGACCGAAAGACCAACACCTTCGACGACTATGCCGCGGCCGGCCGGGCGCTGATCGAGGCGCGCTACACCGCGGCCGGCCGCATCGTGGGCCACGGCGGCAGCGCAGGCGGCATGCTGATGGGCGCGGCGGCCAACCGGGCGGGCGAGCTGTTCGCCGGCATCGTCGCCGAGGTACCCTTCGTCGACGTGCTGAACACCATGCTCGACGACACGCTGCCGCTCACGCCGCCGGAATGGCCGGAGTGGGGTAACCCGATCACCGACCCGGCGGCCTTCCGCACCATCCTGTCCTACTCGCCTTACGACAACGTCGCGGCGAAGCGCTATCCGGCCATCCTGGCGATGGGCGGCCTGACCGATCCGCGCGTGACCTACTGGGAGCCCGCCAAGTGGGTGGCTCGCCTGCGCGCGACCATGACCGGCGGCGGCCCGGTGCTGCTGCGCACCAACATGGGCGCGGGGCACGGCGGCGCCGCCGGGCGCTTCGACCGCCTCGAGGAAGTCGCGATCGCCTATGCCTTCGCGCTGCGCGTCGTCGGCCTTGCCTGAGGGACGAACCGACTTTTTGCGCTCCGTATAGAGGCCCGGAAAATCGGCGGTCCCGGACTGTCCGGAAGGCGGCATGCTCCTCCTCCCCGTGGGTGGTGCCGCAGAGACAGACCACGACTTCCGGTCAGGGAGTCAAGGGGGTTCGGCGCTTGGTGCTGTCCGGCGAGCGCGTCGTCTTTACCGAAGAAGGCAAGCCGAGCCAGTGCCTCAAGCTGATCGCCAGCGGAGACGTTTATGACGGACTGTTGGAGGCGCTGGAGGACTTCGTGAAACGCCAGCGGAAGCGTCTGAAAGCCGCTCAATCCGCCGAAACGAAAACCAACTAGCGGCCTACGGCGCGGCGCAATGCGGCGCCTTTGCCACGTGATGTAGCGACTTGCATGGTCCTGAGGCCATGATCGCGAAACCAGGCGAATCGATGACGGCCATCCGTAAAGCTAATGGCGCCGTCATCCATCAAGGTAATCACCGGCATCCATACCTCGGAGTTCGTTTGTATCCATTCTCCGAACCGCAAATATCGCGTTTGGCGCTTGCAGACCTCGGGACTGAGATAAAGACCCTCGTCGCGCCTCCAGCGCCTCTCTACCTTTGCAACGGAGACCCAGACCGCAACATCACCAACGTTCCATTGGTCAATCCATCTGATCTTCTTGAAGTCGATCATCTCGGCATACTAGGATACCGGCCTCCAATTAGGACAGCACCTGGCGCCGGCTGTGGGAAGCAGCGACGGCAAAAGCCGGACAGCTCAGCCCGCGGCGGGGACCGGGCGCACGCCCGACCGCGTGCCGGAGGGGCCGCCGAACAGGATCTGGACGACGCCGGCTAGGATGCCGATCGACACGCCGATCCGCCAGGCCAGGTCGTAGTTGCCGAACAGGTCGAAGACCAGGCCGCCGCCCCAGGCGCCGATCACCGAGCCCATCTGGTGGATGACGAACGAGACGCCCAGCAGCGTCGCCATGTTGCGGGTGCCGAAGAGGTCGGCAACATAGCCCGACACCAGCGGAATGACGCCCAGCCACATCATCCCCATGGCGGCGGCGAAGAGGATCGTCGTGGCCGGCGTGGGCGGCAGCATGAAATAGATCATCAGCACCGCCGACCGCCCGAGATAGGTCAGGCCCAGCAGGACGTTCTTCAGGTAGCGCTGCCCCAGCCAGCCGGCCAGCAGGCAGCCCGCGATGTTGATGCCGCCGATGATGGCGAGCGCCGTCGCGCCCAGCATCGGATCCTGGCCGCAGATCGCCAGGTAGTTCGGCAGGTGCGTGTTGATGAAGATGAGCTGCAGCCCGCACACGAAGTGCGTGCAGCACAGCACGACGAAGCGCCGGTTGCGCAGCGCCTCGCCGATCGCCGCGGCCGCCGACGGGCGCGCCACGGGCGGCTGCGGCAACCGGTCCACCCGGCCGGTGACCATCGCCGCGGGGACCATGACGGCCGCCAGCCCGACGAACAGCACGCCGCCCCACCGCCAGTCCCAGGCGCCGAGCAGCGCCTGCAGGGCGGGCGCGATGACGAGCGTGCCGACGGAGGAGAAGGCGCCGACGATGCCCAGGATCACGCTGCGCCGCTCCGGCGACGCGGCGCGCGCGGTGGCCGTCATGGCGAGCGACGATCCGGTGCAGGCAATGCCGACGCCGATCAAGGTCTGCGCCAGCAGGAACGTCCACAGGCCGGTGGCGGCCGTCATGACCGCCATCGCGACGACATAGGCGACGGCGCCCAGGACCATGACCGGACGCAGCCCCCAGCGGTCGGCAACCGCCCCCAGCGGCGCCTGGGCCAGGCCCCAGACGATGTTCTGCACCGCAATGGCGAAGGTGAAATCCGAGGCCGACAGGGAGAGCGCCTGCGTCATCGAGGGCAGGAACAGGCCCAGGCACTGCCGCATGCCCATCGCAAGGCTCATCATCACCGAGGCGGCGATCAGGATGGACAAGGCGTTCCCGCGGGTGGCGGCGGTCATGCTGGCGCGTTTCCTCTTTTCGCGTCAGCCTGCCCGGTTTGAAGAGCAGGTCAAGAGCCGCGCATCCTCCTCTGCAGCCGCAAGGCGAGCGCAGCGTTGATGGCTGCACGACGGCATCCGTCGGAGAGAGTCCCGCCCCTTCCTGCAGAGGAGACGTTCATGGACCGGTTCACGGGGGGCTGCCTGTGCGGCGACCTCCGGATCGTGGCGACCGGGCGCCCCTACCGGGTCGGCCTTTGTCACTGCCTGGACTGCCGCAAGCACCACGGCTCGCTGTTCCACGCCTCGGCGATCTTCCCGCAGGATGCGGTGACCGTCGAGGGCGAAGCGCGAGACTACGCCGGCCGGTGCTTCTGTCCGCGTTGCGGCTCCGCGGTCTTCGGGCGCTCCGGCGACGAGATCGCCATCAACCTGGGGTCCCTCGACGCCCCCGACCAGCTGAAGCCGACCTACGAACTCTGGACCATTCGCCGTGAGTGGTGGCTGCCGCCGTTTCCGCTCACCAGACGGTACGAGCGCGACCGTGATCCGACGGGACGCTTCGAAGAGTAGAGGTCCGCGATCAGCAGGAAGGAGCGGTGCGCGTCTGGTACCCGTCGTAGTACTGGCTGCCGCAGACGACCTGTTGCTGCACCACGTCGTCACGATAGCCGTTCTGCCCGCGGTTGGTGACGGTCACCGTGGTATAGCGCCGGCCGTCCGCCCGATTGTACCAGCCGTGGCCGCCCTGCTGGTTGGCGTTGTTGTAGTAATAGGGCCCGGGCTGCGCGTAGCCGTACCGCGCTGGCGGCGGCGCGTAATAGCCGCTGTTGTAATAGGGGTTGCCGTACGCTACCGGCGCCGGCTGATAGTAGCCGCGCGGGGTCGGATAGGTGTCGCCCTGGCACGCCGCCGCGGTCATGCCGATGGCTGCGACGACCAGCAATCTCGGGAAATGCCTGAACATCGTTCCTCCAAACAGCGCGAGGACGCGCGTCGTGGTGGATAACGGTCCGGCTGCAAAACGGGTTGCAGGTGGGCGCAAAACCGTCGGCACGGCCGCACTGCGGCCGTTGGAATCCTGCGCGAGGCTGGTGCGAAAGAAAGGACATGATCTCACTCTCTTCCTTCTCATGCCCCTCTCCCCGCCAGGGGAGAGGGGCATGAGGGCAAAACGGGAGACAGGCGCCCGGGCATGGCGCACACTGCAACGGAATGAAGCACAAAGCGGAGGAAGCCATGCAAGCAGCAGCAGCCGACAGGATTCTGAAAGAGGCCGTGGACAAGGGCGACGTTCCGGGCGTCGTGGCCGCGGCGACCGATGCCAAGGGCACGACCTACGAGGCGGGCTTCGGCAAGCGGACGCTTGGCGAGCCGGCCGAGATGACGCCTGACACCGTTGCCTGGATCGCCTCGATGACCAAGGCGGTCACCGGCGCCGCCGCCATGCAGCTCGTGGAGCGCGGCAAGCTCTCTCTCGACGGACCGGCCAAGGATGTGGTCCCCGCGCTGGGCGAGGTCGCCGTGTTCCAGGGCTTCGGCGCCGACGGCAAGCCGCAGACGCGCAAGCCCAAGCGCGACATCACGCTGCGCCATCTCCTGACGCATACCGCCGGCTTCGGCTACGACATCTGGAGCGCCGAGCTCGGCCAGTACATGGAGGCGCACGGCATTCCCGGCATCATCTCCTGCCAGGACAAGGCGCTCACCACGCCGCTGCTGTTCGATCCCGGCGACCAGTGGTTCTATGGCATCAACATCGACTGGGCGGGCAAGATGGTCGAGGCGGCGAGCGGCCAGAAGCTGGGCGCGTTCATGCAGGAAAACCTGCTCGGGCCGCTCGGCATGACCAGCACGGCCTTCAAGGTGACCGACGACATGCGCCGGCGCCGCGCCGCGATCCACCATCGTAGCCCCGACGGCGGGCTGGTGCCGGACCCGACGATCGAGATCCCGCAGGAGCCCGAGTTCGAGATGGGCGGCGGCGGGCTGTACAGCACCGCCGGCGACTACCTGAAGTTCGTGCGCCTGATGCTGAACGACGGTCGGTCCGACAAGGGCGAGGCCGTGCTGAAGCCCGAGACGGTCGCGGCGATGTCGCAGAACGCCATGGGCGACTGCAAGGTCTGCGTGCTGAAGACGGCCGCGCCGCCCTTCTCGAACGACGCCGAGTTCTTCCCCGGCATGGACAAGACCTGGGGCCTGTCCTTCATGATCAACAACGACGAGGCACCGACGGGCCGCTCGGCCGGGTCCCTGGCCTGGGCCGGTCTCGCCAACACCTACTACTGGATCGACCAGAAGAAGGGTGTCGGCGGCGTCTACGTCACGCAGATCCTGCCGTTCGCCGACGTGAAGTCCCTGCCGCTGTTCCATGCCTTCGAAGGTGCGGTCTACGGCAAGTAGCGGCGACGCATCCATCCGCTGACGGCCTACGCCAGGCCGAACAGCTCCACCTCCTCGCGGACGCCGCGCAGGCGATATCGGCCGAGGGAGGTCAGGCGGTGGCGGGCCGATCCGGCCGCCGCCGCGAAGGCCCGGGAGACCAGCAGGCTGCGGCCCAACTCCTCGCAGAGCCGTTCGATGCGGGACGCCTCGTTGACGGCCGGTCCGATCACCGTGAAGTCGAGCCGCGCCGCCGTGCCGACATTGCCGTAGTGGACACGTCCGACATGCAGCACGACGTCCAGCGACGGCGTCGGCCTGGCGGCCGCCCGGCGCCGGCCTGCCAGCTCGCCGGTCAGCGAGAGCGCCTCGCTGGCCGCCTCCAGCGCCGCGGCGCAGACCTGCTCGCGGGCGCCCTCCTCGATGCGGAAGATCGCGAGCAGGCCGTCGCCCAGGAATTTCAGGATCTCGCCGCCGCGCGCCAGGACCGGCCGCGCCATGCAGTCGAAGCAGTCGTCGAGCAGCGCGATCAACTCGGGACCGGGCAGCGCATCGGCGAGCGCCGTGAAGCCGCGCAGATCGGTGAAGAACAGCACCGCGTCGACGCCCTGCACCTCGCCGCGCTGCACCGTCCCGTCGAACACCTGCCGCGCCGGATCGTCGCCGAGATACGCGGACAGAAGATCCTGCCCGATCAGCCGCATGGTCGCGGCCTTCACCGCCACGGCGAAGACCGCCAGCAGCGGGCGCAGCGTCGCCATGTGCGCGTCGGTGTAGCCGCCCGGCCGGTCGGTGGTGAGCGAGCAGACCAGGAACAGCTCGCCCAGCCGTTCGGCCTCGGCCGGAGCGCCGACCTGGGGAGCCAGCTCCCCGAACGGGAAGATCCGTCCGAACCACTCGGTCATGCCGGCCGTCCGCAGCTCCTCGAACAGCGGCACGCCCGCGCCGCCGTCCGGCGCCGTGAGGTCCCGGCGCTGTTCGGCGATGCCGTGCAGCAGCATGGGCGCAAAAGGACTCTGCCGGATGATCGGCGCATCGATGTCGACGTGCCTGAACTCATAGTGCACGGCGGGGCCGCTCGTGCGGTCCCACATCATGCTGCGCATCCGCACCATGGGATGCAGCGTGTTCATGCCGACGAAGGCCCGCGCCACCGGCACGCCGGCCTCATTCAACCGGCGCGCGAAGCCGTCGACGATATCGTCGAGCGGCAGGTTGCGCAGGCCGGCGTCGGCCAGCCATTCGATCAAGTGCGACGACGATCCGGTCGACCCGGCCAAGCGACTAGGCCGAAACGCGATTGCTTGCGCGACAGCGGCATTTGTCGATCTGGTGAAGCTCGATCATGTTGCCGCAAGGATCGTTCATGAATATCTGAGTCGAATCGGGCGAGGTCAGCCCTTCGATCACCCAATACTTGACGCCCATGCGATCGAGCTCGGCGCGCGCCGCGACGATGCTGGAAACGGCGAATGCCACATGCGGCCGCGTCGGATCCTCGCCCGGGCCTTTCGCCACCGGCGAGGGCTGATCGCCGCCGATCAGATGGATCTGGCCGACCTCTCCGACATTGATCCATGCACCGGGTATGCCCGGAATCGTCGGGCGACCGGTATCCCGCTGCAAGCCCAGCACATCGGCGTAGAAGTCCTGAGTGGCCTGCAGCAGCTTCGCTTCGGCATCGAGACGCACGCCGGTATGGTGGATTTCGACAATGTCTATCGCCATTTCCTTTTCCTCCCGCACATGCTTTGCGCAAACACGAATGTAGCACAGATACTGAAGTATGACGCCAAATCGCGTTGCGCGTGGTGGCAAGAAACACTAATCAAAAATGACTAAATGTTTGCCGGACCGATTATTGGGAAAGGAGCGGATGTGAAGTCGATAAAGTCGATGTCATTGAACGAACTGCTGAAGGTCAAGACCAGGATCGAGTCCGCCATTTTTCAGCGCATCGAAACGGAGCGCCGGCTGCTGCAGAAGGCGATGGAACGGGTCGAGACCATGAGCGAGCGCAACGCCCAGCAGGTGAAGACGCTCGCCCGCAGGCCGCGCAAGCCCCGGAAGCTTCCGATTCGTTTTCGCAATCCCGACAACCCCGAAGAGACGTGGGCCGGACGCGGCTTGCGGCCGCGCTGGCTGGTCGCGGCCCTGAAGAGCCGCAAGCGCAAGCTCGAGGATTTTGCTGTTTGACGGTCGCGCCGCCGGTCACGCCGGCGGCGAGAGCATGGTGCCCTCGGGCAGCGCCGCACAATGATCGTAGATGTCCGAGGGCCGCGTGAACCAGACCTTGTCCTTCTGCGGATGGTTCACGATGTGCTGCAGCGCTTCACGCAGCATCCGCAACCGATACGGTTGACCCACGATCATCGTGTGCAGGGCGATGCCGCAGACGAGCGGCTGCTTCGCCGACTGCCGCAGCAGCTCCTCGAACTGGCCGATGACGAAGTCGCGGAACTGCTCGGGCGTGTGATGCCGGACCAGGATCTGCGGACTGTCGTTGATCTCGATCGGATAGGGCACGCTCATCAGCGGGCCCGAGCGCGTCTTCATCCAGAGCGGCTGGTCGTCGGCCGGCCAGTCCATCAGGAAGTCGAAGCCCGTCTCCTTGAGCAGGTCGGGCGTGTGGTGGCTGGAGCTCATCCAGGGCGCCATCCAGCCGCGCGGCCGCTTGCCCGACGCCTTCTCGATGGCGTCGCGCACCTCCTCGAGGAAGCGCTTCTCGTCGGCCTCCCACATCTGGCCGTGCCGTTCGGCGTTGGTGCGCCCGTGGCCGATGAACTCGTCGCCGCGCGCCTTCAGCGCATCGACGATCTGCGGCGCGTAGTCGAACACCGTCGTGTTGATCAGATGCGCCGCCGGCAGGCTGAGCTCGTCGAACAGCTCGAGACAGCGCCACACGCCGACGCGATTGCCGTAGTCGCGCCAAGCGAAGGTGCGCGGATCGGGCGGCGTACCGGCAACCGTCAGGAGATGGCCCTCGCCGGCGCCGAACGCGAAATGCTCGATGTTCAGGCCGAGATAGACGGCCAGCCGCTTGCCGTTCGGCCAGGAATAATCCGGACGCTCGACGATCGGCGAATAGGCATAGCGATTGTGATGCGGCAGGCGAAGCATGGCGGGCCCTTCTGTCATTCCGGGAGCGGTCGTCGGAGCGGCGGCCTCACCGCCGCACGACGGCGACCTCGTTCTCTTCCGACTCCGTCGCGTTCATCGCACGGAAGCGGGCGACGGCCTCGGCATGGAAGGCGCGCTCGGCCGGCCCGGCCTCTGCCGTCGGCCGGCGCTCGTCGTCGAAATGTCCATGGCGATCCTCGCCGCGCACCAGCATCGCGGTGACCCGCGTCCGCGCCGTGCAGCGCGCCGACGCCGGGATATAGCTGATGCCCAGCCCGATGCGCCGGTCGGTCGAGCGGTTGGGCCGCGAGTTGTGCACGAGGTGCGTATGGTGCAGTGAGAACTGCCCCGCCTTGAGCGGCATGAAGGCGGTGCGATCGCGCTCGAAATCGACGGCCAGCTCCTGCCCCCGCGACAGGAGATTTTCGGGATCCTGCATCTCGGCATGGGGCAGCTGGCCGAGCTTGTGCGAACCCGGCACGACCTCCATGCAGCCTGCCTCGACCGGCGCGTCCGTCAGCGCAAGCCATGCCGTGACGTGGCAGGCCGGCTCCAGCGCGAAGTAGGTCGCATCCTGGTGCCAGCTGACGTAGGTCCCCGAGCCGGGATCCTTGGGCCAGACCGAGAGGTGGAACAGCCGGATGTCGGGACCGATCAGATCCTCGACCGCATCCAGCACTTCGGGCGCATGCACGATCTCGTCGACCCAGGGGAAGAGCAGATGCGGCTTGAAGTTGTGGCCGCGGGTCATCTTCTGGCCCTGCGCCCGCTCGAAGGATTCGAGCCGGTTGCGCCACGCCCGCGCCTGCTCGGCCGGAAAGGCGTCGACCGGGCAGACATAGCCGTCGCGCTCGTAGGCCGCGATCTGTTCGGCAGAGAGCTTCCTGGGCATCAGTGCGCCGTCCAGCCGCCGTCGACGAACAGCAGCGTACCGGTGACGAAGGACGAGTCGTCGCTCGCGAGAAACAGGGCGGCCCGCGCCACTTCCTCGGGTTGGCCGATGCGACCCATGGGATGGCGCTGCTTCCAGTAGGCGCGCATCGCATCCGGATCGTCGTAGCGCTTCAGCGACCGGGCCGGCATCGGCGTATCGATGACGCCGGGCATCAGCGCATTGATGCGTATGCCCTGCGCCGCATGGTCGACCGCCATCGTCTTGGTGAAGGAGGCGATGGCGCCCTTGGAGGCGACGTAGGCCGCGTTCCGGCCCGGGCTCGCCTGGGCGAGCTGCGAGCCGACCGTGACGATGGCGCCCGACCGGGCCTCGATCATCGGGCGGATGGCGTAGTGGATCCAGAGATAGGTACCCTTCACGTTCACCGCGAAGGTGCGGTCCCAGCTCGCCTCCTCGATCGTGTCGACGGTGCCGCCCATGGAAATGCCGGCCGCCGTCATCAGCACATCGACGCGGCCCCAGCGTTCCATGACCTGGTCCACGCCGGCGCGCGCTTCGGCATCGCTGCTGACGTCCGCCGGAATGACGAGTGCACTGCCGCCGGCCGCCTCGATGTCCGCCGCGACCTGGCTCAGCCCTTCCCGGTCCTGATCGACGAGCGCGAGCCTGGCGCCTTCGGCGGCGAACAGGCGGGCGGAGGCGGCACCGATGCCCGACGCCGCGCCCGTGACGATGGCGACATTGTCCTTGAGCTTCATGGCCGCGAGATTAGGGCCGCGCCTCCCGCTTGTCAGCGCGGCCGTTTGCGCAGGGGCCGCCGCTTCTGCGCGCGGCGGACCAGCATGTTGAGACCTTCGACGAGCGCGGAGAACGCCATCGCCGCGTAGATGTATCCCTTGGGGATATGGAAGCCCATGCCGTCGGCGATCAGGGTCACGCCGATCATCAGCAGGAAGCCCAGCGCCAGCATGACGATGGTGGGATTGTTGCCGATGAACCGCGCCAGGGGATCGGCGGCCAGCAGCATCAGGCTGACCGCCACGATCACGGCGATGACCATGATCGGAATGTGGTCGGTCATGCCGACCGCCGTGATGATGCTGTCCAGCGAGAAGACGAGGTCCAGGATGAGGATCTGCCCGATCGCCGCTGCCGCGGAAAGCCGGACGACCTGCTCGACCGCCTCGCCCTCGACGTCGATGGCGACCTGATCGTGAATCTCGCTCGTCGCCTTGTAGATCAGGAACAGGCCGCCGGCGATCAGGATGAGGTCCCGCCATGAAAAGCCGTGACCGAAAATGGAGAAGAGAGGCGCGGTCAGCTGGGCGATGAAGGCGACGCCCGTCAGCAGGCCCAGCCGCAGGAACACTGCAAGACCGATGCCAATGCGCCGCGTGCGAGAACGCTGCTCCTCCGGCAGCTTGTTGGTAAGGATCGAGATGAAGATCAGATTGTCGATGCCGAGAACGACTTCCATGACGACCAGCGTCACGAGCGCGGCCCAGGCTTGAGGATCTCCGGCAAGCGCGAGAAGCTCTTCCATGGCCACACCATAAGTCAAAGCTGGTGCGCGCCAACAGCGCTTTCCTTCCCGGTCACCAACCTTTAACGGCTCTCCATGACCTCGCCCGCCGCGCCGGCAGGACCCACGCCGACAGGGTCCACGCCGACAGGCTCCACCTCGACGCGAGCCGCTGCAACGGGGGCCACCTCATCCCTGGCCATCGTCCTGCTGTCGGTTGCCGCCTTCGCCTCGGCGGCCAACATGCGTGTGATCGACCCGCTCCTGGTACAGCTCTCCGCCGCCTTCGACGTCAGCGTCGGCGAGGCGTCCGTCGCAGCGACGGCCTTCCTGTTCGCGAACGGGGTCTTCGTCCTGGTCCACGGCCCGTTCGGCGACCGCTACGGCAAGATGCCCGTCGTGGCCGTGGCCTGCGTGGGGGCAGCTCTTTGCTGCCTGATGAGCGCCCTGGCCGGCTCGCTGGGATGGCTCACCGTCGCGCGCTTCCTGACGGGCGTCACCAGCTCGGCGATCATTCCGCTGGCCATGGCCTGGGTCGGCGACAATGTCGGCTACGAGCGGCGGCAGGCGACCCTGGCGCGCTTCCTCACCGGCCAGACCCTCGGCCTGATGACGGGCGCCGCGATGGGGGGTGCCATCGGCGACTGGCTGGGCTGGCGTTCGGTCTTCTGGCTGCTGATGGTGATCTACCTGGCGGCCGGCGCCGCCCTGCTGATCGTCATGCGCCTGCGCCCCGACCTCGCGAGCGGCGGCAGCGCGGCCGGCGGCTCAATGGTTGGCCAGATGATGGGCGTGCTGCGCCGGCGCTGGGTGCTGACGGTGGTCCTCGTCGTCGCCCTCGAAGGCGGCTTCTTCTGGGGCGCCTTCACCTTTGTCGGTGCCGACCTGCATCAGCGCTTCGGCATGGGCCTGGCCGCCCTGGGGCTCGCCGTCGCGGCGTTCGGTGCCGGCGGCTTCACCTACGTCGTGCTGTCGAGCCATCTGGTGCGGCTGCTGGGCGAGCGCGGCCTCTGCCTGGGCGGTGGCCTGGGGCTCGGCATCGCCTTCGCGGTGATGGCGCTGGCGCCGACGGTCGAAGTCGAGCTCGCGGCCGTGGTGCTGTCGGGCGTCTCCTTCTACATGCTGCACAACACCCTGCAGACGCACGGGACCCAGATGGCGCCCGAGGCGCGCGGCGCCGGCATGGCCCTGTTCGCCCTGTGCCTGTTCGTCGGCCAGGCGATCGGTGTCCCGATCGCGGCCCCCATCGTCGACCGCTGGGGTGCGCCGCCCATCTTCTGGGCGGCGGCCGTCGTGCTGCCGCTGCTTGCCCTGTGGTTCGCCGGCGCGCTGCGCCGGCGCGCCCGGGCGCTCAGTTCTCCGGCGACACGCGGAACTGGTACGGCTCCTCGAGGCTCGTGACCTCCTCCGGGGTCAGCGAGACTTCCGTGGCCTGGGCGGCGGAGGTGAGCTGGTCGAGCGACGTGGCGCCGATGATGGGCGAGGCCATGTAGGGCTTGCTCAGCATCCAGGCCAGCGCCGCCTGGGCGGGCGACACGTTGCGGCCGGCAGCGATCTTCTTCAGCCGCTCGACGATCTCCCAGTCGCAGTCGCGATAGGTGCCCGGCCGCACCTGCGCATCGTTCTTCGAGCGCTCGGTCGCGCCGCCGCCGTCGCGACTGCGGTTACCGGCCAGGAAGCCACGGGCCAGCGGCGAGTAGGGAATGAGACCGACGCCCTGCTCGTGGCAGAGGCGGTTCATCTCGCGCTCCTCCTCGCGCTGGACCAGGTTGTACAGGTTCTGCATCGCGATGGGCCGCGCATGGCCCTTCCAGTCGGCCAGCATGATCATCTGGGCGAACTTGTAGGCCGGCATGGTCGACCCGCCGATGTAGCGGACCTTGCCCGACCGGACGATCTGGTCGAGCGTGTACATGGTCTCCTCGACCGGCGTGTGCGGATCGAGGCGATGGATCTGGTAGACGTCGATATAGTCGGTCTGCAGACGCTTCAGCTGCACGTCGATGGCGGCCATGAGATGCTTGCGCCCCGTGCCGACGTCGTTGGCCGCGTCGCTCATGCGGATGCCGACCTTGGTCGACAGCACGATCTCCTCGCGCCGCACCATCTTCAGCAGCGTGGCGCCCATGATCTCCTCGGACCGGCCGAAATTGTAGGTGTCCGCCGTATCGAAGAAGGTGATGCCGACATCGAGCGCCCGCCGGAAATAGGCCGGGGCCTCGTCCTCGTCGAACTTGCCCCAGCCGCGCCGGCCCTTGGCGCCCCAGGAGTTGCCGCCCAGGCAGATGCGGCTGACGATCAGGCCGGAGCGGCCCAGCGGTCCGTATTTCATCGCGGTATCCCCCTTGCCAGCGCGGCTCTAGCAACCCACGTCTTCAGCATGAAAGTCCTGATCGAGTATTGCGGCGCCTGAGGCTACAAGCCGCAAGCCCTCCGTGTGAGGGATCGCCTCGAGAAGCTGGGCGCCGCCGACATCGAGCTGCGCATCGGCAGATCCGGCCAGTTCGACGTCACCGTCGACGGCGCCCTGAAGTATACCCGCAGCAAGACCGGCCGCTTCCCGACCGACGACGAGGTCGAGGACATGATGGAGCCATAGCCGGTCCTTCCGGGGCTCAGCCCAGGACTTCCTTGTTCACGACATTGGCCGCGTTGGGCCGGCCGTCGAACACGCTCAGGATGTTCTCGACGGCGGTCACGGCCATGCGGTCGCTGGCTTCCTGCGTGACGCCGGCCATGTGCGGGCTGAAGATCACGTTCTCCAGCGTGAAGAGCTTGTTGTCGGGATCAGGCGGCTCCTTGGCCAGCACGTCGAGACCCGCCCCGCGCAGCCGGCCGCTGGACAGGGCGTCGTAGAGCGCGTCCTCGTCGATGATGCCGCCGCGCGCGGTGTTCACCAGGAAAGCCGTCGGCTTCATCAGCGCGAGCGTCTCGGCGTTGAACATGTTCACCGTCTCGGGCGCCTTCGGGCAGTGGATCGACACGAAGTCGACCTTGGGAAGGATCGCCTTCAGGTCGGTGACCTTGGTCGCGCCGGCGGCCTTGATGTCCGCCTCGGAAATGTTGGGGTCCAGCACGTACACGTCCATGTCGAACGCCACGCAGCGCTTCACGGTGCGCGAGCCGATGCGGCCCATGCCGACCACCAGGACGGACTTGCCCCCGAGATCCGCCGGCAGGTCCGACAGGCGCTCGCCCCAGCCCTTCTCGCGCACGAAGCGGTCGTACTTCTTCACCAGCCGGGCCGCCGCCAGCATCATGTACATGGCGTGTTCCGCCACCGACACCGAGTTCGCGATGCCGGTCGTCATCAGCGGAATCCGGCGCTTGTTGAGCGCCGGGATCTCGACGGCGTCGAAGCCGACGCCCAGCCGCGCCACCACCATCATGGCGGGCGCGGCGTCGAGCTCGGCCTGGCGGAAGGGCGTCGCGCCCAGGGTCACCGCATTGGCGTCCTTCAGCCTGGGATGCAGCGACGGGACACTGTCGTCGGCGAGGACCTCGTAGTCGACGTCGTCGCGCTTCTTCAGCAGGTCGATGCCGGCCTGCGGAAGGCGGCCGACGATCAGCACCTTCTTGCGATTCTTGCCCGTGGTCATCCGTCTCCCCGCCATCGTTCATGAAGCCGCGCGATCCTAAGGTCACGGCCCGGCGCGGGCAACGCGCCCCGCCCGGGCGCGTTGGTCGGCCATGCAGTTTCGTGACGCGATCGAGGCGGACGCACGGGATCTTCTGGGACTCGCAGCCCGGATAAGAAGCGAGACGGGACGGGACACGCTGGACGAGGGGCTGCTGGCCGACCTCGAAGGCGCCGGCAACGATCACCTGCGGCAGGAGCAGCGCCTCGACCGGGCGGCACTTGACCTGCGCCAGGGCTGGCTGGCCGTCGCCCACGGCGCCGCCGATCATACCCTGAAGAGCCCGCGGGCGGGCGAAACCGTGCAGGTGCCCTGCGGCGACAGCCTGACCTTCGGCTACGAACGCGACCTCGACGCCGCGCTCCTCGAGGGCCGGGGGGCGACCTATGCAAGTCCGCCCGCCGGCTGGCATGCCGAGACCGTCCTCTATCGCAGCGGCCAGGCGGCACTGGCCGGGCTGCTGCAGTTCGCGGCAGAACGCTGGGCGACGCGGCGCTCCCTCGCGATCGCCCATTGCGGCGCCTATTTCGAGACCGCCGATCTTCTGGAAGCCTGGCCGGGCCGGGTCTTCCGGCGCCGTGAGGCGCGCGCCGACATCGTGATCCTCGAGCCTGTCTGGTGCGACGGCCGCTTCGGCATCTGCCATGAGGTGCCGGCGGCCGGCCGCCTGCTGCTGATCGATACCACCCTGGCGGGGCCGGGCCACGATCTCACGCCGTGGCTTTCGCATGCGGCGCGACATTGCGGGCTGGCGGTCGCCTTCAGTTCCGGCCTCAAGCTCGACCAGGCGGGACTCGAGCTGGCCAATGTCGGCATCGTCCGCGTCCTGTCGCGGCAGGATGAAGGGCAGGCCGCGAAGATCGCCGATCGGCTGCGCAGGCTGCGCGGCCTCATGGGAACCGGCCTGACGCTGGACGAGATATCCGCGCTGTCGGCGCCGTGGTTCATGGATCCCGACTATGTCCGCCGATACGTGGGGGCCGTCTTCGCCAACAACCGGCGCCTCGCAGCGGCGGTCGGAACGCGCTCCCCCCTGTTCGAGGGACACTGTCATCCCGGTCTCGAAACGATGCCGGGCGATGCGCCGTTCTGCGCGCTGCGGCTTCGCGATCCCTCCCACGATGCTCACGACCGGCTGGCGAGGCTCCTGCGGCGGGAAGCCGAGCGGCGCGGCCTGCTGCTGACCCCCGGCGGCTCTTTCGGATTCCGCGGCCATCGCTTCGAGGCCATCGAGCCGGAGCCCGGCCGCGGCGAGCCGTTCGTCCGCGTCGCCATGGGATGGCGCGGCGGGCACAGCGCCAACGGCATCACCGCGCTGGTGGAGGAACTCGCGGCCTTCGACTCCCTCGAGGCAGCCGAGCTGGCCTGCGCGCGGGCGTGACGCGACGGCCGGCGGCGATCAGGTCGCCCCGATCAGCTCGACCGTGCGGGTCTTCAGCCGCGAGAGCGCCACGATCTCCAGGGCGGGATAGGGCAGGCGGCGGGCGGACGCGGTGGAGCCGATGCCCACGACCTCGTTCAGGAACTCGCCGTGCCCCCGTTCGTGGATCTGCCTGCGGAACTCCTGGCTGCCCTGCACGATCAGGTTCTTCGTCCTCGCCTCCCGCGCATAGTCCTCGTCCAGCTTCTCGGCGCCATGCTCGCACAGGAACGCGGCGTATTCCGGGATCACGCAGAGCGTCGTCGGGATGTCCACGACGACGGCCTTCCGGGTCTTGCCGTTCGCGACCAGCTTGGCGCGCGGCTTGCGGCTTGCGCCGCCGTCGATCGTGACCTCCCTTATGTCGAATCCCGCGAGCCGGTCCTTCAGCCCGTCCGGCCCTTCCAGCGTCGCCACCTTGTTGATGTTCTCCCGCTGGATGCCCTCCGGCGTGTCGGGGATGGCGACCACCAGGGCGACAACGCGCGCGCCGTTGGCATGCAGCGCGTTCTGCGGGTCGGCGACGGCGCGGCAGACGGGCTCGATGAAGTTGAAGTAGTAGCCGACCGCGAGCCCGTGGGCGACACGCAGGCTGTCCGCGCTGCGGCGCATGATCAGCGTGACGGTGGTGATCACGACCCCCAGCGTGGTTGGGACGACCGATGCCGGCTCGAGCCAGTCCGACGGCTCGCCCAGTGCCGCCTCCACGAGCCAGACCATGCTCATGAGGAGGCCCAGGAGGACCAGCCCCAGCCCCACGGCGAGCCCGGGCGTGAGGATGGAGCGGATCTGCAGAAGGAAAAGCTTCACAGTCGGTCTCCCCGTCGCGCGGGCGGCAGCCGCAAGGCCCGCCCGGTCAGGGCAGGTAGTGAAGCGGCAGCCGCGTGGTCGATTTGATCTCCTCCATGGCGAACATCGACGTGACGTCGGACAGTTCGATCTTGGCGATCAGCCGCTTGTAGAAGGCATCGTAGGCCTCGATGTCGGGAAGGGCGAGGCGGATGAGATAGTCGATCTCGCCGCTCATGCGGTAGCAATCCATCACTTCGGGGAACGAGGCGACGGCGCGCGCGAAACGCGCGAGCCACTGCGCGTTGTGATGGGCGGTGCGTACGGCGACGAAGACGGTCACGCCGGCATTGATCGACTTGCGATCCAGCAGCGCGACGCGTGCGCGGATGATCCCCGCTTCCTGGAGGCGATTGATGCGCCGCCAGCAGGGTGTCGTCGAGAGGCCGACACGCTGGGCGACCTCCGCCAGTGCCATGTCGGCATCGTCCTGAAGGCAATCCAGTATCTTCCTGTCGAACGAATCGAGCGATAATTTCGCCGCCACAGCCTCTTCCTTGGAATGGTTTTCCCGAGCTTGCCGCACTCGCCGCGAAACGAGCAAGCCGTTTTCAGGCCGTCCCGGTAGAATCGCGACAATGATCCGCCGCTTCACTGAACACCCCGCCTCGGTCAACGAGACCTACCTGCAGCACATGCGGGCCGCATTCGGCTTCGGGACGAGCATGTTCCTGGGCTCGCTGGCCTGCTTCGTGCACGGCCTCTTGCCGTGGCTGTTCCTGACGCGCGGCAGCGACACGATCCGGCGGCTGCATCACCGCATGGTCACCCATCGCGTCGTGCGGCCGCCCATGGCCAAGGAGAATCCTGCGGTCGCGGCCGGCGACTGATCCCCTGCCCTTCGGCTCCCAGCCACGCCGCCCACAGGGCAACTTGGCATCCTCCCTCCGCGTTCCTAAGTTAGCTGCAGGAATGAATGAAGGAGGGCCCGCATGGAATCGCCGCTCAGGATCACGTTCCAGAACACGCCGCCCAGTGACGCCATCCGGCAGCTCATCCAGGAACAGGTCGACCATCTCGAGCAGTTCTTCGGCCGGATGACGAGCTGCAACGTCGTCTTCAAGCTGCCCGACGGCAACCATCGCAACGGCGGACCCTACGAGGTCACGGTCCATCTCAATCTTCCCGGCGGGGCCAGCATCGACGTCGATCGCACATCGCAACTCGACGAGCGGTTCGCGGATCCGCGCTTCGCCGTCACCGACGCCTTCCGCCGCGCCAAGCGCCGCCTGCAGGACCGGGCGAAGGTGCTGCGCAAGGACGTGAAGAACCTGCACAAGCGCGTCGACCGGACGCTCGACGAGCCGCCGCAGAAGACCGAATAGCGCCTCAGCGGCGCGCGACGCCCCTCTCGTCGAGCCGCTCGCGCAGCAGGCCGATCCGGTCGCCGCCCCAGAAGAGCTCGCCTTCGAAGACGAAGGTGGGGACGCCGAACACGCCCGAGGCCTCGGCCTCGGCGCGGAGGCGATCGTGCTCCAGCCCGCCCTCGCCCGCCAGGAAGGCCGCGAAGCCGGACGGCGCGCCCGCCTCGGCGAGCGCACCTTCGACAGCCTCGACGCTCTCCGGATCGAGCGCACGGCGCCAGAAGCGGTCGAAGACAAGGTCGTTGTAGGCGCGGAAGACGCCGTGCCGCTGGGCGTAGAGCATGCCCGTGTTGATCGGCCGCGCGTAGTAGATGCGCAGCGGCCCCTTGAGGACCAGCCCCTGCTTGTTGGCCCATCGGCGCGCATCCATGTAGGCGTAGCGCACGCGCCGCCAGTGATGAGGATCGCGCTGCTCCACGCTGCCCTGGAAGGAGGCGATGTCGAGCGTGTAGGGACGCCATTCGAGCTCGATGCGATAGTCCGCCTCGAGCTCGTAGGCCCACGCCTTGGCGACATAGGCGTAGGGGCTGACATAGTCGGTCCACAGCCGGACGACGGGAAGCGTCGACGCTGGCACGTTCAGAGCCGGCTTTCGCGCCGGCCCATCCACCAGAAGACCGCCGCCACCAGCATCACCAGCAGCGCCGCGACCAGCAGCAGCACCGCCGATTCCTGGACCCACGCGATCGCCGGCAGCGAGAGCGCGAGGAAGATGCCGACGGCGCAGATCCGCCACACGCCGGCATGGACGCCGGCGACGAAGGTCCCCAGCGCCAGCAGGATCAGCAGGGCGAGGCTGGTGGCGTTGTCGTTCTCGATGCCGCGCACCTCGGGCAGGAACATCAGCCACATGGCGCCGACGAAGGCGGCCCAATGCAGCGCCTGCGTCAGCACCAGCCGCATGTGCCCGGCGCCGGTATCGACGCGGCGCCAGCCCGACAGGACCACGATGACGGCATAGATCGGCGCCAGCGCCATCCAGTAGAAGGTGGTCGTGGGACCGCGGAAGCTGGTCAGCACGATCCCGCCCAGGGCCAGCGCCAGCATGGCCGCATAGGGCAGATCGCGCATCACCCAGCGCCAGATGCTCGGGCTCCCGGTCTCCGCGGCGGTGCTCATCGCCTACCGCGCGTCCTTCGCGAGGCGCTTCTCGACGACGCGGGCCCACAGGGTGGCGCCCAGCGGGATGATCTCGTCGTTGAAGTCATAGTTCGGATTGTGCACCTCGCAGCCACCTTCGCCGCCGCCGTTGCCGATGTTGATGAAGGCGCCGGGCACCTTCTCCAGCATGTAGGAAAAGTCCTCCGAGGCCATGACGAAGGGGCCTTCGCGGTTCATGTTCTCCTCGCCCACCAGCTCGGCCGCGACGTCGGCAATGAACTTCACGGAGTCCCGGTCGTTGACGAGGGGCGGGAAGACGACACGCACGTCGGGCTCGGCCTTGCCGCCCAGCGTCTGGGCGATGCCGCGGGAGATCGTCTCGATGCGCTCCTTGATCAGCGCCATCGTCTCCTTGCGGAAGGCGCGGATCGTGCCGCGCAGCACCGCCTCCTGCGGGATCACGTTGTAGGCGTCGCCGGCATGCATCTGCGTCACCGAGATCACCGCCGAATCGAGCGGCGCCACGTTGCGCGAGACCACGCTCTGCAGGGCCGAGATGATCTGGGTGGCGATGATCACCGGATCGATGCCGCTCTCCGGCCGCGCGCCATGCGCACCCTTGCCGGTGATCCTGATGTCGAACAGGCCGCCGCCGGCCATCTGCGGGCCCGAGCGGATCGCGAACTTGCCGACGTCGAGCTTGGGCCTGTTGTGCAGGCCGAAGATCTGCTCGCAGGGGAACTTGTCGAACAGCCCGTCCTTGACCATGGCCTCGGCGCCGCCGCGCCCCTCCTCGGCCGGCTGGAAGATGAAGTGGACCGTGCCGTCGAAGTTGCGCGTCGCGGCCAGGTACCTGGCGGCGCCCAGCAGCATGGTGGTGTGCCCGTCATGGCCGCAGGCATGCATGCGGCCTTCGTGACGGCTGCGGTGCTCGAACGTGTTGTGCTCGTCCATCGGCAGCGCGTCCATGTCGGCGCGGATGCCGATGGCGCGCGGGTTGTTGCCGACGCGGATGGTGCCGACCACGCCTGTCTTGCCGATGCCGGTGGTCACCTCGCAGCCCCATTCCTTGAGCTTGGTCGCGACGATCTGGGACGTGCGGTCCTCCTCGAAGCCCAGCTCGGGATGGGCGTGGATGTCGCGGCGGATGGCGGTGAGCTCCGCGGCGGCGGCGGCAATCTGCGGTTCGATCTTCATGATGCTCCGGACTCCAGGAGAAAGGACGTTAGTACACGGCGAAACTCGGCGCCATGGACGTTCGGGTACATGTGGCCGCCGTCGGGCAGCACGTAGGCACGGGCGTCGGGTATCAGGCGCACCAGCTCCTCGGTGAAGTAGAGCGGCGTCACCATGTCGTCGCGGGCGCAGATCGCGAGGGTCGGCGCGCGCACCTTCTGGAGCTGCTCGCGCCGATCGTGGGCGACGATGGCGGCGATGCGCGACAGCACGATCTCCGGCACCGGGATCGTCTCCCGTGCCATGGCCTCGGCCTGCGCCAGGTCGGCATCGTGGTCGCGCACCCAGGCCGGCATGTTGAGCGCGAGCGCGCTCGACCTGACGTAGGCTTCCGGCCCCAGCTCCTTCAGCACGAGCGAGCGGACCTCGAACAGGCGGCGGAAGAAGGCGTCGGTCTTCGCCCAGGTGGCGCTCAGGACGAGGCGGTCGATGCGGCCGGGATGCTCGATCGCCAGCACCTGGCCCATGGCGCCGCCCGTCGAATGGCCGCACCAGTGCACCTCGTCGAAGCCCAGCGCATCGATGAGCTGCAGGGCGTCGTCGGCCATCTGCGCCACCGAGTAGTCCATGCGCGACAAAGTGCTGCGCGCCGTGCCGCGATGATCGTGCACGACCACGGTGAATTTCGCCGCGAGCGATTCGACATGCGCGTCCCAGAATCGTCCGTCGCCGCCCAGGCCGGGCACGAGGAACAGGGCCGGTCCGCTGCCGTGCTTCTCGTAGTAGAGCTCGGCGCCGTCCTTCAGCTTGATGTGTGGCATTGCAGCTTCCCGCGAAAACCTTATGGTGCCCCGGGAGGTAAGCGCACGATGAAGCGTCTGTCGATTGTCGCGATTCTGCTCCTGGCCGCCTGCAGCAAGGAAGAAGTGCCCGTGACCAGCGTCATCCCGCGTCCGGCGCCGGATAACCCGTCGCCCACCGGGATCGCCTACGTCTGCGAGGGCCGCAAGGAAGTGACGGTGGTCTACGCCAAGAACCGCGCCTCGGTGACCTTCGGCGACAAGACCTGGCGGATGGAATACCAGCCGAGCGCGAACGGCTTCCGCTACGTCGATGCCGGCAACGAATGGGCGGGCCGCGACGATCTCGCCTCGCTGCGCGACAACGCCAACGCGCGGCCGCTCGCCTTCAACTGCCGGCCGACGCGGCGCACCACCTGACGATGCGTCAGGTCAGCCAGAACCTGATGATGTAGCCGACCAGCGCAACGGCCCCGACGCCGGCCGCCCACAGCCCGACGAACCACAGAAACTGCCGCGGCGTCGGCATCAGTGATAGCCCTCGTGCCGGGTCTTGCCGCGGAAGACCCAGTACGAATAGCCGGTGTAGGCCAGGATGATGGGCACCATCACCAGCGCGCCGGGCAGCATGAATCCGAGGCTGGCCGGCGGCGCCGCGGCGTCCCAGATCGAGATCGACGGCGGCACGACGTGCGGGAACAGGCTGATACCGAGCCCCGCAAGGCTCAGCGTGAACATCGCGAGGACGGCCAGGAACGGCGTGTAGTGGTGCCGCCGCGCCAGGCTGGCGAAGAACACAACCACCGTGATGGCGACCAGCAGCGGCACCTGGGCGGTGAACAGGACCTGCGGCCAGGCGAACCAGCGCTGCCAGTAGACGTCGCTCAGGAACGGCGTGGCCGCGCTCACCGCCGCGATGGCGGCGATCGTGCCGATGCCGAGGCGGAAGGCCATACGGCGCGAGCGGTCCTGCAGGCTGTCCTCGGTCTTCATGACCAGCCAGCTGGCGCCCAGCAGCGCGTAGCCGCAGACCAGGCTCAGCCCGACCAGGACGCTGAAGGGCGTCAGCCAGTCGAACCAGCCGCCGACATAGACGCGTCCCTCGACGGCGATGCCCTGCAGCAGCGCGCCCAGCACGATGCCCTGCGCGAAGGCGGCGACGATCGAGCCGATGCTGAAGGCGAGGTCCCAGTAGGGCCGATGGCCGGGATCGCGCCAGCGGAACTCGAAGGCGACGCCGCGGAAGATCAGGGCCAGCAGCATGGCGATGATCGGCGCATAGAGCGCCGACAGGATTGTGCCGTAGGCCAGCGGGAAGGCGGCCAGCAGTCCGCCGCCGCCCAGCACCAGCCAGGTCTCGTTGCCATCCCAGACGGGCGCGATGGTGTTCATGGCGGTGTCGCGCTCGGGACCCGGCGGAATCCACGGGAACAGCACGCCGATGCCGAGATCGAAGCCGTCCATCACCACGTAGGCGAAGATCGCGAAGGCGATGATGAAGGCCCACACGAGGGGCAGGTCGATGGCGGACATGATCACCTCCTCTGGGCGGTGCCGGCGACGGAGTCGGTGACCGCGGGTGCCGGCGTGATGCCGGCCGCCCGCACCGGTCTGTCGCGCTCCGGCTCCGGCTCGCCCACATGCGGCGGGTGGCTCATGAGCCTCAGGATGTAGAGGACGCCCGCGCCGAAGACGAGGAAGTACACGACCACGAAGGCGAGCAGCGAGGCGGCGACCGCCGGCGCCTCCAGCGGCGACACGGAATCGGCGGTGCGCAGCAGGCCGTAGACCGTGAAGGGCTGCCGGCCGACCTCGGTCGTCACCCAGCCGGCGATGACGGCGACGAAGCCGGCCGGTCCCATGGCGATGGCGAAGCGATGCAACAGCGGCCAGTCGTACAGGCGGCCGCGCACGCGTGCCCACAGGCTGACGAGCGCCAGCGTCAGCATCAGCATGCCGAGGCCGACCATGATGCGGAAGGCCCAGAAGACGATCGCCACCGGCGGCCAGTCCTTGCGGTCCACCGTGTCCAGCCCCTTGAGCGGCGCATCCCACGCATGCTTGAGGATCAGCGAGGAGGCCTTGGGGATCTCGACGGCGAACAGGTTCCGGCCGGCCGCCTCGTCCGGCCAGGCGAACAGCACGAGCGGCGCGCCGTGATCATGGCTCTCGAAATGTCCTTCCATGGCCATGACCTTGACCGGCTGGTGCTCCAGCGTGTTCAGCCCGTGCTGGTCGCCGGCCAGGATCTGCAGCGGCGCCACAACGGTGATCATGCCCATCGCCATCGAGAACATCGTGCGTGCACCCGCATTCAGACGATCGCGCAGCAGATGCCAGGCGCCGACCGCGCCCACGACCAGCGCCGTCGTCAGGTAGGCCGCGAAGACGGTGTGGACCAGCCGGTAGGGAAAGGACGGGTTGAAGATGACGCTCCACCAGTCCACCGGGAGGAACTGGCCGCTCTCGCTGATGGCGTGGCCGGCGGGCGTCTGCATCCAGCTGTTGGCCGACAGGATCCAGAAGGCCGAGATGAAGGTCCCGACCGCGACGGCCAGCGTGGCGACGAAATGCAGCGTCCGGCCGACGCGATTCATGCCGAACAGCATCACGCCGAGGAAGCCCGCCTCGAGGAAGAAGGCGGTCAGCACCTCGTAGGCCATCAGCGGCCCGACCACCGGTCCCGCCTTGTCGGAAAAGACCGACCAGTTGGTGCCGAACTGATAGGACATCACGATGCCCGAGACCACGCCCATGCCGAAGCAGAGCGCGAATATCTTCAGCCAGTACTTGAAGAGATCGAGGTAGACCTGGCGGCCGGTCCACAGCCACATGCCCTCGAGCACCGCGAGATAGCTCGCCAGCCCGATCGAGACCGAGGGGAAGATGAAGTGGAAGGAGACGGTGAAGGCGAACTGAAAGCGGGCCAGGAGGGTCGCGTCCAGGGCTTCGAGCATGGCTTTCTCCTTCGACGGAGACCTGCGTCCGTCTCAGACGATACGTGAAGCGTAGGCCGGCGATTTCAATGCGACACCGAGGACATCGAGAGCGCCGACGAGCTCGGCGCGGCTGCGCGGCGCGCCGAGCGCGATGCGGATCGCGTGCTCCGGATTGCCGTCGACGCTGAAACTGTCGCTGGTCACCACCGCCAGCCCCTGCCGTTGGACGTGCGCTGCGAACTCCGCGCGGGTCCAGGACGGCGGCAGTGCCAGCCAGGCATGGTGTCCCCGCGGATGCGCCGCATAAGTGTGCCCGGCGAGCGCCCTGGCTGCCAGCTTCTGGCGCGCCGCCGCCTCGGCCGCGATTGACGCGACGATGGAGTCGGCGGTGCCGTCCGCCAGCCAGCGCATGACCAGCGCCACGATGAGCGGCACCGGCATCTGCGCCACCGTGCGCAGCGCGTTGGCCACCGTCGCTGCGGCCGCGCGGTCGGGCGTCAGCACCAGCGCCGTGCGCAGGCCGGGCGCCAGACACTTCGACAGCGTGACGGCGAGGTAGCCGCGCTCGGGGATCAGGGTCGTGATCGGCTGCAGGCGCGGATCGAAACTGCCATAGGCATCGTCCTCGAGCAGGACGAGATCATGGCGCCGGATCACGGCGGCGATCTGCTCGCGCCGCGCGCTGCCCATCGTGGCGGTCGTCGGATTGTGGATCGTCGGCACGAGATACACGGCCCGCGCCGCCTGCCGCTGCGCGGCCTCGTCCAGTGCCGCGGGCAGCATGCCCTCGCCGTCGCCCTCGACGCCGACCAGGCGCGCGCCCAGCGCCAGCGCCGCGGACTTGAAGCCCGGATAGGTCAGCCGGTCCACCAGCACGGTATCACCGGGACGCGTCGTCGCCAGCAGCAGCGCCACCAGGGCGCTCTGCGTGCCGGGCGAGACGATCAGCCGCGGCGCCTCCGCGCCGCGCACGCGGCGTCGCAGCCAGTCGGCCGCGATGCCACGATCAGTCTCGCTGCCGCCGGCCTGATGGTAGCTGAGAAAGGCGGAGACGCCGTAGTCGCGCTGCAGCGCCGCCAGGCCGCGCGCCACGCGGCCCTCGAAGTCGGCCTCGATCGGCTCGGGCGGCAGGTTCATCGACAGGTCGAAGGCGATGCCCGCCGCCGCCACCCGCGGCGCCTGCGCCCGGCTTTCGGCCACGAAGGTGCCCTGCCCCACGCGCGCCTCGGTGAGGCCGCGACGCCGCGCCTCGTTGTAGGCCCGCGTCACGGTGGTCAGATCGACCCCCAGCGCCTTGGCCAGGGCGCGATGGGTCGGCAGCCGATCGCCGCGGCGCAGCCGGCCGGAGGCGATATCGGCCGTCAGCGCGGTCACGATACCCTCGTAGACGGGCCCCCTAGCGCCGTCGATTGTAGGCATCCAATCCATACAATTATCCATCAATGATCTTGATTGTATGCCTCATTGCACGGATATATTCAACACAGCAAAGGAGAGGTCCATGGAGAGCAAGGCCAGTCACGCGCTGTTGCGGGGCCTGCGCGGCCGCTGCCCGGCCTGCGGCGAAGGACGCCTGTTCCGCGGGTTCTCGAAGGTCGTCCCGGCCTGTGCCGTGTGCGGCGAAGACCTGCACCATCATCGCGCCGACGACTTTCCGGCCTACCTGGTGATCGTGATCGTGGGCCACATCGTCGTGCCGCTCACGCTGTACGTGGAGCTGGCCTTCGCACCGCCCTACTGGCTGCACGCGCTGATCTGGGCGCCGCTGGTCGTCGGCCTGTCGCTGGCGATGCTGCAGCCGCTGAAGGGCATGATCGTCGCCATGCAGTGGCAGATGGGCATGCACGGCTTCGCCGCCGCCCGGCAGGCCCGCCTCGCCGGCGATTCCCTGGCGGGCAAGGTGCCAGCCAGCTGCTGATCGGGAGAGATGGATTTCCGCAGATCAGCCCCAGGCGTCGAACACCTTGGCGATGGCCGCCCGGTCGAGCTTCGCCCGCAGGCACGTCTCGAGAAGCACCCGCGCCTTGAGCGGATGCAGCCGGCCACCCCAGATCAGGCCCGCCTTGTGCAACGCGATCTCCGAGCTGGGGCCGCCATATGTATGGCGCAGCAGCGGGCCGCCGCCCGCCCGCGCGGCCACGACGGTCGGCAGCGCTGCAGCGAGGCGGCCCGCCTTGTCCGCGACACGTTCGGGGATGTGACCGCCGCCCATCGCCGCGACCAGCACGCCGCGATAGCCGAGCCGGTCGGGCGCGGCCAGGATCGCCTCGATCAGATGTCCCGGCTCGTCGAGCCCCATCCACAGCAGCGCGACCGGCTGCGCCGGGCCGGCCGCCTCGCCGACGGCCTGGCGCGCGACCTCGACCGCGTCGCGCACCGGCAGGCCGAGCGGCACGACGCGATCCTCGACCAGCGCGGCGACCGGACCGGTCTGCGGCGCGGCGAAGGCATCGAGGCGCGTCGGATGCGCCTTGATCACGTCGGCCACGGCGTAGACCTCGTCGAGCATCACCGCCATGACGCCGAGCGACCGCGTGTGCCGGCGGATCCAGGGATCGCAGGCCACGCGCACGGCCGCCAGCAGGTTGCCCGGGCCGTCGGCCGACGTCAGCGCCGGATTGCGCATCGCCGCGGTGAGGATCACCGGGATGTCGCGCTTCACCAGCAGGTCGAGCAGGAAGCCCGTCTCCTCCAGCGTGTCCGTGCCCTGCGTGACGACCACGCCGTCGGCGCCGGACGACGCGATCTTCCGGGCGACGGCATGGATGTCGTCGAAGGACAGCGAATGGCTGCCGACCCGCGACACGGTCTCGGCTTCGATGTCGGCCAGTTCCTTCAGGAGCGGCACCGCCGCCACGAGGTCGTCGGCGCCGGCGCCCATCTGCATGATCCCGCCGGCGTCGGGCCGGGTGGCGATGGTGCCGCCCAGGGCGAGGACATGGATGCGCAATCTGCTCATGAACCGAACCTCAGGGAACCGAAGAAGCGCTCCGCCTCGGGCGAACGCTGCCCAGCAGCCGGCGCCAGAAGGGCCAGCGAGACATAGCGGCGGCCACGCAGCAGGACGAGCTGGCGCAGCACGCGCCCATCCTGCACGGCGCCCACCGATTCGACGGCCGGCACGCCCAGCACGTCGCGCCACTCGACGCGGGTCCACCTGCCGCCGGCCAGCCGCTGGGCGCGGTCGTCCAGCACGGCCTGCAGGTTGCGCCGCGGCTGGCGCACGTCGACGTCGGCCGGATACAGCGCCGTCTGCGCCACGAAGGACATCTGGCCCTGCTCGAGGCTGTAGGAGTGATAGGCGAACCTCGCCCCGCCAGGCGACTGCGTGTCGATCACCTTGTAGACGGGCTCGCCCGGCATATCGACGATGAACGACCGGTCCGGTCCGCGCACCGCATACCAGGTCGACTGCGCCCGCCCCTCGCCGGCCGCGAGGGCCAGCGGCAGCGCGGCGAAGGCACGCCGCGACAGCATCATGCCGCGGGCTGCCGCACGCCGAACTTCGCAGCGGCCTCGGCCTCGCTGTAGTAGCCGCGCGCCACGTCGCGGGCGATCGCCGCCGGGTCGCGCCGGGCCGGATCGCCGAAGCCGCCGCCGCCAGGCGTCGAGACGCGCACGACGTCGCCGACGCCGATCTGGATGTCCTGGTCCTTCGACAGGTGCGGCGGCCGGTAGGTCCGGCCGCCCTGGCTGACCTCGACCGTGTTGACGTCGCCGTCGCGGCCGCCCAGCACGCCCTGCGGTCCGGTGCGGCCATGATCCATCACCATCGACACGCGCGCCTCGCCGCGGCGCAGACGGATCGCGTAGTTGATGCCGAAGCCGCCGCGGAACTCGCCCGCGCCGCCCGATCCCTCGCGCAGCGAGAACTCCTCGAACAGCACCGGGTAGAACTGCTCCAGCACCTCGACCGGCGGCATCTTGGAAATGCCGATCGTCGAGCAGCCGTTGCTCAGGCCGTCGCCGCCCTGGAAGCCCCCATAACCGCCGCCGGTGAAGAGATACATGATGTAGTTGCGCTGGCGTTCGGGATCGTAGCCGCCGATGCCGAGATTGCCCGAGGTGCCGGCCGGGGCGGCGAACAGCAGGTCGGGGATCGCCTTGGTGAGGGCAGCGAACACCGCCTCGGCGATGCGCTGGCTCACCTCGGCGGCGCAGCCCGACACCGGCCGCGGATACTTCGCGTACAGGAAAGTGCCTTCCGGCTCGACGATCTTCAGCGGCTCGAAGGTGCCTGCATTGATCGGCACGTCGGGGAAGACATGCTTGATGGCGAGATAGATCGCCGACTTGGTGGTCGCGATGACGCTGTTCATCGGGCCGCGGCAGGGCGGGCTGGAGCCCGTCATGTCGAAGGTGAGGTCCTCGCCCTTCTTGGTGATCTTCATGCGGATCAGCAGCGGCTGGTCGACCACGCCGTCGCTGTCGACCTGCGAGGCGCCTTCGTAGACGCCGTCGGGAATGGCGGCGATCTTCGCGCGCATCTGCCGCTCGGCGCGATGGCGCATCTCGGCGATGGCCTGGCGCACCGTCGCGGCACCATAGCGGTCGATCAGCGCCGCGAGCCGCTGCTCGCCCGTGGCCAGCGCGGCGGCCTGGGCCTTGATGTCGCCGATGCGCTGGTCGGCGATGCGGATGTTGCTCAGGATGATCGACAGGATCTCCTGGTCCATCTCGCCCTTCTTGAAGAACTTCACGGGCGGCAGGCGCAGCCCCTCCTGCTCGACCTCCGTCGCGCTGGCCGAGAAGCCGCCCGGCACCATGCCGCCGACGTCGGGCCAGTGACCGGTGTTCGCCAGCCAGGCGAACAGCTCGCCCCTGTAGAAGAAGGGCTTCACGAACCGCACATCCATCAGGTGCGTGCCGCCGAGATAAGGATCGTTGACGATGAAGATGTCGCCCGCATCGACCTTGCCGGCATAGTGGCTCTTCACGCGTTCGATCACCGCCTGGGTCGAGAACTGCATGGTGCCGACGAACACCGGCAGCCCGAGTTCGCCCTGGGCAATCAATGCGCCGTCCGTCGCGTCGTAGATGCCGTCGGATCGATCCATGCCCTCAGAGATCACCGGCGAGAAGGCCGCCCGCACGAAGGCGAGGTCCATCTCGTTGCAGACCTGGATCAGGCCGTTCTGGATGACGGTCAGGGTGACCGGGTCGAGATTCGACGCATCGGGAGTCGACATGGGATCATGACTATCACAACGCGCTACAGCTCGACATCGCCCTTGAGCAGGCGCTGGACGATGCCGCGGTTCAGGATCTCGTTGGTGCCGTCCGCCACATTGACGATGCGCAGCGAATGCCAGGCATGGTGCAGGCCGACCTCGTTGGTGAAGCCCATGGCGCCGTGGGTCTGCATCGCCCGGTCGACGGCGCGGTAGCCGACCTGCACGGAATAGGCCTTGGCCATCGACAGCTCCTTGACGGCCGGTGCCCCCTGGTCGAGCAACAGCGCAGCGTTCAGTCCCATCAGGTGCGCGCCGTGCAGTTCCGTCGCGCTCTCGGCCAGCGGGAAGGTGACGCCCTGGTAGTCGGCGATCGGCCGGTCGAAGGCCTTGCGCGTCTTGGCGTAGTCGAGCGCCAGCTCGAGCGCCCAGCGGCCGTAGCCGACCGCGCGCGCCGAATTGTAGATGCGCCCCAGCGACACACCGTAGAGGGCCGCCGCGAAGCCGTCATGCAATTCGCCCACGAGCTGCCACGGCTCGACCCTGACATCCTCCAGACGCAGCTCGGCCTCGTCGCCGCCGATATGGCCGAACAGCTTGATGACGCGTTGTACCTCGAAGCCGGGCGAATCGGTCGGCACCAGGAAGGCGCTGATGCCGCCGCGCCGCCGGGCCGCCCGCTCCGGATCGGTCACGGCGAACACGATGCAGTAATCGGCGACCGGCGCGTTGGAGGTCCAGATCTTGCGGCCGCTGAGCCGCCAGCCGTTGCCGTCGGGCCGCGCTCGTGTGGCGAGCGCCGCTGCATCGGACCCCGCGCCGGGTTCGGACAGGCCGAAGCACATCGAGGCTTCGCCCGCCATCATCGGCGCCAGCATGCGCTCGCGCGCCTCGTCCGTGACCTTCTCGAGCAGGCGGCTGGGGCCGAACGCCCAGTGGCTGATCACATAGAGCATCAGCCAGTTCTGCGGACCGCACAGCCGGAACAGGGCTTCCCAGCCGACGTAGTAGGCAAGGTGCCCGAGACCACCGCCGCCCAGCGCCTCGGGAACGCACATGTTGTAGTAGCCGGCCCTGGCGGAGAGCCGCCGCACCTCGCCGATCAGGCCCTTCAGCGCATCGGAGAAGCGGCCGTCCTCGCGGTACAGCCGGCGCGGATCCTCGAACAGGCCGCGATGCGCCTCATGGCGCGGCAGGACCTCCTTGCGCGCGAAGTCGAGCAGCCCGTCGCGCACCGCGCGCACGTCCTCCGGCAGTTCCCAGGCAATCGCAGACACAGACCTCTCCCTGAATCGGCACATGAACCCTGCGGGCATTCTTGGCACGGTCCCTGCGGGGAACCAGCCTGTCGAGACCGCACGAGCCGCGATACGAGACCTGCATTACCGACTGGCCCCGAGGTTGCTCCGATGCGCTATGATGAGCACTTACACGTTCCCAACCCTTGCATGACGGACCGCCCATGAACGCGCCCATGGCCGCGAACGATCTCAATTTGATGAAATTCGGCATCGGCCAGCCCGTGCCGCGCCAGGAGGATCCGACCCTGCTGCGCGGCCAGGGCCGCTATACCGACGACCTCAACCTGCCGGACCAGGCCTATTGCGTGATGGTGCGCAGCCAGGTGGCGCATGGCCTCATCAAGGGCATCGACACCGCCGCCGCGAAGACGATGCCGGGCGTGCTGGGCGTCTGGACGGGCGCCGACCTCGCCGACTACGGCCCGCTCAAGACGCTGATCCCGGTGGCCAACCGCGATGGCTCGCCGATGAAGACGCCGCTGCGGCCGTCGCTGGCCACTGACAAGGTCCGCTTCGTCGGCGACCCCGTGGCCTTCGTCGTCGCCGAGACGCTGGCCGAGGCCAAGGATGCGGCCGAGGCCGTGCTGGTCGACATCGAGCAGCTTCCCGCGGTGACCGACGCCCGCGCCGCGGCCCAGCCCGGCGCGCCGCTGGTGTTCGACGACGTCCCCGGCAACATCTGCGTCGACTATCTCTACGGCGACACGGCCAAGGTCGCGGAGGCCTTCGCCCAAGCCGCGCATGTCGTGCGCCTGCGGCTGGTCAGCAACCGCATCGTCGTCTGCGCCATGGAGCCGCGTTCGGCGCTGGCCGAGTACGATGCCAAGACCGACCGCTACGTCCTGCGCTGCGGCAACCAGGGCGCCTTCGGCCTCAAGCACCAGATGGCCGACCTCCTCAAGATCAAGCCGGACCAGATGCGCATCCTGACCGGCAATGTCGGCGGATCGTTCGGCATGAAAGGCTCGCCCTATCCCGAATATGCCGGCCTGTTCCATGCCGCCAAGCTGCTGGGCCGTCCGGTGAAGTGGACCGACGAACGCTCGGGCTCGTTCCTCAGCGACCAGCACGGCCGCGACCACGATTTCGACGGCGAGCTGGCGCTCGACAAGGACGGCAGGTTCCTGGCCGTCCGCCTGTCCGGCTTCGCCAACGTCGGCGCGTACCTCGCCAATGTCGGTCCGCTGATGGGATCGATGGGCGTCACCCGCAACCTCGCCGCGATCTACCGCACGCCGCTGATCGAGGTGGCGACCAAGGTCACCTTCACCAACACCTCGCCGGTCGGCGCCTATCGCGGCGCCGGGCGCCCCGAAGCCAACTACTTCATGGAGCGCCTGATCGAGACGGCGGCGCGCGAGATGGGCATCGATTCCGTCGAGCTGCGCAAGCGCAACCACATCCGCCCGGAGGAGATGCCCTTCAAGACCGCGTCGGGCACGACCTACGACAGCGGCGAGTTCACGGCCCTTCTCGACAAGGCTCTGGACCTCGCCGATGTCGCGGGCTTCGCGGCGCGCAAGGAAGAAAGCCGCCAGCGCGGCAAGCTGCGCGGGCTGGGCATCGGCGACTTCCTCGAAGTCACGGCGCCGCCGATGAAGGAGATGGGCGGCATCCGATTCGAGCCCAACGGGGACGTCTCGATCATCACCGGCACGCTCGACTATGGGCAGGGCCACTGGTCGGCCTTCGCCCAGGTGCTGACCGAGAAGCTCGGCGTGCCGTTCGACCGGATCAAGCTGATCCAGGGCGACAGCGACCTGCTGATCGCCGGCGGCGGCACCGGCGGCTCGAAGTCCATCATGGCGAGCGGTGCCGCGATCGTCGAAGCCTCCGACAAGGTGATCGACAAGGGCAAGCAGATCGCCGGCGTCGCGCTCGAAGCGTCGCCGGTCGACATCGAGTTCCAGCTGGGCCGCTTCACCATCGTGGGCACCGACCGCGGCATCGGCATCATGGAGCTGGCCGAGAAGCTGCGCACCGGTGGCCTGAAGCTGCCGGAGGGCGTGCCCGACGCGCTCGATGTCAGCCACGTCCACGAGGCCGCGCCGTCGGCCTTCCCCAACGGCGCGCACGTCGCCGAGGTCGAAATCGATCCCGACACCGGCTGGGTCGACGTCGTGAAGTACACGATGGTCGGCGACTTCGGGACCGTGATCAATCCGCTGCTGGTCGAAGGCCAGAGCCACGGCGGCGTGGTGCAGGGCATCGGCCAGGCGCTGTTCGAGCGCACGGTGTACAGCGAGGACGGCCAGTTCCTGACCGGCTCCTTCACCGACTATGCCCTGCCGCGCGCCAGCGACGTGCCGTCGTTCGAGACGGCCTACCATTCGGTGCCGGCCAAGACCAACCTGCTGGGCGCCAAGGGCTGCGGCGAGGCCGGCTGCGCCGGGTCGCTGCCCTCGGTGATGAACGCCATCTCCGACGCCCTGGGCGGCAAGCACATCGACATGCCGGCCACGCCGGAGAAGGTCTGGCAGGCACTGCACGGCTGAGCGGAATGGCCGGTCCTGCCAGCTGGCAGTTCCGGCCTTCCCCTGCTACGACGGCCTGGTGACCAAATCTGCCGACGTCGCCATCGTCGGCTGCGGCCCCGTCGGTGCGCTGCTGGCGAACCTGCTGGGCCGCGCCGGACTCTCGGTCGATATCTTCGATCGCGACACGGAGATCCATCCGCTGCCGCGCGCCGTCCATTTCGACGGCGAGGTCATGCGCATCTTCCAGGCGGCGGGACTGGCCGACGAGATCGCCGCCGTGTCGCGGCCGTCGTCGAAGGGCATGCACTTCGTCAATGCCGAGGGCCGCACGCTGATGGTGCGGCGTGGCGTCGACGGGCCGGGCCCGCATGGCTGGGCCGGCAACTGGTATTTCCATCAGCCCCGGCTCGAAACGGTCCTGCGCGCCGGACTTCGGCGCTTCCCCAACGTGCGCGTGCATCTCGGCCACGAGGTCGCATCCGTCGAGGCACTCGACGCGCGCTACGTCGTGGGCTGCGACGGTGCACGCTCGATGGTGCGCCAGGCGATCGGCAGCACGCGCCTCGACCTCGGCCTGCACCAGCCCTGGCTGGTGGTCGACCTGCTGTGCTCGCCCGACAGCGCACGCGTTCGCGCCCTGCCCGACCACACGATCCAGCTCTGCGACCCGGCGCGTCCCATGACCGTCGTGAACGTGTCAGGCAATCGCCGGCGGTGGGAGATCATGCTGATGCCGGGCGACGATCCGGCACGCCTCACGGAGCCCGGCATCTTCTGGCCGATGATGCGCCGCTGGCTGGGGCCCGAGGATGCCGAGCTCGAGCGCGCCGCCGTCTACACCTTCCACGCCGTCGTGCAGCAGGGCTGGCGCAGGGGCCGGCTGCTGCTAGCCGGCGATTCCTGTCACCAGACGCCGCCCTTCCTCGGCCAGGGCATGTGCGCGGGCATGCGCGATGCGGCCAACCTCGCCTGGAAGCTCGCCGCGGTGATCCGGGGCGATGCATCCGACGCGCTGCTCGACACCTACGAAAGCGAGCGCCTGCCGCACGTGCGCACCTTCATCGAGCTGGCCGTCCGGCTGGGCGCCGTGCTGCAGGAGACTGATCCGGACGCGGCCGCCATGCGCGACCGCCGGTTCGAGAACGGCGCCGAGCTGTTCGACTTCCCGCAGCCGCAGATCGGGCCCGGCTGGCGCCTCGACGCCGCGGCCCCTGTGGGCACGATCTTCCCGCAGCCGCGACTCGCCGACGGCCGCCTGATGGACGAGGCGATCGGCCAGCGTTCGCCATCGTCGGCGATCGCGAGGTGATCGGGGGAATCGCGACGGGCGCCGTGCTGCTGCCGGATGCAGGTCTCGACTGGCTGGACCGTCACGGCGTGCGGGCCGCCATCCTGCGGCCTGACCGCTACGTCTTCACCGTGGCCCGCGACCGCGGGGAGCTCGCGGCCGCCGCGGCGGCGATCAGGCCCTGATGAACGGCTGAACGCCGGGCCACCATCGGCAGAGCCGGAATTGTGGCGCAACGCCAAGGCCGGTTGGCCGGTTTTTCGAGTTCGCCCGAAGGCGCCAGCAGAAAAGCAAGCAGAATCAATGCCTAGGCGGACGAAATTATTGTGGCAAATATGCAACATTTGTTGGACTGTTGCTTCGGCCCTCGCCGCTGCGGGGCGGGCGGCTGGTCACTCTACTTTGGTTCCAAGGGGGAGAAGTTCATGGCGTTGGGAACCGCGGGCTGTGCCCGATCGAGCATGGGTGTCGTCGTCCGGGCGACGGTTCGTCCGGTCATGGTGCTGGCTGCACTCGCCTTGCTGGGAACAACGACCGTTGCTTCCCCCGCCGTCGCCCAGGTCAAGGCCCCCGCCAAGTCGAAGCTGAAGCCCCGCGTCAAGGCCGCCCCCAAGGCCGATCCGACGGACAACATCGCCGATCAGCTCAACGCCAAGTGGCTGCAGCAGAACGGCGCGTTCTCGGGCTTCAGGCAGGCGGAGCCGGCGCCGGTCCCGGCGTCGTTCGCCGCCTCCGCGGTCGCGAACGACTGGGGCGACCGCCTGGTCACGCGCGCCATGAAATACCTCGGCACGCCCTACCGCTACGGCGGCATCACGCCGAGCGGCTTCGACTGCAGCGGCTTCGTCTACTATCTCTACGGCGCGGTTTTCGGCCAGAAGATCCCGCGCATGCCGCACGACATGGCGGCCCAGGGCACGCCTGTCGGTCGCGGCGACCTCAAGCGCGGTGACCTCGTCTTCTTCGGCCATCGCGGCACCTTCACCCATGTCGGCATCTATGCCGGCAACGGCCAGTTCGTGCATGCCACGCATCGCGGCTCGCCGGTCATGGTGACGCCGCTCGATTCGGACTACTACCGCCAGCGCTACATGACGGCGGTGAGGCTTTCCCCGCAGTAGCGGGAGCGCCGAAGACCTCGCGGCGCCCCCCACGGCAAGACGACCCTCAGGCCGGCGTGAACATCGGCAGCGGCGGGCCGCCGTCGGTAGGCTTGAAGACCACCTTCACCGGCTGCTCGCACTTCAGCGCGTCGAAGTCGCAGTCGACGATGTTGGTCACCATGCGCGGCCCTTCGGCCAGGGTCACATAGGCCATCGCATAGGGCACCGGTGCACGGCGCATCACGCTGTAGGAATAGATCGTGCCCTTGCCCGACGCCTCGACCCATTCGGTCTTGTCGCTGAAGCAGAAGGGACAGATCGTCCGGGGATAGTGGTGGAACTGGCCGCAGCTCGTGCACTTGCGCACCAGCAGCTTGCCCTTGGCGGCAGCATCCCAGTAGGCCTGCGTCTCCGGGCTGATGGCCGGCGCCGGCAGCTTGCGCTCCTTGGTGTCAGCCATGACCTACTCCCTCTCCAGAATGACGGTGGCGCTGCCATGCCGCAGGCCGAGCGAGCCGCCCGTGCCATGCGCCAGCGCGAGATCGCAGTTCTTCACCTGCACGGCAGGATGCGCCTCGCCGCGCAGCTGCCGCACCGCCTCCAGGACCTTCGTGAGGCCGCCGCGGTTGCCGGGATGATTGCTGCAAAGGCCACCGCCATCGGTGTTGAAGGGCAGCTTGCCGACGCCCGAGATCAGGTTGCCGTCGGCCACCAGCTTGCCGCCCTTGCCCTTCTCGGCGAAGCCCAGATCCTCGAGCTGCATCAGCACGGTGATGGTGAAGCTGTCGTAGATGGACACGTACTTCATGTCGGACGGCTTCACGCCGGCCTCCTCGAAGGCCGCCGCGCCGGTGAAGCGCGCGCCTGAATAGGTGAGGTCGACCTTGCCGCCCATCTGCGTCTTCACGAACTCCGAGGCGCCCAGCACCTTGATCTTCGGCCGCTTGAGCTTGGCCGCGATCTCGGGCGCCACGACGACGATGGCGCCGCCACCGTCGGTGATGACGCAGCAGTCCAGCCGGTGCAGCGGATCGGAGATCATCGGCGAGTTGACGACATCCTCGACCGTCACGACGTCGCGCAGCAGGGCGTGCGGGTTGTGCTGGGCGTGATGCGAGGCCGCGACCTTGATCCAGGCGAGCTGCTCGGAGGTCGTGCCGAACTCGTACATGTGCCGCATGGCGCACATGGCGTACATGTTCACCACGGTCGGCCCGTAGGGGAACTCGAAGGGCTCGTCGGGCGTCGGCGTGCCGCCGCGGCTGCGCGGCACCGTGCCGGTTGCCATGCCCTCGGCACGCGGACGGCCGGCCAGCGTGATCAGCGCCACCTTGCACTTGCCGGCGGCGATCGCCTCGGCGGCGTGACCGACATGCAGGACATAGGAGGAGCCGCCGGTGTCGGTCGAATCGACGTGCCGGGGCTTGAGCCCCATGTACTCGACCATCGACATCGGCCCCAGGCCGGGCGCGTCGCCGGCGCAGAAATAGCCGTCGACGTCGTCCTTGGTGAGGCCTGCGTCCTCGAGCGCTCCCTTCGCGACCTCCGCATGGATCTGCGCCAGCGACAGATCCTTGGCGAGGCGCGTCGGGTGCTCGTAGATGCCGGCTATGTAGGCTTTGCCCTTGATGCTCATCGGCGGGCCATCTCCCCTTCCAGGTTACGCTGCATGCTGCACCGCATCGTGGGCGAATACGCGCTCACGGGAAAGCGACGACTTCCGCCATGAAGAATCGCAACCCGCTGCTCGGGTCGTCGACCGTCAGTCGTCAGCGACGTCGCGCGCGCCGGGCGTGCGGGCGCGGAACTCCTCCGGCACGTCACGGCCGGCATCGGTGAAGGCCTTCTTCACCGCCTCGACGTTGGGGCCGAAGATGCCCTTGCGGTTCTGCCGCGCCCATTCGCTGGAGTTCACGATGGTGTCGAGCGACCCCTGGAAGCGCGGCATTACATAGCGCGCGAACAGCTCGTAGGAGCGCAGCGTGCTCTCGCGGCTTGCCCATTCATGGGCCCGGAAGAGCACGCCGCCGAAGCCGCCGTTGGAATAGCCCAGCAGGCGCTCGATGCCCTTCGCGACCGTATCCGGTGTTCCCACAAGGGTCGTGCCCATCGCCACGCCCTCACGCAGCGGGTCGTCGGAGCGGCCCGGCGGGCGGCCCAGCGTGTCCTCGAAATAGGTGACGGTCTCGCGCCGCTCGCCGGCATGGACCTCGCGCAGCGCCTGCTCGTCATCCTCCGCCACATGGGCGTTCACCACGATGCGCCACTTCGAGCGGTCAGCCTTGTGGCCGTGCCTGGCCGCCGTCTCCTCGTAGATCGCCCACTGCTTGGCCATCGCCTGCGGGCCGCCCGGCAGGCCGGCGCCGATCGACAGGACGCCCACGCCGTGCGTGCCGGCCGCGATCATGCCCGACGGGGTGATGGTGCTGGCGCAGGCGATCGGGAAATGCGGATAGCTGTACGGCGCGAGATGAAGCCGCGCCTCCTTGAGCTCGAACCAGTCGGTCTTCATCGTGACCGGCTCCTCGCACTTCAGGAGCTGCATGATGGCGGAGAGCGATTCCTCCATGCGGCGGCGCTGCGTCGAGGGCTCGATGCCCATCATGTACGCGTCGGACGGCAGGGCGCCCGGCCCGCATCCCAGCATCGTACGGCCGCGCGACATGTGGTCGAGCTGCACGAACCGGTTCGCGACCATCAGCGGATGATGATACGGCAGGCTGGTGACGCCGGAGCCGAGGCGGATGTAGCGCGTGCGCTCGATGGCGGCCGCGATGAAGACTTCGGGAGAGGCGATCGTCTCCCAGCCCGCAGAGTGATGCTCGCCGATCCAGGCCTCGTCATAGCCGAGCTCGTCGATCCACTCGATCAGCTCCATGTCGCGGGCCATGGCCAAGGTCGGATTCTCGCCCACCCGATGGAACGGGGCGAGGAAGATGCCGAACTGGAGCCCTTTGTGATTGCCGGTCTGCGCCATGTGAAACCTCCGTCCTGCGAACCGTAGCACGCGCCCGCCATTGACCACAGCCGCGCGTAGCAGGGATCATCGTGCGATGACGACGCAGTCCCGCCCCCTCGCACGTTTCCGCATCGTGGAGATCAACGATGCCGGCGTGCCGCTCTGCCTGCGGCTCGCGACGTCGCTCGCCGGCAAGATCGCCGCCGACCTCGGTGCCGACGTCCTCAAGATCGAGCCGCCCGATGGCGATGCTGTGCGCCGGGCGCCCCCCACCCTTCCCTCCGGCGGCAGCGCCCTGTTCGAGTTCCTCAACACGTCCAAGCGCTCCCTGGTGCTCGACCTGAAGTCGGATGCCGGGCGAGCGAGCCTCGCCCGGCTGCTCGAGGGCGCCGACGCCTGCCTGTTCGAGGAGCCCGCCTCCATCGCCGGCCTCGCTCGCTCCGCGCCCGCGACGCCGATCGAGATCGCCGCCTTCCCGCTGGAGATGGACGCTGCGGCCCGGCCGGTCAGCGAGTTCGCCATCCAGGCGCTGGGCGGGCTGATGCACATGATCGGCGAGCCCCATCGCAAGCCGCTGAAGCTGGCCGGCCACCAGGCCGCCTATGCGGCCGGCCTCACCGCCTTCACCGGCCTGTCTGCCGGCCTTGCCGCCCGCGACGCCGGGCGGCGCGCGCCCGCGGTCCGCGTGTCGCTCGCCGAGGTCATGCAGTGGGTGAACTGGAAGGCAGCCTCCGGGGCGGCTGCCTCCGGCGTCTCGCCCGGGCGTGAGGGCAAGGCCTCGGAGTTCCAGGTCGTGCCCTGCCGCGACGGGCATGTCGCCGTGGTCTACACGGTGACGCAGTGGCCCGCGATGCGCGACCTGATCGGCGATCCGCGTCTGCGCGATCCGAAGTTCGCGACCCGCGCCGGCCGGCGCCAGAACATCGCAGAACTCTACGACATCATCCGGCCGTGGTTCGCGGACAAGACGCGGGGCGAGATCCAGAAGACCGCGCAGGCCAAGGGCGTCCCGTTCGGCCCGGTCTTTACACCGTCGGAGCTGCTCGCGGCGGAACAGTACGTCGCGCGCGGCTTCCTCGCCGAGGTGCGGAGCGCCGGCGGCGACCGCCTGCTGATGCCGCAGCTTCCCGTGCAATGGAATGGCCGCTCCTTCGCGCCGAGACCCGCGCCTGGCCTGGAGCAGAAGGAGCTCGCGGCATGAGCGGACCTCTGTCGGGCGTCAGGGTGCTCGATTTCGGCCTGCTGACGGCCGGTGCCAACACCTCGGCCATGCTGGCCGACCTCGGCGCCGACGTGCTGAAGATCGAATCGGGCGCCTATCTCGATCCGTTCCGCGTCGTCGGCAAGATCGACAACGACGACGGCTGGTGGAACCGCTCGCCGCAGTTCCGCTTCACCAACCGCAACAAGCGCGGCCTGGCGCTGAACCTGAAGGACGCGGAAGGCCAGCGCGTCGTCCGCGAGCTGGCCGCCCATTGCGACGTCGTGGTCGAGAACTTCCGTCGTGGCGTGCTCGATCGCGCCGGGCTGGGCTACGAGGCGATGAAGGCAATCAATCCGCGCATCGTCTTCGCGGCGATCTCCAGCCAGGGCGACAGCGGCCCCGAGCGCATGAACGTGTCCTTCGGCAGCACGCTCGACGCCACGTCGGGGCTTGCGGCGCTGACCGGCTACGAGGGAGAGGAGCCGCGCATCTCGGGCATGGACGTGAACTATCCCGACCAGATCGTGTCGCTGTTCGCCACCGGCATCGTCATCACGGCCGTTATGGAAGCGCGCCGCAGCGGCACGGGCTGCTTCCTCGACTTCTCGCAACGCGAGGTCGCCTCCTTCACCCTGGGCCAGGAGATCCTGGCCGCCTCGACGGACCCGGCCTATCGCCTGGCGCCGCGCGGCAATGCCGAGCCGGGGGTGGTTCAACAGGACGCCTGGCGCTGCCGCGACGGCAAATGGATCGCCGTCACGCTCGACGCGCCCGATCCCGGACTTGCCGCCTTCTGCGCCGCACGCGAGTCCGGCGACGCCGTCGCCGCGTTGCTCGCGCGTGGCGTGGCCGCGGCGCCGTGCCATGACGGCAACGACCTGCTCGCCGATCCGAGCCTCGCCGGAGTCACGCTGGTGCGCGACGCGGCGGGCGGGCTGGTGAAGGGCCTGCCCTATCGCCTCGACGGCCGGGGCATCGCGATCGAGCGCGCCGCGCCCGACCTCGGCCAGCATACGGAAGAAGTGCTGCGCGAGTTGCTGGGCTACGGCGAGGCGGAGCTGGCGAAGCTGAACGAATCCGGTGTCACCTCGACGACGCCGATGGTGGGAGAGGTCTGATGCCGCGCGCCGAGGTGCAGAAGCTGATCGAACGCATGGCGATCCCCGCCATCGCCGCCCCCATGTTCCTGGTGTCCAATCCGGCGCTTGCCCTTGCCTGCTGCGCCGAGGGCATCATGGGCAGCTTCCCCGCCCATGGCACCCGCAGCCGCGAGGAGTTCCAGTCCTGGCTCGACGCGATGCAGGAAGGCATGCGGCGGCTCGAGGATGCCGGACGCAACCCGGTCCCCTGGGCCGTCAACCTGGTCGTGCACGCGTCGAACCCGCGCTATCCCGGCGACCTCGAGCTGGTGGAGAAGTACCGGGTGCCGGTCGTGCTGACCTCCAAGGGCGCGCCGGGCGACGCCATCAAGCGCATCCATGGCTGGGGGGCCGTCGCCCTGCATGACATCGCCAACAGGCGCCATGCCGAGAAGGCGCTGGAGGCCGAGGTGGACGGCGTCATCGCGGTCGCCGGCGGCGCGGGCGGCCACACCGGCACGATCAATCCCTTCGCGCTCATGAACGAGGTGCGCCAGCTCGGCGATCACTTCGCCGTCGTGCTGGCCGGCGGGCAGACCACCGGCCGCGACGTGCTGGCGGCCGAAGCGATGGGCGCCGACCTCGCCTATATCGGCACGCGCTTCATCGCCACGCGCGAGGCGATGGCCGCCGAGGCGCACAAGGAGATGATCCTGAAGACACGCGCCACCGACGTGTTCCTGACGGCGTCGATCGACGGCGCGCCGGCAAACTGGCTGACGCCCAGCCTGCTGGCCGCCGGCATCGACCTCGATGTCCTGCGCACCACCCTGCCCGGCAAGATCGTCAGCGCCGCAGAGAACAAGAAGCGCTGGAAGGACATCTACACGGCCGGCCACGGCGTGGGGAACATCGACGACGTACCGTCAGCGGCCGAGCTCTGCCGCCGACTCGTTATGCAATACCGCGAGGCGCGCCGGGAGATGGCCCACGCACTGGCAATCGACACAAGAGCCGCCTTCATGTCGTCCTGAACGAAGTGAAGGACCTCATGGCGATAGCCACCCGACGTGCACGTCGACCTTCCATTAGGTCCTTCGCTTCGCTCAGGACGACCTGGAGGAAACCCCCTTCACCGTCATCGTGAACGACGTGAAGGATCTCATCCTGGTGGCAAGCGACGGTGAGGTCCTTCGCTCCGACAGCTGGTTTCCGCTTCGCGCAACGAGTCCGGTAGCGTCCTTCCGTCGCCTGCTCTAGGCTTCGCTCCCTGACCGAAAGGGGACGTGCGTGAAGACCAAAGCCGCAGTGTGTTTCGAGGCCGGCAAGGATCTCGAGATCGAGGAAGTCGATCTGGAAGGGCCGAAGTTCGGCGAGGTGCTGGTCGAGATCAAGGCGTCCGGCGTCTGCCACACCGACGAGTTCACGCGCTCCGGCGGCGATCCCGAGGGCCTCTTTCCCGTGATCTTCGGCCATGAGGGCGCGGGCGTCGTGGTCGATGTCGGTCCCGGCATCGTCTCCCTGAAGAAGGGCGACCACGTGATCCCGCTCTACACGCCGGAATGCCGTCAGTGCAAATCGTGCCTCTCGGGCAAGACCAATCTCTGCACGGCGATCCGCACGACGCAGGGTCAGGGCGTGATGCCCGACGGCACGTCGCGCTTCTCGCTCAAGGGCAAGAAGATCCACCACTACATGGGCTGCTCGACCTTCTCGAACTACACCGTCCTGCCCGAGATCGCGCTGGCGAAGATCCGGCCCGACGCGCCGTTCGACAAGGTCTGCTACATCGGCTGCGGCGTCACGACCGGCGTCGGGGCGGTGATCAACACCGCCAAGGTCGAACCCGGCGCCAACGTCGTGGTGTTCGGCCTGGGCGGGATCGGGCTGAATGTCGTGCAGGGCGCGCGCCTGGTCGGCGCAAACATGATCGTGGGCGTCGACCTCAACCCGGCACGCGAGGCGCTGGGCCGCAGGTTCGGCATGACTCATTTCGTCAATCCGGCCGAGCTCGGCGGCAAGGATCTGGTCGCCCACATCGTCGAGCTGACGGACGGCGGCGCCGACTACAGCTTCGAATGCGTCGGCAACACCAAGCTGATGCGGCAGGCGCTCGAATGCGCCCATCGCGGCTGGGGCAAGTCGGTCATCATCGGCGTCGCGGGCGCCGGCCAGGAAATCTCGACCCGGCCGTTCCAGCTGGTCACCGGCCGGCAGTGGCTGGGCACGGCCTTCGGCGGCGCCAAGGGCCGCCGCGACGTGCCGAAGATCGTCGACTGGTACATGGACGGCAAGATCGACATCGACTCCCTCATCACCCACGTGATGCCGGTCGAGAAGATCAACGACGCCTTCGACCTGATGCACAAGGGCGAGTCGATCCGCAGCGTCGTGACCTTCTAGGCCACGCAGGGAAGGAAACCAGGCCATGGTGCAGCGCAGGCTGGGCGAAGCCACCATCGAGAAGGTCGAGGAGATCTGCGGGCCAGGCTTCAAGCCGGCGCGCATGTTCCCCAAGTTCGACCAGGAGGCCTTCGACGCGCAGAAGGGCTGGATGGTGCCGGACCATGTCGAACCAGGGTCGGACCGGCTGATCGGTTCCGTCCATACCTGGATCGTCCGCACGCCGAAGCACACGATCCTGATCGACACCTGCCTGGGCAACCACAAGCAGCGCACCAACCCTGGCTGGCGCAACCTGGACACGCCGTTCCTCGACCGGCTGCGGGCCTGCGGCTGCCCGCCGGAATCGGTCGATTTCGTGATGTGCACCCATCTGCACGTCGACCATGTCGGCTGGAACACCCGGCTCGTGGACGGCCGGTGGATCCCGACCTTCCCCAATGCGAAGTACCTGTTCGCCAAGCGCGAGTATGCCCACTGGGAAGCCGAGCGCGGCAGGCAGGGCGAAGGCAAGGTCAACGACGGATCCTTCGACGATTCGGTGCTGCCGGTCGTCGAGGCTGGCCAGGCCGTGATGATCGACAGCGACCACCAGCCCGACCCGCTCCTCACGCTGAAGGACTATCCGGGCCATACGCCCGGCTCGGTCGCCATCAATCTCGACGACAGGGGCCAGCGCGCCTGCTTCTCGGGCGACATCATGCATCATCCCATCCAGGTCTATCACCCGGACTGGTCGAGCCAGTTCTGCTGGAACCAGGAGATGTCGGCGCGCTCACGCCGCCAGCTGCTGGAGGACTGTGTCGAGAGCAACGCGCTGCTGTGTCCGGCACACTTCCCCGGCGCCAACGCCGGCTACGTCAAGCGACAGGGCGATGCCTTCCGCATCGACTGGGACAGGGTCACGTGAGGGATCCCGTCGTCTCTCCGCGCATCGCGCGGAACGAGGCGACGGAACAAGGAGGGGGAACCATGAAGGGACCGGACGACGACGCCGGCCTGGCCGGCAAGGTGGCGATCGTATCGGGCGGCGGCGCCGCCGGCGACGGCATCGGCAACGGGCGCGCAGCGGCCATCCTGCTGGCGCGGGCGGGCACCAAGGTCGTGGTCGCCGACCTCGACCCGAAGCTGGCCGAGCGCACCGTGGCGATGATCAAGGCCGAGGGCGGCACGGCGGTCAGCCATGCCGGCGACATGACGAACGAGGCCGAATGCAAGCGGCTGGTCGACGCCGCTGTCGACCATTGGGGCCGGCTCGATTTCCTCGACAACAACATCGGCATCGGCAGCCGCGGCAGCGTGGTGGAGGAGAAGCCCGAGGAGTTCCGCCGGGTCATGCAGGTCAACGTCGAGACGATGTTCCTGCTCTCCAAGCATGCGATCCCCGCGATGATCAAGACCGCCAAGGGCGGCTCGATCGTCAACATCTCGTCCATCTCGGCGCTGCGTCCGCGCGGGCTGACGACCTATACCGCCTCGAAGGCCGCCGTTATCGGCCTCACCCAGGCGATGGCCGTCGACCACGGCAAGGACCACATCCGCGTCAACTGCATCTGTCCCGGCCCGATGTACACGCCGATGGTCAATCGCGGCAACGGCATGAGCGAGGCGGCGCGCGCGGCGCGCGCCCGGGCGTCGGTGCTCAAGATCGAGGGCACGGGCTGGGACATCGGACATGCCGTACGTTTCCTGCTGTCCAACCACGCCCGCTACATCACCGGCCACGTGCTGGTGGTCGACGGCGGCGTGACGCTGCAGGGCCCCGAGCGGGATTCAGAAGGCCACTAGGAGGAAGAGAACCAATGGCTCGCCTGCCCTATCTCGAGCCCGACCAGGTCGCGCCCGAGTATCGCGACATGCTGAAGCGCAACACCAACCTGCACAAGCTGCTGGTCAACTCGCCGGACATGGCGAAGGCGTTCAACGGCATCGGCAACTTCATCCGCTTCAAGAGCAGGCTCGACCCACGCCTGCGCGAGCTGGCCATCCTGCAGGTGGGCTGGATGGAGCGCTCGGAGTACGAGTTCACGCATCACGTCAAGATCGGCAGGGAATTCGGCGTCACCGATGACGACATCCAGGGTCTGATCGCCGAGACCGAGGGCAAGCCCTCGAAGCTCGAGCCGCTGGCCAAGGCGATCCTGAAGGGCGCCCGGGAGATGGTGCGCGACATCGGCATGTCCGAGGGGACCTTCGCCGAGATCAAGCAGCATCTCTCCAACGAGCACATGACCGATCTCGTGCTGACCATCGCCTTCTACTGCGCCGTGGTGCGCGTGCTGGCAACGATGAAGATCGACAACGAGCCGCAATACAAAGAGGTACTGAAGCAGTATCCGATGGCGTAGCCATCGCCCTGAGCAGAGCGAAGCGGAGCCGAAGGGCCTGATCCGCATCAAAGGAATGGAGGAAGCACCATGCGCCTGAAGGACAAGGTCGCCATCGTCGTCGGGGCAGGACAGAGCCCCGGCGAAGGCGTCGGCAACGGCCGTGCCACCGCCCTCACCTTCGCGCGCGAGGGCGCCAAGGTGCTGTGCGTCGATCACAACCTCGCCAGTGCGCAGGAGACGGCGGACATGATCGTGAAGGCCGGCGGCACCGCCGCCGCCTTCAAGGCCGACGTGACGCGCGAAGCCGACATCAAGGCCTTCGTCGAGGATGCCCGCCAGCGCTGGGGCCGCATCGACATCCTGCACAACAATGTCGGCGTCTCGATCTCCGGCGGCGACGCGGAGCTGCTCGACATCACCGAGGAGGCGTTCGACCGCTGCGTCGCGATCAATCTCAAGAGCTGCATCCTCGCCTGCAAGCACGTGATCCCGATCATGCGGGCGCAGAAGAGCGGCGCCATCGTCAACATCTCCTCGATGGCGGTGATCACCACCTACCCATACGTCGCCTACAAGGCGACCAAGTCGGCGATGGTGGCCTTCACCGAGCAGCTCGCCTACCAGAACGCGCCGTACGGCGTCCGCGCCAACGTCATCCTGCCGGGGCTGATGAACACGCCGATGGCGGTCGACACGCGGGCCCGCGAATTCAGCAAGCCGCGCGAGCAGGTCGAGGCAGAACGCGATTCCAAGGTGCCGCTGCGCCGCAAGATGGGCACCGGCTGGGACGTGGCCAACGCCGCGCTGTTCCTCGCCTCCGACGAGGCGAACTTCATCACCGGCGTCACGCTGCCGGTCGACGGCGGCGCCAGCGTCAACCGGGGCTGACGACGTCGGGATCACTGCCGGCCGCCACGGCGATAGTACGAAGGTCTCGGCGAGACCTTGGTCCACTAGGGGGAAGTCCCTTCCTGCCGCATCTGTTGAGGCGATGCCCTGAACAGACCTGGAAGGAGATCCGTCGTGACACCACAATCGAAAGCCGCCGCCTCGGCGGCTGCGGACGCGAAGAAGAAGCCGACCGCACGCATCCGCGTGACATGCCGGAGCGCCGCCTACTGGGTTGTGACCTTCGACAACCCCCCACTGAACATCGTCGGTCCAGACGAGGTCCGTGAACTGGCCAGGCTGATTGATCGGATCGAAGCCGATCGGGCCGTCACGGTGGTCGTCTTCGAGAGCGCCGTGCCTGGCGCCTTCATGGGACACTACGATCTCCTGAGGCCGCTGGCGGATTCCACCGGCATGGCACCGGGTCCGACGGGCATGCATCCCGTGCCGGATCTGCTGTTCCGCCTCAGCCGCCTCCAGGCCGTGACGATCGCGTCGATCCGCGGGCGCGCGAGCGGCATTGGCAGCGAGCTTGCCCTGGCCGCCGATCTGCGCTTCGCCAGCCGCGAGAAGGCGATCCTCTCCCAGTTCGAGGTCGGCGCCGGCTTCGTCCCCGGCGGAGGGCCCATGGCGCAGCTGCCGCGTCTCGTCGGCCGCGGTCGCGCGCTGGAGATACTCGTCGGTGCCGACGATTTCGACGGCGCTTTGGCTGAGCGATATGGTTACGTCAACCGCGCACTGCCCGACACCGAGCTCGACGGGTTCGTCGACTCCCTGGCGCTGCGCATCGCCGGATTCGATCGGGAGGCGATCATCGAGACCAAGCGGCTGGCCGATCTCGCCAGCCTTCCGCCGCGGGCGGAGATGGAGGCGGGCTGGAATGCCTTCATCGACTCCGTGCAGCGACCAGCAGCGCAGGTACGCATCAAGGCGCTGGCCGAGAAGGGCCTGCAGCAGCCCGGCGACGTGGAGCGGAACCTGGGCCGCCATACCGCTCGATACCGCGAGGCCGCGGCGGAAAGCGACCGCCGCTGGCGCGATGCGGGAGGTTTGTCATGAAGATCCTGATGGTCCTGACGTCGCACGACCGGCTCGGAAACACCGGGAGGCCGACGGGCTTCTGGCTCGAGGAATTCACGGGGCCGTACTATGTGTTCCGCGATGCCGGCATGGACGTGACGCTGGTCTCGCCCAAGGGCGGCCAGCCCCCGATCGATCCCAGGAGCGATGATCGGACGAGCCAGACCGACTCGATGACGCGCTTCAAGAACGATCCGGCGACCCAGATGGTCTTGGCCAGCACCGGCAGGCTCGATCTGGCCGACGCCGCCGGTTTCGAGGCCGTCTTCTATCCCGGCGGCCATGGGCCGATGTGGGACTTGGTGGATCATCCGAAGTCGATCAGCCTGATCGAAGCCTTCTACGATTCCGGCCGGCCGGTCGCCGCCGTCTGCCATGCTCCGGCCGTCCTGCACCGGGTCGTGCATGATGGCCAGCCTCTCGTCAGAGGGCGCCGGGTCACAGGCTTCACCAACAGCGAAGAGGAAGCGGTCGGCCTGACCGGGATCGTGCCGTTCCTGGTCGAGGACGAACTGAAGCGGCTCGGCGCATTCTACCAGAAGTCCGAAGACTGGGCCGACTTCACCGTCGTCGACGGACAGCTGGTCACCGGCCAGAATCCCGCCTCGTCTGCATCGGGTGCCCGGAAACTGCTGCAGCTCCTTACGTCATAGAGAGAAGCGGAGCCGGCGGCCCCGTTGGGAGTCGCCGGTCTTGCGCTCAGTAGACGCGCTTGGCGGGCGGAATCGAGGCCACCTCGCTGGAGAGGGGTCGCAGATGCACCGGTCGCCACGCAAGTCGCACGCGGCCGGCATCGTCAAGCCAGGACAGGGTGTGCTTGAGCCAATGCACATCGTCCCGGTCGGGATAGTCCTCGCGCGCATGCGCACCCCGGCTCTCGGTACGCCCGATCGCCGAATGCAGACTGACGACTGCCTGCGCCATCATGTTGTCGAGTTCGATCGCTTCGACGAGATCGCTGTTGAAGATCATGGAGCGGTCGCTCAGTCCGAGATCGTCCCGCAGGCGCGCGACGACACCTTCGAGCGCACCTATGCCTTCTTGGAGCAGCGGACCGTCGCGGAAAACCGCGCAGTACCTCTGCATCGCCTGCTGCATGGCAAGCCGGATCCTGCCCGTCCTGCTGTCGCCATCGGCCCAGCGCAATCGGTCGAGGCGGGCAATGGCGCGCTCCGTGGCCTCGGGTGGCAGGGGCGGATGGCGCTCGCCGGGCCGCACGGTCTCGGCGGCACGCCGGGCGGAAGCACGGCCGAAGACGATGATGTCGAGCAGCGAGTTCGAGCCGAGGCGATTGGCGCCGTGCACGGACACACAGGCCGCCTCGCCGATCGCCATCAGCCCCGGCACCACCGCCTCGGGATCGCCGTCGCCCAAGGTGACTGCTTCTCCATGCAGATTGGTGGGGATGCCGCCCATGTTGTAATGCACGGTGGGCAGCACCGGAATCGGTTGGCGCGTGACGTCGACCCCCGCAAAAATCCGCGCCGTCTCGGTGATTCCCGGCAGCCGCTGGTGCAGCAGCTCCGGCGGCAGATGCTCGAGATGCAGGAGGATGTGGTCCTTGAGCGGTCCGCAGCCGCGCCCCTCGTTGATCTCGATGGTCATCGCTCGGCAGACGACGTCGCGTCCCGCGAGGTCCCTGGCAGTGGGCGCGTAGCGTTCCATGAAGCGCTCACCCGATGCGTTCGTCAGGAAGCCGCCCTCGCCGCGTGCGCCTTCGGTGATCAGGCAGCCCGACCCGTAGACTCCGGTCGGATGAAACTGCGTGAATTCCATGTCCTCCAGGGGCAGGCCCGCCCGCAACACCATGGCGTTGCCGTCGCCCGTGCAGGTATGCGCCGCAGTACAGGAAAAATAGACGCGGCCGTAGCCGCCGGTCGCCAGCACCGTGCGATGCGCGAGAAAGCGATGCAGCCGGCCGTCGGACATGTCCCAAGCGAGCAGGCCACGGCAAGCACCATCCCTGTCCATCAGGAGATCGAGCGCCAGAAACTCGACGAAGAACTGCGTATTGTACCGCAGACACTGCTCATAGAGCGTGTGCAGGATGGCATGACCGGTGCGGTCGGCGGCGGCCGCCGTGCGCTGCGCCACCTTCCTTCCGTAGCCGATGGTCTGCCCGCCGAACGGGCGCTGGTAGATGCGCCCATCGGCCGTGCGCGAAAACGGCACGCCGAAATGCTCGAGTTCCAGCACCGCCGGAATGGCTTCCCGGCACATGTATTCGATGGCGTCCTGGTCCCCCAGCCAGTCCGACCCCTTGACCGTATCGTACATGTGGAAGCGCCAGTCATCGCCGTCGCCCATGTTGCCCAGGGCCGCCGCCATGCCGCCCTGCGCCGCGACGGTGTGGCTGCGCGTCGGGAATACCTTGGTCACGCATGCCGTTCTGAGGCCCGAGGATGCCATCCCCAGCGCCGCACGAAGACCGGCACCTCCGGCCCCGACGATCAGCACATCGTAGGCGTGTTCGACGATCTCGTATGCCTCCGTCATGGATGCCCCCGGCGGCGGAACTCCGCGACCGGCAGGCCTCCCCATCCCCAGTTTTCCAGATCGACCTCCTCGATCAGGACGAAGGTCGCCTCAGGAGGCTTGCCAAGCACCCGTCGCAGCAGTTCTGTTGCCCCCTCGATCAACGCAGCCTTTTCGGCCGCGGTGACGGAGGTCGCTCCCGGGGTGGACGATTCGCGCGTGACCTGTATCGTGACGATCGGCATGAGTGCCTCCTCAATGGCCGGCGCTCTGGCCGCCATCGACATGAAGGGTCGCGCCCGTGACAAAAGGTGCGTCTTCCAGGTACAGGATCGCACCCACGACATCGGAAATCGCACCCATGTGACCGAGCGGATGCAGTGCATCCAGCGCGGCATGGGTTTCCGGTGGATGCATGGGCGTACGGATGATTCCAGGCGACACGGCATTCACGCGAAGGCCGCGTGACGCATATTCGATCGCAAGGGAACGGGTTGCGGCGTCGAGACCTCCCTTCGAGAGGGACGCCAGCACGGAAGGAACGCGGGCATTCGCGTGATCCACGAGGGTCGTGGTGATCTGCACGATGTGGCCTGTGCCCCGCTTTTCCATCTCTGCCACCGCTCGCTGAGTGATGCGGAAGAACCCTGCGACATTCACAGCCATGACTGCCTGGTAGTCGTCCTCGCTGTATTGCGTGAATGGCTTGGCCACGAAGATGCCGGCATTGTTGACAAGGGTGTCGATCCGGCCGAAGCGACCTAGAGTCTGCGCGATCACCCGCTCGGCGGTGCCGGCCTCAGCGATATCGCCGGGTACGGCCACGATATCGGGATCGTCGGATGGGACGATCGAGCGCGCGGTCGCGACGACTCGATAGCCTCGTTCGCGATAGGCTTTCACCGTCGCCGCGCCGATTCCCTGCGACGCTCCGGTGACCACGACGACTTTTCGTTCGGCAGCCATGACATTCCCTTCCTGCTAACGAGAGGGAAATGCCAACGGGTGGATGGCGAATCGATTGCACCAAAGTATCGCCGATACCTTTGGCCAATGGCCCGTAGTCCTGGTCGATACCAGCTTTCTCCTCGTTGACAGGCCGGCAGGCCGGAGGAGGGTTCACTTGAGGTCATCAAACCCGGCGCCCGGGAGGCGCCATCTCATCGCCGCTGCAGGCGCGATTACGCTCCTGGCCGGCCGACCGGCGCCAGCCGCCGACAAGGCCATTCGTCCGTTCAGGGTGGAAACGCCCGATGGGCAACTGAGCGACCTGCGACGCCGGATCGAAGCGACACGCTGGCCGGACAAGGAGACGGTATCCGACGGATCACAAGGGGTGCCGCTCGCGACCATGCAGAAGCTCGCGCGGTACTGGCTTGCCGACTACGACTGGCGCAAGGTGGAGGCGCGCCTCAATGAGCTGCCGCAGTTCGTTACCGAAATCGACGGCCTGGACATCCATTTCATTCATGTCCGTTCGCGGCACGACAATCCGCTCCCGATGATCATCACGCATGGCTGGCCTGGTTCGGTGATCGAGCAGATGAAGATCATCGATCCGCTGACCGATCCGACGGCGCATGGCGGCACGGCCGCCGATGCGTTCGACCTCGTGATCCCCTCGATGCCGGGCTACGGCTTCTCGGGCAAGCCGGCCGCGGGCGGCTGGGATCCGCAACGGATCGCCCGTGCCTGGACCACGTTGATGAGACGGCTGGGTTATTCACGATTCGTCGCCCAGGGCGGCGACTGGGGTGACGCAGTGTCCGAGCAGATGGCGCTCCAGGCGCCGCCTGAACTACTGGGTATCCACACCAACATGCCCGCCACCGTACCTGCCGACATCTCGAAGGCCTTGCGCAACGGAGAGCCTGCGCCGGCCGGTCTCTCCCCCGACGAGAGGCACGCCTTCGATCAACTCGACTTCTTCTACCGACACGGTCTTGGCTATGCGCTCGAGATGGCCAACCGGCCCCAGACGCTCTACGGCATCGAGGACTCGCCGATCGGCTTGGCGGCATGGATGCTGGATCATGACGCGCGAAGCCTCGAGCTGATCGTACGCGCCTTCGACGGGGAGGCTGTCGGCCTGTCCCGCGACGACGTACTCGACAACATCACGCTCTACTGGCTGACGCGTACGGCGGTGTCCTCGGCTCGCCTCTACTGGGAGAACAAGCTGGCGTTCTTCGACGTCAAGGGCATCACCATCCCTGTTGCCGTCAGCGTCTTCCCCGACGAAATCTACGCCGCGCCCCGCAGCTGGACGAAGCGGGCGTTTCCAAATCTCGTGCACTACAACAGGCTCGACCGCGGCGGCCACTTCGCCGCCTGGGAGCAGCCCGCCCTGTTCACGGCCGAAATGCGTGCCGCCTTCCGGTCCGTGCGGCGGCCATGACCCCTTACGAGGCGCGGCCGAAGATGCTGTCATCGGCTTGGGGCGCTACGCGCGCCGTGGCATCCCGCCCTTCCGGCCGCCGCCGGCTGCTGACGGCAGCGGCCGCGTTGGTCAGCGGCAGCACTCTGCTCGCCCGCGAGCCAGCTGCGCAAACACGACCGCTGACCGCATCCTTTCCGCCGTTGCGCCAGATCGACGCCGGGCCGCTGAACATCGGCTACGTCGACACCGGCCCGAGCGGGGCGCCTGCCGTGCTGCTGCTGCACGGCTGGCCCTATGACATTCACAGCTACGCAGCGGCGACACCGTTGCTCTCGGCGGCAGGAATGCGCGTGCTCGTGCCGTTCCTGCGCGGCTATGGTGCCACCCGCTTTCTCGACGACCAGGAATTCCGCAACGGCCAGCAGGCGGCTCTCGCCGCCGACGCAGTGGCACTCCTGGATGCGCTCGGCATCGACAGGGCGATCATCGCCGGCTTCGACTGGGGTGCACGCACGGCCAACGCCGTTGCAGCACTGTGGCCCGAACGCGTCAGCGCGATGGTCGCGGTAAGCGGCTACCTGATCGCGAACCGCGACGCGGGCGGGCTGCCCTTGCCGCCCAGGTCCGAGTTCGAATGGTGGTACCAGTACTACTTCGCGACGGAGCGGGGCCGCACGGGCTACGCCACGTACCGGCGCGAGTTCGCCAAGCTCATCTGGCATCTCGCCTCGCCGCAGTGGGAGTTCGACGAAGCCACGTTCGCCCGCACGGCGACCTCGTTCGACAATCCCGATCACGTGGCCATCGTGATCCACAATTATCGCTGGCGTCTGGGACTGGCAGACGGCGATACCCGCTACGATGAGCTTGAGAAACGGCTCGCTGCCGGGCCCGAGATCGCGGTGCCCACCATTACGCTGGAAGGCGACGCGAATGGCGCGCCGCACCCGGAGCCTTCGAGCTATGCGGCGAAGTTCATCGGTCCCTACGCTCACCGGCAGGTCGGCGGGGGCGTCGGCCACAACCTGCCGCAGGAGGCGCCGCTGGCCTTCGCGCAAGCCGTCCTCGAAGCTTCTCGACTCTGAGGTTCACCCGCAACGGTGCGACAAACTCCAGTAAATCAATGGCTTTATTGTCAGCGGGAGGCATCCGATAATCCGGCACCCACGTACGGAATACTGGATTGTCGACGGGAACGCCGCCCGACGGTGCGGGTCTTCAGACGGCCCGCGAGATCACATTCGGACCCTTCCGCCTGCAGCCGGAGCGCCAGCTCCTCCTCGAGGGCGAAAGGGAGGTCCGCATCGGTAGCCGCGCCCTGGAAATTCTGCTTGCCCTGGTCGAACGCCCTGGCGAACTCCTCACCAAGGACGAGCTCATGGCACGGGTCTGGCCGAAGCTCGTGGTCGATGAGGGAAATCTCCGTACGCAGATCGCGCTGCTCAGACGCGCGCTGAACGACGGGCGCGCCGGCGCGCGCTACGTGATCGCCGTGCCAGGCCGCGGCTATCGTTTCGTGGCACCGGTCATGCATGGCCGGTTGCCAGCGGCTCTGCCGCTCGTCGCTCCTGTCGTGGCCGAGCCGGGCCAGCGTCTGCCGAAGCCGATCTCGCGTGTGATCGGACGCGACGATGTGGTTGCCGAAATCGCTACGCGCCTCCGCCGCCGCCGCCTCCTCACGATCCTCGGACCAGGGGGAATAGGCAAGACGACGGTTGCGCTCACGCTCGCGGACCGGACCATGGAGACATATGCCGACGGCGTGTTCTTCATCGATCTCGCACCGGTCTCAAGCTCAGTGGCGCTGTCGAGCATCGTGGCCGCAGCGCTCGGCCTTGCAGTCACTTCGGACGATCCCGTGGGAGAGGTCGTCGCCTTCCTGCGTGCCCGCCGTGCCCTGCTGGTCTTCGACAGTTGCGAGCATGTCCTCGACGCCGCCAGCCGTCTGGCCGAGGCGATCCTGCGCGATACCACTGAGCTGCGCGTGCTCACCACCAGCCGTGAACCGTTACGCGCCGAGGGCGAAAGCGTCTACCACCTCGAACCGCTGGGAACGCCGCCGGAGTCAGCTGACCTGACGGCCCGGCAGGCACTCGCCTTCCCGGCCGTCGAACTGTTCGTAGAACGCGCAACCTCCGTCGCTGAGTCCTTCGAGGTCTCGGATGAAGCCATGGCGGTGGTCTCGGGAATCTGCCGGAAGCTCGACGGGATGGCACTCGCCATAGAACTTGCCGCCGGCCGCGTTCATACGTTCGGCCTTCGTGGCCTGGCCGCGCAACTGGATGACCGATTCCGCCTGGTCATGCAGGGTCGTCGGACGGCGTTGCCACGGCACCGCACCCTGGCTGCCGCGCTGGACTGGAGCTATGAGTACCTCGACAGGACCGAGCAAGCCGTGCTGCGCCGCCTCGCCGTCTTCGTCGGCGGCTTCACCTTCGAGGCGGCACAAGCAGTAGCCACCGATCGGCCGGACGAGACATCCGACGTCGTTCGGGCCATTGCCGACCTCGTGGCAAAGTCGCTGGTTTCGGTGAATGCCAAGGGACAGACACCGCTCTATCGCCTGCTCGACACGACACGTGCCTACGCGATCGACAAACTGCTGGCGAGCGGCGAGTTCGCCGGCGCAGCGCGGCGACATGCCGAGCATTATCAGACGGTGCTGCAACGGGCCGGTGCTGACGCCGAGGAGATGGGACGCGACGAATGGCTCGGCACCTACGGGCGCCAGCTCGACAATGTCCGCAAGGCATTGGACTGGGCTTTCTCGGCCGGCGGCGACGCCATGCTCGCGATCGTCCTGACCGAGGCGGCGCTGCCGCTATGGATGCACCTGTCCCTGATGAACGAGTGCCGGTCCCGCGTGGCACAGTCGCTTGCTGTGCTGACCACAGGCGACCGGCGCGACCTGCGCCTGGAAATGCACTTTCAGCACGCATTGGGGGCGGTGCTGCTCAACATCGAAGCATCTGGACCGGAGCTGGAAACAGCGTTGAACGAGGCCCTCGCGATCGCCGAACAGCTCGACGACACCGACTACAAGCTGCGCGTACTGTGGTGCCTGTGGTGCCATGCCCACAATCGCGGCGCCTTTCGCGAAGCACTGGCGCTGGCCGACCGCTTCTGCGATGTCGCGACCCGGTCGCCAGATCCGGTGGATCCCCTCACGGGGGAGCGGATGCGTGGCTTTACGGCGCATTTTCTCGGCGACCAGAAGACGGCGCGCCGGCAGATCGAGTACATGCTGGGACGCTATGTGGCGCCGGCCCACCGCGCCCATATCATCCGCTTCCAGTTCGACCAGAAGATCACCGCGCGCAATTTCCTGGTGTCCATCCTCTGGCTGCAGGGCTTCGCCACGCAGGCCCTTGCGATGAATGCCGCGAATGTGGAGGAGGCACAGACCTTCGACCACACGCTTACCCTCTGCAACTCGCTGGCCAAGGGTGCCTGCCTGCTCTCGCTGATGGCCAACGACCTGCAGGGGGCGCAGCATTACACGGAGCTGCTCCTCGCGCGGTCGGCGCGGGACGGCCTGCCGATCTGGCACGCTTGGGGCCGGTGTTTCCGGGGAATTCTCTCTATCAAGCAGGGCGACATCCCGGCAGGCGTGGAACTGCTGCAGAGCACGCTGGCCGGATTACCGGAGAACCGCTTCTCCCTGCGCCAGACATGGGTCTTGGCAGAACTTGCCGACGGTTTGCGGCTCGCCGGACGCTCCCCCGAGGGGCTGCAGATCATCGACCGTGCGCTCGGCATGTGTGAACGTGACGAGGAGTTCTGGTGCATCGCCGAGGTGCTGCGCATCAGGGGCGAGCTCCTTCTAGCCGCCGGCAGGCCGGACTCCGACGGCCTGGCACAGGAGCATTTCGAACGATCTCTCGCTTGGGCGCGTCAGCAGGATGCCCTCTCGTGGGAGCTGCGTACCGCGCTCAGCCTCGCCCGGCATCTTCAGAAGAGGGAACGGCGGCAGGAGGCGCGCGACCTGCTCGCCTCCATATACGGCCGCTTCACCGAAGGCTTCGAGACGAATGACTTGCGCCGCGCCAGGATGTTCATCGATGAGCTCTCCGGTGCCCGCGATTGCTGAATGCCGGTGCCGGCTCAATGCGCGTCGCCCAAGGGGACGATCTTGAGATCGTATGCCATCTTCACCAGTTCGGCGAGCGAACGGGCCCTCATCTTTCGCATCACGCGGCCGCGATGCGCCTTCACCGTGACCTCGCTGATGCCGAGTTCACCGCCGACCTGCTTGTTCAGGAGGCCTGAGGCGACCAGCGCCATGACCTGCCGCTCACGCAGACTCAGGGAAGCATAGCTTTGCCGCCACCGATTGGCGTCCCTTCCCTGCCGCAGTCTGCCCTCGCTTCGCAGCAGCGCGTGCCGCACGGCGTCGACAAGAAGGTCGGCCCTGACGGGCTTCGGCAGGACGTCGACAGCGCCGGCCCTCATGGCCCTCACCGTCATCAGCACATCGGCAGCCCCGGTGATGCACACGACGGGGATCGCCTCACGTTCGGCGGCAAGGCGCTCTTGGACATGAAGGTCGCCATACCACGGCAGCGAGATATCGAGCACGAGACAGCTCGGCACGCCGGCCTCCGGCTCCGAGAGCAGGGCTCCGGCGGAAGGGAGCTCCCGCACCCGCCAGCCCATGTCCCTGACCGCTGCGCCCATGACCCCGCGCGTAGAGGACTCGTCGGCGGCGATGAAGACCAGCGGTGCCGACCGGGCGGCGGGGGCCATTCGGACGGTGGCCGCACAAGGCGGCTGATGCTGGGAGAGGAATTCTGGCGACTGGTGCATCGTACATTCTCCCGCGAACAGACCTGGGATCGCCGGCGAGTGCGGGGGCGATCCACCGCGGAAATCGCTCGTCCAGACGACGCAGGAAAACTTGCCTGACGCCCGTGCAAACATCGAATCAATCGTCGTGAATAGTTGTTAATCGGACAGGCAACAACACCGGCGATCGCGACGAACGGCATCCGGAGCGGCTTCGCCACATGAGGGGCCGATACCATCGTGCAATGGCGGCGGCGCCGGCGCCGCCACATCTTCCCGCCGACAACGTCCCCAGGAGTGCCGAGCATGGCCGATGCCACCATCGCCTATCCCCCTGCATCGACTGCCCTGTTGCTGGTCGATCCCTACAACGACTTCCTGGCGGAGGGCGGCAAGTACTGGCCGATGGCAAAGAAGGTTGGCGAGGAGGTACGCCTACTGGATCACTTGCGCGCCATCGTTGCCGCAGCACGGAAGGCGGCGGTTCGCGTCATGTTCGTGCCCCATAGGCGCTGGCAGCCGGGCGACTACGAGGGCTGGAAACATCCGACGCATGTCCAACTGCGGACCGCCAAGCGCCAGGGCTTCGCCAAGGGCACCTGGGGCGGCACCTTCCACGACGATTTCCAGATTCAGCCGGGCGACATCCTGATCAAGGAGCATTGGCAATCGAGCGGCTTCGCCAATACCGATCTCGACTTCCAGCTGAAGCAGCACGGCATCGAACGCATCATCGTGGTCGGTATGATCGCCAACACCTGCGTGGAATGCACGGCGCGGTTCGGCTCCGAGCTCGGCTACCACGTCACGCTGGTGAGGGACGCCACCGCAGCCTACAGCCAGGAGGCCATGCATGCGGCCCACGACATCAACGGCCCTACCTTCGCACATGCGATCGTGACCACCGACGAACTGGTCACGGCCTTCACCCAGACCCGAGGGACGAAGAGCGCCTCCGACAGGTCCGCGACCCCCCTGGCCGCGAGTGCGACATGAGCGTCAGGTACGGCACGATCCAAGTCGGCGAAGCCGGGATCTTCTATCGCGAGGCCGGGCACGCCGGCGCGCCGGCGATCGTGCTCCTTCACGGCTTTCCAACGGCCAGTCACATGTTTCGAGACCTCATTCCGCTTCTGGCAGGGGAGTATCGCGTCATTGCTCCGGACCTGCCAGGTTTCGGCAATACCAAGGCGCCGCCCCGCGACCGCTTCGCGTACACCTTCGACAATCTTGCCGCCATCGTGGACGGGTTCCTCGAGGCGATGCATCTCGATCGCTATGTCCTCTATATCTTCGACTATGGCGCTCCGGTCGGATTGCGCGTCGCGGCGAAGCACCCGGAGCGCGTGGCTGCCATCGTCACCCAGAACGGCAATGCCTACCTGGAGGGGCTCAGCGAAGCGTGGAAGCCCTGGCAGACCTACTGGCGCGAGCCGACTGCCACCAACCGCGAGGCATGCCGCTCATCCCTGGCACCCGACGTCGTTCGCGAATGGCAATACCTCAATGGCGCCAACCCCGCCCACGTTGCTCCTGACGGGTACACGCTGGATATCGCCTATCTGGCACGGCCAGGCATGGATGAAATCCAGCTCGATCTCATCCTGGACTATCGTAGCAACGTGCTGCTCTACCCGGCCTTTCAGGGCTATCTGCGCGATCATCGCCCACCCCTGCTGGCGGTGTGGGGCAGGAATGATGCCCACTTCCTGCCGGCCGGTGCGTTGGCCTATCGCCGCGACGTGCCCGACGCCGAGATCCACCTGCTCGAGGCGGGCCATTTCGCGCTGGAAACGCACGCCGCAGAAATCGGCTTGCTCATGCGGGACTTCTTGAGCCGGCGTCTGCCATCCGCCGCTGCCCCTGCTTGCTAGAGCGGTTTCCACTATGATGGAACCGCAAGCGGTTCCGTCTTCGTGGTAACGCGCGCACGGGTGATCGAAGTTTCACAAGGCATGTTCCGTTCGGCTGATTCCAGCCGAACGGAACATGCTTTAGCGCAGCAGAGCCGACGCGTTGGCGAGCACCCATGCATCGATCAGGACGTGGCTGTCGGCCTTCAGCGCCGCAAGCTGCGCCTCCCGCACGACCCGCCGCCAGACTTCCGACGGTTCGAGGTCGGCGCGCGTCGACAGCCCGAACTCCGCCGGGGTGCGCCCGAGCCTGGGCAAAGCATTCCAGAACTGGTCGCGCGTCGTGCCCACGGGCTGGGCCGCCGAGCCGCCTGGCCACTCCTTGGGGGCGCCGATCTTGAAGCACTCGGCAAGCTCGCCGTCGGTGACCTGCTTGGCGGTCTTCCCATCCGGGGTCTCGGTCAGCACGAAATAGCCGACCGCCGGCAGGCCCGGGCGCTCGCGCAGCAGCGCGACGCCGTCGCGGTGGCAGACCACCCCTCCGCGCGACGCATCCAGCGTCACGGCGCCTGCCGCCACGAACTGCCCGGCCGAGAACTGCCGCAGCCCGAGCAGCTTCTTCTTGTCGTCCGGCGCCTGCAGCGGCAGTCCCCAGTAGAGTCCGCGGACGCATTCGTCGAAGCGGTCGGGCGCGGTCCCGGTGACGCGGATGGCCGTACGGCACGCGCTCGCCATCCAGGTGACGAGCTGGGCCGCGGTGCCATTGAGTGTCGCCACCTCGGCCGTGTAGCTGACCTCCGGCTGCGTGCCGGTGACCGGGGCCGTGTACTGGCAGAAGCGGAGATTCGTGCCGGCGGGATACTGGCGCAGCCACGACCATTCGGAGGGATGGTGGGAAAAGACGCGCTTCCACGGCGCCGGCGCCGCCCAGTCCTTCTCCTGGCCTGCCACGATCGTCCCGCAGGTCGCCGTCGGCGCCGGCGGGGGCGCCAGCACCGACCGGTTCATCATTTCCTCGACTTGGCCACGCACCTCGGCCGGGAAGGTCCTGGCCGGCCCCTGCTGCGCCACGGCGGGATTTCCGATCGACGCCAGCAACGCGACGATGAGAGCGGCACCAACGCCTGTTTTCGTCATGACGATGCTCCGCGGCCTGCTCTTCGGCCGTCGCGCTTGAACGCGCCCGGCAGCGTTTCGTTGCCGACGCGGCGCCGCCGCCGCGCTATAGTGGAGGGCAGCAGGGGAGGATTCATGGCTGAGTGGCGGATGCGGCGGACGCCGTCGGTTCTCGTTCTCGCATTCGTTTTGGGCGCGTGCGCCGGCGACCTTGGCCCAGGGCCCTGGACCAAGGCGGGCGCCGACGAGGCCACGACAGCGCAGGACGTTACCGATTGCCACGTGCTGGCAAGGCAGGAGGCCCTGCGGCGCTATCCCCACGGCTACAGTGTGCAGACCGCCGGCCCCGCGGCGACGGTGATGTCCCAGCAGAACGAGGAAACCAGCCGGTTCCTCGCCGACGCCGAGGCCTTCGACCGCTGCATGCGCGGCAAAGGCTACGCCCAGTCGCCCGCTGCCGCGCGCTGACCGTCAGACCAGGGCGAAGCGGTCGACGTCGACCAGGCCCTTGTCGGTGATGCGCAGATGCGGGATCACGGGCAGGGCGAGGAAGGCCATCTGCAGGAAGGGCTCGTGCAGGGTCGTGCCCATGGCGGCAACGGCCGCCCTCAGTTGGCGCAGCCCCTGCTCCACCTCCTCGAAGGGCCGGTCGCTCATCAGCCCGGCGATGGGCAGTGCGAGCTCGGCGACGATCTCGCCGTCGACGGCCGCCGCAAAGCCGCCGTGCAGGGCGATCAGGCGATTCACGGCCGCGGCCATGTCGGCGTCGTTGCAGCCGATGACGCAGATGTTGTGGCTGTCGTGCCCGATCGACGAGGCGATCGCACCCTTCCTGATGCCGAATCCCTTCACGAAGCCATGGCCGGTGCTGCCGTCGGCGCTGTGCCGGCCCAGCACCGCCACCTTCAGCACGTCGCGCCCGACATCGGCGGTCCAGGCGCCGTCCTTCCGCGCGATCGCGACCTCCAGCCGGTCGGTCAGGATCTGACCCGGCCGCACCCCGATGACCGGCAGCGGCTTGTCGGTGACGGGCATGTGGAAGGCCGCCGCCGTCACCGGCCGCAGCTTCACCGAATCCAGCCCCACCAGCGGCACGTCGGGGCGCGCCCGGAAGCGATCGGGCGTCACCGGCGCGCCGCGGCAGATGACGGAGTGGACCTTGCAGGTCGCGAGGTCCTCCAGCAGCACGATGTCGGCGCGCTGGCCCGGCGCGACCAGGCCACGATCGAACAGGCCGAAGTGCCGCGCTGCCGACCAGGTCGCGGCCCGGTAGGCGTCGAGCGGCCGCACGCCGCGGCCGATGGCAGCGCGGATGAGGTGGTCGAGATGGCCTTCCTCGGCGATGTCCAGCGGATTGCGGTCATCGGTGCAGAGCGCCAAGAACGGCGCGCGCTCCGTCGTGATCAGCTCTGCCAGCGCCGCCAGGTCCTTGGACACGGTGCCTTCGCGCACGAGGATCTGCATGCCCTTCGCGAGCTTCTCGCGCGCCTCGGCGGCCGACGTCGTCTCGTGGCAGTTGCGCACGCCGGCGGCGATATAGGCGTTGAGGTCGTAGGACGAGAGCAGCGGCGAGTGGCCGTCGATCTGCACGTCGGAGAAGGCCGCGAGCTTGGCGAGCACCGCCGGATCCTTCTCGAGGACCCCGGGCACGTTCATGAACTCGGCGAGCCCCAGCACCTTGGGATGATGCTTGAAGGGCAGCAGGTCCGCCGCCTCGAGGCGCGCGCCCGACGTTTCGAGATGGGTCGCCGGCACGCAGGACGACAGCTGGACCCGCAGATCCATCACGGTGACGGCGGCGCTTTCGAGGAAGAACTCCAGCCCCTCGATGCCCAGCACGTTGCAGATCTCGTGGGGATCGCAGATCGCCGTCGTCGTGCCGCGCGGGACGACGCAGCGATCGAATTCCAGCGGCGCGACAAGCGTGGATTCGCAATGGACATGGCTGTCGATGAAGCCTGGCACGGCGACCAGGCCGCGCCCGTCTATCTCGGTGGCGCCGTGATAGGCCTCCCGGATGCCGACGATGCGGTCGCCCGCCACGGCGATGTCGCCGACGACGATCTCACCGGAGGTCAGGTCGAAGATGCCGACCGACTTGATGACGAGGTCAGCCGGCGCCTTGCCTCGCGCCTGATCGATGATGTCGGCCAGGCGGGATTCGGTGAGAGGCTCTCTGTTCACGCCCAACGAGATAGGCGCGGCATTGTGTCATGGCAATGGCGCGCAGGCGGGCCGGCTACCGCCGCGCCGCGTCGACCAGCGCCCGGATCGCCCACTTCTTGATCTTGCGCGCCTCCTGGTCGTCGACGCGCAGCACGTCCTTCAGCACCACCATGGCCTCGGTGCCGACGACCAGGGCCAGCGCCTTGGCCAGAACCTCGATCGATCCCGGCTTGAGCTGCCGGCGCGCCGGCTCGAGGGCGGCCTCGATGAGCGGTGTTCGCCGGTTCTGGCGCAGCGGCGTATCCGACGCCCCCTCGCCGCGGGCCGCCCGCTGCAGGGCGTTGGCCAGCATCAGGCGCAGCGCCGGCTCGTTGGCCAGCACCATGTCGTGCAGGGCGGCGTCGACCTTCTCCAGCCGCGCGACCGGATCGCTCGGCGCGCCCGGGCCGAGGAGGTCCGCAACGTCCGGCGTGGCGACGTCGAGCGCCGCCTCGGCCAGCAGGGCCTCGATGCTGGGGAAGTAGCGGTAGGCCGTGGCGCGCGAGACGAGCGCGGCCTCCGCCACGTCGTCCAGGCTCGGCGTACGCCCGTCCTTGAGAAGGGCCGCGCCGGCCTTTAGCAGGTCCTTGCGCGTGCGCAGCTTCTGGTTGGCGCGGCCTGCCGTACCCTGCATGGCGTCAGCCCTGCGCCGGCGCCTGTTGCAGCTGCTGGAAGATCGACGCCAGGTCGATCCACACGTTCTCGCGGCGGATGTCGCCGTTGGCGGCGAACTCGACGACATGCAGGAGGCGGAAGGCGAGCGGGCGATTGCCGCCCTCCAGCCCGAACGGGCGCCCCACCGCACGGCCCCGCCAGACCGAGTCGTCGACCATGAAGTCGTCGCCGTAGAGGCGGCGCGTGCACTCCACCTTGCCGTCGGCGAGATCCGCGAACAGCGTCTCGTAGAAGCCACGGGCGGCGGCCCGGCCCGACGTGGGGCCGGTGGGCCAGCCCACGATGTCGTGTTCGACCTCCGGTGCGAGGGTGGCCAGGACGCCCTCGACGTCGTCCGCCATCTCGAAACGGAAGTGCTCGTCCATCTTGCGGTCCATGTCCTGCGGGCTCAGCGCCATGACGTCTCCTTCTGTTGCGACGTCTCTCCATTAATGAGACATTTGTCTCATGTCAATTCGCTGATCTCTCAAATGCCAATCGTTCGGCTGGCGAACCGGCGGGCACGCGGCGGCTTCCATGGCGCCCCGCTCCCCACTACAGATCGGCCGCAAGCGCTCGGCGCAAGTCGCCGGACCAGCGATCGAACGAAAGGGAGTCCATGCTTCGCCGCCGCACCGTCGTCAGCTCCACACTGGCCGCACTTGCCGCACCGCTGGCCGCCCCCTCGATCGCCTCGGCCCAGGGATCGGCGCCCGCCCGCCTGGTCGTGCCGTACCGGAGTCCTTCGGCCTGTTGATCGACCTCCTGGTCGATTCGGTCGTCGACCATCTCGCATTGCAGGTCGAGGCCGGTGCCGACGCCGTCCAGCTCTTCGACTCCTGGGCCGGCATCTCGAGGTGACGCTGCAGCCCATCCGGCGCTTCGACCTCGATGCCGCGATCATCTTTTCGGACATTCTGGTCGTGCCCGACGCGCTCGGGCAGAAGGTCTGGTTCGCGGAGGGCGAGGGACCGAAGCTCGAGCCGCTCACGGATCCGGCCCAGTTCGGCCAGCTTTCCCGCGCCCGCCTTCCGGATCATCTGGCGCCGGTTTACGACGCGATCCGCCAGGTGCGCGGCGCCCTGCCGGGGGCGACGGCTCTTCTGGGCTTTGCCGGCGCTCCGTTCACCCTGGCCTGCTACATGATCGAGGGTGGCTCCAGCCGGGACTTCGCGGCCCCGGCGGCTCCACCGACACCGCGGGCCGCGTGCTGGCGGAGCGCATGTCGAGCGACCTCGGCCGGTCGATCGTGGTCGAGAACCGGCCCGGCGGCGGCACGATGGTGGGCATGGTGAACGTCGCCAAGAGCAAGCCGGACGGCAACAGCCTGCTGGTCATGACCACGACCGCCGCCCTGCTGCCGGCCTTCGACGTTCCCCTGCCGATCGAGCCGCAGAAGGATCTCGTGCCGGTGAGCCAGCTGGCCGACATCCCCTGTGTGTTGGCGGTAAACGCCAAGAACCCGGCGAAGACCTTCCCGGAGTTCATCGAATGGGTGAAGGCCCAGCCCGGGCCAGTGCACTACTCGACCTCCAGCACCGGCGGGCTGCCGCACCTTTGGGGCGAGCTCATCAGCACCCGCACGAACGGCAAGCTGCAGCACATCCCCTATAAGGCGGCCGCCGAGGCATTGCGCGATGCGGTCGCAGGACACGTCCAGGTCTTCGTCGACGTGACGACGCCCGTCGATTCCCAGATCAATGCGGGAACCATGCGCGGCCTTATCTGCGGTGCGCCCCAGCGCGTGGCGAACGTCTCCAGCGTCCCAACTGCTGCCGAGCTCGGCATGCCCGACCTCGAGGCGGCGGTCTATTTCGGCGTGGCCACGACGGCGGGGACGCCGACGGACGTCGTCGATTCCTGGAACGCGGCCATCAATGCCGCGCTCAAGGTCGACAGCGTGCGCACCCGTCTCACCAGCCTGGGCTTCGTCCCGACCGGCGGCACGCCCGAGGCCTACGCACAGCGGCTCGCCGCGGAGACGGTGCGCTGGCGCAAGGTGATCAAGGCGGCCGGCATCCCGGCGCCCGTCTAGATCGGCAGCGCGCGGCCTCAGTTGGTCTTGCCCTGGGAGGCCTTGGCGGTCTTCAGGACCATGTCCAGCGCCTCCTGGGCCGGCAGGCCCTTGGCCTTGTTCGTCGCCACCCACTTCTCCCAGACCGGCTTGCCGGCCTTCTCGACGAAGGGCGCGAGGGTCTCGGGCGTGAAGGTGGTGCGCTCAAGCGTCTTGTCGAACATCGGGATGTTGCGTTCGTCGGCCTTGCGATAGACCTCCTTGGCCACCTTGTAGAATTCCGGCTTGGCCTCCTCGAGCAGCTTCTTGTACGGCGCCGGCAGCTTGGCGTAGGCGGTCTGGGAAAACACCCACGCATTGTTCACGATGCCGAAGTGCATGCCGAACGTGTACCACTTGGAGACCTCGTTCAGCTTGTAGGCCGCGAAGGAGTAGGAGAAGGGGAAGGACGCCGCCTGGAACGTGCCGCGCTCCAGGCCGGTATAGACCTCAGGTGCCGGCACCGACGTCGGGACCGCGCCGATCGTGCGCATCGCGTCGCCGCCCGGCCCGAGCGCGCGGACGCGCATGCCCTTCCAGTCCTCGAGCACCTTGGGCGCGTTGCCCGTCCCCATGAACTCGTACGGCGGCAGCAGCGCGGCATAGAGCGCGACGCCGTTGAACCGCGCCAGCTCCTTCTTCGCCGGCTCCCAGGCGTAGTAGGCCTCCTGCACCTTCTCGAACGCATCGAGGTTCGGGATCGGCAGGTACGGCAGGTCGAGCGCCAGGTGGAGCGGCGTCTTGCCGGGCGTATAGCCGAAGGCCACCAGGCCGCCCTGGATGGCCTCGATCTTGAGCGAATCGAGCACCGCCTTGGCCGGCGCGATCGATTCGCTGTAGTGCAGCTTCAGGGTGAACTTGCCGCCTGTCTTTTCTTCCAGATGCTTGGCGAGAAACTCGATCGGCGCCGTGACCTCGCGCGGCGGCCCGTAGATCGCGATGTCCCAGACGATCTTGTCCTGAGCCTCCGCTGCCGGGGCCAGCAGCATCGCCGCCATCGCGACCACGCTCATCCTGATCTTGCTCCAAGCCATCTTGAGCCTCCTGGGTTGCAGGTCGAACGACCGGTCAGCCGCCGCCGGGCGACATGGTTGTGGGCAGGAAGGTAACGATCTCCGGAAAGGCGATGAGGAGTGCGATCGTCAGGCAATCGGCCACGACGAAGGGCCAGACGCCCGCGAACACCGTCGTCAGGGGGATGTCGGGCCGCACGCCATTGACCACGAAGCAGTTCAAGCCGACGGGCGGCGTGACCAGACCGATCTCCACCATCTTCACGACGATGATCCCGAACCAGATCGGGTCGTAGCCGAGCTTCACGATGATGGGGAAGACCACCGGCAGGGTCAGCAGCAGCATGCCGATCCCATCCAGGAACATGCCCAGCACGAAATAGAGAGCCAGGATCATCAGCAGGATGACCAGGCGCGGCACCTCGAGGCCCCCGATCCATTCCGAGACGGTCGCCGGAACGCCGGTGAAGCCGAGGAAGCGGACCAGGATCAGGATGCTCCAGATGATCGTGAAGATCATGACCGTGAGCTTCGACGTCTCGCGGACCGCCTCCCAGATCGACGAGAAGCTGGCCCGATGCGCCAGCGCCAGAACGAACATGATGAAGGCGCCGGCCCCGCCGACCTCGGTCGGCGTCATCCATCCCGTGTAGAGACCACCCAGGATGATGCCGATCACCGCGAGGATGCCCCAGGTCTGGCCCAGCGAACGCACCTTCTCGCGAAAGGAGACGTTCGGCATGGGGGTCGCCAGCCGCGGGTTGATCCGGCACCAGATCATGATGATCAGGGCGTAGTTCACCGCCGAGATCGCGCCCGGAATGAATCCGGCGAGCAGCAGCTCGCCGACCGACTGCTCGACGATGATGCCGTAGATCACGAGGATGGCGCTGGGCGGGATCAGCGACGCCAGCGTCCCGCCGGCCGCCACCGTCGCCGCCGCGAGGCGCTTGTCGTAGCCGTAGCGCAGCATCTCGGGAATCGAGATCCGCGAGAAGACGGCCGCCGATGCCGTGCTGGCGCCCGACACGGCGCCGAATCCCGCGGCAGCGAACACCGTCGCGACGGCGAGCCCCCCGGGCAGCCGGCCGAGCCAGCAGCGCGCTGCGTAGAAGGCGCCCTGGGTCAACCCCGCATGGAAGGCGAGGTAGCCGATCAGGATGAACATCGGCAGCACCGACAACGTGTAGTGCGTCGACTCCTGGTAGGCGAGCAGCCCCGCCAGGCCGGTGCCCGGCGTCCAGCCGCGCACGGCGATGAGCCCCAGCACGCCGGTGATGCCGGCTGCGAAGGCGATGCGCACGCCCAGCAGCGTGAGGAGGATGACGCCGCCGCAGGCGAAGAAACCGGCTGTCAGAGGATCCATCGACGCGTCCTCAGCGGCCGGTTCCGGCAGGCGGGCCGCCATCGGCTCCGCCCAGCGCTTCGCGGATCTGGTCGCGAGCCACATCCTCCACGTGCTTGACCTCGGGCACCGCCCAGCGGGGCGCATCCGGCAGCACGACGAGGCGGAGATAGCCCCAGAGATTGACCAGAAGGCGCAGCTCGAGCAGCGCGAGCGCCACGGGCACGACGAGCTTCGACGGCCAGATCGCGAGATGCGCATCCAGCGTCTCGTCGCCGAGGGCGTACGATCGCCATGCGTCCTGCGCGCTCGCCCAGGCGATGATGCCGACATAGACGACGGCGACCAGGATCGCGAAGGCCTCGACCAACCACAGCAGGCGGCCCTTGAGGCTCGACACCAGCAGGTCCATGCGCACGTGGCCGCCGTACCGCTGGCAATAGGCCGCGCCCATGAAGGCGAACACGGCCATGCCTGTCTCGATGTAGTCGATCGCACCGGGAACGGGACTGTTGAGCAGGCGCCGGCCCAGCACCTCGGCCATGACCAGCCACATCAGGGCGAAGATGAAGAGGCTGCCGATGTCGTTGAAGAGGTTCTCGAGCTTGCCCAGCCATCGGTCGGCGGCAAGCAGGAAGCTGTCGTCGCCGTTCTGCGAGCCCGTCATGTGCGCCATGCCACCCCACTCGTCCGACAAGGGGGCTCTCGCAGCCAGGACGCGCACCGATCACGGTCATGGCGCACGACGACCACTCCAGGGCGCGAACGCCCAGCCTCCCGGAAATCGATTCTTGTTGGTTCGATCGGCGGATGGTCCGCCGTACGCGCAGTCACGCAACGCGACGGCGCGATTGTTCTGTCGATTGCCGCGCAGTGTCAACCCGTCGGATCGGCCGCCTCACGCCGCGATGCTGCCGGCCTTCCCCTGCTGCTGCCAATCCAGCCCGATATCGAGCACCTGCGCACTGTGCGTCAGCCAGCCGACCGAGATGAGGTCGACGCCGCTCGCGGCGATGGCCGGCGCCGTCGCCGGCGTGATGCGGCCGGAGGCTTCGGCGATGGCGCGGCCGCCGATCCGGCGCACGGCCTCCGCAAGCGCTTCCGGCGTCATGTTGTCGAGCAGGACGGCGTCGGCCTTCTCCGCCAGCGCCGCGTCGAGCTGATCGAGACGATCGACCTCGACCTCGATCTTGACGAGATGGCCGACATGGGCACGCGCGGCGCGGATCGCCGCCGCGACGCCGCCGGCCGCGGCGACATGGTTGTCCTTGATCAGCACCGCATCGTCGAGGCCGAAGCGGTGGTTCATGCCGCCACCCGCGCGCACCGCATGTTTCTGCAGCGCACGCAGTCCCGGCATCGTCTTGCGCGTGCAGCAGATGCGCGCCCTGTGCCCGCGCACCGCCTCGACCAGCGTCGCGGTGGCCGTCGCCACGCCGCTGAGATGACCCAGGAAGTTCAGCGCCACCCGCTCCGCGGTCAGCATGCCGCGCGCCGGGCCGGACACGGTGGCGATGCGATCGCCGGGCCGCACGGCGCTGCCGTCGGGCAGGTCCACGCGCATCTCGATCGCCGGGTCGACCAGCCGAAACGCCAGCGCGGCCGCGTCGAGCCCGGCAACGACGCCCGGCTGGCGCGCCACCAGCGCCGTCTCCGCCACCATCGACGGCGGCACGATCGCGTCGGTGGTGAGATCGCCGGCGCGGCCGAGATCCTCGAGCAGCGCGGCCCGCACCGGTGCTTCGATCATCAACAGGGGCAGGGATTGCAGGCTCATGGTCAGGCTCCCGCGGCAAGGGAAGGTTGATCGGCGGCGCCGATCGGCGCCGGGCGGCAGACGAGGCGGCTGCCGGTTTCGGGCACCCGCAGGACCAGCCGGTGCGCCCAGGCCGCTGCCGGCTGCGGAAAATCGGAACGCCAGTGACCGCCGCGGCTCTCCTCGCGCGCCAGCGCCGCGGTTGCCATGGCCAGCGCCACGAGCGCCGGATCGGCAGCCGCGCCACCGCGGAAGGCGAGCGGCTCCAGAGCGGCCACTGCCCGCGCGAGACCGGCGCGATCGCGCACCAAGCCCAGAGTCTCGCTTGCCAGCCGACGCACGCAGCCGGCGTCCGGCGCCGGCGGCAGCACCGCCGGCCGCAACGGGCGCGGCGCAGGATGCTCCGAACCGGCCAAGCTGGCGGCGACCGCCCTGCCCGTGACCACGGCCTCGAGCAGCGAGTTGCTGGCCAGTCGGTTGGCGCCGTGCAGGCCGGTCGATGCCACCTCGCCGCAGGCCCACAGCCCCTCGACCGTGCTGCGGCCCTCGGCATCCACTATGACGCCGCCCATGTGGTAGTGCGCGGCCGGCCGGACCGGGATGGGCTGACGGTCGGGGTCGAGGCCGGCCTCGCGGCAGCGCGCAGTGATGCCCGGAAAGCGCTCGGCGAAGCGGCCGCCCAGCGCCTCGCGCGCGTCGAGGAACACGCGATGGCCGGCGGCGATATGGGCCGCGACGGCCCGCGCGACAACGTCGCGCGGCTCGAGCTCGCCGCGGCCGCTGCCCGCCATGAAGCGCGCGCCGGTCTCGTCGACCAGCACGGCGCCCTCGCCGCGCACCGCCTCGCTGACCAGCGGCATGGGATCCCGTCCGATATCGAGCGCGGTGGGATGGAACTGGACGAACTCCATGTCGACCAGCGCCGCGCCGGCGCGCGCTGCGAGTGCCAAGCCGTGCCCGATCGCGCCCGGGGGATTGGTGGTGTGGCCGAAGAGGCCGCCCAGGCCGCCGGTCGCCAGCACCACCTGGCGGCTAGGCAGCAGACAGGCGCCGGCAGGTCCTGCCGCCAGGACTCCGGCGATGCCCCGATCGTCGACCAGCAGGCGACGTGCCTCCAGTCCCTCGACCAAGGCGATCGACGGCGTTGCCCGCGCGGCCGCGGCGAGGGCGCGCATGATCGCGGCCCCGGTCCCATCGCCCGCGACATGCACGATGCGCCGCCGTCCGTGCGCGGCTTCCAGGCCCAGCATCAGGCGTCCGGACGCGTCGCGATCGAAGGTGACGCCCCAGCGTTCGAGAACGGCGATGGCGTCGGCTGCCGCCGCCGTGATCCGCGCCGCCGCTTCGGCATCCACCAGCCCGTCGCCCGCAGCGACCGTGTCCGCGGCGTGCAGGTCCGGCCGGTCATCGTCGCCAACAGACGCCGCGACGCCGCCCTGCGCCCAGGCGGAGGCGGCGGCCTCGGTCAGTGGCGCCTTCGCCAGCAGGATGACCGGCCGCGGCGCCAGCGCGAGGGCTGTGACCAGCCCGGCAAGCCCGCCGCCGACGATGATCGGACGACCGGCCAGTTCGGGACGCATCATGTCCATGGTCCCCTCCCTCAGCGAACGGCCAGCATGCGCTCGACGGCGCGCCGCGCGCGTCCGGCGACCGCGGGGTCGATCGTCACCTCGTGCGTCATCGTCTCCAGCGCCTCGCGGATGTTGGCCAGGGTGATGCGCTTCATGTGCGGACAGAGGTTGCAGGGCCGCACGAACTCGATGCCGGGATGGAGCGCGGCGATGTTGTCGCTCATCGAGCATTCGGTCATGAGGACGACGCGGGACGGCCGCTCGCGCGTCACGTAGTCGGCCATCGCCGCCGTCGAACCCGCGAAGTCGGCTTCGGCCACCACCTCGGGCGGGCACTCGGGATGCGCCAGCACGACGACGCCCGGATGGCCGGCGCGCAGTTGCCGGATGTCGGCGGCCGAGAAGCGCTCGTGCACCTCGCAGTGTCCGGCCCAGGTGACGATCTCGACGTTCGTTTCGCGGGCGACGTTCTGCGCCAGGTACTCGTCGGGCAGCATGATGACCTTGGGCACGCCCAGGCTCTCGACGACCTTGCGCGCGTTGCCCGAGGTGCAGCAGATGTCGCTCTCGGCCTTCACGGCGGCCGAAGTGTTGACGTAGGTCACGACGGGAACGCTTGGCCAGCGCTGGCGCAGCAGCCGGACGTCCTGCGCCGTGATCGATTCGGCGAGCGAGCAGCCGGCGCCGAGGTCGGGGATCAGCACGCGCTTGGCCGGATTGAGCAGCTTGGCGGTCTCGGCCATGAAATGCACGCCGGCCAGCACGATCACCTCCGCGTCGACCGTCATGGCCTCGCGCGCCAGCGCCAGGCTGTCGCCCACGATGTCGGCCACGCCATGGAAGATCTCGGGCGTCTGGTAATTGTGCGCCAGGATCACGGCATTCCGCTCGCGCTTCAGCCGGTTGATCGCGTCGATGTGCGGCGCGAATTCCGACCATTCGGCCGGCAGGATGACCGACTTCACCTTCTCGTAGAGCTGGGCCGAGGTTGCGGTGGCAGGCATGGAACACCCCTTATGCTCATCGTGAGTACTATTATGCTATTCATGAGCATAAGGGGCCGTCAAGCAGCCTGCCCTGCAACGCGCGCAGGTCTCAGCTGCGGGCGAGCGGGAGCTTGGAGCCGGCGAGCGCGCGTTCGAGCACGATCTCGCGGCGGAAGCGGTGGAGTTTCGCGGGACGGCCACCCGTGCCGGCGGTCATGGCGCCGGTCTCCTCGACCAGGCCCTGCTGCTCGACCTGGCGGCGGAAGTTCTGCTTGTGCAGCCGCCGGCCGGCCAGCGCCTCGACGGCGCGCTGCAGCTGGCCGAGGGTAAAGTCCGGCGGCATCAGCTCGAACACGACCGGCCGGTACTTGATCTTGGCGCGCAGGCGGGCAAGGCCGGTCGCCAGAATACGCCGATGGTCGTAATGCATCCGCTCACCAGGAACGGGATCGGCGACGGGTCGGCGTGGCCGCCCCGCCTCGGGCACGAGCGCCGCCTCGTAGAGCAGCTCGTAGCGCTGCAAGGCGAGCTCCTCGTTCCAGGCTTCAGGATCGAAGTTCCCCTCGACGCGCCGGCGGCGTGCCCGGCGTGCCTCGCCTGCCGCTTCGTCGGCCCAGCGCTTCAGCCGCGGCAGGACCACGCGACCGACGATCCTGGGCGGCCCCTCGCGCCAGTCCTCCCACGGAAAGTAGCGATAGATGTCCTGCCAGCCCGGCTCGTGCCGGCCTGCCGGGGCGTGCTCGCGTGTCAGGCCGAGATAGGAGATCGATACGATGCGATAGCCCATCGACGATTCGCGGTAGCGATCGGCGAAGGTGTAGAGCTGCTCGACATAGCCCAGGGGATGGTGGGTCTGCCGTTCGACCCAGGCCCGCAAGCCCGTCTGCAGGGTCGGATGCTCGCTCTCGAACGGCCCGGACGGCAGCAGGGCCCCGTCATCGAGGGTCAGTACCTTGGGCTGGTCGTCGATCAGGGCCACAACGACGGCATTGAGCTCGACGGCGACGGGACGCGGCGCATTGGACATCCCCCGCATTATGCCTGTTTTGTCCTACAGGTACTCAATGGAGAGTGAATTTCCTTTCGCGGGTGCCACATCGCCGCACATGCGCACAATGCTATCTATAGTTGTATCCTGTCTCTATTGATTCTTGACTCACCCCCGACATGAGTACGAAAATATGCATGCACTGACTGCATGAATGGCATTTGCGCATAACAACTATTCAGTGTACTTGGTATGTTTAGACACCTTCCTCTGTTAGCATGGACTGCCATAACTCGAAGATCGTGAGGATTGGCAAATGCTCAACTTGATTCGTCGGCCGAAGGTGCCGGGCTTTCGAGTCGGTGTCCCGGAACGTGAACCGGGATTCCACGTCATGCCGGACGAATCGATCCAGACATTCGATGCGCCGATCATGCCCGGCTTCTCCATGCCCAGGATGCAGCAGCCCGATCCGTCCGCGCGTTCTCTCGAGTTCTTCTCCAGCCATCCCTATCTGCGTCAAACGTGGTCCGACGGCGGACTTCCGCTCGGAGCACCTTCCAATCCATGGCCGGGTATGGAGCCCGTCGCCATGGGCGATCGGAAGTGCCAGGGATGCGGCGCCGGGCGGGCGTCGGGTCAGACCGGGGCGTTTCAGGTCACGGGTCGCATTTTGTGCAGAAACTGCGCCGTGAAGAAATTGGGACTGGAGAATGAAACGAGTAAGGAGCAGACACTAGGGCTCGCGCGTTTCTCCTTGAATCCGCCTTCCTGGTAGAGAGTTTTGACGTGGAAGAAGAAGAAGAGGAATCCATCCGATCGAAGCTGAGCAAGCTCCTGCCGGGCGACATCTTCCATGCCCAGTGTCCCGGTGGAGCGAGCCTCATCTGCCTGGTCGAGCAGATGACGAAGGACACGATCGAAGCTCGAAGAATCACGACACAGGATCATGTGTCGTTCGACCTGGAGACGGGTCGGACGATTTCCTATGGCCCGCCGTGCACCATCGATTCCATCGCCCCGCTGCCCATCGAGACACTTCACGTCCTGCTGGGGCTCGAGCGCAAGATGCGATTGCGTTTCGAGAAGCTGAGCCGGGAAGAAAAGGACGCCCTGGTTTTCTTGGCGTCCTTCTATCCAGCCCATCCGCTCTGACGGACAGTGGCCCGGCTCGGCCGCGCACCACGAACGGCTTGAGCCTGGCGCCTCGCGAAGCGTGGGATATCCCGGCATTTTGCCCGTTCTTTTCTTCCGTCCCGCGGTGCAGAGTGCCCGTCTTCGACAGGAGCTTCGGGAGGCGGGATCGGATGGCTAGGAAGAAGGCGGCGGCCCACGACGAGAACAGTCCGGCCTACCAGCGCGGCATGGCACAGATCCGCAAGCAGCTCGGACCGATGGCCGATGCCTATATCCGCAACATAAAGGCGCTGGCCCCGGAATTCGCCTGGGTGAACGTCACCTTCCCTTTCGGGGAACTCTATCCGCGCGACGTCATCGACCTCAAGACGCGGGAGCTGTGCACCGTGGCGGCGCTCACCGTGCAGGGCTTCTCGCTGCCCGAGCTGAAACTGCACATCAAGGCGGCCCTGCGCTGCGGCGCCTCGCGCGCCCAGGTGGCCGAGATCATCACCCAGATGATCGCCTATTGCGGCTTTCCGGCTGCCACCAATGCGCTCATGACCATGAAGCAGGTGTTCGACGAGCTCGACGCCGAAAAGAACGAGGGGAAGGCCAGGACAAAGAGGAAGCCGGCCAGCCGCAGGAGGCGCGCATGAGCGACGACCAGATCGGCGCCCAGCTCCTGGTGCGCAACCTGGAGGCCCAGGGCGTCGAGTATGTCTTCGGCATTCCCGGCGCCAAGATCGATCCGGTCTTCAACGCGCTGGTGGATTCGAAGATCAAGACCGTCGTCTGCCGTCACGAGCAGAACGCCGCCTTCATCGCCGGCGGCATGGGCCGCATCACCGGCAAGGCCGGCGTGGTGCTGGTGACCTCCGGTCCCGGCTGCTCCAACCTCGTGACCGGGCTGGCCACGGCCAACACCGAGGGCGACCCGATCGTCGCCATGGGCGGCGCCGTCCCGATCGCCGACCGGCTGAAGCAGACCCACCAGAGCATGGATACGGTGGCGATGCTCCGCCCCGTGACCAAGTATGCAGTCGAAATCGATTCGGCCGACGCCATCTCGGAGGCCGTCGCCGCCTCTTTCCGCGCCGCCGAGTCCGGCCGGCCGGGTGCCGCCTTCCTCAGCCTGCCCAAGGACGTCATGCGCGGCCCCGCCGCGGGCGAGGTGCTGACGCCGGCGCACTGTCCGGCGATGGGGCCGGCCGACGCCGCCGCGATCGCCGAGGCGGTCCGCCTGATCGAGGCGGCGGAGCGTCCGGTCGTGCTGCTGGGCATGCTGGCCAGCCAGCCCGCCGCCAGCACGGCGATCCGCGCCCTGCTGACACAGAAGAAGCTTGCGATCGCCGGCACCTACCAGGCCGCAGGCGTCGTGCCGCGCGAGCATGTCGACTGCTTCGCCGGCCGCGTCGGGCTGTTCCACAACCAGCCCGCCGACCGGCTGCTCGACGCCGCCGACCTCGTGCTGACCATCGGCTTCGATCCCGTGGAGTACGACCCGGCGCTGTGGAATGCCGGGCGCACGCGCAAGCTCATCCATCTCGACTGCGTGCCGGCCGATCCGGACCGCAACTACCGTCCCGACGTCGAGCTGCTGGGCGACATCGGCGCCACCCTCTGGGCGCTCGCCCCGCAGCTCAAGGGACACCCGCGGCCGGCGCAGGCCGCGCTGCTGGCCGAGATCGCCGAGGAACGCGCGAAGCTGGCCGCGGACAGCGCCAGGCACACCGGCATGCCGGTGCATCCCCTGCGCATCGTGCAGGTGCTGCAGGAGCTGGCCGACCAGGACACGACGCTCTGCGTCGACATGGGGTCGTTCCATATCTGGATGGCCCGCCATTTGCTGGCGCACCGGCCGCGACAGATCCTGATCAGCAACGGGCAGCAGACGCTGGGCGTTGGCCTGCCCTGGGCGATCGGCGCCTGCCTCGCCGATCCTGCCCGCAAGGTGGTGTCGGTGTCGGGTGACGGCGGCTTCCTGTTCTCGGCCGTCGAGCTCGAGACGGCAGTGCGGCTCAAGTGCAACTTCGTGCATATCGTCTGGATCGACGGCAGCTACGACATGGTGCGTTTCCAGGAGGTGGCCTCGTGGGGCCGCGAATCGGGCGTGCGCTTCGGCCCGGTCGACGTCGTGAAGTTCGCCGAATCGATGGGCGCCCGCGGCTTCAACATCGCCTCCCCCGACGAGCTCGCGCCGGTGCTGAAGAAGGCCATGGCTCTGGACGGCCCGGTGCTGGTCGGTGTGCCGGTCGACTACCGCGACAATCAGGCCCTGATGGCCGCCCTGCACCCCGACGTCATTCATTGACGTGTGCGACGGCCGGGCCGGGTCAGTTCAGCCCGTTGCCGCCATAGAGCCATCCGAGCGTGTCGAGCCACTCCGCCTGGCTCTTGGCGCTCATGATGGCGTTGCGCAGCGCGGCGTGCGGGCCGGCCGGGTGGTAGACGTGATCGCCCATGGCGCGCGACAGGAGCTGCAGCCGCGTCGTGCGCAGCACGCGGCGGTCACGGTAGGTCGCCAGGCCCGATTCGGCGGTGTCCGTGCGTGCCAGCGAATCGGCCAGGCAGACGGCGTCCTCCATCGCCATGCAGGCGCCCTGAGCCATGTACTGCAGCATGGGATGCGCTGCGTCGCCCAGCAGCGCCACGCGGCCGTCGATCCAGCGGTCGGTCGGCTCCCGGTCGCACAGCACCCACATCCGCCAGTCCCTGCCGTGGCTGATGATGCTCTGCGCCCGGGCGCAGACATGGGCGAAGCCGCGGCGCACCTCCTCCGTCGGCACCGGCTTGCCGGCGACCGGCTCGGGCGCGTCGCTGTGATAGGTGACGACGAGGTTGAACACCTTCCAGCCCGACAGCGGGTAATGGACGATGTGGCACTTCGGCCCCGCCCACAGGGTCGCCGCGTTCCAGCGCAGGTCCTCGGGCATCTGCTCCGTGGGGATCACCGAACGGTAGGTCGTGTGTCCCGACACGCGCGGCGCGCCGTCGCCCGTCACCTGCCGGCGCACATTTGACCACAGCCCGTCGGCACCGATCAGCACCGCGCCGCGCGCCGTCTCGCCGTTGCCGAGCCGGGCCGTCACGCCCGCATCGTCGTTCTCGTAGCCCGCGATCTCGGCGCTGGTGCGCAGCTCGACCAGCGCATGGTCGCGGCACGCCTTCAGCAGCACCCCATGCAAGTCGCCACGATGGACGACGGCATAGGGATTGCCGAACCGCTTGCGGAAGGTCTCGCCGAGATCGATGTGCGCGATCTCGCCGTCGTCCAGCGCGTCCATCAGCCGAAGCTGGTCGATATAGACCGCCATGGCGCGCGCCGCCTCGCCGACGCCCAGCCGGTCGAAGCAATGGAAGGCATTGGGGCCGAGCTGGATGCCGGCGCCGATCTCGCCGAGCTGGCTCGCCTTCTCCAGCACCAGCGAGGCGATGCCCTTCTGTGCCAGCGCCAGGGCGGTGGCGAGGCCGCCGATGCCGCCGCCGGCGATCAGGATCCTATCGCGGTCCACTCACGACCTTCTCGTCATGCAGCCGGGCGATCTCATGCGCCGGCAGCCCCAGGATATCCGAAAGGATCTCGTCCGTATGCTGGCCCAGCAGCGGCGCGACGCGCGGCGCCTCGCGCGGCACGGCGCCGAACTGCAGCGGCGAGGCGGCGACCGGATAGCGTCCGATGCCCGGCTGGTCGAGCACGGTGAACATCGGGTTGTCGAGCACGTTCGTCCGGTCGGCCGCCAGCTCCCGGAAGGTCTGGTACGGCGCCCACAGGGCCCCGGCCTTCTTCAGCGCGTCCGCGACCTCCTCGGCGCTATGCGAGGCCACCCAGGGCGCGATGACGGCGCACAGCGCCTCGCGTGCGTTCCAGCGCCCGGCATCGCTCTTGAGGTCGACGCCCTGGCGGCGTTCGATCTCCTGGAAAGCCTTGGTGAAGCCGCCGGCCGCGGCCAGCGCATCGACGTGCCGGTCGGAGAAGATGCAGATCATCACGTGGCGGCCGTCGCGGGTGCGGAAGTCGCGGCCGAAGGTGCCGAAGATCTCGTTGCCGAAGCGCGGCCGGTCGACCTGGTTCACGACGGCCTCGCCGATGTAGCCCAGCGCCGAGGTGGCGGCGAGCGCCATGTCCTGCAGCGGCAGGACGATGCGCTGGCCCTGCCCCGTCAGGCGCCGGTGCCGCTCGGCCGCCAGGATGGCCATCGCGCCTGCATAGGCGGTCGCGAGGTCCCAGGGTGGCGCCACGGCATTGACCGGCCCCTCATGGCCGACCGGCCCCGTCACCATCGGAAAGCCGGTGATGGCGTTCACCGTGTAGTCGACATGGGCGCTGCCGTCGCGCGCGCCCACGATGTTCAGCGCGATGAGGTCGGCGCGCTTCCGTGACAGCTCCTCGTAGGAGAGCCAGCCGCGCGCCGGCATGTTGGTCGTGAAGATGCCGGCGCCCTCCCCCGGCGCCGTGATCAGCGCGGTCAGCAGCTCGCGCCCGCGCGGGCTGCGCAGGTCGACGGCGATCGACCGCTTGCCCTTGTTCAGACCGGCCCAGTAGATCGACCGCCCTTCGGAGGTGATCGGCCAGCGGTCACTGTCGAGCCCACCCCGGATGTCGTCGAAGCGGATCACGTCGGCGCCGAGCTGCGCCAACGTCATGCCGCCCAGCGGGGCGGCGATGAACGCCGAGCCTTCGACGATGCGAAGGCCGGCCAAAATGCCTGCCATGATGCGTTTCCCGTGCCTGTTGCCGTCTTATTTTCGTCCGAGCGTGTGCTCGCGCTTCTCCAGCCACCAGCCGTATTCCGGCGTCCACATGTCGAAGTCCGGATCGCAGCCCAGCGCCTGTGCGGCGTGCAGCGCCCAGAACGGCTCGTAGAGCGCCTGCCGGCCGATCGCGATCAGGTCGGCATCGCCCGCCTGCAGGATCGCCTCGGCCTGCGGCCCGTCGAGGATCAGGCCGACCGCCATGGTGGACACGCCGGCCTGCTTCTTCACCGCCGCCGCGAAGGGGACCTGGAAACCCGGCCCGCGCTTCACCGCGGCGGCCGTGGCGGCGCCGGTGAGGCCGCCGGACGAGCAGTCGACCACGTCGACGCCCAGCGTCTTGAGCGCCTGCGCGAAGGCGACCGTGTCGTCCACGTCCCAGCCGCCGGCACCGTCGACGGCCGAGACGCGCACGAACAGCGGCTTGTCCGCCGGCCAGGCCGCCCGCACCGCCCGCACGACGTCCAGCGGGAAGCGCATGCGGCCGGCGCGGTCGCCGCCATACTGGTCGTTGCGCGTGTTGCTGATCGGCGACAGGAACTGCGCCAGCAGGTAGCCGTGGGCGGCATGCACCTCGAGGACGTCGTAGCCCGCCGCGTCCGCCCGGCGGGCCGCTGCCGCGAACTTCTGCACCAGCTCCTCGAGCTCCCCGGCCGCCAGGGCGCGCGGCCTGAGCCAGCCTTCGGCCGCGGGCTGGTCGGTCGGTCCGACCACCTCCCACTTCCTCCAGCCCGCGCCCGGCGGGCCGAACTCGCCCGGCTTGTCGAAGGTGCGGGCTGTGCTGCCCTTGCGGCCCGCATGGGTGATCTGGGTCGCGGCCAGCGCGCCTTCCCGGTGCAGGAAGTCCGTCAGGCGGCGATGGCTTGCGATCTGCCCGTCGTCCCACAGGCCGAGATCGCCCGGCGTGACGCGGCCGGTCGGCACCACGGCGGCATTCTCGGTGAAGACGATGCCGAACTTGCCCAGCGCGAACTTGCCGAGATGGACGAGGTGGAAATCGTTGACCAGCCCGTCCGTCGCGCGGAACTGGACCATCGGCGAGACGACGCAGCGGTTGGGGGCCGTGACGCCGCGCAGGCGCAGCGGCGCGAAGAGAAGCGGTTTCTGCAAGGGTCGGTCTCCCCAACGCGATGACTGGACAGGCCCGCGAACATAGACCGACGGGCCATCGCCGGCCTATCCTTGGCGCATGTTCGACCTCGTCATCCGAAACGGAACCGTGATCGACGGTTCCGGCGCGCCGCGCCGCATCGCCGATGTCGCCGTCCGCGACGGCAGGATCGCCGCCGTGGGGCCCGCGCTCGGCGCCGGGCGTCGCGAGATCGATGCCGAAGGGCTGATCGTGGCCCCGGGCTTCGTCGACATCCACACGCACTATGACGGTCAGGCGACCTGGGATCCCTTCGTGACGCCCTCGTCCTGGCACGGCGTCACGACGACGGTGTTCGGCAATTGCGGCGTCGGCTTCGCGCCCGTACGGCCCGGCCACTCGGGCTATCTCATCAACCTGATGGAAGGCGTCGAGGACATTCCCGGCACGGTGCTGAGCGAGGGCGTCAGGTTCGACTGGGAGTCCTTCCCCGACTATCTCGATGCGCTGGCCGCGATGGACCGCGCCGTCGACGTGGCGGCGCAGCTGCCGCACGGTGCGCTGCGCTTCTACGTCATGGGTGACCGCGGCGCCGCCCACGACGAAGTGCCGGACGAGCGCGAGATCGAGGCGATGGCGCGGCTGACCGAGGAGGCGCTGCGCGCCGGCGCGCTGGGCTTCACCACCTCGCGCACCACCAAGCACCGGGCACGGGACGGCCGTTTCACCCCGTCGCTCAGCGCGCGCGAGGCCGAGCTGCTCGGCATCGCCGCCGGCATGAAGCGCGCCGGCCGCGGCGTGCTGCAGGTCAACTCCGACTTCGGCCCCGGCGAGTTCGAGGTGCTGGAGGCCGCCGCGGCCCTGGCCGGCCGGCCGCTCTCCTGCCTGCTGGTGCAGGTCGATGCGCAGCCGAAGCTGTGGCGCGAGACGCTCGACCAGATCCACGCCGTGCGCAAGGCCGGCCGGATGGCCAATGCGCAGGTCGGCTCGCGGCCGATCGGCGTCATCATGGGCCTCGAGACCACGGCGCATCCCTTCGCCGGCCATCCCGCCTGGCTGGAGATGCGCGACCTGTCGCCGGCGGAGCGCTACGCGCGTCTGGCGGCCGATGCCGACCTGCGGCGCCGGCTGGTCGAGGAGCCGCCGGGCGGCGGCCCGCGCGCCTTCATGGCCCAGGCCTTCCACAAGATATTCCCGATCGGCGACCGGCCGGACTACGAGCCGGACGCGGCCGGCTCGATCGCCGCCATCGCCGAGCGCAGCGGACGCACCCCGCAGGCCGTGGCGCTCGACGAGATGATGGCGCGCGGCGGCAAGGGCCTGCTGATGCTGCCGTTCGAGAACTACGCCTACGGCAGCCTCGATGTCGTCCACGAGATGATCACCGATCCCGCGACGGTGCTGGGCGTGGCAGACGGCGGCGCCCATGTGGGCGTGATCTGCGACGCCTCGTCGCCGACCTCCCTGCTGACGCTGTGGGGCCGCGACCGCACGCGCGGACCAAAGCTGCCGCTGGAGTTCCTGATCGCCAAGCAGACCCGCGGCACGGCCGAGGCCTACGGCCTGCGCGACCGCGGCCTACTGGCCCCCGGCCACAAGGCCGACATCAACGTCATCGACTTCGACGCCCTGACGCTGGAGCGCCCCGAGGTCGTCTACGACCTTCCGGCCGGCGGGCGGCGCCTGATCCAGCGCGCCTCCGGCTACCGCCACACCTTCAATGCCGGCGTCGAGACGGTGCAAGACGACGAACTGACGGGCGAGCGGCCCGGCAGGCTGGTGCGCGGCGCCCAGGAGGCGTAAAGGCATCGGGCTTCGAGAGCCCATGACGAACCATCTTCTGCTGCTGCCTCCCCTCGTCCTGCTTGGCGTCCTGATCCTGGGTGCCGTCGCCTCCTCCGAGATCGGCTATCATATCGGGCGGGCGGTCGGCCCGAAGGATGAGGCCTTCGACAAGCAGCTCGGCATCGTCCGCGGCGCGACCTTCGCGATCGTGGCCTTCCTCCTGGGCTTCGCCTTCTCGGGCGCCAGCTTCCGCTACGTCGACCGCATGGACGTCATCGTGAAGGAGGCCAATGCGCTGGGCACTGCCTGGCTGCGCGCCGACCTGCTGCCCGAACCGGCGCGCACCGAGCTGCGGAGCGCGCTGCGCGACTACACCGCCGATCGCGTCGCCCTCCTCCAGGAGAAGGATCTGCAGCCCATCATGGAGCGACTCGCAAAGGTCGGCGGCTACCAGGCGCGGATGTGGCGAGCGACGCTGGAGGGCACCCGCGACAACCCGCAGCTCATGCTGCTCCTGATGCCGCCGGTGAACGAGGTCATCGACCTCCACACGACGCATCTCGCCGCGGCCATGCGCCACCTGCCGACTGCGATCTTCATCGCGCTGCTGGCCAGCGCCTGCCTCAGCCTCGTCCTGGCCGCCTTCGGCCACGGCCAGATCGGACGGCGCTTCCTGGGGCTGGACCTTCTCTACGGTCTGGTCCTCGCGGCGTCCCTCTGGATGACGATCGACCTCGAATATCCGCGCTACGGCCTGATCCGGTCCAATGTCACGCCGCTGGTCGAGACGCTGGCCGGCATGAAGTCCTGAGGCGGCGGTCCGTCGGCGATCCCCGCCGGGGGACTGGCTGACGCTCCGACGAGGGTTCTGAAGCCACGCGCTCGCAACCCGTCCTGCAATGGCACACTGCTGACTGCTTGTATCGATGGGACTGACTGCCCTGCCGCCATGACTGCCATTCCTTGACTGGTAGCGTCATGAACTCTCTAGTTGTATTCTTTCCTAGTACTTCCTTTTTAGTTGCATATCACCTGCATGGCCTGCAAGGATATGCTTGCAGATTGCAGCCCTTCGAGGATGTGCCCCTGAACAAGCTCACCTTTTCCATCAGGAGAGCGGTTCCATGGCTGGTGGCCGCGACCATCGCAGGCGTCATATACGTCCTGTTATGGTGGCTATTTTACCACCCCTTTGAATGCGTCACCACGGAACTGGGGAAGTTCACGAACATATTGGGGCACGACATCGAAGTGAGCGAAACGGACTGCTGGCACGATCCGCTGGTCAGCATCCGTGTCACCAGGCCAGGAGACCAGAGAAGGATCGTCGTCTTTCGATATGCCGGCGGCGGAACGGTGATGCCGACGATTACGACGATTGACGAACATACGATCCGGATCTCGATACCCCGCGTCAGCTTCATAGATTGTCGGAGGGACACGTTTGAAACCCTGCAGATCGAGTTCAACATCGGATCTGTCACGCACGCGACGCAGGAAAGGCGATGTTAGAGAGCGGTTCCTCTCGCCCCCCTGCTGCCGGCACCCGTGAGGCTCTTGCGCATCCTGATCAGGGGCGCCTTCGCCGTTGGTCGGCAGCAGCTTGTTTGCCGCAACGTCGCTGTTGTCGAGCCACCTTTTGATGGTGGGGGCCATGCGCTTGTTGAGTTGGGTTGCAGCGGCTTGTTGTGCGGCGTGGCTCCTGTCGATCTCGATTTTCGAATGGTACAGGGACGGGGTCTGCTATCGCGAGGTGCTGGCCAGCAGATCCAATGTTCACGGTCTCGACTTCGAAGTCTTCGCGGAAGACTGCTGGCATAACCTCGAAACAGGCGTGTTCGTTTCCCTCCACGGCCACAGAAGGAAGACACTTCTGTTCCTGTACGACACGCTCGAGGCGCCCGCCATCACCTCGACCGGTGATCGTGAAATTCGGATCGGCCTCGGCGATATCGGCGAAGTCTACTGCCGGAACGAACAATGGCAGGGCTTCAGCATCACGTACGACATCCGCAGCGTCCGGTATCCTCGCGAGCAGCTCCCGGCATGCCGGCGAAGCACCGTCTGGACCCTGTCGGCCGCTGCATTCGGCTACCGCGGTGGTCCTTGACGTCACACCGTCATGTGACGGCGCACGGCCTCGGCGTCGAAGGTCTCGCGCGTGCCCGACAGCACGATCTCGCCGCGATCCATGACCGCGAAATCGTCGGCCAGCTCGTGGGCGAAGTCGAGATACTGCTCGACCAGCAGGATCGCCATGTCGCCGCGCTGGCGCAGGAAGGTGATGGCGCGGCCGATATCCTTGATGACCGACGGCTGGATGCCTTCGGTCGGCTCATCCAGGACCAGCAGCTTGGGCCGCATGGTGAGCGCGCGGCCGATCGCGAGCTGCTGCTGCTGGCCGCCCGACAGGTCACCGCCGCGCCGGCGCAGCATCGACTGCAGCACCGGAAAGAGCTCGAACACCTCGTCGGGCACCTTCTTCTGGTCGCGGCCGACCGGCGCGAATCCGGTCTCGAGGTTCTCCTTCACCGTCAGCAGCGGAAAGATCTCCCGGCCCTGCGGCACCAGCGCCACGCCGCGCCGCGCCCGCTCGTAGGGCGGCAGCCGCGAGACGTCCTGGCCGTCGACGGAAATCGACCCGGCCGCGATCGGCTGCAGGCCGCAGATCGCGCGCAGCAGGCTGGTCTTGCCCACGCCGTTGCGGCCCAGCAGGCAGGTCACCCGGCCGATCGAGGCGCCGAGCGACACCGAGCGCAGCGCCTGCGCTGCGCCGTAGAACAGATCGACCTTCTCGACAGCCAGCATGGCTCAGCGTCCCAGGTAGACTTCGACGACGCGCGGATCGGCGCTGACCTGGTCGAGCGATCCCTCGGCCAGCATCGAACCCTCGTGCAGCACCGTCACCTTGACACCCAGCGCGCGCACGAAGCTCATGTCGTGCTCGACGACGACGACGGAGTGCGTCCGGTTGATCTCGCGCAGCACCTGCGCGGTGGTCTCGGTCTCGACGTCGGTCATGCCGGCGACGGGCTCGTCGACCAGCAGCAGCTTGGGGTCCTGGGCCAGCAGCATGCCGATCTCCAGCCACTGCTTCTGGCCATGGCTCAGCCGGGCCGCCAGCATGTGCTGCTGCGCCTCCATCCGGATGATCGACAGGATCTCGTCCAGCCGGTCGTTCTCGGCCTTGGTCGGCACGGCCAGCAGCAGCTTGTACCAGCTGCGCAGGCCGGCCAGCGCCAGCAGCAGGTTGTCGCGCACCGTATGGCTCTCGAACACGGTGGGCTTCTGGAACTTGCGGCCGATGCCCAGCGTGGCAATGGAGGCCTCGTCGAGCTTGGTGAGATCGGCCTTGCCGTCGAACACCACCTCGCCCCCGTCCGGCCGCGTCTTGCCGGTCACGACGTCCATCATCGTCGTCTTGCCCGCCCCGTTGGGACCGATGATGGCCCGCATCTCGCCGGGCTCGATCAGCAGCGAGAGGTTGTTCAGCGCCTTGAAGCCGTCGAACGAGACCGTGACGCCGCTGAGATAGAGCAGCGCCGAAGTGCTCCTCTGCTCGGTCATGCTCATGCGGTTGCCCTCGCCTTGCGCGTCGCGCCGCCGCGCGCGCGCAGCTGCGCCCACAGGCCGACGACACCCTTGGGCAGGAACAGCGTCACGGCGATGAACAGGGCGCCGAGCGCGAACAGCCAGACCTCCGGCAGCGCGCCGGTCAGCCAGGTCTTGCCCCAGTTCACCAGGAAGCCGCCGATCACCGGGCCGATCAGCGTGCCGCGGCCGCCGACGGCGACCCAGATCACCGCTTCGATGGAGTTGGCCGGCGAGAACTCACCGGGATTGATGATGCCGACCTGGGGCACGTAGATCGCGCCCGCGACGCCTGCCATCGCCGCCGAGAGCACGAAGACGAAGAGCTTGTAGCCCTCGACGCGGTAGCCCAGGAAGCGCATGCGGCTCTCGGCGTCTCGCACCGCGGTCAGCGCCTTGCCGAAGCGCGAGCCGACGATGGCGGCCGAGATCACAAGTCCGATCGCCAGCGCCAGCGCCGACGCGAAGCACAGCGCGGCGCGCGTGCCGTCGGCCTGCACCGGGACGCCCAGTATGTCCTTGAAGTCGGTCATCCCGTTGTTGCCGCCCAGCCCCATGTCGTTTCGGAAGAAGGCCAGCATGAGGGCGAAGGTCATCGCCTGGGTGATGATCGAGAGGTAGACGCCCGTGACCCGGCTGCGGAAGGCGAACCAGCCCAGCGCGAAGGCGAGCACGCTCGGCACCAGCACGATCATGACGGCGGCGAACCAGAACTGGTCGAAGCCGTACCAGAACCAGGGCAGCTCCTTGTAGTTCAGGAAGACCATGAAGTCGGGCAGGACCGGGTTGCCGTAGACGCCGCGACTGCCGATCTGGCGCATCAGGTACATGCCCATGCAGTAGCCGCCCAGCGCGAAGAAGGCCCCGTGCCCCAGCGAGAGGATGCCGCAGAAGCCCCACACCAGGTCGACCGCCAGCGCCAGCAGCGCATAGCACAGGTACTTGCCGATGAGCTGGAGCATCCAGGACGGGACGTGGAACGGGCTGTCCGGCGGCATGATCTGGTTGAGCAGCGGCAGGGCGATGCCGACCGCCAGGACCAGCAGCACGAACAGGCGCAGATTGCGATCCATGCCCTGCAGAAGGAAGCGCGTGATCATTCTACGGCCCTCATTCGACGGAGCGGCCCTTCAGGGCGAACAGGCCGCGCGGCCGGCGCTGGATGAACAGGATGATGAAGACCAGCACCAGGATCTTGCCCAGGACCGCACCGGCATAGGGTTCGAGGAACTTGTTGACGATGCCCAGCGACAGGGCGCCGACCAGCGTGCCGAACAGGTTGCCCACGCCGCCGAACACCACGACCATGAAGGAATCGATGATGTAGCCCTGGCCGAGATTGGGGCTCACATTGTCGATCTGGCTCAGCGCCACGCCGGCGAGGCCGGCGATTCCCGAGCCGAGGCCGAAGGTCAGCGCATCGACACGCGGCGTGCGGATGCCCATGGCCGACGCCATGGGACGGTTCTGCGTGACGGCGCGCATGTAGAGGCCGAGCGGGGTCTTGCGCAGCAGCAGGATCAGGAGCGCGAACACCGCCAGGGCGAACACGACGATCCAGAGCCGGCCATAGGTGATGTCGATCTGGCCGAGCTTGAAGGCCCCCGACATCCAGGACGGCGCGCCGACCTCGCGGTTGGTCGGGCCGAAGATGGAACGCACCGCTTGCTGCAGCACCAGCGACAGGCCCCAGGTCGCGAGCAGCGTCTCGAGCGGCCGGCCATACAGGAAGCGGATGATGCCGCGCTCGATGGCGATGCCGACCGCGCCGGCGACCAGGAAGGCGAGCGGCAGGGCGATCAGCAGGGAGGCATCGAACAGGTGCGGGGCCGACGTGCGGATGACCTCCTGCACCACGAATGTCGTGTAGGCGCCCAGCATCACCATCTCGCCATGCGCCATGTTGATGACGCCCATGGTGCCGAACGTGATGGCGAGCCCGATCGCGGCGAGCAGCAGGACCGAGCCCAAGGAGATGCCGTACCAGACGTTCTGCACCGCCTCCCACGCCGCCAGGGTCTGGCGCACGGAAGCGGCGGCGGCCGTGGCGGCCTGCTTCACGTCGGCATCGGCGGCATTGTTGATGGCGGCCTGCAGCACGCCCAGCGCGTCGCGGTCGCCGCGCTTCTGCAGCACGTCGATCGCTTCGAGCTTCTGCGCCTTGGAGGCCTCGGACGAGGCCAGGATCACCGCCGCGCGCGCCTCGGCGAAGACCGCCTTGACGCCCGCGTCCTTCTCGGCGGCGATGGCGGTGTCGAGGGCGCCGAGGGCTGCCGGATCGGGCCGCTTCAGCAAGGAATCGGCCGCCCCGCGCCGCACGCGCGGATCGGGACTCATCAGCGTGAGCGAGCCCACGGCCGCGTCGATGACGCCGCGCAGCCGGTTGTTCACCCGCACGCGGTCCAGCTCCCCTTCGGTCGCGGTGCCCGCGGGCTTGCCGGTGACCGCGTCGATCAACGCAAGCTGGTTGCCGTCGGCCTTGGCGATCACGACGGTCTTGTCCGACTTGCGGACGTACAGGCGGCCCGCCCCCAGCGCCTCGAGGATCGGCGCAGCCTGCGCTTCGCCCGAGGCGGCCAGCGCGCCGATCGCCGTCTCGCGATCGCCGAAGCTGCCCGTCGTCAGGTTGTTGACGAGCGTCTGGAGGTCGGCGGCGAGGGCCATACCGGCGATCATCACCGAGGCCAGCGCCGACAGGAGTCCGGCAAGCGAGCGCAGCAAGGACATGGCCCTCAAGAGAGATGCGAAGATGGGAACGGGGCGACCCTGAAGTCGCCCCGTCCCTGTCGGTCGACGGAGGTTGTGGACAGACCTACTTGCCCTTGCCGCCGCACTTGCCCGTGACGACGTTGAAGTTGCCGCAGCTCATGGGCTTGCGCCAGTCGGCAATCAGGTCCTTGGAGTCCGGCAGGTAGGGCGACCATTCCTGGGCGACCAGCAGGCCGGGCGTCTGCCACACCGTGTCGAACTGGCCGTTGTCCTGGATCTCGCCGATCAGGACGGGCTTGGTGATGTGGTGGTTCGGCATCATCGCCGAGAGGCCGCCCGACAGGTTCGGCACGGTGACGCCGATCATGGCATCGATCACCGCGTCGGGATCGGTCGTGCCGGCCTTCTTCACCGCCTCGATCCACATGTTGAAGCCGATCACGTGGGCTTCCATCGGATCGTTCGTCACACGCTTGGGATTCTTGGTGAAGGTCTGCCAGGCCTTGATGAAGGACTCGTTCGCGGGGTTCTTCACGGACTGGAAGTAGTTCCAGGCCGCGAGATGGCCGACCAGCGGCTTGGTGTCGATGCCGGCCAGCTCTTCCTCGCCCACCGAGAAGGCGACGACCGGGATGTCCTTGGCCTTGATGCCCTGGTTGCCCAGCTCCTTGTAGAACGGGACGTTGGCGTCGCCGTTGATGGTCGAGACCACCGCCGTCTTCTTGCCGGCCGAGCCGAACTTCTTGATGTCAGCCACGATCGACTGCCAGTCCGAATGACCGAACGGCGTATAGTTGATCATGATGTCTTCCTGCTTGACGCCCTTCTGCTTGAGGTACGCCTCCAGGATCTTGTTGGTCGTGCGCGGATAGACGTAGTCGGTGCCGGCCAGGACCCAGCGCTGCACCTTCTCGTTGTTCATCAGGTAGTCGACGGCGGGAATCGCCTGCTGGTTCGGCGCGGCGCCCGTATAGAAGACGTTGCGCGAGCTCTCCTCACCTTCGTACTGCACCGGGTAGAAGAGGATGCCGTTCAGCTCCTCGAACACCGGCAGCACCGACTTGCGGCTGACGGAGGTCCAGCAGCCGAACACCGCCGCCACCTTGTCCTTCTGCAGCAGCTCGCGGGCCTTCTCGGCGAACAGCGGCCAGTTCGACGCCGGATCGACGACGACGGCCTCCAGCTTGCGGCCCAGCACGCCGCCCTTCTTGTTCTGCTCCTCGATCAGCATCAGCATGACGTCCTTCAGCGTCGTCTCGCTGATCGCCATCGTGCCCGACAGGGAGTGGAGGATGCCGACCTTGATCGGCGCCCCGGCCTGGGCGAACGCGCTGCTGACGGCGCCGGCCACCAGGCCGGCGGCCACCAGGCCCGTCCGCACGATTGAACCCAATTTCATCCCGCTCTCCTTCTTTATCGACGGAAACCCCCCGCCAAAAACCGAAGAGAGCGAAAGGCGTGCCAAACCTCTTGTATGAGCCGGTATTAATTCTACTGGGCGAACAGGACGGCGGCGCCGGCCGCGAACAGCACGCCGCCCAGCGCCCGCACGCCGACATCGCCCACGGCGCGGCGCATCCCGAGGCCGATGGCGAGACCGATCGCCTGCAGGAGCGCGGTTGCCGCAAGGAACCCCAGGATGTAGGCGCCCGTCCCGCTTTCCGGCGCCTCCACGGCATGGGCATAGCCGTGGAAGACTGCAAAAAGACCAACGACGGCCATGGCCCAGGCCGCCGGCAGGCGCACGGCACCTATGACCAGAATGCCGATGACGAGGACCGAAGCCATGATGCCCGCCTCAACAAGCGGCAATTTTATGCCCGCAAAACCGGCAGCTGCCCCAATAGCCATCATCACCAGGAAGGCAGCCGGCACCAGCGCGCCCATCGACGGCCGGCGGGCCGCCAGCAGGGCCGCCCATATCCCCACACCCACCATCGCGAGCAGGTGGTCGATCCCGGTGAGGGGATGCAGGAATCCGGAGGCCTCGTGGCCGGGATGGGCGAGGGCCGGCCCCGCGGCCGCCACGAGCAGGGCGCTCAACCACACAGAACGACGCATCTTCGACTCCTTCCTATATTTCCTAAAGCCGCGCCGGCAGGCCCCCCTGCCGGACGATGAATGCAGCGATATCGTCGACTCCCTTGTTCTCCTTGAGATTGGAGAACAGGAACGGCCGCTTGCCGCGCATCCTGCGGGCGTCGCGGTCCATGACGTCCAGGTTCGCGCCGACCAGCGGCGCGAGATCGATCTTGTTGATCACCAGCAGGTCCGACCGGGTGATGCCCGGTCCGCCCTTGCGCGGGATCTTCTCCCCAGCAGCGACGTCGATCACGTAGATCGTGATGTCGGCCAGCTCGGGCGAGAAGGTGGCCGCCAGGTTGTCGCCGCCCGATTCGACGAACACGATCTCGAGCGCCGGCCATTTGCGCACGATGTCCGACACGGCCGCGAGGTTGATCGAGGCGTCCTCGCGGATCGCCGTGTGCGGACAGCCCCCGGTCTCGACGCCGACGATGCGCTCGGCGTCCAGCGCCCCCGCCCGGGTCAGGAACTCGGCGTCCTCCTTGGTGTAGATGTCGTTGGTCACGACGGCGATGTCGTAGGTCTCGCGCATGCGCTTGCACAGGCGCTCGACGAGGGCCGTCTTGCCCGACCCCACCGGACCGCCGACGCCCACCCTCAGGGGACCACGCAGACTCATTGACGCTCCATCTCCCCGGCCAGCAGGGCGAGATACCCGACGCCCATCAACAGGCAGAAGGGCGAATAGTACCGCTTGTCGCGCGTGGCAAACGGTTCGTCGGTGAAGTGGCCGCGCCAGCGCGGGCTGTAGCCGGCCAGGCCCCGCACGATGAGGCCGCCGGCGATGACGAAGCTGCCCGCCAGCACCCACGGCACCTCGTCCCGCCCCAGCGTCACGAACGGCCAGACGGCGATGACGCCCAGAGCCGCGGCGACGCCGAAGCACTGCGAGGCGGGCGGCATGCGCCGCCGCCCATCGCCCACGACGCTGCGCGCCAGGGCCTCCTCGCTCGCCTCCGGCCAGGTGCTGCCGAGCCCCCACAGCGCATGGATGACGGCGACGGCCCCGACGCCGAGGAACAGCAGGAGAGCGAGCAGCACGTTCATGAGCGGAACAGCCGGGTGTATTGCGTCTCGTGCCGCAGCGAGCACCAGTCCAGGAGCGGCGTGGCCGTGCCGACCTCGTCGAGGGACCCGACCGCGAGGGCCGCCGCCGCGGCCCGCCGCACCGCCGGCTCCAGCGCGGCGAGCGCCATCTGGCCGTCGCTCTGGCCCAGCGGCACGGCGCGCACCGCGGCGGAGATCAGGTTGGCGACGAAGGCATGCAGGTAGCCTTCGAGCGCGCGGTCCAGCGGCACGCCATGGACCGCCGCCGCCAAGGCCACCGCCACCGGCAGCGAGACTTCGCCGGCCAGCCGCTCATGGGCGGCGTCGAGATCGGGATGCGGCCAGGCCGTGCGCGTGATCGACAGGAAGGAACCGCCCTGCTGGCGCGATTCCAGCGCCATCTCGGACGTGCCGCGCCAGGCGGCGGCGCGCTCGGCAACGGCCTCGAAGGCCGGCCAGTCGCCGGCCGCGGCGGCGCGCCCGCCCGCCGCGAACAGCGCGCCATCGACCACGCCGGTACCGTGCTGCAGGACGCTCTCGAGCCACGCCACCAGCGAGGCGCGGTCCTGGATGAAACCCTCCTCGACGGCCGTTTCAACGCCGTGGCTGTAGCTGAAGGCGCCGATCGGGTAGGCCGGCGACAGCCACGCGAGGAGGCGGTACAGCGGATCGGGCCTTGCCGCATCATTCATGGCGTTCGGCATGCAGCGGGCCGTGACGATGGCCGAGATCGTGGTTGTGCTGGCCGTAGGCGCCGCCCTCCGGATCGAAGGGCACGCGCACCTTGCGCACCTCGGCGCCGAGCCCCTTCAGCATGTCGACGATCACGTGATCGTCGCGGATCAGGATGCGGTCGGCATCGATCTGTGCCGGCAGGTGGCGATTGCCGAGATGCCAGGCGATGCGGGCGAACGACGCTGCATCGCGGCCGCGCACCTCGACGAGGTCCTCCTCGGCCGCCCTGACCTCGACATAGCCGCCCTCCTCCAGCTTCAGCCCGTCGCCGCCGTGCAGTACGATCGGCTCCACCAGGTCGAGCAGGAAGTCGAGCCCGCCGTCGCCCAGCATGCGCAGGCGTCGCCGGTAGCGGTCGTCGAACAGCAGCGTGACGGTGTCCAGCCGCTCCGCCTGCGGCCAGCCGCCGGCCCGAATGACGTCGGTGGCGCGTTTCATCAATCTTCGGTCGGGATGACGGGTAAAATCATGATCAGAACAGGAAGTACCGCTGTGCCATGGGAAGCGCCGTCGCGGGCTCGCAGGTCAGCAGCTCGCCGTCGGCACGCACCTCGTAGGTCTCGGGATCGACCTCGATCTTCGGGCAGAGCGTATTGTGCACCATGTCCTTCTTGCCGATCCTGCGCGTGCCCTTGACCGGCAGCAGCGGCCGGCTGAGCCCCCATTTCTTCGCGATCCCCTTGGCGATGCCGGCCTGGGATACGAACAGCGCCGGGCTGGCCACCAGGCTGCGGCCGAAGGCGCCGAACATCGGCCGGTAGTGGACCGGCTGCGGCGTCGGGATCGAGGCGTTGGGATCGCCCATCGGCGCGGCGGCGATCGAGCCGCCGATCAGCACCATGTCGGGCTTGGCGCCGAAGAAGGCCGGCGACCAGATCACGAGGTCGGCGCGCTTGCCGACCTCGACCGAGCCGACATGCCGCGCGATGCCGTGCGTGATGGCCGGGTTGATCGTGTACTTGGCGACGTAGCGCTTGACCCGCACGTTGTCGTTGTCGCCCTGCTCCTCCTTCAGGCGGCCGCGCTGCTTCTTCATCTTGTCGGCCGTCTGCCAGGTGCGGATCACGACCTCGCCGACCCGGCCCATCGCCTGGCTGTCGGACGACATCATGGAGAAGGCCCCCATGTCGTGCAGGATGTCCTCGGCCGCGATCGTCTCCTTGCGGATGCGGCTCTCGGCGAAGGCCACGTCCTCGGGGATCGCCTGGTCGAGATGATGGCACACCATCAGCATGTCGAGATGCTCGTCCACGGTATTGACCGTGTAGGGCATCGTCGGGTTGGTCGAGGACGGCAGCACGTTCTTCTCGCCGCACAGCCGGATGATGTCCGGCGCATGGCCGCCGCCGGCGCCCTCCGTATGGAAGGTGGCGATGGCGCGGCCCTTGAACGCCGCCCGCGTGGTCTCGACGAAGCCCGATTCGTTCAGCGTGTCGGTGTGGATGGCGACCTGCACGTCCATGCGGTCGGCGACCTTGAGGCAGTTGTCGATCGCGGCGGGCGTCGTACCCCAGTCCTCGTGCAGCTTCAGCCCGCAGGCGCCGGCCTCGACCTGCTCCTTGATGCCGGCGGGCTTGCTGGTGTTGCCCTTGCCGAAGAAGCCCAGGTTCATCGGCAGGCCTTCGGCCGCCTGCAGCATGCGGCCGAGATGCCACGGCCCCGGCGTGACGGTGGTGGCCAGCGTGCCGTGTGCCGGGCCGGTGCCGCCGCCCAGCATGGTGGTGACGCCGCTGTAGAGCGCGTCGTCGATCTGCTGCGGGCAGATGAAATGGATGTGGCAGTCGATGCCGCCCGCCGTGACGATCTTGCCCTCGCCGGCGATCGCCTCGGTGCCCGGCCCGATGATGATGTCGACCTTGGGCTGGATATCGGGATTGCCGGCCTTGCCGATGCCGACGATGCGGCCGTCCTTGAGGCCGATATCGGCCTTCACGATGCCGCCATGGTCGATGATCAGCGCGTTGGTGATGACGGTATCGACGGCGCCCTGCGCGCGGGTGCGCTGGCTCTGGCCCATGCCGTCGCGGATCACCTTGCCGCCGCCGAACTTCACCTCCTCGCCGTAGGCCGTATGGTCCTTCTCCACTTCGACGAACAGGTCGGTGTCGGCCAGCCGCACCTTGTCGCCCACGGTGGGGCCGAACATGTGGACATAGGCCGCGCGGCTGATGCGCGTCGGCCCTTCGTTCGACGGCCCCACCTTGGCGACCGGCCCCAGCTTGCCCGAGACCTTGGCCTGGAAGCCGTGGCTTTCGCGGCTGCCGAGATAGGCCGTCAGCCGCACGGTGCGCGACTGGCCGGGCTCGAAGCGCACCGCCGTGCCGGCGGGGATGTCGAGCCGCATGCCCTTGGCGCGCTTGCGGTCGAACTTCAGCGCGTCGTTGGTCTCGAAGAAATGGTAGTGGCTGCCGACCTGGACCGGCCGGTCTCCGGTGTTGGCCACCTCGAGCGTGATCGGATGGCGGCCCTTCTCGGTGTTGAGCTCGAGCTCGCCCGGCGCGGCGACGATTTCACCTGGGATCATGACCGCCCTCCTTCAGCGAATCGGCGCATGGACGGTGACGAGCTTGGTGCCGTCGGGAAACGTCGCCTCGACCTGGATCTCGGCGATCATGTCGGCGACGCCGTCCATCACCTGCTCGCGGCGCAGCACCTTGGCTCCGGCCTGCATCAGGTCGGCGACGGACCGACCGTCGCGGGCGCCCTCGACGACGAAATCGGTGATCAGCGCGACGGCTTCGGGATGGTTGAGCTTCACGCCGCGTTCGAGGCGGCGGCGCGCCACGACGGCCGCCATGGCGACCAGCAGCTTGTCCTTCTCACGCGGCGTCAAATTCATCGACCTCTATCCCCCCGCCATCCAGCACAGGTCCGGACTATAAGTGGCTGCATCAAACATGCCAGACTCGCGGCAGCCGCCGGCCGCGGAATTCGGTGAGGAACCGGGTGGTCGCCCTCCGCACCGCGGTGGCTTCGCCCAGCAGACGGGCGACCATGACGCCGTTCACCAGCGTCACGCCGGACCGCACTGCCTCGCCCCCCGCCTCCAGCAGGCCGCGCGCTCGCTCGAAGAAAGGCCGCGGCCCGTCCCAGACGCCGATGACCGTCGCCAGCGCGTTGGCCGACCCGAAGCCGGCACCGTGCGGCGTCTCGCCCTCGACGCGCAGCGCATCCGTCCAGACCAGCCGGCCCCTCCGCCGCACCGACCATGAATCGAGCAGCAGCCCCGAGGTGAAGCGCTCGCCGGACGCAGCCCGGCCCAGCACGACCATTTCGCAGGCCAGCAGGGCTCCACCGGCCTCGACCTCGGCCACGGTGCGGCGCTTCAGCCGCGCACCCTGGAAAAGGATCGTCTCCTGCGGTAGCCAGTCGAGGCTGGCGCCGTCGGCGACGCGGACGGTCACGTCGATGCCGCAATGGCCGCCGCCGGGCGCGGCGCGGTAGATCTTCTCGGCCGCCTGGGTGGTCGCGAGGGCCGTCGCCCCCCGCCCGATCTCGATGGTCATGCCGAGCGTATCGCCGTCGGTCACGCCACCGGACGTGGTCAGCAGCACGGCCTGCGGCGGTTCGCCCGGCTCGGACCGGGGGAACAGGACCCGGCAGGGATCGCGTTGATAGAGGTCGCCCAGGCGGGTCGCGCCGTCCCGCAGGTGGAAGGCGACACGGCATTCGCCGGAGGCGCGCTGCAGGCGGGTCGGGCTGGTCGTCATTGGCCCGTCCTTGATAAGACAGGTACTGAAATGAGCAAGGCCTTCACCAAGGAAAGCGACGGCGACGACGAGGACGATCTCCCCGAGGAGATCGCGGGCCTCCCGGCCGGCGCCAAGAACTACATGACCCCGCAGGGCTTCGCCCGGATGCGCGAGGAGCTGATGACGCTCATGCGCAAGGAGCGGCCCGAGGTGGTGCAGGTCGTGTCCTGGGCCGCCGCCAACGGCGACCGTTCGGAGAACGGCGACTACCTCTATGGCAAGAAGCGCCTGCGCGAGATCGACCGGCGCATCCGCTTCCTCAGCAAGCGGCTGGAGCGCTCGGAGGTCGTCGACCCGGCCAAGCGGCCCAGGACCGACCAGGTGTTCTTCGGCGCGACCGTCACCTACGCCAACGAGAAGGACGAGGAGCGCACCGTCAAGATCGTGGGCGTCGACGAGGTCGACCTGACGCAGGGCCATGTGAGCTGGATCTCCCCCATCGCCCGCGCCCTGATGCGCGCCCATGAAGGCGACGTCGTCCGCATGCGCACGCCCGGCGGCGAGGAGGAGATCGAGATCCTCAAGGTCGCGTACGTCTGACATCGACTTTTTGCGCTCCGCATAGAGGCCAGACAAAGTCCGGGTCACTGCTCGTGCGTGACCGCTTTCGATCGCCGCAACGCATTTTCCCAGCAACACCTGTAGACCCCGGCGCAGCAGCGCTCCAAGAACGGCGGAAGCAAGGAGGAGATCGAGATCCTAAGGGTCTAGGAGTCGCCAAGATCGAAAGGTCACGGCGTTCAAGTCGTCCAGATGATCAATGGCAGCATCGTCGATATCATCCCTCCGATCCATATCGCCAAGGTTGTACGGCGGTACGGCGACAGGAATTGAGAGAACACGATCCAGACCACGAACCACAGCCAAAATACATAGGATCCACTTTCGAGAAGATAGAAGTTCCCGATCGACAACACGAAGCCGATGGAGCAAGTCAACGCGTAGGGCCGCCACTTGGGGTGGCGGAATGCCCACGCCAACCTCCCCAGCGCTCTATCGATCGCTTCCTTGGGCAAGGGGCCCCCAACCATTCGAATACATTGTCACCGCCTTTCTCAACCTGATGCAGGAAATCGCCGATCGCCGCAACAGGGCCGAGAGGGACAGGACCAGCACGGTTCGTACGAATTCGAAAGCTGGGCGTGTCGTCTTCCGGTCTGAGTGTGAACATGGATTTCCTCCACTTCCGACAGTTGTCAGCCGCGCGGTTCGGACCCACTCCTCCGACCGGGGCACAGTGACGCATTTTGCCCCAATCAATTACTAATGTAAATAACTTAAGATTTACAATAATCAAAGTTATAGCTCGCGCGGGGGGCCCTCCGGCCATGGGCGCGCGCGCGAGCGGCCTCATGGCGGCGGTTGACCGGCACATCCTCCTGTCGCGTAAATGCGGACATCCGAGACATGCCAACGGAGGGCGAAGAAGTGCGCGAGGACCTGTCGCTGAATGCCTTCACCGACATCGACGGCGTCGACGGGCTCGCGCCCTATATCGCCGCGCTGGAGGCCTTCGACGGCATCGAGCAGTTGCGGGAGCTGAAGCGCATCGCCCGCGCGCTGGTGCGGCCGGGCATGAGCGTGCTGGATGTCGGCTGCGGCTTCGGCCTGGAAACCCTGCCCCTCGCCCTTCTCGCCGGTCCGGGCGGCCGCGTTCGGGGTATCGACAAGAGCGCGCATTTCATCGAGGAGGCGCGGCGGCGCGCCGTCGCCGCGGGCATCGCCACCGACTTCGCGGTCGGCAGCGCCGATGCCCTGCCAGGCACCGACGGCGCCTTCGACCACGTGCGCTCGGAGCGCCTGCTGATCTACTTCGCCGCCGTGGAACCCGTCCTCGCCGAGATGCGCCGCGTCCTGCGCCCCGGCGGCACGCTGGCCCTCATCGAGCCCGATTTGGGCACGACGACGGTCAACCTGTCCAATCGAGCTTTGGTCCGACGGGTCATGGCACATGAATCCGACACGGCCGTGGCGCAGAGCTGGCTGCCCGGCCGGCTGCCCGCGATGCTGGGGCGGCTGGGCTTCGCGGACGTCGCGTACTCGACGCGCGTCGTCGTCATGCCGCCGGGCCTGGCCGCTGCGTACTTCCTCAATGCCGGCCGCAAGGCCGCCGCCGCCCGCGCGATCTCGGCGGCCGAGTTCTCGGAATGGCAGGCCGGGCTCGACGCCCTCCACCGCTCCGACGAGCTGATCGGCAGCGAAGGATTCTGCCTGTTCACGGCCCGGCGATAGGGCGTTCCCGTGCCGGGGCAGCCGGCTCTCCAGCGGCAACGGCCGGCCGTGCTGAAGCGTTGTTTCAGCGACGGACCACCCGGGAGAGCAATTCATGGACAGCACCGCCGACCGCCGTGGCAGGAAATCCGAAGCCGCGGCAACCCATCCCAAATGGGACCGCAAGCGCGGCAAACCGGAAGACCCTGCGGCGACCCGCGTCGTCGAGGATGCGCATGGGCGCTACAGCGGCTCCGAACAGAGCGAGAAGCGGAAGAAGCGGACCGACGGGGTGCCCCGTCGCGGCTGAGCCACGCCCGACCGGCAGCTGGCGCCCTGCCGCGTCCGGTCCAGGTCCTGGAGAGCGAATGGACAGTCTGTGGTCGTACCTGCTCAGCGGAATCGGCCTGACGACCGGCCTGATCACCGTCGCGGTGCTCGCGGTCATGATCCTGCTGATGTGGCTGACGCGCCGGATCGACTGAGCGACGGTCGCGCCAGGAACGCGCGCCGGCAGGCAACCACCGCGCGGGACGGGCATTGCTCCATCATGGACTCGAAGAGAGAGCGCTACGACCGCATGGAACGCCAGGCCGAGGCCGAACGTCGGCCAGGCGATCCTGTCGCAAGCCGCCCGCGCAATGCACGTCTCATCTTGGGCATCCTGGGCAGTGCCTTCCTGCTCGCCGTGCTGCTGTTCGGGGGGATGTACTTCAACAACACGCGCTACGACGGCGCGGCCCCCGCCCCCGTGAGCGAGCGCCGCTGAGTCCGGCCCTGAGCCAGCCAGCCACGGCCTGCGCTACTCGCGCTCCACGAACTTGGCGAAACGGCTCATCTTGCCGTCCCGCGTCTCGTCCTGTTCGAGCAAGGCGAGCTTGCGGTCCTCGAAGACGGAGAAGAACTCTTCCCAGGAAATCGGCTCGAGGCCCTGGTCGGGCTCGCGGAAGTCGATGCGCAGGATTCCACCGTGATCCTCCCCGGTAGCCTTCACGCGCGCTGGACGCCCGCCGCGCTGCTCGGCCCATCGGCGGATCTGATCATGGTCGGTGAGAAGTTTTGCTTTGGACATCGGACCCTCGCATCATCGTGCAGGCAACCAATGTCGAGAGGACGTAGCGGGTTGCGGGCAGGTCACAGAGCTTTTCTCCGCCAACCGCCGGCCGCCCGCAAAGTGCGGACAAGCTCCTCGCCGAAGGGCACCACGCCGCAGGCCACGACGCCGACCAGCACGGCGACGAGATAGCCGCTGGGCAGGGGCTCCGGCTTGAGCCTCAGCGCAAAATCCGGGGGAACGCCTCCGATCCCGATCAGGCCCGCGAAGGCCGGCCAGTGCAGGATGGCGACGATCGCCACAGCCACGATCGGCGACGCTTCGAGGACACCATGGACGTGCTGCTCCACCGGAGCGATGTGGCGCGTCCGGTCAGCATAGCGAACGTCCCACACGGCGGTAGCCTGGTGCAGGACCACGCCCACCAGCATCACGGCGATGACGGCTGCATTCACTTCCAGGAACAGTACCGCCAGCATGGGGATGCCGACCTCGGTGAACTGCGCCAGATGAAGGAGCGTCTCGCGGACGCCGCTGGTCCGCTCGATGCGGGCCACCCGGTGGCAGGCCCAGTCGGCGAGCCCGGCGAGCAGCCATACCGGCACCACGCCATACATGAGGAAGTGCTGCAGCAGGAACCGTGCGTCATCGCTGGCAATCATGTTTCAGACCTGTGTCATGCGTCGAACCGCCCCAAAGGAAACTTCATCGGACGGGAAAGCTGTTTTCGTTGCCATCGCTCCGTCCTGCTTCTAGCCTTTCGAGGAGCCGCAGGATGGAGACGGGAATGCGTGCCATGCTCGCGCCACTCAGCCGCAAGGAAGAAAATGTGCTGATCGGCATCGGCGCCGCCGACGGGAAGCAGGAATTCGATTCGGCCTACACGGCCCGGCTTCACAAGCTGAATCTCATCGAGCGCCGGCTCGGCGCCTGGCGGCTGACGCCCTACGGCAAGCGCCGTCGTGACGATCTCGTCTCGCCCGCAAGACCGCCGAGGCAGTCGCTTTCCTGATCGCCCGGAAGCGGCAGGAAGCCCCGGTTCAGCGCCCCGTCCCCCGATCGCCGCTTGTCCCCCGATCGCCATAGGGCGGCCACGGCGCGTCGCCGTAGCTGGCCGTTCGGCCTGTCCGATCGGGTTCCGCCGGCCAGGACACCGACCGCAGGGTTCGCTCGGTGCCCGGCGCCTCGTCTGTCGCCAGATCGCCCAGCGTCAACAGTCCCACCAGCCGCTTGCTGCGATCCATGACCGGCATGCGCCGGATCTGCCGCCGGGCCATCTGCTCCTCGACCTGATCGATGGGATCGTCCTCGAAGCACCAGCACACATCGTCCGTCATCACCACATGGACCGGGGTCCGATCGGGCTGCATGCCGTCCGACGTCGCGCGCACGGTGATGTCGCGATCGGTGATGATCCCCACCAGGCGCGCGCCGTGGCAGACGGGCAGCGCCCCGACGTTCAGCTCGTCCATCATGCGGGCTGCTTCCCGGATGCTCGCTCCTGGCCGGATCGTCTCGACATTGCGGGTCATTATCTCGCCGGCGCGCATGTCCTTGTCCTCCTGCTCCTTGTCCTCCTGCCACCATGCCGGAGTTCCTGCACCGGCTCTGGCACCGGCTCTCGGGCCTCAATGAGCCTGCCGCTCTTCGGTTGCCGTGCGGGGCCTGCCTTGCGGCAGCGGCATGGCGGGCTCCGGCAGCGGCGGCTTGACCGGCTTGAACCGGCGGCGGAGGCTTGCAGCATGTCCGTTGCAGCACCCGCCGTCCCAGTCCGAACCGAGCGTCTGTGGGCGGCTCTGCTGGCGGCCACGCTGATGAACCTGCCGCTGGGTTCGGTCTACGCCTTCAGCGTGCTGCTGCGTCCCATCGAGCAGGAACTCGCCGTTCCGCGGTCGGCGCTGTCGCTGGTCTTCGGCCTCGCCACGGTAGGCTTCACCGCAGGCTCGGTAGGCGCGCCCTTCCTCTACCGCATCGCGCCCGCCCCGCTGCTGGTGCTGGCGAGCGCGCTCTGCGCCGCGGGCGGGCTTGCGCTGGCGGCCACGGCAAGCGGCCTTGCACAATTGCTGCTGGGCTACGGAGTCGTGTTCGGTATCGGCGGCGGCGTCGCCTACATCCTGCTGCAGCAGGGCGTGAACATGCTGGTGCGACGGCGGCAGGGGCTCGTGAACGGCTACATCGTCAGCCTCTATCCCATGGGTGCAATGGTCGCGACACCCGCCTTCCACGCCTGCAACGAGGCGTTCGGCTGGCGGACCACGCTGGGCGGCCTGGCCGTCGTGCTGGTCGCAAGCGGGATTGCCGCGGCGCTGCTGGCGCGCTTCAGCGGTTCGCGGCTGGTTGCGCCGGCATCCAGCGCGGCGTCGGAGGCCCGGCCTCCGGTCTGGGGGCCGACCTTCCTCAAGCTCGCGACGACGTTCTTTCTCGCCGCTGCGGCAGGCCTGATGGTGCTGAGCCAGGCGCGCGAGATCGTGGCGACCTACGGCGGCGCGGCGACGCTGGCGGTCGCGGCCACCACCGGCCTCACCGGCGCAATCGCGCTGGCGCGCATCAGCGGCGGCTGGCTGGTCGATCGCTTTGCCGTGCCGCACGTGATGTGCGCGGCGCACGTGCTGGCGCTCGCCGGCGGACTGCTGATGACGCTTCTGCCCGCACCCGTCACCGCCGTCCTGGGGCTGGGCATGATCGGGCTGGGCTACGGCTTCGTGTCCGGCGCCACGGCTGGCGGCATCGGCATCTACTGGCGGCCCGCCGACTACGGCCGCGTCGCAGGACGCACCTATATTGCCTGGTGCCTGGCCGCCGTCAGCCTGCCGGTCCTGGCCGGCTACCTGTTCGACCTGACCCGCGCCTACGGCACGGCGGTGCTGATCGCCGCGGCCGCCAACGTCGCCGGCATGGCGCTGGCGCTCACGCTGCCCAGGCGCGGATGGCGCCGGCAGGCCTGATCCCGAACCGGGCCCTGGACGCTCACGGCTGCGCCGGCATGGTCTTTCCGAGCGGCAGCGGCTTCACCCTGAAATCCGAGGGATCGTTGCGCGTATCCACCTTGACCTCCGCCGTCGCGAGCTTGCCGCCCTTGACGCCGACGAAGGTTATGGCTGCGTCGTCGCGCGCCTTCTTCGGCATGTCGACGACGCAGAGATGCGGCTCGAAGATGTAGGTCTGACGACCAAGCGGCCCCTTCATGTCGCGTACCATCGCCTGCATGGCGATGTAGGCGCCGTTGCTTATCGGCGCATACTGGTTTTCCCATTGCGAGACCACCGATTCGCCGACATTGCCAGCGTCGGTTTGCCAGGCGGTCCACCATCGCTTCTTCACGTATGCCGCCTTCTTCTCGTTCTTGATCGGGCTGCTGGTGATCTGGACGATGCGCATGACCCAGTTGGCCTTGCCTTTCCGGATGTCGGCGAGCTTGGCGCCGTAGGCATAGCGGCCGGTCACCACCGACCCGTGATGGACATCGCCGGAGAAGATCACGAGGCTCGATGGATCGAAGACGGCCTGCAGGTGCAGGACGAGCTCGGCGCGCTGGCGCGAGTTGTTGCCGTAGAGTTCGTAGTCGCCCTGATACCGCTGCTTCGGCCAGTCGTACTCCTTGCCTTGGATATACATCATGCTGCGGTGGGGCAGGAGCGACGTCGGCAGCACCAGCAGCAGCGGTGCCCCCTTCTGGAACCCCTGGGCGCGCAGCAGGCGGTCGATGTGCGGCCATACGCGCTTGCCGCTCAGGATTGCCGTCTCGCCTTTCGGGTACTCGCGCAGGGTGCGGGTATCGACGCAGAGGGCAAAGGGCTGCGAGGGTGCGATGAACGACCAGTGCCGGCCCAGCAGCGCCTTCTCGTACGCCGCCGCCGCGTTGTAGGGCGAGCGGCTGTGCAGTGTACGCGGCTGCCCCTTGCTGACGCGCAGCTGCTCCCAGAAAAGTGTCACGGCCTGAACGAAGGCCTTGTCGAAGGCCGCCGGATCGTTGCCCCAGGCCTGGAACCCCCAGAAGGCCGCGAGGGCATTGGAGATGATGCGGCGGGCCAGCGGGTTGCGCTTGGTAGCGGTCTCCCAGGCCGCGTCGAGATTCCAATCGTCCGTGATCTCGTGATCATCGCAGACCATGTAGGTGGCGGTGTTCGCCATGACGCGACGGCATGCCCGCGTCGCGCGGGCGAAATTCCTGAGGCCCGGCTCCTTCCCACCCTCGACGCCGTAGCGCGTGCACAGCTCGGGGTTCCAGACCATGAGGTACATGGCGGCGTATTCGGCAAAGGACAGGAGGTGGGCTTCGCCATCGTCGGTGGTGAAGCCGATCGGGCTGGTTCCGATAGCTGTGAGCTGCTTGCGGTCGGACTTGGTCGGCGCCGCGGGAGCCCGCGAGCCGGCCCCGGCGCCCGGCGTCGGCGCCGGCACCGTCCAGGAATAGCTGTCGGCGCTCTTCAAGCCGCTGCCAGAGGCCTCCGGCATCTGCTCGGCATAGCCGAAGATGTCGGCCGCGAGGCGGCGCACCGACTCGAACAGGCGGATGGCGACGTCGTCTGCATAGATCTGGTCGCCCGTCAGGAACAGGCTCGCGGGACGAGCAAAGTTCATGTGGGCTCGCGCGGCCAGCCATTCGTCATAGATATGCGTGGCGTCCTCGGCATCCGCGCCCGGCCTGCGGCAGGAACCATGGACCAGATTGTGGTTGCGCTCGGCAACAAGGAAGGTCGGCAGGGCGTACGGCGCATAGGCGATTCCGAGACCGAGCGACGAGAGTTTCGTCGTTCCGGCACCCTCTGTGCTGATCGCAAGGTCGTAGCCCACGACCATGTCGGTCGGCAGAGTCCCCTCTCGAGGCTCGGCGGCGACCAGGACCAGCCAGAGGGCCTCGCCGGCGCGCACAACCTGGAGCTCGCTGGGTTTGAGCGCGACCTCGCGGCGCTTCGGCTCCGCCTTCGGCGGCGGGTACGGCGCCATGGCGTCGTAGACCACGAAGCTGGCCTGGCAGGCGGTCACGTTGCGGCTGCAGGCAAACCAGAACCAGACCTTTCGCGCCGTCGCGCGCCGCACGATCGGGCCGGCCAGCAGCAGGGGCAGCTTTCCGCCGCCGCCCAACGCCTCGAATTCGCGCGCCGAGTCCGCGGCGATTCCCAGGTCGGACATCTCGTTCTCGAAGGACCTGCGCTCCAGCATCGCGTTGCCTCCCCTGCGAACCCGCGTCAGGCCTGCTGCTCGATCGTGGGCGTGGCCGACGCGCCGATATCGACGCCGGTCATCGACCGGTAGGAGGTCCGGTAGGCCTCGACCTTGCCTTCGACCTGCGTCAGCCAGGCGTCCAGAGCGCCGCCCTCCTGCGTGTCGCGGAAGTCGATGACCTCCATGTCGAGCAGCAGGTCGCGACCGTGCCGCGCACATTCGCGATGGACGATATAGCGGTTGGTGTCTCCGCTGGTGACGGGACGCTTCAGCACCAGCAGGTCGTAGGCCGCCGGAACGAACTCGTGCGGATCGCCGAACGCGCCGGGGATGCCCAGTGTGCGGGCCAGGGCCCGTATCATCGTGAGCGCCGCGATCGACCAGACGATGCCGTTCAGGGCGTTGTAGTAATTGCGGCCGTAGTAGAACGGCTCGAAGCGCTTGGTCAGCAGTTCCAGCGTCTCGCTGATGGTCACCAGGGTCGCTGCCGATGGACGCGCTGCCGTGGTGACGCCCTGGATGGCGACCGCCAGCCGCTTGTCGCGATAGTACTCCAGCGCATGGAACAGGAACTTGTGGAACAGCACGTTGAACGAGCTGTTGACCTCGGAATCGACGTTGAGCTTGCGCCCGGCCTCGCTGGTCCAGCCCACCGAGCGGCGCAGCATCAGGGCCCGGTCACGGGCGCGCGATGACAATCCCATGCTGGTCTGCCGCACCATGATCTCGAGCACCAGACCGACGATGTCGTCGAGGACGCCGGGTTCCACCGCGCCGCTGGAGATCGGCAGGCGACCATTATACGCGTAGGCATCGAGGATGGCGCCGAGGATCTGGTTGAGGCCCATGCGCTCGAAGTAGAACAGCCACACGACGTCGCCAGCGAAGAGGCGGCGGATGCCGCCCGCATTCGGGAGCGGCGAGGGGGGCGGATTGCGATTGCCGTCGAGTGTCACGCACGGCGAGCAGATGCAGCAGTCGGACGGCCAGGCCGGGACGCTGCGGGTGATGACGGGCCCTCCCGGCGGACCGGCCAGGCAGCCCAGCAGATCGGCGTCGAGCACGCCGGAAAGCTGGGTATCGAGCTCCTGGCCGTTGAGATCCTGGCCGAGCACGCGGTGACGGGTGAAGCGGAAGTACTCCCGGAAGAAGCCCGAGATCTCGTCGTTGGGCTCGGCGGGCCGGACCAGCGACAGGAGCTCGCTGGCGCAGGGCGGGAAGGCCACGGTCACGCGCGGCTTCTGGGCCAGCAGGGCCTGGGTGTTGACCGGCGCGGGCGGCGGCCCCGCGGCGATCACCAGGCGTCCCAGCAGGCTGCGCAGGTCGGCGTCGGTCAGCGCCGTGGTTGCGGTGGTGTTGGCTGGCGGCCTCGCCATGGTGCTCTCCCGTCCTTGTGATTGGGTCTATGTCATCGCGGTCAGTGCATCGTGTGTCGCCGGGCACCCAGCCGGCGCAGCCATTCGGTCATCAGCCGGTCCAGGCGCCGCTCGTCCATGCGCCGCGACGTGCGCAGCGCGGCGAAGACGGCAAGCTGGGCGCAGGGCGTGAGTCCGCGCAGGTCGAGCACGCCTTCGCCGGCACGGCGGACGATGCGGCCCAGTTCCGACGGCGCGACGGCCTCGATATCGAAGAGCTGCGGCAGCGTCCGCCCGCCGATCTGCGCAAAGCGCGTTTCGAAGAGCGCGGCGCCGACGAGCGGCGCGGCGCGACGCGCCGCCGCGAGGATCCCGTGCGCGGCGGCCGGCAGGCCGCGCAGCGGATACAGGTCGAGCCACTGTCGCTCCCACTCGTCCCATGGGCCGCGGCCCCAGGCGCGGCGGCACCAGTCGAAGGCCAGTACCGCGCGCAGGTAGGGAGGTGGATGGGGGTCGGAGAAGCTGATGCGCATCGCCTCCCGCCGCGGCAGGGCGAACAGGCTCTGCACCGCCTGGGCCTCGGCAGGACCGCAGAGGCAGAAGGCCCAGAAGTCCGGGCCGATCTCGAACGCCCAGCGACCATAGAGCTCGCGCAGCGCCGGCACGATCCCGGCACGGGCAAGGGCGCCGTTCAGCGCCGCCGCGAGCGGCGCCACCAGCCCCAGCCGCTGCAGGCCCTGATGGCCAGCCTCGTGCAGGATCGAGGTCAGGTTGCACTTTTCCTGCAGACGCGAATACGGGATCTGGATGAGCGGCATCGGATTCAGCGAGCCGTCGGGAAAGCGCACGCTCTCGCGAATGATCGACGCCCCGAAGCCGCGGTCACAATAGACCAGCGGCGGCTCGATCGACTGCAGGGCCGGATGGTCGCGCCGCATCGCCTCGTAGGCCAGCACGTCGCAACCGGCCAGCACGGCACCCAGCGCCGGCGTCCGGCGCTGGGTCAGCACGTCCATGTAGGTATCAAAGAAGGCATAGGCCTTGGCGAGGTCGAGCTCGACGCGACCCAGCGCGTCGTTCAGGCTGCGGCGGGCGCCGCCATCCGCGGCACGGGGGACGAACGCACCCGCCACGTGCTTGACCTGCTCGGAGAGCCGGACACTGATCGCGCCCAGCTTGGGCTCGAGCACGGCCCACTGGCGCGCGGTGATGTCCTGCTCGGGACCGAGGTTCACGAGCCGCCTCAGACTCATGAGTCCCTCGATGCGGATGCGCAGGCCGTCGGCGCGCTGCTGGAGACGCTGGCCATGGTCGAGCATGCCGCAGTGGTTCAGCCGCCGCGGACGATGATCGTCCCCGCCCCGGAGATGATCAGCTTCTCGCCCGGCCGCAGGTGCACGCGACGCGCGCCACCGCGGCCGCGCACCGCGCCGCCGGCCGCACCGGGCTGGCCGAGGCGGCCGGCACCGGCACGTGCCTGCGCGCGGCGCACCGCATGCTGGAAGGCGTTGGCGGCCAGGCGGCTCGCCTCGACGGGCTGGTCGGCGGCCTCGTTCACGGTGTCGGCGAGGTGCTCGAAGGCCTCACGGGCCATCTGGGTATAGTTCTCCCAGACCTCGCGCTCGGCCGGCGCGCCGCTTCCCCCGAGAGCGCTCAAGGCACCCAGCGCGACCGAACCGCCCGGAATCGCCGTGCCGACCATCTGCTTTCCGACATTCAGCAGAGCGCTCTGCAGATTGCCCTGAGCAAGCTGCATGGCCGCCTTGAGCGCGGGCAGGTGTCCGGAAGCAACGCGGAGGCCCTTTCGGACCAGCGCGCCGAGCGCCTTGTTCTTCATGACGCGCCGGCCCAGGCTTCGCGCGCCGCGCAGGATGCGACCGAACAGGTACTCCTGCGCAACATCATCGAGCACTTCGTTCATGGCCTGGTCGAGTTCGAACTCGGCCTCGAATTCACGCGAGGCGACTTCCATGAACCGCTCCACGAACTCCTGGTCGCTGCCTTCGTCGACCTCGAACGGCCGTTCGCGCCCGACCTTCAGTTCATCGGCGTAGAGGTCGCCCTCCGACTCGAAATTGCCCTGAAGATCGGCTTCCTCATCGGTTTCGGCCTCGTACGAGTCGTTGCCGGCACCGGCCTCATCGTCGATCTCAAGCTCGTCGTCCATCTCGAGCTCGAGCTCCAGCTCACGCTCGAGTTCGGAAATCCCCGAATAGTCCCGATTGATCGCCATGCTCGCCTCCGGCTGCAGCCCGTGTCGGCCACGACAGGAGTCAGCGGAGCATCGGCTCAGGCGACACGCCTCGCTTTCCTCCGCGCCCGACCGGCACGGAGGCACACGAAAGCGGTCAACCGAATCCTCCCCCGACCTCTTCGTGCGCGTAGAGTGCGAGCAGGCATCGGAGTCAGGTGTGGCATTCTCGTGACCACGGCAGGACCGGGCCGATCACGAGTGGGGCCTTCACCTGCACACGGAACGACGCCCTACGTCGGCGTGCCGAAGAATAGGTTCGGGAAGTACAGCGCGATGTCGGGAAAGGCGATCAGGATCAGGACGCCGACGAACGTCACCAGCACGTAGGGAATCACCGACCAGTAGATGTCACTCATCGTGACCTCCGGCGGCGCCACGGCCTTCAGGTAGAACAGGTTGAACCCGAAGGGCGGCGTCATGTAGCCGATCTCCATCATGATGATGAAGATCACGCCGAACCAGATCGGGTCCCAGCCGTAGCCCTGCACCACCGGCAGGAACACCGGCAGCGTGATCAGCATGATCCCCACCGGATCGAGCACCATGCCGAGCAGCAGCAGTACGACCAGCATGAACGCCAGCGCGCCCCACTGGCCGCCGGGAATCAACGACATGAGGTGGTTCATCAGGTCGTTCGCGCCCAGCGTCGTATAGGCCGTCGAGAAGGCGTGCGCGGCGAACAGGATCCACATGATCAGCGCGGTCAGCCGCAGCGTCTGCATCGCGGCATCCGACAACACGGCCATCGACAGCTTGCGATGGAGCGCCGACGCCACCAGTGCACCGAACACGCCCAGCGCCGCGGCCTCGGTCGGCGTCGCGAAGCCGCCGAAGATGGCGCCCAGCACCAGCAGCACGATCAGGAGCGGCAGGAACACCGCCTTCAACGAACTCAGCTTGAGCGACCAGTCACCGCGCTCCTCGACCGGCAGCGCCGGCGCGAGCGACGGCTGCAGCCAGGCGCGCACGAAGATGTAGATCGAGACCAGCACGAACAGCAGGATCCCCGGCCCGATGCCGGAGGCGAACAGGCGGCCGACCGAGACTTCCGTCAGCAGCGCATAGAGCACCATCAGGATCGATGGCGGGATCAGGATACCCCAGCCGCCGCCGCAGTTGATCGCCCCGACCGCAAGTCGCTTGTCGTAGCCGCGCTCGAGCATGCGCGGCAGGGCGATCGTTCCCATGGTGACCACGGCGGCGCCGCTGATGCCGCTCATGGCCGCGAAGATCGCGCAGATTGCGACGGTCCCGATCGCCAGGCCGCCGCGAATGGCCCCGAACCAGACATGCATCATGCGGTAGAGGTCCTGCGCCACGCCGGACTTCTCCAGCAGCATCGCCATGTAGACGTACATCGGTATGGCGATGAGCGTGAAGCTCATCATCGAATCCCAGAACTTCGACGCCACGATGTAGAAGCCGACGGGGCCCATCGTGAAATACAGGAAGACGACCGAGATGCCGCCCAGGGTGAAGACGAGCGGCGTGCCGATGAACAGGAAGAACAGCAGCGAGCCGAAGAAGAGAAGCGTGACGAGTTCGACGGGCACGGGCGTTCTTCCGTTCAGGGGGATCAGTGAAAGGCGGATCAGTGGGAAGGTTCGTCGGTGGCCTGCTTGCCGAAGATCGCGGGATCGTTCTCGATGCCCATGACCGTGCGGACATCCGACGCGATGCGCACCAGCCCCTGCAGCAGCAGCAGCACGCCGGCGATCGGGATCGCGACCTTGACCGGCCAGATGTACGGATTCCAGATGCTGTTGGAGGTCTCGAGCCCGACAGCCGATTCCCAGGCCATGTCGGTGGCCTGCCAGATCAGCACGCCAAGGAAGAGGAAGAACAGGAACGAGGTCGCGAGATCCACGATCGCCTTGTTCCGGCGGCTGAACCGGCCGTAGATGATGTCGACGTTGACGTGCGCCCGCTCGACCAGCAGATAGCCGCCGCAGATGACGGCGTAGACGCCGAAGATCAGCTGTGCGAATTCCGCAGTCCAGATCGCCGCGCTGCCGACGACGTACCGCATGATCACGTCGGCCATCAGCAGCAGGAACATCGGCGCGATCAGCCAGGCGACGATCCGGGCGATCCAGACGTTGAGGCGCGTGATGGCGCCCGCGATCTTCAGCATCCTTTCACCTGTCGTTCTTCACCGCCGCGGGGCGGCACAGATGCCGCCGCCCCGGCGCATGTCCGATGGGCGCGGGGAATTGCCGGGCCGTCGGAACGGCCGCCCGACGCCACAGCCTCTCAGACGTAGCCGAGATCCTTCATCAGGCCGATGAGAGCCTGGGCGCCCTTGGCCGCGATCGGGCCCTTGGCCTCCTCCTTCTTGAGGATCTTCTCGGACGCCTCGGCGAACTTCTTCAGCACTTCGTTGGGAAAGCGCACGACCTCGACGTTCATCTTGGTCACGCCGGTGTTCAGCGCGATCGCTTCCTTCTGCAGGTACTCCACCGAGCGCAGGAAGTACCGCTCCTCGAGCAGCGACGTGAACTGCAGCTTGAGGTCGGGCGGCAGCTTGTTCAGCGCCGCGACGTTCACGATCCACGCGTCGTTGGTGATGCCGAGCGCCGGCTTCATGTGATAGCGCGCGACCTCCCAGAACTTCATGGACAGCGCGCCGATCGCCGCACCCCAGTGGGCCCCGTCGACCACGCCGGTCGCCAAAGCCTGGTAGATCTCTGGGCCGGCGACCTGCTGCGGCGACGCACCCGCTGCCGCGAGGTATTCGAGCATCGTGCCGGCCGAACGCACCTTGAGCGACCCCAGGTCGGCCAACGTCTCGATCTTCTTCCGAAGCACGAGCTCGGTCGGATAGGCCTTCTCGCCCTTGATGATCACGCCCTTGGGCCGCAGCTCCTCGTTGACCATGTCCTCGATCCCGAGATTCTTGGTCAGCTGCAGCATCTCCCACGTCTCGCGCAGCGTTCCGGGCACGCCATAGAACAGGCCCATGGCCTGCGCCTCGCCCAGGATGTAGCCTGGCGAGATCGTGCCCATGGGGACGACACCGCGGCGCACGACGTTGTAGATCTCGCGATCCTTCGCGATCTCGCCGGCGCCGAACAGCTCGAGCTTGAAACGTCCGCCGGTGCGCTCTTCGAGCAGCTTTGCCAGCACGCCAAGGCTGTCATTGAACGATCCCGACGCCTTGGGCCAGTGCGACTGCACCTTCCAGGTCACCTTCTCCTGGGCAAGAGCGCTTCCGATGATCGCGGGAGTCGCCGCGACGGCGATCGAGCCCGCGAGAATGCCACGCCGATGGAGCTTGTTCCCAGAACTACGCACGTGTCTTCCTCCACTGCTTTCTTCAGAGGATGTGGCATGTGGCGAACTGGCGAGTCAATCGTCGCAATGACGTCCGATCGAGGCCGAGTCCGGCCGCATCGACATGTCGTTCGAAGCCGCAGCATCGACATCTCAGGCCATGCGGGACTCTGCACCGCGCCTGGTCGTTCGACCTGCGCCAACGGCGGCGACGCCGCGCACGGCAGAGGCGTCAGGTCGAGGTGGTCTGCCCGACCGCCGCCAGCATTGCTTCGGCGAGGACGGCGTAGCCTGCCCGCTGGGCGACGTGGCCCAGCTCGCCGAGCTCCGCACGGCCCTCGGGTGTCAACCGTGCACCGGCGGCGTCGGACAGCAGCATGCCGCGTCGCACCACCAGGTCGGCGAACGGGATGGGCTCGCGCGCGGCAAAGGCACCGAGCGCCAGCGCGTGCCGCCGTGCCGCCTCGCCGCGGCCGGCGGCAAGCTCGGCGTCGATGGCGTAGCGGCGGAAGAAGAAGTGATTGTGCGCCAGCGTCGGGGCCGCGAGCAGCCGGTCGCCCTCTTCCAGCAGCGAGTCCCTTTCGCCGGCATCGCCGACCAGCCGGGCGGCCAAGCCGAGCACGGCGGGCCCCAGATAGGCCATGGCATGCTCGCGGCAAAGCACCACCGCCTCGCGCGCCATGTCGGCAGCCAGGTCCGCATTGCCGGCCAGCGCCTGCAGCTCCGCGCCGAAGATCAGGTTCTCGCCCTCGAAGCGCCACGCCCCCAGCTCCGCCACGATGGCGCGCGCGCGATCGATGTGCGGCAGCGCCTCCTGCGGGCGACCCGATTCCATGCCGGCCAGCATCAGCGCGTGCAGGGCGATGAGCTCGGCCCGGGGATTGTGCGCCTGGCGCGCCATGACGCGCGCGGTCTCGGCCATCTCGCGGACCGAGTCGATCCGGAGCATGAAGTACTCGGCGATCGCCGCCATCGGCCGGTTGGCGATCTCCACGGAGGCCGTCCCCGCCCGGCCCGCCGCGGTGATGCAGCGCTGCAGGGCTTCGACCGCCGAGCGCATCTCGCCCCGCGCGTAGTGGGCATCGGCCAGCCCGCCCAGCGCCCGCGCCACGAGTGCCGGCGACTGGGCCCGCTCGGCGAGCGCCAGGGCGGCGCGATGCTCCTCCATACAGGCATCGACCCGCCCCATGGGAAACAGGAGGTTGCCGCGCAGGTAGTGGCAGCGCGACGCCAGCGGCGGCAGGTCGACGGCCAGGGCCTGGGCGCGGTCCAGCGCGGCGGTCGCGCCGGCGAGGTCGTCGACGATACGCAGCGCCTCGGCGATGCCGAGCTCCGCCTCGCCGCGGGCGACGACGTCCGTGGCGTGCGCGAGCGCCGTCTCGAAGTGCCCCCGCGCTGCGCGGGCGGCGCCGAGATCGAGGTGCAGGCGGCCGGCCAGCAGGGCCAGCGCCACGACGTCCGCGTCGCCGCGCGCGAGCGCCAGCCCGCGCTCGGCATTCTCCAGGGCGGCGGCGAGCCGGCCGGCGTCGCGCAAGCGCTCGGCAGCGATCTGGTAGGCGCGGGCAGCGCCGGGGTCATCGGCCCGATCGAGGTGCTGGGCACGCAGCTCGGGCTCGCCATCGCCCAGCCAGTCAGCCGCGCGACGGTGCAGGCCACGCGCCGTTTCCGTCAGCAGCGAGGCATAGGTCGCTTCCTGGATCAGCGCGTGAGCGAACATCAGCATGGCGCCGTCGCGCACCAGCAGCCCGCCGTCGAGCAGCGGCCGCGGATCGTAGGCAGGCTCGTCCGCCAGCGCCTGCAGCGCCGGCAGCAGGAAACGCTGTCCGAGCACCGAGGCCGCCTGCAGTGCGGCGCGATCGGACCGGCCCAGACGGTCGAGCCGCGCCTGCACCAGGCCGCGGATCGTGCCCGGCAGGGCAGGTGCCTCGGCCTGGGCGGCGCTGAGCGCGAGCTGCTCCAGGAACAGCGGGTTGCCGCCGGACCGGGCCACGAAGCGGGCGACCTGGGCCTCGTCGACGGCGCTCGCGGCCGCCTGGGCGAGGCGCCGCATGGCTTCTCCGTGCAGCGGCCCCAGCTCGACGACCACGACCGAGGCGCCGCCGAGATCGCGGCGGAAGGCGGCATCGATGGGATCCCCCTCCGGCCGCGACGTCGTCAGCAGCACCAGCGGCCGCGCCACGGTGAGCCGCGCCGCCGAACGCACGAAGGCGCGCAGCGTGTCGCTGGCCCAGTGCAGATCCTCGACGCCGATCGCCAGCGGCGTGTCCCCGCTCACCGCGGCGGCGAGCGCGGCCACGGCATCGGCGCGCAGAGCGGCGCGCAGCGCATCCTGCATGGCAGCGTAGGGCGTGGCCAGCTCCGGCGGCATCTTCCGCTCCAGCACGTCGTGCAGCGCCGCGCGCAGGCCGCCCTCCACGGCGGGATCCTCGATCCAGCCGGGCCGGGCCGCGACGAGGGCTTCGGCCAGCACGCGCAACGGCGTCTGGCGACGGCCCGCGCCGAAATCGAGCACGCGCACAAGCAGGCTTTCGAAGCCCCGGCGGCCCGCTTCCGCGAGGGCTTCCGCCAGCAGCCGGCTCTTGCCGATGCCTGCCTCGCCCCGCAGATGGAGGACTGCGCCATGCCGAGAAGCCGCCAGCACGGCAGCGATCTGCGCGAGCTCGATGTCGCGGCCCACGAACGGCAGGCGGCCGACCGCGCCACCCTCGCGCACCTCGTCGAGACGCCAGAGGTGCTGTGGCCGCGCGATACCCTTGAGCTGGCGTTCGCCGAGCGCCGTGCCCTGCACGCGGCCGGATACGGCGCGCCATGTCGCCTCGTCCAGCACGGTCTCGCCGGGCCCTGCCTCGCCGACCAGGCGGGCGGCGAGATTCACCGTGTCGCCCAGCACCGTATAGTCGCGCCGCACGCTGCCGCCGATCTCACCGGCAACCACCTCGCCGAGCGCGATGCCGATGTGGCTCGCGAGCGGCGCCGTGGCCGGCCGGCCGAGCTCGACCGACAGGAGCGGCATGGCGCGCTGGATGGCTTCGGCGGCCGCGACGGCGCGCAGGGGATCGTCCTCGTGGGCCACGGGCGCCCCGAACACCGCCATGGTGGCGTCGCCGATATGCTTGTCGACCGAGCCGCCATGCTCGACAATCACCTCGTCGGCCCGTGCCAGGAAGCGGTCGACGATGCGGCGCATCTCTTCGGCGCCGAGCACGCCCGACAGTTCGGTGAAGCGGCAGAGATCGGCGAAAAGCACGGCCACCTGCCGCCGCTCGGCCTCGGGAGACGCGCCGGCCGGCGCCTCGCCGTCCCGCAGCCGCGCGATGGCGTCGAGCAGGCGCTTGCGGTGGCCGAGCGAGGCGACGCCCAGCTCCCGCAGATCGTCGCCATCGAGGTCGCGCAGCAGCGGGCCGTCGATATGGTTGGCGACGAACGCCTCGGCATACTGGCCCAGCCCCAGATGTTCCAGCCAACCACGGACGTCCATGCGATCGCACACCTCCGCCTCGGAGAGGACGCTACGCCCTTCGGGCGGCCAATGCACTCCCGCGCCGGTGACAAATGAGCAGCGAGGGCGGCGCGTGTGAGTCTCCACCGCCAACCGAGCGCTTCCCCGTCCTCAGGCACCACGGCGGGAGGTGCGGCTCTCACCGACGGCCCACACGGTGAGGACCGCGCCGAGGAGCGCGGGCAGCGTCACGGCGGGAAAATCCCGCACGATCGCCGAAGGACCGCAGATGCCGACGGCGACCTCCCAGAAGTGGAAGAGAGCGTGGCCACACAGCCAGAGCGTGGGCGCGGCCCAGAGCGCGAGGCGCCAGCGCGGCAGCGCCGCGCCCGCCAGGAACGCGGCGCCGATGAAGAGGAAGACCAGCCCGATGTCGCGCACGAAATGCTGGTTGAACGGACCCGTCGTCGTGACGCCGGGGACCGCGACATACCAGGCCTCGGGGGCGACGAGCATGAGGATGCCGTTCGCCTCCGCCGCGATGCCGAGCGCCAGCGCGACGCCGATGCAGATCACCTTCCACATTGTCCGCTCCTCCTGCGTCCGACGTCGGCGTGCCGATCGCCTATCTCTTCGGCGGCGGCGGGACGTGGGTCAGCCACCAGTCGAGCCTGGTCGTGCCGAGGCGTGCACCCGGTCCCGGCACCAGCGAGGCATCGTTCACCTTGAGACCGAAGTAGAGACATTCCGGACCGGAAACGACCTTGCGCGGATCCTTGTCGTAGGCGAGCACACGGCGGACGGCCTCGTCGATGCGCATCGCCTCGGGGCCGCCGATCTCGACCATGCCGTTCCTCGGCGCCGCCAGCGCCGCCTCGGCCACGGCCACGGCGACATCCTCCGCCGCCATCGGCTGGAACAGTGCCTGCGACACGCGGGCCGTATCGCCCGCGGTGGCGTCCTGAGCGATCGCGCGCACGAATTCGAAGAACTGCGTCGCGCGCACGATCGTGTAGGGGATCGGCGCCGCCTCGATCAGCTGCTCCTGCACGAGCTTGGCCCGGAAGTAGCCGCTGTCCTGCAGCCGCTCGGTCCCGACGACCGACAGGGCGACGTGATGCTTGACGCCGGCCGCCGCCTCGGCGGCCGCGAGGTTCCTGCCCGCGGCCTGGAAGAATTCCATCGCCGCCCCATCCTCGAACGACGGCGAATTGGCCACGTCGACGACGATCTGCGCACCCGCGAGCGCCTCGGCGAGCCCCTCGCCGGTGACGGCGTTCACCCCGGTGTTGGGGGACGCCGCGATGGCCTCGTGGCCGCGGCTGTTCAGCTTTCCGACGACCTTCGTACCGATCAGGCCGGTCCCGCCGACAACGACGATCTTCATGACGTCACCTCTTGCTGTTTTGAATGCTTGGACAGATGAGGGCCTCGGCGTCCGGCCGGTATCGTCCCGCCGGTTCGGTCTACTTCACCGATCGATCGGCGGACCTGACCCTTCGGACAGGTCGATCAGGGCGTCTCCCGGTCGCGCATGGGCACCGGCAGGCTTTCCCAGGCGCGGATGAGATCCCCGACCGAGCCGGCGCGCATCTTGCGCATCGCATGGCTGCGATGGAGCTTGACCGTGACGACGCTGATTCCGAGGTCGAAGGCGATCTGCTTGTTGAGCCGTCCCCGCACGACGCCCCGCATGACCTGGCGCTCGCGCGGCGTCAGCGTCTCGAAGCGGCAGGCATGCTGCCTCGCGGCCTGCAGGACCGCCCGCCGGGCGATGTCCCTTTCGATGCCCGTCGCCACCGCGTCGAGCAGGGCCTGGTCCCGCACCGGCTTGGTGAGAAAATCGACGGCGCCCGCCTTCATGGCCTGGACCGTCATCTGGATGTCGCCATGCCCCGTGAGGAAGACGATCGGCTTGGCGTTGCCGTCCGAGGCAAGATGGCGCTGGAGATCGAGGCCGCTCAGGCCGGGGAGGCGCACGTCCAGGATCATGCATCCCGGCCGGTCCTGAAGATTCGCCGCCAGCAGCTCGCGCGTCGATGCGAAGCAGACCGCATCGAGTCCCACGGACCGCAGGAGATTCTGCAGAGCGTGGCGGATTCCCGCGTCGTCATCCACGATCAGGATCAGTGGACGCTCCGGCTCCGCGCCGCTCGCGCGCGGCGTCATCCTCGTGGCGGAAGCGGCTGAATCCCTGGGCCATGGGGGTGGCGCGGCATCGGCAGGTGCACTCATCGGCATCGTCCCTCCGTCCTCGGGCGTGGATGCCGGTGACCCTAGGAGGGCATCTCTGTCGAGTCGTTGGGGACGTTGCTAAATCTCCCTAGAACGGAGCGGGCGTCAGCGCTCCGCGACGCCGATCAGGCGCAGCCCGCGATAGTGGCGCTCATGGACGGCAAGGTAGCTCGGATGGTCGGAGAAGACCTGCGGGCGCAGACGCTCGATCGTCAGATCGTACCCTCCCATCGCCTCGCGCCAGGCGTCGAGCGACCGGCGTCCCTCGTCGACGCGTCCCGCCAGGGCAAGGGACGCCGCCAGGAACGTCGCAGGATAGACCAGGCTGGGGCAAAGGTCCGTGGCCTGTACGAAATATGGAATCGCGAGCTCGTCGCGCTCCTGCCAGAAGTCGTACTGCCCGCGGAAATGATGCCAGAGGCCGACGCCGCGGTCGCGGGGGCTGAGAGCGATCGCCTGCTCGACCGGCAGCGGCATGTCTTCGATGCGGCCCATGAGGAATTGCACATGGCCGGCATAGGCGAGCGCTTCCGCATCGCAGGGATCGAGCGACAGCGCCCGGCCATAGGCGGTCAGGGCGGCGTCGAAGCGGCGCTGGCACTGCCGCACGTAGCCGCGGCAGAACCAGGCACGCGGCCATCCCGGCGCCCGCGCGACCGCCCGCGTGGCCAGCTCGTCGGCCTGCCGCAGCTCCTCGCGCACCGCCAGGTCGCGGCCCTGCACGGTGGAGCGAATGTTCTCGGCCACGATCGCATAGGCGGCCCCCGCCAAAGCGGACGCGTTCGAAGGGTCGACGAGAAGCGCGCGCTCGAACCATTGCCGCGCTTCGGCGAGATCCTGGGGAACCCACAGCTCGCGATTGAGGCAGCTCCAGCCGCGCAGGGCGCTGTGCTGCGCACCGGCCGCGTCCGATACGCCTGCCGACGACGCGCGGGCTGCCTCGCGATCCAGGAGCTCGGTGACCACCGCGCGCGTCAGGCGGCTCGAGATCTCACCCTCGAGCGGGGCGAGGCCGACCGGCCGGTGTTCGAAGCGATCCGCCCAGACGGTCACGCCGCTGGCGTCGTCCACCATGACCACGACCTCGGCGCCATCCTTCGCGGGCCGGACGGACGTGCGCAGGACGTAGCTGGCCTCGCCCTCGGCAATCACCAGCGCATCGGGCTCGCGGGACAGCTGCACCATGAGATGACGACGGATCTCCTCGGCAAGCGCGCGTGACGCCCGGTCGTCGAGCACGGTCTGGACCGGCGCGACCAGCAGGGAAATGCCGCGCGGGGCCGATCTGGCAGCAGGAGCAGGCGTTGCCGCGCCGGCCCGACGGTCCTCCCCCGTCGCGGCACTGACGGGCGTGACGAAGCGGTAGCCCCGGCCGTGCTCCGTCCGGATGTGATCCGTCGTGTCGCCGCCGTCGCGCAGCACGCGGCGCAGCGCAGCCATGTGGACGGTGAGGTTGTTTTCCGCGACGACCCGATTGCCCCATCCGGCGTGCAAAAGGTCGTCCTTCGTCACGAGCTCGCCCGCGCGCGTCAGCAGCAGCAGCAGCAGCTCCGTCGCCCGCGAGTTCAGCAGCACCAGCTCGCCCTGCCGCTCGAGCCGGCGGCTGATGGTGTGGAACACGAAAGGGCCGAAGGCGAAACGCGTCGGTTCCCCCATGAACTCCGATCCGGTTAGGAAATATTAGCAATCTATAGCAGCCTCTCCCCCCTGGATCATGGAAATTGGCGCCGCCGTCCGTCTTGGTAACGGCGTGCCGCGCAGGCGATCAGGCGAGGATACGAATGGCCGAGGATGAGGGCGTCCGGATAAGACCGATGGCGCGTGAAGACATGCCGGAGCTGCTGCGGCTCATGGAGGGCATCGTCACCTTCGAGCGCGGCAGCGGTTTCCGACTGACCGAGTCCGAGCTGCTGCGCCGCGGCTTCGGCGAGCGTCCCGAGTTCGGCGCCTTCGTGGCCGACCGCGGCGACGGACGGCTCGGCGGGATGGCCGTGCACTACGAGATCCCCCTGATGCACACGCTGCAGCCGCTGCTTATGATGAAGTGGCTGTTCGTCGATGCCGACATGCGCGGCCGTGGACTCGGCCGGCGGCTGATGCACCGCATGGCACGCCACGCCGTCGAGACCGGGCACGACAAGTTCTGCTGGTTCGTCCTGAAGGACAACGCGCCGGCACAGGCTTTCTACCGCGACCTCGGCGCCACGCCCGATCCGGACTGGGATCGCTGGCAGATGGGCAGCGCGGCGGTCGCTTCCCTGGCGGCCGCAACCGATACCGAAGCATAGGCCGGCCTGGCGATCGTCGGGCACGACCTGTCCCTCGGGCGACTGCCGCCGGCCGGCAGGGCCGCCCATCTCCGGAGTCGCTTCCGAGGGATCTGCTGCCAAGAGGTCTGCTGCATGACATCGCTGAAGGACAAGGTCGTCGTCGTCACCGGCGGCAGCTCCGGCATCGGCCGGGCGGCTGCGCTGGGCTTCGCCGCGCGGGGCGCGAAGGTGCTCGTCACCGCCCGCCGTGCCGGCCCGCTTGAGGCCGTGGTCGCCGCGCATCCCGGCATCACGGGCCTCGTCGCGGACGCGGCCTCCGCCGACGATGCCGGGCGAACGATCGCGGGGGCGATGGAGCGCTGGGGCCGCCTGGACGTGCTGGTGAACAATGCCGGCGCGGGCGCCCTCCTCCCGCTGGCCGACGCGACGGCCGAACGAATCACGGACATCCTCGCGGTGAACGTCGTGGGGCCGAGCCTGATCGCCCGGGCCGCGCTGCCGCACCTGGCGGCGACGAAGGGGGCGATCGTCAACGTCTCCAGCACCTTCGGGCACAAGGCGGCGGCCGGCCTCTCCCACTATGCGGCGAGCAAGGCCGCGCTGGAGCACCTGACGCGCTGCTGGGCGCTCGAGCTGGCGCCGCGCGCAATCCGCGTGAATGCCGTCGCCGCGGGCCCGACCGAGTCGGGCGCCCTCACGGGCATGATGGGCCTCTCGCCCCAGCAGGCCGAGGCGGTCAAGGCCGAGGAGCGCGAGCGGATCCCCCTCAGGCGGCGCGGCGAGCCGGACGACGTGGCGCGCTGGATCGTGCAACTGGCCGATCCGGCGTCCCGATGGGTGACGGGCCAGGTGATCGCGATCGACGGAGGCCTGTCGATCGCCTGACGCTGCATCGCTCGCCGTTCAGGTCGCCGAAGACCTGCCGTTCAGCCGGCGCACGCGTCATCGTCGGCGATGACCAGCCCGCCGTCCCGTGCGTCGACCCGCTTCCGGTTGTCCGGCGCGAACAGCTCGTCCGGCCCATACTGATAGACCTCGACCGGGCGCCCATCGCATTCCATGACCCGCGATCGGTCGACGACATCGCGCTTCTCGAACCCGACGGTGAGTTGCGGGATGAAATCGGGATTCGAGCTGTCGGTCACCTGCCACATGATCACGGGCACGTGGCCGGGTCCCTGCCGGGTCTCGAACCATCGCGCCCAGCCCTCGACGAGAGTGAGCGCGCGCCGCGTGAGCCTCACCCTCCTCCCATGGTTTCCGGACTGCCTCACGGGCGCGGTGTCGACGGGCGTGGCGTCGAAGAGCTCGGCGCGAGGAGCTCGTCCCGCCACGGCCCGGGCTTCATGAAGGGTTCCAGCTCGCGATAGGACAGGATGACAGGATTGACCGTGATGTCGTCGTACAGCACGACGCCGCTCTTCAGGCGCCGCTCAGGCTCCAGCCGCACATTCGCATGCAGGCGGTAGTAGGTCGCGAGATCGGCCATCACGCGCGAATCGGCGATGGAGAGGCTCTGGGTCCCGTCGAGATAGTCTCCGAGCCCGGTCGCCTGCGCCGTGCTTCCAGCCGTGACAGCCAGAAGCACGGCAAGCGCCACCTTGTGGAAGCATCTGCCCATAACGCACGATGCTAGTGCGTGTATGCGTCTCCGTTAAGCAACCAGAGGTTTCAATTGCCGCCGCGACGCCGTCCTCCCACTAGGCAGCCTCCTCCAGCGACGAGCACGCGCCGCTGACGCGGGTCTGGCGCATGTAGCGGCGGAAGCGGTCGGCGTCGTAGCCGCTGCCGGCGTGGAGCAGGCAGCGATTGTCCCAGAAGACGACCTCGCCCGGCTGCCAGGCATGATCGTAGACATGCTCGGGCCGGATCGCCTCCTCGGTCAGCGCATCGACCAGGGCGCGACCGTCGGCCAGGCTCATGCCCTCGATCTCCCGGACGTGGGAGCCGAGGAACAGGTTCCGCGCGCCCGTCGCCGGATTGGTCCGCACGAGCCGCTGGCGCACGGGCGGCAGCGAGGCGGCCAGCTCGGGCGAGACGGCGTCGGGGGCGACCTTGGAGCGCGAATGGACGTAGTCGTGGATCGCGATCAGGGGAGCGAGCTCGGCCTGGCGCTCGGGGGACAGGCGATCCCAGGCGGCGCGCAGGGAGACGAACATCGTGGTGCCGCCCTCGGCCGGCGTCTCGTAGGCGCACATGATCGAGAGGAACGCCGGCACCGGTTTGAACGAGGCATCGGAGTGCCACATGTTGTTGCCGGTGAGGAAGATCGTCTTCTTGTGCGAGCTGCCGAGCGCCGTACCGTCCTGCTGGACGTTGCCGATGGTGCCGAAATACTCGACCTTGCCGACGCTGGTGTGGCTCGGCTCGGGATTGCCGAACTGGCGCGTCAGGGCGAGCTGGCGATCGTCATCCATCGACTGGCCGGGGAAGCAGAGGAACGAATACCGATCGATCGCGGTCTTGATCTCCCGGACCTGCTCCGGGGCGAGCGACGTGGCGAGGTCGATGCCGTGGACGCGGGCGCCGAACTCCGGATGCAGCGGCTCGTATCGTAGCGGGCTCATGGCGTCTCCACAGGCTTCTTCAGGCCTTGGCCAGGCTACTGCGCCGCGCCACCCTTCGGAAGGTGCGACTTGAGGAACCGGCGGACGCGGTCGATGGTGCGGGCCTTCAGCTCCGGCGGATCGCGCCAGGGAAACACGGTGATTTCGGCCTTGGGCGCCAGCGACGCCACGTCGACCGAGGTCGGCAGCGGATGCGAGGCCGTATCGTCCGGCAGGACCAGGATGGGCGTCTGGCACTTGGCGATGACGTCGCGCGATACGCTGTAGAGGAAATCGGGCTGCGCGCGGAACAGGCTGTGGAAGTATCGGTCGATCGTCTCCTGCGGCACGTCGGGCCGCCGTTCACGAAAACCCGCCAGCCAGTTCTGCTGGCTGTGCCGGACCATGACGTCCGGGTCCTCGGGCCGATGGCCCACCGTCTGACAGAACACGGCGGCCACGACGCGGTCGGGTGCCCGCTGCAGCAGCTTGCCGGCGAAGCAGCCGCCGATGCAGTAGCCCATGTAGAAGAACTGGCGGATGCCGAGATGGTCCATCAGCCCGAGCTGGTCGTCGGCGAAGGCGTCCCACGCATTCTCGACCGGCACCGGCCCCGTGGACTCGCCGCCATTGGCGTTGCGCTGGTCCATGGTGATGCAGCGGAAGTCGTCCTTGAACGCCTCCATCGCGTTGAAGACGGCGCTCTGCCAGTTGCTGATGCGCGAGTTCAAGCCGCCGCCCGGCGTGACCAGCAGCGGGAAGCCCGAGCCGGTCTCCTCGTAGCGGATGCGGACATCGCCCAATTGACAGAACGGCATGCAAGACTCCCAAATGATCAGCTTGGCTTCGGCGTCGCCGGCCGCTCAGCCCTGTCGGGACGCGCGACGAACCAGAAGCCCACCGTCGTCGCCAAGCCCAGGACGCCCCAATAGGCGATACCGAAAAGCTGCCTGAAGATGCCGATGTCGAGACGTGCTTGCAGCCAGGCGGCCAGCACGAGGATGACGCAGATACAAGCGCCGACGCAGAAGCCGAATAGAGCATACGGCCGGAGCCCATGCCGTCCGGTGCGGTGGAGACGGACATATCCCGGAATGCCAACGATCCGCTGCAGGATGTAGATGATGACCATCGCGACGACGAACACCGCGAGGGGATGATACTCGCTTTCGCCGATCGTGGCCTGGACTGCGGCCGGTACCAATGGCGCTCCGAGGAAGGCGAGCAACAGCCGTGTCCGAGACATCGCGCTTCCCAAAAGATTAGGGCTGTCTGCGGAGGGAGGACAAGGCGTCCGTCTCCCGCTTCAGCTCCGCCAGCATCCGATCCACGAACGTCGGCGAGTAGCCCAGCAGCGCCGTCTCGTCCGACAGTTCCTTCTCCAGCCGGCCCAGCGCCTCGACGAACGAGCCGCCTTTTGCTAGCGCCTCCTCGACCAGCTTGCCGGCCTTCTGCTTGCCCATCGTCGCGGCCAGCAGGAAGGTCGCGCGCTCGGCCAGCACGGCGGCATCGGACGCATCCATGTTGGCCTGCATCGCATCGACGTCGATGGTGAAGGCGGGCGCGACCTCAGCCATGGCCTGAACCGCGGAGGCCAGCGCCTCGATCAGGGCGGCCATCGTCGGCCATTCGGACTGCCAGCCGCCCAGCGCGCGCTCGTGCTCCTGCGGCAGCGCGGCGACGATGGTCGCGGCCAGCATGGGTGCGCGCGCGGCCGCCGAGAGCACCAACGCGGCGCCCACCGGGTTGCGCTTGTGCGGCATGGTCGAGGAGCCGCCGCGGCCGGGACCGCTCGGCTCGGCGGCCTCGCCGACCTCGGCCTGCATCATCAGGGAAATGTCGCGCGCGGCCTTGGCCAGCGCGCCCACGACCAGGGCGGCGTCCTGGGCCAGGGCCGCGACGCGCACGCGCTGGGTGAACCAGGGCGCGGGCGGCAGGTCGAGCCCCAGGCGCCTCGCCAGCGAGACCATCACCGGCTCGGCCTTCTCGCCCAGCGCGGAGAGGCTGCCCGAGGCGCCGCCGAACTGCACGACCTGGCTCTCCGCGAAGCTCGCCGCCAGCCGGCGCGCCGCGCGATTGATGTCGGCGGCCCAGCCGGCGATCTTCTGGCCGAGCGCGATCGGCGTCGCGGGCTGCAGCAGCGTGCGGCCCAGCATCGGCGTCCGGCGATGCTTGCGCGCCAAGTCCGCGAACGCCGCGACAATGGCGTCGAGGTCCCGCAGGAGCGGCGGCAGCGCCTCGCCGAGCTGCAGCACCATGGCGGTGTCGATCACGTCCTGGCTGGTCGCGCCCCAGTGCACGTAGCCCGCGGCCTCGGCGTCGCGTTGCGCCACCGCCGCGGTCAGCGCCTTGACCACCGGCACGGTGACCGTGGCGGTGCGGCGCGCCGCCTCGGCCAGCGCCGCCGGATCGTAGAGCGCGGGATCGCAGGCCGCGACGATCGGCGGCACGGCCCGCGCCGGGATCAGGCCCGCCTTTGCGACGGCCTCGGCCAGCGCCGCCTCGAAGCACAGCATGTGGCGCAGGGTAGCGCGATCCGAGAAGGCCTCGGCCGCCGGCGCCGCCGAGCCCAGCGCATCGACCAGCCGTCCGGCCATCGCCGCCTCCCCTCGTCAGACGTCGAAGAAGACGGTTTCCCGTGCGCCGCCGAGATGGATCGGCAGGTGCCAGGCGCCGTCGGCCGCGCGGCGGGCGATCAGCGTGTCGCGGCGCGCCGCCTCGACCAGCTTCAGCACGGGATCGTCGGCCAGCGCCGGATCGCCCTCGAAATAGAGCCGCGTCGCCAGCCGGTTGAGGAGGCCGCGCGCGAACACCGACACGTTGACGTGCGGCGCCTGCAGCCCGCCATCCGCGCCGCCGCCGCCATGCGGCCACGGCACGCGGCCGGGCCGGATCGTGTCGAAGCGCGCCACGCCCGCCGCGTCGGTCGAGGCGCGGCCGAAGCCCTCGAAGCCGGCATCGAGCGGCAGGTTGCGCCGGTCGTCGGGATGGTTGTAGCGGCCGTGGCTGTTGGCCTGCCAGATCTCGATCACGCCGTCGGGCACGACGGCGCCCTCGGCATCGTGCAGTGCGAGGGCAAGCTCGATGCGCTCGCCGGCCACGCCCGGCGGCGCCAGCTCGGCGCGGCAGGTGGCGACCAGCGTGCCCCAGTAGAACGGCCCCACCGTCTGGGAGGGCGTCAGTCCTTTCGACATCGTCCTACTCCATCGGCGTGGCGTTGCGGCCACGCAGCACGATGTCGAAGCGATAGGCCAGCGCCCATTCCGGCCGCGTGGCCTCCAGGTCGAAGGCCGCCTGCAGGCGCTCGCGCGCTTCCGCCGGCACCGCGTTGTAGATCGGATCGAACGCCAGCAGCGGGTCGTTCGGGAAATACATCTGCGTGATCAGGCGCGTCGCGAAGGCCGGCCCGAATAGCGAGAAGTGGATGTGCGCCGGCCGCCAGGCGTTGAAGTGGTTCTTCCACGGATAGGCGCCGGGCTTGATGGTGACGAAGCTGTAGCGGCCCTCGACATCGGCCCGCGCCCGGCCGCCGCCGCCGAAGTTGGGGTCGAGCGGCGCGTCGTGCTGGTCGCCGGGATGGTGGTAGCGGCCGGCGGCGTTGCACTGCCAGATCTCGACCAGCGCCTCGGGCACGGGCCGGCCGTCCTCGTCGAGCACGCGCCCATGCACGACGATGCGCTCGCCGAGCGGCTCGCCCATGCGCTGGCGCGTGAGGTCGTTCTCCGTCGCGCCGAGCCGCTCGCCGCGCAGCAGCGGACCGGTGATCTCCGACAGCGACTGCGGCAGGATTATCGCCGGCTTCGCCGGCGCGCGCAGGGCCGTCGACTTGTAGTCGGGCGACAGGTTGGGCGGATGCTGGCCGGCGGCGGCCCGGCGGTACGTTTCCTCTTTCATGGGCGGAAGCTTAGCGCACCTGCCCGCCCTGCGGCCAAGTCTAACGGCAGGGTCCGATGAGACAGGACGCCGCCGCCCTACCGGGGCTTCGGCGCTCTCCGGGTCTCCGCGATCAGGGCCGCATAGTCGGCCAGGGAGAGCCGCGACAGCTCGTCGACAGCCGCGCGGACAGCCTGCGGGTTGCCCGTTCCCCGGGCGTCGATCGCGTAGCCCTTCTGCGCAGGATACATCTGAATGCCGGATGGACCGCGCTTTCCACGTGCGCCAGGAGGGTCACCGTCCGATCGTCCGTGCAGCTGGTGATCGACCAGACCGGCCCTCCGAACGTCCGGTCGATCGGCCCGAACGTGCAGTCGAGCGCACCCTTATCCTGGTAGGGGCGCCACGTCTTGTCGCTGAGTTTTTCACGCACCCACTGAGGGCTATCCGGCGCCTGCCACTTGGCAGGCCGCGCTACTTCTGCAACCAGGAGGAGGGCGATGTCGCTACAGCCATGGACGAGCCAGTTCGAGCCCCCGAAGGTCCTGACGATCGGCGCCGTGCGACAATCGAGCGTCTTCTTCGGCTGAGCCGAAAGCTGCTGAGGGATCAGGAAGACTGCTGCCACCAGCAGTAGAATACGATCCACCGGTACTCCCGCACAATCTGACGCAAGACGTCGCGTCAGAAATCAGACAGCGCCATCAAGCTCTGTGGCGCCACGCGCGCACCGGGATGAGATGAACCTGGAGACCGGTCCATCCCATCTGCCCTGGATTTCATTCCGTTCGGCTGGAATCGGCCGAACGGAAGCGTGCTTGGTGAGGCTTCGATCGCCCGTGCGCTCTAGTTGCTGTGCAGGATGCGGGTCACCGTATAGGTGCGGCCTTCCCGCTCGACGTCGAAGCGCACCTTGTCGCCCGGGCCAAGGCCGGTGAGCGATGCCGGGTCGGTGACGCCGAAGACCCGCGTGCCGCCATAGAGGAAGAGATGCGGCATCGGCCGGTACTCGAGGGTGATGCGGCCGGCATCGGGGTCGACCGCCACCACGCGGCCAGCCGCCAGCGGCGCGTCCGACAGGACGGCTTCCTCCTGGGCGGAGATGCGGGTGTCGAGGCTGGGTTCTTCCAGACCCTCCATGGCGAGGGCGGACATCGCAAAGGCGGGATGCATTCCGGTCATCGTCGCAGCCATGATGAGCGACGCTACTACGCTTTTTACTGTCATTGTCTTCTCCGACGCCCCACTTGGTGACAGTCGGATTAATTTTCCAGTGACCGGACGGTAATCGCGTCTTTCACGTTCCCGTGTCGCTCGCGCGCATCGCGGTGACGCCGCGGTGAGCGAGGCACCACGGCGTCATGAACGAACGTTCATCGAGGAGGACGTGCGATCGCCATCGCAACGCCGCAGACGGAAATAGTCTACGCGGCGCGCACTTCGAGGCCGGCTGGCGTGGCGCGATAGCCGGTCAGCGTACGGTCGGCGAAGCCCAGGCGCCAGTCGAGCATCTTCGACGCATACTCAGCGAGCCTGCCAGCATAGGCCGGATCGGCCGCGCGGTTGACGAACTGGCCCGGATCCTTCTCGAGATCGAACAGCAGCGGCGGCAGCGCAGGGAAGTGCACGTACTTGAACTTCTCGTCCTGCACGACGGCCAGCGTGCACCTGTCCATCGGCACGCCGAGCGCCGATTCCGGCTTGCTGTAGTAGATGTCGCGGAAGTCGAACTCGTAATGCACCTCGGTGCGCCAGTCGGCCGGCGGGCGGCCCTCGCAGAAGGGCAGCAGCGAACGGCCGTCGCACTGGCGCGGCACCGGCAGGCCGAGCCAGTCCAGGATGGTCGGCATGGTGTCGATGGTCTCGGTGAAACGCTCCACGATCGTGCCGCGGCCGGCATCGGCCTCGCGCCGCGGATCGCGGATGATCATGGGAATCCGGTAGGACTCGTCGGTGTAGCCGACCTTGCCCAGCAGGTGGTGGTCGCCGAGCTGCTCCCCGTGATCGCAGGTGAAGACGATCAGCGTGTCGTCCCACTGGCCGCTCTGTTGCAGGTAGTCGAAGACCCGGCCGAGCTGGTCGTCGATCTCGCTCATCAGGCCGCAATAGGTCGCGCGCATCTGGGCGATCTGCTGCTCGCTCATCGCCGATCCCGGGCCCTTGCCGTCCTGGAAGAAGCTCGACTGGCTGATGTTGTCGACATAGTACGCCAGCAGCGGGTGCTGGGCCGCTTCCTCCGCCGCCGAGGCAGCCCGCACCGCCTTCGGCATGTCCTCCGGCCGGTACATGGCGTGGTAGGGCGCCGACGCGATGAAGGGCGGATGCGGCCGGTAGTAGCCGAGATGCAGGAACCACGGCTTGTCGCCGCGGCCGCGCAGGTAGGACAGGCCGCGCTCGGTGAACCAGGCGGTGTCGGACAGCTCCTTGGGGATGACGGCGGGCCGTGCGGTCGCGCCGGTGCCGGATTCGCCCTGCGGCGCCGCGCCCTGCGGCAGCCAGATATCCTCGCGGTTCTCGGGCAGCGTAAAGCCCTGGTTGGCGACCCAGCCGAAATAGGCGTCCTTGTAGGGCTCGAAGGCGCCGACGGGACGGAAGCCGTCCATGATGTCGCCCAGCACGAGGAAGCGCGGGTCCTTGGGATCCGCCGTGCGCGGGTCAGGGGTCGTGGTCGTGTAGCCGACCAGGGCCGGGTCATAGCCGCCCTTGCGCAACTCGTGTCCAAGATTCGTGAAGCGCGAATCCAGGGGGATCGTGTTCTGCACCGCCCGGTGATTCATCATGTACAGGCCGGTCAGCAGGCTGGCCCGCGCCGGTCCGCAGGGCGCACATTGCGTGAAGTGGTTGCGGAAGGTCACGCCCTCGGCGCACAGCCGGTCGATGTTCGGCAGCTTCAGGTAGTCGGCGCCCAGCTTGGGGAGCATCAGACCGCGCCACTGGTCGACGACGATCAAGAGAACATTCCTGGGCGATTGCATGCCGTTTCACCACGTTCGGGGGATTGCGCTACAGTGATTTGAAATCGAGGAGGAGACAACACGTGGCGCGTTTCAGGATCGTGACGACGGGGCCGGGAAACACGGATCATTCCCTGGAAATGGAGGCCCTGGCGCCGCTCGGGGCCGAGATCGTCGAGGTGGCGGGCGACGACGACGCGCTGGCCAAGGCAGCGGTGGACGCTGACGCGATCTACGCCAAGGGCCGGCCGCGCATCACGGGCAAGGTGATCGAGGCCGGCCGGAAACTGAAGGTCGTGTCGCTGGGCTCGGTGGGCGTCGATTCGGTCGACGTCGAGGCGGCCACGCGGCTCGGCATCCCGGTGACGAACTGTCCCGACACCTTCATCGAGGAGGTCGCCGACCACGCCATGACGCTGATCCTGGCGAGCTGGCGCCGCTTGGTCGTGCAGGACCGGATGGTGCGCCAGGGCGAATGGACCAAGGCACGGCCCATGCTCTACCAGTTCCCGCGCCTGATGGGCCTCACCCTGGGCTTCATCTCCTTCGGGCACGTCGCCCGCGCGGTCGCCAAGCGGGCTGCGCCGTTCGGCTTCCAGATGCTGGCCTATGATCCTTACATCGAGGAACTGGTGATGACCGGCCACGGCGTGCAGCCGGTCGGCCTGGACGAGCTGCTGCAGCGTTCGGACATCGTCAGCATGCATGCACCGGGCACCAAGGACGCCCATCACCTCATGAAGGAGCCGCACTTCGCCAAGATGAAGAAGACGGCGCTGTTCGTGAACACCGGCCGCGGCTCGACGGTCGACGAGGCGGCGATGATCAAGGCGCTGCAGGAAGGCTGGATCGCCGGCGCCGGCCTCGACGTGCTGGAGACAGAGCCGGTCGGCAACAACAACCCGCTGCTGGGCATGGACAACGTCATCCTGACCGCGCACGTCGCCTCCGCCTCGGACCGCTTCGACAAGGCGCGCAAGCGCCGCGTCGGCGCCGAGCTGGCGCTGGTCCTCTCGGGCAAGTGGCCGCGCGCCTGCGTCAATCCCACGGTGCTGGAGAAGTCGAAGCTCGAGCGCTGGCAGCCCTTCTCGATGGAACGCGGGCCGGGCAACTGATTCCGCGGCCGGCTTCGTCCAGGCTCAGTCGGGCACTTCCGGAATAATCCGCTGGCGGTAGTCCCGGATGGCGCGGTCGCACAGCGCCAGGCTGGCGAACGGACCCAGCACGACCCTGCCGCCGTCGTCGACGGCATACCAGCCGGGTTCGGTGACGCTGTAGTCACCGACATCGTCCGTGTGGATATCGACGGCGATCAGGTCCTTCGGCTTGGCCATGTCGTTCATCTCCTGCGGACGGTTCGCCTGCTTCCAGCCGAACGGGACGCCTAGTTTAGGCACGAATCCTGCGATAAGGGCGTATTGGTGGTACGGAGACAATCGACCTCACGCCAACGTCCATAAAAGCAACGATGAATAGAAGATGCTGCGGCGGCTCCTAGGAAGCTCGCCACGATACGCCTCCCGGCCGGTGCGATTCCTGCCCGTCATAGCCTGCATTCCAGGAGATGACGTATGGGCACTGCGTCTGATCATTGCCTTCCTGTCGCATCTCGAGCGCGGCGGGCAGATCGCTGATCGTCTGACCGGCAGGATCGTCGGAAACAAGGGGGGACGACCGTTCGACTTCGATCACCTGTCGGGCGGACCGCTGATCTGGGTCCCCACACTCATCCGTACCGGACCCCTCTTCATCGGCCACACCGTCTGCCCGGGCTTCGACCGGGTCGCGGCGGAGTTCCCCTGGTGGCAGGAGACCATGTTCTGCGGTCCCGGCTACGATTATCTCCACGACAGGGTGAACTACAATCAGGTGGCGATCGATCTCGCTTCCCATGCCTTCGCGCGCCTCTCGCCTCGCGATATCGACGCCGCCATGTGGCACGACCGGCGACAGAAGGTGGTGCTTGTCCATGGCGATCCCCTGAAGCAGGCCGCTGACCATTTCGAATACCGCCGCAAGCAAGGGCGAGGAATCCAGGGCCGCCTCGAAGGCCGCCGACTGGCCGACTGGTCGTTCGCGGACTACCTGTTCCGCCATGCCCTGCCGTCCTTTGCCAAGATCTTCGTCTCCTATCAGGCAATGGCCCGGGCCAGGCCGGACGCCGTTCGCATCTTCAGCCAGCAGGAACTCATCGAACACCCGATGGCGACGCTCGACGCGATGCTGACCCATCTGACCGGGCACGCCAGATCGCCGGCGATGCTTCAGGCCGTGTTCGAACTCGCGCGGCCACGACATGTCGCCGCCCTCGAATTGGAACTGGGGCGCCGCATCGACGGCTCCCGGGTGACGGAACCGTCCGTCCCTCCTTCGGGCGGAGAGCTGGAGACGGACCCGGGCCTCCGACGAGAAGCCCTCGACTTTCTCGCCTCCCTGGGCGTCGATATCGCCCACTTCCCCTGGCACGAAGCCCCGGAATCGACACGCACGGCAGCCGGTGGCGGCACGTAGGGCGCTCGCCGTGTCGGCCATTGCACCGGAGATGCAAAAGATGCAATTCTGGCATTGTTGCCGCCATGCGGCCGTCTTTGTGCAGGGCGCCTACGTGAAATTCTCCGCATGAAGTTCAACGTCGTTGTGGCGACTCATCACAAGACGGGCACCGTCTGGATGTCCACGGTATTCAGGACGATCGCACGGCGCCTCGGGGGCCACTATGTCGACTTCTGGTCACACTACGACCGGCTGGAGTCCCGGCTCGTGCCGCCGTTCATCCTCTTCAATCACGATTCGGCCTTTCGGCGTCACGCCGCCGTGCTGCGCCGGCAGGACGTGCGCATCCTTCACCTGATCCGCGATCCGCGCGATGTCCTGATCTCGGCGATGCACTATCACAGGACCTCGAACGAGCCATGGCTGAGGGAACCCAGCTCCGGCAACGCGTCCTATCAGCAGAGGCTGAACGCGTTCGCTACCCCACTCGAGCAGTATGTATTCGAGCTGGAGAACGCCACGGGCAGCACGATCGAGGCGATGCTCGACTGGCAGCATGACCGCGCCAACTGCCGCAATGTGCGCTACGAGGATCTCTGGCACGATCGCTCGATGACTCTATGGTCGGACATCCTGGCCTTTCTCGGTTTCGAGCAGAACGAAGTGCAGGACGGTCGCGACAGCTTCTGGCGGCATAGCCTCTTCGGCGATGCCGGCCGAGTCAGCCGTCGCCATGCCCGTTCCGGCGAGACGGCGCAGTGGAAGACGGAATTCACGCCGGCGCTCGCCGCGGCGTTCCTCGACCGCTTTCCCGACGCCCTGCAGATCCTCGGCTATGAAACCGACGACCGATGGGTCGAGGACCTGCCGGCGGAAGCGACGCGGCTCACAGCCACAGCTTGACCGGACAGCGCCTCCATGGCGGATGCGTTCTACGCGCTGCGCCGCGTCCAGCGCCCGGCATTCACCGCTCCCGGCGGGACCTCGCCCTTCACCAGCGCCTCGACCTGGCGCACCGTGTCAAAGGCTTGGCTTTCGCTGGCCGGCGGGGTGAGTCCGCCGATATGCGGCGTCGCCACGACGGCCGGCAGCGCCGCCAGCTCGGGCGACGGCATCTGGTCAGGCGCGCGGCCGACATCCATGGCCGCCCCGGCGATGCGCTCCTCTTTCAGCGCGGCCATCAGCGCTGCCTCGTCGACGAGGTTGCCGCGCGACATGTTGATGAAGAAGGCGTCCGGCTTCATGCGCGCGAAGGCCGCCGCATCCATGAGGTTCTCGGTCTCCTCGTTGGCAACGGCCAGGCAGACGACATAGTCGGCCTGCGCCAACATCTCCTGCAGCGGCAGCTTGAGGAAGCGCCGGTCGTCCAGCTGGGCATAGGGGTCGGATACCAGCACCTTCGCGCCCAGGGCGGCGAGGACCGGCGCGAGCGCCCGCGCGATGCGGCCGTAGCCGATGATGCCGACGGTGCTGCCGCCGATCTGGCGGCCGACGCGGATCTCGGGGCTGCGCCCGGCCTGGTAGTTGCCAACCGCGCGCGAGATGCCGCGCGACAGGTCGACCATCAGGCCCAGCGTCAGCTCGACGACCGACGGCACGAAGCCCGCCTCGGCATGGGTCACCAGAACGCCGGCGCGTGACGCCGCCGTAACGTCGATGTTGCGGATATCGACGGCGCTGCGCATCACGGCCCGCAGCCCGGGCAGGCCGGCGAACACCTCGGCCGGAATCGCGGTGGCGCGGTCGGCGATGATGAAGTCGGTCCCGCGCGCCATGGCGACGACGCCCGCCGCATCGAGCGGCGCCTCGCCCTCGTGCAGCGCGACCTCGACCAGCCCGCGCAGCCGGTCGAGCGCGCGGGCGCCGTAGTACTGCCGCCGCGCCTGCGGCACGTGCGTGAGCAGAAGCTTCATTCTGGCTCGTTCCATGATCCTCACGTTATTCTACAGCACGATTTGTCGTTCTTGTCGTCCTGAGCAAAGCGAAGGACCTCATCGCCGGTTGCCTTCGGCTTGGGGTCCTTCACTCCGCTCAGGATGACGATGGGGGAGTGAACAATGAACACCGCCCGGAAGAGCCCAGCCGACCTGCGCAGCGCGCGCTGGTTCGCGCCCGACGACCTTCGGTCGTTCGGGCATCGCTCGCGCGCCATGCAGATGGGCTACGCGCCGGAGGACTGGGCCGGCCGGCCGGTTATCGCCATCCTCAACACCTGGTCCGAGGCGCAGCCCTGCCACATGCACTTCAAGAGCCGCGTCGATGACGTGAAGCGCGGCATCCTGCAGGCCGGCGGTTTCCCCATGGAGCTGCCCGCGCTGTCGCTGTCCGAAAGCTTCCTCAAGCCGACCACGATGCTCTACCGCAACCTGCTGGCCATGGACGCCGAGGAGCTGCTGCGCGGGCATCCGGTCGACGGCGTGGTGCTGATGGGTGGCTGCGACAAGACCACGCCTGCGCTGCTGCTGGGCGCCACCAGCATGAACATCCCGGCGATCTACCTGCCGGCCGGACCGATGCTGCGCGGCAACTGGAAGGGCAAGGTGCTGGGCTCGGGCTCGGACGCCTGGAAATACTGGGACGAGCGCCGCGCCGGCACCATCACCGACCAGGACTGGGTGAATGTCGAGGCCGGCATCGCGCGCAGCTACGGTACCTGCATGACCATGGGAACGGCGGCCACCATGATGGCGATGGCCGAATCGATCGGCATGAGCCTGCCCGGCGCCTCCTCGATCCCGGCCGCCGATGCCAACCACATCCGCATGGCCTCGGCCTCCGGCCGGCGCATCGTCGAAATGGTGTGGGAGGACCTGACGCCCAGCCGCATCCAGACGCGCAACGCCTTCCTGAACGCGATCACCGTGGCGATGGCGCTGGGCTGCTCGACCAACGCCATCATCCATCTCGTCGCCATGGCGCGCCGCGCCGGCCAGGATATCGGCCTCGACGATTTCGAGCGCGCCAGCCGCAAGGTGCCGGTGCTGGCCAACATCCGGCCGTCCGGCGATACCTACCTGATGGAGGACTTCTTCTATGCCGGCGGCCTGCCGGCGCTGATGAACCGGATCCGGGAGCACCTGCATCTCGACCAGATCACCGTCACCGGCCGGACGGTGGGCGAGAACATCGCCGGGGCCGAGGTCTACAACGACGACGTCATCCGCAGCGCCGACCGCGCGATCTACAAGGAGGGCGCGCTGGCGGTGCTGCGCGGCAACCTGGCGCCCGACGGCTGCGTCATCAAGCCTTCGGCCTGCGCGCCGAAGTTCCTCAAGCACACCGGCCCGGCGCTGGTGTTCGACGACTATCCATCGATGAAGGCGGCCATCGATCGCGACGATCTCGACGTCACCGAGGACACCGTCCTGGTGCTGCGCAATGCCGGCCCCCAGGGCGGCCCCGGCATGCCGGAATGGGGCATGCTGCCGATCCCGAAGAAGCTCGTGCAGCAGGGCGTGCGCGACATGGTGCGCATCTCGGACTCGCGCATGAGCGGCACCAGCTACGGCGCCTGCATCCTGCACGTCTCGCCCGAATCCTTCGTCGGTGGACCGCTCGCCCTGGTGCGCACCGGCGACCTGATCAGCCTCGACGTCGACCGGCGGACCCTCGACATGCAGGTCTCCGACCAGGAGCTGGCGCGCCGCCGTGCCGCCTGGAAGCAGCCCGAGCCCCGCTACGAGCGTGGCTACGGCTGGATGTTCACGCGCCACATCAGGCAGGCCAACGAAGGCTGCGATTTCGATTTCCTCGAGACCGGCTTCGGCGCGCCCGTCGCCGAGCCCTCGATCTACTGAAGAGCCCGATGCTGCCCGACCTGATCGAGATCGTTCCGCCGGCGCGCCCCGTGGACTCCACGGTCGTGCTGCCCGGCTCCAAGAGCCTGACCAACCGCGCCCTGATCCTCGCGGCGCTGGCGCGCCATCCCGTGACGCTGCGCGGCGCCCTGTGGAGCGAGGACACGCAGGCGATGGTGGACTGCCTGGAGCGTCTGGGCTTCGGCGTGCGGGTCGAGGACGACCCGGCCGAACCCGCCAACCGCACCCTGACCGTTCAGGGTGCCGGCGGCCGGATCCCGAAGGCCGGCACGCCCGACCAGCCCATCGAGCTCTTCGTCGAGAATGCCGGCACGGCGGCGCGCTTCCTGGCGCCATTCCTGTGCCTCGGGCAGGGCAGCTACCGCCTGAGCGGCATCCCGCGCATGCACCAGCGGCCGCAGGCCGCGCTGGTGCAGGCCCTGCGCGCGCTGGGCTACCGCATCGACACGCCCAACGACCGGCTGCCCGCCATCGTGCACGGCACCGGCCCGCATCCCGGCGCGGCCTGCAGCGTCAGCGTCGAGGAGAGCTCGCAGTTCGCCTCGGCGCTGCTGCTCTGCGCCGGCGCAGGCGGCTGGCAGGTGACCGTCACCGGCGCCAACGAGGACGAGCTGCCCTATGTCGAGATGACGCGGCGGCTGGTGAAGGACTTTCCGTGGGACGGCGGGACCTACGACATCGAGGCGGACGCCTCGGGCGCCAGCTACTTCTGGGGCGCCGACTGGCTGCTGCGCAACGGCGGCGGGCACGTCGCCGTGCAGCCGACGCCGGCCAGCGGCATGCAGGCCGACCAGAAGTTCCTCGACCTGATCCTGAACGCGCCGTGGCGCTCCTCCTATTCACGCAAGACCGACCTGGCGGACAGCATCATGACGGCGATCGTGCTGGCGCCTTTCGCACCGGTCGCAACGCGCTTCACCGATCTCGGCCGGCTGCGCGTGCAGGAATGCGAGCGCGTGCAGGCCCTGCACACCGAGCTCGCCAAGTGCGGTGCTCGCGTCGAGGAGCGCGGCGACACGCTCACCCTTCATCCCGGCCCGCTGCACGGCGCGGAGATCGAGACCTACAACGACCACCGCGTCGCCATGTGCTTCGGCATGCTGGGGCTGCGCGTGCCGGGCCTGCGGCTCCGCGACCCTGCCTGCGTGCGCAAGACCTTCCCCAACTTCTTCGCCAAGCTCGCCGGGCTCGGCGCGGTGGTGAAGGATGCGGACGGCAGGCCGCTCGGCGGCGAGGCGTTGCTGGCCTGAACTTGGGGCCTGAAGGGAGCGAGAACGATGAAGTCCCACGACAAGCTCAGGACCGTCAGCACGGCAACGGTGGCGACCGCGCTGTTCAAGCGCGGCTTCCGCACCCAGTTCATCCAGAACGTCCACCCGCTGTCCGCGACCCAGCCTGTGCTGATCGGTTCCGCCTTCACCCTGCGCTACATCCCGGCCCGCGAGGACCTGAACAGGCTGGACGTCTTCCGCGACCACGGCCATCCGCAGCGCAAGGCGGTCGAGGACTGCCCACCCGGCGCCGTGCTGGTGATGGACAGCCGCAAGGATGCGCGCGCCGCCTCGGCGGGCGCCATCCTGGTGACGCGGCTGATGAAGCGACACGTGGCGGGCGTCGTGACGGACGGCGGCTTCCGCGATTCGGCGGAGATCGCAGCGCTGGGCTTCCCGGCCTATCACCAGCGGCCCAGCGCCCCCACCAACCTGACGCTGCACCAGGCGATCGACATCAATGTGCCGATCGGCTGCGGCGATGCGCCGGTGTTTCCCGGCGACACCATTCTGGGCGACCAGGACGGCGTCATCGTCATCCCGGCCCATCTCGTGGACGAGATCGCCGAGGAGACCTTCGAAATGACCGCCTACGAGGATTTCGTCACCGAGCAGGTCCGCGCCGGCCGCGGCATCTTCGGCCTCTATCCGGCGACGGATCCGAAGTCGCTGGAGGAGTTCAAAACGTGGCGGAAGAAGAAGGGACGCTGACTCTTCCGGGGATCACGGCGTCTTCATCACCGTCGCCTCGCCCAGCAGGGAGACGTGCGCCGCCACGATGCGCCAGCCCTCCGGCGTGCGCATCCAGGTATGGCTCTGGCGGCCGATCCGGGTCTGGCCGTGGCGGCGGAACTCGCAGTTGGCGGTGCCGAAATCGCGGCCGTAGGTGACGATCCACACCTTGAGCAGGTCACGGTCGACGACGAAGCCCGGGTCGCGGCCGGCGCGGAAAGCCGCGATCTGGTCGTAGCCGTAGAGCTGCTCGCCGACGCCGTAGCGCAGCGTGTGCGGGCTCTTCCAGAACAGCTCGTCGAGCACCGCGACGTCGTTGCTGTTCAGCGCCTTCTCGTAACGCTGGAAGGCGGCCGTGACCTCGGCCATGACCTCGGGGATGTTGATGTCCATAGGTACACCTCAAATCAATTCCGTCATCCCGACCACAGCCGAGCGTAGCGAGGCGAAGTGGAGGGACCCATTTTGACGGCGCCGATGACAAAATGGGTCCCTCTACTGCGCCGCCCTTCAGGCGGCTTCGCTCGGGATGACGGTGAGAACCGGATCAAGCCGCGGGCGCGCTTGCCACGCCTTCCTTCTCGAGATGGCGGGCGACGCGCAGGGCGGCGGCCTCGTTGTAGTGGTTGGCGATGATCTGCACGCCGATCGGCAGGCCGCCCGGCTTCTGCAGCGGCGCCACGACGACCGGCAGACCGATGAAGGAGATCGGCTGCGTGTAGAGGCCGAGGTTGGCGCGCACCGGCAGCTCGACGCCGTCCAGCGTCATCATGACCTGGCCGAGCTTCGGCGCCGTGCAGGGCGTGGCCGGCGCCAGGATGACGTCGACCTCCTGGAAGAGCTTCTGGACCTCGGCCCGATAGTGCCGGCGGAAGCGCTGCGCCTTCACGTACCAAGAGCCCGGCAGCAGGGCGCCCGCCATGAAGCGCTCGCGCGTGTCGGGATCGAAGTCCTGCGGCCGCGTGCGCAGCCGCGGCAGGTGGAGCTGGCTGCCTTCGATGGCGGTGATGACGTAGGCCGCCGCCCGCGCGACCGCGGCCTGCGGGATCACCACGGTCTTCTTCGCATCGAGCGCCTTCGCCACAGTGGCAACCGCCTCGAAGGCCTCCGGCATGCCGCCGCGCGCGAAGTAGTCGCCGGCGATGCCGATGCGCAGCCCCGCGATGCCCTCGCCCAGCGCCATCGACGTCGGATCGGCCGGCCGGTCGGTGCACACCGGGTCGTCGGGATCCCAGCCCTGCATGGCGTCGAACGACGCCGCGAGATCGGCGACCGAGCGCGCGATGGGCCCGAGATGGTCGAAGGCGTCGACGAACGGGAAGGAGCCGGCGCGACTCAGCCGGCCGTAGGTCGGCTTCAGGCCGAACAGGCCGCACAGCGAGGACGGCACGCGGATCGACCCGTTCGTGTCGGAACCCAGCGCCAGCGGCACCTCGCCCGCTGCCACCGCGGCGCCGGAGCCGCCCGACGAACCGCCGGTCATGCGCGTCGTGTCGCGCGGATTGCGGCTCGGCCCGTAGTGGGCGTTCTCGCCCGTGAAGTCGTAGGCGTACTCGCCCATGTTCAGGCCGCCGACCAGGATGGCGCCCGCCGCCTCGAGCTTGCGCACCAGGGCACCGTCGCGTGCCGCCTTCGGGCCGTCGGCATTGATCCTAGAACCGGCGCGCGTCGGCAGGCCCTGGATGTCGAACAGATTCTTGACGGCGAAGGGCACGCCGACCAGCGGGCCACGATGCAGGCCCTGGTCGATCTCGGCCGCCCGCTTGCGCGCCCTGAAGGCGATCACGTCGGTAAAGGCGTTGATCGTGGGCTCGGCCGCCTCGATGCGCCTCAGCGTGGCGTCGATCACGGCCGCAGCCTTGACCTTGCCCGCCATGACGGCGTGGGCGATGTCGGTCGCCGTCGCGTGCTTGGAAAGCGGATCGGTCATGGCCGGAACACCGGTCCGGGCGTCAGCTCGTCGTCCAGCTCGACCTCGAGCAGCGGCCGTGCGATCGCCATCGAGCGCTCGTAGTTGACGATCACGTTGGCCCGGTACTGTGCGTCGATGGGCAGGCCGATCGCCTTGGCCGCCTCGTCCACCAGCCGCCCGATATCGGGCTTGTCCTCAGCCATGTCTGCTTCCCCTGGTTACGCGAAATGGCAGGCAACCTGCCGCGCCGGAGCCACGGTGCGCAAGAGCGGCATCTCCGAGGAGCAGCGCGGCTCGCCCTTCGGGCAGCGGCCGTAGAAGCGGCAGACCGTCGGATCGGGATCGATCGGGCTGCGCGGCTCGCCCGACAGGCGCAGCCGGCCGATGCGCTTGTCCGGCTCGGCCTGCGGGATCGCCGAGATCAGCGCCCGCGTGTAGGGATGCTTCGGATCGGCGAACAGCTCCCCGGCCGGCCCCTGCTCGACGATCTTGCCGAGATACATCACCAGCACCCGGTCGCAGAGCAGCCGCACGACGTTGAGGTCGTGGCTGACGAACAAGTAGCTCATGCCAAGCTCGCGCTTGAGCTGCTGGAGGAGCTGCAGGATCACGACCTGCACCGAGACGTCCAGCGCCGCCGTCGGCTCGTCGAGGATCAGCAGCTCGGGCTCGACGGCGATGGCACGCGCGATGCCGACACGTGCCTTCTGGCCGCCGGAGAGCTGGTGCGGGAAGCGCGTCAGCAGCTCGCGCGGCAGGCCGGTCATGTCGGCCAGCTGCTCGACGCGGCGCCGCAGATCGGCGCCGGACATCTTCTTCATGCGCCGGATCGGATCGGCGATGGCATCGGCCGCCGTGTAGCGCGGGTTGAGCGAATCGCCGGCATCCTGGAAGACCATCTGGATGCGCGGACGGTTGGCGTTGCCGGCGAACGAGCGGGCCTTGAGGTCGGCGAGCTCCGTGCCAGCCAGCCGGATGCTGCCCGCGGTCGGATCGAGCAGGCGGTTGATCAGCCGCACCAGGGTCGACTTGCCGCAGCCCGATTCGCCGACCAGCCCCACGGTCTCGCCGCGGCCGATCGTGAACGACACCTCGTCGACGGCATGCAGCTTGCGCTTGTTGCCGACGTCGAAGCGCTTGATCAGCTCGGCGATGTCCAGCAGCGCGCTCATAGCGGGTTCCAGCAGGCAACGAAGTGGCGGTCGCCGACGACGCGCTGCGGCAACGGCCGCGTGCAGTCGTCGATCCTGCGGTCGCAGCGGCCGCTGTAGCGGCAGGCCGGCAGGTCCGGCCGCCGCAGGTCCGGCAGGCTGCCTGGAATGGAGGCAAGATCGGCGAGCGATGCCGTTTCGCCCGGCGTCGCGGCCAGCAGCCGCGCCGAGTAGGGGTGCCTCGGCTGCGTGAACAGCGCCTGCGACGGCGCCGATTCGACGACGTGGCCGGCATGCATGACGACGATGCGGTCGCAGTATTCGGCGGCAAGCGCGAGATCGTGGGTGATGAAGATCGTGGCCATGCCGGCCTCGCGCGCCAGCTCGCCGATCAGGTCCATGATGACCGCCTGCGTCGTGACGTCGAGGCCGGTCGTCGGCTCGTCGGCGATCAGCAGCGCCGGCCGACAGGCGAGCGCAATGGCGATCATGATGCGCTGGCACATGCCGCCCGACAGCTCGAAAGGATACGCCTCGGCGCGCCGCTCGGGATCGGGAATGCGCACCTTCTTCAGCATCTCGACCGCCGCCTGCGGCGCGTCGTTGCGCGTGGCCCCGCCATGCCTCACCAGCACGTCCGCGATCTGCTGGCCGACCCGTCGGATCGGATTGAGCGCGGTGCGCGGATTCTGGAAGATCATCGACAGCTCGCGGCCGCGCTGCTCGGCGAGATCGCGCTCCGAGAGCGTCAGCAGGTCGGATCCGCCGAACATCGCGCTGCCCGAGGTCACGCGGCCGGCCGGATCGAGGATGCCCATGACAGCGAAGGCCGTCACCGACTTGCCGGAGCCCGACTCGCCCACGAGGGCCACCGTCTCGCCCTTCCCGACGTGGAAGCCGACATGGTCGAGCACCTTGACCGTGCCGGAGCGCGTGCGGAACTCGACCGAGAGGTCCTCGACGGCAAGCGCGGGAATGGCAGTCATCGGCGCTCCCTCACGTCCGCTTGCGGGGGTCGATGATGTCGCGCAGCCCATCGCCCAGCAGGTTGAAGCAGAACACGGCCAGCATAAGCGTCGCGCCGGGAAAGAGCGCGATCCACCACTCGCCCGACTGGATGAAGTTCGCGCCCTCGGCGACCATGATGCCCCACTCGGCATCCGGCGGCCGCACGCCCAGGCCGATGAAGGACAGGCCAGCGGCATTGAGGATGGCGTAGCCCATGGTGAGCGACATCTGCACCATCATGATCGGCATGATGTTGGGCAGCACGTGGCCCAGCACCACGCGCGCCTCACCGTTGCCCGACAGGCGCGCCGCCTCGACGAAGCCCGCCTCGCGCCGCACGTTGGCCTCGGCGCGCGCGACGCGGGCATAGAGCGGGAAGTTGATGATCGCGGTGGCGATCACGATGTTGATCACCTCGTTGCCCAGCGCCGCCACGATGCCCATGGCCAGCACGAACAGCGGAAAGGCCATGATGGTGTCGGCCAGCCGGCCGACGACGCGGTCGGTCCAGCCGCCGAAATAGCCTGCCGCCACGCCCGACAGCGCGCCCAGCATGAAGGCCAGCACGACCGACGCGAAGGCGATCGTGAGGTCGAGCCGGGTGGCGACCAGCACGCGGCTGAAGATGTCGCGGCCGAGCTGGTCGGTGCCGAACCAGTGCGCCGCCGACGGCGGCTTCAACGCCATCGCCGCGTTGCTCTGCAGCGGATCGTAGGGCGCGATCAGCGGCCCGAGGATCGCGGCTACGAGGAACAGGGCGAACAGGGCGAAGGCAAGGCCGGTGACGGGGTTCTCCGACATCACGTAGCGGGCATGACGCAGCAGCGGCATCATGAGCGGCGCTCCCTTCGGCCTCTGGCGGACCGCGAGCCTCCGGCTCGCTCATGAGCGAGCGGGACGCTCGCGGTCCGGAAGACAGCGACAAGCACCATCGTCAGCTCTCCAGCCGCACGCGCGGATCGACCAGGCCGTAGAGCAGGTCAATGACCAGGTTCAGCGCCACGTACAGGACCGCCATCGTCAGCACGAAGCCCTGCACCGGGGCGTAGTCCGACGTGATGAGGGCGTTCACCGCGTAGAGGCCGATGCCCGGCCAGGCAAACACCGTCTCGATCAGCACGTTGGCGCCCAGCAGGAAGGAGAACACCATGCCCAGCGTGGTGATGACCGGCAGCACGGCATTGCGGAAGGCATAGCTGAAGATGACGGTACGCGGCGCCAGGCCGCTCGCCCGCGCGGTGCGGATGAAATCGCTGCCCAGCACCGACAGCATCGAGCCGCGTGTCATGCGCGCGAGCGGCGCCAGCGAGAAGATCGCCATCGATATGGCGGGCAGCGCGAGCTGGCCCAGCGCGCCGCGGAACGCCTCGAAGTCGCCGGCGAGCAGGGAATCGATGAGGTAGAAGCCCGTCACGTGCGGCGGCGGCGACAGGAACACGTCGAGCCGGCCGCTGGGCGCCGGCGCCCATTGCAGGACGTAGTAGAAGACATAGGCGAACAGCAGGCCGGTGAAGAAGACCGGCAGCGACACGCCGGCCGTCGTCACCACCCTGCAGAGATGGTCGATCCACGTTCCCTGCTTCACGGCCGCCAGGACGCCGAGCGGGATGGCGATGCCGACGGCCAGGACGAGCGCGAACAGCGTCAGCTCGGCCGACGCTGGAAGACGGGTGGCGATCTCGGTCACGACCGGCTGGCCGGTGCTGAGCGAGTTGCCCAGGTTGCCGGTTGCGAGATCGCCGACATAGGCCGCGAACTGTTCGGGCAGGGATTTATCCAGCCCGAGCTTGGCGCGCACCTCGTCGATCGCCTGCGGGCTGGCGGACAGACCTGCGAAATAGGCGGCGGGATCGCCCGGCAGCAGCCGGGTCAGCATGAAGGTGACGATGACGACCCCGATGATGCTCGGGATCGCCGTCGCCAGCCGCGAAAGCAGGATCTTCAGCATCGCCCGCCGTGCTCCGTCCTACAGACTGACGGCTTCGAGCCCGTCCGTCGTCCCGAGCGAAGCCGCCCGGAGGGCGGCGCAGCCGAGGGACCTTGCTTCAACGATCCGTCGGCAGGTCGTTGAGCAAAGGTCCCTCCGCTACGCCTCGCTACGCGAGGCTCCGGTCGGGACGACGAAATGGGTCGCCCGGAAAGCATCCCCTCTCAGCCTTTCACGAGCTGGCGGTAGTCGAGCTGCCGGTGGAACCAGTAGCGGTATCCGGTGACGTTCTTCTGCATCGCCACGTTGAGCAGCGGCTGGAAGATCGGTACGCGCGGCACTTCCTCGAAGGCCATGTCGATGAAGCCGTTGACGGCGTCGTCGTACTCCTTGCCCGTCGTGAAACGCGCCTTGTCGATCAGCGCATCCATCGCGGGGTTCTTGTAGCCCATCGTGTTGAACACAGCGTTCTGGCCGTGATAGCACCAGTAGAAGAAGTACTCCGGATAGTTCAGCCATCCGCCGAAGGCGTTGGTGATCATCGGCATGTTCTTCTTGAGCAGCTCGCCGCGCCAGTTCGCACCGGGCACCTTGTTGATCGTGGTCTTGATGCCGATCTGCGCCAGCCCTTCCTGCACCAGGATGGTCAGCGGCTCGTTGGTGCTGGCAAGCCCGAGGTCGAACGACAGCGTCGTCTCGAAGCCGTTGGGATAGCCGGCCTCGGCCATCAGAGCCTTGGCCTTGGCGTAGTCGGTCTTGTAGCCGTCCTTCTGCGGCCAGAAGATGCCCTTGGACTTGTTGTTCTCGCCGCCGAACAGCGGAATGGCCTGGCCGAACATCACCGAGTCCATGATCTGCTGATAGGGCACGGCGTAGGCCACGGCCTGCCGGACCTTGACGTTGTCGAAGGGCTTCTGGTTGACGTTCATGCCGAGATACATCATCGCGTTCTCGATCGGCGTGCCGATGACGGTGAGCTTCGGCGACGACTTCAGCTCGGCGAAGTCCTTGGACGGCAGGTCGAACGACAGGTCGGCGTCGCCGCGCTCCAGCAGCGCACGCCGGTTTCCCGCCGACGGGATGATGCGCATCACGACGCGCCGGACCTTGGGCATCGGCCCGTTCTTCCAGTCGTCGTTGCGGGCGTAGACGACCTCCTGCCCCGGCTGCCAGCGCTCGATCTTGTAGGCGCCGCCGGCGGCGAGGTTGTTCTTGCACCACTCCATTGCCCACGGGTCCTTGTCCGTCGCGTGCTTCTTGCACAGGCCGGAATTCATCACGACCGGCACCGGCACGGCGAGGTCGGGCATGGTGAGCTTGTCGGCGCGCAGGAAATCGACGCGGAACGTATGGTCGTCGACCACGACGAACTGCTCGGGCTTCTGCAGCGAGCCTGCCGCCATCTGGAAGGTCGGGAAGCCACCGACCGTCACCGCGCGGTCGAACGACCACTTCACGTCCTTGGCCGTGACCGGCGTGCCGTCATGGAACTTGGCGTCGCGCCGCAGCTTGAAGGTCGCCGAGGTCGGCGTGACGTTCCAGTCGGTCGCCAGTTCGGGCTCGAGCTTGGTGTAGTCGTAGTGGTCGTTGCCGTTGGCGTCCTTCTTGACGCCGTAAGTCATCAGCCGGTCGTGCGTGTTCCACGACACCTCGTAGGCCGGCCGGTTGGCGCCGACGCCATGGATGTCCATCGAGTTCGGCGGGCTCTCGCCAACGATCAGCAGAGTCTCGTTGCGCGCCTGCGCCTTGGCCTCTGACCAGATCGCCGGCGCTGCCGTTGCCGCGGCGCCCGCCGCTGCGGTGGTCCTGATGAAAGAACGACGCTTCATTGACTGCTCCCTGTCCCCGCGGTGCTCTGACAGAGAAACAGCAAGCTATGTGCCAGCGCCCGAAAATCGCCTGTTCTGGGCGTTTTGGCCCATTTTTCAGCCAGATCTGCGCCTGCCCGACTCGCAGCAAGCCCACTCCGGATCGCTTCAATTGTATGCAAATTGCACGTTTTGCATTCTTATTGGGCCTTGGCATCCATTTTGTATGCAAAGCGGGGACGTGCCATTAGAGAAGGCTCAATGAACCCTGACCTGGATCTCGGCCTCCATGCCCTTCGTGCCCGCTACGCCGAGGGCACCCTCACCTGCCGCGCCGCGATCGACGAGGTCCTGGCCCGCATTGCCGCGGCCGGCGACGACAGGGTGTGGATCTCGCGCGTTCCCGACGACGCGCTCCGGGCCCAGGCCGATCTGCTCGATGCCCGACGCGGGGAGAGGCTGCCCTTGTTCGGGGTGCCCTTCGCGGTGAAGGACAACATCGACGTCGCGGGCCTGCCGACCACGGCGGCCTGTCCGGGCTTCGCCTACACGCCGCAGCGGTCGGCCGCGGTCGTGCAGTGCCTGGTCGATGCCGGCGCGATCGTCGTCGGCAAGACCAACCTCGACCAGTTCGCGACCGGCCTGGTGGGCGTCCGTTCTCCCTACGGCGTCCCGCGCAACCCGTTCGACGCCGCCTTCGTGCCGGGCGGCTCGAGCTCGGGATCGGCCGTGGCAGTGGCGGCCGGCCTGGTGAGCTTCTCGCTCGGCACCGACACGGCCGGTTCGGGCCGCGTGCCGGCAGGTTTCAACAACATCGTCGGCTGGAAGCCCACGCCCGGCCTGCTGAGCACGGACGGCGTGGTGCCGGCCTGCCGGTCGCTCGACTGCGTGTCGGTGTTCGCGCTGAGCTGTGCCGATGCCGACGCCGTGCTGCACGTGGTGGCGGAGCCGCCCGCCGCACCGTCCGTCGGACGGTCTTTCCGCTTCGGAATCCTGAGCACCGGCGACGCGGAATTCTTCGGCGACGCGGCCTATGCCGCGCTCTACGCCCAGGCGATCGAACGGCTGAAGGCGCTGGGCGGCACGGCGGTCGAGATCGACTACGCGCCGTTCCGCGATGCCGCCAGCCTGCTCTATGCCGGGCCATGGGTCGCCGAGCGCACCGCGGCCGTCGGCGATTTCATCGAGCAGGCCGGCGAGGACGCCGGCATCTGGCCGGTGACGCGCAAGATCGTGACGGGCGGTCGCGCCTACAGCGCCGTGGACGCCTTCCGCGGCCAGTACCGCCTGGCCGACCTCAAGGCGCGGGCCCTTGCCGAGATGGCCGGTCTCTCCTTCCTCGCCCTGCCCACGGCGCCCACGATCTACCGCCTCGCCGATCTCGAGCGCGAGCCGGTGCTCTACAACAGCCATCTGGGCCACTACACGAACTTCGTGAACTTCTTCGGCCTCAGCGGCCTCGCCCTGCCGGCCGGCTTCCGCGCCGACGGGCTGCCGTTCGGAATCACCCTGATCGGTCCCGCCCGCCATGACCGGGCGCTGCTGGCCTTCGGTGCCCGCTGGCAGCGCGCGGCGCAGCTGCCGCTCGGCCGGACGGGGAGCCGCCTACCGCCGGACACGGTCGACCCCGTCGTCACCGAGGACCGGGTCGCCATCGCCGTGGTCGGCGCCCACATGAGCGGCTTGCCGCTCAACGGACAGCTCGTCGCGCTGGGCGGCCGCCTGGAGCAGACGGCCCGCACGGTCGCGGCCTACCGTCTGTTCGCGTTGCCCGGCGGGCCGCCGCGCCGCCCTGGCATGGTGCGCACCCATGCCGGGGGCGGCGCGATCGAGCTCGAAATCTGGAGCCTGCCGGCCGCACAGGTCGGCGCGTTCGTGCGCCAGATCGCCGAGCCGCTGGGACTGGGGACGATCGCCCTCGAAAGCGGCGATCGCGTCCTGGGCTTCCTCTGCGAATGTCACGCCACGGCCGATGCGAAGGACATTACCGAGCTGGGCGGCTGGCGGGCCTACCTGAAGGCCCATCCCGTCTGATAGGGTCCCCTCCTTCGAGGAGGAACGTTCATGAGCGGAAAGATCGCAGTCGTCACCGGCGCAGGCAGCGGCATCGGCCGTGCTTCGGCGCTGGCCCTGCTGAGCAACGGCTACAAGGTGGCCCTGGCTGGCCGACGCAAGGATGCGCTCGAGGAAACCGCCAAGCTCGCCGGCAGCAACGCGGGCAACGCGTTACCGGTACCCACCGACGTGACGAAGCGCGACGACATCGTGGCGCTGTTCGCCAAGGTGAAACAGACATGGGGCCGGCTCGACCTGCTGTTCAACAATGCCGGCGGCGGCGCGCCGCCCGTGCCGCTCGAGGAGCTGCCCTACGATACATGGCTGAACGTCGTGGCGGCCAACCTCACCGGGCCCTTCCTGTGCACCCAGGAGGCCATGAAGATCATGAAGGACCAGACGCCGCGTGGCGGGCGCATCATCAACAACGGCTCGATCTCGGCGCACGCGCCGCGGCCGTTCTCGGTGGCCTACACCTCGACCAAGCACGCCATCACCGGCCTCACCAAGTCAACCTCGCTCGACGGACGGCAGTACGACATCGCCTGCGGCCAGATTGACATCGGCAACGCCGTGTCGCCGATGACGGAGCGCATGACCAAGGGGGTGCTGCAGCCCAACGGCACGACAATGGTGGAGCCGCGCATGGACGTGAGCGCCGTCGCCAACGCCATCGTCTACATGGACAGCCTGCCGCTCGACGCCAACGTGCAGTTCATGACAGTCATGGCGACCAAGATGCCGTTCGTCGGCCGAGGCTGACGACGGATCAGACCTTCACGCCGGCCCCACGCAGCTCGGCCAGGAAATCCGTGACCAGGCGGTGCGCGATGACCGGCCCCGCCGGGACGCGCAGGATGGAGGCCGTGGGTATCAGCATCCCCCGACGGCCGACGCGCACGGCGATGCCTTCGCGGACCAGCACCTCCGCGTGACGCCGCACGGTCTCGTAGGGCAGGCGCAGCGAACGGGAGATCGCCAGCACGCTGACCGGCAGGCGTTGGCTGTCGGGCAGTACGCCCCGGTCGGCCGCCGGTGCGGTGTTGGTCACGTGCTTGACGTTCGCCGTCCAGATCGCCGTATAGACGAGCCCCTTCATCAGATCGCCCGCCCAGAAGCCGCGAAGCGCCCGGATGCCGGCGAGCAAGAGACCCGTCGCGGCGAGGGCGATGACGGTCTGCTCCTTGGCGAGCCTGCCGGATTGAACGGGCCGGCGGGAGGCCGAGGCGAAAGCGGCAACCTCGATGCGCGTCAGGTCGACCAGCAGGCGAACGGCATTGACGTAGATCCTGCGCAGGAAGGCCACCACGCGGCGGCTGCGCAGCACGGCCGGCGGCAGCACGACGCCGCCCTCTTCCAACGCGCAGGCGCCGCTTCGCACCAGCAAACGGACATGGCGACGGGCCGTCTCGACCGGCATGTCGAGCCTGCGCGACAAGGCACGCACGCTGCCCGCCGGACGGCGCGGCACCTTCATCTGGTCGCCCACGAGCGTCATGACGATCAGCGCCTGGACGAGGTCGCCCTGCACCTGGGTCAGCAGGTCCAGGCCGCGCAGATGGAACTCCGTCGAGACGCGTGCCACCGGATGGACGTCGGGATCGACCCGCGGTGCCTTGGAACGAGGGATCCGTCGCCTCATTCCTGCAGTCTCGGCGAAGCGGAAATCGTCGCCGGCCTTGTGGGGAACATCATGCCGACCGGCACATGCGTTCGTTGGCTATCGACCGCCGATCAGTAGCCCTCGTGCATCAGCGGAAAGGCACTGTGCACGCCGGGCAGGTTGGTCGGCATGGCTGGCGCGACATAGCTCTTGTCGAGCTGCTTCAGGGAGGTGACGCCGAGCAGGCCCATCACCTCCTTCATCTCGTCCTCCAGCAGTTCGACCACGCGCTCGATGCCCGCGGCACCGGCCGCCGCGAGCCCGTAGCAGTAGAGCCGTCCCAGCCCGACCCAGTCGGCGCCCAGGCAGATCGCCTTCACGATGTCACTGCCGCGGCTGAACGAGCCGTCGACAGCGACCTTTGCCCGCCCCGCGACCGCTTCGACCACTTCCGGCAGCACGGCGGCGGAGCCGCGGCCATGGTCGAGCTGCCGGCCGCCGTGGTTGGAGCAGTAGACGGCCCATACGCCCTCGCGACAGGCGAGGTCGGCATCCTCGCCGGTCCCGATTCCCTTCAGCATGAACTTCACGTCTGGGAACTTGTCCCTGGCGCGCCGGAAGTTGTCCCACGAGAAGGCCGCCTGATGGTCCTGGCCGGTCGCGGCCGTGCGCCACGACTTCACGAAGCGCTTGGCGATGTCGCGTTCGCGCCGCGAGTAGACCTGGGTGTCGACGGTGATGCAGAAGGCGTCGTACCCGGCATTCATCGCCTGCTTCACCCGGTCGGCGACCCAGGCGTCGTCGCCGCGGACGTAGAGCTGGTAGATCTTGGGCCCGTCGCCGCCCCTGACGATGTCCTCGAGTTTGAGCGTCGTCACCGAGCTGATCAGCATGGCGACGTTGCCGGCTCCGGCGCCCTTGGCGACGGTGATGCCGCCCCCCGGTTCGAACGATTCGAGGGAGCCGACCGGCGCCAGCATCACGGGAAGGCGGATCTTCTTGCCCAGGATCTCCGACGAGGGATCGATGACCGAAACGTCGCGCAGCACGCGCGGACGGAAGGCGAGGGAATCCAGTGCGATGCGGTTGCGCCGCAGGGTCGTCTCGGTCTCGGTGCCGCCGACCAGATAGTCCCAGATGTTCGCATTCAGCCTGACCTTCGCGGCCTTGACGATCTCGTGCAGCGTCGCGAATTCCTGCTCCAACCCGCTTGCCATGACTCCTCCCGCCTTTCGCAGCAGGAGTAGCGCAGCGCGGCGCAATCGTGAAGGAAATGTGGCGAGCAGCGCGGCGGCTGGGCCATTGACCGCGGCGACGTTCGGGGATTTCATCACGACTGATGGCAAGCAACATTCCAAGGCAGGGCTGGCACCAATGAAAAGACGCATGTTCACCACGGCCTTTCTCCTGGGCCTGATTGGCGGCCCGGCCTTCGCCGCCGATCCGCTGCCCGCGATGAAGGAGACGCCTCTGTTCGCCGAGGAGGTGAAGTCGGGTGCGCTGCCGCCGGTCGACAAGCGCATTCCGCAACAGCCCATGGTCGTCACCAAATTCTGGGGCAACGACGGTCCTGGCCGGCAGGGCGGCGAGCTGAACATTCTGATCGGCAGCGCGCGCGACACGCGTCTCATGACGATCTACAGCTACACCCGGCTGATCGTCTACACGCCCGAGTTCAAGCTGCAACCCGACCTCCTCGAGAGCTTCGAGGCCAAGGAGGGCCGGGAGTTCACCTTCAAGCTGCGCGCCGGCCACAAGTGGTCGGACGGCCATCCCTTCACCACGGAGGACTTCCGCTACTTCTGGGAGGACGTCGCCAACAACAAGGAGCTGTCGCCTTCCGGTCCCTCGGTGGAGCTCCTGGTGGACGGCAAGCCGCCGAAGGTCGACATCATCGACGAGCGCACGATCAAGTACACCTGGGACAAGCCCAATCCGTACTTCCTCGAAAGCCAGGCGCGCGCGGCGCCCCTCTTCCTGTTCCGTCCTGCGCACTACCTCAAGAAGTTCCACATCAAGTACACGTCGGCGGAAGACATCGCCAAGACGGCGAAGGGCGGCGATCAGGGCAGCAAGTGGGTGCAGGTCCACCGGCGCCAAGACGTCATGTACGCCAACAACAATGTCGAGCTGCCCACGCTCAATCCGTGGAAGCTGACCACCGAGCCGCCGGCGCAGCGCTACGTCTTCACGCGCAATCCCTACTACCACCGGATCGACGCGAAGGGGCAGCAGCTGCCCTACGTGGATCGCATCGTCTTCACGCAGGCGGCCACCAACCTGATCCCCGCCAAGGCAGGGCTGGGCGAGGCCGATCTCCAGCCGCGCTATCTGAACATGCGCGACTACACCTTCCTGCAGAAGAGCGCCAAGTCGTCGGGCGTCGACGTGCGGCTATGGGAATCGGGCTCCGGAGCGCAGATCGCCCTTTTCCCCAACCTCAACGCCAATGACGAGGAATGGCGCAAGCTGATGCGCGACGTGCGCTTCCGCCGGGCGCTTTCGCTGGCCATCGACCGCGACGAGCTGAACCAGGTTGTCTATCTCGGCCTGGCCAAGCCCTCCAACAACACGATCATGGAGCGCTCGGAGCTGTTCAAGCCCGAGTATGCCAAGAAGTGGGCGCAGTACGATCCCAAGCTCGCCAACAAGCTGCTCGACGAAATCGGCCTCACCAAGCGCGACAGCCAGGGCGTCCGCCTGCTGCCCGATGGCCGTCCGGCCACGATCGTGGTCGAGCATGCCAGCGAGGAGACCGAAGACGCGGACGCGCTGCACCTGATCTCGGAGATGTGGAAGAAGATCGGCATCAAGATGCTGACCAAGCCGCAGACCCGCGACAACTTCCGCCTGCGTGCCTACTCCGGCGAGGCCAACATGACCGCCTTCGCCGGCGTCGTGACGGCCGTGCCGACGGCCAACACCAGCCCCAAGGAGTTCGCGCCGACGATGCAGGGCGGCCTGCAATGGCCGCGCTGGGGCATGTACATCGAGTCCAAGACCCGCCAGGGCGAGGCCTGCGACATGGACGAGGCCTGCAAGCTCCTCGACTACGTGAAGGAGTGGGAGAATGCGACCGACGAGGCCGGCCGCCGGGCGGCCTGGGAGAAGATCCTGTCGACCAGCGCCGACCAGGTCTTCTCCATCGGCACCGTGAACGGCATCCGCCAGCCCATCGTGGTCGGACCGAAGATTCATAACGTGCCGAAGGAAGGCTACTACGCCTGGGATCCGGGCGGGTATATCGGCCTCTATCAGCCCGACACGTTCTGGGTCGGGCAGTAGAGGACCCGCCCGCGCTCACCACGTATCGATGTTCGGCCGCCGCTTGTGCGCATGGCGCGGCCGAGCGGGGGCGTCGAGCAGGGCCGTCGCCACCCAGCGCCGCGAATCGGCAGGGTCGATCACCTCGTCGACCTCGAAATACGTCGCCGTGCTGAGCGCCTTGCCGCGGGCATAGGCGGCCGCCACCATCCTGTCGAACATCGCCCGGCGCTCGGCCGGGTCGGCGATGGCCTCCAGCTCCTTGCGGAAGCCCAGCTTGACGGCCCCTTCGAGTCCCATGCCGCCGAACTCGCCGGTCGGCCAGGAGATCGCGAAGGCGCCGGCATGGAACGAGCCGCCGGCCATCGCCTGCGCGCCGAGCCCGTAAGCCTTGCGCAGCACGATCGTGCCGAACGGCACGCCGAGGTTGGCGCCGGTGACGAACAGCCGCGAGCAATGCCGCACCAGCGCCGTCTTCTCGACCTCCGGTCCAACCATCATGCCGGGCGTGTCGCACAGGAACAGCACCGGCAGGTCGAAGGCGTCGCAGAGCTGCAGGAAGCGGGCCGCCTTGTCCGAACCGTCGGAGTCGATCGCGCCGGCAAGATGCGTCGGATTGTTGGCGACGATGCCCAGCGGCTTGCCCTCGATGCGCGCCAGCACCGTCACCATGCCCGGGCCGAAGGCGCGCCGCAGCTCGAGCACCGAGCCTTCGTCGCACAGCGTGTCGATGACGTCGCGAACGTCGTAGACGCGCAGCCGGTTCTCCGGGATGGCGCGGCGCAGCAGCCGCTGGTCGGCGGCGCGCCAGTCGGGCAGCGCGCCCTGGAAGTAGGACAGGTACTTCCGGGCCACGGCCACCGCCTCGGCTTCATCCTCCACCGCGATGTCGACCATGCCGTTGGGCACCTGCACGCTCATCGGGCCGACCTCCTCGGGCGCATAGACGCCGAGATTGCCGCCCTCGATCATCGCCGGACCGCCCATGCCGATGGTCGAGTTGCGGGTCGCGATCACCACGTCGCAGCAGCCCAGCAGGGCCGCGTTCCCGGCGAAGCAGCGGCCCGAGTTGATGCCGACGAGGGGCGATGACCCGCTCAGCCGTCCGAACAGATTGAATGCCATGGTGTTCAGCCCCGCCACCGACTGCACGTCGATGTCGCCCGGCCGCCCGCCCCCGCCCTCGGTGAAGAAGACCAGCGGCAGGCGCTGCTCCTCGACGATCTCGAACAGCCGGTCCTTCTTGTGGTGGTTGGTCTTGCCCTGCGTGCCGGCCAGCACCGTGTAGTCGTAGAGCGCGACGGCGACGCGGCTTCTCTCCGGCCCGAACAGCGATCCGTTCACGCGCCCGATGCCGGTGATGAGGCCATCGGCGGGTGTCTTCTCGATCAGTTCCTCGACCGAGCGCCGCGTGCGCTGGCTGGCGATGGCGAAGGCGCCCCATTCGATGAAGCTGCCGGGATCGACCAGATCGTCGAGATTCTCGCGCGCCGTACGCTGGTTGGTCTTGCGCCGCCGCGCGACCGCATCCGGCCGCCGCGCGTCGAGCGTGAGCGCACGGCGCTCGAAATACTCCGCGAGGTCGGGACGGATGTGGTCGAGATCGATCGCCTCCTCCGCTTCCGCCCCCTTCACCTCGACATCCGCCTCCTCGACAAAGAGCAGCGCATGGCCTTCGTAGATCGTTTCGCCGGCCTCCACCGCGATGCGCCGCACGTAGCCGCGTGCCGGGCTCCTGATCTCGTGCTGCATCTTCATGGCGTCCATGACCAGCAGCGGCTGTCCGGCGGCGACGGTCTCCCCCTCGCCCACCGCGATGCTGACGACCGTGCCCTGCATCGGCGCCCGCACCGGCACGGCCCCTTCCGGCGCGTCCGCTCCGCCATCCAGCGCGGCCTCTCCCGCCACCTGCTGCGCCGTCTTGCCGAAGGCCAGCACCGCCAGCGGATCGACGGCATCGACCTTCGCGCCGGCCTGGCGCCCACCCGCCGGCGCCGCCGTGGCGGCCGGGAAATAGAGGCCGGGGGCGAGCCTGGCCGATGCCTCGATCAGCGCCGCCGCCTGCTCGTCCACGAAGCGCGTATGCACCTTGTCGGCGTGCACGTCCGGATGGGCGATCAGCGCGCGCAGGAAGGCGATGTTGCTCGGCGCGCCCTCCAGCCGGAACGCCGCCAGCGCCCGCTCGGCGCGGGTCAGTGCGTCGGCGATGTCGGACGACGGGCTGTGCACGATCAGCTTGGCGAGCAGCGAATCGAAGTTCGGATTGGTGCGGTAGCCGGCATAGCCGTAGGTGTCGACGCGCACCCCCGGCCCGCCCGGCGGCTCGAACACCGCCAGCGTGCCGCCGCCGGGCTTCGCGGATCCATCGGCCGCCATCGTCTCCATGTTGATGCGGAGCTGGATCGCGTGGCCGCGCGGCGTGGCCTGCGCGATGCCGGTCTTGGCCAGCGACGTGCCGCCAGCGAGGCGGAGCTGCGTCTTCACCAGATCGACGCCCCACACCTCCTCGGTGACGGTGTGCTCGACCTGCAGCCGCGGATTGGCCTCGATGAAATAGAAGGCCGACTTCTCCACCAGGAACTCGAAGGTGCCCAGGCTGCGGTACTTCGCGGCCTTCGCCATGGCGACCGCCGCCGCCACGATCTTCTTGCGCAAAGGCGCGGCCAGCCCGGGGCTGGGCGCCAGCTCGACGATCTTCTGGTTGCGGCGCTGCAGCGTGCATTCGCGCTCGCCCAGCGCCACGATGCCTCCCTTGCCGTCGCCGACGATCTGCACCTCGATGTGCCGTGCCTGGCCGATGCGCCGCTCGGCATAGAGGTCGCCATTGCCGAACGCCGACTTGGCCTCCGCCGACGCGCGCTCGAACGCCTCCGCCAGCTCGGCCTCGGTGGCGACCAGGCGCATGCCGCGCCCGCCGCCGCCCGCGATCGCCTTCAGCGCGATGCCCGTGGCGGCGTGCTTGCGCAGGAAGTCCGTCGCCCCCGCGAGATCGACCACGCCCGTGCCCGGCAGCACCGGCACCTTGCACTTCTGGGCCTGCGCGCGGGCGCGCGCCTTGTCGCCGAACAGCCGGAGCTGGTCGGGCGTCGGCCCGACGAAGGTGATCTTTGCTGCCGCGCAGGCCTCGGCGAAATCGGCATTCTCCGCCAGGAAGCCGTAGCCGGGATGGACGGAATCGCAGCCGGCGGCCTTGGCGGCGGCGACGACGCCGGCAATGTCGAGATAGGCCGCCGCGCCCTTCCCCTTCAGCGCGATCGCCTCGTCGACGCGGCGGACATGGAGCGACGTCGCGTCGTCCTCGGAATGGAGTCCGGCGGTGGCGATGCCGAGCTCGGCAGCGGCCTGGGCGATCCGGATGGCGATCTCGCCGCGATTGGCGATCAGGAGTTTCTTGAGCATGTCGGCCGTGTCTCGGGTAGAAGCGTTTCCATGTCGAAAGGACTGCTCATTGTGGCGCACGCGCCGTCAGAGAACACCCTTTCGCTACGAGCTGCCGTCGAGCGCGGCGCGCGCAGCGAAACGGGCATCGACGTGCGCGTCATGGCGCCGCTGCAGGCCGGCCCCGACGACGTGCTGGCCGCGCAGGCGGTGATCCTCGGCACGCCCGAGAATCTCGGCTACATGAGCGGCGCGTTGAAGGACTTCTTCGACCGCTCCTACAATCCGCTGCTGGAGCGCACGCAGGGCCTGCCCTGTGCCGCCTATATCCGTGCCGGCAGCGACGGCACCGGCACGCGCCGCGGCATCGAGACCATCCTGACCGGCCTGCGCTGGCGCCTCGTGCAGGAACCGCTGATCTGCCGCGGCCCCTGGCAGCCCGCCTTCGTCGGGCAGTGCGAGGAGCTGGGGGCCGCGATGGCGGCCGGTCTGGCGGCGGGGATTTTCTGACCTACTGCGCCGTATAGCCTCCATCGACGACGAGCCCGGCGCCCGTCATGAACGCCGCATCGTCGGAGGCCAGGAACACGATGCCCTTGGCGATGTCGTCGGCGACGCCGAGCCGTCCGATCGGATGCATGGCGGTCGAGACCCTGCGCGTCGCTTCGGTGTCGTTGGTGCCCTGCGCCCGCGCGCGCATGGCGAAGGTCTGCTGTCCCATGTCGGTGTCGATCACGCCGGGATGGATGGAATTGACGCGGATCCTGTAGCCCTTGCGGCCGAACTCCAGCGCCGTCGACTTGGTGAACAGCGTCACCCCTCCCTTCGTGAGGGAATAGAGCGGGTCGAGCTGCGACCCGACCAGCCCCGCCACCGAGGCGAGATTGACGATGGCGGCACCGTGCTCGCTCGCCGCTCCGCTCGCCTTGAGATGCGGCAGCGCCGCGCGCGTGCCCAGGACGACGCCCGTCAGATTGACGGCGACGAGCCGGTTCCATTCGTCCAGCGAGGCCTCCTCGACGCCCTTGCCGTTGAAGATGCCGGCATTGTTCACCAGCACGTCGAGCTTGCCGAACGTCTTCACCGTGACGTCGATGGCGGCCGACCAGCTTGCCTCCTGAGTGACGTCGAGCGGCACGTAGAGCGCCTGGCCGCCGGCCGCCTCGATTTCCTTCGCCGTTTGCTTGCCGCGCTCGTCGAGCACGTCGCCGATCGCCACCTTGGCGCCCACGCTCGCCATCAGCCGGGCGGTCGCCCCGCCGATGCCGCGCGCCGCCCCCGACAGGAATGCCACCTTGCCGTCCAGCCTGTTCATCTTTCCTCCCGATCCGGTCTTGCCGTCATGGTGCACGCCTGGCCGAAAAAGAAAACCCGTCCGCGCCGGAAACATGGCAAGGTCGGCGGCAGGGATGTGAGCGCTTGCGTGCGACCGATCCGCGAGGACACCAATGGCCGAGGAAACCGAAGCAGACGCCGCCACGGACGCCTGGCAGGAAGCCATGGACCAGCGTCAGTTCAAGGTCGCGTTGAAGGCGGCCATGGAGGCATACCAGCAGCACGAGGCCAAGGGTGACGAGCAGGCATCCATGGCCGCATTGGGGCTTGCTCACCTGGCGATGACGGAGCTGCTGTTCGGCGAACAGGACAAGAGCGACGATGGGCCCTCGCCACCGTCCTGTTCATTCTGCGGCCAAGGCGGCGCCGACGTCCGCCTTGGCGCGGGCCCCAACGTCTTCATCTGCGCAGATTGCGTCGGGGTCTTCTACGAGGAAGCTGGCCTCAGGCCCGACAAATCCAAGGGTCCATAGTCGACGCGGAGCACTCAGCCCTTGAGCTTGTTGAAGGGCACGTCCTTGTCGACGCGCACGTCGGCCGGCAGGCCGAGGACGCGCTCGGCCACGATGTTGCGCAGGATCTCGTCGGTACCGCCGGCGATGCGGAAGCCCGCGCCGCCGACCCACTGCGCCTGGAAGCCCGCAGCCTGCGGCACGTCCTCCTTCATGATGCCGGCCGGCCCCATCAGCTCCATGGCGAAGGAACCCATGTCCTGCATCTTGGGCGCCGCCACGATCTTGATGATCGAGGATTCCGGTCCCGGCGTCTGGCCCTTCGACAGGGCGGTCAGCGTCCGGTAGCGCGTCAGCTTCAGCCCCTGCTGCTGCACGTACCACTCGGCGATCTTGCCGCGCACCTGCTGGTTGCGGATCGCCGGGCCGTCCTCCAGCTCGGTGTCCCGCGCCAGCTCCATCAGCTCGTCGACGTCGAGGCCGCCCGCGGGCAGGCCGACCGCCAGCCGCTCGTTCATCAGCGTCGTCAGCGCCGCCTTCCAGCCCTCGCCGACCTTGCCCAGGCGCTGGCTGTCGGGGATGCGCACGTTGGTGAAGAACACCTCATTGAAGTTGGCGCCGCCCGACATCTGCTTGATCGGCCGCACCTCGACGCCGGGCGTCTTCATCGACAGGAAGAACATCGTCAGGCCCTGGTGCTTGGGTACCGTCGGGTCGGTCCGCGTGATGACGATGCCGTAGTCGCTGTAGTGCGCGCCGGAGGTCCAGACCTTCTGGCCGTTGATGACCCAGTCGTCGCCGTCACGTTCCGCGCGCGTGCGGATGCCTGCCACGTCGGAGCCGGCCGCGGGCTCCGAGAAGAGCTGGCACCAGATCTCCTCGCCGAACAGCGCCGGCTTGACGTAGCGCGCGAGCTGCTCGGGCTTGGCATAGGTCATCATGGTCGGGATGCACATGCCGAGCCCGATGTCGAAGAAGCCCAGCGGCACCAGGTAGTCCGACTCCTCCTGCTGGTAGATCACCTGCAGGATGGGCGAACCGCCGCGGCCGCCATATTCCTTGGGCCAGGTGATGCGGGCATAGCCTGCCGCCGCCTTCTTCGCCTGCCAGGCCTTCGCCTTGGCCAGCAGCTCGGGATCGTCGTTGCGGGCGCGGAAGCTCTGCTTGTCGTCGCTCTTGCGGGTCGCGTTGGCGTCCAGCCAGGCACGCACTTCCTTGCGGAACGCGGCTTCTTCCGGGGTATCGTTGAAGTCCATGGATTCCTCCTGCCCTTACGCCGCGTTCTTCTGCTCGAGGCGGGTCACCAGCTTGTCCTTCCAGGCGATCGGGCCGCCCAGCGCCAGCGCCAGCACACGCGCACGCCGGTAGTGGAACTGGGTGTCCGCCTCCCAGGTGAAGCCGATGCCGCCATGCGTCTGGATGTTTTCCTTCGACGCGAAGTCATAGGCGTCGGTCGCCGCAATGCGCGCCGCCGCCGCTGCGAGCGGCAGGTCGGCGCCGCCATCCGTCAGCATCATGGCGCCGTAGTAGGCATTGGATCGCGCGAGCTCGAGCTTGACGTAGCAGTCGGCCAGCTTGTGCTTGATCGCCTGGTAGGAGCCGATGGCGCGGCCGAAGGCCTGGCGCTGCAGCGCATAGTCGCGCGCCATCCACATCGCGGCCTCCGCGCCACCGACCTGGGCGAAGGCGAAGTACACCGCCGCCGCGTCGTAGAGGCGCTCCAGGGTGCGCCAGCCCTCGCCCTCGGTGCCCAGCAGCTCGGCCGTGGCATCCTTGAAGGTGAGCTCGGCGTGCTTGCGTGCCGGATCGACGGTGTCGACGCGCCGGGCTGTCACGCCGGGCTGCCTGAGATCGACCAGCACCAGCGACACCGCGCGATCACCCTGGCCACCGGTGTTCGCGAGCACGATCGCGACATTCGCCAGCTCGCCATCGACGACCGGCACCTTCTTGCCATTCAGCCGGCCGCCGCCGAACATCGTGCGGATCGAGCGCGGCCTGGGCGCCTGCGGACCTTCGGCGACGGCCAGCGTGCCGATCGCCTTGCCGGCCGCCAGCTCGGCCAGCCACTTCTTCTTCTGCGCATCGGAGCCGGCGAGCTTGATCGCCTCGGTCGCGAGCACCACCGACGAGTCGAACGGCACCGGCGCCGCGACACGGCCGATCTCCTCGGCGATCACGCAGAGCTCGAGCGGCGTGAGGCCGAGCCCACCGAATTCCTCGGGGATCGCCGTCGCCGGCACACCAAGCTCGACGAGCCCCTGCCACACTTCGTCGGCATGGGTCTCGTCGCCATCGAGCACGCGGCGCACGACCTTGGTCGGGCACTTGTCGGCGAGGAATTTGCGGACCTGCTCCTGGAGCAGCTTCTGGTCGTCGGAGAAATCGAAGTTCATGATGCGCCGAGCCTAGCAAGCAAGCTCGCATCGGGGAACGGCATAGAGGTTCCGCCACGCGGGCTGAGCGGTCGTGATAGGGTGACGACATGGACACTGCGCAGATCAAGGACTGGCACGCCCACGTCTACTTCGACGCCGCCACGCGCGAGCCTGCCTGGGCACTGCGCGAGCGGATCGAGAGAACGTTCGACATCGAGATGGGTCGCTTCCACGAGAAGCCGGTCGGCCCGCACCCGCGCTTCAGCTACCAGGTCGCGTTCCGCAACGACCAGCTCGCGCCCCTTCTCTCGTGGCTGGCGCTGAACCGCGGCGACCTCACGATCTTCGTCCATCCCAATACGGGCCAGGACCTCGAGGACCATCGCGACCGCGCGATCTGGCTCGGCCAGCAGGTGCCGCTGGCACTCGACATCTTCACGAACAGGAAGGATTGAAACGAATGGAGTCGCTTCTGCCGCTCGCCCGGACCGTCGGCGAGAAACTGAAGGCGCGCAAGGAAACGGTCGGCGTGTCGGAATCGTCGGCCGGCGGCCTGATCTCCGCCGTGCTGCTGGCGGTGCCCGGCGCCTCGGCCTACTTCATGGGCGGCGCCGTGGTCTATACCCGCCCCGCCGGCGAGATGTTCCTGGGGGCCACCAAGGAGAAGCGCGCCGGCATCCGCTCCTCGTCCGAGCCGTGGGCCACGCTGGCGGCCGAGCTGGTGCGTGAACAGCTGAACACGACCTGGGGTCTTGCCGAGACCGGCGCCTCGGGCCCGACCGGCAACTCCTACGGTGACCCGGCCGGCCATACCTGCGTCGCCGTGGTCGGCCCCAAGGGCAAGATCGCCCGCACATTGCGCACCGGCTCGAACGACCGCGTCGCCAACATGCGGGCGTTTGCGGCGGAAGCGCTCAAGCTTCTGGACGAGCAGCTGGCCTGAGATCAGGCTGCCCGAGATCAGTCGGCCTTCGCCGCGAGCAGCGCGGCCAGTGCGACGCACACCCAGCCGAGGATGAAGGCGGTGCCACCGATCGGCGCTACAGCACCGAACCACCGCGGCCCGCCCAGGGCGAGCCCGTAGAGAGCCCCGGGGAAGAGCACGCTGCCGGCAACGAACAGCGATTGCGCTGTGACCGCGAGACCGCCGCTCAGCGCGCCGCCGTGCGCCAGGGCGGCGACGGCGAGAATCGCCAGTGCATGGATCATCGCGTAGTGGCTGCCGGTCTGCAGCCACTCCCGTGCCTTCACGCCGGCTGGAGTCGACAGGTCGAGGCCGTGCGCAGCGAAGGCCCCGACGGCGACGGCGGTCGCGCCGCTCAGCGCCGCGACGGCGATCCAGCCCCAAGCCGCGGCGCCAGCCATCGCTATGCCTGCGGCCGTGCCGGCCGGGCGCCCGCCGTCATGCCGCCGTCGATCACCAGCTCCTGGCCGGTCATGTAGCTGGCGGCGTCGGTGCACAGGAACAGAACGCCGTTGGCGATGTCCTGCGCGAGGCCGACGCGCGTCAGCGGTACGATGGTGGCGGCCCGCTCGCCCGGATCGATCGGCGCATTGCGACGGTTGCCTTCGGCGCCCGTCGGGATCTTGCCCCAGATCGGCGTGGCGATGATGCCGGGATGGACCGAGTTGCAGCGGATGTTGTCGGCGGCATGTTCCAGCGCCACTGACTTGGCCAGCAGCCGCACCCCGCCCTTGGTCGCCGAGTAGGCCGCAAGCCCCGGCGCGCCACGCAGGCCGGCGACCGACGACATCAGCACGATCGAGCCGCCGCCCGCGCGCTTGAGCGCCGGGATGGCATGCTTGATCGACAGGAACACACCGTCGAGATTGATCGCCTGCTGTCGCTGCCAGTCGGCCAGCGTCATGGTCGCAATCGGCGCCATGATGCCGATGCCGGCATTGGCCACCATGAAGTCGAGACGCCCGAAGCGCTTCTCCGCCTCGGCGATCACGCCGGGCCAGCCCGCCTCGTCACGCACGTCATGGTGCAGGTAGTGTGCCTTGCCACCCGCCTTGCCGATGCGCTCGACGACCGCCTTGCCCAGGCCGTCGTCGACGTCGGTGACCAGAACCGCAGCTCCCTCGCGCGCAAGGGTTTCCGAACAGGCTTCGCCGATCCCGGAGGCGCCCCCGGTGACGATGGCGACCTTGCCCGCGAGCTGTGCCATGGCTCAGCGGCCCTTGAAGTTGCCGGGGCGCTTCTCGGCGTAGGACTTCACGCCCTCCTTGAAGTCCTCGGTCTTGCGCGTCCAGTCCTGCTCGACCAGCTCGCGCTCGGTCGCCGCCTCGGCCCCGTCGGCGAAGCCGCGGCGCATGGTCTCGCGCGTCGAGAGCAGCGCCAGCGGAGCGGATTCCGCGATTTCCTTGGCGAGATCCATCGCGCCCTTGCGCACGTCGGCCTGGGGCACCAGCACGTCGGCAAGGCCCCAGGCGACCGCCTCCTCGCCGCCGATGCGACGGCCCGTGTAGAAGAGGAGGTTGGCGCGCTGCTGGCCGATCAGACGCGGCAGCGTGTAGGTCAGCGAGAAGCCGGGGTGGAAGCCCAGCCGCGTGAAGTTGGCGGCAAAGCGGCCCTCCGGGCAGGTGACGCGGAAATCGGCCATGACGGCGAGGCCCAGCCCGCCGCCGATCGCCGGCCCCTGCACCGCCGCGATGCTGGGCTTCTTGGCGCGGAACAGGCGGGTCGCCTCCTTGTAGAGGTGCTTGCCGCTCTCGGCCTGGCTGCCCGTGCTCGGACGGTTCTGGAAGTCGGCGCCCGCGCAGAAGGACTTGCCCTGCGCGCACAGGACATAGGCGCGGATCTCGTTGTCCCGGTCGAACGCCTCGAAGGCGTCCGCGATCTGGTTGATCAGGGAATTGTCGAAGAAGTTGTGCGGCGGCCGCTGGATTTCGACGATGCCGACATGACCTTCGCTGCTGACGCCGATATCCTTGTAGCTGGCGCTCATCTGTTTCCCCCACGGGCTAATGAATGGGCCGGGATATTGCCCCCGAGGGGGGCGTCCGTCGAGTTGGGAGGATAGAGAATGTCGCAAAGCGAACGCCCTGTCCCGAGGCATGCCCCGGGCCATGCGCTCGTGCTGGGTGGCGGCACGATGGGGGTGGGCATCATCGCCATGTTCCTCGCGGGCGGATGGAAGGTGGACGTCGTGTCCCGCTCCGCATCGACGCGCGACAATCTGCCGGACGCCTGCGCGCGTGCCCTGACCGCCATGGGCAAGCCCGCCGACACGTCCGGCCTCGCCACCTATGCGACCCTGCCCGAAGCGTCGTGGCCCGCAATCGACATCGCGGTCGAGACGGTGACGGAGGATCTCGAGCTCAAGCGCCGGCTGTTCGCCGAGATGGAGGCGCTGGCCCGGCCCGATTGTGCCCTCACCTCCAACTCGTCGAGCTTCCCCATCAGCGAGATCGCGAAGGAACTCGCGACGCAGGGTCGGACGATGGGTTTGCACTTCTTCATGCCGGCCCATCTCATTCCCCTCGTGGAGGTCGTGAGCTCGGTCCATACGGAAGCGGTCCAGGCCGAGCGCGTCGGGGGGATCATGCAGGCGCTCGGCAAGCGGCCGGTGCAGGTCAGGAAGGATGTGATCGGCTTCCTCGGCAACCGGATCCAGGGCGCCCTGATGCGCGAGGCGCTCTGGCTGATCGAGCAGGGTGTCGCCTCGGCCGAGGATGTCGACGCCACGGTGCGCCTCTCCTTCGGCTTCCGCTACGCCGCGGCCGGCCCGATCATGCAGAAGGAGCATTCGGGCTGGGACACGACCTGCGCCGTGGCCAAGATCATCTGGCCCGACCTCACGAACGCCGACGGTCCGCCGCCCATCCTCCAGCGCAACGTCGACGAGGGCCGGATCGGCTTCAAGACCAAGCGCGGCTTCTTCGACTGGAACGACGAATCGATCGCGGCGGAACGCGCCCGCTACGAGCGCGCCCTGCGTCGGTGCCTGGAGATCTTCAAGGAGGAAGGCATCATCTGACGCCCGATAGAGGCGGTACATCGATCCCATAGGCAGTCGATATTTCAGGGCGAGACGGTCTCCCGGCAGTGTGCGGCCACCCGCAAGGGCCACCAAGTCAGGAGACCATCATCATGAAGACCACGCTCACCATCGCCGCTGCACTCGGTACGGCGCTGCTGCTTGCCGGCCAGGTGCAGGCACAGGGCAGCAGCGAGAAGTGCTACGGCGTCGCAAAGGCCGGCAAGAACGATTGCCAGACCGCGACGTCCTCCTGCGCCGGCACGGCGAAGAAGGACGGCCAGGCGGATGCCTGGGTCAGCGTTCCCAAGGGCACCTGCGAGAAGATCGCGGGTGGCGTCATCAAGGGTTGACGACTTCCCATCGGCCGCCGCGACCGGCGATCCGCCGCCGCTTCCCCCGGTGCCCAAGGCCCGCGGAGACGCCGTCCGGCGGCCGAACCACACGACAGGATACATCCATGACCGCCACCACCCGCGACCATCTTTCCGGGCACGGCCTGCTTCAACGCCTCGACGAACTGCGCGACCTTGCCCGCGCCTTTCCTCTATCCGCGATCGAGCTCGGCATGCGCGTCGCCGTCGGCGCCACATTCTTCCGCTCCGGCATGGTCAAGCTCCAGAGCTTCGAGACGGCGATTGACCTGTTCAAGGAGGAGTACCGCCTGCCGCTGCTGCCGCCGGAGCTCGCCGCCTACATGGGCACCGCCGTCGAGCTTTCCGCGCCGGTCCTGCTGGTCCTCGGGGTGGCGGCGCGCGCGGGGGCGGCTGCCCTGCTCGCCATGACCTTGGTCATCCAGCTCTTCGTCTATCCGGCGAACTGGCCCGAGCATCTGATGTGGGCGTCCATCCTCGCATACGTGCTGACCCGCGGTGCGGGTGCATTGTCGCTCGACCGCGTCGTCGCGCTGCGCCTGTTCGGACGGCGTTGACGCAGATGTGCCGGCAGGGCATCCCCCGCCGGCCATCGCTCATGGGGACTTCTGCAGCCGGTGGCGCTCCGCCGCCGGGATGAGCGTCAGGTTTCCGAGAATCCTGTGCTGCGGATCGTCGCTGGCCGCCAGCGACGGCTGCAGCGCCAGCAGCGCCTCGGCCAGCCGCGTTTCGTCCCAGAACCATCTCTTCCGCGTCGCCGGCGATCCGGCGTCGGGAAAAGCCGATGCCGCCTCGAGATAGTAGGCGCGCAGGTCATCGACGGCTTCCTTGAGCGCCTGCGCCGATGGGAGGCGGCCCGACAGCGCTCGGCTCACCAGGGCTCCCGCCTCCTGCATCTCGAGGCCAGACACCCCGACCGTGGTGCGGCCACGCATCGCGACGGCTCGATCGTACCAGGCAGCGAGCCGCTCGATCTCGTCGGCGAGCGAATCCGTCTGCGCCGGCGCCAGGTTTATGGGGCAGGCCCAGCCGCTGAAGTCGGCTGGCTCGTCGACCTCCTCGGGATAGTTCGCGATCAGCGGACCGTCGGTGCGCTCCAGCAGGCCGAGCGCCGCGCGGACGACGCGGCCCTGGAAGGCTGCATCGTCCGGCTTGCCCAAGGGTCGGCCGAGCTCGAAGGTAACCCAGAGGGCACGCGGTGGCCGGACGATCTCCGTATGCTCGCGTACCAGGCTGATCCCCGTGGTGGGAATGCCTTCGCGTTCGAGGAAGTGGCCCAGCGCGCCCACGGCGCGCGTGCAGGCGGGTCAAACCGGGACGAGCAGCGCCGCATCCACCCTGTCGGCTTTCAGAAGGCCTGCCAGGTGCTGAGCGTGCGGTTCGGCCGCCGCCGGCGGGAAAGCGCCCATGAAGGAGTAGTGCAGCGATGCCAGCGAACCGATGGTCCCGTCCACCTCCAGCTCGCGAAGCCTGTCTATCGGAAAGACGACATTGAGATCCTGCTGGAAGCCGGTGCGGTCGAAGTTCACCGAGATGTGGCTCATCACGAGTTCGCCCGCCGTCGTGTCGCCAGGAATGACGCGATAGCTGCCGTCGCCCGGCCGGAAGGGCCGGTCGCCGCGGCGATGCAGGCCGGCTGTCGAGATCAAGGCCACCCGGCGCTGCGCAAGCGGCGCCCCCGGCAACAGCGGCGTGTCGCCATAGGTCGGACATTCGATGCGCCGGAGGTGCGCGGCCTCCCCTTCGGGCATGTCGTCGAGACGCTTGACCATCGCTGTCCTCCTTTGGCTTTACCCGGCCACGACCTTGCGCAAGGCCTCGAGCGTCGTCTCCGGCTCGGGGCGGAACCGATAGTCGGGGTCGGCCTCCACCGACCGCACGATCCCGCCGCCGTCGATCAAAAAGCGCGCCGGCATGGGCAGCCGCCACGACGGATCGCCGTTCCGGACGGCGAGGTCGTTGCCAAATCCGAGATAGACCTGCCTCAGGTCGTCGGGCAGCGTGAAGGCGAGCCCGAAAGCCTCCGCCACACTGCACTGCTCGTCCCACACGATCGGAAACAGCAGGCGCTGCCGAGCCGCCATGGGACCGACGAATTGCGGCAGCTCGGGCGAGATCACGACGAGGGACGCACCCAGACCGAGGATATCGGGATACACGCTTTGCAGAGCATCCAGCTCATGCCGGCAGTAGGGTCACCAGGACCCTCTGAAGAAGGAAAGTATCATCGGGCCGGCCGCCAGCAGCTCCGCGGAGGCGATCTGCCGCCCGTCATGGCTCGCAAGCTCGAACGACGGCGCACGTGCACCCGTCGGTACGACGCGATCCAGGATCCCCGAATGTCTCAGGTCCTCGGTAGCGCGTTCCATGATCACCTGCCGCTCGCGCGGAATGCGGGTTTCGGATGCCGCGCGCGTCGCGGCCAGCTTCTCCGCCAGTGACATCTCCCGTCTCCTTCAGTCGTGGTCGAACTTCCGGTAGGTCTCTCGCAACGCGAGGATCACGTGATCGGCGCAGCCGTTCTCCCGTTCGACATTCGCCGCGGCATAGTCAGGCGAGTTCATCATGTCGAGGAATGCCGCCCGAGACGGGTAGCGGACCAGTGCCACATAGTCCCAGCGATGCGCTTCGGGCACGCCGAGCGCGACCCCTTCGGCGTCACCCGCCCAGATGATCGTGCCGCCCCGCGCCTTTATGAGCTTGATGGTGATCGCGCTGTAGCGCAGGTAGGCATCCCAGCCACTGCCGTTGCCGTCCAGCGAGCGCTCGCGGAACCGCATCAGGTTCAGCATCGTCACTGGCCCGGCATCGGGCAGCGCCGTGAGCCCGGCCTCGTTCAACGCTCCGATCATCGTGTCTTCTCCAGCAGCCTCAGCGCCGGACCGGCGACCTCCTCGAGCGCACGGCGCCGGGCTCCGGTGCGTGCAAGCACGCGGATGCCAAGCACCACGCCCAGCAGATGCCCCGCCACCTCGTCGGCGTCGATGTTGCGCGGAATTTGCCCGGCCGCGCACGCCGCCGCGACGTTGCGCTGGAAGAAGCCGCGGATCTCGTCGAGGTAGCCGGCCACGACCTTGCCGATCTCGGCATCGTGCGGCGCCACGTCGAGCGCGGAGTTCACCAGCAGGCAGCCCTTGCGATCGCGGTCCGCGAGCGACCGTTCGATGATCTCGGCGATGAAGGCTCGGATCGCCTCCCGTGGCTGGCGATCGGCCTCCATGCGCGCGATGCGATCGCGCATCGAACGCTCGGCGTAGCGCTGCAACGACCGCGAGAACAGCGCCCGCTTGTCGCCGAAGGCGTTGTACAGGCTGGTGCCGCCGATCCCCATCGCGTCGGCCAGGTCACGCACCGACGTCGCCTCGTAGCCGCGCGACCAGAAGCAGTCGACGGCCGCGTCGAGCGCACGCTCCTCGTCGAAGGTCTTCAGCCGGGCCATGACGCAGCGTGGCGCAATTCTGTATCGACCGCTACAAAATTCTTCAGCTCTGGCCCGGAGCGTGCTAGCGGGCGTCCATGGCGCAGACGATCACCGAGACCCAGCGCACGGCGAAACGCGAGCGCTGGGGATTCGCTTGCGGGGCGGTCATGGCCCTAGGCGCCTCGCTGAGCTTTGCCGCCGCCCGCGCCGGCATCCTCGCCGGCCTGCTGGCGGTGGACATGGTGTTCGCGCGCTACATCGTCGGCGGGCTGATCATGCTGCCGCTGCTGCTGCGCTTCGGCATCCGCGACCTCGCCGGCATCGGCTGGCCGCGGGCGCTGGTGCTGTCGCTTCTGGGTGGTGCTCCGTTCGCCTTCCTCCAGACCGGCGGCTACGGCCTCGCGCCGCTCGCCCATGGCGCGATCATCGCGCCGTCGACCGTCACGATCGTCAGCACCGTCGGCGCGGCGCTGTTCCTGCGCGAGCGGCTCAGCCGCAATCATCTGCTCGGGGCCGCCGTCGTGCTGGTGGGCATCGTGCTCATCGGCTGGGACGGCCTGTCCCAGTCCGGTGGCGAGAAGACCTGGCTGGGCGATCTCATGTTCTTCGCCTCGAGCGTGCTGTGGGCCGGCTTCACGCTGCTGCTGCGCCACTGGCGGGTACCGGCGCTGAACGCCACGGCAGCCGTCACCGTCCTGTCCTGCCTCGTGACGACCCCGGCCTATCTCGTCCTCATGGGAACCGGCCACCTGGCGGCCCTGCCGCTGGGGCTGCTCGCCTTCCAGGGCCTCGTGCAGGGCGGCCTGCAGAGCGCCGTCACCATGGTCGCCTACAGCCAGGCCGTGATGCTCCTGGGCGTCAGCCGCGCCGTGCTCTTCCCCGCGATCGTGCCGGCCGTATCGGTGATCGTCGGCATCCCCGTCGTCGGCGAGATCCCGAGCATCCTGCAGGTAGCAGGGCTTGGCCTCGTCACGCTGGGCCTCCTGATCACGGTCGGCATCCTGCGCCGGCTCAGCGACCGCTGACGCTGTCCCCGATCGACGCGGCGACCTCGGCGGCCTTGCGGAACTGCGCGTCACGGCTGGTCACGCCATGGCGACGCGCGATCCACGCAAATTCGGTGTAGGCGACCCAGACGGTGCCGGCATCGTCGCGATAGACCAGCATGCGCACGGGCCAGTCGAGACCGGCCTGCGGATTGGCGGTCATGAACTGCGCGCCGAGTGGCGGATTGCCGAAAACAAGCAGGACCGAGGGGCGCAGCTCGACGCCCGATCGGGCGGCCAACGCCGACTGGTCGATCTCCTGGAAAAAGGTGATGCCCTTGGCGGCAATGTCTGCCTTGAGCCGAGCGACGGTCTCCTCCACTCCGTAGCGGCTTCGCAGGGCAATGACTCCCGCCTCGGCGGAGGCAGGCTTGGCGTCCTCCGCGGTGCCGGGGCCGATGGCGGATAACAGGAGGGTCGACGCAAGCAGGGCTGCCAAGCAGGCCCGGAGAGGACGGATGGACATGGGATACTCCTGGCGTTGTCCGAACGATCAGCGAAGGGAGGCGAGCGCACCCGCCGGAAGCGAAGTGGCGCGCGGGACGAGGCGGGTGGTCAGCAGGGCACCGAGCATGAGCGAAAGGCCGATGCCGGCGACGCAGGCCGGCCAGCCGAAGCGATCGAAGACCTCGCCCAGCACGGCCGTCCCCGCCAGGCCGCCGAGAAAGTAGCTCGCGAGATAGAGGCCGCTCGCCGAGCCGCGATCGGTCGTCGCCGCGCGCCCGACGAAGCCGGTTGCCGTGGCCTGTGCGAAGAAGGTGCCCACGGCGACGAGGGCGAGACCGACGAGCAGGGCCGGCAGGTCGCTGGCGATCAAGGCCGGCAAACCCGCCATGGCGACGGCGAACGATGCCCAGAGTGCCGGCCGCGTGCCGATGCGGGCGACGATGCGGCCGGCGAGCGGCGTCGTCACGACCGACGGCAGGAAGGCGAAATAGACGGTTCCCAGCATCATCATGCCGAGCGCGAACGGCTCGCGCACCAGCACGAAGTTCACGTAGGTGAAGGTGCCGATGAACGCGAACAGGATGACGAAGCCGACGGCGAATGCCGACCGCAGGGCGGGATCGGCCAGATGATCGAGCCAGCTCCTGAGCGGCGACCGATGGGTCGCGTCGGCCTGCTGCATCGGTGGCGCGCGCTCGACACTGAACCATACCAGCACCGCGCCGGCGAGATTGAGGCCGGCGAACAGCCAGAAGTTCGCCGCCAGCCCGAAGTGACCCACGACGCCGGCGGCGAGCAGCCGTCCGACCAGGTTGGAGGCGACGTTGCCGGTGATATAGGCGGCAAAGGCGCCTGCAGTATCGGCGGCGATCGTATGCTCGCCGAGATAGGCGAGTGTCAGGGCGAAGGTCATCGACATGCAGAGCCCCTGCAGCACGCGTAGCAGCGTGAACAGCGGCAGGCTCGGCATGGTCGACAGGAGCGCCGTGGGAATGGACAGCAGCACCAGGCTGATCAGGATGCCGCGCCGACGGTCGAGCCGGCGTCCGGCGAAGGCGACGGCGAGACCGCCAGCCGCCATGCCGAACGTACAGGCATTGACCGCGATGCCCATCTCCGCGGGAGATACGCGGTAGGCGTCGACCAGCGCCGGCAGGATGGCCTGCGTCGCGAACAGGTCGACCACGGTCAGGAAGGCTGTGACGCCGATCGTGAGCGCGCGCAGGACACCCGTCATGGCCCGATCTCCCGTTGGTGCGGCCGTTACATGTCGTGGTCGTCGGGATCGGACACGATGTCGAACGACAGCAGGGTCACCGCCGACCGGCCGTCGTTTCGCCACCAGTGCGAGGTCGCATGGGTCTCGCGGGCGACATCACCGGCCTTGTGCACGATCGGCACCGCGCAGTTGCTGGCGTGCTCGACGATTTCGCCGGAGACGACGTAGATCAGCGCCGGCCTTTCGGCGTGGCTGTGCCAGGGCACCACCCCTCCGGGCTGCACCTCAAGGCGGCGCAGCCGCATCATATGGCCGGCGACGGCAACCTTCTCCTTGGAGAGGTCGATCATCGACAGGACCTTGTCGGTCACGCCCTTGGGCGCGTAGCTGACGGGCTTCGTGGCATCGGCCTTCATCTTGTCGGCCGGGCATTCCCCGGCAAAGGCGGACGTCGCGAAGCCTGCGATGACGAGCGTCGAGGCAAGCGCTGAGCGAAGGAACATGGTGGTCTCCCGTGCTGTTCGGCAGCGGCCACGGTGGCCGCTGCGGACGCATGCAGCATCGGAGAGGGCGCCGTCGGATTGAAATGCCGACTGCGAATGGTTTCGATAGCCGGCGGCGCAATGCCTCTACGGGCTGGCGTTCTGCCACGGAAAGGCGAGGATCTCGCGCACGAAGGCGCCGACCGCCGGCGCGTGCGGGCGGCCGCGGACGGTGACGACCTGGATTGTCCGCATGATCTCCGGCTCGATCAGCGGGCGCACCCGCAGTCCAGGCATCGTGACGGCGAACTCGGGGATGAAGGTGAAGCCCAATCCGGCCATGGCCATGCTCTGCACCCAGTCGTCGCGATCGCTGCGAAACACGATCCGGGGTTTGCCACCGTGCTCACGGAAGATGCGTCCGGCATGCCCGAGGAACTCGCATTGCACGCGGTTCACGTAAGGCTGATCGTGCAGGTCTCGTACCCGCACCGCGTTCTGCTGATCGAAGGCATGCCCGGGGGCGACGCCGATCACGAATCGCTCGTCGTAGAGCCGCCGGGCATGGAACCGCTCATCGATCTCCTCGGGCTGGCCGTAAACGGCGACATCGAGCTCGCCCTGCGCGAGGCGCTCCTGGATCTGGACATTCGACCCGTCCTGGACGATCAGCCGGAGCTTGGGATGGCGATCACGGAAGCCATGCAGGAAGGGTACGAAGCGGCGTGGACCGATGGTGCACATCATGCCGAGCTTCAGCTCCACATCCTCCAGCCGGGCGAAGCTTTTGGCGCGCTCCTTGGCGGCATCGGTTTCGATCAGCACCTGGGCCAGATGCGGACGCATCATCTCACCCAGGCCCGTCAGATGCGTGTTGTTGCGCTCGCGGCGGAACAATGGACCGCCAAGCTCCTCCTCGAGGGTCTTGATCGCGCGCGTCAGCGAGGGTTGTGAGACATTGCAGGCTTCCGCCGCGCGAGTGAAGTTCAACGACTCGCAGACCGCGAGGAAGTAGCGGATCTGATGCATTTCCACGGCAGGGTCCCCCGATGCCCGACCATCTTGCCTCATGCGACCATAGCCTGCTGCTATCGACAACCATACTTCAAGGCATTTCCCCCTTCCCGCGGGGTACATCACACTCGCAGTGACATGGGCTTGATCGAGACCCTGCGCAGGCTGAGCGACCGCCACATTGCGGCGCTGCCCGAACGTGACCGCCTGGATTTCGAGGACGAACTCGACCGTCTGCGCATGATGCGGGTGGCGGAGGACGGTCTGGGGCTGGGTGACTTTCTGCCGGACTTTGCGCTTGCCGACTCCGGCGGGCGTACCTGGACATCCCATGAATTGCTGGATCGCGGCCCCCTGGTGCTGGCGCTGTTCCGCGGCGGATGGTGCCCCTATTGCGATCTCACCATGACCGCGCTCGAAGAGGCACGGCCGGCCATCGAGATCCTGGGTGCCTCGGTCGCGGGGATCATGCCGGATCCGCCGGGACATCTCGCCGAAACGGCGCGCCGGCGCGCGTTGCGCTATCTGCTGCTCAGCGATCCTGCCAATCGCTTCGCTCGGGTGTGCGGGCTCGCCTATGAGCTTTCGCCCGGGCATGTCCGCATCCACAAGGACCGCGGTCGCGACCTCGCGGCCCTGCACGGTGATTCGACCTGGAGGCTGCCCGTGCCGGCCGTGTTCGTCGTCGGTCCGGATGCGCGCGTGGCCTACGCCTTCTCCGACGCCGATCCTGCGCGCTGGCCCGATCCGGAGGAGCTGCTCGCATCGCTGCAGGCGCTGCGCGATGCGCATGCTCTATCGAAACGGTAGTCACTCGGCATTTCAGCGGCTCTCCGCACGGCGCCACCCTGTGGCGACCGACAGATCGGGAGACCGCACATGCTTCAAGGCAAGACCGCCATCGTCACGGGCTCGACCAGCGGCATCGGCCTCGGCATCGCCGAAGCCCTTGCTCGCTCCGGCGCGAACGTCGTGCTGAACGGCTTCGGCGAGGCCACGCAGATCGAGAGGACTCGTACCGAGTTGGCGCACCGCACCAATGCCAGGATCGTCTACTCGCCGGCCGACATGGCCAGGCCGAAGGCGATCGCCCACATGGTCCGTCAGACGGCGGAAACCTTCGGCAGCATCGATATCATGGTGAACAATGCCGGCATCCAGCACGTGGCGCCGCTGGAGGAATTCCCGGACGAAAAATGGGACGCCATCCTGGCGGTCAATCTCAACTCCGCCTTTCATGCCACCAAGCTTGTGCTGCCGCTCATGCGTCGCAAGGGTTGGGGCCGCGTCATCAACGTCGCCTCGGCGCATGCGCTCGTGGCTTCGCCCTACAAGGCCGCCTACGTGGCGGCCAAGCACGGCGTGCTGGGTCTCACCAGGGTGACGGCGCTGGAGACGGCGGAGGACGGGATAACCTGCAATGCCATCTGCCCAGGCTATGTCCGCACGCCTCTCGTCGAGCGGCAGATAGACGACCAGGCGCGGGCCCACGGCATCCCCCGGGAGCAGGTGGTCGCCGACGTCCTGCTGAAGAATCAACCCAACAAGCGCTTCGTCGAGGTCGCCGAGCTGGCTGCCCTCGCGCTGTTCCTCTGCAGCGACAATGGTGCGTCCGTGACGGGCGCCGCCCTGCCCATGGATGGCGGCTGGACGGCGCACTGAGGATCAATGGCAATGATCAAGCGCATCACGCTCGCCTTGCAGGGCGGTGGCGCCCACGGCGCCTACACTTGGGGCGTCCTCGACAGGCTGCTGGAAGACGACCGACTCGAGGTCGAGGCGATCTCCGGCACCTCTGCCGGTGCCATGAATGCCGCCGTCTTCGCCGATGGCATGGGTCGCGGCGGCCGCGAGGAGGCCAGGCGGGCTCTCGAGGCCTTCTGGCAGAACATCAGCCGGGCCGCGCAATACGGTCCTCTGCAGCCCAGCCTTTTCGATCGTGCCAGCCGCGGCTGGAACCTCGATCATTCCACCGCCTTCGTGGCGTTCGACATGCTGACCCGCATGCTGTCGCCCTATCAGTTCAACCCGATGAACTACAACCCGCTGCGTCGGGTGCTGGAGGAGTCGGTCGACTTCAGGCGGCTCGAAGGCTGCCGCGCGGTGAAGCTCTTCATCTCCGCAAGCAATGTGAAGACCGGGAAGGTTCGCGTCTTCCGGTCCGGGGAGATCACGCCGGACGTGCTGCTGGCGTCAGCCTGCCTGCCCTTCCTGTTCCAGGCCGTCACGATCGACGGCGAGCCCTACTGGGACGGCGGCTACATGGGCAATCCCGCCATATTCCCCCTGATCTACGGCGCGGAGACCGCCGACGTCCTGATCGTCCAGGTCAATCCGCTGGGTTGCGATCGCGTGCCGACGACGGCGACGGAGATCATGAATCGCCTGAACGAGATCAGCTTCAACTCGTCATTGATGCGGGAGATGCGGGCAATCGCCTTCGTCACCGACCTGATCGACGGAGGCAAGCTGGATTCGAATCAGTACAAGCGAGTCAACGTTCACTGGATCGAGGCCGAGGCCCAGATGCGCGGCCTCGGTGTTTCGAGCAAGCTCAATGCCCGCATGGACTTCCTGCTGCATCTGAAGGCGATCGGCCGTGACGTGGCCGATCGCTGGCTCGCCGCCCATTTCGACGCGATCGGCGAACGTTCGACGATCGACATCAAGGAGAAGTTCCTCTAAGCGGCCCGACCGCCCCTGCTGCCGCCACCGGCCGGCCGGCGCTTCCAATGAGGGCGGCGCGGCGGGCCGTGTGGCCGCTCGTCGTTGCGCGGCGGCTGGCCGCCACCATCACGGTAATCCCCGTAGTCGCGCTCCGTCCGGTTGAACGAACGCGGGCGTTCGTCGTGGGCACGATGCTGATGATGGCCATTGGCCCGATGATCGCCGGGGCGATGGTCGTCGCGAGGGCGGCCATGGCCCTGATGCCCGCGCGGCTGGCGGTCGTCCGCGCGCTGGCCGTCGAAACGCTGGCCGTCGAAACGCTGGCCTTCGAAACGCTGGCCTTCGAAACGCTGGCCGCCGGCATGGTCGCCGCGCGGCTGGTGGCGGTTCGAGCGATGCTCGCCGGACCGCTGGCCAGGCACCCGGTCGCGCGGCGCCTGCTGCGGCCGCTCGCCCGTGTGGTGATGGGCCTGTCCGGCATCCGCTTCAGCGCTCCGCTCTCCGGAGCGCTGAGGGCGCCGGCCGCGATGCTGGTGCGCGAAACGGCCCGGGCGTGCGCTGCCACGTTCCTCGTGGCGCTCGCCCCGGGCTGCGCGCCCGTCACCCTCCTCGGACCGTTCATCGCGCGCCCGCGGTGATGCCTGCTGCGGCAGGTCCTCGTTGGCCGGCGTCGCCAGCACGGCGATGCGCTGGTTGGTCAGGCGCTCGATGCTGCGGAGCTGGCTGCGCTCGGTGCCGTCGCAGAAGGAGATCGCCACGCCGGACGCGCCAGCGCGCGCCGTGCGGCCGATGCGATGGACGTAGCTCTCTGCATCGGCTGGCAGCTCGTAGTTGATCACGTGGGTGACGCCCTGCACGTCGATGCCACGCGCGGCGAGGTCGGTCGCGACCAGCACGCGGGCCCGGCCGCGGCTGAAGCTGTCGAGCGCCCGCTGGCGGGCGTTCTGCGACTTGTTGCCGTGGATCGCCTCGGACGGCACCCCGCCGCGATCGAGCATCTCGGCGACCCGGTTGGCGCCGCGCTTGGTGCGGGTGAAGACGATCACGCGCTCGAGGTCGGCGTCAGCCAGCAGGTGCGCCAGCAGCGACCGCTTGTTCGCGGCGTTGACGAAGTAGACGCCCTGGTCGATGCGATCGACGGTGCGGCCCTGCGGCGTGATCTCGACGCGCTCGGGGCTGCGCAGGATGTCGGCGGCGAGCCTGGAGACATCCTCCGGCATGGTGGCGGAGAACAGCAGCGTCTGCCGCTCCTTGCCGACGGCCGCAACGATGCGCCGCACGTCGCGGATGAATCCCATGTCGAACATGCGGTCGGCCTCGTCGAGGACGAGGAAGCCGACCCGGCCGAGCCGCACGTTGCCGCGCTCCATCAGATCGAGCAGGCGGCCTGGCGTCGCGATCAGGATGTCGACGCCGCGATTGAGCGTCTCGATCTGCCGGCCGAAGCCCAGGCCGCCGATCACCATGCCCAGGCGCAGGCCGAGACCCTTGCCGTAGGTGTCGAAGCTGCGCGCGATCTGCACGGCAAGCTCGCGCGTCGGCGCCAGCACCAGGGCGCGCGGGCTGCGCGATTCGGGCCGTCCGCCCTGTGCGGCGAGCATCTGCAGGACGGGCAGCGCGAAGGCCGCCGTCTTGCCGGTGCCGGTCTGGGCAATGCCCAGCACGTCGCGTCCCTGGAGCAGGGCCGGAATCGTGCGCGCCTGGATCGGCGTGGGATGGGTGTAGTTGGCCGCGCTCAACGCGCGCAGCAGCGGCTCGGACAATCCGAGATCCGCAAAGGAAACATCAGTCACTGGAAAAATCGATCCTTATGACCGCCAAGCGGGCGGTCCTGGGCCCGTTCCCCCGCGCGGATGGGAGGGCTCTTGCTTCTGGGAGATTGCCTCGGGATGAAGCGCCTGCTCATGGGCGCGTCGCGCGATCGCGAGAGAACCTTGGCCCGCATTTGCGGGACGCCGCGTATATGATGCTGCGGCGCAGCGAAGTCAAGGCCCACGCCAGTCAGGCGCCTTTCGGAGGAATATCGGCGAAGACCTCCAGCAGGTTGCCGTCGGGATCACGGAAGAACAGCGTGCGGTGACCGAACGGTTGGTCGGTCGGCGGCGAAAGCAGCCCAACGCCCTTCTGCCGGAGTTCGCTGGCGCAGCGATCGACCTCGGCCAGGGCGACCTTGAACGCCAGCTGCAGGGAAGCCGTGCCGTGGGGGATCGGCGCGTCCCCTGCCGTCCGGCTGGGCCGCGCCAACGCCAGCGTGTTGACGCCGACCTGATATTCGATCCAGCCCGGCGACAGCTCGCGGATCAGGGGAAAGCCGAGGACATCTTCGTAGAAGCGCCGCATCGCGACCATGTCGCGCACGAAGATGACCGTGTAATCGACCGCGCGGATGGTCTGGAAGGCGGAGCCCATTCTAGTGCCCGGCCCTCTTCCTCAGCAGGCGACCCGGCAGGTTACCCGTCGGCTGGTTGTCACGCAGCAGGACCTGTCCGTTGACGATGGTGGCGTGCATGCCCTCGCAGGTCTGCTTCAGGCGCTTGGCGCCGGCAGGGAGGTCGCACACGACCTCCGGCATGCTGGGCAGGATCGTGTCGGGGTCGAACACGACGATGTCGGCCGCCAGTCCCTCGCGCAGGAGCCCCCGGTCGTGGAAGCCGAACTGGGTGGCGGTGTCGCAGGTGATGAGCTTCACCGCCTCCTCCAGCGTGAAGGCCTGCTTCTCGCGCACCCAGTGGCTGAGCAGGTGCGTCTGCAGCGAGTTGTCCATGATCTGCGAGACGTGGGCGCCCGAGTCGGAGAAGGTCACGACGGTGCGCGGATGCTTCATCAGCTCGAGCGCATCGGCCTGGTTCTCGTTGGCGATGGGCTGCATCATGAAGAACTTCATGTCGCGCTCGAGCGCCATGTCGATCATCAGCTCGACGGGATGCGTGTTGCGCTGGCGCGCCAGCTCGGCCATCGACCGGTGCGGCCCCGCGACGGAATCGAAGGCATACACGAACTCCCACTGCGGCGGTCGGGCCTCGGTGCCGCGCACGGTCGGTCCCTCGTAGGGACGCGTCGCAGCCTCGACCAGCTTCCGGCGCATCTCCGGATCGCGAAGCATCCGCTGCTGCTCGGCGAGCGGCAGCTTGCGCATGTCCCGCCAGACGTCCCACTTATCGAACGGCAGGTGCGTCTCGAAGGACAGCAGCACGCTGAGCGCGCGGCTGTGCACCTGCACGATCATACGACCGCCCTGGCGTGCCGTGCTGTCCACCACGGCCAGTGCCTTCCGCCATGCCTCGGGCGCGGTGCGTGCGCTGAACAGGCCGAAGGTGATCGGCCGCCCGGTCTCGACGGTGAGCTGGGTGAGGCGGCGGAAATAGTCGGCGGCCTTCTCGCCGTCGATGCCGGCCGGTGCGCCTGCGACCTCGAGCGTGCCCGCGCCGCAGTCGGCCATCGCCCGCACCATCGTCTCGAGCTCGCGCCAGTTCGCCAGCCGGCTGGCCACCGGCTTGTCGTCCGAGGTCATGTGGTTGACGCTTCGGGTCGTCGAGAAGCCGAAGGCGCCGGCCCGCATCGCCTCGCGCACCTGGTGCGCCATGGCGGCCAGCTCGTCCTCGCTCGCCTCGTCGGTGAAGGCACGCTGGCCCATCACATAGGTCCTGAGCGCGCAATGGCCCATGTAGCCCGCGTAGTTGATGCCCTTGGGCAGCGACTCGAGCACGTCCAGGAACTGCGGGAAGGTCTCCCAGCGCCACTTGATGCCGGCCAGCATGGCAGCGCGGCTGATGTCCTCGGCGCGCTCCAGATTGCGGAACACCAGATCCGCCTCGCTCTCGCGGCAGGGCGCCAGCGTGAAGCCGCAATTGCCCATGACGACGCTGGTGACGCCGTGGAAGCAGGAGCTGGTGCCGATCGGGTCCCAGAAGACCTGCGCATCCATGTGCGTGTGCACGTCGACGAAGCCCGGCGCGACGACGCGGCCGTCGGCGTCGATCGTCTCGGCCGCCGCCACGCCGTTCAGCCGCCCGATTTCGGCGATGCGGCCGTCCTTGACGCCGACATCCGCGCGGTAGCGCGGCAGTCCCGAGCCATCGACGATCATGCCGTTCCGGACGACGAGGTCGAATGCCATGGCGATCCTCCCATGATTTTCATCGAGCGTACCCTGCGCCCACCGACGGTCAATCGCTGGCAGACGCATGGCTGCCCGCATAGGATCGCGCGCCACAAGGCGGAGGAAACATGGAGCCCGGCTCGATCTCGACGCTGCCACGGAACGAGAACCCGTGACCGGGACTGCGGTGCAGACCAACAACAACCCGCTCGGTGCGCTGCTCACCATGCTGGCGATGCTGTGCTTCGCCGGCATGGACGCGATCAGCAAGTTCCTGGTGGCCGACTATGCAGTCGGCCAGATGATGTGGATCCGCTATATCCTGCTCACCCTGTTCGCCTGCTTCATCGTGCGGCGGCAGGGCGTGCGCAGCGCGCTGCGCACGCGCCGGCCCGCCCTTCAGATCGCCCGCTCCCTCGTCGCCGTGATCGAAGGCGCCATGTTCGTTCTGGCCTTCCGGTATCTGCCGCTGGCCGATGCCCATGCCGTCGCCGCCATGTCGCCGCTGATGGTGATCGCGCTCGCCGTGCTGTTCCTGGGCGAGCGGGCCGGCCCGGCGCGCTGGCTGGCCGTGCTGGCCGGCTTCGTCGGCGTGCTGGTGATCATCCGGCCCGGCCTGCGCGCCTTCGACTGGCCCGTGCTGCTGCCGCTGTTCGGCGCCCTGCTGTGGGCGATCTACCAGATCCTGACGCGCCTCGCGTCCCGTACCGATTCGACGGACACGTCGCTGATCTGGTCGGCGCTGGTGGCGCTGGTCGCCACGACCTTCGTCGGTCCGATCGACTGGCAGTGGCCGACCGCCTCGGCCTGGGGCCTCATGATCGCCATCGCCGCGATCGGCGCGGTGGCGCACTACGCCCTCATCCGCGCGCTGGACTATGCCGAGGCCGGCGCCGTGCAGCCCTACAGCTACACGCTGCTGGTCTGGGCCGCCCTGCTGGGCTTCGTCGTGTTCGGCGACATGCCCGACGGCTGGACGATCCTCGGCGCGGCGGTGGTGGTGGGAAGCGGTCTCTTCACCTGGCACCACGACCGCCGCCGCAGCGCCTGATGCTCAGCGCGGCCACTGCCGCAGCGCCACCAGCCCGCCGTCGATCGGCAGCAGCACGCCCGTCACCCAGCGCGATTCGTCGGAGGCCAGATAGACCGCGCCATGGGCGATGTCCCATGCCGTGCCTTCGGTCTGCATCGGCACCATTTTGCGCCGCCGCTCGCGCGCCTCGGTCCCCAGGTGCGCCACCATCGGCGTGTGCACCGAACCGACGATGATGCAGTTGGCGCGGATGTTTTGCGTGGCGTAGTCGGCCGCGACCGACTGCGTGAAGCCGTGCAGCCCCGCCTTGGCCGTCGAATAGGCCACGGCGCCCGGGCTGCCCATCAGGCCCACCGCGCCGGCGATGGACGACACCATGATGATCGAGCCGCCGCCGCCCGCCTTCATCTTGGGAATGCAGTACTTCGTGCACAGCATGGTCGTGGTGAGGTTGGCCTCCAGCACCTTGTGCCAGTCGGCCAGCGCCACGGTCTCCGGCGTCCCCGGCGCCCCGACGCCGACATTGTTGTGCAGGATGTCGAGCCGGCCATAGGTCTTCGCGGCGAACTCGGCCATCGCCTCGGCGACCTCGGGCGTGGCGACGTCGCCCGCGAACACCGAGGCCTCGCCGCCCTCCTCCCGTATCTGCTGCGCGAGCTTCTCCGCCCGCTCCGCACTGCGATTGACCAGCACCACCCTGGCGCCTTCCCGCGCGAACAGGATGGCCGTCGCCATGCCGTTGCCGACGCCCTCGCCGCGCGGCGCCGCTCCCGTCACCACCGCGACCTTGCCTGCCAGACGTCCGGCCATTTCCCTCTCCCCCTGTCTGATGCTACGCGTCCAATGCCGCCTGAGGCGCGGACCTTAACCGGGAGGCTTGCACCGTGGCCAGCGACCAGCAGATCTTCGACGGCGGCTGCACCTGCCGCCAGGTGCGCTACCGCATGACCTCGCGGCCGCTCTTCGTCCATTGCTGCCATTGCCGCTGGTGCCAGCGAGAGACCGGCACGGCCTTCGCGCTGAACGCCATGATCGAAGCCGATCGCGTTGAGCTGCTGGCGGGTGCGCCGGAGCTCGTGCACACCCCGTCGCTGAGCGGCAAGGGACAGAAGATCTGGCGCTGCCCGGCCTGCCGCGTCGCCGTCTGGAGCAATTATTCCGGTTCGGGCGATGCCGTGCGGTTCGTTCGGGTCGGCACGCTCGACGAGCCGGACGCCCTGCCGCCGGACATCCATATCTTCACCCTGTCCAAGCAGCCTTGGGTCATGCTGCCGGAGGGCACACCGGCCGTGCCGGAATTCTACGATATCCGGGAAATGTGGCCGAAGGAGAGCCTCGAGCGGCGCGCCGCGCTCAGGCGCGACTGAAGCATGACGCTGCCGCCGGGGATTCGGGAGAAGCTCGTCCTCGCCGGCACGGCGCGCCTTGCGGCGGCCTTGGCGCGGCGTGGCCAGCAGCCTCCGCCGCTAGCGGGGCTGCGCCCGCTGTCGCCGCATCAGGAGCCTTTCGCGGGACGGGCGGCGGTCGGCATCGCCGCCTGTGCACGGGGCGACGTGCTGGTCCTGTCGGAAGCGGCCAAGGCGATACCCCTGGCGCTGCTCGCTCGCCGCCGCATCGCCGGCGTGGTGAGCGCCGTGCCCTTGCGCAACGCCGCCGAGCTCGTGCGCACCGGACTCCCGGCCTGGCACCTGCCAGCCGGCGCACCATCGCCCTCGGCGCTGCCCGTCACGGCCGGCGATGTCGTCGTCGCCGATCGCGACGGCGTGCTGGCACTGCCGGCATCGCTCGCCGGCACCCTGGCGGATGAAGTCGAGGAGACACTCGCCTATGAGGAATTCGTCGCCGAGCAGGTCAGCGCCGGCGGCGGCGTCTACGGCCTGCACATCCCCAGCGGCGAGCAGGCCCGGCGCGCCTTCGCCGAATGGCGCCGGCTCAAGGGACGTTGAGCGGCCGATTCACATCTTGCTGAGATCGGCGACATGCGCGGCCACCACGCGCGTGCCGATGCCCATGATCACGAGATCGTTGCCCACGCGCATGTACTGGTAGCCGGCGCGCGACGGCGAAAGCTTGGCGATCAGGGCGGCAGGCGGCGCTTCCACCTTCACATTGTCCGGCAGCGGCTGGCCGGGCCGCCAGGCCGGCCGCGTCGCCGGCGGCGCGCCGCACGCCTTGCCGTTGCGCACCAGCGGGGCCGGGCAGCGCCCGGCCGCCGCTTCCGCACGGTAGTAGGCCAGCACCGCCTCATGATCGCGCTTCGGCACGCTGATGGCGAGGGTCGGCAGCGGACTCTCCGGGACCGCCGGCTTCGCCGGGGCCGACGGCACGGGCTTTGGCTGCTGGGCCACGCCCGGAAGGGCCGCGGAAAGGCCGGCGGCGCTGAGAATGGCGAGGCGGAATGTGCGCATGGCTAGACCTTCCAGTAGTCGGCAAGCCTGGTCGCCAGCCATCGCGCCAGCGCGGCATTCACGGCAACCGGCTTCTCCTGCGCCATCCAGTGGCCGGACTCGACCACCACCTCGGTGAGGTCGGCGCAGTCGCGTCGCATGGGTTCGGCAAGACGCGAGTTGGTGGTGAAGCAGATCGCATCGTAGGCCGCGTGCAGGAATAGCACGGGCATCGCCAGCTTGCCGCCGTTCTTCGCCCGCCGCGCATAGGCGGCGTTGGCCTCGTGGTTCATGTACCAGGAGTCGGGGCCGAAGAAGCCATTGCGCGTCAGCGCCGCCGTGTAGGCTTCCATGTCCTGCATGGTAAGCACGTCAGCGTCGCGCGGCACGTCGGGGCATGGGCCGCCGCCGAACCAGCCGCCACCCTTGCGGATCATGGCGGTGGGCGCCGGCATGCCGACGCCCGCAGGATTGCCCTTGCGGAACAGCGCCTTCACGATGTTGCGGATGTTGGCTTCGAAGGACCGCCGCGCCCCCTCGAAATTCTCCAGGTAGTAGAACTGGTAGTCCCATTGGCCGGCGGGAAACTGCTCCTCGGGATAGATCGAGCGATCCACCAGGGGCACGATCGTGTCGAGCGTGAAACCAGCGGAGAAATAGGGCACGCACAGGCTCGCCACGCCCACGGTCTTCTCGGGATGCTGCGCCGCCATGTTCCAGACGACGGGACTGCCCCAATCGTGGCCGATCCACACCGCCCTGTCGCGACCGAGCGCCGCCAGCAGCTCGATCATATCCTCGACGATCGGCTCCTGCGCGAACTCCTCGTGCCGCGCATAGGTGCTCGACCGGCCGTAGCCGCGCATGTCGGGAGCGACGCAGCGGAAGCCCAACGCCGCCATCGCCGGCAGCTGGTGCCGCCACGACAGCGAGAGTTCAGGCCAGCCATGGCAGAAGATCAGCAGCGGCCCGTCTTCCGCACCGCAGGCGAGATAGCCCGTGGTGTGGCGGCTGGTCTTGACGGTGTGCTCGGTGACCGGGAATGTCATGGCACGGAGGCTTCCATGGAAATCGATACCGGCACAACCGAACTTTTGTGTTCCGTCCGCGACGGGGTGGCGCTGATCACGCTCAACCGTCCCGAGGCGCGCAACGCCATGTCGGACAAGCTGACGCCGGCCCTGCGCACGCAGATCCGCGAGCGCGGCGAGGATCCGGAGGTCGGCGCCATCCTGATCACCGGCGCCGGCACCGCCTTCTGCAGCGGCGGCGACGTCAAGGGCATGGGCGGCCGCGGCCCGCGCGGCCAGATGAGCTTCGAGGAGCGGCTGGCCGACCTGCGCTGGCGCCAGGCGGCGCTGACCGGCGCCCTGGTCGCCGTGCGCAAGCCCACCATCGCCGCCCTGCCTGGCGCCGCGGCCGGTGCGGGCCTCGCCATCGCGCTGGCCTGCGACATCCGCATCGCCGCGAAATCGGCCTTCGTCAGCACGGGCTACGCCAAGGTCGGCCTGTCGGGCGATTACGGCATCGCCTGGCTGCTGACGCGCGCCATCGGCTCGGCGCGGGCACGCGAGCTGATGTTCACGGCCGAGCGCGTCGATGCCGAGCGCTGCGAACGAATTGGGCTGGTCAATCGCGTCGTCGACGACGCCCTCCTCCGAGAGGAAGCCTTTGCCTTCGCCAAGTCGCTGGCCGAGGGGCCGCGCGTGGCGCTGCGCAGCATGAAGGACAATCTCGACGACGCCCTGCACATCGACTACGCGACCGCCCTGCATCGCGAGGCCGAGCGCCTGGTGCAAGCCTCGCGCACCGAGGACCACAAGGAAGCGGTCCGCGCCTTCGTCGAGAAGAGGAAGCCGGCGTTCGTGGGAAGATAGGCCGCCGGATCAGTCGCGGTCCGGCGCGCCGAGCGGGAACAGGGGCCGGTAGGGCCGTGCCTCGTCGACGGCGCGGGCGAAGGACGGCCGCCGCAGGAGGCGCGTCCGGTAGGCCCGCACGGTTGGGAACGACGCTCCAATCGGATGTGCCCAGTCGGCGTAGAACAGTGCCGGCGCGGCGGCGCAGTCGGCGAGGGTGAACGCGTCACCGGCCGCCCACTGGCGTCCGGCCAGCGCCGTCTCCAGCCGGGCATAGGCGCTGTCGAGACGAGCCTTCGCCTCTGCGACGCCTTTCGGGTCGCGCTCTCCCTCCAGCCGCAGGCGGTCGCCGACGATGCGCTGCATCGGCGTCATGACGTAGAGATCGAAGAAGCGGTCGAGCGCGCGCACCTCCAGCGCCTGCTGCGGCTCGGGCGGCAGCAGGCGCACGGCGCCCGGATGATGGAGCGCGAGATGCTCGATGATGATGGTGGTCTCGGCAACCGGCCGGCCCTCATCGACCAGCACCGGCATCAGCCGCATCGGCCACAACGCCGCCAGCTCCGCGAAGGCTTCCGGACCGTCGAGCACGCGCCAGCTGAACGGCGTCGCGTTCTCGTACAGTGCCACCAAAACCTTCTGGGTGCAGGAGGAGAATGGATGGCCATACAGGACAAGCGCCACGGACTTCCTCCGGTCAGCCGACACGCACCGCGCACTTGCCGCGATTGCGCCCCTCGAACAGGCCGATCAGCGCCTGCGGTGCGTTCTCCAGGCCGTCGAGGATGTCGACGACGGCCTTGACCTTGCCCTCCTCGACCCAGCGCGCCAGCCGCGCCTCGGCCTCGGCGCGCCGGTCATAGAAGTCCATGACGATGAAGCCTTCCATGCGCAGGCGCTTGGTGACGACCAGCCCGGGCACCGCCATCGGGCCCGGCGCCGGCTTCTCGACGTCGTATTGAGAGACGTTGCCGCAGCAGGCGATGCGGCCGCGCAGGTTCATCAGCGACAGCGCCGCCTCCAGCACCGGGCCGCCGGTATTGTCGAAGTAGACGTCGACGCCATCGGGACAGGCCGCTCTCAAGGCGCGGAACACGCCGCCCGCCTTGTAGTCGACCGCGGCATCGAAGCCGAGCTCGCGCACGAGCCAGTCGCACTTGTCCTGCCCGCCCGCGGTGCCGACGACACGGCAGCCGGCCAGCTTGGCGATCTGCCCGGCCATCGTGCCGACCGCCCCGGCGGCGGCCGACACCAGCACGGTGTCGCCCGGCTTCGGCCGGCCCACTTCCAGCAGGCCAAAATAGGCGGTGAGGCCGGTGACGCTGAGCGGCCCGACCAGCAGCTCCAGCGGCGCCTTCGTTGTCCGCTTCGTCAGCCGCCGCGCAGGCAGCGCCGCATAGTCCTGCCAGCCCCAATCGCCCTCGACGATGTCGCCGACCCCAAGGCCGTGCGCTTTCGATTCCATGACCTCGCCGATGGTGAAGCCGCTCATCACCTGTCCCGGCTCGAGGGCATCGCGATAGGTCTTGCCCATCATCCAGGCGCGGTTGGCCGGATCGAGCGACAGCATGCGGGTGCGCACCAGCGCCTCGCCCTCGCGCGGCACGGGGATGGCCGTCTCGGCCCACTGGAAGGTGTCGGGGCCGATTCTGCCCTGCGGCGGCTTGGCGTAGAGCCACTGGCGGTTTGTCATGGGCGTCAGTCCTTGAAGTTGGCGGCGCGCTTCTGGAGGTTGGACATGATCGCCTCGAGCTGGTTGGGCGAGCCGATCAGCTTCTGCTGCTCCACCGACTCCGCCATCAGGCCGGCCGCGGCATCGACGGCAACCGCGTCGTTCAGGATGCGCTTGGCCGCCCGGATCGCGTCGGGGCTCTTGCCTGCGATCTCCCTCGCCGTCTCGAGCGCCGCCGCGCGCGGGTCCTCGACGACCTTCGTCACGAAGCCGAGCCTCTGCGCCTCTGCGCCGTCGAAGACGCGGCCCGTGTAGGTGAGCTCGCGCACGATGTCCTCGCGCGCCAGGTGGCGCATGAGCTGCGTGCCGGCGAGATCGGGCACCAGCCCCCACTTTATCTCCATAACCGAGAAGCGTGCGTCGGCGGTCGCGTAGCGCATGTCCGCGCCCAGCGCGATCTGAAAGCCGCCGCCGAAGGCCACGCCATGCACGGCGGCGATCACCGGCACCGGCAGGGTGCGCCACTGCCAGGCGCATTGCTGCGGCCGGTTGGCGATGCCGTGCGTGCGCGTGGTGAGGTCGCGCACGCCGGGCACGGCGTCGCCCTCGGCCTTCATGGCCGCGAAACTGCCCATGTCGAGGCCGGCACAGAACGCCTTGCCCTCGCCCGACAGCACGACGGCGCGCAGGCCCGTCATGGCTGCGAGTTTCTCGCCTGCCTCGAGGATGCCCTCGAACATCGCCGGATCGAGCGCGTTCATCTTGTCGGCGCGGATCAAGCGTACATCGGCGACGCCGTTCTTGAGGTCGATCGAGACGCGGTCCTTCATTTGTCCTTCTCCGATTTCAGCCATTCGCGCAGGCGGCGCTTCACTTCCTCCGGCGCCAGGCGTTCCGGTGGCTTCAGGCTCCCGTCTCCCTGCTTCGGCCACATCAGCACCGCGATGCCGCGCTGCACGTCGGCGAAGCTGCAGTCGTCGGGCAGCCGGTCGAGCAGCGCCCGCACCTGTGCCTTCACGTCGCCGTCCCTGCCGGCGCTCATCGCGTCACCATCAGCCACATTCCCTGTGCAACATAGACCGATCCGAGGGCGAGGATCACCCGGCGCGTCCAGTGATAGAACTGCCTGTCCGACATGCGGTCGAGGAAACGGCGCGACAGATTGGTGCCCAGCACCGCAAAGGCCGCTGCATAGGCCATGATCAGCCACTGCTCGGCGTCGCGGATGGCCGGGTTGTCGATCAGGGTGCCGAAATAGGCCACCTTGCTCAGATGGCCCAGCACCATGGCCGCGGCCTTGGTGGCGACGTTGACCTGGCGGGTCATGCCGGAACGCACATAGAAGATGTCGAGCAGAGGCCCGGTCACGCCCGAGACGAGCTGGATGGCGCCGCCGATCGCGCCGGCCAGGAAGGCCTGGCCGCGGCGCTCGATGTTGGGTGCCATGCGCTGGGGCACGGCCAGCGCGACGAACGGCGTCAGCCCGACGGCGATCAGCACCAGCGCCTTGTCCGGCACGAAGTCGAGGAAGGCGAAGACCGCCAGCGAAGCGGCGGTGCCGGCGCCGAACTGCAGCACCACGCTCCACCTCACATGGCCGCGCCACAGCCAGGCGCGCCAGCCGTTGGCCGCGATCTGGATGACGCCATGGAAGACCATGGCGACCGGCACCGGCAGCAGGGCCAGCAGGAACCCGATCAGCAGCATCCCGCCCGCCATGCCGAAGATGCCGGACACGAACGACGTCACGACGGCGACCACGGCCAGGGCGGCAAGGACGGGTAGCGAGAACATCCGCAGCAGCGGCGTAGCGCACGTGGCGGAACCTGTCGAGGTTCGCCTATGGTGCGCGCATGTCCAGTACCGACCTCCTTTTCATGCCGGCCGTCCAGGCCGCCGCTTTCATCCGCGCCCGCAAGCTGTCCCCCGTCGAGTATGTCGATGCCGTGCTCCAGGCCATCGACCAGGCCAATCCCGTCCTGAACTGCTTCCGCGCCGTCCTGCATGAGGAGGCCCGGCGCGACGCCCGGTCCGCCGAGGAAGCCGTCGTCCGGGGCGCGCCACTGGGGCCGCTGCATGGCGTGCCGGTCAGCATCAAGGACCTGGTCGACGTGAAGGACGTGCCCACGCGGCACGGATCGGCGATCTTCGAGGACAACCCGCCGGCGGCGGCCGACGACATCCTGGTACAGCGCCTGCGCGCGGCGGGCGCCATCGTCATCGGCAAGACGACGACGCCCGAGTTCGGCGTGAAGGGCCTGACCGACGGCCCCGCCTTCGGCGTCACGCGCAATCCGTGGAACCTCGACCGCACGCCGGGCGGATCGAGCGGCGGCGGCGCCGCCGCCGTGGCGGCGGGCCTGGGACCGCTGGCGCTGGGCACCGACGGCGCCGGCTCGATCCGCGGCCCGGCCTCCTGCTCCGGCCTGGTCGGGCTCAAGCCGACCCTGGGCGCCGTCCCGGCCGATACCAGCCGCGACGCCTTCGGCAACAACGTCTATGCAGGCCCGCTCACGCGCACCATCACGGATGCTGCGATCATGCACGCCGTGCTGGCCGGCCCCAGCGCGCGCGATCCGTGGACGCTGTCCGGTCCCGGCCAGCAGGCGCTGTCGCCCAAGCTCTCGGGCGAGGACCTATCCGGCGTGCGGATCGGCTACATCGAGCGCACGGCCAATCCGCGCCTCGCCGCCGACGTCCGCGCCAGCACGCAGGCCGGCATCGCCGCCTGGCAGGAGATGGGTGCCGATGTCGATGAGGTGACCGAGGCGATCGACTGGATCGAATACGAGGGCCGCGTGCTCTACCAGGCGAACTTCGCGGTGTTCTGCGCCCAATACCTGCCGAAATGGCAGAACCGGATGGACCCCGTCACGCTGGCCTTCATGGAGCGCGGCGGCAAGTTCGGCCTGGCCGATTTCCGCAACGCCCAGTTCGCGCGCACGACGCTGTTCCGCACGATCCAGTCGCTGCTCGAACGCTACGACTTCCTGGTCATGCCGACCAATGCGCGTACCGCGCTCGAAGTGACGCACGACGCCGCCAACGACGACGTCGTGATCGACGGTGTCAAATGCGGCATCACCCGCCAGGGATGGACCTCCTACCAGTATCCGTTCAACCTGACCGGCCATCCCGCGCTGGCCGTGCCCTCCGGGTTCGGCGCCGACGGGCTGCCGACCTCGATCCAGATCGTCGGCCGCTGGGGCTGCGAGACCGACGTGCTGCGGCTGGGCGCCCTGCTGGAGCGGGCGCGTCCGTGGGCCCAGCATCGGCCGGCCGCGATTTCGCCGCGGTCGTAGCTGATCGCTCTGCGGCTGCTCCACCCCGTGCAGCTCCCCTTCCTGTTGTCGCGATCATGGGGTGCGCTAGGCTGGCCCCCTGCAACAAGGGAGGAACGCATGCGCATCAAACGCGCGCTCGCTGGCATATTGACCGTTTGCGTCGGGTTCGCGGCCGCGGCCGTCCAGGCCCAGGACAAGTTTCCCGACAAGCCGATCCGCATCATGGCGCCCTACGCGCCGGGCGGTAACATCGACGTCACGGCGCGCATCATCGCCGACAAGCTGAAGGACGTGCTGGGCACCACCGTGGTGGTCGAGAACAAGGCCGGCGCCAGCGGCATGATCGGCAGCGACATCGTCGCCCGCTCCGCGCCGGACGGCTACACGCTGCTCGTCTCCGCCAATTCGCTGGTCTCGGTGCCCGCCATCTACGGCAACGCCCCCTACGACTGGCGGACGGCGTTCCAGCCGATCAGCCACATCCAGGAGGTGCCGGCGGTGCTGGTGGTGCATCCCAGCTCGCCGATCAGGACGATGGCCGACTTCATCGCGCTCGGGAAGGACGGCAAGTTCACCGTGGCCGATTCCGGCGTCGGGACCACCAACCACATTGCCATCGAGCTGATCCGCGAGGCGACCGGCACCAACTACACGCTGGTCCACTACAAGGGCAGCGGGCAGGCCCATCTCGACGTCATCGCGGGCCAGGTCCCGGCGCAGGTCGACCAGCTCAATGCCGCCATCACGCACATCAAGTCCGGCAAGATGCGCGCCATCGCCGTGTCGTCCGCCAAGCGCGTGCCGCAGCTGCCCGACGTGCCGACCATGCAGGAGTCCGGCGTGAAGGGCCTCGAGGATTTCACCTTCAGCACCTTCACGGGCCTCTACGGACCGGCCGAGATGCCGCCGGAGGTCCTCGCCAAGCTCAATGCCGCGATGGTTGCGACCCTGACGGACCCCACCGTCGTCAAGCGCTTCGCCGACCTCACGGCCGAGGCGCGCCCGAGCACGCCGCAGGAGCTTGCGGCCATGCTCGACAAGGAGGACAGCCGCGTCGTCCCCCTGATCAAGAAGCTCGGCATAAAAGTGGAGTAGATACCGCCCATGACCTGGCTGCCCCCGGCCGTCGCGCCCATCGTCCTGCTGCTGATCTCCAACGTCTTCATGACCTTCGCCTGGTACGGGCATCTGAAGTTCACGGATCGGCCGCTTTGGATGGTGGTGGTGGTGAGCTGGGGGATCGCGTTCATCGAGTACTGCTTCGCGGTGCCGGCCAATCGCTGGGGCCACGCGGTCTATTCCGCCGCCGAGCTCAAGACGATGCAGGAGGTGATCACGCTCACCGTGTTCGCGGCCTTCTCGGTGCTCTATCTCGGCGAGCGCATCACGCTCAACCATCTGGTCGGCTTCGGCCTGATCTGCGCCGGCGCCTTCTTCGTCTTCCGCGGACCGCTGCCGAGCTGAACCGCCGCAGCGGTGCGGTCTACTCCGCCGCCCGGGCCGCCGCGGCGGCCACGATGGCGGCCTTCGCGCGCTCGCCCCTGAGGCGGTTGCGCCGCTTGATCCACCACATCATGAAGCCGGTGATCGCGAAGAGCGGGATGATGACGCCCGCCACGAACACCAGGAACTTGTAGACGCGGCCCAGGCCCTGTCCGTAGTGCAGCGCGCGCTGCCAGGCGACGATCCGTTCCCCCAGGGTCATGGTCTGCGGATCGAAGACGTCGATCACCGTCCGGCGCAGCGGATCGATGAGAACCGTCACGACCGGCGCTCCCTCGCTGTGCCCGGGCCGGACGAGGCCTATTCGCATGGCCTGGTCGGGCCGGATCGCCAGGAAGGCATTGAGGAAGCGGCCGTCCGGCACGCTCGACCGCGCCAGCGCCACCGCCTCGTCCACACCCATGGCCGTCGCGTCCCGCAGCGGCTCCACCCGCGCCTGGAACATCGCGGCGCGCATGTCGCGCCCCGGCCAGATCGCATTGACCGCCGCCCCGACCTGCTGCGGGAAGGCGAGATAGACGCCCGTGAAGTTCACCAGCATGAACAGCAGGAGGCTCCAGATGCCGACGGCGCCGTGCAGCTCGCGATGGAAGCGCAGTCCCTTGGCCTTGCGCCGCACGAGGAAGGCCGCCTTCCATTGGCCAGGACGCGGCCACCACAGGTAGAGGCCCGAGCATCCCAGCACGAGCAGGGCCACGCCCAGCCATCCCACGATCTCGCGGCCCACGCCGCCCGGGATGAAGATGTGCCCGTGCAGGTCATGGAAGAAGCGCACCCAGCCGCTCATCGCTTGCTGGGTCTCCAGGACCTGCAGCGACACCGGATCGATCAGCACCTGCATGCTGCCGGCGAAGGGACTCTGCGCGGGCACCCGACCCTGAGCCTGCCCCTGAACGGACGGCCGGCCTGCGCCGCCAGGCGGTCCGCCGCGGAACTGTGGCCGTTCGCCCGCCATGCCCGGCCGCGAGAGTCTCACCGCCGCCGGCTCGCCGGGCTCGACCGGCCAGCGGACGGCGATGGGGACGCGCGTCGGATCCTTCGATGCCGTCCGTGCCGCCTCGATCAGCTCACCGGGCGATCGCCACTCGCCGGAGGTCGCGACAGGGGGTTCGCCCTGTCCCAGCAGATGCTCGATATCGTGGGCGTAGACCAGGACCGCCCCGGTCACGCCCATCATCACCAGCGGCAGGAGAAGGATCAGCCCGGTCCAGAGATGGAGCTGCTGGAGCCAGTAACGCAGGGTACGCTGGGGCATGGCGGGCTTCGGTCAGCCTGCCCCCAGCGCTTTTGCGGCCTGATAGGTCACCAGGGCCGCGACGTAGGCGAGAGCGAGCATGTAGAAGAAGGTGATCCACATCCACTTCCAGCCGCCGGTCTCGCGGCGGATGACGGCCAGTGTGGAGGCGCACTGCGGCGCGAAGACATACCAGGCCAGCAGCGCAAGCGCCGTGCCCAGGCTCCAGTGCGCGATCAGGGCCTGCCCGATCTGCTCCGCCGCCTCCTCGCCCCCGGCAATGGCGTAGATGGTGCCCAGCGAGCCCACGGCGACCTCGCGGGCGGCCATCCCGGGGATCAGGGCGACGTTGATCTGCCAGTTGAAGCCCAGCGGCGCCGTGAGCGGCTGGATGGCCGATCCGATCATCGCGGCGAAGCTGTAATCGATGGCGGGATCCGTCGCGCCCGCCGGTGGCTGCGGGAAGGAGGCCAGTATCCAGATCAGCACCATCATCGCGAAGATCGTCGTGCCCGCACGCTTCAGGAAGATGACCGCGCGCGTCCAAAGGCCGATCGCCAGGCTCCTGGGACGCGGCAGCTTGTAGTCGGGCAGCTCGAGCATGAAGGGCTCGCCCGGCGTATCGCGCCAGATGATGCGCTTGAGCACGAACGACACGGCGAGCGCGCCGACGATTCCCGTCGCGTAGAGGCCGAACATCACCAGGCCTTGCAGGCCGACGAAGCCCCAGATCTCCCGGTTGGGAATGAAGGCGCCGATGAGGAGAGTATAGACAGGGATGCGCGCCGAGCAGGTCATCAGCGGCGCCACCAGGATGGTGGTCAGCCGGTCGCGTCGGTCGTCGATGACGCGCGTCGACATGATGCCGGGAATGGCGCAGGCGAAGGACGACAGGAGCGGGATGAAGGCGCGCCCGTGCAGTCCGGCGCCCCCCATGATGCGATCCATCAGGAACGCCGCGCGGGCCATGTAGCCGAGATCCTCGAGCACGAGGATGAAGAAGAACAGGATGACGATCTGCGGCAGGAAGACGACGACGCTGCCCACGCCGCCGATGACGCCGTCCTTGAGGAAGCTTTTGAGCAGATCCGGCAGAGGCGCGGCCTCGACGAGTGTCCCCAGCCAGGCGAAGGTTGCCTCGATGCCGTTCATCAGCGGTTCGGCCCAGGCGAACACCGCCTGGAACATCACGAACAGGATCAGCAGGAGCACGGCCAGCCCGATGACCGGTTGCAGCAGCACGGCATCGAGACGGGCGGTCAGCTTGTCATGCTGTCCGCGATTGCGCACGACGGCCGCCAGCAGGCGATCGGCTTCGCGCTGGCTGACCCTGAGCGATCCGGCATCCGGCGGCTGCCAGTCGGCGACGCCTGCCTGCGCCTGCTCGTCGAGCCGCTTGTCGATCTCCGCCAGCAGCGCGTCGGTGCCGCCGCGCCGCACGGCCACCGATTCGACGACCGGCACCCCGAGTTCCTGCGACAGGCGCCCGACATCGATGTCGATGCCGCGCTTGCGTGCGATGTCCATCATGTTGAGGGACAGCATCACGGGCCGGCCGACCCGCTTGAGCTCCAGCACCAGCCGCAGGGCCAGACGCAGATTGGAAGCGTCGGCGACGCACACGATGAGGTCCGGCGTGACGTCGCTCTGCTGGCGTCCCAGCACGACGTCGCGCGTGACCTCCTCGTCCGGCGACCGCGCGCGCAGGGAGTAGGTGCCCGGCAGGTCGACGACGCGCACCGGGCGGCCGGCGGGAGTCGAGAGCGGACCGACCTTCTTCTCGACGGTGACGCCGGGATAGTTCGCGACCTTCTGACGGCTGCCCGTCAGGGCATTGAAGAGCGCGGTCTTGCCGCAGTTCGGATTACCGACCAGCGCCACGACCGGTACGGCATGCGCCGCGATGCTCATGCCCGCTCCGCGGCCGTCACGCGAATCGCCATGGCCTCCCGTCGCCGCAAGGCGATCGTGGTGTCGGCGACCCGGACCGCAATGGGGTCACGGCCGAACAGACCCTCGTGCAGGAGTTCGACAGACGCGCCCTCGACGAAGCCCAGCTCGAGAAGCCTCTGCTCCAGCTCGGCGTCGGACAGGCCGCTCCTGATGCCGGCGACGGTGAGTCCCTGGATTCGGCCGCGGAATCCCACGCGGGCGTCGCCCAGTGCTATGGTTGGTGAGTCAGACATTGCAAGTTATTCGTAATAGCATCTACGGCGCGGCCCCGCCAAGTATCAAGGGCCGCGCTTCAACGGGGAGGATGCATGGCAACGATCGTTCTGGCGCATGGCGCTTGGTCGGCCGCCTGGGCCTGGAAGAAGATGCGGCCGCTGATGCGCGCCGCCGGCCACGCGTTCTTCTCGCCGACCTACACAGGTCTGGGCGAGCGCGCGCACCTCGCCCATCACGAGATCGACCTCAACGCGCACATCCATGACGTCACGGCCGTGCTCGACGTCGAGGATCTGCGGGACGTCACCCTGATCGGGCATTCCTATGGTGGCATGGTGGCGACGGGCGTTGCGGACAGGGCGCGCGATCGCATCGCGCGGATCATCTACGTGGACGCCTTCGCACCGCAGGAAGGCGAGAGTCTCTTCGACCTTGTGGGCGAAAAGGCCGCAGCCCACATGCGCTCGAGGGCGGACGCCGAAGGGGCGGGCTGGCGCATTCCGCCCACGCCGATGCCGCCCGACACGGCCCCCGAGGACGTCGCCTGGGCGATGCCGCGACGCCAGCCGCAGCCGATCAAGACCTTCGAGCAGAAGCTCCGGCTGTCATCGCACGAGGCGCCACCGCCGCGGGCCTACATCTATGCCCGGCGCAACGGTCCGGGCGATACCTTCCGGCAGTTCGCCGACCGCGCCAGGACCGCCCCGGGTTGGAAGTCCTACGAAATCGACGCCAGCCACAATCCGCACATCACGTGCCCGGACGACTTCATGGCACTCCTGACCCGCATCATGACGGAAACATGACGGCTGCACTCGCCCACGCGATCCTCCACGAGCTCGGCCGGTCGCCGGGCAGCGAGGATGCGCTGTCGATCACGGGCAGTGGCGATCCGGTCTTCGCGACGCCATGGCGGATCGCCACGGCCGGCGCCGCCGCCTTGGCCGCCGTCGGCCTCGCCGCTTCCGACCTGTGGCGGCTGCGGACAGGCCGGTCTCAGGCCGTGTCGGTCGATTGCCACGCGGCCGCAGCCTCCCTGCGGTCCAACACCTACGTCCTTCAGGACGGCAGGAAGCCGGTATCGTGGGATCCGCTGGCGGGTCACTACCCCACCCGTGACGGCCGCATCATGTTCCTGCACACCAACCATCCGCATCATCGCACTGGCGCGCTCCGCATCGCCGGCGCGGCGGCGGAGACCCGCGAAGCGCTGGCGGCGGCGGTGGCCCGATGGGATGGTCTGGCCCTCGAGGAAGCGATCGCTGCCGGCGGCTGCGTCGGCGGGCTGGTGCGCAGCCGCGAAGAATGGAACGCCCATCCGCATGGGCGGGCCGTCGCCCGCCTGCCGTTGATCGATATCGTGCGCATCGGCGACGCGCCGCCCCAGCCGTTGCCGCCGGGCGAACGTCCGCTGAGCGGCCTGCAAGCCCTCGACCTCACCCGGGTCCTTGCCGGACCGACCAGCGGCCGCGTGCTGGCCGAGCACGGCGCCGAGGTCCTGCATATCGCCGCACCTCATCTGCCCTACCAGACCGAGCTCCTCATGGACACCGGCCATGGCAAGCGCTGCGCCTGGGTCGACCTGACACGGCCGGACGGCATCGAGAGCATGACTGCCCTGCTGCGCGGTGCCGACGTCTTCACCCAGGGTTACCGCCCGGGCGCCCTGGCGGCGCGCGGCTTCTCGCCGGAACGGGTCGCGGCGCTGCGGCCCGGGATCGTGTGCGTCAGCATCTGCGCCTACGGCCATGAAGGTCCGTGGGCCGGACGCCGCGGCTTCGATTCGATCGTGCAGAACGTCACCGGCCTGTCCGCTACGCAGGGCACGCTCGACAAGCCGCGCAACCTGCCGGTCCAGGCGCTCGACTACATCGCGGGCTATCTCGGCGCGTTGGGCGCCATGGTCGGCCTGGCGCGTCGCGCCGAGCAGGGCGGCTCCTGGCTGGTGCGCGTCTCGCTGGTCCAGGTCGCGCACTGGCTGGCCGGCCTCGGAACCGTCGATGCCGCCGCCGGCAGGAACGAGCTGCCGGAAGCGGAGCTGGCGTCGCTTTTCATGGAGAGCGACACCGCGTTCGGCCGGCTGCGTCATCTCAAGCCGGCGGTCGGGCTCAGCGAGACCCCGCCCTTCTACGCCCGGCCGGCGGAACCGCTCGGCACCTCACCGGCGCGGTGGAGTTGAGTGAACGCCCTGACGATCCGCGTGCGAGAACCGGCCGACGACGCGGCGATACGCGCGGTTAACGACGCTGCATTCGGAGGCCGTGCCGAATCGATGCTCGTCGAGGCGCTGCGTCTCGACAGGCACGCTGCCGTGGAACTGGTCGCCATAGAGCGCGACGCCATCGTCGGCCATATCCTGTTCAGCCACCTCGACGTGACGGTCGATGGCAGGATCGTATCCACCCTGTCTCTCGCCCCGATGACCGTCCGACCGGATCGTCAGCGCCGCGGTGTCGGCAGTGCGCTCGTCCGGCACGGGCTCGACCAGGCGCGCAGCCTGGGTTGGCAGGCCGTCATCGTTCTCGGCCACCCAGACTACTATCCACGCTTCGGCTTCGCCGCCGAGCTTGCCCGCAAGCTCGCTGCGCCGTTCTCGGGCGACGCCTTCATGGCCCTCGAACTCACGCCCGGCGCCCTGCGAGGCACCGGCGGCCGCATCGTCTATCCGCCAGCCTTTGGTCAGCTCGCCTGATCTACCGCGACGGCCAGTTCCATGCCGGCTGTGCCTCGCCCGCCGCGATGGTCTCGCCGAGCTGCTTCTCCAGCACGATCCGCTTGGCGCCCGCCCCTTCCAGCGCGGCAACCAGGGCCACGGCATGCGAAACCACGATGATCTGCGATGACGCCGACGCTGCCGCGATCAGGCGCGCCAGCGCGGGCAGCAAGTCCGGATGGAGGCTGGTCTCCGGCTCGTTGAGCACCACGAGCGGTGCCGGCCGCGGCGACAGGAGCGCAGCGACGAGCAGCAGGTAGCGCAGCGTGCCATCGGACAGCTCGGCCGCACCGAGCGGCCGCAGCAGCCCGTGCTGCCGCATCTCGATCTCGAACAGCCCGTCGGTGTCGCGGACGTCGAGCGATGCCCCCGGGAAGGCATCGGCGATCGCGGCATTCAGGCCCTTTTCGTCGCCGATTTCCTGGATGGTCGAGACGGCCGCGGCGAGATCGGCGCCGTCGGACGCCAGGATGGGCGTGCGGGTGCCGATCTGGCGGCGCCGCGCGGGCGCCTCGCCGTCGGTGCGGAAATGATCGTAGAACCGCCATTCCCGCATGCTCTCGCGCAGCATCAGCAGCTCGACGGCCTCGCGCGGGTCGCTGCAATGGGTGAGCATGCTGTCGTACGGCTTGAGCTGCGTGAAGGCCGGCCGCCAGGCGCCCTCCCGGTCGCGTACGCTCACCGACGGACCCTTGCGCTGCGCGAACACGTTGCTGCGGCCGAGCAGCAGCCCCGTCCACAGGCTCTCCGCCTTGATCTCGGGATCCCGGTCGAAGCGCGAACGCGGAACCGGCGGCGGCAGGCCGAGATCGATGGCATAGCCGTAGGAGCTCGACGAGAAGCCGAGCTTCAGGCTGACCGGAGTGCGGCGCGCCGTTCCCTGGACCGGCTGCGCACCGGTCTTCATTGCGCGGGAGAAGGATTCGGGCCCCGCCCACAGGACCGACGGGAGGCCGCCTTCCATGGCCAGGGACTGGATCGCACGACCCTGCGCCACGTCGGCGAGCAGGCGCAGCGCGCGATAGAGGCTGGATTTTCCGCTGCCGTTGGTGCCAGTGACGACCGTGAGGGCGCCGATCTCCAGCCGGACGTCGCGCAGCGACCGGTAGCCCGAGATACACAGCCGCGAGATGACGCTCATGGCCGCAGGATGCTACGCCGTCGTCGCCGGCACGAGCAGCCGCCGATGGTCGCCGCTACGCCGCCTGCCGGTCGACGGCCGGCAGGTTCAGCGCATCGACGAACCGGCGACAGAACGCGTCGGCGGTGCTGGTGAAGACCTTGGCCTTGAGCGCGGCCTGGCGTTCGCGTCGCTCGGCGAGCGGCATGGTGAGCGCGACGTTCATGGCGTCGGCGATGGCGTCCGGGTCGAACGGATTGACGATCAGCGCCTCGTCCAGCTCCTGCGCCGCTCCGGCGAATTTCGACAGGACCAGGACGCCGGGGTCCTCATCGGACTGGGCGGCCACGAACTCCTTGGCGACGAGGTTCATGCCGTCGCGCAGCGGCGTCACGACGCCGATGCGGCCGATGCGGTAGAGACCGGCCAGCGTCGCGCGCGGCGCCGCGCGCGTCGAGTAGCGCAGCGGCGTCCAGTCGAACTCCGAGAACCGCCCGTTGATGCGCCCCGTAAGGCGGTCGAGCTCCGACCGCAGCTTGCGATATTCGTCGACCTCCTCGCGCGAGCGCGGGCATATCTGCAGGAAATGGATCTGCCGGCGATGCTCGGGGTGGCGTTCGAGCAGGCGCCCGTAGGCCTCGAAGCGGTTGGGCAGCCCCTTGGAATAGTCCATGCGGTCGACGCCGATCGCCAGCAGCCGGCCTGACAGGCTGCCGTCGACGCGCTGCACGAGCTTGTCATTGGCCGCGCGTTCGGCTTCCTCCGCGAACGACTGCGCATCGATGCCGATGGGGTCGGCGAAGGCGCGCGTCCGCCGGCCGTTGAGCCGCACCCACTCCCCCTCGACCTTCGCCCCGAGCAGGCGCTGCGCGCAGTCACGGAAGTCGCGCGCATGCTCCTCGGTCTGGAATCCGACGACGTCGTAGGCACAGAGATCGGCGACGAGTTCCCGCGCCACCGGCATCGCCTCCAGCATCGAGGGCGGGACGAACGGTACATGCAGGAAGAAGCCGAGCGGTCCCTCGAAGCCATGCTGTCGCAGCATGCGCCCGAACGGCAGAAGGTGGTAGTCGTGCGCCCACACCGTGTCGTCGGGCTGGAGCACCTGCTTGAGCGAGGAGGCGAACGTCTCGTTGACCGCGAGATAGCCCTGATAGTCCTCACGACGAAAGTGCATCAGGCCGAGGCGGAAGTGCAGCAGCGGCCACAGCGCACCGTTGGCGAAGCCAACGTAGAAGGCACGATGCGCCTCGTGCGTCAGGTCGATGGTCGCATAGGTGACGCCACGGGCCTCGACCAGCGCAGGCTGCGGAGACGGATCCGACGAGAGCCGACCGCTCCAGCCGAACCACATCGAGCCGGGAATGAGGAGATCGCGCAACGCGACGGCCAGGCCGCCCGCCGCCGTGACGCGCGCCTTCGGGATCGGGACCCGGTTGGAGACGATCACGATGCGTGCCATAGCCCCTCCTCCCAACTGCGCGACAGGCGCATGGCCGACAGGATCAGGCCCACCTGCGAATAGGTTTGCGGAAAATTGCCCCAGAGCTCGCCGGTGGACGGATCGATGTCCTCCGCGAGCAGGCCGACATGGTTGCGTCGGGCCAGCAGATTGTTGAACAGCTCGAGCGCCTCGTCGCGGCGGCCGACGCTGGCCAGCGCGTCGATGTACCAGAAGGTGCAGAGCAGGAACGCGTTGGACGGCTTGCCGAAATCGTCGGCTTCGCGATAGCGCATGACGAAGCCGTTCTGCATGAGGCGCTTGGCGGCGACGTCGATCGTCGCATGGAAGCGCGGATCGTCGGACGGCAGCACGCCGATCTCGGGCAGCACCAGGCTCGACGCATCGAGCATGTCGCGGTCGAGCACGCCCGAAAGCCACCCCTCCTGCGTGGTGCCTCGCTTCAGCACCTCCTGGCGCAGGACGCCGGCGCGCGCCAGCCATTCGCGCGATTCCGAGTCGACGCCGACGCGCTTGGCGATCTGGCCCAGCCGGTGCTGCGCGGCCCAGCACATGGCCGCGGAGAAGGTGTGCACCTCCTCGCGCTCGCGGTATTCCCAAAGACCGGCATCAGGCGTCAGTGCCACGCGATGGGCCTCCTGACCCACGACGCAGAGCCGGCGATAGAGTTCCAGGTCGCCCTGCCGCGGCAGGCGTTCGTCCCAGAACATCTGGGCTGCGGTCAGCACCATGGAGCCGTAGGTATCGTTCTGTCGCTGGCCGACGGCGGCATTGCCGATGCGCACGGGCCCGAAGCCGCGATAGCCGGGCAGCGTGTCGATCAGGCGCTCCGCCGTATCGGTGCCGGGCGCGATGGGAAAGAGCGGCGCGATGGCATCCACCTCGCCGCGCGAACTGCCGGCTTCGACGACGTCGACGATGAACCGGACGTACCCTTCCATGGTGCGCGTGGCCGACAGGCGGTTGAGCGCCGTCACGGTGAAGAAGGCGTCGCGCAGCCAGGTGAAGCGGTAGTCCCAGGTGCGTGGTGTGTGCGCTGCCTCCGGCACCGAGGTCGTCAGCGCGGCCACCACGGCGCCCGTGTCCTCGTAGCTGCACATCTTCAGCGTGATCGCGGCGCGGATGACCGCCTGCTGCCAGTCGAACGGAATGTTGAGATCGCGCACCCAAGTCTGCCAGTAGGCCTCGGTCTCCGTGAGGAAGCTCCTGGCGAGGGCGTCGGGATTCTCGGTCACGCTCTCGTCGGCGCCGATGATCAGGCTGATCGGGCGATCGAGCGAGAACTCCGTCTCGCGCAGGACATAGTTGATCGAGGCGTCGGTCGTGAGGCGGATCACCGCCGTGTCGCCGACGAAGCGGGCGTGGTTGCTGCCTGACGTGAGCTGGGCCTTGCGGGCGCCATAGCCGAAGGTCGGCCGCAGCCGGACCGTGACGCGTGGCCGGCCGGCCACGGGTTCCAGCCGCCGCACGATCATCGGCGGGCGGAACATGCGCCCGAAGCGTCGGAAGCGCGGCGCGAAGTCGATGACGCGCACCGTACCGCTGCTGCCCTCGATCGTGGTCTCGAGGATTGCGGTGTTGTGCAGGTAGCGCTGGCGGCTTTCCTTGGCACCCGCCACCAGCACGTCCATGAAGCCGTGCTGGGGATCGTCGCCGCCGAGCAGCGCATTGAACACGGGATCGCCATCGAGCCGCTCGAGGCCGTACCAGACGTGCCGTGCGTTGCGATCGACCAGGCTGGCGATGGCACAGTTGCCGATGACGCCGAGATCGAGGCTGCTCATGGCGAGACCCCCGCCGACACGGAGATCGGCTGCGAAGCGCTTCCCAGGCGTTCCGAGCCGCGCTGCAGCCACGCCCGCACGCTGGCCGGCTCGCCGCCAAAGACTTCGGCGACGCGCAGCCCCTCGCCGCCGAGCCGGCGTGCGGCCTCCATGCCTGCCTCGTCCGTGAAGTCGTCGCCGATGAAGATCGGGCGCCGACCGACGAACGGCTCCTGCGCCATGAGGCGCTCGACCGCTGTCCCCTTCGACGAACCGCGCGGCGCGATCTCGACCGCCTCGCGCGCGGGAATGAGATGGAAGAACGGATCGTCCTGCACCAGCGCTCGGACCAGTCGCCACACCTCTTCACCCCGCTGTGGCGACAGCCGGTAGTGAACCGTCACGCCATGCGGCTTGGGCTCGATCAGCACGCCCGGCCAGCGGCCCGCAGCATTGCGCAGCGCGTCGTGCCATTCCTGCGGCACGACCCTGTCTCTTGGCGCGACTTCCAGCTTGCCGCCCGGATAGCGCAAGGTCGCACCATGCTCGCCGGCGGCGATCGGCACGAAGGGCGAAAGAAGGTGATCGACCACGCTGATCGTCCGACCGGTGACGATCGCCAGGGCGCCGCCGAGCTGCCGCTGAAGGTTCGCCAGCAGGTTGGGAAGCCCTGGGGGGACCACGACCGCCTCGGGCGTCTCCGCAATCTCGATCAGCGTCCCGTCGAGATCGAGAAACAACGCGGTCGACCGGTCGATGTCCGGCGGTGTCATCCAGCAGCCCCCTTCAGCGCTTGCCTATTGTCCTCGGCGCGAAGGGATGTTGCCTCAACACGCCACCAGGCCGGCCCCGAATATGGGAACGCCGGCATCGCGCGCGAAGCTCAACGTCCGCTGTCCGCGATAGTTCCTTAGCACAGCGAAGGGTTATGGCGGCAATGTGGCAATGACAAGGCGGCAGCCGGCTCAGCGCAAGGGGCCGAAGGGACGCCAGAACGGCTTGCCGGATTCGTAGGAGGCCGCGGCTTGCGAAATGCCGGCGTCGCGCAGGCTCCGCGCATCAATGACGGCAAGATGACGGCGTGCCGCGGTGCGTTCACGCCATAGCCGGATCATCGCGCCGAGCCGGTGCAAGCGCGACGGCGGAGAGGCGATTGGCGTCTCGAACGGGGCGGCTTGTTCGAGCGAACGCCGGCTGGAAAGGTGACTCATCCCAAACCCTCCTTGGGTCTCGATGAGCCAAACATCGGACGCTGAAGCCGCGCCCTCAATTACATCCGGGATAATGACGCCGGCCTGTCCTGCCGGACGACTGCCAGCGCGGACCGGATCGCGTCGAGCCCGTCGGTCAGCGCCGCCGGGCCCGGCTGGAGGATGATCGGCGACTTGATCTCGACGATTCGGCCCGACAGGACGGCTGGCAGCCTGTCCCAGCCCGGCCGCTTGGCCACCTGTCCGGGCACGACCCTGCGACCGCACCATGAGGCCAGGATGACGTCGGGGCGGGCGGCGATCACCTGGTCGGACGTCACGATGCGGTCCCGCGCCGCCGCCGCGCCGCGCAGATGCGCGAACACGTCGATGCCGCCGGCGACCTCGATGAGCTCCGAGACCCAGCCGATGGCCGAGATCATGGGATCGTTCCACTCCTCGAAGTAGACGCGCGGCCGACGAGCGGGCTCGCCCGTTGCGGACCTGATCTCGGCAATCCGCCGCTCGAAGGAGCGCGCCAGGGCCTCTGCCTTGCCGCTCTCGCCGATGAGCGCGCCCACCGTGCGGATCATGGCGAAGATGCCGACGAGGTCACGCTGGTTGAACAAGTGGACGGCCACGCCGCCTTTGGCGAGGGCGCCCACGATATCGGCCTGCAGGTCGGAAAAGGCCAGCACGAGGTCGGGCTTCAAGGCCAGGATCTTGTCGATGCGCGCGGACGTGAAGGCGCTCACCCGCGGCTTGGAGCGGACCTCGGGCGGGCGCACGGCGTAGCCGGACACGCCGACGATGCGGTCCTGCTCGCCGAGGAGATACAGGGTCTCGACGGTCTCCTCGGTCAGACAGATCAGGCGGCGGGGCGGGAAGTGCTGCATGCGGCACTCTATTCCATGGAGGGGGACCCGAGAAATTGTCGGGCGAGATCGCCGCCATCCGCGATAGTCTCTGCTGTCATCGAGGAGGTACCGATGCTGCCCTGCCAGCGTGCATTGTTCGACATGCCGCGTGAGGTCTGCTTCTTCAACGCCGCGTCCTGGAGCCCCCTGCCGCGCGCGGTGCAGGAGGCGGGACGCGCCGCCGTCGGCCGCAAGGGGCAGCCATGGACGCTGCCCCCCGACTTCCAGTCGCAGCAGTACGAGCGTGCCCGCCGGGCGGCGGCGGCCCTGATCGGCGCAGATGCTGCCGATGTCGCACTCATTCCATCGGTGGGCTATGGCGTGTCGACCGCCGGCAAGGTCGTCGACATTCCCCGCGGCAGCCGCGTACTGGTGCTGCAGGACGACCACACCTCGCCCGTGCTCGAATGGATGAGCCGCGCGCAGGCCGGCGGCTTCGCCGTGGAGACGGTGCGCCAGCCCGATGACGGCGACTGGACCTCCGCCGTCCTGGAGGCGATCGAACGCGGCGGCGCCGCGCCGCTGGCCATGGTTTCCATCGCCTCGGTCCACTGGTCCGACGGCGGGGCGCTCGACATGCCGCGCATCGCCGCGGGGGCGAAGGCCAAGGGATCGATGCTCCTGGTCGATGCCACGCACGATGCCGGCGTCCGGCGCATCGACGTGAAGGCGCTGGATCCGGATTTCCTGATCTTCCCGACCTACAAGTGGGTGCTCGGGCCCTACGGCCGCGCCTTCATGTACGTGGCCAAGCGGCACCAGAACGGCGTACCGCTGGAACAGACCGCCTCGGCGCGCAAGGCCGTGTCGGCGGAGGATACGGTCTATTTCCGCGACGTCGCCTATGCCGACGGCGCGCGTCGCTACGATATGGGCGAGCGCGACCACTTCATCTCCATGGAAATGGCGGCCGTCGGCATGGAGATGATGGCGGCCTGGGGCAACGAGCCGATCGTGTCGCGCCTGGCGATGCTCACGGACCGGCTGGCAGACGGGCTCGCCAACACCGGCGTGCGCATCATGGACCGCCGGCTGCGCGCGCCGCATCTTCTCAGCCTGCAGTTCCCGCAGGGCATGGCGCCCGACCTGCCGCAGAAGCTCGCCGCAGAGAACGTCTATGCCGCGCCACGGCTCGGCCGGTTGCGCATCAGCCCGCACGTCTACAACGACGAGGCCGACGTCGACCGCTTCGTCGACGTCTTCCGCAAAGTGGCGATGTAGCCGTCAGAGGTGCCGCGTCTCGGCGGGTGCCTCGCCCCAGGCTTCGCGCCGGCCGTCTTCGTAACGGATCGGCCCGCCCGCCATCTCCTGCGGCGCCGTCCCGTCCAGGCAGGCGACATTGACCGCGTGGAAAATGCCGCCCAGCGCCTCCAGGCTGCCGCGGCCGAACGGCTTTACGCCGCAGTGCCGGCAGAACAGGTGATGGATGGTCCCGCTGCCGAATCGGTAGTCGCACAGCTCTCCCTCGCCTTGCAGGATGCGGAAGTCCTCCTTCCGTGCGATGGCTTTCCAGAAGCGGCCCTTGGCACAGACGGAGCAGTTGCAGCGGCTGGTCCCCTCGGCGGGATCGAGGCGGCACTCGAAACGCACGGCACCGCAATGGCAGCCTCCCGTATAGACCTTCTTCATCGTCAGCCGCTCCTCGCGTCAACAGTAAACAATATGGTTAACTATTGTGGCATGAGGGAACTCCGTCAAGCGCCGCCTGCGCCGAAGGGCGAAATCCATTGAGGGACAGCCCTGCCAAATCAGGGGTCGCGCAGGCGCCGCCCGCGCCTTACTGTCGGACGATCAATGAAGGACCAGGAAACACCGATGTGGCAGCCCAACGAGCGCTACCCCGACGCGGCGGTACGCATGCTCGATCCCGTATTCGGCAATTACCGGCTGCCGCTGGCGTCGGTCGAGCGGCTCTATACCGGCTGCCGCTGGGCGGAGGGGCCCGTCTATTTCGGTGACGGCCGCTACCTGCTGTGGAGCGACATACCCAACAACCGCGTGCTGCGCTGGGACGAGGAATCGGGCAACGTCTCGATCTTCCGCAAGCCGTCCAACAACGCCAACGGCCACACGCGCGACCGGCGGGGCCGGCTGATCGCCTGCGAGCACGATGCCCGCCGCGTCGTGCGCTTCGAGTATGATGGCGCCATCACGGTGCTGGCCGATTCCTTCAACGGCAAGCCCCTCAACTCCCCGAACGACGTCGTCGTGAAGTCCGATGGCTCGGTCTGGTTCACCGATCCGACGTTCGGCATCCTGGGCTACTACGAAGGCCACAAGGCCGAGAGCGAGAACAAGCCGGCCGTCTACCGGCTCGATGCCGCGACCGGCAAGCTCACCGTCATGGCCGACGACATCGCGGGTCCCAACGGGCTCGCCTTCTCGCCCGACGAGAAGAAGCTCTACGTCGTCGCCTCGCGCGCCGAGCCGCATCGTCAGATCCTGTCCTACGACGTCGCCGCCGACGGGACGGCGCTGGGCAAGGGATCGGTGCTGATCGATGCCGGGCCGGGCGGCTCGCCCGACGGTTTCCGTGTCGATGTCGACGGCAACCTGTGGTGTGGCTGGGGCATGGGGACGCCCGACCTCGATGGCGTGCGGGTGTTCGACCCTTCCGGCCGGCCGATCGGCCATATCGACCTGCCCGAGCGCTGCGCCAACCTCTGCTTCGGCGGCCGCCATCGCAACCGCCTGTTCATGACCGCGAGCCATTCGCTTTATGCGCTCTACGTCAACACGCAGGGCGTGGCCGGCGGCTGAACCCTCGGGATCCGACATGAGAGGCATCGATTCGACCTACGCCTGGCGGCGGCTCGCCGCCAGCGTCGCGCTGAGCACGGTCGGCGGCATCGGCATGTGGTCGCTGACGGTGGCGATCCCCGCCGTGCAGACCGACCTCGGCATCACGCGCGCCGACATCTCCTTCGCCTACACCATGAACACGCTGGGGTTCTTCGCCGGCGGCGTGATCGTGGGGCGCATCGTCGACCGGCGCGGCATTGTGGTCGCCGCGATCCTGAGCGCCATCGGGCTGGCGCTGGGCTTCGCCCTGGCGCCGCTCGCCACCACGTTGATCCCGTTCGCTGCCGCCCAGGCGCTGATCGGCTTCAGCGCCGCCGCGACCTTCGCGCCGCTGGTGGCCGACATCTCGCACTGGTTCGAGAAGCGTCGCGGCATCGCCGTCGCCATCGCCGCCTCGGGCAACTACGTCGCTGGCGCCCTGTGGCCGCCGATCGTCGGTTTCATCATCAACAACCACGGCTGGCGCGTCATGTCGCTGTCGGCCGCGGCGCTCTGCCTGCTGACGATGATCCCGCTGGCGCTGACGCTGCGCCGGCGGCCACCCGACCATGCCGAGGGCGCGCTCGTGAGGGTCGTGCGGCGCTCACAGGAGGCGCTCGGCCTCTCGCCCAACGCGCTGCAGGCGCTGATCGCCCTGATGGGCATCGGCTGCTGCGTCGCCATGTCGATGCCGCAGGTCCACATCGTCGCCTACTGCGCCGACCTGGGCTACGGCGTCGCCCGCGGGGCGGAGATGCTGTCGCTCATGCTGGGCTTCGGCATCGTGAGCCGCGTCGCCTCGGGCTGGATCGCAGACAAGGTCGGCGGCGTGCGCACGCTGCTGCTCGGTGCCGTGCTGCAAGGCATCGCGCTCGCCTTCTACCTGATCGACGACAAGCTGACCTCGCTCTACGTCGCGTCGGCGCTGTTCGGCCTGTTCCAGGGCGGGATCGTGCCGTCCTACGCCATCATCGTGCGCGAGTATTTCCCGCCCGGCGAGGCAGCGACCCGCGTCGGACTGGCGGTCTCGTCCACCCTGATCGGCATGGCGCTGGGCGGCTGGATGGGCGGCGTGCTGTTCGACGTGACGGGATCGTACCGGGCGGCGTTCATCAACGGAATCGGCTGGAACATCATGACGGTCCTGATCGCCTGGTGGCTGCTCGGCCGCCAGATCCGGCGTTCGGCGACCGCCTGAAGGAGAGTCCATGCGCATCGTGTCCGTCCGGGACATCATCTCGCCCATCCGCTCGAACATCGCCAACGCCTACATCGACTTCAGCCAGATGACGGCCAGCGTCGTCGCGATCGAGACCGACGTGGTGGTCGAGGGCAGGCCGGTGATCGGTTACGGCTTCAACTCGAACGGCCGCTATGCCCAGAAGGGGCTGCTCGCGGAACGGTTCATCCCCCGGCTGACGCAGGCCAGCCCGGACTCGCTGCTCGACGCGGAGGGGCTGATCGATCCTGCCCGATGCTGGGCCGCCATGATGGCCAACGAGAAGCCCGGCGGACACGGCGAACGCTCGGTGGCGGTGGGCGTGCTCGACATGGCGCTGTGGGACGCGGTCGCCAAGGCGAGGCGCGTGCCCCTCTGGAAGCTGCTGGCCGATCGCTACAACGGTGGGAGCCACGATGACCGGGCATGGGTCTACGCCGCGGGCGGCTACTACTATCCGGGCAAGGACCTGAAGGGCCTGCAGGACGAGATGAGGCACTATCTCGACCTCGGCTATTCCTGCGTGAAGATGAAGGTGGGCGGCGTGCCGCTCGCCGACGACCTCCGGCGGATCGAGGCCGTGCTGGCGATCGTCGGCGCCGGCGAGCGGCTGGCCGTCGACGTCAACGGCAGGTTCGACCTGCCGGCGGCGATCGAATTCGGCAACGCCGTCAGGGGTTACGGCCTGCGCTGGTACGAGGAGCCGCTCGATCCCCTCGACTACCTGGCGCATGCCGCGCTGGCCACCCAGTATGCGCCGCCGCTCGCGACCGGCGAGAACCTGTTCTCCATGCAGGATGCCCGCAACCTGGTGCGCCACGGCGGGCTGCGGCCCGACCGCGACATCCTGCAGTTCGATCCCGCGCTGTCCTACGGCCTGGTCGAATACCTGCGCACCCTGGAGATGCTGAAAGCGAACGGCTGGTCGCCGCGCCGCTGCGTTCCCCACGGCGGCCACCAGTTCGCGCTCAACATCGCCGTCGGCCTGCAATGCGGCGGCAACGAATCCTATCCGCAGGTCTTCGCGCCGTTCGGCGGCTTCGCCGACGACTGCCCCGTCATCGACGGCCGCGTCGCCCTGCCCGATGCGCCGGGCATCGGCTTCGAGCGCAAGGCCGACCTCTGGGCCGTCATGAAGGCACTGTGACCATCGGCGCGGGCACCAGATCGGCCCGCGTATTGCTGCGACCGCCGTCATGGGTCTGGTACCGGTCGTCCTGGGGAATGCCCTTGCATCCAGCCAGCAGGAGCGCAGCGGTCAGCATTGCCGCCAGCGCTCTGATCACGACACCCGCCCGCCAGCCGCACCGCCGGCTTCGGCGCGGAAGTTCTCCCAGCCGCTGCCGGCGCCGCCGCGCACGCTAGCGCCGCCAGTAGTCCCGGTCGAGGCGCAGCCGGCCGCCAGCATCGCCATGAGGACGGCGGCCGCGAGAGGCATGAGGTGTGCTCTTGTCATCCGCGTGACATGCGCCCGCCTCAGTCGCGCTTCAACAACCCCGACTTCACAAGTTCGCTAACGCCCGCCTCCTGCTCCGCAAGGTAGGCCCCGAACTCGGCCCGCGTGCTCGGCCGCACCATAGCGCCGAGATCGACCAGCCTGCGCGCGACCTGCTCGTCCTTGAGCGCGCCGACCACCGCGGCATTCAGGACGTCCAGCGCAGCCGCCGGCGTGCCGGCGCGCGCGAACAGCCCCGCCGTCGTGCCGCCGTCGAACGGCCGGCTGCCGATGTCCGTCAGGCTCGGCGTGTCGGGCAGCTGGGCGATGCGGTCGGGGCCCACCACCAGCAGCGCCTTGAGCTTGCCCGCCCGTATGTGCGGCAGCGACGTCGTGAGCTGGTCGGCATAGAGATCGATCTGGCCGCCGATGAGATCGTTGAGACCAGGGCCGGAACCGCGATAGGGAATGACGTTGAACGTGACCTTCTCGTTCACCTGCAGGCGCAGGATGGCCAGGTGATTGGTCGTGCCGTTGCCGGCATGACCGATGCTCACCGTGCCAGGCTTCGCCTTCGCGGCGGCGAGTGCCGCCTTGATGTCCGCGAACGGACCATCCGCCTTCGCGACGATCACCATCGGGACGGTGGTCAGCAGGCTGACCGGGGCGAACTGCGCGACCATGGGCGGCTTGCCGGCCAGGTACGGCGCGATCCACAGGACGCTGAAGCTGCCCATCACCACGGTGTAGCCGTCGGCCGGCGCGTTGGCCGCCGCTTCCATGCCGACGACGCCGCCGGCCCCCGGCCGGTTGTCCGGCAGCACGTTCTGCCCCAGCCGCCGCCCCATCGCCTCGCCGACCAGCCGCGACGTCACATCGTAGTTCCCGCCGGCGGCGAAGGGGATGATCCAACGGATGGGCTTGCTGGGAAACACCTCGCTGCGCGCCGGCCCGGCCGCTGCCATGAGGGCGGCGCCCGCCAGTCCCGCCGACAGAAGTTCCCTGCGTTTCATTCCGATGTCCTCCCGTTGCAGGGAAAGATTGCTATTTCGCGCTCTTCGCGCCAAATCGAATAGTCACCATCCACCCGCGGAGAGAAATCGCGATGCCTGAGCATCAGACACCGCTGATCGAGACCATTGCCGCGGGTCTGATGCTGGCCTTCGTTCTCGGGCTGATCGCCAATCGCCTTCGCCTGCAGCCGCTGGTCGGCTATCTCCTGGCCGGCGTCCTGGTCGGCCCCTACACGCCTGGCTTCACGGCCGATCGCGCGCTCGCCGGCGAGCTCGCCGAGATCGGCGTCATCCTGCTGATGTTCGGCGTCGGCCTCCACTTCTCGCTCAAGGACCTGATGTCGGTCGCCCGCATCGCGGTGCCGGGCGCGGTCGGTCAGATCGCCGTGGCAACGCTCATGGGCATGGGCCTCGCCTGGATCCTGGGCTGGCCGCCGCTCGCCGGCGTCGTGTTCGGGCTCAGCCTGTCGGTCGCCAGCACGGTCGTGCTGATACGCGCTCTGCAGGACCGGCACATCCTGGAGACGCAACGCGGCCGCATCGCGGTCGGCTGGCTGGTCGTCGAGGACCTGGCGATGGTGCTGGCGCTGGTTCTGCTGCCGGCGCTCGCGACCATCACCGCCAGCGACAACGTGCCGGCCACCCGCATCATCTTCTATTTGCTGATCACGATCGCCAAGGTTTCGATCTTCGTCGCCGTCATGCTGATCGTCGGCCGGCGAGTCATTCCCTGGCTGATGCACTACTCCGCCCATACCGGCTCGCGCGAACTGTTCAGGCTCGCGGTCTATGCCGTGGCGCTCGGTGTGGCGTTCGGCGCCGCCAAGCTGTTCGGCGTGTCCTTCGCACTGGGCGCTTTCTTCGCGGGGGTCGTGCTGGGCGAGAGCGACCTCAGCCAGCAGGCTACCGAGGAGGCGATGCCGCTGCGCGACGCCTTCGCCGTGCTGTTCTTCGTCTCGGTCGGCATGCTGCTCAACCCGGCCGTCTTCATCGAGGCGCCGGTGGCGTTGCTGGCCACCCTGGCCATCGTCGTGCTCGGCAAGTCCGCGGCGGCCTTCCTGATCGTGCGCGCCTTCGGCTACACCTCCCCGACCGCCCTGACCGTGGCGGCCAGCCTGGCGCAGATCGGCGAATTCTCCTTCATCCTGATCGGGCTGGGCGTCGATCTCGAGATGGTGCCGGCCGAGTCCCGCGATCTGGTCCTCGCCGGCGCCATCCTGTCCATCATGCTCAACCCGCTCGTGTTCGCATTCGCCGAGCGCCTGCGCCGCCCGGCGCCGGAGCCGGTGCCGGCGGAACCCGAGTCAGACCTCGTCCCCACCGCGCTCGCGGGTCACGACGTGGTCGTAGGGTACGGCCGGGTCGGCTCCCTGATCGGCCAGTCGCTGGGCAGCGGCGGCGGCATGGTCGCCATCGACAGCGGCGACCGCAACGTCGAGAAGGCGCGGGCGCAGGGCCTCGAGGCGTTCTCCGGCAACGCCGTCGACGCCGCCGTGCTGGATGCCGCCAATGTCGCTGGCGCGCGGCGCCTGTTCGTCACCATCCCCGAGGCCTTCGAGGCGGGACAGGTCGTCCAGCAGGCGCGCGCCGCCAATCCCCGGCTGGAGATCCTCGCGCGCGCCCACTCGGACGCGGCGGTCGAACACCTGAAGGGCATGGGCGCCAACCTGGTCGTGCTGGGCGAGCAGGAGATCGCCGACCGGATGATCGAGCGCGCGCGGGACGGCGACGGCGAAGCGACCCGAACAGCCGGCGAGTCCCCGCCCCCGTCGGACTGAAGATCGGCGTCTGTGGCCTCGAAGCAGCGCCCGCTCAGGCGGCGACCGGGGCGGCGGTGCGGGCGAACCGGGCGTTGCGGTAGTCGGCGACCGTGATCGAAGGATAGCGCTCCGGCCCGCCGGCGGTGCGGCAGGTCGGCACGCATTCGATGACCGCGTCGTAGTTCGGGGCCACGAAGTAGGCGATCGACAGCCGCCGCGAGCCCGTCGACCGGGCCGGATTGACCACGCGGTGCAGCGTCGACCGGAAGCGGTCGTTGGTCCAGCGCATCAGCAGGTCGCCGATATTGATGATGAAGCCGTCCTCGACCGTCGGCGCGTCGTGCCAGCGCCCCTCCAGGTCGCGCACCTGCAGGCCGCCGTCGGCCGCCTCGTTCTTGAGGATGGTGAGCATGCCGAGGTCCGTATGCGCACCCGCTCGCAGCTGGCCCGGCAGCGGCGGTGTCAGCTGTTCAGGGTAGTTCAGCGCCCGCAGCATGCTGCAGTGCCGGTCGAGATGGCGGACGAACCAGTCCTCCTCGAGATCCAGTCCCACCGCGAAGATCCGGCAGAGCGTATCCTGAAGCCTCTCCATTGCCGTCCAGTACGACCGCCAGGCCGCCTGGAAGCCGGTGGGACGCTCGGGCCAGAGGTTCGGCGCGTAGTTCGGGTAGGCGCCCGGCGCGCTGTGGTACCACGCATCGTCGGCCGGCACGTCGAGCGGGCCGATGGCGAAGACTTCCTTGTAGTCGGGCGGCGATTCGTTGCCGGCGAGCCGCGCCAGCGTCTCGGTTCCTTCGCTGTGATAGGCGCGGTTCTGCTCGGGGCGCGGACGCGCGACGCGCATCTTCTCGGCCAGCGGCAGGTCGAAGAAGGCGCGTGACGTCGCGCGCATGTCTTCTATCATGGCCTCCGGGACGCCGTGGCCGCGCACCGCGAAGAAACCGATCGTCTCGCAGGCGGAACGCACCTGCCGGGCGATCGCGCCGCGGGCGCTGCTGCGGGCATCGGTGGCGGCCTGCCATGGGGCGAGATCGATGACGGGGAAGACGAAATCGGACATGCGCACGCCCTCTGCAGCGGGAGCATCGGTCGCAGCAAGCGCCGTGCCATCCCGGGGGATCTTCCGGACCTGTGGCACGGAAGTTGCTGCCAAGCCGCCGAAATCACCAGCACAGGTTCAACAGGAGGACCAGGGATGAGCTTCATCAGAAAGGCATCGGCGTGGAAGGCCGCGATTGCCGGCGCCGCGGCGAGCCTCGTGCTCGCGGGGACGGCCAGCGCGCAGACCCAGTGGGTCATGGCCAGCGGCTACCCCGAGAACAACTTCATGACGCAGAACCTGCGCAAGTGGGTCGAGGACGTCGAGAAGGGCACCAACGGCAAGCTGAAGATCACGCTCCATACCAACGACAGCCTGATCAAGCTCGACAGCATCAAGTCGGCGGTCCAGCGGGGCCAGGTGCAGGGCGGCGAGATCCGCCTCGGCGTCTACGGCAACGAGGATCCGATGTACATCCTCGACGGCGTGCCCTTCCTCGCCTCCACGTATGACGAGGCCTGGAAGCTGATGGAGGCCCAGAACCCCTACTTCAAGGGCCTGTTCGACAAGGCCGGCATGGTCATCGCCGGCTACCAGGTGTGGCCGAGCCAGGGCTTCTTCACCAAGTTCCAGGTCAAGTCGGTCGAGGACTTCAAGGACAAGAAGATCCGCATCTACTCCACGGCGACCCAGCGCATGGCCACGCTGCTGGGCTTCAAGGCCACCATCCTGCCGTTTGCCGAGATCCCGCAAGCCTTCTCGACGGGCCTGATCGAGGCGTTGTTCACCAGCGCACAGACCGGCACGGACATCCAGGCCTGGGACAACACGAAGTACTTCACCGACGTGGGCGCGATCCTCTCGAAGAACGCGCTGATCTTCAACAAGCGCGCCTTCGCCGCCCTGTCGCCGGCCGACCAGAAGGTCGTCATGGACGCCGCGGCCGCCTACACCAAGCGTTCCTGGGAGCTGAGCAAGGCCGCGGCCGACGAGAAGGCCGCCGTCCTCAAGAAGAACGGCATGGTCGTCGAAGGCGGCCCTCCGGCGGTGATCGCCGCCATGAAGAAGGTCGGCGTAACGATGGCCGACGAGTGGAAGGCGACCGCCAGCCCCGCCGCGGTGGCCATCCTCAACGCCTACATGGCCGGCCAGAAGACCAACTGATGCAGCGCGTCGCGGGCCGCCGGGAAGCCGGCGGCCCGTGCGGTCTCTCCACAACGAAGGTGACTTCATGCGGGCTGCCCTGGACGCCCTCTATCGCCTGAGCGGTCTGCTCTCGGCCTTCTTCCTGATGATGATCGGCGTCACCATCGTCCTGCAGATCGCGGGACGGTTCCTCGCCTTCACCTTCGACGCCACCGAGATCTCGGGCTTCTGCATGGCCGCCTCGACCTTCCTCGGGCTGGCCTACACCCTGAATGCCGGTGCCCACATCCGCGTGAACCTGCTGGTCGGCAAGTTCTCGCCGCGCCATCGGCGCTGGGTCGAGATCTGGTGCTGCCTCGTCGGAACGGCCGCCTTCGCCTTCTTCGCCTTGCAGGCGTGGGAGATGGCCTACGATTCCTGGGCGTTCGGCGACACCAGTCCCGGGCTGATGGCGGTGCCGTTCTGGATCCCGCAGATCGGCATGGCGCTCGGCGGCACGATCATGGCGATCGGCTTCGTCGACGAGCTGGCGCAGACGCTCGCGGGCAAGATCCCCGACTTCGCGGATGCCGAGGCCCAGGCGATCGGCGAGGAGCTCGAGGCGGCGCAGGTCGGCATGGCGGAGGCGGCGGCCGCAGCGCGCGGCAAGGCGGTGGCGTCGTGAGCGGTGAACTGCTCCTCGCGGTCGTGGTGCTGGGCACGCTGTTCCTCCTGCTGGCCAGCGGGGTCTGGATCGGCGTGACGCTGCTGGTGGTCGGCTTCGTCGCGCTCTACTTCTTCACGCCCTCGCCGGCCGGTTCGCTGCTGGCCACCACGGTCTGGGATTCGAGCTGGGGGTGGGCGCTGACCGCCCTGCCGCTCTTCATCTGGATGGGCGAGATCCTCTTCCGCTCCCGCCTGTCGGAGGACATGTTCAAGGGGCTGGCTCCCTGGCTGGGCTGGCTGCCCGGCCGCCTGCTGCACGTCAACATCCTGGGCTGCGGCGTGATGGCCGCCGTGTCGGGCTCCTCGTCCGTCACCTGCGCCACCATCGGCCGCATGAGCATGCCCGAGCTGCGCAAGCGCGGCTATCACGAGGGCATGGCGATCGGCACGCTGGCCGGCTCGGGTACACTCGGCCTGCTGATCCCGCCCTCCATCATGATGATCGTGTACGGCATCACGGCCCAGGTCTCGATCGGCCGCCTCTTCATCGCGGGCTTCCTGCCGGGCTTCATGATGATCGGCCTCTTCATGGCCTATACCGCGATCTGGGCGCTGTTCAATCCGGCCCGCGTTCCTGCCGACGACTTCAGGATGAGCTTCGCACAGAAGATCTGGAATGCCCGCCGGCTGATCCCCGTCATCCTGCTGATCGTCGCCGTGCTGGGCTCGATCTATGGCGGTGTCGCCACGCCGACCGAGGCGGCCGTGATGGGCGTCATCGGCGCGCTGGTCCTCGCCGCCGCGACCGGCACGCTGTCCTGGCACACCTTCCAGGAAAGCCTGCTGGGTGCCGTGCGCACGAGCTGCATGATCGGGCTGATCCTGGTCGGCGCGGCGTTCGTCACCATGGCGATGGCCTTCACCGGCCTGCCCGCCTCCATGGCGAACTGGGTGAACCAGCTTGGCCTCAGCCCCGCCGGCCTGATCGTCCTGCTGACGCTGCTCTACATCGTGCTGGGCTGCTTCCTCGACGGCGTGTCCATGATCGTGCTCACGGCGCCGGTGGTCCTGCCGATGATCGCCACGCAGCACATCGATCCGCTGTGGTTCGGCGTCTACATCGTGCTGGTCGTGGAGATGGCGCAGATCACCCCGCCGGTCGGCTTCAACCTGTTCGTGCTGCAGAACCTCACGGGGCGGGACATCTGGACCGTCACCAAGGCGACCGCGCCGTTCTTCCTGCTGCTCTGCCTCGGTGTCGTTTTGATCACAATCTGGCCGGACATCGTGCTGGTCCTGCCACGCCAGATGGTGAATACTTGAGCGCGTAGATTCGCGGGGCGGCGATTTGAACAGTTGTTCACACGCTGCCGCCTTCCCGCCCAATTTCGAGCCTCACCTGCCCGGGTGGTCGGACGGGCAGCTGCCCGTCCCACAGATCGTGGGAGTGTTCGATATGACGTCCACACGTCGGATCATGCTCAAGGCCGTGGCGGCAGCCGCGGCCGTCGGCGCCCTCGCCGGATCGATCGAGGGATCGGCCCAGGTGCGCGCCGCCTCGCCGCCGCCTGCCGACTCGCCGGAGGTCATCGGGCTGAAGGGCTACGACCCCGTCGCCTATTTCACCCTGTCGACGGCCACGCCAGGAACCGCCGAATACGAATACACCTACGATGGCGTCCGCTACCTGTTCGCCAATGCGCGCCATCGCGACATGTTCCGGGCCAACCCCGAGAAGTACGCACCGCAGTTCGGCGGATCATGCGCCATGAACCTGGCCAACGGCATCCTGCGCGAATCCGACCCGACCATCTGGGTCATCGTCAACGAAAGGCTCTATGTGTTCGCTGGCACGGCGGGCGCCGATCGCTTCCGCAAGGAGGCCGGAGCCGCCGCCGCCCGCGCCGCGGCGAACTGGCGGCAGATCAGGGCCATCCGCAGCCAGTAGCGGGGCGGACGGCGGCCCGTACCGCCGTCACTCCATGCCGGCCTTGCGCAGGCTCTGCTCGATCCGCCGCTGCAGCGACGAATCCTGGAAGCGTGACCCGAAGCTCGTGATGTCGAGATGCGGGTTCTTGAGCCTGCCCTGCGCCATCGCCTGGCGGGCATCGTCGAGCCGGCCCAGCTCCGCATAGGCGGCGGCCAGCGGGAAGTCGAGCAGCGGGTAGGTCGGGTAGCGCGCGCGCTGCGCCTCGAGGAGCCGCACCGCGTCGGCGTAGCGGCCGCTCAGCAGATACGCCAGGCCGAGATCGAGCGAGGCTCCCGGCCCGATCGTGACGTTGAGCCGCATCGCGGTCTCCGCGGCGGCGATCGATTCGTCGATGCGTCCGGTCCACAGCAGCACGGCCGCTCGCGCCAGCAGCGCGTCCGTGTCGCTGGGATTGATCTCGAGCGCGCGCTCCGACTCCGCCAGCCCGAGATCGTATTTCTGTATGGCGGTGTAGGCGCGCGCCAGCACCCCGTGGGCCAGCACGCATTCGGGATCGAGGTCGATGGCCTTCTGCGCAAGCTGGATGGCCGCCTCGATGTCGCGCTGGGGGAACTCCGACCAGCCGAAGGTCGCGCGCTGGAAATGAATGTCGGCGAGCTCGGCATACGCGTCGGCGAAGCCGGGGGCCATGCGCGTCACGCGCTCCAGCATCTCGCGGGCGGCAAGGTTGGCAGGGCGGGTCGGGTCCGCCGACAGCGCCCGCGCGCGCAGCATGAGGTCGTAGGCATCGAGGTTGTCGGTCGGCTTGCGCAGGCTGCGCTGCAGCGCGATCTGCTGGAGGTTCGACGCCAGCGAGCCGGCGACGCGGCGCGCGATGCGCTCCTGCACGGCGAAGATGTCGCTCAGCTCGTCGTCATACTGCTCCGACCAGAGCTGCGTGCTGTTCGCCGCGTCGCTGAGCTGGACGGTGACGCGGATCCGCTGTCCCATGCGCCGCACGCTGCCGCTCACCAGGTAGCGCGCGTTCAGCTGCCGGCCGATCTCCTGCAGCGGCAGCTGCTTGTCGCGTAGAGGCAGCACCGCGCCGTAGGCGATCACGGTCAGCTCCTTGAACCGCCCCAGCGCCTGCGTGATGTCCTCGGTGAGCCCGTCCGAGAAATAGTCCTGGGCGGCATCGCCGCTCTGGTTGGCGAACAGCAGGACGGCGACCGACAGGCCGCTCTCCACCGGCTGGGCGACCTCGGCGGCGAGGACCGGCTCCGTCTGCACGCCGCGCGCCGCGAAGTAGGCGACCACCCCCCCGACGCTCAGCGTGACGATGCCGGCGATCGCCGCCGCAAGCGCGCGACGGCGCAGCCCGTGATGCGTCGCGGCCGGCCGCCGGTCGGCTTCCGACAGGGCGGCGGCGTCGAGGGAATAGATCTGCACGGGCCGGTCGATGTTCTTGAGCGTCCTGTTGCCCTGCAGGCGGAACGGCAGGGAGAGCTTGTCGCGCACCTGCTCGTGCACGCTCGCCGACAGAACGATCGAGCCGGGCTCGGCCAGCGCCTGCAGGCGTGCCGCGACGTTGACCGTGTCGCCGAACACGTCGTCGGCCGAGGCGATGATGTCCCCGAGATGCAGGCCGATCCGGAACGCCTGCCGCCGTTCGCCCGGCAGGCCGTCGTTGCGCTCCAGCATGCCGCGCTGCAGCTCGACCGCCGAGCGCACGGCCTGCACCGCGCTGCCGAACTCCGCCAGCACGCCGTCGCCGATCGTCTTGACGATGCGGCCGTGGAATCGCTCCACGACCGGCGTCACCAGCTCCGCCAGATGGGACCGCAGGTCGTCGAACGTCCGCTCCTCGTCGGCCCGCATCAGCCGGCTGTAGCCGTGGACGTCGGCAACCAGGATGGTTGCCAGCCGGCGCGTTGTGCTGGCTCCGGGCATCGCGCCTCCGTCAGCCTCCGGCCGTGCGCCGCGCCGCCGCCCGGCTGGACAGCCGCGCGACATAGGCCTCGAACACCTTGTCGCCCGTGAAGCCGGACGCGCCGAACATCATGGCCCAGCGGATCTCCGAGCCGACATACACGTCGGCCGCGCTGAACGCCTCGCCCAGCAGGTAGGGCCCGGCGGACAGGACGCTGCGCAGCGTCTCCACCACCTCCTCGTAGCTCCCCCAGCCGACGGCGCTCTTGCGGGCGACGGGTGGCCGGTTCATCAGCTTGTCGAGCAACGCCGGCTCGATGCAGCCGGCGCCGAAGAACAGCCAGCGGTAGTAGGCGCCGCGTCGTGGATCGTCGGTCGGCGGCGCGAGACCGGCGGCCGGGAAGGCATCGGCCAGGTAGGCGATGATGGCGCCCGTCTCCGTCACCACGGTGCCGCGGTGGACGATGGTCGGCAGCTTGCCCATGGGGTTGACGGCAAGGAAGGCGGGCGTCCGGTTCTCGCCTTTCTCGAAGTCGATCGACACGATGCGGTAGGGGGCGTTGGCCTCCTCCAGCATCCAGTGCACCATCTGCGCGCGCGAGCGCGGATTGTAATAGAAGACGACTTCTTCCGACATGCCGCGAGTCTCCTGGGACCGGCCGCCTCATACACCCGTACGCTCTGCGCTGTCAGGCCGTGCCCGCGGCAGCGACGGACGTCAGATGTAGACGGCCTTCATTTGGGGTTCGGGATAGCGCGTGCCAGCCGCCGAGCCGGGCGGAAGTGCGGACGAAAGCCGCACCACCTCGTCGTCCGACAGGGCGATCCCGGCAGCCGCCACATTCTCGTCCACTCTCTCGCTATGCTTGGTGCCCGGGATCGGCACGATGTCGGGCCCCTGGGCCAGCAGCCAGGCCAGGGCCACCTGCCCCGGCGTGCATCCCTTCTCGCGCGCCACCGCTTCGATGGCCGCCACGTGCGCGAGGTTCCGCGCCAGGTTCTCCGCGGCGAACCGCGGATGGCGGCCGCGATTGTCGCCCTCGGGGATGTCCGAGGCCTGCCGCACCGCGCCCGTGAGCAGGCTGCGTCCCAGCGGCGAATAGGCCACGAAGGCGATGCCCAGCTCCCGTGTCGTGAGCAGCGTCTCCTCGGCCTCGACGCGATAGAGCAGCGAATACTCGCTCTGCACGGCGGCGATGGGATGCACCTTGTGGGCGCGCCGGATGGTCTGCGGGCTGGCCTCGCTGAGGCCCAGCGCACGCACCTTGCCGGCGCGCACCAGCTCCGCCATGGCGCCAACCGTGTCCTCGATGGGCACCGCCGGATCGACCCGGTGCTGGTAATAGAGGTCGATCGTATCGACGCCCAGCCGCGCAAGGCTGGCCTCGCAGGCCGCCTTCACATGGGCGGGACGGCCGTCCACGCCGTTGGCGCCGCCGGGCCGCTGGACCTGGCCGAACTTCGTCGCGAGGACGACCTTGTCGCGCCGGCCGCCGGCCAGCGCCCTGCCCAGCAGGGTCTCGTTGTGGCCCCAGCCGTACATGTCGGAACTGTCGAGCAGGGTCACGCCGCTGTCGACGGCATGGTGGATGACCCGGATCGACGCCGCGTCGTCGCTCATGCCGTAGGCGCCGCTGAGCGACATGCAGCCCAGGCCGATGGGGAAGACGCTCAACGGGCTGTTGCCGAGCCGGCGCGCTTGTGCAGTCATGATGTGGCCTCCCGCTTCTCGTTTCGACGTCACCGTGTCACGCCCCCTGCGCGGTGTCACGAAAGCGTGACCCCGTGCACGATTGCCAGGAATGGGCGGCATGCGTTTATCATCGGTCGGCCGCATGCGGCATCAGTCTAAGATGTGCTCATGAGTTCCGCGACCAGCGCGCCCGAAATCCTTCCGCTCTTTGCCACCCCGATCGTCATCTACGACGTCCCCGACGCTCCCGCCCTCAACGTCGAGTTGCGACGGGCGATCGAGCAGCGCGAGCAGTCGCAGCCCAGCACCCAGCATTCCAACCTGGGCGGCTGGCAGTCGAGCTGGGACATGGATCGCTGGGGCGGTGCCCCCGCCGTCAAGCTGCTGGCCATCGTACGCAACGTCGCCAACCGCGTCACGACCGATCGCAAGGGAGCGGCGGGCAACGGCCCGCATCCCGGCTTCTTCGCGGTGACGTGGCACGGCAACATGTGGGCGAACGTCAACCGTGCCGGCCACGCCAACGAGTACCATTCCCATCCGGGCGCCTTCTGGTCCGGCGTCTACTATGTCGACGACGGGGGCATCTCGGCCGACGCATCGCTGGGCGGCGAGCTCGAGCTCATGGATCCGCGCGGACCGCTGCCGGCGATGAATGCCCCCCATCTCGGCTATGCGATGGCCGGCGGGCTGACGGCCGGGGCCACGGAGAAGGTGCAGCCGCGGCCCGGCCGCATGGTGCTGTTCCCGTCGTGGCTGATGCATCAGGTTCGGCCCTATCGCGGCACGGCCGTCCGCATCTCGATCGCCTTCAATCTCAGCCTGTAGCCTGCCGCGTCCCTGCCACGGCGCCGGAAATCCGCACGCCGCGGCCCTGTCGCTGCGAATTCGCCACGGATCGACAATTGTCGCTTGCTCCCGCGCTCCGCCGCGATACAGCTCGTCGGGCGCAGGTCCGCGCGCTGCCCGCGAGTACGAGTACAGGCAGGAGTAGGCAATGGCGTTGCGTTGGGAGATCGACCGGCAGCAGCAGCTCGTGACGGTCGTCGCCGAAGGCCGGATCTCGCGGACCGAGGTGGACGCGCTCCTGGACGACATCCTCGCCGCCGAGACCCGCCCGCTCGCGAAGCTCGTGGATTGCAGCCTGGCCGTGCCCTCGATGCCGCTCGAGGATCTGCTGGCCATCGGCATGAGGATCCGGGACCAGCCGGGGCCCGCGGGCCCGCTGGCTTTCCTGCAGCCCCAGCACACCGAAGGCGTGGGCCGCCTGCTGGGCATCCTCGCCACCCTGCCCCGGCCGATGAGGATCTTCCGGCGCCGCTCGGCCGCGGCGCGCTGGCTGCGCGCTGCAGGGGCGCGGACCGCCGTCGGCTCGCCGCAAAGTCGCGGTATGCTTCCAGGATGAACCGCTCGCTGCTGGCCGCCGTCGTGGCGGCGTTCGCCCTGTCCGCTCTGGCAGTCCCGGCGCTTGCCCCGCCGGCCGATGCGCAGCCGGCGGGGCGCAAGGGGGCACCCGCTGCCGCGCCCGCCCCGCCCTCCGACGCACCGGACTGTCCCGGCCACGGCGCGATGCCCGCCACCTGGAACGGCCATGCCTATGCCGTCGGCGGCGACACGCTGGGCGGCGTCGGCCTGAAGCCGCAGATCCGGCTGTGGGGCGTGCAGGCCCCCGTCCTGCGCGACGCCGGCAAGGTCGAGACCGTGGCCGGCATGCGTGCCCGCGCGGCGCTGGCCGACCTGCTCGAGAAGGTGGACCACAAGGTGAAATGCCGCGCCCTCAAGGTCGACCGCGACTGCCGCATCGTGGCGCAATGCACCGTGGACGACGGCCAGGGCGGCGATATCGGCGGCGCCCTCATTGCCGCCGGGGTGGCCTACACGGTCGACCTGGAAGAGGCGCTGCCCTGGGAGAGCCGCGCCAGCCAGCGCTATGCCGGCGCCGAAGCCGAGGCGCGCAAGCAGCGCCGCGGCCTGTGGAAGGAGTGGCTGGGCGAGAAGTAGCAGGGCCGCGTCTCAGCGCCGCGCCGGCGCGGCGCTGGCGAGCGCGCCGTCCTCGGCGCAGCGGCGCACGGCGGCAACGGCATCGCCGCCGCCCGCGGCCCGCAGATCGACCGCGGCCATGCCGTCGAAGGCCGGCGGGCGGCCATCCGCCTCGCGTACCAGGTCGAACCGCAGCTCCAGCCGCCGCCCGGCCTGCAGCGCATCGATCAGGCCGGCCGACAGAAGCGGCATGGAATCGTCCGCCGCATCCGCGATCAGGACGGAATCGCCGGCGAAGTAGAGCTCACCGGGATGGGCCACGCCGTCGATGGCGATCGTGACGGCCGGTGCCGCCTTCGCCTCGCCGCCCGTGCGCGGCGCCAGCGGGCCGTCGTCGGCGAGAAGGAGCCTGAGCTGCAGCCCGCGCCGGCCCGGCCCCTGCTCGCACGACAGCACCACCGTCTCGATGTTGAGATCCGTCGCCGACGGCTCGGCCCAGGCGTAGCTGGGCTCCGCCACGCCGCGCTCCAGCGCCCATCCGCCCGGCTGGCCGGGCGTGGCGGCGGATGGCAGGGAGGCGACGCAGAGGGTCGCGAACAGGGCCAGGAAGCTTCCGATCAGCAGGAACATGGGGCACCGGTGTGCAGGGCGAAGCGCCATCGCGCGCTCCCCACCGTGCTACCCGCCGCCCGTATCGTCGCGGTATCGCCCGCGGCCGGAATTGTGTCGTGCGTGTCGGCGCGGCCCCGCGGGCTCAGCCCGCGGCCACCGCGGCCGGGACGGGAGGCGGCGCGGACGCCGCGGCGGCGCCGGAGGGCTGGGGATGAGGCGGACTGCCCTCGCCGGTCGCGCCGGTATGCAGCACCACGTGCGCGCCCTCCTTCGCGAACTCGATGCCGAGCCCCGGGAAGGCCGCGAACATGCGCTTCATCGCCTCGCGCTGGATGGCCGCCGGGTTGCCCGGCCGCGCCGTGAACTTGAAGCGGATCAGCAGCGCGTTGCCCACGATGTCGGCGACGCCCTGCATCTTGAAGGGCGCCAGGATATCCGCCTTGAACTGCGGCAGCTCGGCGATCTCCGCGCCGATCTTCTTGGCCGCCTTGCGCAGCTTCTCGATGTCCGTGTCGCGCGTGAAGCGCAGGTTGAACTTCACGGTGATCCAGTCGCGGCTGAAGTTCGTGATCTGGCCGAGCTGGCCGAACGGGATGGTGTGGACCTGACCGTTCTGGTGGCGCAGCTTGATCGAGCGCAGCGTGAAGCCCTCCACCGTGCCCTTGGCCTTGCCGCAGTCGATGTACTCGCCGACGCGGAAGGCGTCGTCGGACAGGTAGAAGAGGCCCGAGACGATGTCCTTCACCAGGGTCTGGCTGCCGAACGAGATGGCGATGCCGAAGACCGAGGCGCCGGCGATCAGCGGCGTGATGTTCACGCCGAAATTGTCGAGCGCGATCATCACCGCGACCAGCGCGATGGCGACGGCCGCCGCGCGCCGCAGCAGCGGCATCATGGTGCTGATGCGCGAGGCCGGGGCGGCCGCCCCGTCGCCGTCGGCGAGCGCCGCGCCGTCCTTGCCCTTCCGGCTCATGTACGGTTCGGTGGAATACTTGAACAGCTCCCACACCACGAAGGCTGCGAACAGGGTCAGGGCTGCCGTGCGCGAAGAGCTGGTGAGCTGCGCCCACGCCGATTCGTCGACGAGGCCGAACACCTGCACGACCCAGCTTTCGGCGATGGCCACCGCCACGCCGATCAGGACGGCGACGCGCACGCAGCGCGCGACGACGTCGGGCAGCTTGGCCTGTTCGCTCGCCGGCGTCCGCCCCAGGAGCTGCGAATCGAGGCGGCGCACCACGGCCTGCATGAAGGTCTCGAACAGCAGCAGGCCGACGACGAGCTCGAGGGTCAGGACCATCGCCTGGCCGACATTCGCGCGTCCCGAAATCACGCCGAAGATCATGGTGAAGGCGAGCAGCGCGAGGAAGGCCGGTGCCACGGGGATCCAGTGCCGGCCGAACCATCCGACCACACGGGCGACCTCCCCCAGCCCGCCGAACCACTGGCGGGCGGCCTCGCGCGAGCCGTAGGCCATCCAGAGGAAGGCCGCGAGATAGACGGCCGCGGCGAACACCTGGTAGCTGGCCAGCGCGTCGGGAGGCGTCTCGATCGCGCGCAGGATCGCGATCCCCAGGCGGCCCGCCGCCATCAGCAGCATCACGAGCGAGATGCGCCCGTACATGACCCGCGCCTCGCGGTCGCCGGCGGCGCAGAGCCGGGCGGCCGGCATGTCGGGCTGCAGTACGATGCGGAACACGAGCACGAGCAGGCGCCATTCCCAGATGGCGGTGAGCACGGCCCGCGCGAGCTGGTCCTGGCCGGTCGCGCCGGCGAACCACGCCCCCGTCGCGCCATGGCAGATCAGCCAGACCGCCGCGACGCCGAGCCCATCCAGGAGGGCGAGGCCACCGAGGCTTGCGAAGGATTGCGCCCCGAACTGCGGCGCCGATGTAACGGCGAGCCGGGCGCGCAGGCCGCTCATCAGCCGCCGGAGGGCAGCCTCCGCCGCCACCGCCACGACGACGACGGCGGCCAGCAGCATCAGGAAGCTGCCGACGTCGCGCCCGCCGCGCGCGCTGAGGTCGAGCAGGCCGGGAACGGAGGCAAGCTTGCCCAGCATCACGGGCGTGGCCGCCAGCACCTTGCCGGCACGCTCGAAGAACACGGCGAAGGCGTCGGGCCCCTCCTTGGGCGCCGTCACGATGATCTTGGGACCGGGCGGCGCCTTGCCGCCCTTGCCCGACGCGGCCGGCTTGGCCGGTACCGAAGCTGGGGCCGAGGCTGGGGCCGGCGTGGCCGTCGCAGCCGGCGGCGCGAGAGCGCCGTCCGCCTTCAGCTTCTCCGTCACCGACCGGCTGATGGCGTCGACGAGGGAGTCGAACTGCTCCTGGCTGAGCCCGGCGGATGCGGGAGGCTGGGCCGGCAGCGTCTGTGCCTGCGCGGACGCGACGAGCACCACGGACAGGCACAAGGCCATCAGCAAGCGAAGCATGATCTCAAGATCCCCCGAATCCGGGCACGCCTCCCGCCGGAGGGAAGGCAGCCCTTATCCCGCCCAATTAACCATACGATCGATGTGCATTCACCAGGAATGCTGTCGCGAATGTATTTCGCCTTCAGGCATCCGCGGCGCGGCAGGGCTGCCGCGGCGCGTTCGCGCTATAGTGCGACGCATGAGGGGTGCGGCGCATGACCGACGGGCAAGTTGAGCCCCTGCAACGCCCGGGCGGCGTGCTCCACCGCCTGCACGATGCCGCGCGCCCCTCGGCCGCGGCGGCGTCGGCGGTACCGCACACGTCAGCCGTGGCGGACGGCCTCCAGGGGCTGCTCTTCTCCCTCAAGACCTTTGCCGCCGCGATCCTGGCGCTGCTGATCTCCTACTGGCTCGAGGTGAAGGAGCCGCAATGGTCGGTCATCACCGCCTATCTCGTCGCCCAGCCGCTGGTCGGCGCCATGTGGGCCAAGAGCGCCTACCGCATCGCCGGCACGGTCGTGGGCTCGGCCTTCGCCATCTTCTGCGTCGGCCTGCTCGCCCAGGCGGGGCCGCTCTTCATCCTGGTCATGGCGCTGTGGATCGGCGCCTGCGCCTTCGGCGCCACGCTGACGCGCAACTACGCCTCCTACGGCTTCGCGCTGGCCGGCTTCTCCGCCCCCATGATCGCCTTCGAATCAATGGCCGCGCCCGCGCTGGGCTGGAGCCTGGCGGTCGACCGCACGACCGAGGTGATCCTGGGCATCGTCTGCGCCGGCTTCGTCCATGCGCTGGTCCTGCCACGCTATGCGCGCGACGCGCTGGGCGCCTCGCTGGACAACACCTTCGCCGGCCTGGCGCGCTACGCCGCGATCGTGGTGCGGCCCGGCACGCCCGACGACGCCTTCACGCAGATGCGCCGGCGCATGACGGCCGACGTGCTCAAGTTCGACGCGCTGCGCTCCTATGCGGTCTTCGAGAGCGCCACGCTGCGGCGCGAGGACGGCGCGCTGGCGCGCGTGATCGACGCGTTCCTCGGCCTGATGTCGGTCGCGCGCGGCCTTCATCTGCGGCTGGAGCGCCTGCATCAGGACGAGGATCCCGCCATCGCCCGCCTGCTCGATCCGGTGCTCGGCCGGATCGCCGACGAGCTGGAGGGCATCGCCGGCGATCCGCGGGGTCCGAAGGCTCCCGGCGTCGCCGCCACGCTGCAGCGGATGCGGCGCGAGCTCGTGCAGGCGCGCGACGGCCTCGAGGCGATGGCAGGTACGGAGAACGCGGAGATCCTGGCCAACGGGCTGCTGGTGCTCCATCGCACGGACGACATGGTCGAGGCGTTGCTGCACGTCGTGGCCGCCGCCACGGGCTCGCCGGCAGGCGCCGACGCCGAGGCGCCGCTGGCCTTCTCCAGCATCCGGCCGGACCCGGCGGCGGCCGCGGTGCAGGCGCTGCGCGCCGCCGCCGCGCTGGGCCTGGTCGGCGTCTACTGGCTGGCGTCGGCCTGGACCGCCGGCGTGTCGGCCATGACGGGGCTCGCCATCGTGATCGTGATGTTCATCTCAGCCCCCAACCAGGTGAAGCAGGCGACCGACTACGTGGTGGGCGTCATCCTGGCCATGGTCGTCGCCTTCTTCGCGCGCGCCTTCATCCTGCCGCAGCTCGGCGACTTCGTGCCCCTGGCCGCGCTCATCGGCATCGTGACCATCCCGGCCGGCATGTTCATGACCAGCCCGGCCTGGGGCCTGATCGCCACCGCCTTCGCCGCCTTCTATGCCTCCCAGCTCGGCCTCTCGAACCTGCCGTCCTTCGACACGGCGAGCTACATCGACGGCTCGCTGGGCCTGCTGCTGGGCCTCGGTGCCGGCGTGCTCGCGATCGAGCTGATCCTCCCCTATGATCACGGCGCGATGCGTCGTCGCGAATGGCGAGAGATCCTGGCTGCGTTGCCCGGCACGGCCCGAGGGCAGCGATCCGAAGGTGCCGCCCGGACGCCGATCCTGCTCGCCCTCCTGAAGCTGATGCCGCGCCTGGACCTGCGCCGGCCGGCCGACGACGAGCTGATGAACGGCAGCTTCGGCGCCGCCTCCATGAGCCTCGAGCTCGCCCGCCTGCGCGCGCGGCTGGCCTCGCCGTCGCTGCCGCAGGACGCCCGCTCCGCGATTGCCGGCTGCCTGGAGCGCCTCGCGGCCGGGATCGAGCGCCTGGCCGCAACCGACACGCCGTCCGCCCGCGGCAGGATCGTCGACGACTGCCTGGCCGCCGTCGACGCGACGCGGACGGCGCTCGCGGGCGGGCCGCGGCAGGTCGCGCTGCCGGGGACGGCCGTGGCGGACGGCACGAACGACCGCCTGCACGCGCTGGCCTCGCTGCGCTTCATCGCCGACCGGCTGGTCATCGACCGCGCCTTCCTGACCTTCCAGCTGCCGGGAACGCGCGCATGAGCGGCCTCGACATCCACAGCCTGCGTCCGCTCGACTTCTTCGGCTTCTACCTGCCGCCCATCCTGCTCTGGATGCTGGTGGTGCTGGTCCCGTTCGTCGTCCTGCGCTGGGGGCTGGGGCGGCTGGGCTTCTACGCCTATGTCTGGCACCGGCCGCTGTTCGACGCCGCCCTGTTCGTCGTCTTCCTCGGCATCCTGATCTTCTCCGGAGGCACGCGGTGGCTGTGGTGAGGCGTCTGGTCGGCGTCGTCCTGACGCTGGCCGTGGTGGCCGGCGCCGGGCTGGTCATCTGGCGGCTGTGGGACCTCTACATGTACGAGCCGTGGACGCGCGACGCGCGCGTGCGCGCCAACATCGTCAACGTCGCGCCGGATGTCGCCGGCCTGATCTCCGCCATCAACGTCATCGACAACCAGGCGGTGAAGAAGGGCGACGTGCTGTTCGTCATCGAGCAGGACCGTTTCCAGGCGGCCGTGGCGCAGGCCCAGGCGCTGGTCGAGAACAAGCGGGCCAGCCTCGTGCTGGCGCGCGACAATGCCCGCCGCGACCAGGATCTTGCCCGCGAGGATTCCAGCGCCATCACCCAGGTCCAGGTCGAGACCAGCCGCGCGACCGCGGCGGTGGCGGCGGCCGAGCTCGACCAGGCGCTGGCGGCGCTCCGTACCGCCAACATCAACCTCGAGCGCACCGAGGTGCGCTCGACGGTGAACGGTTTCGTCGCCAACCTGACCGCCACCGTGGGCGACTACGCCCAGGCCGGCACGCCGATCGTGGTGGTGGTCGACGGCGACAGCTTCTACGTCGACGCCTTCTTCATGGAGACCAAGCTGCCGCGCATCCACGCGGGCGACCGTGCGCAGATCCAGCTCATGGCGGGCGACGTGGTCTTCGACGGCACGGTCCAGGGCGTGAGCCGCGGCATTGCCGAGCTGGACGTCGACGCCGTGGGCCAGCTCGCCAACATCAACCCGAACTTCACCTGGGTGCGGCTGGCCCAGCGCGTGCCGGTGCGCATCGCCCTGGGCAAGGTCCCGCCCGACGTGCGCCTGGTCGCCGGCCTGACCGCGACGGTGACGATCGTCCAGGATCGGAAGTAGAAGGGCACCAACGGCACCGTCGGAGTCAGGAGAGAATCATGGCCAGCGTCTTCACGCGCATCATGAAGGGCGAGCTTCCGGGGCATGTGGTCCTCGAGGATGACCGCTGCGTCGTCATCATGACCATCCAGCCGCTCAAGCCCGGCCATGTGCTGGTGATCCCGCGCGAGGAGACCGACCACTGGGACGATCTCGACGCGCCCGCCCGCGACCACCTGATGGCCGTCTCGCACAGGGTCGCGAAAGCCATCAAGCGCGCCTTCCCCTGCAAGCGGGTCGGCCTGCTGATCGCCGGGCTGGAGGTGCCGCACGTGCACATCCACCTGTTCCCGCTCGACACGCTGCAGGACATCAACTTCGAGAACCTGGCCATGGCCGACCAGGCCGCGCTGGCCGACGCCGCCGCGAGGCTGCGCGCCGCGCTGGCGTGAGGGCAAGCATCGCCGTGCGGGCGGCCGCGCTGGGCGGCCCGACATGCCTCCGCTATGGTCTGCAGCGAACAACAGGAGAAGACATGCGCCTGACCAGCCCCCTCGCCGCCGTTGCGCTCGGCCTGTCCCTGATGGCCTGCGCCCAGCCGCAGCAGCCGGCCTCCCAGCAACCGGCGCCGCAGGGCCGGGCGCAGCCCGCCGCCAGCTCCGCCCAGGACCTCGCCTACTGCGCCAAGCTCAGCGACCTGTACCTGCGCTATGTCGGCCCGGCCCCCGGCTCCTCCTCCATGGCCGGCGTGACGCCGAGCGTCGGCGGCGGCGAGGCCGTCGCCAAGTGCCGCGAGGGCGATGCCCGCGCCGCCATCCCCACACTGGAGCGCCTGCTCAAGGACGCCGACATCACCCTGCCGCCGCGTACCTGAAGCATGGAGGACGCGTGAGCCGGTACCCCTATTCCGCAGGAACCGGGCGACGCATCGCGCGACGCATGAGGATGGCCGTCGGCATCTCCAGCAAGCGGTGCACGAGGATCGCACCCAGGAGGGCGAGAGCAGCGAACACGGCGATCGAGAGGTAGCCCCGGTCGAGCGTGGTGGGTGCCGTGACCTGCAGGACCCAGGGCGCCGCCAGCGACATGACGGCCATGTGGGTGAGATAGACCGGGTAGGAGAGGTCGCCCAGGGTATTCATCCACGACACGTTTCGGGTCATCTCGAAGATGCCCGGCAGCGCAAGCGTGAAGAAGACGACCGAGATCCAGAAGCGCGGCGTGTCGAAGCTCACATACGCGCCCCACGCCATCGAGGCGACCGAGGCCAGCAGCGCGGCCGCGCCGACGAACCTGTTGCAGAGATGCTTGCGGAAGACGCACGCGAGATGGCCCAGCATGAAGAAGCCGAAGGTCGTGCCCACGAAGTGATAGGTCCAGACAGGCTGCAGGTCCGTGCCGTCCTGCAGGACGAAGCAGAGGCGCAGGCCGAAGGAGGCCACGAGCAACGCGGCGCCGATCCGCCAGGTGCGCATGAGCAGCGGCGCCACCAGGTAGAACAGCAGCTCCGCGCCCAGCGTCCAGGCCTGATGGAGGGTGCCGATCGCCGCGCCGAAATACGGCGTCGGGTAGGTGGCGAACGCCACCCGCCAATCCATCCCGATCAGGAAGAGGCCGGTGAACTTGTCGAGGGCGTCGGCGGCCAGGAATCGCTGCCACACGTCCGGGAACAGGATGAAGACCAGGAGCACGACGGGCCAGTAGAGGGAGAACAGCCTGACGAACCGCTTCTGATAGAAGTCGGCGGGCCCCTTGGTGGAAAGGCTGCAGGTGATCAGATAGCCGCTGATCACGTAGAAGAACAGGACCGCATAGCCGGCATTGAAGCCCAGCTTGAACTGGTCCTCCAGGGGCAGGTCGAACGGCGGCAGCACGATCGTGCGCCAGTGGTCGACGACGACGACCAGGGCGAGAAACAGCCGTATGACACCCATGAAATGTTCCCGCCGATTGAAGACATCGTCGTTCGAAGGCGGGATGACTGTCGGACCGCGATCGCGGCCCTTGTTGTGATCAATACGGGGTCAACGGGAGTCCGGCCCGTTGCCGGCCCTGTCCTCGACCCTGGACCGCCCGGGGCCCGATCTTCACAACGAATACCATGTGGCGCGCGCCTTGCCGTGCTGCCGCACGCGCCGCGCTCCGACCAACTCCCGCAGGCGCACCTTCAATGTGTTCCGGTTGGCGCCGGTGATCGCCGCAAGCTGCGTGATCGTCAGACGCTCTTTCGCCCGCAGCGCCGCGAGGATCTCCAGTTGTCCTTTAAGTCGCGCGACGAGCAGGAGGTCGCCGGCTACCATGGGCTCCCGGCCCGATTGCTCGCCGAGGTAGTGCAGACGGTCGCGGAATTGGCTTGGCAAACCATCGTTCAAGTCGTGCTGACGGTTCGCATCGAAACGCGGCTGCCGGTCACAGCTACGCGGTCACCCCGTGACTATGGTCGCTCCGCCGCTCCCGGGGCGGGGGCGATGCTACGCATGAAGGGGCGCATGCGTCGATTTAACCGGCAGCGTTGCCGTAGCCGCAACGCGCCTCTTGACAGGCGGGGCCCGGCGGCTCCAGCAGCGAGCCTCCTAAGCGGCCCGCTGGTTTAGCTCTCCGAACCGCAATCCCGCAAAACTTGATGACTCTCGCAAAGCTTGCGTTTAGCCTAAGCCTACCACTTCGGGTCGATTAGCTGGAATGCAAGAAAGAGCAGAACATACCCTGCCTCAATGGGGCGTAGAGTCACTGGAGGTCAAAGGCCTTTTTGGCCAGTTCGACTACGCCCTTCCCGCTAAAGCGGCCTTTAGAGATATTGTAATCTTCTATGGGGACAACGGCACAGGCAAGACAACCCTTCTTGAAATCCTGTTCCATCTTCTTTCGTCGAAAGAGCGCGGGGGCCATCGAACAACTCTCTCCAAGATTCCCTTTCGCAGTTTGAAGGTTCGTGTAGCTGACGGGACCTTGCTAACGGTCGAACGCCCCGCAGGCGATCCAATGGGGGTCCCACTTACGTTCGCAATTACTCGCCCTGGTGCAAAGCGGGTAGCTTGGCGCTTTTATCCTGGGGACAGCCGCGAGAGGGAGCTTGCTTACCTGAAAGGCATAGCCTCTGGGGAGCTTGACGAGGAATTTCGGCTGACTCTGGAAGACCGTGTTATTAGCGCCGCCGACCTTCAAGCATTGCCGGCAAGCGCGCGGCAGCGGCTGCTGCGGGATCTTGTCCAAGACCAGAACAGAGACGAATATCACGCAGAGCTTCGCGCTCTTGGCCTGAATGTCTACTTCGTATCGTCGGACCGTCAGGTGCGCAGCGACAACGTGCGCAACAACGAATGGTCCCAGCTTGTAGGCGAGGGCGAGAAAATATCCGCGCGCAGCCATCGCGATCTTATTGCTAGCGTTAGAGCTGCATTGGCGGCTCGAACCCTCGACGAAACCTTTAGGTGGATATCAAGCCAAGCTTACCGTGCCGCCAATGAGGGCTCTGAGAGCGTTAACTCAATTTATGGCCGGGTGGTCAGAGGTCTGTCCGGATACGTTGTGTCAGACATCGAGGTGAACACAGCACAACTCGTTAGCCGATTGCAGTCAATTGCCAATACAAGCAGCCTGTACGCTCGCTACGAATTTACATCACCCCTATCTGCCACCGAAATGGCCGCCGACATTGACCAGGCCCAACCGGGCCAGCGGCAGGTAATCCAAGAGATTCTTACGCCATATTTGGACGGCCTTGACGCACGCCTCGCGGCGCTAAAGCCAATCTATGAGACCACGTCAACGTTTGTTCAAAGCGTTAACAAGTTTTACTCGCGCAAAAAATTGCATTTCAGCCTTACTCGCGGTTTTTCGATTGTCAGCGATAGTGGCGAGAAACTTGAGCTTGGACAGCTGTCATCCGGAGAACTTCAGCTGCTTCTACTCTTTTGCTACACGCTGAATGCAAGGGAACGCCGAACTGTCATAATGATCGACGAGCCGGAGATATCCCTGAACGTGAAGTGGCAGCGTGCCCTTATATCGTCCCTTGAGCAGCTTTCTCAGCGCAGCAACGTCCAGTTTTTCTTCGCTTCGCACTCTATCGACATGATTTCGAACCACCGGGACAACGTTGCGCACCTCAACTCTCCCGCCCTGGCAGACGAGCCCTAGGCCGTGGCAATTGCACGTCGCCAGATTTCTGCCTTGAGGGCCTTGTATCAGCTGGAGCCAACAGCAAGAGACGTTTTTGTTGAAGGCATGGACGATAAACGGCTGCTTCTCAATGTTCTTCGAAGCCAGGGCTGCACCACTTGCGTTGTGTTCGACATTGATGCCATCGAGATCGATTTTGCTTTACTTCAAAGATACGGGTTAACGGAGGGCAAGCGGCAGCGCGTACTTGCGCTGGCGCAGGAGCTCGGCACAGCTGCGGGTGATTCCGCAACCTGTATCATTGATCGTGATTTCGATGATTTTGGCAAAGAGAACTTCATTGCACCCCACCTCTTGCGGACTGATCCTGTTTGCATGGAGGGTTACGCTTTTCGCACCCGCACCCTTCACCGCCTTCTTCAGGTCCACCTGCGATACGGGGATGGGCTGGCGGCAAGGGTCGCGACGAGCTTAGTAGCGGCGGCCAACGGAATGTTTGCGTGCCGTGTAATGCACCACACCACGAGGCCCTCCGTAGAGTTTCCATCGACCCACCGATACATCGAACTATCTAAGGAGTTGTCGTTTGCCTTCGACCGGACAGGTTGGCTTCAGCCATGGCGAGCTGCGAGCAAAGACACTCGGAGCAACGAGGAATTACTAGATGAACTTGGCAGGCTGGAGGGACTTTTCGATGGTCCCAAGAGCAGCTGGGGCCATAAGGATGACCTTGTCCACCTGTTTAGGATGCTGTTGCTAAAGCAATACGGCGCAGGCAGCGCTACGCCGGAAAGCGCCCATGCAACGCTTTTGTTGGCAATACATGACAGTGCGGTCTCTACTGAAAGGCTGTTTGAAACACTCGCGTCTCGCGTTGCCTAGAAGGCGTAGAATTGCCTAGGAGCGTCAAGGGCCGGCGCAGCGAGTGCGGCTGTCAGAGGGGCCGCACCGATAGCGAATTGCGCTGAAGGCTTCGCGTCTGGACTTAGCCGGCCACGCCGAAGTCGATGTCAAAGCCTGCCCCGAACGCGTCGGGCGTGGCGCGTCGTATCTCCTTCGGTCACTGCGGCTTGGTCGGGCTCGCGCGCTGCTGCCACCGCCTCGTCTGTCGAACGGGAAGCCCTCGCCGTCCAGTTTGGCGCGATAGTCCGCCGCGAACTGACGCCCGGCGGCGGTGGGGGCGAAGACGCAGCAGGTGCGCCCTTTACCCGCCACGGCTTCGTCGCGCGCCTCAGCGAGTTCACGCCGCTCAATCGCCTTCTGCATCTTCACGCCATCCGCCGTCGCGACGCCGAGCGCATCGGCAAACAGCTTGCAAGCGCGGTCACCGTTCCCGCTTGATGCGGCCACGGGTAGCTGTCTCGCCATGTCGCGCTTTATCAGCGCCGATATCGCCCGGAACACCACGTCATCGTCGCGATCGGACTGCCATAACCGAAGGCACGGCGGCTCCTGCTCCTGTCGCCCCTTGACGACGAAGGTCGACGCATGATCGACCTTTCTGCTGCCGATCGAATCCACGGCGCCATCGCGGTGTCGACGCCGGGCCTTGCCGGTCCCGGAGGTGCCCACGCCCGCGCCGCCTCGGAGGCGGTTTGGAAGGTCGATGGGAGCGATGCCACGAACAGGTTGCCGCCTTGACCATTGCTGCGCCCGGATATACATGACGCGCCACGTGTATCCATGAAAAAGGAGCCGCCATGCAGGTCGCCAGATGGGGCAATAGCTTGGCCGTTCGCCTTCCCGCGGCCGTCGTCGAGGCGCTCGAACTCAAGGAAGGAGACGAGATCGAAATCCACATCGCCCATTCCCGCGAATTCGGCGTTGCCCGCAAACCTGGCCGCGCAGAATTGTTGAAGCGACTACGCGCTTTCCGCGGCCGGCTGCCGCCCGATTTCAAGTTCGATCGAGACGAGGCGAATGCCCGGTAGTTTTTTCGACACCAATGTCCTCATCCACATTGCGTCCGGCGACCCGTTGAAGGCCGATCGAGCGGAAGCAATCCTGGACCGCGGCGGTACGATCAGTGTTCAGGTTCTGAATGAACTCACCAATGTCGCCCGCCGCAAGATGCGAATGTCATGGCCAGAGATACATGAGTTTCTGTCCACGCTGCGGGGCCTCCTGACTGTCGAGCCGATCACCATGGATACTCACGAGACAGGCTTGGCAATCGCGGAGCGCTACCACCTCACCACCTATGACGCGATGATCGCCGCGTCGGCACTACACGCTGGTTGCGATACGTTGTGGTCAGAGGACATGCAGCATGACATGACCTTCAACGAAGGGCTGCGCGTCGCCAATCCGTTTCGGGGCCGGGACTAAGGTGCGGGCGCCGGCACGCTCGCAAACGCCTTGACCTCCCCACCGGAAGTTGTGCCTGTTCCTCTGGCCCTTTGACGACGAAGGCCGACGCATGATCGACCTTTCTGCTGCCAAACGAATCTCCGGCGCCGGCGCAGTACTCACACCGGGGCAGGCTGCTCGCGGACGGCGGCCACGCGCGCGCCAACCGGCCGCGATTTTCCGGCCCTTATACGGAGCGCAAAAAGTCCCGCCGGCGATGCCGGGCCGCCGGCCCCTCCGCCGGATCTCGGCGCAGGCATGCCCGCACACCCCTTCCGGGGCGTCAGCAGGTCGGTTCTTCTTCGGGGTCGGGCGGTCTCAGCGGCGGCTGGCGGAGAGGGTGGGATTCGAACCCACGGTACGCTTGCACGCACAACGGTTTTCGAGACCGTCCCAATCGACCACTCTGGCACCTCTCCGGGGGACCGCTTATAGGGAGGTGATCAGCCGGCGGCAACCGCTGCGTCCCGCCGTCGTAACGATCCCGCCGCGGGGCGCCGGAAGCCCCGCATTCACGGCACGAATTTACCCGCCGGGGCCGTTGACTCGCGGGGCTTCCTGCGTATATTCCGCGCTCCTCCGGCGGGTCGCTCAGGCCCGCCGTGCTCTTTCGTGCCTTCCGGCATTTTGGGCGTGGATGCCGCCGATCCCCCTAGGGATGGTGGCGGGTCCGTCCGGTGCCGCGGGCTTCAGTCAGGTGTGATCATGATCGCCGTAATCCGCACGGGTGGAAAGCAGTACACGGTCTCGGCCGACGACACGCTCACGGTCGAGCGCATCGCGGGCGAAGCGGGCGCAACGGTCGAGTTCACCGACGTGCTGATGGTCGGCGACAAGGTCGGCGCGCCGACCGTGGCCGGCGCCAAGGTCGTGGGCTCGATCGTCAAGCAGGCGCGCGGCCCGCACGTGATCGTCTTCAAGAAGCGGCGCCGCCAGAACTCGCGGCGCAAGAACGGCCACCGCCAGGACCTGACGGTGGTCAAGATCGAACAGATCGTCGCCTGACCGCCTCCTTGGCAGAGCGACCGGAGTAGATACGATGGCACACAAGAAAGCAGGCGGCTCCTCGCGCAACGGCCGCGATTCCGACGGCAAGCGGCTGGGCGTGAAGCGCTTCGGCGGCCAGAAGGTCCTCGCCGGCAATATCCTGGTCCGCCAGCGCGGCACCCGGATGACCCCGGGCGAGAATGTCGGGCTGGGCCGCGACCACACCCTCTTCGCGACCGCCGACGGCGTGGTGTCGTTTCGCACCCGGGCGCGCGGCAAGGTCGAGGTGAACGTGCTGCCGGCGCCGGCACTCGCCGCCGAATAGCCGTTCCCGATCATCGGATTGCGAAGGGGAGCGGCTCGCCGTTCCCCTTTTTTTGTTTTTCGGACCCGTCCCATGAAGTTCCTCGACCAGGCCAAGATCTACGTCCGCTCCGGCAACGGCGGCGCGGGCTGCGTGGGCTTCCGCCGCGAGAAGTTCATCGAGTTCGGCGGGCCGGACGGCGGTGACGGCGGCAAGGGCGGCGACGTCATCCTGGAATGCGTCGACGGGCTGAACACGCTGATCGACTACCGCTACGCCCAGCACTTCAAGGCCGAGACCGGCCATCACGGCATGGGCGGCCAGCGCACCGGCGGCAAGGGCAAGGACATCGTGCTGCGCCTGCCGCGCGGCACCCAGGTCTTCGCCGAGGACAACGAGACCCTGCTGGCCGATCTCACCGAGGTCGGGCAGCGCATCGTGCTGCTCCGGGGCGGCGACGGCGGCTACGGCAACCTGCACTACAAGAGCTCGACCAACCGCGCGCCGCGCCGCGCCGACAAGGGCTGGCCGGGCGAGGAACGCTGGATCTGGCTGCGCCTGAAGCTGATCGCCGATATCGGGCTGGTCGGCCTGCCCAACGCCGGCAAGTCGACCTTCCTGTCGGCCACCTCCAACGCGCGCCCCAAGATCGCCGACTATCCCTTCACCACCCTGCATCCGGGGCTGGGCGTGGTGAAGGTCGGCGACCGCGAGTTCGTGCTGGCCGACATCCCCGGCCTGATCGAGGGTGCCAGCGAAGGCGCCGGGCTGGGCACGCGCTTCCTCGGCCATGTCGAGCGCTGCCGCGCTCTGCTCCACCTGGTCGACGGCACGCAGGAGGACGTGGTCGGCGCCTACCGCACCGTGCGCGCCGAGCTCAAGGCCTATGGCGGCAATCTCGCGCGCAAGAAGGAGATCGTGGCGCTGAACAAGACCGACGCCATGACGCCGGAGGACATCGAGGCCCGGCGCGCCCGGCTTGCCAAGGCCAGCCGCAAGACCGTGCACCTGCTCTCCGGCGTGTCGGGCCAGGGCGTCCAGCCGCTGCTGCACGAGCTGGCGAAGCTGGTCGACCAGCAGCGCGACAAGGAAGCCGCGTGACCTCCCTGCGCGACGCACGGCGGCTGGTCGTCAAGATCGGCTCCTCGATCCTGGTCGACGAGGCCCGGGGCGAGATCCGGCGCGACTGGCTGGAGGCGCTGGCGGCCGACGTGGCGCGCCTGCATGCCGGCGGCTGCGAGACCGTGCTCGTCTCGTCCGGCGCCATCCGCCTGGGCCGCCGGCATTTCGGCCTGCCGCCCGGCCCGCTGCGCCTGGAGGAGAGCCAGGCCGCCGCCGCCGGCGGCCAGATCCAGCTCGCCCACGCCTACCAGGAGGCGCTGGCGCGTCACGGCATCAGCGTCGCGCAGATCCTGCTGACGCTCTCCGATTCCGAGGAGCGGCGGCGCTACCTCAACGCGCGCCAGACCATGGCGACGCTGCTTGCCATGAAGGCGGTGCCGGTCATCAACGAGAACGACACGGTCGCCACCGACGAGATCCGCTTCGGCGACAACGACCGGCTGGGCGCGCGCGTCGCCGAGATGATCTCGGCCGACACGCTGGTGCTGCTGTCCGACATCGACGGGCTCTACACCGGCGACCCGCGCACCGATCCCACCGCGACCTTCATTCCCGAGATCCGCGAGATCACGCCGGCGATCGAGGCCATGGGCGGCGCCGCCGCGTCGGAACTGTCGAACGGCGGCATGGCCACCAAGCTGATCGCCGGCCGCATCGCCATGGCCGCCGGCTGCCGCATGGCGATCGGCGACGGCCGCGCCGTCGGCGCGCTGGGCGCCCTGCTCGACGGCCACGCGCGCTGCAGCTGGTTCCTGCCGGAAGCCTCGCCCCTGTCGGCACGCAAGCGCTGGATCCGCAATGCGCTCAAGACGGCGGGCGTGCTGGTGGTCGACGACGGCGCGGTGCGCGCGCTGTCGGCCGGCAAGAGCCTGCTGCCCGCCGGCGTCACCGCCGTCGACGGCGCCTTCCGCCGCGGCGACGTGGTCGTCGTGAAGGACCGCGCGGGCCGGCCGCTGGCGCGCGGGCTGGTGGCCTACGCCGCCGAGGACGCCCGCCGCATCGCCGGCCGCCGCAGCGCGGAGATCGAGCGCCTGCTGGGCTTCCGCGGCCGCGACGAGATGGTCCACCGCGACGATCTGGTCGTCGAATGAGGGATGCCATGAGCCCCGAAGGACTTCGTCCCTGTCGTCTCGACCGGAGCGAAGCGAAGTGGAGAGACCTTCTCTCCAGAAGGGAGTCCGACGGGTGCCTTGAAGCCCACTGCGCCCCGGGGAGCGGCCGATGAACGTCCAGACCATGCCTGCCGGCGATGCCGTCGCCATCGTGGCCGAGCTGGGCCGCCGCGCCCGCGCCGCGGCGGCGGCGCTGCGCACCGCGTCGACCGCTGCCAAGAACGGCGCGCTGGCCGAGGCCGCGCGGCTGATCCGCGCCGGCCAGGACGCCATCCTGTCCGCCAACGCCCGCGACATCGCAGCCGCCCAGGCCGGCGGCATGAACGCGGCGATGCAGGACCGGCTGCTGCTCACCGAGGCCCGCATCGAGGCCATGGCGCGCGGGCTCGACGACATCGCCGCCCTGCCCGATCCCGTGGGTGCCGAGATCGAGCGCTGGACGCGGCCCAACGGCCTGGTCATCAGCCGCGTGCGCGTGCCCATCGGCATCATCGGCGTGATCTACGAGGCGCGGCCCAACGTCACCGCCGATGCCGGCGCGCTCTGCATCAAGTCGGGCAACGTCGTCGTGCTGCGCGGCGGCTCCGACAGCTTCCATTCCTCGCGCGCCATCGTCGAGCTGCTGCGCCGTGCGCTGGCGAGCGCCGGCCTGCCCGAGGACTGCGTGCAGCTCGTGCCGACGACCGACCGCGCCGCCGTGGGCGAGATGCTGCGCGCCGTGGACTGGCTCGACCTGATCGTGCCGCGCGGCGGGCGCTCGCTGATCGACCGCGTCACCGAGGAGAGCCGCGTGCCGGTGCTGCGCCACTATGACGGCATCTGCCACGTCTATGTCGACCGCGACGCCGACGTCGCGATGGCGGGCGAGATCGTGGCCAACGCCAAGATGCGCCGCGTCAGCGTGTGCGGCGCCGCCGAGACGCTGCTGGTCGACCGCGCCGCGCTCGACACCCACCTGATGCCCGTGCTGGCGAAGCTGCACGCGCTGGGCTGCGAGGTGCGCGGCGACGCCGAAGTGCGGAAGCGCGACCCGCAGGCGGTGCCCGCGACGGAGAAGGACTGGCGCACGGAATATCTCGCGCCGGTGATCGCCGTGGCGACGGTCGACGGCGTCGAGGGCGCGATCGCCCATATCGCACGCTACGGCAGCCAGCACACCGAATCGATCGTCACCGGCAACGCGGCGACGGCGCAGCGCTTCCTCGACGAGGTCGACAGCGCCATCGTGATGCACAATGCCAGCACGCAGTTCGCCGACGGCGGCGAGTTCGGCCTGGGCGCGGAGATCGGCATCTCGACCAACCGCATGCACGCCCGCGGCCCCGTCGGCCTGGTCGAGCTCACGACCTACAAGAACGTCGTGCGCGGCCAGGGCACGCTGCGCCCATGACCGCCACCCTCCATCCCATGCCCGGCGTGCCGCGCGACACCGCGCGGCGCATCGGGCTGCTCGGCGGGTCGTTCAATCCCGCGCACGAGGGTCATCGCCACATCAGCCTGGAGGCGCTGAAGCGGCTCGGGCTCGACGAGGTGTGGTGGCTGGTCTCGCCCCAGAACCCGCTCAAGGCCGGCACCGCCATGGAGCCGCTGGCCGTGCGCATGGCCCGCGCACGCCAGCTTGCGCACCATCCGCGCATCCGCGTCGAAGCGCCCGAGCTGGCGCTCGGCACCCGCTACACGCTCGACACGGTGCGGGCGCTGCGCCGCCTCTATCCGCAGGCGCGCTTCGTCTGGATCATGGGTGCCGACATCCTGCCGCAGCTCGTCGACTGGCGCGGCTGGCGCGAGCTGTTCGCGGCCATCCCGATCGCCGCCTTCGCCCGGCCGGGCTGGGGACATTCCGCCCTTGCATCGGCAGCCCCGCAGGCCTTTGCTCGTTACCGGGTCGATGCCGACCGTGCGCGTGCGCTCGCCGGCGCCCGGCCGCCGGCCTGGTCCTTCATTCCCAGCCGGCTCGACAGCCATTCGGCCACGGCGATCCGCGCCGTGCGGCCGCGACGCAAGACGAAAGGACAGACCATCAACGACCAGAATCCATCCGACGGGGGCCGTCGGCTGCCCGAGCGGGGCAAGGAGACCGAGGCGCTGCTGGCGCTGGTGCGCCACTCGCTGGAGGAGGACAAGGCCGAGGACGTCGTCGTCATCGACCTCAAGGGCAAGTCGGCCTTCGCCGACTACATGGTGATCGCCTCGGGCCGGTCGAACCGGCAGGTCGTGGCCATCGCCGACCATCTCTCGGAGCGCCTGAAGCGCGCCGGCCACGGCTACAGCCCGGTCGAGGGCAAGCAGGGCGGCGACTGGGTGCTGGTCGACGCGGGCGACGTGGTCGTCCACGTCTTCCGGCCCGAGCCGCGCGCCTTCTACGCTCTCGAGAAGATGTGGCAGCTCGAGGCGGAGGCCAAGGCCAACGGCTCCAAGCCGAAGGCGCGGACCGCGCGCGGCAAGTCGGCCGCCCCCAAGGCGGCGGGGCCCAAGGCGGCGGGGCCCAAGGCCGCGCGCTCCAGGACGGCGCGTTCCGGCTCGGCCGGCGCCCCCCGGCGACGGACCGCGGCGACGAAGACGGCTTGAAGCTGACGATCGCCTGCGTCGGCCGCGCCGGCCGCGGCCCCGAGCACGATCTCTACGAGCACTACGCGCGGCGCATCCGCTGGCCGCTCGTGCTGCGGGAGGTCGAGGAGAAGCGCAAGCTGCCGGCCGCCCAGCTGATGGCGCGGGAGGGCGCGCTGCTGCTGGCGGCGGCGCCCGCGGGCGCCGTGCTGGTCGCCCTCGACCGCCGCGGCCGGACGCTGGACAGCGCCGGCTTCGCCGAGCGGCTGGCGCGCTGGCGCGACGACGGGGTGTCCGACGTCGCCTTCCTGATCGGCGGCGCCGACGGCCACGAAGCCTCGCTGCTCGACAGGGCGGCGCTCTGCCTGTCCTTCGGGCCCATGACCTGGCCGCATCTGCTGGCCCGCGTCCTGCTGGCCGAGCAGATCTACCGCGCGCAGCAGCTGCTGGCCGGCCATCCGTATCACCGGGCGTGATCGCTGAGAAATCATCGATTTTGCCCCTGTTCTGACGAAAAAGCAGGGCTACATTGACCCCATGCCCGTCTCCCCCCGTCGCCTCCTCGCGGTCCTCGCCGCCCTCGGTCTCTCGGGTGCGTGTCTCTCCGGCGCCTCCATGGCCCTGGCCCAGACCCCGTCGTCCGACCAGCCGGCGACCGACAAGCCCGCGATCAAGCCGGTGCGCAGCATCCCCTATGTCTCGATCATCGGCGACGACGGCCGCCAGCGGCACTACGAGACCAACGCCATCCCGCTGCTGTTCAACCGCGCCTGCTTCGGCTGGCGCATGCATCTCGGCGGGCCCAACCGCGTCGTCTCGCTGAAGGAGGTGCTGACCACCTCGCAGCCGGCCGAGCAGGTGATCGCCGGCCCCGAGACCGAAGTCAGCGACGACAAGACGCGCGCCACCACGCGCATGCTGGAGACCGTCCAGGACGGCGTGCTGCAGCGGTCGTGGTGCATCATCCCCGGCGATCCGCCGGGCACCTACACCTACGACATCACCATCGACGGCGAACCGCGCGGCGAGTTCGTCTTCTGTGCCATCGAAATGCCCGACCAGAACACCAACATCGACCCGCGCGACCTGTCCTGTCCCAACAAGTTCAACTCCGTGCAGCGCGCGCCGCTCGCTCCCGGGCTGGCGCACGCCGGGGCGGCCGGCTGATGGCGGCGCAGCGCCGGCCGCGGCCCGCGGTCCTCTGCATCCTCGACGGCTGGGGGCATCGGCCCGACCGGCCGTACAACGCCATCCTGGGCGCGCATACGCCGAACTACGCACGGCTGGTCGCGACCTGCCCACAGGGGCTGATCGACGCGTCGGAGACCTTCGTCGGCCTGCCCAAGGGCCAGATGGGCAATTCCGAGGTCGGGCACATGAATCTCGGCGCCGGCCGCGTGGCCGTGCCCGACATGCCGCGCATCGACAATGCCATCGCGGACGGCTCGCTGGCCCGCAACGGCAAGCTGCTGGGCTTCATCGACACGCTGAAGAAGAACGGCGGCGCCTGCCACCTCATGGGCCTGGCCTCGCCGGGCGGCGTGCATGCGCACCAGGACCACCTGGTGGCGCTGGCCAACCTGATCGCAAGCGCCGGCGTGCCGGTCTGGATCCATGCCTTCCTCGACGGCCGCGACATGCCCCCGCGCAGCGCATTGGAGTGCCTGCGGGACATCCGCGCCGGGCTGAAGGCCGATCTGCCCATCCGCTTCGCCACCGTCGCCGGCCGCTTCTATCCGATGGACCGCGACAAGCGCTGGGAGCGCGTCACGCTGGGCTACGACGCCATGGTCGACGCCCGGGGCGAGCGGGCGGCGACGGCCGAGGAGGCCGTGGAGAAGGGCTATGCCGCCAATCTCGACGACGAGTTCGTGCTGCCGACGGTGATCGACGGCTACGACGGCATGAAGGACGGCGACGGCGTCCTGATGTTCAACTACCGCTCGGACCGCGCGCGCCAGATCCTGACGGCGCTGCTCGATCCGCGCTTCGACGGCTTCAACCGCGGCCGCGTCGTGAAGTTCGCCGCCGCGGTCGGCATGGTCGAATACTCGGCCGCCCTCAATCCTTTCCTGCAGACGCTCTTCCCGCCCGAGACCATCCGCATGGGGCTGGGCGAGACCGTCGCGAAGGCCGGGCTGAAGCAGCTGCGCATCGCCGAGACGGAGAAGTACGCCCACGTCACCTTCTTCTTCAACGGCGGCGAGGAGCGGCAGTTCGACGGCGAGGACCGCATCCTCGTCCCCTCGCCCAAGGTGAAGACCTACGACATGCAGCCGGAGATGAGCGCGGGCGAGGTCACCGACAAGCTCGTGGCCGCCATCGCCTCGGGCACCTACGACCTGATCGTCGTCAACTACGCAAACACCGACCAGGTCGGCCACACCGGCGACTATGCCGCCGCCGTGAAGGCCGTGGAGGCGGTCGATGCCTGCCTGGGGAGGCTCATGTCGGCGGTCGAGCAGGCGGGCGGCGTGATGCTGGTCACGGCCGACCACGGTAACGCGGAGTTGATGTTCGACGACGCCTCGCATCAGAAACACACCCAGCACACGCTGAATCGCGTGCCGGCGCTGCTGTTCAACGCCCCGTCCGGCATCCAGTCGCTGGAGGACGGCAAGCTGGCCGACGTGGCGCCGACCCTGCTGGCCCTGATGGGCGTGCCGCAGCCCGCGGAGATGACGGGCCGGTCGCTGCTGTCGGATCGCCCGCGCGGCCATGTGCTCGCCGTGCCGCCGGCGGTGGCCGCCGCGTCGGCCTGATTGTGGCGCGCCTGCAGCCGGCCTCGCCTTGATCATGCCAAATAAGCCCTTGTATCTTCGGGCGCTCGATTTCGAGCGGCCACCGACGCCCGGCGACCGCATTTTGAAGGCATCATCACAATGACCCGTCTGCGCTTTGCTACCGCCACCGCGATCATGGCCTTCCTGGCCGTGCCGGTCGGCCTCACTGCCTGGTCCCAGGACAAGGCCAACACCACCAAGGCGGCGGCCGGCGACAAGAGCGAGCTCTACCAGCAGCTCAACCTGTTCGGCGACGTGCTCGAGCGGGTGCGCCGCGACTACGTCGAGCCGGTCGACGAGAAGACCCTGATCGAGAACGCCATCAACGGCATGCTGAGCGCGCTCGATCCGCATTCCAGCTACATGAATGCGAAGACCTACAAGGACATGCAGGTCCAGACCAAGGGCGAGTTCGGCGGGCTGGGCATCGAGGTCACGATGGAGAACGGCCTCGTGAAGGTCGTGTCGCCGATCGACGACACGCCGGCCTCCAAGGCCGGGCTGCAGGCGGGCGATCTCATCTTCGCGCTCGACGGCCAGCCCGTGCAGGGCCTCACCCTGCAGGAAGCTGTCGAGAAGATGCGCGGCAAGGCCGGCACGCCCATCAAGATCTCCATCCGCCGCACCGGCAAGGATCCGTTCGACGTGTCGCTGACGCGCGAGGTCATCAAGGTGCGCTCGGTGCGCTACCGCCTCGAGGCCGGTGACATCGGCTACATCCGTGTCACCTCGTTCAGCGAGCAGACCACGCCGGGCGTGCTCGACGCCATCGAGAAGCTGAAGAAGGAGGCCGGCGGCAAGCTCAAGGGGTTCGTCCTCGACCTGCGCAACAATCCGGGCGGCCTGCTCGACCAGGCGATCGCGCTGAGCGACGCCTTCCTCGACAAGGGCGAGATCGTCTCGGTCAAGGCGCGCAAGAACGACGAGATCCAGCGCTGGAACGCCAAGCCGGGCGACGTCGCGGGCGGCCTGCCGATCGTCGTGCTGATGAACGGCGGCTCGGCCTCGGCCTCCGAGATCGTCGCCGGCGCGCTTCAGGACCACAAGCGCGCGATCGTGCTCGGCACCCGCTCCTTCGGCAAGGGATCGGTCCAGACGATCATGCAGGTCACCGGTGGCGGCGCCATCCGCCTGACCACGGCGCTCTACTTCACGCCGTCGGGCCGCTCGATCCAGAAGGAGGGCATCAAGCCCGACATCGAGGTCGAGCCCGCGAAGATCGAGAACATCAAGGCGCGCGCCGGCTTCCGCGAGGAGAACCTGCGCGGTTCGATCACCAATCCGAACGGCGCGGCCAAGCCGGACGAGGCGAAGCCCGAGGCCAAGCCTGAGGTGAAGGCGCCCGGCGACAAGCAGGACGACAAGCCGGCCGCGACGCCCACGGCGCAGCCGTCGGGCGATCCGGACGAGCCGCCGAAGGAGCCCGTGGCCGACTATCAGCTCCTGCGTGCGGTCGACCTGATCAAGGGCATCTCGCTCTACAGCAGCCGCGCCAACTGAACGGCGCGTCGGCTGGAGCGGCGCGCGACGTGAGCGGCGGCCGGCCGGACCTCTATCGCCGCAATGTCGGGCTGATGCTGATCGGACCCGGCCGGCGCATCTTCGTCGGCCGGCGCTCGCGCCGGCAGCCCGGCGAAGGCGAAGCTTGGCAGATGCCGCAGGGTGGCATCGACGATCGCGAATCCGCTGTCGAGGCGGCCTGTCGCGAGCTCTGGGAGGAGGTCGGCACGACGCGCGCGCTGCTCCTGCGGGAGAGCGCCAAGTGGCTCCTCTACGACGTGCCCGAGATGCTGCGCCCGGCCCACTGGAAGGGCCGCTGGCACGGCCAGGCGCAGAAATGGTTCGCGCTGGCCTTCACCGGCCGCGATGGCGACATCGACATCGCGGCCCATGACCGCGAGTTCGACGCCTGGCGATGGATGCCGGCCGGCGAGATGATGGACTGCATCGTCGCCTTCAAGCGGCCGGTCTACGAGGCCGTGCTCGAGGAGTTCCGCGATCTGGTGACGTGACGGCCCGCGCGCCTGCGTGGATCAGCCGCCCTGCGAGGCAAGCTTGCTGGAGCGGTAGCGCAGGAACCACAGGCCGGCGCGGGTCAGCCAGACGTTGAGGCGGCCCTGCGGGGTCAGCCCGATGGCCTTCAGGATCATCGCCATGGCGCGCTGGACGTGGAACGGCCGGTAGAGCGGATAGGCTCGCCGCGCATAGGCCTCCATGCAGCGCTTGCGGTCGTAGACCGCCCCTTCCGGCTCGTTGGCGGCGAAATAGGCATAGGCCAGCTCGTCGTCCTCGCTCTCGGCGAGCCGGCCCCAGCCGATGCGCAGCCGGCCCCAGCGTCCCAGCCGGTCGCGCTTCACCAGGCGGCGCAGATGGTCGTAGAAGAGCTTGTAGTGCCGGAACTCGTCGGCCGCGATCTTGCCGCAGACCTGCTTCAGCACCGGCTCGTCGGTCGCGTCCTTCAGGGCGCTGTAGTAGGAGCTCGTGCCCGTCTCGACGATGCAGCGCGCCATCATCTCGCCGGCCTGGCTGCCGCGCACCGATTCGCTGGCATCGAGCGGCAGCTTGTAGCCGGTGCGGAACCGCGCGAAGGCGGCGTCGAAGTCCCAGGTCGGATCGGCGAGCTGCGCCCATCGGCCGAGCGCCATCCCGTGCTGGACCTCCTCCTCCGCCCAGGCATCGACGTCGGCCTTGAAGGCCGCGTCGTCCGCGAAGACGCGATTGAGGTAGATCCGGTAATCGCCGCCGTTCCGCTCCACCAGGGCCGCCGCCTTGATGTTGCGCAGAATTTCGGGATTAACCTTCGACGCGTCGAACAGATCCCAGTCGATCGTGTCGAGTGTCCAGTTACCCATGCTCGAGAGCCTCTCGGGACATGTCGCTGAGGCGTAATAAAGCCTTCCGGCCGCCCGGTTTCAATGCCTGACGGCGAACATCTCCGCCATCCATGTGCATGGCCAGCCGAAATGCCAGCGGGATCAACGGGTTGCGTAGTAGGCCCGGGCCCGCTGCAGATCCTGAGCGACAGCCAGATCCTTCTCGGCCTTGGCCCTTTCCGCCGCGGTGGCCGCGTCGGTGAGATCTCGCTGCGCGGCGCGCTCGCGCTCCACCAGCAGGTCGGCGGTCACCTGCTCGAACGGTATCGCCTCGTCCGCCAGCACCGTGCAGCGCTCCGGCGTCACCTCGGCGAAGCCGCCGACCACCACGAAGCGCTTGTCGACCTTGCTGCCCTGGTAGACCTCGAGCACGCCCGGCCGGACGGTCGAGATCAGCGGCGCGTGCCCGGGCAGGACGCCGAAGTCGCCCTCGCTGCCCGGCACCACGACCATGTCGGCCTCGGTCGCGAGCACCTCGCGCTCGGGCATGACCAGCCGGAAGGAGACCTTGGCCATCGCTTCAGGCCGCCTCGGCCGCGAGCTTCTTGGCCTTGGCGACCGCCTCGTCGATGGTGCCGACCATGTAGAAGGCGGCCTCGGGCAGCTCGTCGTAGTCGCCCGCCACGATGCCCTTGAAGGCCTTGATCGTGTCCTCGAGCTTCACGAACACGCCCGGCGTACCCGTGAACACCTCGGCGACGTGGAAGGGTTGGCTAAGGAAGCGCTGGATCTTGCGGGCGCGGGCCACGACCAGCTTGTCCTCTTCCGACAGCTCGTCCATGCCCAGGATGGCGATGATGTCCTGCAGCGACTTGTACTGCTGCAGCACGCGCTGCACGTCGCGCGCCACCTGGTAGTGCTCCTCGCCGACGATGCGCGGATCGAGCATGCGCGAGGTCGAATCGAGCGGGTCGACCGCCGGGAAGATCGCCTGCTCGGCGATCGAGCGGCTGAGCACCGTCGTCGCATCCAGATGGGCGAACGAGGTCGCGGGCGCCGGATCGGTCAAGTCGTCGGCGGGCACGTAGATGGCCTGCACCGAGGTGATCGAGCCCTTCTTGGTCGAGGTGATGCGCTCCTGCAGCGCGCCCATGTCGGTCGCGAGGGTCGGCTGATAGCCCACCGCCGAGGGGATGCGGCCCAGCAGCGCCGACACTTCGGAGCCCGCCTGGGTGAAGCGGAAGATGTTGTCGACGAAGAACAGCACGTCCTGCCCCTCGGCGTCGCGGAAGTACTCGGCGACGGTCAGGCCCGACAGCGCGACGCGCGCACGCGCGCCCGGCGGCTCGTTCATCTGGCCGTACACCAGCGCCACCTTGGATCCGGTCGTCGAGCCGTCGTCGTTGAGCTTGATGACGTTGCCCTCGATCATCTCGTGATAGAGGTCGTTGCCCTCGCGGGTACGCTCGCCGACGCCGGCGAACACCGACACGCCGCCGTGCGCCTTCGCGACGTTGTTGATCAGCTCCATGATGGTCACGGTCTTGCCGACGCCGGCGCCGCCGAACAGCCCGATCTTGCCGCCCTTGGCGTAGGGCGCCAGCAGGTCGATGACCTTGATGCCCGTCACCAGGATCTGCGCTTCCGTCGACTGCTCGACGAACTCGGGCGCGCTGCGATGGATGGGCAGCGTCTCCTTGTTGTTGACCGGCCCGCGCTCGTCGACCGGCTCGCCGATCACGTTCAGGATGCGGCCCAGCGTCTCCGCCCCCACCGGCATGGCGATCGGGCCGCCGGTGTCGACCGCCTTCTCGCCGCGCACCAGGCCGTCCGTGGTGTCCATGGCGATGGTCCGGACCTCCGATTCGCCCAGATGCTGGGCCACTTCGAGCACCAGTCGGCGGCCGCCGCTCTCGACATGCAGGGCGTTCAGGATGTTGGGCAGATCGGCTTCGAAGCGCACGTCGACGACCGCGCCCGTGATCTGGGTGATCGTGCCGATGTTGTTGGTGGCCATGACGTATCCCTTTCCTTCGATGGCGTTCGGCGCGGGCTAGACGGCCTCGGCGCCGGAAATGATCTCGATGAGTTCCTTGGTGATCGTCGCCTGGCGCGTGCGGTTCATCTGCAGCGTCAGCCGCTTGATCATGTCGCCGGCATTCTTCGTCGCGTTGTCCATCGCGGTCATCTGCGAGCCGTAGAAGCTCGCGGCGTTTTCCAGCAGCACGCGGAAGATCTGCACCGCGAGGTTGCGCGGCAGCAGGTCGGCCAGGATCTCGCCCTCCTCGGGCTCGAACTCGTACACCGCACCGCCGGCGGTCGGCGCCGCCGCGGCATGCTCGGGCGCGGGCGGCGGGATCAGCTGCTGGTTGGTGACGATCTGCGTCATCGCCGACTTGAAGCGGTTGAAGATCACAGAGGCCACGTCGAACTCGCCGGCCTCGAACATCGCCAGTACGCGGTTCGCCACCTGCTGGGCATCGCCGTAGCTCAGTCGCGGGCGCCCGAGGTCGGTGATGGTGTCGACGATGTCGGGTCCGAAATCGCGACGCAGCTGGTCGCGTCCCTTGCGCCCGACCGCCAGGATCTTGACGGTCTTGCCCTCCGCCTTCAGCGCACGGATCGTCCGCCGCGCCTCGCGCACGATCGAGCTGTTGAAGGCGCCGCACAGGCCACGGTCGCCCGTGGCGACGATCAGCAGATGGACCTGGTTCGAGCCGGTGCCCGCCAGCAGGCGCGGGCCGGTGCCGGGCTTGAAGCTCGCCCCCAGCGACGCCATGAGACTGTCCATCGCCTCGGCATAGGGGCGTGCCGCCACTGCCTGTTCCTGGGCGCGCCGCAGCTTCGCCGCGGCGACCATCTTCATGGCCTTGGTGATCTTCTGCGTCGACTGGACGCTTCGGATCCTGAGCCGGTAGCTCTTGAGACTGGGCATCGGACGCCGGCGATCCCGTTAAGCGAACTTCTTGGTGAAGTCGGTCAGGAAGGCCTTCAGCTTGTCGTCCGTCTCCTTGGTGATCTCGCGCTTCTCGCGGATCGCCGCGAGGATCGAGCCTTCTGCGCGCAGCGCGTCCAGCATCTGGTGCTCGAAGTCGCCGACGCGGCCGACCGGCAGGTTGTCGAGGAAGCCGCGCGTGCCGGAGTAGATCGACGCGACCTGCTCCTCGACCGGCATCGGGCTGAACTGGCCCTGCTTCAGCAGCTCGGTGAGGCGCTGGCCGCGCGCCAGCAGACGCTGCGTGGACGCATCGAGATCGGAGGCGAACTGCGCGAAGGCGGCCATCTCGCGATACTGCGCCAGCTCCAGCTTGATGGTGCCGGCGACCTGCTTCATCGCCTTGATCTGCGCCGCCGAGCCCACGCGGCTGACCGACAGGCCGACGTTGATGGCGGGCCGGATGCCCTGATAGAACAGCTCGGTCTCCAGGAAGATCTGGCCGTCGGTGATCGAGATCACGTTGGTCGGGATGTAGGCCGACACGTCGCCCGCCTGGGTCTCGATGACCGGCAGGGCCGTGAGTGAACCCGAGCCGTTCTTCTCGTTCAGCTTGGCAGCGCGCTCCAGAAGACGCGAGTGGAGATAGAACACGTCGCCCGGATAGGCTTCGCGGCCCGGCGGGCGGCGCAGCAGCAGCGACATCTGGCGATAGGCGACCGCCTGCTTCGACAGATCGTCGTACACGATCACGGCGTGCATGCCGTTGTCGCGGAAGAATTCGCCCATGGCGCAGCCGGTATAGGGCGCCAGGAACTGCATCGGCGCCGGATCGGACGCCGTCGCGGCGACGACGATGGAGTATTCCATCGCGCCGTTGTCCTCGAGCGTCTTGACGATCTGGGCGACGGTGGAGCGCTTCTGGCCGACGGCGACGTACACGCAGTAGAGCTTGCGGCTCTCGTCGGTGCCCTTGTTGATCGGCTTCTGGTTCAGGAAGGTGTCGATCGCGACGGCGGTCTTGCCGGTCTGGCGGTCGCCGATGATCAGCTCGCGCTGGCCACGGCCGATCGGCACCAGGCTGTCGATGGCCTTCAGGCCTGTCTGCATGGGCTCGTTGACCGACTTGCGCGGGATGATGCCGGGCGCCTTGACCTCCACGAGGCGGCGCTCGGTCGACTGGATCGGACCCTTGCCGTCGATCGGGTTGCCGAGACCGTCGACCACGCGGCCGAGCAGGCCCTTGCCGACCGGCACGTCGACGATGGTCCCCGTCCGCTTGACCGTGTCACCCTCGCGGATGCCGCGGTCTTCGCCGAAGATGACGACGCCGACATTGTCGGCCTCGAGGTTCAGCGCCATGCCCTTGATGCCGCCGGGGAACTCCACCATCTCGCCGGCCTTGACGCTGTCGAGGCCGTAGACGCGGGCGATGCCGTCGCCGACCGACAACACCTGTCCGACCTCGGCGACCTCGGCCTCGGTGCCGAAGTTGGCGATCTGCTGCTTGAGAATGGCCGAGATTTCGGCAGCACGGATATCCATTTAGGCAACCCCCTTCATGGCAAGCTGCAGACGCTGAAGCTTGCTGCGGATGGACGAATCGAACAGGCGCGAGCCGACCTTGACGACAAGGCCGCCCAGGATGTCGGGCTCGACACGCGCATCGATGGAAACCTTGGCCCCGCCCAGGACGGAACGCAGCGTCTCGCTGAGCTGCTGCAGCTGCTCGGGCGACAGCGGCACCGCCGAGGTGACGGTGGCGGCGGTCTCCCCGCGACGGCGGGCGAGCTCCGCAAGGAACGCCGTGGCCATGGCGACCAGATCCCGCGCACGGCCGTTCGCCGCCACGGTACCCACGAAGTTGCGGGTGAGCCCCGAGATGCCGGCGGCGTCGAGCACGGCCAGCAGGGCCCTGGTCTTCGGCTCCCGGCCGATCACCGGGCTGGCCAGGAGACGCGCCAGCTCATGGCTCTCGTCGACGAGCTTGCGCAGGGTGGTGAGGTCCTGCGCCACCTGGTCGAGCGACCGGGCATTGTCCGCCAATTCGAAAAGAGCGCTGGCGTAGCGCCCGGCGACGCCTGAAGTGGCGGATATAGACACGTCGAAAGCCTCTCCCCGGCCGCGGCAACCGGCCGACAAGCCGTTGAATCCCCTCGCTTTTCACAAGGGGAACGCGCCTGCAGCACCCCGGAAAAGCGCGCGTTGCTACCATGCTGATTTGGCGCGCGCAAGGTTGCCAAAGCCTTGTATTACCGCGGTTTTTCAGCGCGGCACATCACAGGAAGGAGTATGGGTCGACATCGACCTGCAGCCGGACTGAACCCGGCAGGCCGATCTGGCCCAGCCAGGCGCGCAACAGCGGTTGCACCGCAACATCCCGCGTCGTCTTGAGCAGGAAGCGGCGCCGATGCCGGCCGCGCAGCAGCGCCAGCGGCGCCGTCGACGGGCCAAGCACCGTGACCCCCGGCTGATGCGGGGCACGCCGCGCCAGCGCACTGCAGACATTGTCCACCGCCACCGGATCGGGGCCCGAGACGATCAGGGCCGCCAGCCGGCCATAGGGCGGCATCCCCGCCGCCCGGCGGTCGGCCAGCTCCGCCGCGACGAAGCGGTCGCGGTCACCCGATACCAGCGCCTGCATGACCGGATGCTCCGGCATGTGGGTCTGCACCAGCGCCATGCCCGGCCGATCCGCGCGACCGGCCCGGCCGGCGACCTGGTAGAGGAGCTGGAACGTCCGCTCGGCGGCCCGCAGGTCGCCGCCGTTCAGGCCGAGATCGGCATCCACCACGGCCACCAGCGTCAGGTTGGGAAAGTGATGGCCCTTGGCCGCCATCTGCGTACCGATGAGGATGTCGATCTCGCCTGCCATCATGCGTTCGACCGCGGCGGCCGCCTGGTCCCGGCCGGCGAAGGTGTCCGACGTGAACATCTCCAGCCGTGCGTCGGGGAACAGCGCCAGCGCCTCCTCCGCCAGCCGCTCGACGCCGGGGCCGCAGGCGACGAACTGGTCGTGTGCGCCGCAATATTTGCAGGCCTGGGCTGGCGGTTCGGCATAGCCGCAATGATGGCAAACCAGCGTGCGACGGAAGCGGTGCTCGACCAGCCAGGCCGAGCATTGGGGGCATTCGATGCCGTGACCGCAGGCACGGCACAGCGTCAGCGGCGCGTAGCCGCGGCGATTCAGGAACAGCAGCGTCTGCTCCCCGGCGGCGAAGGTCCGCCGCATCGCCTCCACCACGGGGGGCGACAGCCAGTGGCCGCGCGCCGGCGCATGGCGCCTGAGATCGATCGCCGACAGCGTCGCGAGCTGGCGGCCGCCGTGGCGGTCCGGAAGGTGGACCGCCCCGTAACGGCCCGTCTCGACGTTCACGACGCTCTCCAGCGACGGCGTCGCGGAGGCGAGCACGATCGGCGCCGACACAAGGCGGGCGCGCACCACGGCCATGTCGCGCGCGTTGTAGGTGACCCCCTCCTCCTGCTTGAAGGATTGGTCGTGCTCCTCGTCGACCACGATCAGCCCGAGATTGGCGAAGGGCAGGAACAGCGCCGAGCGGGCGCCGACCACGACACCCACCCTGCCCTCGGCGATGGCGCGCCACGTCTCGCGCCGCTCGAGGCTGGTGAGGCCGGAGTGCCATGACGCCGGCAGGGCGCCGAAACGATCCTCGAAGCGCTTCAGCCACTGGGCCGTCAGCGCGATCTCGGGCAGCAGCACCAGGACCTGCCGCCCCGATGCGAGCGCGGCGGCGATCGCCTCGAAATAGACCTCGGTCTTGCCGGCGCCCGGCACGCCGTCGAGCAGCGTCGCCGAAAAGGTGTGCGACAGCACCTTCTCGACCAGCGACTGGGCGGCCACGGCCTGGTCGGGCGACAGCGCGGGCCCGGCGCGCAGCCCGTCGGGCTGGGCGAAGGCACGGCGCACCGTCCGCTCGACGCTCTCGAGCAGCCCGACCGACGCCATCGTCTTGATCACGGAGAGGCCGACGCCGGCAAGATGCGCCAGTTCGGCGGCCGGCAGGGCCGGTCCCTCTTGCAACTGCTGCAGGACGCGACGCCGCGCCGCAGTGAGCTTCAGCGCCTGGTCGCCCGCCGCCTGGGCGGCGCGAAAGACCAGCTCCGTCCTGGGCGCCTGGAGCGCCGAGGGCACGCTCATCGCCATGCGCAGCACGGCCCCCGGCGGCGTCAGCGTATAGGCGGATACCCAGTCGACGAAGCGGCGCAGCGCCTCCGCCATGGGCAGCGCGGGCAGCAGCTCGACGATGTTGCGCAGCTTGGCCAAGGGGACCTCCCCCGAGCCTTCTCCCCAGACGACACCGACGGTCTCGCGCTTGCCCAATGGCACCACGACGAAATGTCCGGGCGCAACCGCCAGCTCCTCCGGCACGCTGTAGTCGTAGGCGTCCCCGAGCGGCAGCGGCAGCAGCACGCGCACGGTCCGGCGGCTCACGTTTTCCACCGGGTCGTGATGCGACGCCGCCGTCCCCTCGGCTTGAGACCGGGGAGGGGAATCGCTAGAAATTGTGGCAGCAGGCGCGTCTGAACCACCGGCCATTGGGGTAGTTTATATGAAGTTCTTCGTCGATACCGCGGACGTCGCCGAAATCAAGGATCTGGCGGCGTCGGGCCTGCTCGACGGCGTAACCACCAACCCTTCGCTGATCATGAAGGCGGGACGCCCCATGCTGGACGTCATCCGGGAAGTCTGCGCCATCGTTCCCGGCCCGGTCAGCGCCGAAACGGTCGCCACCGACCACAAGACGATGCTGGAGGAAGGCCGCAAGCTCGCCAGGCTGGCGCGCAACGTCGCGGTCAAGGTGCCGCTGACCCCCGACGGACTCAAGACCTGCAAGGCGCTGGCCTCCGAGGGCACGATGGTGAACGTCACCCTCTGCTTCTCGGCGGCACAGGCGATCCTGGCGGCCAAGGCGGGCGCCACCTTCGTCTCGCCCTTCGTCGGCCGGCTCGACGACATCGGCCAGGACGGCATGCATCTCATCGACGAGATCATGACCATCTACCGGCAGTATCCTTCCTTCAGGACCGAGGTGCTGGTCGCCTCGGTCCGCCATCCGCAGCACGTGGTGCAGGCGGCGAAGCTCGGCGCGCATGTCGCGACGGTGCCGCCGAACGTGCTGCGTCAGCTCTTCAAGCACGCCCTGACCGACAACGGACTCAAGGCGTTTCTCGACGACTGGGCGAAGACCGGTCAATCCATCCTCTGACCCGGAGCGGCATATGGGTAGCGACGGCATGGTCACGGCGCCCGACGGTTCGGGAAGACAGGTGAAAGTGATCACGGCGGACGACGTGATCGCCTACCTGCGGGCCCATCCGGACTTCTTCGAGAAGCACGGCGAGCTGGCTGCGGAACTGGCCATCGCGCCGCGCACCCAGGGGCCTGGCGTCATCGACATGCAGCAGGCCATCCTGAAGCGCCTGCGCGGCGAGATCGACCGGCTCAAGAACGAGCGCACCGAGATCATCGCCAACTCCAAGCAGAACCAGATCGTCCAGAACCGCATCCAGGCGGCGGTCATCAGCATCATCCAGGCTTCGACGTTCGAGAAGATGATCCATGTCGTGACGCACGAGCTGCCCGAGCTGCTCGACGTCGACTTCATCACGCTCGCCATCGAGGCCAACGCCGACGCCCCCAAGCGCGTGCCGGTACGCGGCGTCTACGTGCTGGCGCCCGGCGCCATCGACGCAGCCATCGGCCCCGACAAGCACGCCAGGCTGCGCTCCGACATCGTCGGCGAGGAGGCTTTCTTCGGCGACGTCGCGCGCTTCGTGAAATCCGACGTCCTGATGCGCCTGCGCGTCTCGTCGGGCTCGCCGGACGGCGTGATGTGCTTCGGCGCGCGCGATCCTCAGGCTTTCGGCCCCGAGCAATCCACCGAGCTGCTGTTCTTTCTCGCCAAGGTGCTGGAGAACACCATCCGCGCCTGGCTCGATCTGCCTGAATGACGCGACGGCCGGAGTACGGCCCACGATGACGGCGGCGGCCCTCGAGGAGGCGCAGGCGGCGTGGCGGGACTGGCTGACGAGCGAGCGCCGGCTCGCCCAGCATACCCTGGTCGCCTACGAGCACGACGTCGCGTCCTTCCTGGGCTTCATGACGGCCTACCTGGGCGCCCCGCCGACGCTCGACGCCCTCGCGAGGCTGAAACCGGCGGAGTTCCGCGCGTGGCTGGCCGAGCGCGCCCGCCAGGGCCTTGCGCGCACCTCGACGGCGCGCGCCTTCTCCTCCGTACGCTCCTTCTTCCGCTTTCTCGACAAACGCGGCCTCGCCCAGAACGCCAGCATCGCCACCATCCGGACGCCGAAGCTGCCGCGCTCGCTGCCCAAGGCGCTGAGCGAACCCGACATGCAGGCCGTCCTGGATGAGCCGGACGAGCGGGAGCGCGACACCTGGCTCGATCTGCGCGACCAGGCGGTCCTGGTTCTGCTCTACGGCGCGGGCCTGCGTATCGGCGAAGCCCTCGGACTGAGCAAGGCGACGGTCGAGGAGCTGATCGCATCGGGCCGCGACACGCTCGCCGTCACCGGCAAGGGCGGCAAGGCCCGCATCGTCCCGCTGCTGCCTCAGGCCCTCCAGGCATTGCGCGCGTATCGCGACGCCTGCCCCTGGCTGCCGGCCCGCCGGGCGGGCGACTCCTTCTTCGTCGGCGCGCGGGGCGGCGCGCTGGATCCCGCCATCATCCAGAAGCGCGTGCGCGACGTCCGCCGCGCGCTGGGCCTGGCCGAAAGCGTCACCCCGCATGCCCTGCGGCACTCCTTCGCGACCCATCTGCTGGGAGCCGGCGGCGATCTCAGGACCATCCAGGAGCTGCTGGGGCATGCCTCCCTGTCAACCACGCAGCGCTATACCGACGTGGACGCCGCCCGCCTGACCGCCGTCTATCGCGCCGCCCACCCGCGCGCCAAGGGCGGCTGATCCTTCCGCGGCGGCATCACGGCTGCGGGCCACGCCAGAGCACATAGCCTTCGACGGCCATGCTGCCGGCGACGATGACCGCCAGCAGCAGCAGGGTGGTCGGATTTTCGTGCCAGAGATGGACGGCCAGCGCGGCGAAGACCACTGCCATCAGGAACAACCCCGCAGCGATGAGCAGCCGGGAGCCGCCGACCTCGGCGAGAAGCCGCCAGTGCGCCACGAACACGGCGAGATAGCAGATCAGGAAGGCTGCGCCGGCGATATGGGCCACCCTTTCCAGATCGAACAGGTTGACCATGACCAGGATGGCGGCCGCCGACCACACCAGGCCGTGGGTCCCCTGCCCCCAGGCGGCCCGCCGGAAGATCGCGGGGAGCTGGTCGCGGTGGGCGAGGGCGCGTGAGATCTCGAGGGACGAGAAGATGGAGGCGTTGATCGCCGAGGCCGTCGCGAACAGCGCGCCGATGGACACGATCACGAACCCCGCGTCACCCAGGATGGGCCGGGCCGCCTGCGCGACCGCCGTATCGGCATAGGTGGCCAGCTGCACCGGCGTGAGATTGCCGAGGACGACGACGGCGAGCGCGACGTAGAGGACGATGACGACGCCGATCGCGAGGTAGATGGCGCGCGGGATCGTGCGCCCCGGGTCGGCGACATGGCCGGCAGCGTTGGTCATCATCCCGTAGCCGGCATACGCGAAGAACGTCAGCCCGACGCTCGCGAACAGGGTCCGCGGCCCGACCGTCGGCGATTGAGTGAGCATGCCCGGCTCAAGCCCCTTCAGCCCGGCCAGCATCAGGACGACCAGGATGGCCAGCTTGCTGGCGACCAGCGCCTCCTCCGCACGGCCGACCGCATGCGATCCCGCCATGTTGATCCAGACGGAGAGGATCACGACTGCGGACGCGAAGACGTTCGCGTAGAGCGCCGGCGAGTCGTTTCCGAACACCAGGCGGTTGCCGTACGTGCCGAAGGTCTTGGCGACCATCACGATGGTGACGACCAGCGTGACCAGGTACAGGACCGAAAGCCCGCCGCCGATCACGAGCGAGGGGAAGGCCTTGCCGTAGTAGTCCATGATCCCGCCCGAACTGGGGTAGCGCGACGCCAGCCGGGCATAGGAGTAGCCGGAGAGCAGCGCGATCGCGCCGCCGATCGTGAACGAGAGATAGACGTCGCTGCCGGCCATCAGCGCCGCCTGTCCGAGCAGCGCGAAGATCCCCGCACCTACCATCGACCCGACGCCCAGCGCTGCGACGCTCCAGACCGTCATGCGCCTGGGGCGGGTTGCGCCACTGGTCACGTGGGCCATGCCGCCGCCCCGCCGTCATCGTGAACTTCCGACATGCTGCCCCCTCTCCCCTCCATTGCACGCTGCCAGCGCGGCGATCGCGCTGCAGTGGCTGACCGGACCCTCAGTCCCTCACATAGACCAGATGGATGGCGCCTCCCGTCCGCGGCTCGCATCGCGCGAGACGCAGCGGCAGCTCGCGCGTGCCCGACGGGAAGAGCGGTATACCGTCCCCCAGAACCAGCGGTATCAGGGCCATCTCCAGGACATCGAGACGGCCGATCGCGATCAGGCCGCGCACGAGCTGACCACCGCCCTCGACGCCGACCTTGCGGTAGCCACGACCCTCGAGTTCCTCGGCAAGCCGGACCAGGTCGGGCGGACGCGCCTCCACGAGCGGCGGCGGGTCGAGCAGCGGACGGCCGGTCACGACATAGGTCGGGGTTGCGGAATGCGGCCAGGCGTCCATTCCGCGCTCCACCTCGTAGGTCGTGCGGCCCATCACGACGGCGTCGAGGTCGGCGGCAAAGGCGTCGTGGCCGAAATCCTGTGGCGGATAGGGCTCCAGCCAGTCGAATGAGCCGTCGGCACGCGCGATCCTGCCGTCGAGCGACACGGCGATGTGACAATGCCAGACGGTCATCGGGAGAACACCTTGGCCAGAAATGTCTTCACGTCCGCGACGAACGCCTTCCATGCCGCCGGATTGGCGCCGTAGTGCGCGCCGCAGCAGCCGCCAGGCTTGCTGCGATTGCCCACTCCCGCCAGGTAGCGCACGGGAAGTCCGAGCGCGTCGAAGCTGTGATGGGCGCCTTCGTAGACCCGCGTCTCGATGAGTTCCCGTCCCTGTACGACCCGGTCGATGAGCGCCTCGCATTGCGACACCGGCGTCCAGTCGTCCAGCGCGCCCATGGCGAAGAGCGTCGGCTGCCGCACCGCCAGCCTGTCGCCCAGCGCATCGGCCAGTGCACAATCGGGATAGACCAGGACCGCGGCGCGGGCGGGCGGCGGCGCATCTCCGAGCCGCGGCGACAGCGCTCGCAGGGCCGCCACGCCACCGCCGTAGGAATAGGCCATGAAGACCATCCGCCCTGCGTCGACGTACGGCTGCGTGGAAAGCCAGGCGAGCGACGCATCGATGTCGTGGGCGCGCTTCTCCGCGTCGGCCTGCGTGGGCCAGTTGCGACCGCAGACATCCTTCAGGCCACGGGCCGAAAAGCTGTCGACGACCAGCGCGACGTAGCCCCAGTCCCGCAGCAGGCCCGCCATGCGGGCCGTGTTCTGTCCGGGGCCGCCGCACCCGTGGAAGATCGCGACGGCCGGAACCGGGCTGGCGTCGGCGGCTGGCGGCCGAAAGAGCTGCGCGGCAAGCTGCAGCGTCTGCCCGTCCTGTTCGACGGGCACGCGTACGTTCTGCTGGGCATGCGCCGGCATTGCGGCAAGCACGACGAGCAGGGCCAGGAAACGAAGCGCCATTGCGGCAATCTAGCAGACAAGGTTGGAAATATTTCGGCCCGCAGGGAATAAACTGCCACCGCCGGCGTCTCCCCTGGTGCAGCCAATGTCTGCGAGGAGATGCCATGCTGAAGTCGCTATCGCTTTCCGCCCTCATGACCATGGCGCTGGCCGGCGCCGCCATTGCCGCCGATCCGGCGGCCACCGCTCCCATGGCCAAGGGTGGCATGTTCGTCGATTCCAAGGGAATGACGCTCTACACCTTCGACAAGGACACGCCGGGCAAGTCGGCGTGCAACGGACCCTGCGCCAAGAACTGGCCGCCGCTGGCGGTCGCCGACGGGGCCAAGGCCTCGGGTGACTGGACGATCGTGGTGCGCGACGATGGCCTGAAGCAGTGGGCCTACAAGGGCAAGCCTGTCTACACCTGGGTCAAGGACACCAAGCCCGGCGACACCACCGGCGACGGCTTCCTCAACGGCGCCTGGCACGTCGCACGGCCCTGAGTCCGCCGCAGGCGGGCGGCGCCGGATGACCGGACATCCGCGGCACGTTCCGTTCGGCTGCGGCCGAGCGGAATGTCCTCTAGACTGGAGATCATGGTCGAACCGGCGCCATTGCTCGAACCGCTGATCCCGTCGCTCAGGCGCTACGCCTATGCGCTGGTGCGCGAGCATGCTGCAGCCGACGACCTCGTTCAGGACACGCTCGAACGTGCCCTTTCACGATGGTCGTCGCGCCGGCCCGACGGTGACCTGCGCGCTTGGCTGTTCGCCATCCTGCGCAATCTCCATGTTGGCCGCTATCGCGAGGCGCGCCGCCGCGGCCTGCCGGTCGCCATCGATGATGCCGAGCCCGTCGACGTGAGGGCCGACCCGGGCGCCATGCTGGAGGCACACGACGTGCTGGCCGCCGTCGATCAGTTGCCGGAGGAGCAGAAGTCGCTGTTGCTGCTGGTCGGGGTGGAGGACTTCTCCTACGACGAGGCGGCGCGGATTCTCGGCGTGCCCGTTGGCACCGTGATGTCGCGCCTGTCCCGGGCACGCCGGCGACTGAGGTCGATCCTGGAGAAGGGCCCCGCCCTCCTGCGGAGGGTCAAATGATCGGTGAGGACGTGCCCGTCGGCGAGGACGAGTTGCAGGCCTATGTCGATGAACGGCTCGAAGGGCGGCGTCGCGCCGCGGTCGAGGCTCACCTCGGAAGGCATCCGGAGCAGCGGGACCGCATCGCCGCCGAACGCCGGCATCGCGCCACGCTGCGCGGCCAGCTCCAGGCCAAGATCGCCGAGCCGATCCCCGCACGCCTGCGCATCGCCAACATCCAGGCCGCCCGACGTCAAAGGGCAGCGCGGCGCGGAGCGCTGGCCGCCGCCGGTATTGCGCTTTTCCTGGTCGGTGCGATGGCGGGATGGGTCGCCAAGGAGGAAGCGCCGTCGATGGCCCTGTCGTCGGCACCGACCGCCACCGTCGCCCAGGGGGCTACTGCCGCCTTCCGCACGTTCGTCGTGGAGGTCGCCCATCCCGTGGAGGTGGGCGCGGCGCAGGAAGAGCACCTGCTGCAATGGCTCTCCAGGCGCCTGGGCCGAAAGCTGTCGGCGCCGGACCTGACGTCCTTCGGGTTTCGGCTGATCGGCGGGCGGTTGCTGCCGGCCGGCAGCGGCGCGGCCGCACAGCTCATGTACGAGGACGGGACCGGGCGCCGCCTCACGCTCTATGTTCGGGCGGCGGAGGGCACCGAAACGGCCTTCCGCTTCCGCAAGGACGGGGATGCCGCGACCTTCGCCTGGATCGACCAGGGCTTCGGTTTCGCGGTGACCGCCATGGCCAGCCGCGAGGAACTCCTGCCGATCGCCGAGGCGGTCTACAAGGGCCTCGCGCCGAAGGGGTAAGCACGCAGCATGTCCTCCCCAGCTCTGCTGGGGAGGTGGCCCGAAGGGCCGGAGGGGTCATGAGCCGCAGCGCACCCACGGCTCATGACCCCTCCGCCCTCGTGAGACGAGGGCACCTCCCCATCGCGGGTTCCGCGATGGGGAGGAAGCTGCAATCTACTCCGCCGCCGCCTTGCCGAAGACCGGAACGCCGTCGGTGCGGTCCTCGAGCGCCGCGGCGCCCTCGGTAGGCAGGACCTTCACGTAATTCAGCGCGCCGTCGATATCGTCCTTCCAGACCTCCTTCGGCAGGTCATAGACGAATTCCACGCCGTAGCCGTTGGGATCGTGGATGTAGAGGCTGTGCGTCATGCCATGCTCGACGCGCCGGTCGAACGTCACGCCCTTGTTCTGCAGATAGGCGAGATGCTCGAGCCAGGCCTCGCGGCTGGGCATCGTGATCGCGATGTGATTGACCGCGACCGGCATGCCGAACATCGCCCACTCCCTGGGCGGCGGCGGCAGGTCGCGATTCTCGACCAGGGCGACATCATGATGATGCGTCGTGCCGTCGGCGCGCTCGCCCGAGTAGAAGCGCATCTTCGGCGGGTTCGGCCGCGCCGGCGTCGGCTTCAACTCGCCGACCTGGCGGAAGCCCACGACCTCGGTCCAGAACTTGTGCGATTCCTCGAGGTCACGGACGTTGAGCACGATATGGTTCACGCCGCGCGGTGTTACCGGCTTATCCATTGGCGTTTCCTCCTGCCGGCATCCTAGCCTTTTTTCGACGGGTCCGTCAGGTCCTCGAATTCCTTGAGGTGGCTGGGGGCCCAGCGGTGGTCGCGGGCGCGCTCGATCCAGCGGTTGAGCCAGGGCCAGCGCCCCCGGGCGGCCCTGACCCAGCGCCGGCCGGTCTCGAACTCGGTGGCGAGCAGGTACAGGCCGATCACGAAGAAGATCCAGCCTTGCAGGATCGGCACGAGCCCGCCCACCACCGACATGGCCAGGCAGGCCACGATCGCAAGGGCCATCAGGGGTTTGCGCACGGCCGCCCCAGGCCCGCGGTCAGAGGTGGATCGGCTTCTCCCACGCCGCGAGCGCCGCTTCCTTCAGGGCCTCGTTGACCGTGGGATGAGCATGGCAGACGCGGCCGATATCCTCGGCCGAGGCTGAAAATTCCATCGCGAGTGCGGCCTCCGCGATCATGGTACCGGCCTCGGCGCCCATGATATGGACGCCCAGCACCTTGTCGGTCGCCTTGTCGGCCAGCACCTTCACGAACCCCTCCGTCGCTCCATTCGCGCGGCTGCGCGGGTCGGCGGTGAACGGGTACTTGCCGACCTTGTAGGCAACGCCGGCGGCCTTGAGCTGTTCCTCCGTCTTTCCGACCCAGGCGATTTCCGGCTGGGTATAGACGATGGACGGCACGAGCTCCCAGTTCACGTGCCCCTTCTGGCCGGCCAGCGTCTCGACGCAGGCGATACCGTCTTCGCTCGCCTTGTGTGCCAGCATCGGGCCGTCGATCGCATCACCGATCGCGTAGATGCCCGCCACCGAGGTCTGGAAGTGGCCGTCGACGGCGATGCGGCCACGTCCGGTGAGCTTCACGCCGACCTTGTCCAGGCCGAGCCCTTCGACGAACGGCCGGCGCCCGATGCAAACCAGCACCACGTCGGCCTGCAGCGTGTCCGCTGCGCCGCCCTTGGCCGGCTCGACCGTCAAGGTGACGCCGCCGGCGCCGCTTTCCGCCTTGGTCACCTTGGAGCCCAGCCTGAACTTCAGGCCCTGCTTCTGCAGGGCCCTCTGGAATTGCCTGGTGACCTCGTCGTCGATCCCTGGCGCGATGCGGTCGAGGAACTCCACCACCGTCACCTCGGCCCCCAGGCGACGCCACACCGAGCCGAGTTCGAGACCGATGATGCCCGCGCCGATCACCACCATGCGCTTGGGCACCGCGGACAGCTCCAGCGCGCCGGTCGAGGACACGATGGTCTTCTCGTCGACGGTCACGCCCGGCAGCGGCATCACTTCCGAGCCCGAGGCGATCAGGATGTTCTTCGTCGCGAGCGTCTCCTTGACCGCGCCATCCTCGCCGGCCACGGCCACCGTACCCGCCTTCTCGATGCGGCCCGTGCCCTGGAACGACGCGATCTTGTTCTTGCGGAACAGGAAGGCTACGCCCTTGGTGGTGGCGTCCACCACCTCGGCCTTGCGCTTCATCATCTGCGCCAGGTCGAGCCTGGGTGCTTCCAGCAGGATGCCATGCACCGCGAGGTCGTGGCCGGCTTCCTCGAAGAGATGCGAGGACTGCAGCAGCGCCTTGGACGGAATGCAGCCGACGTTGAGGCAGGTGCCGCCGAAAGTCGCACGCTTCTCGACCACCGCCACCTTCATGCCGAGCTGGGCGGCGCGGATCGCGGCGACGTAGCCGCCCGGGCCCGCACCGATTACGACGAGATCGAAGGTTTCGTTTGCCATCTCGCTACACCGTCCACTGCAAAGCTGCCGTCGTGCCGAGCGCGGCGAGGGATGACGGCCTTATCGAACCTCAGACTCCCAGCAGCAGGCGCTCGGGGTCCTCGATGCATTCCTTGACCCGCACCAGAAACAGCACCGCTTCGCGGCCGTCGATGATGCGATGGTCGTAGGAAACGGCGAGGTACATCATCGGCCGCACCTTGACCTCGCCCCCCACGACCATGGGCCGCTGCTGGATCTTGTGCATGCCCAGGATGGCCGACTGCGGCGGGTTCAGGATGGGCGTCGACATCAGGGAGCCGTAGACGCCGCCGTTGGAGATGGTGAAGGTGCCCCCGCTCAGCTCCGCGATGGAAAGCTTGCCGTCGCGTGCCTTGCGGCCGAGATCGCCGATCGTCTTCTCGATCTCGCCGAACGACAGCGTGTCGGCGTCGCGCACCACCGGAACCACGAGGCCCTGCGGCGTGCCGACCGCGACGCCGATGTCGTAGTAGTTCTTGTAGACGATGTCGTCGCCCTCGATCTCGGCGTTGACGGCGGGCAGCTCTTTCAGCCCCGCGATGCACGCCTTGACGAAGAACGACATGAAGCCCAGCCGCGCGCCGTGCTTCTTCTCGAAGTCGTCCTTCAGCCGCTCGCGCAGCGCCAACACGTTGGTCATGTCCACCTCGTTGAAGGTGGTCAGCATGGCCGCCGTGTTCTGCGCCTCCTTGAGGCGGTTGGCGATGGTGCGGCGCAGCCGCGTCATGCGCACGCGCTCCTCGCGGTCGGCGCGCTGCCTCGGACCGGCCGGCACCGCCGGCCTGGCGGCTGGCGCGGCCGGCGCCGGGATGGAGGCCAGCGCGGCGGCCACATCGGCCTTCGTCGCGCGCCCGTCCTTGCCGGTCGGCTCGATGGCCGACGGCGACACCCCCGTCTCCTCGACCAGCTTGCGCGTGGCGGGCCCCGAAGCGGCGACGTTGGCGCCGGCCGCAGCCGCGGAAGGCGCCGCAGGAGACGCCGGTGCGGGTGCGGGAGCCGGCTTGGGCGCCGATGCGGCGGGCGCCGCAGCGGCAGCCGGCCTGGGAGCCGCGCCGGCAGCGCCCGCCTCGATGTGGCACAGCACGCCGCCCACCTGGACGGTCGCGCCCTCCTCGACGGCGAAGTCGGTCACGGTACCGGCGACGGTGGCGTTCACCTCGACGGTGACCTTGTCCGTCTCCAGCTCGCACAACGGCTGGTCGACGGCGACGCTGTCACCCACCTTGACCAGCCACTTGGCGACGGTTGCCTCGGTGACCGACTCACCCAGCGCGGGGACCTTGATCTCGGCGGCCATGTACTGAACTCCTCTTCGGCGCGGTCAGGCGATCGTCAATGCGCGATCGACCAGGTCGGCCTGCTCCTTGACGTGGGTACGGGCCGATCCCGTCGCCGGCGAGGCCGATTCCGGCCGCCCGATATAGATCGGCCGCGATGCCTTGATGTCGACGCCGTGCAGCGCACGCTCGATGCGGCGATCCACGAAGTGCCAGGCGCCCATGTTCTCGGGCTCTTCCTGGCACCACACCACTTCGGCGTTCGGGTACTGCGACAGGCGCGCGCCCAGCCGCGAGAACGGGAATGGATAGAGCTGCTCGATGCGAAGGATGGCGATGTCCTCGATCTTGCGCTTGCGACGCTCGGCCAGCAGGTCGAAGTACACCTTGCCCGAGCACAGGATCACGCGCCGCACCTTGGCGCCGTCGACCAACGTGTCCGTCTCGGCGAGGATGCGCCGGAATGACGTTCCCGGACCGAAATCCTGGAGCCGCGACACGGCATCCTTGTGGCGCAGCAGCGACTTGGGCGTCATCACGATCAGCGGCTTACGGAACGAGCGCCGCACCTGGCGCCGCAACGCGTGGAAGTAGTTCGCGGGCGTGGTCGGCACGATGACCTGCCAGTTGTCCTCGGCCGACAGCTGCAGGTAGCGCTCGAGGCGGGCCGAGCTGTGCTCCGGCCCCTGGCCTTCGTAGCCGTGCGGCAGCAGCATCACCAGGCCGTTCATCCGCAGCCACTTGCTCTCGCCCGAGCAGATGAACTGATCGATGATGACCTGCGCCCCGTTCGCGAAGTCACCGAATTGGGCTTCCCACATCACCAGCGCATTGGGCTCGGCCGAGGAATAGCCGTACTCGAAGCCCAGCACGCCGGCCTCGTTCAGCGGGCTGTCGATGACCTCGAAATGGGCCTGACCCTCGGCAACGTGGTTCAACGGGACGAACTTGTCCTCGGTGGCCTGGTCGACCAGCACCGAATGGCGATGTGAGAAGGTGCCGCGGCCCGAATCCTGCCCGCTCAGGCGCACCGGCGTTCCCTCGGCCAGCAGCGTGCCGAAGGCCAGCGCCTCGCCCGTCGACCAGTCGATGTTCTCGCCGGTCTCGATGGTCTTGCGCTTCTCCTGGAGCTGGCGCGCGATCTTGCGGTTGAGATCGAAGTTCTTCGGCGTCTCGCAGAGCGCGTGGCCGACCGACCGGAGCTCGTCCAGCCCGACCGCCGTCATGCCCTTGCGGTCCTCCTCGCCCGGCGCGACGGTCAGTCCCGCCCAGCGGCCCTCCAGCCAGTCCGCCTTGTTGGGCTTGTATTGGCTTGCCGCCTCCAGCGCCTTGTCGAGCTTGTCCCGCAGGGCCGCGTCGAGCTGCGCCACCTCTGCCGGGGTGACCACGCCCTCCGCCTCGAGGCGGCCGGCATAGACCTCCTTGACAGACTTGTGTCCCGCGATCCGCTTGTACATCAGCGGCTGGGTGAACATCGGCTCGTCCGACTCGTTGTGCCCGTGCCGACGATAGCAGAACATGTCGATGACGATGTCCCGCTTGAAGTGCTGGCGGTACTCCGTCGCGATGCGCGCCACGTGGACCACGGCCTCCGGATCGTCGCCGTTCACGTGCAGGATCGGCGCCTGCACGATCTTGGCGACCTCGGTGCAATAGGGACCCGAGCGCGCGGCCGTCGGCAGCGTCGTGAAGCCGATCTGGTTGTTGACCACGAAGTGGATCGTGCCGCCGATGCGGTAGCCGGCAAGGTCGGAAAGGTCGAGGCTCTCGGCAACCAGGCCCTGTCCGGCGAAGGCCGCATCGCCGTGCATGAGGATCGCCATGACCTGGCTGCGCTCGGTGTCGTGGCGCTGGTCCTGCTTGGCGCGTGCCTTGCCGAGGACCACCGGATTGACGGCCTCGAGATGCGACGGGTTGGGCGAGAGCGAGACGTGGATGGTGGTGCCGTCGAACTCGCGATCGGCCGAGGCGCCGAGGTGATACTTCACGTCGCCCGAGCCGCGCATCTCCTCAGGCAGGGACGAGCGCCCCTGGAATTCGGAGAAGAGCGCGGTGTAGCTCTTGTGCAGCACGTGCACGAGGGTGTTCAGCCGGCCGCGATGGGGCATGCCGATGACCACGTCGCGGATGCCGAGCTGGCCGCCACGCTTGAGGATCTGCTCGATCGCCGGGATCAGCGATTCGCCGCCGTCCAGGCCGAACCGCTTGGTGCCGACGAACTTGACGCCGAGATAGCGCTCGAGGCCTTCCGCCTCGACGACGCGCTCCAGGATGGCGCGACGGCCTTCGACGGTGAACTCGGTATGGTTCTCGATGTGCTCGATGCGCTCCTGGATCCAGGCCTTCTGGTCGGGATCGGAGATATGCATGAACTCGACGCCGATCTTGCCGCAGTAGGTCTTGCGCAGGCGGTCCATGATCTGGCGCAGCGTCGCCTGCTCGCCCAGCGCCAGCGAGCCGAAGATCAGGATGGGGCGGTCCCAGTCCGCCTCGCTGAATCCATAGGTGGCGGGGTCGAGCTCGCGGTGCGGCGCCTGCCGGACCAGCCCCAGCGGGTCGAGGTCCGCTTCGAGGTGGCCGCGGATCCGGTAGGCGCGGATCAGCATGAGCGCCCGCGCCGTGTCCTGCGCGGCGGCCCGGATCTCCTCCTCCGTCCGGCCGGCCAGCGGCGGCGCGGCGGCTCCGTTGCCCTTCACGTTGCGGTTGGCGGGCGACGGCAGGTGCTCGGGATCGACCGCGCCGATCACCCGCGTGCGGTTGGCCGCCCAGGAGGCGCCCCGCAGGTCCTCGGTGGCGTCGGGATTCTGCTCGCCCAGCGCCTCGAAGAAGGTCCGCCACTCGGCATCCACGCTGTTGGCATCCTCCCGCCAGCGGGCATAGAGCTCCTCGATGAAAGGCGCATTGGCGCCGAACAGGAACGATGTCTGCTCTGCTCTCATTGACCTGGCTCCGTTTGCCCCCCTCGGCATCGGGAGGGGGACCAGATGTGGTCAGCCTTTCATCGCCTTCAGCATTTCCTGGCCCAAAGCGGCCGGAGAATCCGCGACCCTGATGCCCGCTGAGCGCATGGCGCCGACCTTGAACTCGGCGGTGTCCTGGCCGCCCGAGATCACGGCGCCGGCATGACCCATGCGGCGCCCCGGCGGGGCCGAACGGCCGGCGATAAAGCCCACCACGGGCTTCTTCGTCTTCGAGGCCTTGATGAACTCGGCGCCCTTGACCTCGGCGTCGCCGCCGATCTCGCCGATCATGATGATGCCTTCGGTCTCGGGATCGCCCAGCAGCATGTCCAGGCATTCGACGAAATTGGTGCCGTTGACCGGATCGCCGCCGATCCCGATGCAGGTGGTCTGGCCGAGACCGGCCGCGGTGGTCTGGGCCACCGCCTCGTAGGTGAGCGTGCCCGACCGCGAGATGATGCCGATCCTGCCGCGCTTGTGGATGTGGCCCGGCATGATGCCGATCTTGCACTCGCCCGGCGTGATGACGCCCGGGCAGTTGGGGCCGATCAGCCTCGACCGGGAGCCGTTCAGCGCACGCTTCACCTTCACCATGTCGAGCACGGGAATGCCCTCGGTGATGCAGACGATCAGCGGCAGCTCGGCGTCGATCGCCTCGAGGATGGAATCGGCGGCGTAGGGCGCCGGCACGTAGATGACGCTGGCCGTCGCCTCGGTCTTGGCCACCGCCTCGGCCACGGTGTCGAACACCGGCAGGTCGAGATGGGTGGTGCCGCCCTTGCCCGGCGTCACGCCACCCACCATCCGGGTGCCGTAGGCGATCGCCTGCTCGGAGTGGAACGTGCCCTGGGCGCCGGTGAAGCCCTGGCAGATGACCTTGGTGTTCTTGTCGACAAGGACGGACATCAGTTGGCCTCCTTGACGGCCTTCACGATCTTCTCCGCGGCATCGGCGAGGTTCTCCGCCGACGTGATCTTGAGCCCGGATTCCTTCAGGATCTTCTTGCCCAGCTCGACGTTGGTGCCTTCAAGCCGGACCACCAGGGGCACGTGCAGGTTGACCTCGCGCGCGGCCGCCACCACGCCCTCGGCGATCACGTCGCAGCGCATGATGCCGCCGAAGATGTTGATCAGGATGCCCTCGACGTTGGGATCGCGCAGGATGATCTTGAAGGCCGCCGTGACGCGCTCCTTGGTGGCGCCGCCGCCAACATCGAGGAAGTTCGCCGGCTCGGCGCCGTAGAGCTTGATGATGTCCATCGTCGCCATGGCGAGGCCGGCGCCGTTCACCATGCAGCCGATCTGGCCGTCGAGCTTCACGTAGTTCAGCGCATACTTTGCCGCTTCCGTCTCTGCCGGATCCTCCTCGTCGACGTCGCGCAGGTCCTCGACTTCCTTGTGCCGGTAGAGCGCGTTGTCGTCGAAGTTCATCTTGGCATCGAGGGCGACGATCTCGCCCGCGCCGGTCACGACCAGCGGGTTGATCTCGATCAGCGAGCAGTCGAGATCGACGAACGCCCGGTAGAGGTTGCCCAGCAGCTTGGCCATCTCGCCGACCTGCTTGCCCGTCAGGCCCAGCGCAAAGGCGATCTTGCGGCCCTGGTATGCCTGGAAGCCCGCCGCCGGATCGATCGCCTGGCGGACGATCTTCTCGGGCGTCTCGTGCGCCACCGTCTCGATGTCCATGCCGCCCTCGGTCGAGGCGACGATGGCGACGCGACCGACAGCGCGGTCGACCAGCATCGAGAGGTAGAGCTCGCGTTTGATGTCGCAGCCGTCCTCTATGTAGAGGCGCTTGACCGTGCGGCCGGCCGGGCCGGTCTGCTTGGTCACCAGGTCCTGCCCCAGCATGGCCGCGGCCTGCTGGCCGACCTCCTCGGGCGACTTGGCGAGGCGTACACCCCCCTTCCCGTCGGGGTCGTTCTTGAAATGGCCCTTGCCGCGGCCGCCGGCATGGATCTGGGCCTTCACGACCGTGACGGGGCCGCCGAGCTTGCGGGCCACGTCCATGGCCTCGTCCCTGGTGTAGGCGACGCCGCCCTTGAGGAGCGGAACGGCGAATTTCGCCAGCAAGGCCTTGGCCTGGTACTCGTGGATGTTCATGCCTGTCGCTCGGCCTTGAGTTTTGAATTGAAACTAATAGAGGCTAGCGGCACTTTATGGGTGCCGCCTGCCCTTGGCAACGTGCGACTGATGATGGTTTTGCGTCAGGTGCGCCCGACGATCTTGTTCGTCGCGTCGATCAGGGCCTTCACGGCCGCCACCGACTTGTCGAACATGGCCTTTTCCTCGGCGTTGAACTCGACCTCGACGATGCGCTCCACGCCGTCCTTGCCGATCACGACCGGCACGCCGATGTAGAGGCCCTTCACGCCGTACTCGCCGTTCAGCATCGCGGCGCAGGGAATCATGCGCTTCTTGTCCTTGAGGTAGGATTCGGCCATGGCAATTGCCGACGCGGCCGGCGCATAGAAGGCCGAACCGGTCTTGAGCAGGCCGACGATCTCGGCGCCGCCGTCGCGCGTACGCTGCACGATCTTCTCCAGCCGCTCCCGGGTGGTCCAGCCCATGTCGACCAGATCGTGCAGCGAAATGCCCCCGACCGTCGAGTAGCGCAGCAGCGGCACCATCGTGTCGCCGTGGCCGCCCAGCACGAACGCTGTCACGTCATCGACCGAGACGTTGAACTCCTCGGCAAGGAACAGGCGGAAGCGGGCGCTGTCGAGCACGCCCGCCATCCCGACGACGCGCTGCGGCGGAAAGCCGGTGACTTCCTGCATCAGGCCGACCATGGCGTCGAGCGGGTTGGTGATGACGATGACGAAGGCATTCGGAGCGTGCTGCTTGATGCCCTTGCCGACCGAATCGATGACCTTGGCATTGATGCCGACCAGGTCGTCGCGGCTCATGCCCGGCTTGCGCGGCACGCCCGCCGTGACGATCACGACGTCGGCGCCCTCGATGTCCTTGTAGTCGGACGTGCCGCTGTACTTGGCATCGAAGCCTTCGACCGGGCTGAGCTGCGCGATGTCCAGCGCCTTGCCCTTGGCGATGCCTTCGGCATCGGGAATGTCGAACAGGACGATGTCGCCCAGCTCCTTCTGACCTGCGAGCAGCGCCAGCGTGCCGCCAATCTGTCCGGCGCCGATCAGCGCGATCTTCTTGCGAGCCATGACGAGTACTCCCATTCGTGAAGGCCGCGCGTGGTAGCGCGATTTGCAGGGAGCGGCAAGCACACGGCCGGTTCAGACCGGGTGCTTCGCCAGGTGCGCCAGAAGGAGATCGGTGGCCTTCGCCGGGGCCTGGTCCATGACGAAATGGCCGATGCCGGGCAGCTCTTCCATCGCGAAGGAAGCGGCGACGAAGGCGCCGGTGCCGCGGGCGGCGTCGGGGCCGACGGTCGCGTCGGCGTCACCCCAGATATAGAGGGTCGGCACTCCGATCATGCCGATATCGGCGGCCAGGCCCTTGTTGGCGCGATACCAGGCGAGCGCGGCTTCCATCGCCGCCGGGCTGCCCAGCACGGACAGGTGCTGAGCCATCGCCTGCTCCGACACGCCCTGCCCGAACAGCCCGGCCCGCAGACGGCGCGCGTCATCCTCCAGCAGCAGCCGGGCCGTGTCGGCGTCGAGGAAGGCGCGATGGTGGCGCGAGCGGTTCTTCTGGTCGCCATCCGGGTCCTGCAAGGCGCGCTGGAACGACTTGGGATGCGGCCGCGACAGGATCGTGAGCGACGCGATCCGCTCGGGATGCGCCGCCGCCACCCCCCACGCGACCTGACCGCCCCAGTCGTGACCGACCAGGTGGAAGCGCCGCTCGCCGTGCCCGGCCGCGCCGACGATGTCGACGGCGTCGGCGACCAGGGCCTCGTACGCATAGTTCGCGAGATCGGCCGGGTCGGGCCGCGCGCCCGGCGAATAGCCGCGCTGGTCGGGCGCAACGGCGCGATACCCCGCTTGGGCCAGCACCGGCAGCGCGGCGTGCCAGGTGTGGCGCGATTCGGGGAAGCCGTGCAGCAGCAGCACGAGCGCACCCTCGGCCGGGCCGGCGACCTCGATCGTGAAGGTCAGCCCTGACCGCGTGGTCAGACTCGTGGTCGTCGCCATGGTCGGCCGGTCAGCTCACGCCGTTGTCCTTGAACCAGGCCAGCGCCTTCTTCCATCCGTCCTCGGCCGCTTCCTTGCGGTAGCTCGGACGGTAGTCGGCATTGAAGGCGTGCGGCGCGTCCGGATAGACGTCGATGCGCGACTTCTGCGCCGCGGGGCTGCCGTCCTTCAGGGCGGCGCGCATCTTCTCGACGGTGTCGAGCGGGATGCCCGTGTCGGCGCCGCCATAGAGGCCGAGCACCGGCGCTTTGAGGTCCTTGGCGAGATCGACCGGATGCTTCGGCGTGAGCGGCGAGGCGTTGCCCACCAGGCGGCCGTACCAGGCGACGCCGGCCTTGAGGCCGGCATTGTGCGCGGCATAGAGCCAGACGATCCGGCCGCCCCAGCAGAAGCCGGTGATGCCGAGCTTGGCGGTGTCGGCCTTGCCCTCGCCCTTGGCGAAGTCGACGCAGGCATCGAGATCGCCCATGACCTGCTCGTCGGGCACCTTGGCGACCACCTCGGCGAGCAGCTTGGGAATGTCGGTGTAGCCCTTGGGATCGCCCTGGCGGAAGTAGAGTTCGGGCGCCAGGGCGTAGTAGCCCGCCTTGGCAAAGCGCCGGCAGAGATCGGCAATGTGCGCATGGACCCCGAAGATCTCCTGCACGACAAGAATGGTCCCGAAGCCCTGGCCGCTCGCCGGCATGGCGCGGTAGGCCGCCATCTCCTTGCCGTCCTTCGTCTTCACCTTGACCTCGCCGGCGGTCAGGCCGTCGGCGGGCGTGACGATCATCGTCTGCGCGCTGACCGGCTGGACCGAGAGCGCAAAGGAGCTGCCGAGCGCGGTTCCGGTGGCAACCATCGCGGTGCGCCGCGAGAGGCCGCGCTCATCGAGCGAAATCGGGCGATCGCCGTCCATGTTCCGTCTCCCTGCAGTTGATGTGGCGGGAGCCTAGGATGCGGCGTCCCGGCACCACAATCACAATTAGGCGATGTGCTCCAGCGCGAGGTACTCCGGACTCTGCATCTCCATCAGGCGCGACACGGTGCGTTCGAACTCGAAGGCGCCGTCCCCCTCGACGTAGAGCCCGACCGGGGCCGTGGCCGCCGAGCAGAGGAACTTCACCTTCTTCTCGTAGAACGCATCGATCATCGTGACGAAGCGCACCGCCTTGTCCTTGCTGTCCGGCCCCATCTTCGGAATGTCGGCCAGGATGACGGTATGGAAATGCTCGGCGATGCACAGGAAGTCGGCGGCACCCATCGGTTTGGCGCACCAGTCGAGGAAGTGCGCCATGGCGACGCCGGGCGCGGCGCGCGGGATCTCGACGTCGCGCCCCTGGGTGCGCAGGATGCGCGGCGCGCCGTCCGAGCCGCCGCTCAGGGCGCGGAAGGCCTCGTCCAGCTTGGCGGTCGCCCACGCGCCGACCGGGGTCAGGTAGACATCGAAGTTGCGCAGCCGGTCCATGCGGTAGTCGTGATCGCCGCCCAGCTCAAGGACCTCCAGCCGCTGCTTCACCAGCTCGATGAAGGGGATGAAGCGCTCGCGCTGCAGTCCGTTCTTGTACAGGTCGTCGGGCGTGCGATTGGACGTCGCGACGATGGTGATGCCCTCGTCGAACAGCGTCTCGAACAGGCGCGCCAGGATCATGGCGTCGGCGATGTTGGTGACCTGGAACTCGTCGAAGCAGAGCAGCCGCGCCTCGGCCGCGATCTGCCGCGCGATCGGCACGATCGTGTCGGCCTCGGGCGGCGCCCCTTTGGCCGCCAGCTCCTCGCGCCGGCGATGCAGGCGCTCCTGCACCTCGAGCATGAACTCGTGGAAGTGCACGCGCCGCTTCCGGGCGACCGGCGCGTCGGCGAAGAACAGGTCCATCACCATCGACTTGCCGCGGCCGACCGGCCCCCAGATGTAGAGCCCATGCGGCCCGGGCGGCGGCTTGGGCGCCGAGGCGAGGCCGAGCCGCGCCAGCAGGCCGGGCCTGGGCGCGGGGTGGTTCGCCACGGCCTTGAGCTGGTCGTAGATCGCCTGCAGCCTCTGCACGACGCGCTCCTGCGCCGGATCGGCGTGGATCTCGCCCGCAGCGCGGAGCGCGGCGAGGTTCGCGACAGGTCCCTTGCCGGTGATCGAGGGGGCAGTTGAATCCATTGGCGGCGCATACCTAGCTCAGCTGCGCGCGCCTGCCTATAAGGTCCGGCGATGAAGCTCGCCTTTCTCGGCACGTCGGACTTCGCCGTGCCCGCCCTGAAAGCCCTCGTCGAAGCCGGGCACGACGTGGTCGCGGTCTATACGCGCGCGCCCAGGCCCGCTGGTCGCGGCCAGCAGGAACGGCGCACGCCCGTGCACGAGACCGCGGCGGCGCTCGGACTCGCGGTGCGGACGCCGAAGGGCCTCAAGAGCGAGGCGGAGGCCGCAGCCTTCCGCGCGCTCGACCTCGACGCCGCCGTCGTCGTCGCCTACGGCCACATCCTGCCCAGGACGTTCCTCGACGCGCCGGTGCTGGGCTGCCTCAACATCCACGGCTCGCTGCTGCCGCGCTGGCGCGGCGCAGCGCCCATCCATCGCGCGATCCTGGCGGGCGACGCCGAGACCGGCGTCACCATCATGCGCATGGACGAGGGGCTCGACACGGGGCCGATGCTGCTCGCGGAGCGCACGCCGATCTCGGCCGCCGACACCGCCGAAAGCGTGCACGACCGGCTGGCCGAGCTGGGTGCCCGGCTGATCGTCTCGACGCTCGATGCCCTGGTGGCCGGCACGCTGCAGCCGGTGCCCCAGCCCGACGAGGGCGTGACCTATGCCCACAAGCTCGGCAAGGAGGAAGGCCTGCTCGACTGGCGCCGGCCGGCCGCCGAGCTCGAGCGCAAGGTGCGCGCCTTCGCCCCCTGGCCGGGCACCTGGTTCGAGATGCCGGCCGCGCTGGGCGGCGAGCGCATCAAGGTGCTGGCGGCCGGCCTCGCGCTGGCGGGCGGTGCGCCGGGCACCGTCACGGTCGGCCGCGACGGGCTGCCGGTCGTGGCCTGCGGCATCGGCGGGCTGAGGCTGCTGCGGCTGCAGCGTCCCGGCAAGGCGGCGCAGGCGGCCGACGCCTTCCTGCGTGGCTTCGCCCTGGCGCCCGGCACGGTGCTGCCCGCCCCCGCGGTCGCAACCCTGCCGGCGTGATGCCGCGCTACAAGCTCACCATCGAGTACGACGGCGCGCCGTTCGTCGGCTGGCAGCGGCAGGACAACGGCCCCTCGGTGCAGCAGGCGCTCGAAGATGCCGTCCACGCCTTCACCGGCGAACGGGTCGACGTGCACGGCGCCGGGCGCACCGATGCCGGCGTGCATGCGCTGGGCCAGGTGGCGCATATCGACCTTGCGGCCGAGCGGCCGACCGACACGATCGCCGCGGCGATCAACTTCCATCTGAAGCCGCACCCCGTGGCCGTTCTCGGCGCCGAGCGCGTCGCCGGCGACTTCCATGCCCGCTTCTCGGCGACGGGCCGGCGCTACCGCTACCTGATCCTGAACCGCCGCGCGCCGCCGGCGCTCGACCGCGGCCGCGTCTGGCACGTCGCCGTGCCGCTCGACGCCGCGGCGATGGCGGACGCGGCACGGCTGCTGCTGGGCCGGCATGACTTCAACAGCTTCCGCTCGGCGGCCTGCCAGGCAGCCTCGTCGGTCAAGACGCTCGACCGGCTGGACGTCTCGCGCCGCGGCGATGCGATCGAGATCGAGGTCGCCGCGCGCTCGTTCCTGCACAACCAGGTGCGCATCCTGGTCGGCACGCTGCAGCTCGTGGGGCGCGGCCGATGGGGCCGACGCGACGTGGCCGATGCGCTGGCCGCCCGTGACCGCACGCGGGCCGGCCCGACGGCCCCGCCGCAGGGCCTCTGTCTCGTGGAGGTGCGCTACGACCTACGCGCCCGTGACGGCGAGCACGCCGAGGTAACGGGCGACGATGAATGACAGGAAGAAGGACGGCACCCAGCTCAACGCCAGCAGCGCCATCGACAGCAGCCAGTCGATGCCGAGGGTGAGGCGCGTCACCATCAGGAACCAGTAGAAGAACAGCACCTGCACCGCGAGATCGAGCACGACGGCGAGGCCAAGCGGCGCCACCGTCTGGACCAGCGTCGAGACCAGCGCGATCATGATCGCCGGCAGGTTGACCCAGTTGAGCGCGGAGATGTAGCGCGGGTAGCGCCCGAGCCAGCCGCGACGACCGGCAACTTCGTAGAAGATGACCGGGAAGAGGAGCCAGTCGACGACGTAGCGCAGTCCCTCGACCAGCACGACCTCCGTCGCGTCGAGGACGACCGGTACGTTCGCATATTTCAGGGCGGCGTAGAGCGCATAGAAGGGCGCGGCCACGGCCATCACGCGGAACGAGCGCAGGCAGCCTTCCATCGTGTCGTCGAAAGCCATCGGTGCGGACGGGTCGCGCCGCAGGAAGGCCAGTGCACCGCGCACGCCGTGCGCGATCTCGACAAGGCCGAGCACGCTGTCAGGCCGCGAAATAGCGGTCGAGCACCGTCTCGTAGACGCGCGCCAGCAGCCGCAGGTCCTCGATGGCGCTCTTCTCGTCGACCTTGTGCATGGTCTCGCCGACCAGCCCGAACTCGAGCACCGGACAGTAGCTGCGGATGAAGCGCGCATCAGAGGTGCCGCCGGTGGTCGACAGTTCCGGCTCGACGCCCACGACGTCGCGCACCGCGCCCGCCACGAGCTCGCTGAGCGGCCCCGGCGGCGTGTAGAAGGATTCGCCCGAGACCTCGACGGCATACTCGATCGTGCCGTGACCGCCCAGCGCGGCATGGGCGCGCTCGAGCCGCTCCTTGAGGTGCGCGAGCAGCGTCTGCGAGGTCCACAGGTCGTTGAAGCGCGTGTTGAAGCGCGCGCGCACGACGCCGGGCGCGATGTTGGTCGCCTTGTTGCCCACGTCGACGGTCGTGAACTGCAGGGAGGTCGGCTGGAAATGAGTGCTGCCCGCGTCGACCGGCTCGCGCACCAGCGCCTCGATCAGCGCCGAGAGGCGATGGATCGGATTGTCGAGCCGGTCGGGATAGGCGACGTGGCCCTGGATGCCGCGCACCGTGAGATCCACCGTCATGCTGCCGCGCCGGCCGATCTTCATCATGTCGCCGAACCGCTTGGAGCTCGTCGGCTCGCCGACCACGCAGGCGTCGATGGTCTCGCCGCGCTCGGCGAGCTTCCTCAGCATCTTCACCGTGCCGTTGACCGCCGGCCCCTCCTCGTCGCCGGTGATCAGCAGGCTGATCGAGCCGCCGAAGTCGCGGCCGCGACGGGCGAGGAAACGGGCCGAGGCGTCGACGAACGCTGCGATCGCGCCCTTCATGTCGGCGGCGCCGCGCCCGAACAGATACCCGCCGGAGAGCTCGGCAGAGAACGGACCGATGGTCCAGGACGACAGGTCGCCCACCGGCACGACGTCGGAGTGGCCCGCGAAGCAGAAGTGCCGCCCGCCCTCGCCGATACGGGCATAGAGGTTCGCCACGTCGTCGGTGCCGGCCTGGCTGAAATCCATGCGCTCGCAGCGGAAGCCGAGCGGCGCCAGCGCGCGCTCGAGCAGCCGAAGCGCGCCCGCCTCGCGCGGCGTGACGCTCTCGCACCGCACCAGCGTGCGGGTCAGCTCGACCACGTCGGTGACGTTGGGGGCAAGCGAATCAGGCATGACGAGGACAGTACAGGCAGGTCCGATCAAAGAGAAGGGCGCCGACAGGCCTGGCCGGCGCCCAGTTTTTTGAGAGGAAGAATCAGTCTTGTTGCTTGCTTGAAGGGAAGCGCGGCTAGGCCGCGATGCGGTCGGCCTCCATCAGGTTCACCGAGACGAGCTGCGAGACGCCGCGCTCGGCCATGGTCACGCCGTAGAGGCGGTCCATGCGCGCCATGGTGACGCGGTGGTGGGTGATCACGAGGAAGCGCGTGTCGGTGCGGCCGGCGATCTCCTTCACCAGCCCGCAGAAGCGCTCCACGTTGACGTCGTCCAGCGGCGCGTCGACCTCGTCCAGCACGCAGATCGGCGCCGGGTTGGTCATGAACACCGCGAACAGCAGCGAGATCGCCGTCAGCGCCTGCTCGCCGCCCGACAGCAGCGACATGACCTGCAGCTTCTTGCCCGGCGGGCTGGCATGGATCTCCAGCCCCGCCTCCAGCGGATCCTCCGACTCGGTGAGCCGCAGCTCCGCCTTGCCGCCGCCGAACAGCTTGGTGAAGAGCTGCTGGAAATGCGTCGAGACCTGCTCGAAGGCGGCCAGGAACCGCTCGCGGCCCTCGCGGTTGAGGCTCTGGATGCCCTGGCGCAGGCGGCCGATGGCCGCGACCAGGTCGTCGCGCTCGGCGGTCATGCCGGCGATCTGCTGCTCGAGCTCGGTGGCTTCCTCCTCGGCGCGCAGGTTGACCGCGCCCATGGTCTCGCGCTCGTGCGTCAGCCGCTCCAGCCGATGCTCGGCCTTCTCGAGCTCGGGCAGTTCCTCGATCGACTGCACCTCGGCCAGCGCCAGCACGCCATCGGGCTCGCAGCGCAGCCGCTCGACGATTCGTTCGACCACGCCCTCGCGGTCGCGCATCGTCTGCTCAACCTGGCCTTCGCGGCGCACGCGATTCTCGCGCGCCGTGGCCAGCTCGGCCTCGGCCTGCTTCAGCGCCTTGTCGGCCTCGCCCAGACGCGTCTCGCCCACCGCCAGCCGGTCGGCCGCCTCCTGGCGGTTCTGCTCGGCCTTGTCGATCTCCTCGGCCAGCGTCATGCGCTTGGCCTCGATCTCCGCCGGCTTGGCCTCCAGCTCCTCGATCGCCGCGGCGATCTGCTCGCGCCGCGCATCGAGCTCGACGATCTGGCCGTCGGCATCGGCCAGGCGCTTGCTCCAGCCTTCATGATCCTGCGCGATCTGCGCCAGCCGCTCGCGCCGCATCGCGGCCTCGCGGCCCAGCCGGTCGCAGGCGCCCTCGGCCTCGACCAGCGCGGCGCGCAGCTCGGCGATGCGTGCCCGCAGCGCGCCCGCCGTCACGCGATCGGCCTGCGGATCGGCGATCGCCGACAGCCGCGCCTCTCGGAAGGTGCGGCGCATCTCGAGATCGGCGATGTCGGCCAGGATCTCGCCCATCGACTTCTCGATGCCGTCGAGACGGGTATGGAGCTGGTCGGTCCGCCGCGCGACGTCGGCGTGGCGATCGCGCGCCTGGGCTGCCATGCGCTCGGCCGCGGCGACGGCATCGCGCGACGCCCGCTCGGCCGCGCGCGTCGCCTCGCCGGCGCTCTGGGTCTTGCGCCGCGACGCCTCCACCACCGCACGCTCATGCTCGCGCGCCAGGGCGACGCAGGTCTTCTCGGCCTCGCGCGCCGCGGCCAGCCAGCCGGCCTCGGCCTCGACCCGTGCCTGCGCCGCGGCATGCTCGGCGGCGACACCCTCGATCTGCTGGCGGATCTCGGCCAGGCGGTTGCGCTGGCTCAGCCGCACCGCCGCCGTCGACGGCGCGCCGGCCCGCATCGTGTAGCCGTCCCAGCGCCAGACCGCGCCCTCGCGCGTCACGAGCTGCTGGCCCGGCCGCAGGCTGGCCTGCAGCATCGCCCCCGTCCCCTCGTCGGCGACGACGCCGATGAAGGCCAGGCGGCGGTCGAGTTCGGGCAGCGCCTTAACGTGCGCGCCCAGCGGCGTCACGCCTTCCGGCAACGCCGGCGCATCCTCGACCGGCCCGAGCGGCAGCCAGTGCATCGGCGCGCCGCGATCGGACGATGCTTCCAGCTCCTCGCCGAAGGCCGCGCCCAGCGCCTTCTCGAAGCCCGGCTCGACCGCGATGGCGTCGAGCAGAGGCGGCCACAGGGACGTGGCGGCCGACTTCAGCGCGGCCGCGACCCCCGCCTCCTCGGCCCGCAGCTTGGTGAGCCGCGCGTTTACCTTCTGCAGCGTCTCGCCGGCAGCGGCGTGGCTCGCCTCGGCGGCCTGCCGCTCGGCGGCACGCGCGCGCTCCATGTCCAGCCGCTCGATCTCGGCCTGGGCGACGGCCTGGCGGGCCGCCTCCGATTCGTAGCGCTCGGCCTCGCGCGCCGCCTCGATCGACTGCTGGCCGTCATGGCGCGCCTGCTCCAGCGCGGCGCGGGCGTGCTCCAGCGCCTCCTCGACCTCGGACAGCTCGGGCAGGCCGGTGAGCTCGGTCTCGACCTGAAGCTGCTGGGCGGCCATCTCGTCGCGTCGCTGCGCCAGGCGGCGCAGCCGTTCGCGCAGCTCGGCGATCTCGCGGCCGACGCTGTTGCGCAGCGCCTCGTCGGCGGCGATCTGGCGCGTCAGCAGGTCGTGCTCCGCCTCGGTGGCGGCCGTCTCGGCCTGTGCAGCGTCGCGCATGGCGGCCGCCGCGGCGGCGCGCTCGTCCTCGCCGACCCGTTCCTGCTCCAGGCGCTCGCGCTGGCCGTCGAGGTCGGCGATCGCGGCCTCGGCATCGGACTTGCGGCCGCGCTCGCGGTCGAGGTCGGTGTCGGTCTGGCGCAGCCGCATGGTGGCGTCGTCCTGGGCCTGCGCCACGCGCTCGCCCTCCGCCGTCAGGGCGTCGTGCGCGACGCGCAGGCGCTGCAGGGCCGCGGCCGCGGCCGCCTCCGCGTGGCGCAGCGGCGGCAACGACGTCGCCGCTTCGGCCTGCGCCGTCGTCGCTAGACCGACGAGACGCGTCAGGTCGGCGACCTGTGCCTCAGCTTCCTTCAGCCGCTCGCCGGCCTCCGACAGTTCGCGTTCCGCGCCGGCGAGCTTCAGCGCCAGCACCGCGGCTTCGGCCCGCCGGATATGGTCGCTCAGGTTGCGATAGCGGCTGGCCTGGCGCGCCTGGCGCTTCAGGCCCTTGTGCTGCTCCTCGAGCGCCACCAGCACGTCCTGCACGCGCGCCAGGTTGGCCTCGGCGGCGCGCAGCCGAAGCTCCGCTTCGTGCCGGCGGGCATAGAGGCCGGTGATGCCCGCCGCCTCGTCGATGATGCCGCGCCGGTCGGCGGGCTTGGCGTTGATCAGCGTGCCGACGCGCCCCTGGCTGACCAAGGCCGTCGAGCGCGAGCCGGTGGCGGCGTCGGCGAACAGCGTCTGCACGTCACGTGCACGGATCTCCCGGCCGTTCACCGAGTATGCCGAGCCGTGGCCGCGCTCGATGCGGCGCACCACGTCGAGCTGGTCGGTGTCGTTCACCATGGCCGGCGCGGTACGGGTCTTGTTGTCCAGCGAAAGCATCACCTCGGCGATGTTGCGCGCCGGGCGCGAGCCCGTGCCGGCGAAGATGACGTCCTCCATCTCGCTGCCGCGCATCTGTTTGGCCGACGTCTCCCCCATCACCCACTTCAGCGCCTCGACGAGGTTCGACTTGCCGCAGCCATTGGGGCCGACGATGCCGGTCATGCCGGGCTCGATGGCGAGCTCCGTCGGGTCGACGAAGGACTTGAAGCCTGAGAGCCGGAGTTTGTCGAACTGCACCATCTACCCCACGCTTGATTGACTACTTGGCCAGCTTGGCGAACACGGCGTCCAGCTCCTCGACCGAACGGGCGCCGCGATAGACCTGACCGTCGATGAACAGCGTCGGCGTCGAGTTGACGCCCAGCGTCTCGCCGCCGCGATAGTCGGCGATCACCTCGTTGGCCTTGGCCTCGTTGGCCAGGCAGGCCTTGATCTCGTTCTCGCCCATGCCGGCGATGCGCAGCGGCTTGGCCAGCTCGGCGATCGGATCGGGCGCGGCGGCCCAGGTCGGCTGGCCGCGGAAGATGAGGTCGATCACCCCGAAATAGCGGTCCTTGGGAACGCATTCGGCGATCTGGGCGGCCTTGGCCGCCACCTGGTCGAGCGGGAAGTCGCGGTAGATCAGCTTCACCTTGCCGGTGTCGATCCACTTCTTCTTGAGTTCCGGCAGGACCTGCGTGTGGAAGTGGGCGCAGTGCGGGCACGTGAAGGACGCGTACTCGATCAGCGTGACCGGCGCCTTGGCATCGCCCATCACGTGGTCGGTGGCCTGCACCTGCAGCAGCGCGCTCTTGTCCGGCGCCGCGGCCACGGCAACAGGCGGCTGTCCGGCAGAAGGCGGGCGGGTACCGAAGTACACGCCGGCCGCAATGGCGACGACCGCCACGGCTCCGCCGGCGACGATCAACATATTCCGCATACCGTCTTCCTCTCCACTACATCTTGGGAATTGCCCCTGTGGGGAGTCAAACGATTACCGCCCCACCTGGCGCAAAATCGCGGCGATGCCCGCCATGCCGCCGGGATTCGAGTAATTCTCGTCGTTTATGAAGATGCTGGGCGTCGAGCTCACCCCCAGCGCTTGGCCGGACTGGACGTCGGCAAGGACCTTGTCGAGCGCGCGGTTGTCGGCGAAGCAGGCCTGCGCCTTGTCGTCAGTCACGCCGAGCGGCTCGAGGACCTTCACCATCTCGACCATCGGATCGCCGTCGGAGAGCCATTCGACCTGGCGCCGGAACAGCCGCTCCGCGACCTCGAAGAAGCGGTCGGGCCCGGCGCACTCGGCGAGCTGGCTGGCGCGGGTCGCGACCACGTCCAGCGGGAAATGCCTGTGGATCATCACCAGCTTGCCGGGCTCGATCCATTCCCGGCGCAGCTCCGGCACCACGGCGATGTAGAACTCGGCGCAGTAGGGGCAGGAGAACGACGCATAGTCGATCAGGACGTTGGGCGCGTCCGGCCGACCCATCAGGTGATCGCCGGGCAGCGGTGCGAGCAGCTGGCTTCGCGGCAGATCCTGGGCCCGGCCGTCGCGCAGCAGGAGCATGCTGCCCAGCGCGCCCAACAGGACATGACGCCGCCCCATCGCCACCCGCGCCCCAAGTCTCGCCAGCGCCGACCGCAATCCAGGGTCCTCGACCCCCGCGGCGCGTTCATCCGCCGCCGCGAGCGTCCGGCGGTCCGGCGCCGCCACGGGTGGCGGACCGGGCCGCGATGCCACGGCCCCCTGTACCAGCCGTATGTCGTCGACTGCGCGATGGCCGAAATAAGCGTTCACCCGTTCGACGATCTGACCGGTCATGTGCTGCACCTCGAGTGCGGAGGCGCCAGGCACGCGCAGACGCAGCATCTTGCCGGCACGGCTGCGGCCAGCCACCAGCGCCTCGGGCCGGCTGACGCGGGCGAGGTCGGGGCCGACGATGGCCGACCAGTCGGCGCGCAGCCGCGCGACCGAGATGCCCCGCCCCTTCTCCCGTCGCTGCGCGAGACCGGAGGCGAGCCGCTGGGCCAGACCGCCGACAGCACGGAAGCCGTTTTCCCGCATGGACCCTTCTGAACTCCGTTCCGTATGGTAGGGCACGCCTCCTGCCATGACCATGACCCACGCTTCACGATTGCTTGCCTGGTACGACCGTCATCGTCGCACCCTCCCCTGGCGCGCCGCGTCCGGCGACCGCACCGAACCCTACCGCGTGTGGCTGTCGGAGATCATGCTGCAGCAGACCACGGTGGCGACGGTGGGCGACTACTTCCGCCGCTTCGTCGAGCGCTGGCCCACCGTCGAGGCGCTGGCCGCCGCGCCGCTCGACGAGGTCCTCTCGGCCTGGGCCGGGCTGGGCTACTATGCCCGCGCGCGCAACCTGCACGCCTGCGCGCAGGCCGTCGTCGAGCGCCACGGCGGCCGCTTCCCGGCCGACGAGGAGAGCCTGCGCAAGCTGCCCGGGATAGGCGACTACACGTCGGCGGCGATCCGCGCGATCGCCTTCGACCAGTCGGCCTCTGCGGTGGACGGCAATGTCGAACGCGTGATCGCCCGCCTGTTTGCCATCGAGACGCCGCTGCCGGACGCCAAGCACGAGATCCGGGCGCGTGCCGCCAGGCTGGTGCCGCAGCTGCGGGCCGGCGACTACGCGCAGGCGATGATGGACCTCGGCGCCACCGTCTGCACGCCGCGCCAGCCGCATTGCGTGATCTGCCCGGTCATGGCCGGATGCCAGGCGCGCAGGCTGGGGATCGCGGAGGCGCTGCCGCGGCGCGCCGACAAGGCCGCCAAGCCGACGCGGCGTGGCCTGGCCTTCGTGCTGGCCCGCAAGGACGGCGCCATCCTGCTGCGCAAGCGCCCGCCGCGCGGGCTGCTGGGGGGCATGGACGAGGTGCCGTCGACGCCCTGGCGCGAGGGCGCGTTGCTGACCGAGGCGGCCCTCGCCGACGCGCCCGTGCCGGCGCGCTGGACCCTGCTCGACGGGCTGGTGCGTCACACCTTCACGCATTTCCACCTCGAGCTGACCGTCGCGCGGGCGGTGGCGACCACCGGGCGCCTGGCGGAGCTCGCGCCGGGCACAAGCTGGTGCACGCTGGACCGCATGACGGAGCGGGCCCTGCCGACCGTGATGCGCAAGGTGATCGCGCATGCAACCAGGAACTGATCCTGGCACAGGCGATTACTATTGTCAATTACAACGGTATTTGCCGCACGCTTGCGTGACGTGAGAGCGCTTGCTGCCCCGCCCGGTACTTTTTGCGCTCCGGACGGGGGGCTACCTCAATGCAGGCAGTGCCTGCGTCAAAGCCTCAGAATGCGATCACTCCAAAGATCCAGAGGATCAGGACGAGGCTCAGAGGCACGCCCAGAAGCCATAGAAGAAGTGGCATGGTGTCTACTCAGCGCCCGGCATGCACCGTGCACGCTGCTCCCTGGGTTGCTACGTGATGCGTGAGTAGAATGTCCAAGGGCGGTCGAAGTTCCCGGCCTCCGGTCAGAGCCCCGCCCGCACCTGCCGGCGCAGATGATCGATGGGCAGCCGCGCGCCTTCCTGCTCGAAATGCCAGAAGGTCCAGCCGTTGCAGGCCGGCGCCCCCTGCACGGCGGCGCCGACCTGGTGGATCGAGCCGCGATGCTCGCCCAGCGCATTGGCTGCCGACAGCGTGCCGTCGGCGCGGACCCGCGCCTGCAGCCGGCCACTCGGATCGCTCAGCAGGGCGCCGGGCTGCAGCAGTCCCGCCTCGATCAGCACGCCGAACGGAATGCGCGGCTCGGCCCGCCTGCTGGGCTTGAGCGCCACGTCCTCGGCGGCCAGCGGTTCGATCTGCGCGATGCGGCGCGCCGCCATCGCGGCATAGTCGGGATCGCGTTCGAGACCGATGTAGCGGCGCCCCAGCCGGCGCGCGACGGCGCCGGTGGTGCCGGTGCCGAAGAAGGGATCGAGGATCACGTCGCCGGGATTGGAGGCGGCCATCAGGCAGCGGAACAACAGTGATTCGGGCTTCTGCGTGGGATGCGCCTTCTTGCCGTCGTCGTTCTTCAGGCGCTCGCCGCCGGTGCACAGCGGCAGCAGCCAGTCCGAACGCATCTGGATGCCCTCGTTCAGCTCCTTCATCGATTCGTAGTTGAAGGTGTAGCGTTTGGCGCGGCGGTCGCGCGCCGACCAGATCAGGGTCTCGTGCGCGTTGGTGAAGCGCTTGCCCTTGAAGTTCGGCATCGGGTTGGCCTTGCGCCAGACGACGTCGTTCAGGATCCAGAAGCCGAGATCCTGCAGCGCCGTGCCGATGCGGAAGATGTTGTGGTAGCTGCCGATCACCCACAGCGTCCCCTCGGGCTTCAGCACGCGCCGGGCCGCGCCCAGCCAGGCGCGCGTGAAGGCATCGTACCGGGCGAAACCCGTCCCGGTGGGATCCGAGGGGTCGTCGAACTTGTCCCAGTCGTCGTCCACCGCGTCGACCCGGCTGTTGTCCGGCCGCAGCAGTTCCCCGCCCAGCAGGAGATTGTAGGGCGGATCGGCGAAGACCATGTCGACGGAGGCTGCGGGCAGGCCTCGCATCAGTTCGATGCAGTCACCTACCAGGATGCGGTCGATTTTATCCCCAAGCATCCGGGAAAGATGAGTCATCCCCCGGACCAAGGTCAAGAAATTACAATTGATTCAATCGGTTAGAGCATCCATCCACAAGATCGAGTCGGAATTCCTCTCCAATCTACCAGACCTAGCGCTCACGCCATCAGATCGCGGAAAAAGTCACCGCGGCGGAGGCTGGGGTTCTGGGGTGGGAGACCTCCGCCGCCCGCAAATTGGGAGCTTGCGGGGCTGAACCTTGTTGGAGGCAAAGGACAGCGCGGCGATACCGAAAGATAGCATCTGAGAGGCGGCGGATGAGCGGCCTCCCGCGCTTGTCCCTACATGGCCACAGCGGGCCATTCTGGACGGGGTACCGCTCGTTCAGGCGGCCATTTCCTGCGCGATCGCCGTCCGAACGGGGGTGCGCTCGGCCATGCGGCGCCGGTGCTCCATCACGCGCGGGATGCGCGACAGGTCGACGCCATCGGCCTCCAGCCACTGCGCCAGCGTGAAGAGATAGGGATCGCAGATCGTGTAGCGCTCCCCCATCACCCAGGGGCCCTTCAGCATCTCCCGCTCGATCAGCTCGAAGCCGGCGCCGACGGACTGCGGCACCTTCTTCTGCATGGCCGCGATCGCGGCCTTGTCGTCGGCGTCGACCCAGCGCTGGCCCCGCATGCGATGGGCGTGCGCCACATGCACGGTCGAGCAGAGATAGCTGTTGAAGGCCTGCACCTCCGCGAAGGCGAAGGGATCGTCGACGGGCGCCAGCGCGGCGCCGGGAAAGCTCTGGGCGACGAAGGCCAGCATGGCCGGCGTCTCGGTCAGGATGCCGCGATCCGTCACGAGGGCCGGCACGCGGCCCTTCGGATTGATCTTCAGGTAGGACGGCGACTGCTGCTCGGCCTTGGCGAAGTCGATGCGGACGGTGCCGTATTCGGCGCGGGCCTCCTCGAGGACGATATGCGTGGCGAGGGCGCAGGTGTTCGGGGCGAAGTAGAGCGTCAGCATGCCGGCGAGCGTAGCTCATGCCGGGGTTCCCCGGCTCCACAGAAAGACGGGGACCAGGGACGACATTTTCTCGGGAGGCGTGGCGCCTGCGTCATGAGCGCGCCGGAGGCTCAGGCCTCTTCGGCCGCGAGCTCCCCTTCCATGGGGTCGACGACGACGGCGTCGAGCGGCAGGCCGGGCTCGAGCACCATGCGCACCGGCGCGAAGCTGCGACGGTGGTGCGCCGTCGCGCCGAGACGGTTGAGCGCCGCCAGGTGCTGCGGGCTGCGGTAGCCGACATTGGTCTCCCAGCCATAGCCCGGGAACGACGCGGCGAGCGTGCGCATGTAGCGGTCGCGCGTCACCTTGGCGACGATGGAGGCGGCCGCGATCGAATAGGAATGCGCGTCGCCGCCGACGATGGTCTCGGCGCGACAGCCCAGCCCGGGCGGCGCGCGGTTGCCGTCGATCAGCACCAGGTCGGGCTGCTCGGCCATCGCCTGCAGCGCACGGCGCATGGCGAGGAAGGTCGCCTGCAGGATGTTGATCGTGTCGATCTCCTCGACGCTCGCCTCGCCCACCGCGTAGCGCACGGCGCCGGACTCCACGATGGCCGCATAGGCTTCCTCGCGCTGCTCGAGCGTGAGCTTCTTGGAATCGTCGATCAGCCGCAGCAGCCTGCGCCGGGCGACAGTGCGGTCGATCACCGCCACCGCCGCCACGACGGGACCGGCCAGCGGACCGCGCCCGACCTCGTCGATGCCGGCGATCCGTATCGCCCCGGCCTCGGCGCAGCGCTTCTCGTGGCGAAAGCTCGGCATATCCCCCGGCGACTCTCCTAGAGTGCGGCCATGACGCCGCACGCGATCATCGCCAGGATAGTCGCCCAGGACCCTGTGGGCATGAAACAGCTTCGTGCTGCGCGGGCGCTCGCCCTGCCCGACTGGTGCATCGCCGCAGGCTTCGTGCGCAATCGAGTCTGGGACCATCTGCACGGCATCTGGCCGCCGCGCCCGCCCGCCGACATCGACGTGCTCTATTACGACGCCGGCGACCTCTCGAAGGAGCGCGAGGCCGACTACGAGCGGCGCCTCGATCGGCTGCTGCCGGGGCTGCCCTGGCAGGTGCGTAACCAGGCGCGCATGCACGTGTGGAAGGGCCTGCCACAGCATGCGAGCACGGCCGATTCGATGATCTACTGGCTGGAGACGGTGACGTCGGTGGGCGTGCGGCTGGAGGCGGACGACAGCCTGACCGTCATCGCGCCGCTCGGCACCGACGACCTGCTCGGCCTGCGCTGCCGGCCCACGGCCTACGGCCGCACGCGGCGCGACGAGTACGAGGAGCGCATCGCCGCCAAGCGCTGGAAGGAGCTGTGGCCGAAGGTGCGGTTCACCGACTGACGAGCGGCAGCTCAGGACCGCATCACGATCGCCGCCATCACCATCACCAGTCCGGCCGTCGCGAGGTTCCAGCTCAGCGTGCGCAGCCAGGGCGTGCCCAGTGCATAGAGCGGCAGGAAGAGCAGGCGGCCTCCGAGATAGAGAAGGCTGCCCAGCTCGCTCAGCGTGCCGCCTGTCCTCTGGCCGGCTTCGAGCATCAGCACGGCGGCGGCGAAGATCGCGAACGTCTCCAGGAAGTTGCGCTGGGCGCGGGCAAGGCGGCCCGCAACACCCGTCGGCCGGAGGCCCTCGTCGCGCGGCCCCACCGTATAGGCGTTGCCGACCTGCGCCTTGAGGGCGAACGACGCGGCCGCAAGATGGACAAGGCCCAGCACCATGGCGGCGAACAGAGCCCAGGATTCGGTCGACATCATCCCCTCCTCGCCAACGCAAGGTTGTCGCGAGGTGGCCCCCGCCGCCCGCGAGGATATGCCGCTTGAAGCCCCATGCGAATCGTGGCTGAGTGCCCTCGTCGCCTCTCGGGGCGATCGTAAGCGTTTCACGTCAATCAACGCGCCCCTGCCGTGGCCGCAAGGCCGGCGGCCGATGGTGCGCGACGGCGTGAGGCACGATCATCCCGTGCGAGTCCCGCGTTTCCCGGCTCCCGATCCTCGCGCCGCGCCCGTGCTGCCGTGAAAGGATCCGCCGTGGATATCGACCGACTCGCCCTCTTTGCCGTCGCCTACCTCGCCATCGTCGTGCTGCCCGGCCCGGCCGTGACCGCCCTGGTCGCCCGCGTGCTGGCGCGCGGGCCCGGCGGGTCGGCCGCCTACATCGCCGGCATCGCCGCCGGCGCCCTGGTGTGGTTCGCGGTGGCGGCCGCCGGCCTCTCCGCCCTGGCGGCGGCCTTCGCCGGCATCTTCGTCATCATCCGCTATGCCGGCGCGGCGTGGCTGCTCTATCTCGCCTGGAAGCTGTGGACCTCGACGCCGCAGCCGCTGGACCGGGCCGCCATGCCCGATTCAGGCAGCAGCCGCGGCCTCTTCCTGGCAGGACTGGCGCTCAACCTCGGCAATCCCAAGGCCATCCTCTTCTTCCTCGCCCTGCTGCCCTCGGTCGTGGACCTGCAGGCGCTCACGCCGCTCGCCGTGGCCGAGCTCGCCGCCGTCATCGCCGCCATCGTGGCCGGCGTGTTCGGCGCCTATGCCGTCATGGCGGCCCGCCTGCGCCGGCTGCTGGTCTCGCCGCGCGCCCTGCGGCTGGCCAATCGCGGCAGCAGCGTCGCCGTCGCCGGCGCCGCCGCGCTGGTGGCGACGCGGTGACGGCGTAGATCGGTTTCCACGATGACGGAACCGCAAGCGGTTCGTCATCGTGGAAACGCGCGCACGGTTGATCGAAGTTTCACAAGGCATGTTCCGTTCGGCTGATCCCAGCCGAACGGAACATGCTTTAAAGCAGCCGCATCTGCCGCGAGTCGCGCTTCGCGTCCGTCAGGGCGGTGCGCACCGACTCGGGCACGCTGAAGCGGCTGGCGTCGAGGCGATAGCGCACGAGATTGAGGCCGAGCCGCTTCACCGCCGCGCCGAAGCGCGCACTGAGCAGCTGGGCGATCGGCCCCTCGCCCTTCATGCGCTGGCCGAAGCCGGACTGGTAGAGCGCGCCGCCGCGCATCTGGCGGATCAGCGACAGCACGCGCTCGGCGCGGTCGGGGCGGTGCTCCTTCAGCCATTCCTGGAACAGGTCCTTGATCTCGAGCGGCAGGCGCAGGACCGTGAAGCCCGCGCGCGTCGCGCCGGCATCGCGCGCCGCCTCCAGGATCGCCTCCATCTCGTGGTCGTTGAGGCCGGGGATCATGGGGGCGGTCATGACCCCCGCCGGCACGCCGGCCGCCGCCAGCGCGCGGATCGCCTCGAGGCGGCGGTGCGGTGCCGAAGCCCGGGGCTCCATGTCGCGCGCCAGCGCCCTGTCGAGCGTCGTCACCGAAACGAAGACCTCGGCGAGGTTGCGCTTGGCCATGTCGGCCAGGATGTCGATGTCGCGCGTCACCAGGTGGTTCTTGGTGACGATGTCGACGGGATTGTTGAAGTCGCTCAGCACGCGCAGGACCTGGCGCGTGATCTTCAGCTCGCGCTCGACCGGCTGGTAGGGATCGGTGTTGGTGCCCATCGCGACCACGTCGGGCCGGTACTTGGGCGAGACGAGCTCGGCCACCAGCAGCTTCGCGGCATCGGGCTTGAACAGCAGCTTGGTCTCGAAGTCGAGGCCGGGCGACAGGCCGAGATAGGCGTGGGTGGGCCGCGCGAAGCAGTAGATGCAGCCGTGCTCGCAGCCGCGATAGGGATTGATCGAGCGGTCGAACGGCACGTCGGGCGAGGTGTTGCGCGCCAGGATGGTGCGCGTGGCGTCGCGCGTCAGGGTCGTGCGCAACGGCGGCAGGTCGTCGTCCTCCGACGGCACGGACACGTGCTCCCAGCCGTCGGTCGTGCGGATGCGCCTTTCGCTGTCGTAGCGGCTGGACTCGTTGGACAGGGCGCCGCGGCCGCGATGGACGGGCTCGGGAACGGCATCGTCGGGATAGTCGGGAGGAGCGGTCGGCCTCATGCGGCCGACTTTGAGAACAAACAGCGAACGAGTCAAGCCATCCATTCGGCCCGGATGGACCGGATCGTGTCCGGTCGGAAGCAGCGGTCGATGACGGCATCGATATGGGCCTTCATGGCCGGCGCGAGGCCGGCGTCGCTCCACTGGCCGGGGTCGGCGGGATCGCGCGGCGCGCGGGTCTGGACCCGCCAGCGCGCCATGAACAGCGTCGTGCGCAGCCAGACCAGACGCCGCATCGGCAGCAGCCAGGGTCCGAGCGCGGTGGCGCGCGCGGCACCCGCCTTCTCCAGATAGAGGTGGTAGAAGGCACGGACGGCCTCCGCCGCGAGCACCACGCCGCCGACGGCGGGATCCCACAGCGTCGAGGTGGCGAGTGTCGCGTGGGCGAGGTCGATCGCCGGCGAGCCGACATGCACCTTCTCGAGATCGACGAACCACGCCACGCCGCGCCGATCGACGATGAAGTTGCCGGGATGGGTGTCTGCCAGTGCGACCACCAGCGGCTGGTCATGCCGTGCAAGGGTGGGCGCGAGAACGCGCAGCCGGCGCAGCTCCTCCTGGATGGCGGCGCGCGACTCCGCATCGGAAACGGCTCGGTCGAGGAAGCGCGCGGCGGTCTGCTCGGCCAGGACCAGCGTCTCGCCGAAGGGATCGGCCTGGCGTGGGATCGGCGAGCCGGCAGGCGGCAGCGGCAAGGCGTGGATGAGGGCCAGCGTGTCGGCCATGGCGGCGAGCTCGCCCGGCAGGCGCGGCGGCCGGCCGTCGATACGGTCGACGATCAGCGCGCCGCCGGGCAGGCCGGGACGCGGCGCCAGCACATCCTGCAGGCGCGGCGTGCGGCCGGCGGCGGCGAGATGGCGGAAGGCGGCGGCCTGTGCCTGCAGGCGCGCGGCAGCCGCCGGGTCGCCTTCATGCGCATAGGCGACGCGTGCCAGCAGCCCGCCGGGCAGCGCGACATGGCCGTGCGCCGTGCCGGTGGCGGGCAGCGGCACGAGGTCGGCGTCGACGAGCGCGGCGAAGGCCGGCCGTTCGCGCAGGGCTGACAAGAGGTGGTCGATCACGTTCTTCAGGACCGCGAGCGTCCCGCTCGCTCACGTCTCCGCCCGAACGAGCGAGCCAGAGGCTCGCGGTCCAACAGCAAAGAGCTCAACCGCTCCTCGGCATCTTGCCTTCGTTGAGGCGCGGCATCAGCTCGGCGAAGTTGCAGGGGCGGAAGCGGATGTCGAGCTGCTGGCGCAGGATGTCGTCCCAGCCATCCTTGCAGGCCCCGGTCGAGCCCGGCAGGGCGAAGATGTAGGTGGCGTTGGCGACGCCCGCGACGGCGCGCGACTGCATGGTCGAGGTGCCGATCTTCTGGAAGCTGATCCAGCGGAAGACCTCGCCGAAGCCGTCGATGCGCTTCTCGAACAGCGCCTCCAGCGCCTCGGGCGTGACGTCGCGGCCGGTGACGCCGGTGCCGCCGGTGGTGATCACCGCCTCGACACCCGGATCGTCGATCCACTTCCTCACCTGCGCGCGGATCCGCTCGACGTCGTCGGTCACGATCGCGCGGGCGGCCAGCACATGGCCGTCACGCGCGATGCGCTCGACCAGCGTGTCGCCCGACTTGTCGGTTTCGAGCGTGCGCGTGTCGGAAACCGTCAGCACGGCGATGTTCACCGGCTTGAAGGGCTTCGATTCGTCGATCCTGTTCATGGGCGGCATCCTACAACCCGGCCCTTGTCCGCGCGAGAGCCGCAGCCTAGATGAATGCCATGACCGACTGGAAGCATGACGGCGTGCGGGTGATCCCCGCGGGCTCGCTCGACACCAACACCGCCCAGACGCCGGGCATGAACCGCGCGGCGGCCATCAATTTCGCGCGCGTCGGCGCCCAGAAGCTGTGGGCCGGCACCGTGACCATCCATGCCCACGCCAAGACCGGCGCCCATCATCACGGGCACCTGGAAAGCGTGATCTACGTCGTGAAGGGCCGGGCCCGCATGCGCTGGGGCGACGAGCTCCAGTTCACCGCCGAGGCGGGGCCCGGAGACTTCATCTACGTGCCGCCCTACGTGCCGCACCAGGAGATCAACGCCTCCGACACCGAGCCGCTGGAATGCGTGCTGGTGCGCTCCGACAACGAGGCGATCGCCATCAACATCGACATCGAGCCGGTCGAGAAGCCGGAGACGGTCTACTGGGTCGACCCGACCCATCCGCATCCGCACGAGCATTGACGTCGGTCTTCCGGACCGCGAGCCTCCGGCTCGCTCGGAGCCATGAGCGAGCGGGACGCTCGCGGTCCGGAAAAACTAGGACGCCGCGCGCACCTCCGCGGAGCGGTCCCAGATGTTGGGCTGCTCGCGGTTGGTATAGCCCGACACGAACAGCTTCGGCTGTCCCGTCTTCACGTCGAAGGTGCTGCGGCGCACGGCGCCGATATTGCCGCCATAGACGTGGATGCTGATCGAGCCCCGGTCGGACAGCGCGTTGGTCACCTGGTGGATGTCGCCCTCGGCAGGCAGCAGCAGTTCGACGTCGCCGGGCTTCAACTCGGTCAGCACGCCGGGCTTCAGCGCGCCGGTCTCGGGATCGGGGGCGAAGCGCAGCGACGTCTCCGAGCCGCGCAGCATGCCGACCATGCCCCACATCTGGTGATCATGCACCGGCGTTGCCGCCCCCGGCGCCCACACGAAGCTCACGACGCAGAAGCGCTCGAAGGGATCGCACCACAGCAGGTTCTGGGCGTAGCCGTGCGGCGGCACCTTCCCGGCGGCCTCGGGCAGCCAGTCGTCGTGCGACACCAGTTCGCCCAGGAGCTTGCGGCCGACATCGACGATGGCGGCCTCGTCCTTGTCCTGCCAGGCGCCGCCGACCAGGGAGGTCATGTCGGCGACGAAGCGGCGAAGGCGGTCGATGCTCATGTTGCGTCCCTCACTGGCAGACAAGTGCCTGCCGTCACCGGAGCCCATCCTGCGGCGTGTAGCGCGGCCATTCGTGGGCGGCGATCTGGTCCAGCGACGGCGTCGGCTGGCCGAGCCGGATCTGGTACATCCAGTAGTTGGCCAGCACGCGCTGCACGAAGTCGCGCGTCTCGTGGAGCGGGATCGAGGCGATGTAGAGCAGCGGATCCTGGCCGGCATTCAGCGAGCCGTCCCAGCGCATGACGTTGCCCGGCCCGCCATTGTAGCCCGCGACGGTGCGCACGAGGTTGCTGTCGGTATCGCTGAGCAGCGACACGATGTAGGCCTGCCCCAGCGCGACGTTGGTCGCCGGATCGTAGGGATCGGCGCCGGCCTGCTCGGGCACCCACTTGTTGGCGACGATGCGCGCGGTGAGCGGCATGAGCTGCATCAGCCCCATCGCGCCCACGACGGAGCGCGCCTTGGGGTTGAAGGCCGATTCCTGCCGCATGAAGGCCCAGACCAGCGCCCGGTCGACCGAGTAGCCGCCCGCCGGATCCCACGGGGGCACGGGGTACATGCCGCCGTCGTAGCCCTTGACGCGATGCCGCTGGTCCCAGTTGGCGTTGCCCACGCGCACCGACAGGGCCGGCAGCGCGGCCTTCTGCGCCAGGGCCATCACCGATTCGATGTAGTGCGGATCGGCATCGATCGAGGCGGCGAAGAGCTCGCGTTCGGCCGCCGTCTGGGCGCCGAGCTGCAGCAGCGCCAGCGCGCGGCGGCCGGCTCGATCGTTGCGCAACTGGTCGGCGCGACGGTCGTCGAGCGTCGGCAGCTGCCAGTTCGGCTGGACCTTCATGCCCAGCGCCTTCTGCGCGATCAGCCCGTAGAAGGTGTTTCCGTGCAGGGCCGCCCGCCTGAGGAAGGGCGCAAACTTTTGCGGATTGCCGGCCAGCAGGTTGGCGCGCGCGGCCCAGAACGAGCCGGCCGCCAGCGTCCATGACGACGCCTGGTCGGGCGCGGCGTCGGCCACCGCCTCGAAGCGGCGGGCGGCGTCGGCCACGTCGCCGCGCGTGAAGCCCGACAGCGCCGCCGACCAGTTGGCGTCGGGCGGCAGCGAGACCTCGATCGGCACCTGCACGCCGCGCTGGGAATCGGCCTCGAGCGCTCTGGTGCGCATGCGGCCGCGCCACAGCTCGACCTCCTGCGGTCCCAGGATCTCGGTGGTCGACTTGCGGTCGAGCAGCACGAAGGCCGCGTTGAAGCCGCCATCGTCGGCCATCTGCTGCAGCCGGGCGCGCAGTTCCGCGGCGCGCCCGCCGTCCACGCCGTTCAGGGTGCGGGCGGCGGCGAAGGTGGGCGACGGCCGGGCCACGCCGACGAAGGTCGCGGGCGTCGGCTCCTCGCCGCCGCGCGGACGGCGCGCCACCGCCAGTCGATAGATCGCCGGGGCGTCGGGATGGTCGTTGTATTCCTGCAGCCAGGCGGCGAGCTCCTCGTAGCGGGCCTGATAGCCGCGGCCGAGGAAGCGCTGGGCGCCGACATAGCCCAGCAGCACCTTGTCCTGCAGTTGCGGGATCTCGGCGTCCGCCTGGGCAAACTGGCCGGCCGCCTGGGCCTGGAAGATGCGCCGATAGCGCTCGCGGTCGTCGTTGCCCAGCACCGTGGGCAGGCCGGGCACGACCGCCATCTCGTCGAGCTCGATCACCGCCGGCGGCGGGACGAAGACCGGCCGGCGCGGGATGATGGTCGGATGGGCGCCGGGCCGCGCGGCGCGCGTCTTGCCCGCCGCATGCTTGGCCGCGGCCGGCTTGACGGCAGGGGACTTGGCCGGCGCCTTCGGCTTGGCCTGGGTCTGCGCGAAGGCGGTGGCCGCCACCATCGTCGCTGCCGCCCCCAGCAGGACCATCGAAATAATGTGTCTCATGGCGATACCGTAGTGGCAGTTCCCCTCGGGGGACAAGCGCGGGATGGCTATAATACCCGCGACGGAGGACAGAAATGACCCTGCATCGGGAACGCGCCGCCGCCGTGCGGCGCCTGGTCGACGAGACCCGCCGCATCGAAAGCGACGGAATCACGCCTGCCACGCTGGACAGGATCGGCGGCCTGCTGTCGGCGCTCGCGATGCGCGCCGAGCTGTTCCCGCGGGAGGAATTCCCGCTGGGCGCCGACGGCGGCATCTACCGGCTGAGCGAGGACCCCGACCACCGCTTCGCGCTCTATGCCTCGGCCGGCGGCGCCGGCAAGAAGGTCCCACCGCACAACCACACGACCTGGGCGATCATCGCCGGCGTGCATGGCGAGGAGCGCAACGTCGTCTACGAGCGCCTGGACAACGGCGCGCGCGCCGATTTCGTGCAGCTGCGCGAGGTGCCGGCCAAGGAGAAGACGCTGCGCCGCGGCGACGTGATCGGCTACCTGGCCGACGACTTCCATCACATCGAGACCCCCACGGGATCGGGCGACGCGCTGCACCTGCATTTCTACGGGCTGAGCCTGGAGCACCTGCCGGACCGCGTGAGCGTCGACCTGGCGACCGGCAAGGCCAAGCGCTTCATGGCGCGGGCGAAGATCCTGACCCCGCTCCTCGACGTCCGGCAGGTCAAGGCCATGCTGGCCTCGGGCGAGGTGTTCGCCTTCCTTGACGTGCGGGAGGAAGGCGAGTTCGCGACCCAGGGCCATCCGCTGTTCGCGACGCCGCTGCCCCTGTCTCGCCTGGAGCCACGGGCGCTCGCCCTGCTGCCCGATCCGCAGACGCGGATCGTGCTGATGGACAGCGGCGAGGATGCGGTCGATCCGCAGTGGGCCGGCCGCGCCAACCGCGCCGCGGCCGTGCTGTCCCGGCTGGGCTACACCGACATCGCGGTGATGAAGGGCGGACTCCAAGCCTGGCGTGCAGCGGGCTACGAGGTCTTCACCGGCGTGAACGTGCCGTCCAAGGCGTTCGGCGAGGTGGTCGAGCACGAGAACGACACGCCGCGCATCGAGGCCGCCGACCTGCAGAAGCTCGTCGAGGCCGGCACCGACCTGGTGATCCTGGATTCGCGGCCGATGCCGGAATTCCACAACATGTCGATTCCCGGAGGAATCGACTGTCCGGGCGCCGAGCTGGTCTACCGGGTGAAGGACTTCGCGCCCCGGCCCGAGACGCTGGTGGTGGTGAATTGCGCCGGCCGCACGCGCTCGATCATCGGCGCCCAGTCGCTGATCAATGCCGGCTTGCCGAACAAGGTGATCGCGCTCAAGAACGGGACCATGGGCTGGCACCTCGCCGGCCTGCAGGTGGCGCACGGCGAGACCCGCAGCTTCGGCCCGCAGGGGCCCGAGGCGGCGCGCTTCGCCCAGACGGCGGCGGCCGACATCGCCAAGCGGATGAACATCGGCCGGATCGACAAGGCCGGCCTCGATCGGCTGGCGGCGCAGGGCGGCCCGCTGTACCGGCTCGACGTGCGCGATCCGTCGGAATATGCAGAGGGCCATCTCAGGGGTTTCCGCCACGCCGCCGGCGGCCAGCTCGTGCAGGCCACCGACCAGTATGTCGGGGCGCGCAACGCCACCATCGTCCTGCACGACAATGACGGGGTGCGCGCCACCCTGACGGCGCACTGGCTGAAGCAGATGGGCTGGCAGGACGTCCACGTGCTGGAGCACAAGCCGGCCCCGGGCGAGCTCACCACCGAAGCCGAGCCGCGCTATCCCGCAGGCTTCGCCCTGCCGACGCCGGCTGCCGTGACGGCCCCGGAGCTGAACAAGTCGCTGCAGCAGACGCTGGTCGTCGATCTCGACACCAGCCTGCGCTACCGCGACGGCCATGTGCCGGGCGCCTGGTTCGCGGTGCGCGCCAACCTGGCCCGGACGTTCCCCGAGATGCTGGCGCGCCAGCCGGGGGTCTCGCGCATCGTGCTGGTGTCGCCCGACGGCGAAATGGCCGCCCTGGCAGCCGCCGAAGCCGAAGCGGCGGCCGCCGGCGTTCCCGTCGCGATTCTGACGGGTGGCATGCAGGCCTGGCGCAAGGCGGGATTGCCCATCGAAACGGGCCATGCCCGGATGGCCGATCCGCCGACCGACGTGTGGTACCGGCCGTACGATTTCCGGGACACGCGGGAGAAGGTCGAGGACGCCATGCGCCAGTACCTCGAGTGGGAGGTCGACCTCGTCCCCCAGGTCGCGCGCGACGGCGATGCTCGGTTCTCCGTCCTGAAACCGTAGAAGCGACGGAACGTCTTGTATTTTAAGGCCTTGTCACATCGTCGCGTACGCTTGACACCCCGTGGGACGGTCAATAGGGTCCGGCGCGTTTTTCATCCAGACCGCAGCCAGGGGCGGCGGCCGGGGTGGGAAGCCCGGAGCGGAGCATCCGGTGATGGCTGAAGGTGATCGAAAGTCGGCATCCGACGATCTGGACAGGCGCCTGAAAGGCGTCCGGCAGGCGTACGAGAAGGGCACGGGGCGGTCATCCCAGTCGTCGAGTCGCGGCGCCGGCGGCGAGAAGCTGGGTGTCGGGATGCGGATCGCCGTCGAGCTTGTCGCCGGCGTCGTTGCGGGGGCCTTCATCGGGCTGATGGCCGACCAGTGGCTGGGCACGAAGCCGTGGCTGCTGATCGTGGGGTTCGTGCTGGGGTGTTGTGCGGCGTTCTTGAACGTCTACCGGGTTGCGCAGGCCGAGGAGCGGCGCAGCAAGGCGGCCTCCCAGGAAAAGAAGAGCTGATTTGGGGATAGAGTATCGTGGCCAGTCCGCTTGAACAGTTCGCCATCCAGAATCTGACCGCGCCGCTGTTCAGCATCGGCGGCCATCCCGTCGCCGTCACCAACTCCGCCGTCTTCATGATCGGCGCCGTCGTCGTCTCCGCCGGGCTGCTGATGGCCGGCGCCAGCAAGGGCGCCCTGATCCCGGGCCGCATCCAGGCGATGTCGGAGATGTTCTACGAGTTCATCGCCAACATGATCCGGGACAATGTCGGCGACGGCGGCCGCAGGTTCTTCCCGTTCATCTTCACGCTCTTCATCTTCACGCTGTTCGGCAACGTGCTGGGGATGATCCCCTACGGCTTCACCTTCACCAGCCACATCGCCGTGACCTTCTTCATGGCGATGGTGGTCTTCCTCGGCGTGACCCTGATCGGCCTGGCCAAGCACGGCCTCCACTTCTTCTCGCTGTTCTTTCCGCACGGCGCGCCGCTGTTCACCGCGCCGATCCTCATCCCGATCGAGCTGGTGTCCTATCTCAGCCGCCCGATCAGCCTGTCGGTCCGTCTCTTCGCCAACATGACGGTGGGCCACGTGCTGCTGAAGGTGCTGGCGGGCTTCGTGGTGGCGCTGGGCATCTTCGGCGTCGTGCCGCTGGCCGTGCTGGTGGCGATCACCGCCCTGGAGCTGCTGGTCGCGGTGCTGCAGGCCTACATCTTCACCATCCTCTGCTGCATCTACCTGAACGACGCGCTGCATCTGCACTGATCGCCGCGCCCGTACCCATCATCCAACGCGTCAACATCGAGACAGGAGACAGACATGGACGCCTCAGCCGCCAAGTTCATCGGTGCAGGCCTCGCCGCGATCGGCATGATCGGCGCCGGTATCGGCGTGGGTAACGTGTGGGCCAGCTACATCTCGGCGCTGTCGCGCAACCCGGCTTCCAAGGGTGAGATCGGCGCCAACATCTGGATCGGCTTCGCCGTCACCGAGGCCATCGCGCTGTTCGCGCTGATCGTCGCGCTGATCGCTCTCTTCGCCTGAGTTCGATCGTGCCCGTTCTGGCACTTCGGGCGCTGGCGTCGGCCGCAGCCTCCGTGACCTTCCTTGCCGTCGGACCCGCCCTCGCGGCCGACGGTCAGGGTTCCGGCGGCATGCCGCAGTTCGACCCCGGGAGCTTCCCCAGCCAGATCTTCTGGCTGGTGGTGAGCTTCGCCATCCTCTACTTCCTGATGGCGACGATGGTCCTGCCGCGCATCGGCGGGATCGTCGAGAACCGCGAGCGGAAGATCCAGGCGGATCTGAGCGCCGCGCAGCAGGCCAACGACGCCGCACGCGCCGCCGGCGCGGAGCAGGACAAGGCGCTGGCCACGGCCCGCACCGAGGCCTCGCACGTCATCCGCCAGGCGTCCGACGCCGCTGCGGCGCAGACGACGGCCAGGATGCACGAGATCGGCGAGAAGCTCGCCGCCGAGATCGGCGAGGCCGAGCGGCGCATCGCCGAGCAGCGTGCCCAGGCATTGTCGGGGCTCACCGGCATGTCGAACGAGATCGCCTCCGCGGTGCTGACGCGGCTGGTGGGCTCGGCCGATGCCGGGCAGGTCTCGCGCGCCGTCGAAGCGGCGGCAAAGGCAGGCAATCGATGATCAGCACCGCATGGGCTGCCGACGCACACGGCGGCGGCACCTTTTCCGATCCGACCTTCTGGGTTGCGGTCGCCTTCGTCCTGTTCCTGGCCATTGCCGGCAAGGCGCTGTGGAGGGGCATCGCGAAGGCGCTCGACGACCGGACCGCGCTGATCGCGCGGACCCTGGGCGAGGCCGAGAAGCTGCGCGACGAGGCCCAGCGGGCCCGCGAGGAGGCCCAGAGGAGCCTCGCGGATTCGTCGCGGCTGGCGCAGGAGATCGTGACGCAGGCGCGCCAGGAGGCGGAGCGTATCGCCCGGCATGCCGCCGAGGAGCGCGAGACGATGATCGCGCGCCGCGCGCAGCAGGCCAAGGACCGCATCGCCCAGGCCGAGGCCGCCGCCACCCGCGAGGTGCGCAACATGGCCGTCGACGTGGCGCTGGCCGCGACCCGCACGCTGCTCCGGGAGCAGGTCGGCACGGGGCGCACCCAGTCGCTGATCGACGAGGCGATCGCGGAGCTGCCGCGCCGCCTGCACTGACCTCATACGGGATTGCCCGCATACAACAATCGCGGGCTACCTGGCAGCCCCCGCCGCAAGGCGGGGGCTTTTTCTTTGCCATGATGGGCGAGCGAGGTGTTAGCGTCGTGTCCATGGCCGACGATGCCCGCTCGCCCCTGTCCGCCGCCGAGATCGATGCGCTGCGCGCGGTCGCCGGCACCATGATCCCGGCCGATCCCGAGCTTGGCCTGCCCGGCGCCGATGACCCGGCCATCCTCGAGGACATCGCCACCTCGGCGGGGCGCGACCTTCCGCTGGTGCGCGAGGCGCTGGCCGGCATTGCCGAACGGGCATCGGCCGCGGCCGCCTGCCCCTTCGCCGGCCTCGACCGCGGCCGCCGGGAAGCGCTGATCAACGCCTATCATGCGAGCGGCGCCGCCCCGATCATGGCGCTGGGCCGCGTCGCCCTGGGCGCCTACTACCGCGACGACCGCGTCCTCGCGGCGCTCGGGCACGAAGCCCGGCCGCCCTTCCCCAGGGGATACATCACCGAGCCGGGCGACTGGTCGCTGCTCGACGCCGTGCGCCGGCGCCCTCCCTTCTGGCGAGACGACCGCGCCGGGACGAAGAGCCCCTGACATGGCCGGCAACGAAAAGGTCGACGTGCTGATCGTGGGATCGGGGGCGTCCGGCGCGGCCGCCGCCTGGAGCCTGGCCGAGACCCGCATGCGCATCCTCTGCCTCGAGCAAGGCGACTGGATCCGCTCCACCGAGTTCCCGAGCAACGGCCGCGACTGGGAGGCACGGCGCTATACCGACTTCGACATCAGCCCCAACCGGCGCGGCCGCGACACCGACTATCCGGTGAACGACGACAACTCGCTGATGAAGATCGCCAACTTCAACGCCGTCGGCGGCGGCACAGTGATCTACACGGCGCACTGGCCGCGCATGCATCCGTCCGACTTCCGCGTGAGGACGCTGGACGGCGTCGCCGACGACTGGCCGATCGACTACTGGACGCTGGAGCCGTTCTACGAGGAGAACGACCGCATGATGGGGGTGTCGGGCCTGGCCGGCGATCCCGGCGTGCCGCCGCGCCATCCGCCCATGCCGCCGATCCCCATGGGCCGCACCGGCACGCGCTACGCGCGGGCGATGAACCGGCTGGGCTGGCATTGGTGGCCGTCCGACACCACCATCGCCACGACGCCCTACGAGGGCCGCGCGTCCTGCATCAATCTCGGCCATTGCACGCCGGGCTGCGCCCAGGGCGCCAAGGCCAGCGTTGACCTCACCTACTGGCCGCTGGCGCTGCGCGCGGGCGTCGAGCTGCGCACGCGCTGCCGGGTGCGCGAGATCACCACCGACCCGCACGGCATGGCGACCGGCGCCGTGTACTACGATGCCGACGGCACGGAGCATTTCCAGCCGGCCGAGGTCGTGATCCTGGCCTGCAACGGCGTCGGCACGCCGCGCCTGCTGCTGAACTCGGCATCGGGCCGCTTTCCCGACGGCCTCGCCAACCGCTCGGGCCTGGTCGGCCGAAACCTCATGCTGCACCCCTGGCCGATCGTGTCCGGCTATGTCGACGAGACGCTGGACGGCGGGCGCGGCCCCATCACCTGCCTGTGGAGCAAGCAGTTCTACGAAACCGATCCGGGACGCGGCTTCGTGCGCGGCTACACGCTGCAGTTCGGGCGCGGCACCGGCCCGGCCACCCAGGCCATCATCGGCGCGGCGGCCGGGCAGCTGCCGTGGGGACGCGACCATCACCGCACCTATCGTGCGCTGCTGGACCACCGCCTCGGCATCGGCGTCGCCTGCGAGGACCTGCCCGAGGAGCACAACCGCGTGACGCTCGACCCGGTGCTGAAGGACGGCAACGGCATCCCTGCACCGAAGATCGACTACACGATCAGCGAGAACACGCACCGCATGATGGAGCACGGCATCGCCCGGGCGGAGGAGATCCTGACCGCGGCGGGCGCGACCCGCCTCTTCGCCTCGCGCACGGCGCTGAACTATCCCGGCCACCTGCTGGGCACCGCGCGCATGGGCACCGATCCCGAGCGCTCGGTGGTGAACGAATGGGGCCGCAGCCACGACGTGAAGAACCTCTTCATCGTCGACGGCAGCATCTGGGTGACGTCGGGCGGCGTGAACCCGACCTCGACCATCCAGGCGCTGGCGCTCTACATCGCCGACCAGATCAAGCAGCGCCTGGCGAATTTGTTCGATTGATCAGGCGTGCCGGTACGGCGTCGGGATCTTCGCCAAGTCCTGCAGCAGGTCGGGCGGCATGTCGGCGGGCTTGGCCGAGTTGGCGCTGGCGCTGATCGAATCGACCAGGCCGCCGAAGCGCGCCTCGACGGCCTTGGCGATCTGGTCGTGGCGGCCGACGGCGGCGAACAGGTGCACCACGTCGTCAGGCACCTCCTTGGCCATCTCGTTCCACTGGCCGGCGCGCGTCATGGCGTTCAGCTTGCGGCCAAGGTCGCCCAGCCCGTGCACCTCGAAGACCGGCCAGTAGGCCGGCGTCGAGCCGTAGAAGGCCACCCGGTAGCGGACCCATTCGAACAGCTTGGCGACCGCCGCATCGTCCTTGCCGGTGACGACGAAGCCGCCGCCCGAGATCTCGAACCGTTCCCGCGGGCGGCCTGATTTCGCCAGCCCCGCCTCGAGGATGGGCATGATGGTCTCGCCGAGGTACTTGCGGGTGCAGAAGACATGGAGCTTGACGTCGTCGGCTTCCTCGGCCGCGACCTTAAGCATGGCCGGCCCGACCGCCGCGAGGCCCAGACGCGGTGTCGGGCCCTCGTAAGGCTCCGGCACGAAGTTGGGCGTCATCAGCGTGAAGCGGTAGTGCTTGCCCTCGTAGGCGAGCTTGCCGTCGCCCTTCCAGGCCGCCCAGATGGCGCGCACGGCCTGGATGTACTCGCGCATGCGCGGCGCCGGCGGCGACCACGGCACCGAGAAGCGCCGCTCGTTGTGCGCCCGCACCTGGCTGCCCAGCCCTATGGTGACGCGCTGGGGGCCGTAGCTCGCGGCGAGGTCCCAGCCGACATTGGCCACGGCCATGGGCGAGCGCGCGAACGCGATGGCCACGCCGGTATGCAGCTCCAGCCGCTCCGTCGCCGCCCCCGCCACCGCCAGCGACAGGAAGGGCTCGTGCCGGTTCTCCTGGGTGCTGACCCCTGTATAGCCGGTCGCCTCGATGGCCTGCGCGGCAGGGCCGACCTTGCGCAGGTCTTCCTGCGGCAGCGTGGTGAAGACTCTCATGACACTCGCATCTCTTGGCTGTTGCCGACAACGTCAACAGCCCCATGGTGCGCCAAGAGCGACCGCGTGCCTACCGATCGCCGCCTTGCCCTTTCGTAGGGAAGAACGCCCGCCCTACTCCGCGGCCTGTTTCAGCGGGTCACCACCGGGCGGGTTGTTCGACGGGCGCCAGCGCAGGACCGGCTTGCGGGCGGCCAGCGTCTCATCGAGGCGCCGGCGCGGGGCGAAGCGCGGCGCGGCCTTGAAGTCCTCGGTCGCCGTGCCGCTCTTCGCCCGCTCGGCGAGCGAGCGCAGGGCGGCGATGAAGAGGTCGAGATCCTCCTTGGCCTGGCTCTCGGTCGGCTCGATCAGCATGGCGCCATGCACGACCAGCGGGAAGTACATGGTCATCGGATGGTAGCCCTCGTCGATCATCGCCTTGGCGAAGTCGAGCGTGCTCACGCCGGTATCCTTGAGGAAGCCGTCGTCGAACAGCGCTTCGTGCATGCACGGCCCCTCGAAGGCCGGGCTCATGACGTCCTGCAGGGCGGCCATCACGTAGTTGGCCGACAGCACGGCATCCTCCGAGGCCTGCTTCAGCCCGTCGGCGCCGTGGCTCATGATGTAGGCCAGCGCGCGGGTGAACATGCCCATCTGACCGTGGAAGGCCTTCAGCCGGCCCAGCGGTTGGCCTTCGACCGGCGCGCCATCCTCGGCGACGCGCCAGCCGTCGCCGTCCTTCACGATCCAGGGATAGGGCGCGTAGGGCGCCAACGCCGCCGACAGCACGACCGGCCCGGCACCCGGCCCACCGCCGCCATGTGGCGTGGAGAAGGTCTTGTGCAGGTTGATGTGCATGCAGTCGACGCCGAGGTCGCCCGGCCGGACGCGGCCGGCGATGGCGTTGAAGTTCGCGCCGTCGCAGTAGAAGAACGCCCCCGCCGCATGCACGGCCTGCGCGATCTCGACGATGTCGTTCTCGAACAGGCCGCAGGTGTTGGGATTGGTCAGCATGATCGCCGCCACCTCCGGACCGAGCGCGGCCTTCAGCGCGGCGAGATCGACGCGGCCGCGCTCGTTGGCCGGGATCGGCTTGACGGTGAAACCGAGCGCCGCGGCCGTCGCGGGGTTGGTCCCGTGCGCCGATTCCGGCGCCAGCACGATCTTGCGCTGCGCGCGTTCGCCTTTCGCTTCCAGCGCCGCGGCGATCGCCATCATGCCGCACATCTCGCCGTGCGCGCCGGCGGCCGGCGACATTGCCACGGCCGGCATGCCGGTGAGGGTCTTCAGCCAGTGCGCCAGGGAATCGATCAGCGCCAGCGCGCCCTGCACGGTCGAGACCGGCTGCAGGGGATGCAGGTCGCCGATGCCGGCCAGGCGCGCCACCTTCTCGTTGAGGCGCGGATTGTGCTTCATGGTGCACGAGCCCAGCGGATAGACGCCCATGTCGATGGCGTAGTTCTTCTGGCTGAGCCGCGTGTAGTGCTGAACGACCTGCGGCTCGCTGAGGCCCGGCAGGCCGATCTCGCCGGCGCGGCGCAGGCCGTTGAGCCTGTCCCTGACCTTCGGCGCTTCCGGCAGGTCGACGCCGCAGCGCCCCGGCTGGCCCATCTCGAAGATCAGCGGCTCCTCGATCTGCAGCGCGCGATTGCCGGTGAAGGTGGCCGCCGGCGCCCCCGCCTCCACCGCAATGCCGCCGGCGCGGCCCTGGGAACGATCGGTCGAGACGACCATCACAGCACCTCCTTCAGGCCGGCGACGAGCGCCGCCATGTCCTGCCCGGTCACCGTCTCGGTGGCGGCCAGCAGGAGAAGAGACTCGACATCCGGATCGCCGGGCAGCAGGCGGGATACCGGCAGGCCGGCCAGGATGCGCCTGTCCGCCAGCGCCTCCACCACGGGAGCGGCGGCCGTGGGCAGACGCACGGTGAACTCGTTGAAGAAGCTGTCGTTCAGCACGCTCACGCCCGGAAGGGAGGCGATGCGATCAGCGAGCTCGCAGGCTTTCGCATGGTTGAGCTCCGCCAGCCGGCGCAAGCCGGCCTCGCCCAGCAGCGTCAGGTGCACGGTGAAGGCGAGCGCGCAGAGGCCCGCGTTGGTGCAGATGTTGGAGGTCGCCTTCTCGCGCCGGATATGCTGCTCGCGCGTGCTGAGCGTCAGCACGAAGCCGCGCCTGCCGTCGGCATCGACGGTTTCGCCGGCCAGGCGACCCGGCATCTGGCGCAGGTACTTCTCGCGCGTGGCGAACAGGCCGACATAGGGCCCGCCGAAGCCCAGCCCGTTGCCGATCGACTGGCCCTCGCAGACCACGATGTCGGCGCCCATGTCGCCCGGCGGCATGAGCAGGCCGAGCGACACGACCTCCGTCACCACCACGATCAGCAGCGCGCCCGCGGCATGGCAGGCGGCCGCAAGCTTCGTGAAGTCGCGCACATGTCCGAAGAAGCTCGGATTCTGCACGACGACGCAGGACGTCTCCTTGTCTACCGCGGCGACCAGGTCCTCGACGCTCATCGCGTCGGCCTCGCCGGCCACGGCCTTGTAGCCCTGCCAGCGGGCGGTGGTCTCGATGACCTGCCGATACTGCGGATGCAGTCCGCCCGAGAGCAGCGCCTTGCCGCGCCGCGTGATGCGGTTGGCCATCAGCACCGCTTCGGATGCCGCCGTCGAGCCGTCGTACATCGAGGCGTTGGCGACCTCCATGCCGGTGAGCAGGCTCACCTGGGTCTGGAACTCGAAGAGGTACTGCAGCGTGCCCTGGGTGATCTCCGGCTGGTACGGCGTGTAGGAGGTCAGGAACTCGCCCCGCTGGATCATGTAATCGACGGTGGAGGGCACGTGATGGCGATAGGCGCCGGCGCCGATGAAGAAGGGCGCGGCAGCCGGCGACACGTTCATCGCCGCGAAACCCTGGAAGGCACGCTCGACCTCGAGCTCGCCCAGATGGTCGGGCAGACCCGCGACCTTGCCCGGCAGGCGCGCCGAGGCCGGCACGTCGCGGAACAGGTCGTCGATCGATTTGACGCCGACCTTCGCCAGCATGTCGCGGCGATCGGCGTCGGTGAGGGGAAGGTAGCGCATGCCCTGCCCCGTCAGCCGAGGCTCTTCACGAAGGCCTCGTAGGCCGCCTCGTCCATCAGGCCGTCGAGCTCGCCCTTGTCGGCGAGCTTCATCTTGAAGAACCAGCCCTTGCCCGTCGGCTCAGCATTGACGTCGCCGGGCGAGTCGGCCAGCGCGGCATTGCCCTCGATCACCTCGCCCGAGGCCGGCGCATAGATGTCGGAAGCGGCCTTCACCGATTCGACGACCGCGCAGGCCTCGCCCTTGGCGACCTTGCGGCCCGCCTCGGGCACCTCGACGAACACGACGTCGCCGAGCTGCTCCTGCGCGTACTGGGTGATGCCGATGGTGCCGACGTCACCCTCGATGCGGATCCACTCGTGTTCCTCGGTGTACTTGGTCTCGGCCATCGAAAGCTCCTATCCCCGGTAGTAGGCGTGTTTGACGAAAGGCATGGGCACGATCTCGGCCGGCACGGGCTTGCCGCGCACCAGCAGCTCGACCCCGGTTCCATTGGCGGCGTGCGGGCGCTCGACATAGCCCATCGCGACGGCGCGTCCGATCGTCGGCCCGAAGCCGCCGGACGTGACCTTGCCGACGATGCGGCCGCCGACGGCGATCTCGGCGCCCTCGCGCGCGATCGCCTTGCCCCCGGGCAGAAGACCGACGCGCTTGCGCGGCGCACCTTCGGCGATTTGCCTCTGGATGACCTCCGCGCCGGGAAAGCCGCCGCCCCTGCTGCCCCCCGCGCGGCGCTCCTTGCCGATGCTCCACAGCAGGACGGCCTCGACCGGCGTCGTCGTGGTGTCGATGTCGTGGCCGTAGAGGCAGAGGCCCGCCTCCAGCCGCAGCGAATCGCGGGCGCCGAGGCCGATCGGCTTGACCTCGGGCTGCGCCAGCAGCTTGCGGGCGATCGCCTCGGTCGCATCGGCCGGCGTCGAGATCTCGTAGCCATCGCCGCCGGTGTAGCCCGAACGCGTCACATAGCACTGGGTGCCGTCGATCATGACATAGGCGCCGGTCATGAACTTCATCGCGGCGACCTGCGGCGCGAGCCGCGCCAGTGCCTGCGCGGCCTGCGGCCCCTGCAGCGCCAGCAGTCCGCGGGCGAACATCGGTTCGACCTCGCAGGTGGCGTCGAGGTGCTTGCGGAGATGCGCGAGATCCTCGTCCTTGCAGGCGGCGTTGATGACCAGGAGCAGGTGGTCACCCGTGCTGGTCACCATCAGGTCGTCGAGGATGCCGCCCGTCTCGTTGGTGAACTGGGTGTAGCGCTGCTGACCCGGTTGCAGGCCCGCGATGTCGCCCGGCACCAGGGTCTCCAGCGCCTTGGCCGCATCGTGGCCCGGCCGCGCGGTCAGCCGCACCTGCCCCATGTGGGAGACGTCGAAGAGGCCGGCGGCCGTCCGCGTCTGGGCATGCTCGGCCAGGATGCCGGTCGGATACTGCACCGGCATCTCGTAGCCGGCGAAGGGAACGAGCCGTGCGCCGAGCTCGCGGTGCAGGTCGTAGAGGGGGGTGCGCTTGAGGGGCGCGGCAGGGCTGTCGCTCAAACAGATCTCCTAGAGTCGCTCCGGCCACGCAAGGACTGCGCCGCCTGCGACCCCCTCTGTCCGGAGACCTGAAAGATTCGCCGTTGCCGGCTTACTTCGTCGGTGGGCATGCCCTCTCAGCGAAGGCGCGCCGCTTTCCAGAGACCCATCCTCCTGCGGTCCTTCTGCCTGAGAGTTTCCGGGGCCGGTTGCTCCTTCGGCGCCGCCCCGCTTCCGAGGAAACGCGGCGGTCTCTCCCACAGGGTTCGTCTGGGTGGCGCGACCATAGGCGGCGGCTGGCAGCGCGTCCACGAGGAAAAGCCGTCGGCGACCTGCGCCCCGGCGACGCCTTGCCAAGTGAGCGCCCCCTCATAGACTGGTCCGCCATGGGGAAGGCCGAGGAAACCAAGGCGCGGCTCGAACGCGCCGCGCTGACGCTGTTCGTGGCGCGCGGCGTCGCCGAGACCACGACCAAGGAGATCGCCATGGCGGCCTCCGTGGCCGAAGGCACGATCTACCGCTACTTCCCGAGCAAGGAGCAGCTGGCCCTCGACCTCTTCCTCGGGCACCACCGGGCCCTGGCGGAGGCGCTGGAGGAGGCGCACCGGCCCGCCAAGGGATTGCGCGCCAAGATCGAGGCCATCGTGCGCTGCTACTGCCAGTGGGCGGACCGCGACTGGACGCTGTTCGCCTATCATCTGCTCAACCAGCATTCGTTCCTGATCCAGGTTCCCGAGGAGATGCCGAACCCCGTCGACGTCGTCCGCGAAGTGATCGCCGAGGCGATGGAAGCGGGCGAGATCCCGGGCCGCGGCGTCGACCTCGCCGCCGCCTCGGCCATCGGGGTCGTGCTGCAGGCGGCGACCTACAAGATCTACGGCCGCTTCACCGGCGACCTGTCCGACCATGTCCGCTTCTTCGCCGACGCGGCGTGGGCGGTCCTGTCGGTCGAGGCGCCGGCGTCTCAGGCCGCGATGTAGACGAAGGCCTCCAGCCCCGACTTCAGGCGCGCGGCGATGCGCTTGTACGCCGAGACCTCGTAGGTGTCGGCGGCGGCCAGCTCCGCCGGCGTCAGGCGGAAGGCGACGCCCGCGATCTCATCCGCCGGGTCGCCGGTCGGCCGCGCCATGAGATGGTGCGTCTTGCCGCTGGTGGCGATCACGCCGGCATCGGTGATCTCGTACAGCTCGGCGGTATAGCCTGGCAGCGCATCGGCACGGCCCTCGAGGCGCCGTCCGAAGGTTGCGAGCTGCACGCCTTCCTGCTGCAGCGTGCCGTAGGAGAACAGCCAGACGTCGCCGCTCATGTCTTCCCGGCCAGCTCCGTGAAGGCGCGGGAGAACGAGTCGCGCGAACCGGCGATGCCTGTCTCGTTGAAGATGTCGGCCGTGAGCGACTGCACCGATGCCTCGTCGACGCGCACGCCGTTGTCCTGCAGGAAGCGCCGTGCGGCAGTGACCGCCGCGTCCATCGCACCGCCCTTCTTGTACAGGCGGTAGTAGTCGGGATGGCCGCCGCGGCCCAGCGCCTCGGCAAGGACGTCCGTGAAGTTCACCACCCTGATCGGATAGGCCGCCTCGGCCCCGGCCAGCGCGCGATGGCAGGAATGATACATGGTGACGATGGTATCGGCGCCGGCCGCGACCGCGCCTTCGACCAGGCCGCGGTGGATCGCCTGCTCGCGTTCCTTGAAGCGCGCGGCCTGGCCGCCGCAGGCGTAGGAGAAGCCGGAATCCTGCGGCAGCTCCAGCAGCTCGAGATTGGGCACGGCGGCCAGCAGCCGGCGGACGCTCTCGACCGTGGCGCCGATGCCGAGATGCTCGTGGATGACGACGCGGCGCTTGGGCTGGCCGGCGACGAAGCGCGCCGCGAGCGCCGCGAGGTTGCCGGCGAGGAACTCGCTGACATGGCCGAGGTCGAAGGATGGCGGCTCGACGTCCTTCTCCAGCTCGTCGAAGTTCTTCGTGCAGGTCGGACACCAGGTCAGCACCTTCGAGGCGCCCGACTGGCCGAAGCGCTGGAAGGTGCGATGCCCGATGCGCTCGTAGGTCGGCAGGTCGGCCTCCAGGAACTGGTAGACGCCACAGCAATGCGCCGTGCCGCCCACGACGTCGAAGTCGAGATCGAGCGCATCGAGGATGTCCATGACGTTCAGCACGATGTGCGGCGTGCGCAGCACGTTGCAGCCCGTATAGAACAGCACGTCGGCATCGCGGCGCTCCGCCGGCGCGAGGATGCGCTTCAGCGTGTCGGACGGCAGCTGCATGCTGGCCAACAGCCGCACCGCCTGCGCCATGTGACGGAAGCGGTTGGCGGCATTGGCCGCACCGACGTCACGCGCCCGCGTGGCCTCCAGCGCCTTCAGCTTGGCGACGGTCACCCATTGGCGGACATTGATCTCCTCGGGGCAGGCGGCCGTGCAGCGCGCGCTGCCGTCGCAGGCGCCCAGCCATTGTTGCAGCAGGTCGGCCGGCGCAGCCCCGCGCGTCAGCGCGACCAGTTCGCCGATGCGGTCCGTGGCCGCATCGCGATCCAGGCCGATCTCGCGGGCCGTCGGACAGGCTTCGAAACAGTGGCCGCAGCCGGTGCAACGCTCGGCGGCCGCGAGGGCCAGGGCCTCCAGACGTTCGGCATAAGCACTCATGGCGATCCTCCGTACGCATCGCCAGTGGGCCGCGCCGCAGCTTGCGCTGTCAAGCCTGGCCGCGGCTGCCTGCCGGCGAACCTTCGATCGCAGCCGAACCGTCGCGCGAACCGCCGAGGGCAGAGTGGCGGCCTCAACCAGGAGGACGACATGACCGTGACCTGCGCCATCCGCTACGTGATCGATCCCTTCAAGCGCGCCGCCTTCGAGACCTATGCCCGCAACTGGCTCGCCATCATTCCCGCCTGCGGCGGCGACCTGATCGGCTACTTCATGCCCCACGAGGGCACCAACAACATCGCCCACGCCCTCATCTCCTTCGAGAGCCTGGCCGCCTACGAAGGCTAAAGCATGATGAGGCCGGCTGGCATCAGCCGGCCTCATCATGCCCTCTCGAACCACGATCACCTTTGCGCGCGAATGAGATGAGGTGCGCGCGCACCTCATCTCATTCCGCTCTACAGGGCGCGGCTGCAAACCGATCCGGCGGGCGCCGCGAACTTCCGCTTCGCTGAAAGCGAGCGCTTCATCCTGAGCGAGGAGCGCACCTGGCTGCGCCCGGTCGAGGCCGTGTGATCGGCCGCTGGCCCAGGCAACCTACTGGCGGACGCGCCGGTTGTAGTTCAGCTCCTCCGGCGTCGGCTTCAGGCCCACCGCGATGCGATAGCTGCCGCTGTCGCGCGGCACCACCAGCGACAGCTCCTCCTGCGAGCTGCCGCGCGGGTTGGCCGCGGACAGGCGGAAGTCGGCGGTGAACTCCGCGCTCTGCACGACCCTGTCGGCGCCGTCGAGCACCCGCACGAAATAGGGCACGCGCGTCTGCCCTCCCTGGACCGAGGGCCCGGCATTCACCTCGATGCGCATGACCAGCGTCACGTCGATCTGGCTGCGTCTCGCGCTGCAGGCCGTGCGCGCGCCGGCCAGCACCGCCTCGTAGGCGATGTCTCGCGGATCCCGGCCCGCTCCCGGCTTGAAGTGGGTGAGCCGGCTGGCATCCTCGACCGTGAACGACGCCGGACAGTAGACGGGACCCTTGTCGGACGAGCCGCCGCAGGCGGCCAAGGTCAGCGCCAGCATGATCGGCGCGGCAGGGAGACACTTCATCGGAGTCATGCCGCGAACTTGTGCGCACCGCCAGGAACGTGCCGGTCGGCCATCCCGGCACGGCTGCACCACGGGCCGCCCCTTTCGGGACCCCGGACCGCCTGTACCGGCGATTGTGCCGCAATAACCGGCTCGGTCATGTCGCTTTCCCCGCTGCGGCGGCTTTGTTACGGTGCCGCACCAATCCGCTGTTGCCAATCTGTCGCGCTTGGAGTCTAGGCAATGGTCCGCGGCCCTGCAAGCGAAGGCGCCGCGATCCGTTGACCCTGCTCCGAACGAGCTTCATGACTGAATCGAGACTCCCCCTCACGATCCTGCTCGCAAGCCCGCGCGGCTTCTGCGCCGGAGTCGATCGCGCGATCCAGATCGTCGAGCGTGCCATCGAGCGCTACGGTGCGCCGGTCTATGTCCGTCACGAGATCGTGCACAATCGCCATGTGGTGCAGACGCTCGAAGCCAAAGGCGCGATCTTCGTCGACGAACTCGACGAGGTGCCCGACGACCGGCCCGTCGTGTTCTCTGCGCACGGCGTGCCGAAATCGGTGCCGGCCGAAGCCGCGCGCCGGAAGCTGCTGTATCTCGACGCCACCTGCCCGCTGGTCTCAAAGGTCCATCGCGAGGCGGAGCGGCACCACGCCTCCGGCCGCCTCGTCATCCTGATCGGCCATGCCGGGCACCCCGAGGTCGTCGGCACCATGGGCCAGCTGCCGCAAGGGTCGGTGCTGCTGGTCGAGGACGTGGCGCAGGCCGAAGCGGTAGAGGTGCCCGATCCCGCGAACGTCGCCTATGCCACCCAGACCACGCTCTCCGTGGACGATACGGTCGGCATCGTGGCCGCCTTGCGCCGCCGCTTTCCGGAGATCCACGGCCCGAAGCAGGAGGACATCTGCTACGCCACGACAAACCGGCAGGGAGCCGTGAAGGCGATCGCCGCGCGCTGCGACGCGCTGATCGTCATCGGGGCGCCGAACTCGTCCAATTCGATGAGGCTCGTCGAAGTGGCGGCCGCCAGCGGGTGCCGCCGGTCGCGGCTGGTGCAGCGCGCGGCCGAAATGGACTGGTCGTGGCTCGACGGCGTATGCCGGCTCGGCATCACGGCAGGCGCGTCCGCCCCGGAGATGCTGGTGGAGGAGTTCGTCGCCGCCTGCCGCGAACGCTATGACGTGACGATCGAGGAAGTGCAGACCACCCAGGAAAGCGTCATCTTCAAGCTGCCGCGCACGCTGGTCGCGTGATGGTGCCCTGATGGCGGTCTACACGGAAGTCGGCGACGCCGAGCTGGAGGCGTTCCTCGCCGAGTACGACATCGGCGAGGCAGAATCGTTCAAGGGCATCGCCGAAGGCGTCGAGAACTCGAACTACCTGCTGACCACCGGCGCGGGACAGTACATTGTCACGCTGTACGAGAAGCGTGTCGATCCCAGGGAACTGCCGTTCTTCCTCGGCCTGCTCGACCATCTGGCGGCCCGCGGCATCAACTGTCCGCGGCCGATCCACGGTCGCGACGGCCAGGCGCTGCGGACCCTGGCAGGCAAGCCCGCGGCCATCACGAGCTTCCTGCAGGGCTTGTGGCCCCGGCGCATTCTCCTCGCACACTGCGGTCCCGTGGGCGAGGCGCTGGCGGCGCTGCATCTTGCCGGCCGCGACTTCCCCCTGCGTCGGCCGAACGCCCTGTCGGTCACGAGCTGGCGACCGCTCTTCGAGGCCTCGCGGCGCCATGTCGACGACGGCGCCCTCATCCGCGAGCTGGAGGAAGAGCTCGACTACCTCGAAGCCCATTGGCCGCAGGGGCTGGCGTCGGGCGTCATCCACGCGGACCTGTTCAACGACAATGTCTTCTTCCTGCACGAGAGACTGTCGGGACTGATCGACTTCTACTTCGCCTGCAACGACGCCTTCGCCTATGACATCGCGATCTGCCTGAACGCCTGGTGCTTCGAGCCGGACAATGCCTTCAATGCCACCAAGGGAAGGGCGCTGCTGCAGGGCTACGAGAGCGTCCGAGCCCTCGGCGGGGACGAGCGGGACGTGCTGCCGCTGCTCGCGCGCGGTGCGGCGCTGCGCTTCCTGCTGACGCGCCTCTACGACTGGGTGCATACGCCCGAGGGCGCCCTGGTCAAGCGCAAGGACCCGAAGGAATATCTCGCCAAGCTGCGCTTCCATCGCGCGACGAAGTCGATCGGGGACTACGGCCTGTGACTGCCGCTGCGGTCGAGATCTTCACCGACGGGGCCTGCAGCGGGAACCCGGGACCCGGCGGGTGGGGCGCCATCCTGCGCATGGGCGACCACGAGCGCGAGCTGTCGGGCGGCGAGCCCGCCACCACCAACAACCGCATGGAGCTCATGGCGGCGATCATGGCGCTGGAGGCGCTGAAGCGGCCCTGCAAGGTGCGCCTCTATACGGACAGCATCTATGTCCGCGACGGCGTCACGAAGTGGATCCACGGCTGGAAGAAGAACGGCTGGCGCACCGCCGACAAGAAGCCGGTGAAGAACGTCGAGCTCTGGCAGCGCCTCGACGCCGCCCGCGGCGCCCATCAGGTCGAGTGGCACTGGGTGAAGGGCCACAGCGGACATCCGGAGAACGAGCGCGCCGACCAGCTGGCGCGCGGCGAGATCGCGCGGCTGCGCTCTTAGTTCCGCGCGTGCGCCGTCAGCTCCGCTTGGGCTGCGTCGGCACCGGCTTCTTTTCCGAGACCTTCTCGTAGACCAGATCGAAGCCCTCGCGCACGCCGTCGCAGGGATTGTCACCTTCGGCCAGCCGCCACACCTGCGACTTGCCGGAGCGCTTGAAGTTCAGCAGGCCGCCCACCTTGCAGGCCGCGCCGTTCTCGACCTTGGCGACCCGGAACGCCACCTCGCCGCGAATCTGCACCAGGCCCGGCGCGATCTTCTCGACCACGCCGTCGATGGATGCCCAGTCGCCCTCGGTGCCGGGCGAGACGCTGTCGATGCGGCCCTTCACCACCCAGAGGCCGCCTTGCCGCGTGACCGTGACATCGCCGCGCTTTGCCCCCTTCACCTTCGCGTAGCGACCCCAGACGATCCGGCGCGCGTCGGCAAAGAGCTTGGCCTCCGCATCGGAGACGATCTCCGTCCGTTCCACGCGCGGCGCGGCCGCCGGCAGGGGCGAGGACAGGCCGCTGGTCGAGGCCCCCTGCTCCACGGTCGGGGCCTGCGCCGGCGGCGGGGCCGGGTAGTAGGCATTCGGTTGCTGCTGCTGCGCGAAGGCGGCGCCGGCGGTCAGCAGGACGGCGAAGAAAGCAAACGGTTTCATTCGGTTGGTTCCTATATCGAGGGGACGAAGGTACTAGCGCTTTCCGGCAGGACGTGACGGTGCCTGTGCCGCTCCCGGCAGTTCGCCGCGCAGCCCCGCCTCTGCGCGGAGCGCGGCATCGGAACCCGGCGGCACGAGGCGCAGCACGGAGCTGAAATCGGCGTTGGCGGAAAGGCGATCGCCCCGCGCCAGGTTGGCGAAGGCGCGCTCGAGCAGCGCCTCGGAATGGCTCGGTGCAATCTTCAGCGCCCGCCCCGCATCCTCGAGCGCGCGCGCCGGGTTGCCCGCGTTGCGCCACGCGGCGGCCCGCAGGACCAGGATCTCCACGTCGTTTGCGCGCAGCGCCAGGGCGCGGTCGAAATCGGAGATGGCGCGTGGCCAGGCCTTCATGGCCGCAAAGCTGAGGCCGCGGTCGATCCACAGATCGGCATCGTTGCCCTTGAGCTCCAGCGCCCGGCTCTGCGCCTCGACGGCCTTCTCGGCAGCGCCGGCCTCGCCATAGGCCTGTCCCGCCTGGGCCCACAGCTCGGCCCGCAGGCCGGGCCTGTCGCGGCCCATGTCCCGGGCGATCGCCTCGAACTGCGCCGCCGCCTGGACGTAGCGGCCGGCGCCGTACATCGCCGTCGCGACGCAGTGGCGCGCCGCCAGCCCGCCCCCCTGCCCGTGCCATTTCTCGGCGACGGGCAGCGCCTTCAGCGGATCGCGCCGCGCGAGGTCCATGCACTCGTTGTAGAGGAGCAGATGGTCCGGCGTCTCCTGAGGCAGCCCCAACCCCTGCGCGGCGGCCGGGAGGGCCGCGAGCAGCAGAAGGGCAGCAGGCGTCGAGCGAGCGAACATCATGCTTGAAAAGAACAGGGTCGCGGCGATCCTGACAAGATGACAGGACGACTTTTCATCTTCGGGCTGGGCTTCTGTGGCCTTGAAATCGCCAAGCTTGCGAGGGACGCGGGCTGGACGGTGGCCGGCACCGTCCGCACGGCGGACAAGGCGGCGCGGCTGCGCGCGCGCGGCCTGGAGGCGCATGTCTTCGACGGCACCGGGCCGCTGCCGGCCACGGCGCTCGAACGGGCCTCGCACGTCCTGTGCACGATCGCGCCCGGCGAGCCGGGGGGCGACCCGGTCCTGAGTACCTGCGCACGGCGGCTGCAGGAGGCGCGCTGGCTGGGCTACCTGTCGACGACGGGCGTCTACGGCAACAGCGACGGGACCTGGGTCGACGAGAGCACGCCGCCGCGGCCCGCCCAGCCGCGCAGCGTCCGGCGGCTGGCGGCCGAGCGCGGATGGCAGGCCCTGGGGCTCGAGATCGGGGCGGCCGTCGACATCTTCCGGCTGCCGGGCATCTACGGTCCCGGCCGCAGCGCCATCGACCAGGTGAAGGCCGGCACTGCACGACGGATCGACAAGCCGGGACAGGTCTTCTCGCGCATTCATGTCGAGGACGTCGCGGGCGCCGTGCTGAAGGCGGTCGGCCGCCGGGCCGCCGGTGCCATCTACAATGTCGCCGACGACCTGCCGGCCTCCACCGCAGACGTCGTCGCCTTCGCCTGCGCGCTGCTCGGGCAGCCGGCGCCGCCGCTCATCCCCTGGGATGAAGCCGCCGCCACGATGAGTCCGATGGCCCGCTCCTTCTATGCCGAGAACCGGCGCGTGCGGAACGACCGCGTGAAGACCGAGCTCGGCCTGGCGCTGCGCTACCCGACCTACCGGGAAGGGCTGCGGGCGATCCATGCCCTTTCGGAGGGCTAGGACGCGAGCTCCTCGACCGTCGCGATGAGCCGGGCGATATCGGCAGGGGTGCTCAGCCGGTGGTCGCCGCCCTTGATCAGCGTGGTGATCACCTCCGGCGCGTCGACATGCGCGGCGATCTGCAGCGAAAGGTCCCACGGCACGTCGGGATCGCTCTGGCCGTGCAGCAGGCGCACCGGACAGGGCAGCGACAGAGGCCTGTCGAGCAGCAGATGGTTGCGTCCCTCCTCGATCAGCTTCCAGGTGAAGACGGAGGGCTCGGGAGAATACTGCGACGGACGCTCCAGGCGGCCGTCACGCTGCAGGCGCGTCCGCTCCTCCGGCGTCAGTCCGGCGAGCAGCATGCGCTCGGTGAAGTCCGGCGCGGCGGCGATCAGCACGAGGCCGGCGAGTCGCTCCGGACGCGCGCGCGCCGCGAGCAGCGACAGCCAGCCGCCCATGCTCGAGCCGACCAGCACCAGCCGGCCCGTGGTGAGCCGGTCGAGCACGGCCAGCGAATCGTCGAGCCAGCGACCGATCGTGCCGTCCTCGAAGCGCCCCGACGATTGGCCGTGGCCGAGATAGTCGAAGCGCACGAAGGCGCGTCCCGTGCGCTGCGCCCAGGCCTCCAGCGCCAACGCCTTGGTGCCCGTCATGTCGGAGCGGAAGCCGCCCAGGAACGCGACTGTCGGCTCGCGCCCGGCCGTCGCCGCATAGGCGACCGTGTTGCCGTCGGGCCGCGCCAGCCTCTGCACCCTGTTCCCATCGGTCATGCCGTGTTACGTGCCACACCGTCAGACACTTCGCCATGCGCTCGTGACCCCTCCGACCCTTCTGCAGATCGTCCCCACCCTCGCCGGCGGCGGCCCGGCACGCGCCACGCTGGATGCCGCCCGCGCCGTGATCGCCGCCGGCGGATCGGCGATCGTCGCCTCGCCGGCGGGCGCCATGGTGCCCGACCTGCTGCGACTGCGGGCCACCCACATCGAGCTGCCCGACAGCCCGCATCCGCTGCGGGCGCGGCTGGCCCTGCCGCGTCGAATATCCGCGGGACTCGGCGACGTGCGAGTCTCGGTGATCCAGGCACGCTCGCCCGAGACGGCCTGGGTGGCGCGCGCGCTCGCGCGGCGGCTCGGCGTGCCGTGGATCGCGACCCTGCACCTGCCGTTCATCGCCACCCGCCTGATCGACCGCTTCGTCGAACGGCGCCAGATGCAGGCCGATGCGCTGATCGCGGTGTCCGACCATGTGGCGCGCGACGTGCTGCAGCGCTTCCCGGCGATCGAGGACCGGCTGGAGATCATGCCCCCCGGCATCAACCTCGATCGCTTCGATCCGGCCGTCGTGCGCGTCGACCGGGTGATCCGGCTGGCACGCGAGCTGCGCGTGCCGGACGGCAGCCATCTCGTCCTCTGCCCCGGCCGCTTCGACGAGGATCGCGGCCAGAAGATCCTGATCGACGCCATGAAGCGGCTCGAACGCGAGGATGTGTTCTGCCTCTTGCTGGGATCCACCGGCCTGCCGACGGCCTTCGAACGCGAGCTGGAGCGCGCCGTCGAGGCGGCGGGCCTCAATGGGCGCGTCCAGATCGGACCCTATGTCGACGACATGCCCGCCGCCTACATGCTGGCCGATGCCGTCGTCTCGACGGGCGGGGCGCGCCAGGGCTTCAGCCGCACCCTGGTGGAGGCGCAGGCGATGGGCCGCCCCGTGATCGCCGAGGATGGCGGCGGCGCCGCCGAGACCCTGCTGCCCGGCGTCACCGGCTGGCTCGCGGCGGCAGGCGACCCGGCGGCACTGGCCGTCGCCCTGCAGGACGCCCTGTCGCTCGGCACCGAACGTCGCGCCGAGCTGGCGCGCACCGCCCAGGAGCATGTGCGGGGACGCTATGGCTTGGCGCGTGCGGATCGCCGCCTGGTCGAGCTGTACCAGCACCTGTCGCGGGCCGAACGCGTTCCGTTCCACCCGGGCTGACCATTGACTCGGGACCGGCGCGCAATTATGTCCCCACCCATGGAACGCCGGTTGTCCACCGCTCCAGACTTCACGACCACCGTTCGAACTTGATTCGGCCGGGCGCGCGCACTCGTGCCGCCTCCCGGCCCGCGGCCGCCGACAGATCGTGTCGGCCGCCGAGCCGTGTTCGGACTCTTCTTATTCGGTGGTTGCCATGATCAACATTTCCTTGCCGGACGGTTCGGTCCGGTCATTCGACAAACCGGTGAGCGGCGCGGAGATCGCGGCCTCGATCGGCCCCGGCCTGGCCAAGGCCGCTCTCGCCATGCGCCTCGACGACAAGCTGATGGATCTCGGCCACGTGGTCGATCACGACGCCAAGGTCGGCATCGTGACGTCGCGGGACCCGGAGGCGCTGGAGCTGCTGCGCCACGATGCGGCGCACGTCCTGGCGCAGGCCGTCCAGGAGCTCTATCCCGGCACGCAGATCACGTTCGGCCCCGCGACGGAGGACGGCTTCTACTACGATTTCGTGCGCAAGGAGCCGTTCACGCCCGAGGACTTCGCCCGCATCGAGCAGCGGATGGCCGAGATCGTCGACCGCAACCTGCCGATCGAGCGCGAGGTGTGGGACCGGGCGAAGATCAAGGACCACTTCCTGAAGCACGGCGAGAGCTTCAAGGCGGAATGGGCCGACGAACTGCCCAAGGACGAGGAGATCTCGGTCTACAGGCAGGGCGAGTGGCTGGACATGTGCCTGGGCCCTCACCTTCCCTCGACGGGGAAACTCGGCAAGGCGTTCAAGCTCCTGAAGGTGTCGGGCGCCTACTGGCGCGGCGATGCCAGCAACGCCCAGCTCCAGCGCGTCTATGGCACGGTCTTCTTCTCCGACAAGGAGCTGAAGGCCTACCTCCATCGCCTCGAGGAGGCGGAGAAGCGCGACCATCGCCGCCTGGGACGCGAGATGGGTCTCTTCCACCAGCAGGAGGAAGCGGCCGGCATGGTGTTCTGGCATCCGAAGGGCTGGACGCTGTGGCGCACGCTGGAGAGCTACATCCGGCGCCGGTTGGAGGCGGGCGGCTATCAGGAAGTGAAGACGCCGCAGCTCGTCGACCGCAAGCTCTGGGAGGCCTCGGGCCACTGGGAGAAGTTCCGCGAGAACATGTATCTCAGCGAGAACGAGGAAGGGCTGCGCGAGTACATCGAGGATCCGGCGAAGCGCATCTTCGCGCTGAAGCCGATGAACTGCCCCTGCCACGTGCAGATCTTCAACCAGGGCCTCAGGAGCTATCGCGAGCTGCCGCTGCGCATGGCCGAGTTCGGCTCGTGCCACCGCTTCGAGCCATCGGGCGCGCTGCACGGCATCCTGCGCGTGCGCAACTTCACGCAGGACGATGCGCACATCTTCTGCTCCGAGGACCAGATCGAGAGCGAGACGATCCGCTTCTGCGATCTGCTGGGCTCCATCTACAAGGACCTGGGCTTCCCGGACTATTTCGTGAAGTTCTCCGACCGGCCGCCGGTGCGCGCGGGCTCCGACGCGGTGTGGGATCAGGCGGAAGGTGCGCTGAAATCGGCCTCGCAGGCGGCCGGCCTCGACCTCAAGCTCAATCCCGGCGAGGGTGCGTTCTACGGCCCCAAGCTGGAGTTCGTGCTGCGGGACGCGATCGGCCGCGACTGGCAGTGCGGCACGCTGCAGGTCGACTTCGTGCTGCCCGAGCGGCTCGGCGCCTCCTATGTGGCGGAGGACGGCACGCGCAAGCTGCCGGTCATGCTGCACCGCGCCATCTTCGGCAGCTTCGAGCGGATGATCGGCATCCTGATCGAGAACTATGCCGGCCGCTTCCCGCTCTGGCTGGCGCCGACACAAGCTGTTGTGGCCACGATCGTGAACGACGCCGACTCCTATGCCCGCGAGGTCGCCGCGCAGCTCAGGGCGGCTGGTCTGCGCGTGGAGACGGACGTGCGCAACGAGAAGATCAACTACAAGGTAAGGGAGCATTCGCTCGCGCACGTGCCCCTGATCCTGGCGGTGGGGCGTCGCGACATGGACAATCGAACGGTCGCCATCCGACGCCTGGGCTCGGAAAAGCAGGAGGTCCTTGAACTCGGGGCCGCCGTCACTAAACTTTCTGCAGAGGCCCGGCCGCCCTTCTAGGGCGGCCGAGTCCTCTCACCCGCTCCGCCCTGGAGCTCTCACGAAGGAGAATGAAGCCATAGCAAGACCTGTCCAACAGAGCGCGCCCACCCGCGAGGGTCCGCGCGTCAACGGCGAGATCAGAGCGCCGCAAGTCCGCCTGATCGACGAGAACGGCGACATGGTCGGCGTCCTCAGCACCCGGGAAGCACTGGAGATGGCCGAGGAGGCCAGTCTCGACCTGATCGAGATCTCTCCCAATGCCGTTCCGCCGGTCGCCAAGATTTCCGACTACGGCAAGTACAAGTACGAGGCGCAGAAGAAGGCGCACGAGGCGCGGAAGCACCAGAAGGTGATCGAGGTCAAAGAGATCAAGATGCGCCCGAACATCGACGAGCATGACTACGAAGTGAAGATGCGCGCCATGAAGCGGTTCATCGAGGAAGGCGACAAGGTGAAGGTCACCCTGCGCTTCCGCGGCCGCGAGATGGTTCACTCGGAACTCGGTCTGCAGGTCCTGAACCGTGTCCGCGGCGAGATGGATCCCGTCACGAAGATCGAATCCATGCCCCGCATGGAAGGCCGCCAGATGGTGATGGTGCTGGCGCCCAAGTAGTTGTCGAGCGTTCGCCGGGAGGTGCGGCGCCAGGCGCCCGCCCTGCCGGCCGATGTCCTGCCGTCGGCCGCGGACCGTGTCGGTGGTCCCGCCGACGGCGACATCCCCGCCCGCCGCCATCCGTCGCCCGTTCCCGCGGACGGTCCGACATGCCGTCCGTCGCGGACGCCTAGGGCATGTAGGATCCCCCGTTGATGTGCAGCACCTGCCCGGTCTTGGCATCGGAAGCGTCGGATGCCAGGAACACGGCGCCGGTGGCGATCTGCTCGGGCCGCAGCAGCTTGCCGCCCAGCGGGATCGCCGTGCGCGCCATCTCCGCCAGCTCGGCGTCGGTGTTGCCGTAGCGCGGTTGGGCCGTGTCCGTGGTGCCGGGCGCGATGGCATTGACCCGGATGTTGTGGGGCGCGAGCTCCAGCGCCATCGACCGGGTCAGCGAGACGACCCCGCCCTTGCTGGCGCTGTAGTGCACGCCGCGCACGGCGCCGCGCATGGCCTGGGAGGACAGGTTGATGATCGAGCCGGGCCGGCCGGCGGCGATCAGCGCCTTGGCGACGGCGATGGCGGCGAAGCAGCAGGCCTTGAGGTTGATGTCGAGAACGAAGTCCCAGTCGCTCTCGCGCATCTCCAGCAGCGGCACGCGCGGGAAGACGCCGGCGTTGTTGACCAGGATGTCGGGGGCCCCCAGCGTCGCCACCGTCTCGGAGACCATCGCCTCGACCTCGGGCAGGCGGGAGACATCGGTCCTGATCAGGTGGGCGCGGCGGCCGACCTTGCGGGCGTCCGCCGCCACCGCCTCCGCCCCGGCCTGGTCGTCGAGCCAGGTCAGGGCCACGTCCGCCCCCGCTTCCGCCAGCGCCCGGCCGATCGCCGCGCCGATGCCCTGCTGGGCGCCCGTCACCAGGGCCACCTTGCCTGCCAAGCTCATGAAATTCCCCTTCCTTCCGGCGGTCATGTCCTGTCCGCCCGCGCTTGCACGGTTCGGGCCGCGTGGCTATAAGCGCCCCTTCCCGGCGGCCTGGCCTTACAGGGCATTGCCACGGCTGCCAATCGTAACCCTTTGAAAAGGAAAGAAAATGCCCAAGATGAAGACCAAGAGCGGGGCCAAGAAGCGATTTCGCTTCACGGCCACCGGCAAGGTGAAGCACGGCGTCGTCGGCAAGCGCCACGGCATGAGCAAGCGGGGCAACCGCTTCCTGCGTCAGCAGACCGGCATGACGCTGGTCGCCGAGCCCGACGCCCGCATCATCAAGCGCAACTTTTTTCCGTACGAGAGGTAGACCATGGCACGCGTCAAGCGGGGCGTGGCTGCACACGCTCGTCACAAGAAGGTCCTGAAGCTCGCCAAGGGCTACCGCGGCCGCGCCAAGGTGGCGTTCCGCGTCGGCATCGAAAAGGTCGAGAAGGGCCTGCAGTACGCCTATCGCGACCGGCGCAACAAGAAGCGCACGTTCCGGGGCCTCTGGATCCAGCGCATCAACGCCGCGACGCGCGAGCACGGCATGACCTACTCGCAGTTCATGAACGGCATCCTGAAGGCCGGGATCGAGGTGGACCGCAAGGTCATGGCCGATCTCGCGGTTCGGGAGCCGGCGGCGTTCAAGGCCCTGGTCGATCAGGCACAAGCGGCTCTCAAGTAGGGCCCGCCCTCAAGTAGTATCCAGGCGCTGCAGAAGCGCACGGATGGTGGATCGCAAGGAGGGAGCCTGGACCACAGGCTCCCTTTTTTCGTGTCGAGTTCGGAGAGCGCAGGATGAGTGATCTTTCGACCATACGGCAGGAAGCGCTCGGCGCCGTCGAGCAGGCGGCGGATCTCGCCGCGCTCGACGCGGCGCGCGTTGCCGCGCTGGGCAAGAAAGGCAGCGTCACCGGGCTGATGAAGACGCTGGGCGGCCTGTCGCCCGACCAGCGGCGCGCGTTCGGCGCCGAGGTCAACCAGCTCAAGGCGGAGATCGAAGGCGCGCTGGAAGCGCGGAAGAGCGCGCTCAGCGCCTCTGCCCTGGCCGCCCGGCTGGCCAGCGAGAAGGTCGACGTCACGCTGCCGGTCCGGCCCGAATCGCAGGGCTCGCTGCACCCGATCGGCCAGGTGATGGACGAGCTTGCCGCGATCTTCGGCGAGATGGGCTTCACCTGGGCCGAAGGTCCCGACATCGAGGACGACTGGCACAACTTCAACGCGCTGAACATCCCGCCCGACCATCCGGCCCGGCAGATGCAGGACACGTTCTACCTGCCGCCGCGCGCCGATGGCACGCCGATGGTGCTGCGCACCCACACCTCGCCGGTCCAGGCGCGCACCATGCTGGACAAGGGTGTGCAGCAGATGCTGGCCGACGGCGGCTCGCTGCGCATCATCGTGCCGGGGCGCACCTTCCGCATCGACAACGATGCCACCCACACGCCGATGTTCCATCAGGTCGAAGGGCTGGTGATCGACCGGACGACCCACATGGGCCACCTCAAGGGCTGCCTGGTCGATTTCTGCCGCGCCTTCTTCGAGGTCGACGACTTGCCGCTGCGCTTCCGCCCCTCCTACTTCCCCTTCACCGAGCCGTCGGCCGAGGTCGATATCGGCTGCTCGTGGAAGGGCGGCGAGCTGCGCATCGGCGCCGGCGATTCGTGGCTGGAGATTCTGGGCTCGGGCATGGTCCATCCCAACGTGATCGCGAACTGCGGCCTGGACCCCGCGATCTACCAGGGCTTCGCCTTCGGCATGGGCATCGACCGCATCGCCATGCTGAAGTACGGCATCCCCGACCTGCGCAGCTTCTTCGACGCGGACCTGCGCTGGCTGCGCCACTACGGCTTCTCGGCGCTGGAATGGCCGTCGCTCACCGGAGGGCTGGGACGATGAAGTTCACGCTGTCCTGGCTCAAGGAGCATCTCGACACCACGGCGTCGCTGGAGGAGATCAAGCAGGCGCTGACCATGCTCGGCCTCGAAGTCGAGGGCGTCACCGATCCCGCCCAGGCGCTGAAGGGCTTCGTGGTGGGCTACGTCGTGGAGGCCGTGCAGCATCCCAACGCCGACCGGCTGCGCGTCTGCAAGGTCGACACCGGCAGCGGCGTCGTCCAGGTCGTGTGCGGCGCGCCCAACGCGCGGACCGGCATGAAGGGCATCTTCGCCCCGCCGGGCAGCTACATTCCCGGCACGGACCTGCACCTCAAGGCGGGCAAGATCCGTGGCGAGGAGAGCAACGGCATGCTCTGCTCGAGCCGCGAGCTGCAGCTGGGCGAGGACCATAGCGGCATCATCGACCTGCCGGCCGATGCGCGCACCGGCGCGCCGGCGGCCGAGGCGCTGGGCCTCGACGACCCGGTGATCGAGATCAAGGTGACGCCCAATCGCCCCGATTGCCTGGGCGTATACGGCATCGCGCGCGACCTGGCCGCGGCCGGCCTCGGAACGCTGAAGCCACTTAAGGCGGACAGGATCGCCGGCACGTACCAGAGCCCCGTCAAATGGACGCATGGCTACGAGGCCCGGCCCGACAGCCCCTGCCCCATCGTCGTCGGGCGCCACTTCCGCGGCGTGAAGAACGGGCCCTCGCCCGACTGGCTGCAGCGCCGGCTGAAGGCGATCGGGCTCCGGCCGATCTCGGCCCTGGTCGACATCACCAACCTGGTGACCTTCGACCTCAACCGGCCGCTGCACGTGTTCGACGCCAGCAAGCTGTCGGGCGACCTGGTGATGCGGCAGGCCCGCGAGGGCGAGCAGATCCTGGCGCTCGACGGCAAGACCTACACGCTCGATCCGGCCGTCGCGGTGATCGCCGATGCGAGGAGCGTCCACGGCATCGGCGGCATCATGGGCGGCGAGGAAACCGGCGTGCAGGACGACACGACCGAGGTCTTCCTTGAGGCGGCGTACTTCCAACCGATCGGCATCGCCGCCTCGGGCCGCAAGCTCGGGATCTTCTCCGACGCCCGCTACCGCAACGAGCGCGGCATCGATCCCGAGTCCTGCTGGTGGGGTGCCGAGGTGGCGACCCGCCTGATCCTGGAGCTGTGCGGCGGCGAGGCCAGCGAACTGGTGTCGAGCGGCGTGATGCCGGAATGGCAGCGCCGCTACACGCTGCGCCCCGACCGCGTGAAGACCCTGACCGCGATCGACGTGCCCGCGGCGGAGACGGCCAACATCCTGCGCAAGCTCGGCTTCGCGGTCGAAGGCGAGGGCCCGTGGACGGCCGCGGTGCCGTCGTGGCGGCCCGACATCGTCGGCGAGGCCGACCTCGTCGAAGAAGTCACGCGCGTCTGGGGCTTCGACAACATCCCCACGACGTCGCTGCCGCGCCTGTCGACGACCTCGCGGCCCGTCCGCGACGCCCTGCAGCGCCGCGTGCCCGTGGCGCGGCGGGCCCTGGCGGCGCGCGGCATGAACGAGGCCGTGACCTGGTCGTTCCTGCCGCTGAAGCAGGCCGAGCGCTTCGGCGGCGGCCAGGCCGACCTGCGGCTGCTGAACTCGATCGCCGCCGAGCTCGACACGATGCGGCCCTCGCTGCTGCCCAACCTCATCGAAGCGGTCCGCCGCAACGAGGCGCGCGGGCTGGCCGATCCCGCGCTGTTCGAGGTCGGCCCGCAATACAGGGACGCCACCCCCAAGGGCCAGCGCATCGTGGCCGCCGGCGTGCGCCACAACATGGCGGTGCCGCGCAACTGGGCGGGCCCGGCCCGCACGGTCGACGCCTTCGACGCCAAGGCCGATGCGCTCGCCGTGCTGGCGGCGATCGGCGCACCGGTCGACAACCTGTCGACCCAGCCCGGCGCACCCGACTGGTACCATCCCGGTCGCTCCGGGCTGATCAAGCTCGGCGACCGCGTGATGGCGCAGTTCGGCGAGCTACACCCCGAGATCGCGGCCGCCGCCGACTTCAAGGGGCCGGCGGCGGCCTTCGAGGTGTTCCTCGACGCCCCGCCGCTGCCCAAGGCCAAGGCGACCAAGGCACGGCCGAAGCTGGTGCTCTCGCCGTTCCAGCCGGTCGACCGCGACTTCGCCTTCATCGTCGATGCCGGCGTCGAGGCGGAGAAGCTGGTGCGGGCCGCACGCAACGCCGACAAGGTGCTGGTGAGCGGCGTTCGGCTGTTCGACGTCTATGCCGGCAAGGGCGTGCCCGAGGGCAAGAAGTCGCTGGCCATCACCGTGACCCTGCAGCCGGTCGAGCGCACGCTGACCGACGCCGAGATCGAGGCCGCCAGCGCGAAGATCGTGGCGCAGGTGGCGAAAGCAACTGGTGCCACATTGCGTGGTTAACTTCTTCCGGACCGCGAGCCTCCGGCTCGCTCAGATGCGCGTAAATGCGCTCAGGCGAGCCGGAGGCTCGCGGTCCAAAAGAGCATGACATGACCGACCTGTCGCTGATCCGCAATTTCTCGATCATCGCCCACATCGACCACGGCAAGAGCACGCTGGCCGACCGGCTGCTGCTGCGCTGCGGGGCGGTGACCGAGCGCGAGTTCCAGGACCAGATGCTGGATTCGATGGACATCGAGCGCGAGCGCGGCATCACCATCAAGGCGCAGACCGTGCGCCTGAACTACGAATCGGTCGACGGCAGGACCTACGTGCTGAACCTGATGGACACGCCGGGCCATGTCGACTTCGCCTACGAGGTCAGCCGCTCGCTGGCCGCCTGCGAGGGCTCGCTGCTGGTGGTCGATGCCAGCCAGGGCGTCGAGGCGCAGACGCTGGCCAACGCCTACCAGGCGATCGACGCCAACCACGAGATCATCCCGGTCCTGAACAAGATCGACCTGCCCTCGGCCGAGCCGGAGCGCATCTGCAAGGAGATCGAGGACGTGATCGGCATCGACGCGTCCGAGGCGGTCCACGTTTCCGCCAAGACCGGCCAGGGCATCGACGACCTGCTGGAGGCGATGATCAGGCGCCTGCCGGCGCCGGCCGGCGACCGCAACGCCCCGCTGAAGGCCCTGCTGGTCGACAGCTGGTACGATCCGTATCTCGGCGTCGTCACGCTGGTGCGCGTCAAGGACGGCATCCTGAAGAAGGGCATGCGCATCCGCATGATGGCGGCGGCGGCCTCCTACGACCTCGACAAGGTCGGCGTGTTCACGCCCAAGCCCAAGGACGCCGCCGAGCTGGGGCCGGGCGAGGTCGGCTTCATCATCGCCGGCATCAAGACCATCGCCGACTGCAAGGTCGGCGACACGATCACCGACGACCGCAAGCCCGCGACCGAGATGCTGTCGGGCTTCAAGCCCTCGGTGCCGGTGGTGTTCTGCGGCCTGTTCCCGGCCGATGCCGCGGAGTTCGAGACGCTGCGCGAATCGCTCGCCAAGCTGCGCCTCAACGACGCCTCCTTCCATTTCGAGCCGGAAAGCAGCGCGGCGCTGGGCTTCGGCTTCCGCTGCGGCTTCCTCGGGCTGCTGCATCTCGAGATCGTGCAGGAGCGGCTGGAGCGCGAGTTCGACCTCGACCTCGTCACCACCGCGCCCTCGGTCGTCTACAAGCTCACGATGACGGACGGCACGGAGCACGAGCTGCACAATCCGGCCGACTATCCCGACCCGATGCTGATCGAGCGCATCGAGGAGCCGTGGATCAAGGCGACGATCATGACGCCCGACGAGCATCTGGGCTCGGTGCTGACGCTCTGCCAGGAGCGGCGCGGCCAGCAGATCGAGCTCACCTACGCCGGCGCGCGCGCCATGGCGGTCTACCGCCTGCCGCTGAACGAGGTGGTGTTCGACTTCTACGACCGGCTGAAATCGGTGACCCGCGGCTATGCCAGCTTCGACTACGAGATGGTGGGCTACGAGGAAGGCGAGCTGGTGAAGGTGTCGATCCTGGTCAACGGCGAGCCGGTCGATGCGCTCAGCATCATCGTGCACAAGAACCAGGCCGAGAGCCGCGGCCGCGCGCTGTGCGAGCGGCTGAAGGACCTGATCCCGCGCCAGCTCTTCAAGATCGCCATCCAGGCGGCGATCGGCGGCCGCATCATCGCGCGCGAGACGATCAGCGCCCTGCGCAAGGACGTGCTGGCCAAGTGCTACGGCGGCGACATCAGCCGCAAGAAGAAGCTGCTGGAGAAGCAGAAGAAGGGCAAGAAGCGCATGCGCCAGGTCGGCGACGTGGAGATCCCGCAGTCGGCCTTCATCGCGGCGCTGAAGATGGACAGCCGGTAGAGCGGAATGAGATGAGGTGCGCTCGCACCTCATTCGCGCGCAACGGTGATCGCGGTTCGACAGGGCATGATGGGTCCGGCTGATTCAGCCGGACCCATCATGCTTTAGGACCGAATCAGGACAGGCCGCGGCTGCGCCGCCGCCGCCGCGGACGCGCGCCGATCAGCAGCGCCGGCTCGCGACCTTCGCCGCTGCGGCCGCCCAGCCACAGGAACAGCAGGCCGAGGGCCAGGCATCCCGGCAGGACAGGCACCGCCATCAGCGGCCGGAACAGCCAGCGCCAGGCGAAGCTGGACAGGTTTCGCTGAACGGCGGCCTGCGCGTCGCTGTACGACCGCAGGTCGAGGTGCGACCAGAGATCGCCGATCCTCAGCAGGTGCAGCGAGCCCTCGGCCCACCAGGTGAGCCCGTCATGCACGAACGCTGCGACCGCCATGGCCAGCAGCAGCCACCCCAAAGCGCGAAACACCACCCCTCGATCCCCCGAAATGCGCGCCGCACCCTATAGAAGCCGGCCGGCCGGGGGAAGGCCGTTGCCCGGCGCGCGAAGCACGCTATAAGGGCGGCGAACCGGGCTCTCGAGGACAGGTGGCCGAGCGGTTTAAGGCACACGCTTGGAAAGCGTGCGTGGTGTAACAGCCACCGCGGGTTCGAATCCCGCCCTGTCCGCCACTTCAGAACAGAACTGGGCACACCGGCAGTAGCCGGGATTGCGCCCGACGCGGCGACGAGGGTTCGGAGCAGATTGCCTTTCGACCCTATGATTCGGACCTCTTTGGCTGCGACCTCGATGCGCTGGGCGAGTGCGCAGAGGTGGTCGCGGCGATAGCCGCCGCCCTCGATCCTGATCCGCTCTCGCGCTGTCCTGGCGAACTTCTGGACGATCTGCGGCGTCATATTCTGGTCGGCGGACGACCCCTGCATCGCGGCGGCACGCCCGGCGGCTTGCCGCGCCGTCGAGACGCGCAGATACAGGGCGGCGCGCAACGGCACGGTCATGACATGTGGCTCCTCGCCAGATCATAGGCACGGTCCGAACAGCTCGTCGAAAAGATCGCCGAACCAGGCCTCGAACACGTCGAGCTCGTTCTCGGCAACCGGCACGCGTTCAGGCCAGTCGTCGGTGACGCTCCAATGCTCAGTGTCGTGTTTGACGGGCCGCCCGAGCCGCGGCCACGGAGCCGGGGCGATGTAGAGATCATCCGGCAAGGCACCGCATTCGATACGAAGCCGGCGCCCTGAGGAAAGCTGCGACGTTGCCTCAGGGTCGCGCGAGGCTCACCCGAGCGGAACGGCCGATTTCTACGCAAGGGCGCGCTATTCGCCGAGCCGTGGCAAGAGGAGCGGCGTCGCTCATCGTCCGCTTTGATCGCTTGGGAAGCCCTCGCCGGGCCGGTGACAGCCGGTCAAGGCCGCAGCCGCGGAGTGGTGGCGCGGAACGCGCCAAGCTTTACGGGCTGACGGCGGTCCGGCCTGCTCGCGCCAAGACGGTCATGGCTCAGCTTGCCTTGCGCGACAGCGTGAGCGGCAGGTCGAGTTCCACCCGGTCGTGCATCACCTTGGGCGTGATGCGGCCCCGTTCGCCCCTTTCGAGACGGACCAGGCCGTAGCCTTCCATTGTGCGCAGCGTGCGCGACAGATTGGACTTGGCCTTGCCGGTGATGCGAGCCAGTTCATCGAGCGAGCCGGGCGCTTTCTCGGCGATGACGCGCAGCAGCTCGCGATTACCGGCGGAGAGGACCTTGGCAAACGATTCGGTCGAGGTGAACCAGACCTTCGGCTCGTTGGCCGCGATCCGACGCTCGCCGCGCGCCACGGCCATGGTGCGGGCCTTCATTTCCTGGTAGCTGGCGATACCCACCTTCAGCGTGGTCATGGGATCACTCCTCTCTCGCGCAACACCGCGTCCACCGCCGTCCAAAAGTCAGCGAGCAAGGTCGCCGCGTCCCGGTACTCGTAAGCCCCTGATCGTCCGCAGCCGGTGGCGATGGTCCTGCGGCTCGCCGCGCTTCTGCCTTCCGACCGGATGGGCGTTGTCGAAGCCGACCAGCCGCTCTCCGTCCGTTCCGTGCAGCGTGAGCGAGTAGTCGATGCCATGCGGTTTCTCCGCCGACACCGGCACCCGGTTCACGACGAACCGGACCCAATGCCCCCCATCGGGATCCACCGCGAGGACCTGGCCGTCGAGGTCGAGAAGCACATCGAGGGTCGGGTCACGCCGCTCCGTCACCGCATATAGTTATCATACTGAAGCAACCAAAGCAAGAGAGGGTCGGCGGCAGTAGGCATGGCCGCCGCCGCTTGGAGCGCTGAAATCATTGATGTTTCTGCGGCACGCGACGGCGCGGGGTGTTTCTGCGCCGGCGCAAAATCGGCAACTGAGCCAATGACATACAATCCCAACCGACGGCCGTGCTTTTGTCTTGCCGTCCTCCGGTCGTCTTGTTCCCGGCCCTAACTCGCCCAGATTTCGAGTTGATGCAGGAAGGCTAAGCCAGGATAGGCTTAGACATATTGCTCATCTTCGTCCGACGTGGCCCGCCAGCCTGCGCCAGAGCGCGATGAGCCATCCGGCGCGCCGGCTCTTCCATCGCCGGGTCACGCGACCACCACGCCCAGATGCTCCTCCATAGTGCGAGATCGCGGTCGTCGTGCGCCTCATTCGCCCAGGCCGATCCGCGCGGCGACCCCGCGGTATCGTGCTTCGGCATCCGCATCGAAGCGGAACGTGCCAAGGAGATCCTGGGACCGGTAGCGTGGATTCTGCCCCCGGATGCGGGCGACATGGGCATGCGCCTCGTCGAGCCGGCCGGCCATGGCGAGACAGTGAGCAGCCATTGCCAGGATGTGGACGTGCGCATTGGGCCGCGCCGCCGCCTTGACGGCCCATTCCGCTGCCTCGTCCAGGGCCCCCATCCTCACCAGCGCCATCGCCCGCGTCCCCAGCATGCCGAACAGCAGCGGATCGCAGGGGCTGAGCAGCCGTGAGTAGTCGGACGAGGCGATGGCCGCCGCCGGATCGCCGGACTGGCAGTGAACGAACGACAGCGCATAGTGGCCCTGGGCGAAGTTCGGGCTGAGGCTGACCGAACGCTCGAGCTCGCGGATGGCCTCGCCGGCATCGCCGACCAGCCACAAGGCCCGCCCCATGGACCAGTGCGCGGCCGGGTTCTGGTCGTCCAGCAGCAGGCTCCGGCCGGCCGCCTCCAGCGCCTGCCGGCTCTCCATGTCGCGGTCGTTCCATCGCTGGAAGGCATTCTGCCAATGCGTGAAGGACAGGCCTGCAAAGGCCCGCGAGAAGGTGGGATCGAGCTCCGTCGCCCGGCGAAAGAGAGCCGCCGCCTTCACGTTCTCTCCGGCGGTGAAGTGATACATGTGCCAAAGGCCACGGTGATAGGCCTCCCAGGCATCGAGCGAATCCGGGTGCTTCAGGATCGCGCGATTGCGCTCCGCGTTCTCGATCTCGGCGGCTACGGAGGAAACGATGCCGTCGCCGATCTCGTCCAGTACGGCGAACTGCTCGTCGTGACGTGCCTCGAACCGCTCCGTCCAGATGATCCGGGCGGACGCTGCGTCGGCGACCTCCGCGGTCACCAGCACAATGTCGCCCCGACGTTCGAGAAAGCCCGTCGTCACATAATCGACCCCCAGCCGCCGCGCGATCTCCTGTACGTCCAGGGCTTCCTCGGCGAGAGCGAAAACCGAGCCGCGCGAGATGACGAAGAGGCTGCGCAGCTTCGCGAGGCGGCTGATGATGTCGTGCGCCAGCGCGTTGCCGAGACCGCTCGGACCGGCGGTCCCCTCCCGCAGTTCGCGGAACGGCATCACGGCGACCGAGCCGCGGCGCGACGCGCCTGGGGGCTCCGGCCGGGATTGTGGCAGCGGCTGCGCCGGCTCGACTGCCGGTCCACCGGCCGGCGGCGGCGCCTGCTGCGTCGACGTCCGCCTGATCTCGTCCCAGCTTTTGCGGACCGGGGCGAAGTCCGCACCCTCGTCGGCGAACAGCCGCTCCGCCGCCTCGAGATGGCGCATGCAGTCCGCCAGTTGGCGCCGGCCAAACAGCTCGGCGAGGAAGCGTGCGTGCGCCTCGGCATCGCTAGGCGCCAAGTCGAGCCATTGCCGAACCGCGGACAGGCTTTCGGAAGTGCCGTGGGGCAGCCGCCGGCTGACCTCGGCCAGGAGTCCGATCTGGTGGGAACGGAACTCGCTCCGGCGTGCCGAGAGCCAGTGGTCGAACTCGACACTGCCGCCATGCTCGATTCCCTCGAGGAAGTCGGCACCGCAAAGCGCCGTCAGCTGCTGCAGGCCATCCAGGTCGGCGACGGCGGGCACGGACCCCACGGCACCGAGCAGGCGCCTGACGTCGAGATCGCAGTCGTCGAGATCGAGCCAGACACGATCCCCCGTGGTCTGCACGCGCCGCCGCGCCGGGTCGTCCAGGAACGAGCGCAGCTTGCTCAGGCACCACCGCAGCTCGCCCCGAGGGTCGTTGGGAACCTCCCAGAACAGCGCACAGAGCCTTTCACGCGAGACCGGCTGCGGGGCGACGGCAAGATAGGCCAGCAGGGCACGCACCTTCCGTGAGGATGGAAGCGGCACCGGCATGCCGTCGCGCAGCACGACGAGCGGTCCGAGCAGCCGCAGGCGGAGCCGCGGCATCGATGAAAAATCGTCGGACCCTTTCGATTCCACGGAAGTTCCCACGCGGCCTCCCACGCCGGATCCTACGGCCGGACCCTAGCACTCCCCCTGCAAGCCGGCATCCGGCAAGTCACCTGCGGTTGCAGAACGTCACGGACAGGACACAGCAAGGGAGAAGAGCCATGCTCGATGGAACGCAGACAAGGACCACCACAGGCCGGGGCCGGCTGTACGACAGCGTGCTTGATACGATCGGCAACACGCCGTGCATCCGGGTCAACCATCTAGGCGTCGCCAATGCGACGATCTACGTGAAGGCAGAGTTCTTCAATCCGGCCTCGTCCGTCAAGGACCGGCTGGCGGTTGCGGTCATCGAGGAAGCCGAGCGCAGTGGTGCGCTGAAGCCGGGCCAGACGGTGGTCGAGGCCACGAGCGGCAACACCGGCATTGGCCTCGCGATGGTCTGCGCGCAGAAGGGCTATCCGCTGGTCGTGACGATGGCCGACAGCTTCTCCATCGAGCGGCGGCGCCTGATGCGCTTCCTGGGTGCCAAGGTGGTGCTGACGCCACGCGCCCAGAAGGGCTACGGCATGTACCTCAAGGCGGTCGAGCTCGCCGACAGGAACGGCTGGTTCCTGGCACGGCAATTCGAAACGAACGCCAACGCCGCCATCCACGAGGCGACGACCGGCCGCGAGATCATCAACGACTTCGCGGGCTCCCGTCTGGACTACTTCGTGACCGGCTACGGGACCGGGGGGACGGTGGCCGGCGTGTCCCGCGTCCTGCGGCGGGAGCGGCCGGAGACCAAGATCGTTCTCAGCGAGCCCGCGAATGCCCAGCTCGTCGGTTCCGGCCAGGCGCAGCCGCGCGGCAGCGATGGTGCGCCGGCCGCCAGCCACCCCGCCTTCGAGCCGCATCCCATTCAGGGATGGACCCCGGACTTCATTCCCAAGGTGCTGCAGGAAGCGATCGACGAGCACTATCACGACGAGCTGGTGCCGATCGCAGGGCCGAAGGCCATCGAGGCTGCCCGCATGCTGGCACAGCGGGAGGGCATCTTCACGGGCATCTCGGGCGGCGCCTCCTTCGCCGTGGCCCGCCAGATCGCGGAACGCGCCCCCAAGGGCTCGGTGATCCTGGCCATGCTGCCCGACACCGGCGAGCGGTACCTGTCGACGCCGTTGTTCGAATCCATTCCGACGGACATGGATGACGAGGAGCTGGCGTTGTCACATTCGACGCCCAGCTTCCAGCTCGCCGCCGACTGAGCCCGGAAGCCGACGATGGACAGCCATGCCATAGTGCCGGACCTTGACGCCGAGGAGACGCTGGATCCGTCCGACTGGGGTCCGGTCGCGGATCTCGCGCACCGGATGGTCGACGATGCCGTCGGCCATCTCCGCGACGTGCGCGAGCGACCCGTCTGGCGGCCGATGCCGGAAGCGGTCCAGGCATGCTTCCGGGCGCCGCTGCCCCGGCAGCCGACGCCCATCGGGGAGGTATACCGCACGGTCCGGGACTGCGTGATGGCCTACCCGATGGGCAACATCCATCCGCGCTTCTGGTCCTGGTACATGGGCACCGGCAACGTCACCGGCGCCCTGGCCGACTTTCTCGCAGCCATACAGGGCTCCAATCTCGGCGGGGGCAACCATGCCGCCGCCCTCGTCGACCAGCAGGTCGTCGGCTGGCTGCGTGACATGGTCGGGCTGCCGGCGACCGCGGGCGGCACGCTGGTCAGCGGCGGGTCGATGGCCAACCTTCTCTGCCTCACCGTCGCGCGCAACAGCATCGCAAGCGCCACCGCGGGCGTCGACCTGCGCGACGAAGGCCTTGGTGCCCTGGCCTCGCCACTGCGGTTCTACGGCTCGGACCAGCTTCATTCCTGCCATCGCAAGGCCGTCGAGGCACTCGGCCTCGGCAACAAGGCCCTCCACCGCATCCCAAGCGATTCGGCCTTTCGCCTCGATCTCGCAGCGCTTCGCGGCGCCATCGCCGAGGATCGCGCCCGTGGTCTCACCCCTGCCTGCGTGATCGGCACGGCGGGCACCGTCAATTCGGGCGCCATCGACGACCTCGACGCGCTCGCCAACCTCGCCGCGGAGGAAGGACTCTGGTTCCATGTCGACGGCTGCATCGGCGCGCTGCTTGCCATCGCGCCCCGCAACGCCTGGCGCGTGAAGGGACTCGAGCGCGCCGACTCCGTGGCACTCGATCCGCACAAGTGGCTGCACGCCCCCTTCGAGGTCGGCTGCGCCCTGGTCAGGGATCAGGCGGCGCATCGGGGAACCTTCGCCGTCAGCCCGGAATACCTGCAGGGCATGTCCCGCGGCATCGCGGCGGCGCCCTGGCTCCACGAGTTCGGCCTGCAGACCACGCGCGGATTCGGTGCCCTCAAGGTCTGGATGGCGCTGATGGAGCATGGCGCCGCGAAGTTCGGCCGGCTGATCGATCAGAACATCGAGCAGGCGCACCATCTCGCCCGGCTGGTGGCTGAGAGCCCGCTTCTCTCGCTGCTGGTGCCGCCGGAGACCAACATCGTCTGCTTCCGCTACGATCCCGGTCATCGCGACGAGCCGGCCCTGCGGGCCCTGAACATCGAGATCATGATCCGCCTGCAGGAAGCGGGCATCGCCGCGCTCTCGGACACCACGATCGGCGGTCGGCATTGCCTGCGGGCGGCGCTCTGCAATCATCGTACGCGGCGCGACGATCTCGATCTGCTGGTCGCCGAAATCCTGCGGATCGGCGCAGCCATCGCGCCGGCTTGACGCGGCCGCGCTTGTCTCGGGCGGAACGTCTTTCGCTGTCCGAGACGAAATCCCGAGGCCGGAAGCCAATGGCTACTTGCGGATGTTGTTGCCAGTTCGGTGCCGGCTGGCCATGTTCTGCCCGAACCGAGAGCAACCACCCAAAAGGCACGCGCTATGAAACCGACCAACGTCCTCATCGACCGGCATCCCGGCCGCTCCGCACAGACGATCGGTCTCGCGCGCGTCATCGGCACCGACGAGGACCTGATCCACGAGCCGTCGGTCGGCGTCGTCGGCACGAAGGGCGACAGCCAGTGCTATCTCGGCGTCATGGCCAAGGTCGAGGCGATCCATGCCGAACTCAAGGCCCGCATCGGCAAGGGGCCGGACCAGCTCAAGCTGCGCCTCGTGCAGCCCGAATACACGATCGCGACCTCCGACGGCATCCGCAACGGCACGCGCGAGATGCGCTACTCGCTGATCGGCCGTGAAGTCACGAACGATGCGCTGTGCGAGCATCTCAGCGCCACCGGGCTCGCCGGCACGATCGCCGTCGTGGCCTGCGACAAGCCGCCGGTCGGCACGCTGGCCGCCCTGCTCGAGCACAACCGTCCCTCGATCATCATGTCGGACGGCCCGATCCATCCCGGCATCGACCCGAAGACCGGCGAGGCGCTGGACATCGTCAGCGCCTACCAGGTGGCCGGCAATCCGGACGCCGAGTTCCGCCATCGCATCGCCTGCAACGCCTGCCCCGGCATCGGCAGCTGTGGCGGCATGTTCACCTACAACACCATGCAGACCTTCATCGGCGTGGTCGGCATGCAGCCGCTGCACATGGTGGCGCCGCCGTCCGACGATCCGCGCCGCCTGAAGGAGTTCCCCGGGGAGCTGGTCGGCCTCCTGGCCGAGCTGATCACCAAGGACCTGAAGCCGCGCGACATCGTCGTGCGCGATTCGATCCGCAACGCGATGATCGTCGCCATGGCGATCGGCGGCTCGACCAACGTGACGCTGCACGGACCGGAGATCGCCCGCGCGGCCGGCTATGCCGACTTCTGGAAGGAGATCATGACGCCGGAGGAGTTCAACCACCTCTCGCAGCACGTCGTCCCCGTCCTCACCGACGCCCGGCCCTACGGCAAGTATTCGATGGTCGACATCGACCAGGTCGGCGGCGTGCAGGTCATCGTGCGCGAGATGCTCGATGCGGGGCTGCTCAACGGCGACGTGCTCACCTGCACCGGCGAGACCCTGGCCGCCCAGGTCGAGCGGCTGGGCGCCAAGCGCGCCGACGGCAAGGTGATCTATCCGGTCGAGAAGCCCTACAAGCCGACCGGCGGCCTGCGCGTCCTGGGCGGCAACCTGTCGCCGGACTTCTCGGCCATCCTCAAGCTGGCCGGCGTCGAGGGCGGCCTGGAGAACAACATCTTCCGCGGCCGCGCCTGCGTGTTCGAAGGCGAGCAGGGGCTGCTCGACGCGCTCGACCGCACGCCGGAGCGCTTCCAGAACCACGACATGATCATCGTGCGCTACGAGGGACCGAGCGGCGCGCCAGGCATGCCCGAGATGCTCGACCCGACCTCGCGCATCACGACCCTCTGCCGCGAGCGCAACATCGTCGTGGCCCTGATGACCGACGCCCGCTTCTCCGGTGGCTCGGTCGGCCTCGTGATCGGTCATGTCGGCCCCGAGGCTGCCCTGGGCGGGCCGATCGCCCTCATCGAGGATGGCGACGAGATCGTCGTCGACCTGAACATCAACGAGCTGAACTGCACCGCCCTGGCGGACAAGGCGACGTACGCCAAGCGCAAGGCTGCCTGGGACAAGGTCGTCGCTGACAATGGCGGCATCCATCCCAACTGCGGCATCGCGGATACCCGCCTGCTGCAACGGGCGCGCCTCAGCGCCGTGCCGGCCACACGCGGCGGCGGGCTGCATCCCAACCGCGAGGTGTGGGTCCGCGCGCCGCGTACGGCAGAGAGGTCCGGCTTCAGGCTGCGCAACCGCCACCGGCCCAAGTCGGACAAGGCCTTCTAACGACAGGCCGTCAGAGGGCCGTCCTGCGACCGGGGCCGGCTGGTCTTCGGCCTGCGGCGGCGATATCGTTTGGCAAGCCTGCCGTTCACAGGCAGGCGCTTGCCGGGAGCCCATGCCATGTCCCTCGCCGCCGCTGCGAGACCGATCGATGCCGCCGACCATGAGCGGATCATGAGCGCGTACGGCCGACGCGCCGAAGCGCGGGCCTATGCGCTCGGCAATCGCGGCCCGATCCGGCTGGGATCGGACGGCAAGCTCCTGCCCGAGATTCTCGACTCCTACTGGACACATGGCTTCTACGTGTTCCAGGGCGTGGTGGGACCGGAGGAACTGGCCGAGCTGCGCGCCGACATCGACGCCGTGCTGGAGCGGGCGCCGGTGGCGCCCGGCGCGACGGTCGACCGTCAGGGGCGGCCCGTGGTCGATCAGGGGATCCTCCGGCCCCCCTATCGCTGGGCGCGGCCGTTGAGCGACCCGCGCGGCGGCACCGACGCCAACAACGGCCGGCACCCGGCGGCCATGCAGCAGCCGGAGCCCGCTGCGGACGCGCCGGCCTGGACGGTCGAGCTGCTCGACGGCAACCTTCACCTCAGCGACGCCTGCCTGCGCCTCTACGGCCATCCCGGACTGCTGGCGGCGGCCGCCTCGATCCTGGGCGACGATTTCGTGCCCTACAACGAGGTGACGTTCGTGAAGGAGCCCGGGCTCGGCCCGTCGGTGGCCTGGCACCAGGACGGCACGACGCACTGGAACGCGCCCGACTGGGATGCCGGCGCACACGGCTTCAACTTCATGACCCAGCTCTACCCCAGCACGGCGGCGAACGGCGTCTGGGTGCTGCCCGGCAGCCACCGGCAGGGCCGGGCCGACATCCGGCGCATGGTGGCCGAGGCCGGCTCCGATCGCCTGGAGGATGCGGTGCCGCTGCTGTGCGACGCCGGGGACACGATCGTGACCAACCGCCAGCTCGTGCACGGCTCCTTCGCCAACAGCTCGCCGGACCGGCGCCTCACGCTGAATGCCGGCTTCTTTCCGCGCCGTCGGGTGCTGAACGTCACGACGACGCGCCTGACCGGGACGGTCGACACGTACGACGCGGCCCGCATCGAGGCGCGCACGCGCATCATCCAGATCGCGATCGACGCCCGCCGGCAGCGCTTCCCGCACGAAGAGAGCTACGTCTACCGGCCGCTGGCCGGCCGCGAGGAGGAGAACCGCTGGAGCGAGGCGACGCGGGCCGCGGTGCTGAAGAACTACAACCAGCTCGACATGTTCATCTGAGCGGCCGCGGTCAGCGCGGCAGCACGAAGCGCACGCCGGCCCGCGCGAGGCCGCCGCCGAGGGCGGCAGCGAAACCGTCGGCTCGCCAGCAGGCCGCGCCGGTCATGCTGCCGTCCTCGTGGAACTGGATGGCGTTCATGCCGCCTGCCACGGTCGGCATGCGCTGCAGCACGTGGCCGCGCACCGCGAGGCCGGCGCGCACGGACTCGGGAATGCCGTGCTCGACCTCCAGCACCGGCCCTTCGGTCCAGATGCGGGGCGCCTCGACCGCCTCCTGCAGCGTCATGCCATGGTCGATCAGGTTCAGCAGCGCCTGCAGCGCCGAGGGAAAGATCTTGCGGCCGCCGGGCAAGCCCAGCGCATACACCACACGTCCCTCGCGCAGCGCCATCACCGGCGACATCGAGGTGGTGACGCGCTTGCCCGGCGCGATCGACAGCGCATTGCCCGGCCGCGGATCGAAGTTCGCCATGTAGTCGTTGGGCACCATGCCCAGGCCCGGCACGATGAAGCGCGCGCCGAACAGGCTGTTGATGGTCTGCGTCGTGGTGACGACATTGCCCTGGGCATCGGCCGCGGTGAGGTGCGTCGTGTCCGCGCCTTCCTTCGCCAGCAGGCCCGGCGCCCAGCGCCGGGCCTTGGTCATGTCGATGCCGGCGCGGCGTTCGTCGGCATAGGCCTTGGACACGATCCGCTCGACCGGCACGTCGACAAAGTCCGGATCCCCGCTCGCCGCCGCCCGGTCGGCGAAGGCGATCTTCAGCACCTCCGCCAGCAGGTGCAGCGTGTCGACCGTGCCGAAGCCCATCCCGGCGATGTCGTAGCCCTCCAGGATGTTCAGCATCTGCGCGATGTGCACGCCCGACGCCGCGGGTGGCGGCGGGCCCACGATCTCCCAGCCGCGATAGGTGCCGCGGATGGGCGCGCGCTCGGTGACTCGGTATTCCGCCAGATCGCGGGCCGAGACGAAGCCGCCGTTCTTCTCCATGCACTCGACCAGCAGGGCGCCCAGCGGCCCGCCATGCAGGGCGCTTTCGCCATCGCGGGCGATCAGGGCCAGCGCCTCGCCATAGTCCGCCTGGACCAGGCGGGCGCCCGGTTTCAGCGGCGTGCCGCCGGGCAGGAACCGGGCCGAGGCGAGCCTGTCCTGCGCCATGTCGGCCGCCGCGCTCTCGATGCAGTCGGAGAGATAGGGTGTCACCGCAAAGCCGCCGTTGGCGAGCCGGATGGCCGGCTGCATCACGTCGGCAAGCGGCAGGGAGCCGTAGCGCGCGAGGGCCAGGCACCAGGCCCGCAGCGAGCCGGGCGCGGCCACGGCCTTGGGACCAACCTGGTTCTCGCGGCCCTCGACGTCATAGACCTCGGGCGGCGCCCCCGGCACCGGCCGGTACATGTCCGGCCGGCCGGCCAGCGGCACGGCGCTCATGCCGTCGATGATGCGATGGCTGCCGTCGGCCAGGCGGATGTGGCAGGTCGTGCCGCCGATCAGCCCGACCATCATCGGCTCGACGACGGTCAGCGCGAACTGCGTGGCGACCGCGGCGTCGACCGCATTGCCGCCGCCCGCCAGGATCTCGAGGCCGGCGGCCGACGCCAGCGGATGGTTGGAGACCACCATGCCCCGCGTGCCGTGCGCCGGCCGCTTCTCGCATGCGAACGGCGTGCCGGCGCGCCCGCGCCAATCCGGTTTGCTCACGCCGCCGTCCTCAGTAGATGGTTTCCTTGAGACGCTGCGGGTAGTCGCGGTCGTAGGTCTCGGCGTCGAAGTCGGCCTGCAGCGCCTTCATCATCACGCCGCTGCTGGGCAGCGCGCTTTCGGGCAGATGCCGGGCGGCATCCCACAGGTGCGAACGCACCAGCGCCTTGGGGCACTGCGTGTAGACGCTCTCGGCAGTGACGACGATCACGCTGCGGGGCGCCTTGCCCTCCATCGTGAAGGAGGCGCAGAGCTCGGGATCCACGCTGATGGCCGCGCGGCCGTTGATGCGCAGGGTGCGGCCAACGCCCGGAATGAGGAAGAGCAGCGCGATACGCGGATCGCGCACGATGTTGCGCAGCGTATCGATGCGGTTGTTGCCCCGGCGGTCGGGGATCATGACGGTGTTCCTGTCGACCACGCGAACGAACCCCGGTGGATCGCCGCGCGGCGTGCAGTCCAGCCCCTCGGGCCCGGCCGTGGCGAGCACGACGAACGGCGAGACCTCGATGAAGCGGCGGTAGTGGTCGGAGATGTGGCCGATCTCCTTGATCACCGCGGCGCCGGCGGGCTTGCCGTACAGCGCCTCGAGTTCGGCTTCGGACGTGACGATGTTCTTCACTGGGTGTCCCCTTTCCGCCGCCGCATCGTAGCCGCCTACCGCGGCCGCCACCAAGGCATATGCGCCCATGGGCCTCAAAGCAGCTATGATCCCGTGGCTTGGCGCGACGATTGCTGGCAGGCGCGCAGTTGAAATCGGGAGACAGCATGCCGGATATCGGTTGGCAGGTCGGGATCGACATCGGAGGAACCTTCACCGACCTGGTGGCGCTCCAGCCCGCGACCGGCGAGCTGCGTTCGATCAAGGTGCCGACCCAGCGCAACGACCCGGTCGCCAGCATCGAGGCGGCGCTGTCCGCCGCGCGCCTCTCCGCGTCGGAGGTCGATGACCTGGTGCATGGCACGACCCTGGTCACCAACGCCATCGTCGAGGACCGGGTGGAGCCGGTGGCACTGGTCGCCACCGAGGGGTTCCAGGACGTGCTAGATATCGGCCGCGCCGGGCGCCAGCACCTCTACCGGCTCGACCTTCCGCCCCGCCGCGCCGCCCAGGTGCCGCCGGAACGGCGCATCGGCCTAGCCGAGCGCGTCGACCATGCCGGCGCCGTGGTGAAGGCCGCGGATGCCGCCGCCATCGCCGAGGCGGTACAGCGGGCCACTGCGACCGGCGTCGAGAGTGTCGCGGTCTCTCTGCTGCATGCCTACGCCAATCCCGCCCACGAACGGACGCTCGGCGCGGCGTTGCAGGCCGCCCTGCCCTTCGTGTCCCTGTCGCACGAGGTCAACCCCGAGACGCGCGAATTCGAGCGCACCGCGACGACGGTGCTCAACGCCTCGGTCATGCCCATCGCAGCGCGTTATCTCGACCGGCTGCAGCGCGAGGTCCAGGGCGCGCGGCTGCACGTCATGCATTCGGCCGGCGGCATGGCCTCGCCCGAAGCCGCCGCGCGCCGGCCACTCGGCATGGCGCTGTCCGGCCCCGCCGCCGGCATCTCCGCCGCCCAGCACGTCGCCGCGACGCTCGGCCTCGACAAGGTGCTGAGCTTCGACATGGGCGGCACCACGACCGACGTCTGCCTGATCGTGAAGGGCGCGGCCGAGATCTCCACCGATTCCAAGCTGGCCGGCCGGCCGGTGCGCCAGCCGATGGTTGCGGTCGAATCGATCGGTGCCGGCGGCGGCTCGCTGGTGACTCTCGGCATCGGCGGCCTGTCGATCGGACCCGAGAGCGCCGGCGCTGAGCCCGGGCCCGCCGCCTACGGGCGCGGCGGCACGCGGCCGACCGTGACCGACGCCAATGCGGTGCTGGGCTATCTCGATCCGGCGCGGCGCCTGGGGGGCGCGATCTCGCTCGACGTCGACGCCGCGAAGGCGGCGCTCGCGCCGCTGGCCGACCGCCTCGGAGTCGGCGTCGTCGAGCTGGCGCTGGGCGTGCAGCGCGTCGCCAATGCCACGATGGTACGGGCGCTCAGCCGCGTCACGGTGGAACGCGGCGTCGATGGCCGGCAATGCACCCTGCTCGCCTTCGGGGGCGCCGGCCCCATGCATGCCGCTCATCTGGCCCGCGAGTTCGGCATTGCGGAGATCGTCGTGCCGCGCTTCTCCTCCGCCTTCTCGGCGCTGGGCTGCATCGTGGCCGACATGAGCTACACCCAGCAGCAGGCCGTGCGCCTGCTGAGCACGCTCTGGAATACCGAACGCTTCGAGGCCCTGCATGACGCCATGCTCGAGACGTTGATGGCGCCGCTGAAGCACCAGGGCCATGGTGAAGAATCGATCACGGTCGAGCGCACGGCGCTGGTGCGCTATGTCGGCCAGAGCTATGCCGTCGAGGTGCCGTTCGCCGCGCCGCTCGATCTGGACCGGCTGGGCCGCGACTTCCGCCGCCGGCACCACGAGATCTACGGCTACGCCACGGAGGAGCACTGGGAGATGCAGAGCCTGCGCATGCGGGCCCTCGTCGACCGGCGGCCGGCCTTCTATCCGGTGACGGACTCCGGCACGCTGCCGGAGCCGATCAGCGTCGGCGACTGCTGGTTCGACCCTTCGGCGCCGCATCGCACACCGCGTTTCGACCGCGACCGGCTGCCCTGCGGGCTGGGGCTGCAGGGTCCGGCGATCGTCGAGGATGCCTGGTCGACCATCGTCGTGCCGCCGGGCTACGTCGTCAGCACCGACACGATGGGCCACCTCTGGATCCGCGAGGACAGGTCATGAAGAATGCGATCGATCCCTTCACCGTCGAGGTCATCCGCCATGCGCTCACGGCGGCGGCCGAGGAGATGTCGTTCGTCGTCATGCGCTCGGCGCGCTCGCCGCTGCTGCGCGAGGCGGGCGACCTCTCCTCGGCCATCACCGACCACAAGGGCGACCTGATCGCCCAGGGCCGCGACATCCCGATCCATCTCGGCGTCATGAGCTTCACCGTGAAGAAGTTCCTGGAGCGCGTGCCGCTGGAACGCCTGCAGCCGGGCGACGTGTGGTTCCTCAACCTGCCTGAGGTCGGCGGCAACCACCTGCCCGACGTCAAGGCGATCCGACCCATCTTCCTGGAAGGAAAGCTGTTCGCCTTCGCCGTCAGCCTGGCCCATTGGGGCGATATCGGCGGCGCCTGGGCCGGCAGCTACTTCGCCGCCGCCACCGAAACCTGGCAGGAGGGCGTGCGCATCCCGCCGCTCCGGCTCTATACCGCCGACGGCCTCGACCAGGAGAAGGCTGCCTTCCTGCTGGCCAATCTGCGCGGACCGGCCGAGCGCGAAGGAGACCTGCTGGCCCAGGTGGCGGCGACGCGCGCGGCCGAGGTGCGGCTGACGCGCCTCGGCGACGAGCATGGCGCGTCCACCATCCGCGCCGCGCTCGACCGGCTGGACGACCTCTCGGAAGCGCAGATGCGCGAGGCCATCGCCGGCCTGCCGGACGGCACCTACGAGGGCGAGGACTTCCTCGACGACGACGGTCCGGGCGGACGGCCGGCCGCCATCCGCGTGCGCGTCGATATCGAGGGCGACCGCGCCCGCTTCGACTTCGGCGCGACCGACGACGCCGTGGCCGGGCCGCTCAACACCACGCCTTTCGTGGCCATGGCCGCCGTCTACTACGCCATCAAGGCCGTCGCCGGGCCCGACATCCAGCCCAATGGCGGCTGCTATCGTGCGCTGGAGGTGCACACACGGCCCGGCTCGATTCTCGATCCGGGAATCGACAAGCCGGTCGTGGGAGGCAATCACGAGACCTCGCAGCGCGCCGTCGACGCCATCATGCGCGCCCTGGAGCAGGCCGTGCCGGAGCGGCTGACAGCCGGCGGCTCGACGACGGCAGGGCTGCTGATCTTCGGCGGCACGCGGCGCGACGGCGCCACCGGCACCTTCTACGAGACCCATGGCGGCGGCGAAGGCGCGCGCATCGACCGCGACGGCATGCCGGTGGTGCGCGTGCACCTGACCAACACGATGAACACGCCGGCCGAGATCGTGGAAGCCGAGTACATGATCCGGGTCGACGAGCAGCGCCTGCGGCCGCACTCCGGCGGCGGCGGCCGGCATCGCGGCGGCGACGGCATGGTCCGCAGCTACACCGTCCTGGCCGACGGTCTTTCGCTTACGACCATGTTCGAGCGCCGCGTCGTGCCGCCCTATGGCCTGCAGGGCGGCGCACCCGGCGCACCGTTCCGCGTGACGCTCCACCGCGCCGCCGGCGGCAGCCGCGAGCTGTCGGGCAAGGAGAACCTCGCCCTCGTGGCCGGCGACCGCATAGTCATGGAGACATCGGGCGGCGGGGGGTATGGCACGGTCTAATTTTCAGCAGGATTGCGCCTCCAGGCCCGCTTCATGTCATCCTGAGCGCAGCGAAGGATCTCAAGCCAGTTGCAAGCGGCGATGAGGTCCTTCGCTTCGCTCAGGACGACTGATGCTCAGGCCGCATGCCGCTTCGGCTCGAAATAGGGCACCGCCTCAAGCAGGGTGCGGGTGTACTCGGCCCTGGGCTGACGGAAGATCTCGCGGCTCGGTCCCTCCTCCATCACCTTGCCGGCCTGCAGCACGACCAAGTCGTCGCAGAGCATGCGCACGACGTTGAGGTCGTGGCTGACGAACAGCAGCCCGATTCCCTCCTCGCGCCGCAGCTTGTCGAGAAGCTGCAGGATCACGGCCTGCACCGACACGTCGAGCGCCGCCGTCGGCTCGTCGAGGATCATCAGCCGCGGCCGCGGCGCGAGTGCGCGCGCGATGCCGACGCGCGCCTTCTGGCCGCCCGAGAGCTGGTGCGGAAAGCGTTCCAGCAGCTCCGGCGGCAGGCCCGCACGGGCCGCGGCGTCGCGCACGCGCGCCGTCAGCGCCGCGCCGTCGCGCAGGCCTTCGAGGCGGCGCAGCGGATGGGCGATGCTGTCGAAGGACGTGTAGCGCGGGTTCAGGCTGTCGTTGGGATCCTGGAACACGATCTGGATGTCGCGCCGCTGCGGCGACTTGTGGAACTCGCGCGCCGGCACCCGGGCAATCGATTCGCCGTCGAACACGATGTCGCCCTCGTCGGGATCGAGCAGCCGGCAGACCAGCCGCGACAGCGTGCTCTTGCCCGATCCCGATTCGCCGACCAGACCCAGCGCACCAGCCGGCGGGATGCGGAAGGAGACGTCGTCGACCGCCCGCGTGGGTCCGCCGAACGACTTCACGACGTGCTGCAGCTCGAGCAGCGGCGGCGTGCCGGGACGGTGCTCGGCCGGCCGCGGCACGACCTTGGGCGCGTCGGGCGCAAGGTCGGCCAGCACCGAGCGCCGGGTCGGCGAGGCCGCGACCAGGCGGCGCGTGTAGGGATGCGCCGGCGCCTCGAACAGCGCCTCCGTCGGTCCCTGCTCGACCACCCGGCCGGCCTCCATCACGGCGATGCGATCGCACCAGCGCGCGGCCAGGCCGAGATCGTGGGTGATCAGGATCATCGCCATGCCGCGCTCGGCCTGGATGCGCGCCAGAAGCTCCATCACGGTCTTCTGCGTCGTGACGTCGAGCCCGGTCGTCGGCTCGTCGGCGATCAGCAGCGCCGGCTCGCAGGCGATCGCCATGGCGATCATGACGCGCTGGCACATGCCGCCCGACAGCTCGTGCGGATAGGCGGAGAGACGCGCTTCGGGATCGCGGATGCGCACGGCGCGCAGGAGCTCGAGCGCCTGCTCGCGGGCCGCCCCCTTCGACAAGCGGCCGTGGGCGGCCAGGACGTCGACGATCTGCTGCTCGATGCGGCGGATCGGGTTGAGCGCCGCCCGTGGATTCTGGAAGATCATCGACAGCGCCGAGCCGCGCAGGCGCCGCAGGTCGCCGTGATGGGCGCGCGTGATGTCCCGTCCCTGGAACAGGATGCGCCCGCCGCTGATCCGGCCCGCCCGATCGAGCAGGCGCATGACGGCCAGAGACGTCACCGACTTGCCCGAGCCGCTCTCGCCCACGATGCCCAGCGTCTCGCGGCCGTCGAGCGTCATGTCGATGCCATGCAAAGCCTTGACCACGCCGTGGCGCGTCGAGAACTCGACCTGCAGGTTCTCGACCTGCAGCAGCGGTCCCTCGCCGGAAGAGGCGATCATGTGCGCATGCGCGGATCGAGGATGTCGCGCAGCCCGTCGCCCAGCAGGTTGAAGCACAGCACCGTCAGCATCAGCGCCAGGCCGGGAAACGCCACCAGCCACCACTTGCCCGTCGTGATGAAGCGGGCGCCCTCGGCGACCATGATGCCCCATTCGGGAGTCGGCGGCCGCACGCCGAGGCCGATGAAGGAGAGGCCGGCGGCATTGAGGATCGCCCAGCCCAGGTTGAGCGAGATCTGCACCGCCATCGCCGGCAGCACGTTGGGCAGCAGCACGCGCAGCACCACCGACAGGTGGCTGTCGCCGCAGGCCCGAGCCGCCTCGACCCAGCCGGCATTGCGCCGCACGTTCACCTCGGCACGCGCGAAGCGGATGTAGAAGGGCAGGTTGATGAAGGCCGTCGCGATGACGATGTTCTCGACCCGGTTGCCCAGCGCGGCGACCAGCGCCATGGCCAGCACGAACAGCGGGAAGGCCATCAGCACGTCGACGAAACGGCCGATCCACCGGTCGAGGCCGCCGCCGACATAGCCGCAGAAGCCGCCGATGACGGCCCCCGCCGCGAAAGAGAGGCCGACCGCCGAGAAGGCGATCGCGAGATCGAGCCGCGTCGCCATCAGGATGCGGCTCAGTATGTCGCGCCCGAGCTGGTCGGTGCCGGCCCAATGCGCGGCCGAAGGCGGCTGCAGGGCGTTCGGCACGTCCGATGCCACCGGGTCGTAGGGCACCAGCCAGGGCGCGAACAGCGCCACGAAGAGCAGCACCGTCGCACCGGCCGCCGCGACGGCGGTCACCGGATTGGAGCGCAGCACGTAGGCGACGTGGCGCCCCATGCCCGAGCGGCCGAGGGCGACGTCGCTCATACGACCGACACCCGCGGATCGGCGATGCCGTAGAGGATGTCGATGGTCACGTTGACCAGGACGAAGATCGAGGCCATCAGCAGCACGAAGGCCTGCACCGGCGCATAGTCGGAGGCCAGCAGCGCGTCGAGCGCGTAGGACGCCACGCCCGGCCAGGAGAAGACCTTCTCCACCAGCACGTTGGCGCCCAGCATCGTCGAGAAGACGATCCCGGTGATGGTGATCACCGGCAGCAGGGCATTGCGCAGGGCGTAGACCACGACAATGCGCAGCCGCGCCAGCCCCATGGCATGGGCCGTGCGGATGAAATCGCTGCCCAGCACCGCCAGCATCGAGGCCCTGGTCATGCGGGCGAGCGGCGCCAGCACGAACAGCGCCATGGTGAAGGCGGGCAGCATGAGCTGGCGGAACGCTGCCCACCAGCCCTCCCAGTCGCCGATCAGCGCGAAGTCGATCAGGTAGAAGCCCGTGATGTCGGGCGGCGGCGAGGCGAAGATGTCGATGCGCGCGGTCGGGTCCGGCGCCCATCCCAGCAGATAGTAGAAGGCATAGATCAGCAGCAGGCCCGACACGAAGGTCGGTACGCAGACCCCCAGCGTGCAGAGCAGCCGCACGGCATGATCGATCGCCGAGCCCTGCCGCAGGGCGGCCGCGATCCCGAGCGGCAGCGACAGCAGGAGCGCGATGACCAGTGCCGTGCAGGTGAGCTCCAGCGACGCCGGGAGGCGCCGCTGGATATCGACCACGACGGGCTGGCCGGTGGTCATCGAGCGGCCGAGGTCGCCACGCGCGATATCGCCGAAATAGCGCACGAGCTGCACAGGGATGGGCTTGTCGAGCCCCATGGTCCGGCGCAGCTCGTCGATCTCCTCCTGGCCGGCGCTGGGACCGGAGGCGAAGTATGCCGCCGGGTCACCCGGCAGGACGCGCATCAGCACGAAGGTCACGACGACCACCCCGAGCAGCGCCGGGATCGATGCGAGGAGCCTGCGGCCCACCCGCCGGGCGATTCCGCCCAGCAAGGCTACACCCGGCGCAGGTCGCGGAAGTCGGCCTGGCGGTAGAACTGGTACGTGTACCCGTCGACCGACTTGGCCATTGCCGCGTCGTGGTTGGGCTGCCACAGCATGATGAGCGGCGTCTCGGCCGTGAACAGCTCGATCATCTGCTTGCAGTCGTCGTCGTACTTCGCCTGGTCGGTCTGGAAGCGCGCGTCGAGCGTCAGGTCGACCATCTTCTTGCTCTCGAAGGACGAGAAGTTCCAGCGCTGCGGGCGCGTGAAATAGAGATAGAAGAAGTAGTAGGTGTAAGGCAGCCAGGCCGTGGCGCCGTCGGTGAAGAACGGCATCTTGCGGTCGGCGGCCAGCGTGTTGAACTCGGCGTCCGGCTTCTTCTGCAGCTCGACCTGGATGCCGACCTTGGCCAGCGCCTCCTTGACGAGGGCCGCCAGCGGCTCGGCCGTCGCCGCCGTGCCCACCGAGTAGGCGAAGGTCGTCGAGAAGCCGTTGGGATGGCCGGCCTCGGCCAGAAGCTTCTTCGCCAGCGCCAGATCCGTCTTGTTGGGGATCGGCTGCGGGAAGCTGACGTCCGGCGGCGTGGTGGTCCAGTCGGCGCCGTAGAGCTTCTTGCCGCGGCCGAAGATCGAGGCCTGGAACATGTCGTCATAGGCCAGCGCCGCGGCCACCGCCTTGCGCACCTTGACGTTGTCGAACGGCGCCATCTGCGTGTTCATCGAGACATGCGTAAAGCCGTTCGTGATCGGCATGGAGACCAGCTTGGCCTTGGCCGACTTCTCGATGGTCGGCAGGTCGGCGGCGGCAAGGTCGATCGACAGGTCGGCGTCGCCGCGCTCGATAAGATTGGCGCGGGTGGCGAATTCCGGCACGGTCTGGATGATGATGCGCCGGAAGTTGGGCAGGGCACCGTCCGGACCACCGGTCCATTTCTCGTTGCGGCGCAGCACGGTGCTCTCACCGGGCTTGTGGCTCTCGACGATGTAGGCGCCGCTCGCCGCGGTGTTGGTCTTCATCCATTCCTGCGCCCACGGGTCGTCGGCCGTGGCGTGCTTCTTGGCGAGCTTGCTGTTGATCATGATCGCGTAGGGCACGCACAGGTTGGCAAGCGCCAGCCGGTCCGGCTTCTCCAGCGTCACCGTGACCGTCTTGGGATCGACGATCTTGAACTGGTCGGGCTTGGTGAGGGAGCCGGTCGTGAACTGCGGCGCGGCCAGCGACTTCGCCGAGACCGCGCGGTCGAGCGACCATTTCACGTCCTCCGCCGTCACCGGCGAGCCGTCCTGCCAGGTCGCATTGTCGCGCAGCGTGATGGTGATCACCTTGCCGTCCGGGCTGATGCTGTAGGCCTTGGCCAGCTCGCCGCGGATCACCGTGGGATCGAACGTCCAGTAGTTGTCGACCTTCTTGCGGCCGAAGGTGAACAGCCGGTCGTACACGTTCATGCTGAGCCCAAACGATTCGCGCGTGGCCCCCGGCATCGTCGTGTCGAGCGTGTTGATGGTGTTGCCCGTCACGTAGCGCAGCGTCTCGGCGCGGCTCTGCGCCTGAGCGGTCCCGCGGCCACCCGCCAGCAAAGCCGCACCGGCGGCACCCTGCAGAAGAACTCGACGTTTCATGCGATCACCACTCTCGTTTGAAGGAGCGGCGTTTCCCCGACGGGACTTCTGTTGTCGCCTGCGGCGGTCGCAATCACCGATGGCGCATTCGATCCCTGTTCTGGCGACGCAAATCCTGTGCCACAGGTGCGGGCCTTCGTCGGCGTGGCAGGGCGATCAGCGGTTGGCGCGAGCGACCGCTGCGTTCAGCAGCAGGTTGGCACCCGGCACGGAGCGGGCGAGCTCGATCGCCTCGTTGACGTTGTGGCTGATCCCTTCATGACAGGGGGTGAAGATCATGGCCGTCGGCGCCATCGTGGCCACGGCATAGGCATCGTGCCCGGCCTGGCTGCGCATCTCCCGATAGGGCAGGCCGAGCTCCCGGGCGGTGGCCTTCAGCAGCTCAATGCAGTCCGGCGAGAAAAGCTCGGTGCCCCAGCTCCAGCCCTCGGCGATCTCGATCTCGACATTCGCCTTGCGGGCGGCCGCGACGATGGCCTCGTGCACCTCCGCCTTCATGGCCTCGAAGCGGGCGCCGTCGATGTGCCGGAAATCGACGGTGAGCCTCACTTCCTCGGCATAGGTGCCGGGCAGGTTGGGGAAGCTCTCGATGCGCGTCGTCGTCGTGCGCCCCTCGTCGGACGCATAGGCGAGACCGATGTCGTTGACGGCAGCGATGACATAGCCTGCGCCGACCAGCGCGTTGCGCCGCATCGCCATCGGCGTGCCGCCGGCATGGCCGGTATCGCCCCTGACCGTGAGCCGCAGCGCCTGGGTGCGGTAGCCGCCGACCACGATACCGATGTCGCACCCCTCGCGATCGAGCACCGGGGCCTGCTCGATATGCAGCTCCAGGTAGGCATCGAAGGCGCGGTCGCCCAGCGGCGCCGGTCCGGCATAGCCGATCTCGTCCAGCGCCTGTTCCACGGTGACGCCGGAATCGTCCGTCGTCGCCAGCACGTTCTCCAGCGGCAGCACCTTGGCGAAGGCCATCGATCCCATCATCGGGGGGCTGAAGCGTGCGCCCTCCTCGTTGGTCCAGCAGATGACCTCGATGCCGCGCCGGGTCGTGAGCCCGCGATCGTTCAGCGTCCGCACCACTTCCAGGCCGCACAGCACACCCAGGATACCGTCGTATCGGCCGCCGCAGATCTGGGTATCGAGATGGCTGCCGATGGCGACCGGCGGCAGCGACGGCTCGCTGCCCGGGCGCCGGGCGAAGATGTTTCCCAGCCGGTCGATCTCGACAGTGCAGCCCGCCTCCCGTGCCCAGCCGACGAACAGGTCGCGCATCTGCTTGTCCTCGGCCGATAGCGCCAGCCGGCGCAGCCCGACATCGCGGAAGCGGCCGATCTCGGCCGACCGCTCCAGGGTCTCCCACAACCTCTGGGCATCGATCTCCAGGACGTTCGTCGCCACGGGCCCGCTCCTCGCCGCTGTTGTCGCTGCCGCCTTGCCTCGCAACGATGGAAACATACCAAGAAGCGTGCCAGTGATCGGCCATGGAATTCGAGTACGACTACATCATCATCGGCGGCGGTTCGGCCGGCGCCGTCCTGGCGGCGCGCCTCAGCGAGGCGCCGGGCCTGCGCATCCTCCTGCTGGAGGCCGGCCGCGATTTCACGACGGCCGAGACGCCGCAGCATATCCGCATCCCAAATCCGCTACGCGCCATCGCCGACGACGACTATCGCTGGCCCAGGCTGCTGGCCCGGCGCACTGAGCGCCAGGAGCCGAAGCTGCTGTGGCGAGGGCGGGCAATCGGGGGCAGCTCGACGATCAACGGGCAGATCGCCATCCGCGGCATCCCGGAGGATTTCGAGGACTGGGTGAACGAAGGCGCCGCCGGCTGGGGTTGGCAAGAGGTGCTACCCTACTTCCGCAAGCTCGAGGCCGACACGGACTTCGGCGACCAACCCTATCATGGCAAGGACGGCCCGATCCCGGTCTATCGCGCCCCGATCGAGGCCTGGGGCCATGTCGATCGCGCCCTGCGTGAGGCCGCGCTGGGGCTGGGCTACGGATGGTGCGCCGACCACAACGCGCCCGAAGGCACGGGCGTATCGCCCTATGCCATCAACAGCCGCGAAGGGTCGCGCATCTCCACGAACGACGGCTACCTCGAGCCGGCCCGCGGCCGCGCCAACCTGACCATCGTGGGCCATGCGCTGGTCGACACGCTGCAGTTCGAGGGCAACCGCCCGCAGGCCAGCGGCGTCCGGGTGCTGCTGGGTGGCGAGAGCCGGTCGGTGCGCGCACGGCGGGAGGTCATCCTGGCGGCCGGCGCCATCCATTCGCCGGCCATCCTCCAGCGCTCGGGCATCGGCCCGGCGGACGTGCTGAAGGGGCTGGGCATCGGTGTCGTGGCCGACCGGCCCGTGGGCCGGCACCTGCTCGACCATCCGATCCTGGGCCTGATGCTCGACCTGCGCGAAAGCGCGCGGGTCAGCACGCTGATGCACCGGCACACCAACTGCTGCGTGCGCTACAGTTCGGGCCTCGCCGGCTCGGGCATCAACGACATGATCATGATCGCGGGCAATCTGCGGCCGGAGGAGGATGGCGGCACGGCCCGCGCCCGTCTGGCCGTCTCCGCGTTCCAGGCGCTGAGCGAAGGGGTCGTGCAGATCACGACCCGCGATCCCGCCATCGACCCTCGCGTCGACGAGCGCATGCTGTCGCACGAGAGCGATCTCCTGCGCATGCGCGACGGCATCCACCGCCTCGTTGAAATTGCACGGCATCCCGGTGTGCAGTCCATCGCCACACGCGTCGAGTACGGCTCGACCGGACGTTCGATAGACGAGCCTTTCACATCCGGCGGGCTGGACGATTGGATGTTCGCCGAGTGTTCCGATGCCCAGCACGCCAGCGGCACCTGCCGCATAGGGGCGACCGAGGACCCGCGGTCGGTGGTCGACCCGGAGTGCCGCGTCATCGGCTGCGGCGGCTTGCGCGTCATCGACGCCTCGATCATGCCGACCGTGGTGCGCGCCAACACCCATTTCACCACCGTCATGATCGCGGAGAAGATGGCCGACCGCCTGAAGGGGGCTGCGGCGGGCTGACGGCGGCAATATTCTCGCCATTCTTGCCGTGCATCTGCTCTACAGCGCGCAGGCTGGCGGACCGCCGGGCTGCGGCCTAGAACGAGTACCCCGTGGCTCACGCCGTCAGCACTTTCTCGTTCCGTTCCGACCGGATATCGCCCGTCGCCGTTGCGCTGGCGGTGCTGCTGCACGGCACGGCGGCACTGATCCTGTGGTGGCTGGCGCAGGCGCCGCCAAAGCCCCCGCAGGAAGAGGTGATCGAGATCACCCTGGAGCAGCCCAAGCCGCCGGATCCACCCAAGCCGGCGGAGCCACCCAAGCCACCGCCGCCCCAACCCAAGGTGCAACTCGCCCCGAAGCCCGAGCCCGTGGTCGAGGGGCTGAAGCCGCCGGCGCCGATTGTCGCCGACAAGCGGACGCAGGTCCCGCCGGCCGGCGATCCCACCAAGGAGTCGACGCCCGCACCCGCGCCACCGCCGCAAGCAGATACTCCGCAGCAGGCGGAGCCGCCGCCCGAGCCGCCAGCGGCCACCGAACAGGCGGCTGCCTCGCCCAAGCCCGAGGACGCCGGCGAACGGCCGACACCGCCTCCACCGGCCCCCGCGCCGCCGCAGAAACAGGCCCTCGTGGCGCCTCCCCCGAAGCCGCAGCCTCCCGCCTCGCCGCCGCCGCAGCCACTGCGCCCGCAGTACAAGCCTTCGCCGCAGACGACCATGCCCTCGCGGCTTCCTCCCGCCGGCAAGCCTTCGGACAATTCTTCGCACGCACCATTCGTCAATCCCGCCGACGCGTACAACCGCGCACGTGCCGCCGACAACTATCTCTGGCAGGTCGTGCGCAAGCTGCAGGGCTATCGCTACTACGCCCAAGTCAATGCGAGCCAGGGCATCACCGTCGTGCGGATCGTGATCGCGCGGGACGGCCGCCTGCTGCGTGCCGAGGTGGTACGTTCCAGCGGCTATGAAGAGTTCGACCGCGGCGTGCTGGCCGGTGTGCGCGCCGGCTCGCCCTATGCGCCGCTGCCGTCCAACATCAGCGGCGACAGCGCCACCTTCGACCTGCCGCTGATCTCCATCAACCGGCAGTGACCGCCGGTTCGGCGTCAGCGCGTCGCTGACGCCATGTAGCGGAGCGCTGACCGGCTCGGCATGAAGAAGTAGCCGCCGCCCCGGACCGTCACGAAGCTTTCCATGTTCTTCAGGGTCACGGGCCCTACGGTCGTCGGGATCGTGAAGACGTCCTTCTCGGGTGACTCCGCGGTCGACACGATCGGATCGGGCTCGTTCTGGAGGCCCTGGAAGGACGGTGCGCTGATCCAGGATTGCTGCAGGAACTCGAACTGCCGCTCGAGATCGGCGCAGATGGCGACGAACATCATCCCCTTCTCGCTTCCGCCCGAGGTTTCGTAGGTCCGGCCGCGACGCAGGATGCGATGGCGCTTGATGATCTCCGTCTCGATCGGGTCGTCGGGCTGCATGCCGCCGCGCGGATTGGCGCGACGGATATGCGCGCCGAACGGGCACTGCAGGCCCTGCGGATCGTCGACGCCGAAATTGAAGTCGTTGTCGCCCGACGATGCCGTCCGTCCCGGCCGTCCGCCACCCCGGCGTGCCAGCGGCCGGCCGTCCTTCCACCGCCCCATCATCTTCGCCGCGATCCAGTCGGGCGTGGCCTTCTGGCCGACGATCGCTTCCAGGTTCCTGTACTGGCTGTTCAGGAGATCCGCCTGCCGGCACAGAAAATTGTCGAAGCGTTCGACGTGCTGCTCCATCTGCCGCACGGCCATGAAGGTGCCGTTGCGGCCGAAATCCCGCAGGTCGCTGCTGCGCGCGGCGCGAAAGCGCGGGAAGCGCCAGCCCGTCTCAGACTCCGGCACGGCGACGGCGAGGTCGTTGCGCCGGTCCATCTCGGCCGGCAGCGTGATGGGCGGCGCGGCGTAGCCGCTGTTGCCGCGATAGCCCAGGATCATCTCGCCCGGCTCGACGAGGTCGAGCGTCGTCGCATCCTTGGCCGAGCGCTGGGTGCCGCGAATGACGGGCTGCGAGATGCCGTCGCGGAAGCCGAAATGCTCGTAGAAGGCCTTGCCGCCCGTCTCCCTGCTTTTCGCCGTCGGCTGCGTGCCGACCGTGAACAGAAAGGCGTCCGCCCCGAGCACCTGGCGATGCCGGTCCAGGGTGGCGGCGCAGTCGGCCTCGCTCCTGCCATACACGAACAGCATCGCATCGACCGCCTTCTCCTCTCGGGCGATGCCGGGCACGTCCGCCCAACGCCACTCGACCGGCGCCGATGCCCCCTCATCGCGCAGCACCCTGCCACGGCTGCCCATGCCCATCCGGAAGGCCGGCGGGAACGACGACATCAGCACCTCGGCGTCGTCGGCGATGCCAGCCGGATTCAGGATCCGGGCGACCCCCGCCGCCGAAAAGCCCACGAAGGTCGGCTCCTCGCCCGGCCTCGAGAGTTCGCCGAACGTGACGGCGTCGCCCAGCATCGCGAGCCAGTCGTGCACCTTGCGGCGCCCCTCCTGCCCAGACATGTCCGGCAGCGAGATCGCCGCGCAGACCGTATGCTCGAGCATGGGATAGCCCTTGAACACCAGGGACTGCACATGCTCGGCTTCGATGGTCGTCGCCGGGAGCTGCATGGTGCCGAAGCAGTCCAGCCAGGCCTGCGCGGCGGTGTCCGTCCGGGCCCGCATCAGGCCGTCATGTATCATCGCGTTGGTCCGGATCTGATCAGTCGTCAGATGCGGGAAGCGGCTGTACCAGAACAGCGACGGGCGCTGCTGGCGACGGACCCAGCGCTTGAAGCGGCTGCCGTCGCTGGCGCCATCCAGGATCAGGAAGCGCGTGGACGGAAAGCCCTTGCCGTTGCTCCACGCCGCCGTCTGGCCCTTGTGCGCCTTGGTGACGAAATCCTCCAGGTAGCTCTCCCAGCTCCCGTCATAGTTCGAGAAGAACACCATCGTGTTGGCGCCGGGCAGCCGCAGCCAGCGCGCGTAGTGGATCGTGCCCATGTTGAGCACGAAGCCCGGCCGGTACCAGTAGGTCACGAGCTTGGCGATACCCCAGAGCGCCACGGCGAGGGTCACGCGCCGGAACCAGCCTTCCTTCAGCGGCGTCACGGCCACGATGTGGTTCTGTGCGTAGCCCGGCGCATTCTCGCGCCTGGCGATCTCGCGCAGGCTGGCCAGCGGCGCCGAGCGCTCGTCCACGGCGTCGCGCGACTCGTGGAAGCGCAGAACTCCGAGCGCCGCGCCTGCGAGGACGCCCAGGCCGACGATCGTGGAGGCCATGCCCGTGGCGACCGAGAACAGCATCCAGCCGACCACCTGAAGCGCCTCGTCGACAAACGCAGCATCCAGCCTCAGAGCCGCCAGCGACTGGAACAGCGTGCCCATCAGCCAGACCGGCACCTGACCGATGTCCGGCCGCAGCCCTGGATCGACGATGAGTTGATAGGCGACATAGGCCGCGAACGCCGCCACGGCCGCCAGCACCACCCCGCGCGAGCGGCCGAGCGCCGACCGCCAGTTGTCCAGGAACGCCACGCCGGCCACGTATTGCGGTCGCAGCATCGCAATGCCTGCCGCGACGGCGATGACACAGCGCAGCTCCGGCCACATCCTCGGCAGGATGGCCTCCAGCACCCAGCCGACAATCCAGGCATTGAGCCAGGCCAGCGCGCCGACCAATGCCGCCGCCGCGAGCAGGCCCAGCCCGATCATCGGATAAGGCAGCGCGCGGCGGAAACGCGCGACCATGTCCAGCAGCCGGACGAAGCCGTCGCGTGCGAAGCCCGCACACAGCAGAACGACCACGCCGAAGAGGCTGCCGAAGGCGACGACCTGGGCCGCCACGTGCGGCCGGACGAACTGGTAGATCATCGCCGCCTCGAAGGTCACCAGCAGGAAGACCAGCCATCGGGCATGGGTCGCGGCCCGGGAGGTCAGGACGGCCTGCAGTCCGGCCGTGGTGCCGCCGGTCCATTCGGAAATGGCTAGCCGTCGCCGGGAGGGCCTGATCAACGAGTCCCTCAGCCGCTTGTCGGGATGGCGCCGGATGGCGCGGCGGACATGGGCCAGCGCCTTCATCGGGCGCATCCCGGGCCCGCCCCGCGTGCGCACGAATCTGTCGAGAAAGCCGCGCGCCGCATCCGCGACCCGTTCCTGGATCTCGATGTCCGTGACGGGACAGTCCGGCGTGCCATTGAATTCCAGGCCCGTCGCCTCCCATGGCAGGAAGCTCAGCCGGATGCGGTTGCGGACCAGCACGTCATGGAACGCGCCGTCGCCATGTTCGGCCATGCGGAAGATGTCCGCGAGGTAGGGCTCGGCCTTGTCGGCGACCAGCCGCAACGCGCTTTCGCCGTCGCCATCGACGTTGAGTTCCAGGACCAGGCGGGCGTCGCTGCCCCCGCCACGGTCGTCGGGCTCCGCATGGAAGGCTGACAGCGAGGCGAAATGCACGAGCCCCGTCTCGCCCAGCGCCTGGCCGAGCGGGCTGTCGTGGCGGGCGGGATTGCCCAGCGCCGCGATCTTCGCCTGCACCTCTTCCAGCGTCGCGTGGGGAAGAAGCCGCGACTGGATGGTGATGAGCGTCTGCTTGCGCGGTGCGACCACCGTGTCGAACTCCATGTCCAGGCGTCGCGGGAACGCGCCCAGATAGGACAGCCAGCCGGTCCGCTCGCGGGAGAACCTGATGCCGGGACGGGCGAGGAGTACCTGGAAGATCTCCGTGATCTGCTCCATCGCCACCCAGATGCCGAGACACTCGTGGCTTTCGGTGCCGAACATCAGCCAGGCGCGCTCGTTGCCCGGCCGTTCGGGCCAGAAGTCTCCGGCGCGCTCGAAGGCCCGGCCATCGCGCAGCGCCGACATCAGCCCGACCAGCACCACCGAGCCGGCTCGCACCCGCCGGCCTGCGATGGTCGTGTCCTTCGACGCGTGGCGCCAGACGCCCGGCAGCAGGGCCGGGTTGAGCCGCGCAGCCTCGAGCAGGATACCGAACAGCTTTCGCCGGTTGAGCTCGCGATCCGCCGCCAGCGCCGGATTCTCGCAGGCCGCTGCCAGGGCGATTGCCTGGGCCAGTGCCTTTGGATGGCGGCGCAGCTCCTCCAGGATCTTGCCGGCCGCCAGGGAATTGGTCGGGATGAGGCCCGTCAGCGTGCCGATGGTGATCGCGCGGATCTCGTCCTTGCCCGGCATGCCGCTGTTTGCGTGCCGACAGGCGACGAGCCGGTCGAGGATCGTGCGATCCTGCGGACCCGATCGGGAAAAGCGTCGCTCCGCCTTGTCGATCGCACGGTCGATCAGATAGCGGACGCGGATGGCGGCGCTCAGGGCGGTCCGCCGGGCGACCGGGTTGCCGAGCGGATCGGCGAAGATCAGGTTGGAGATGGCGAAGGAGCGGTCCAGGAAGGCATTCGGATCCTCGAGATCCAGGCCGAAATATTCGTCGGCCGTCTCCGTGAACACGCGGCCCAGCAGGTCGCGCATGACGTCGATGCGGCCGCCGGAACCGTCGAGCAGCCTCTCCGCGTAGTAACGCGTGCGGGAGAGAATCTGCTTGAGGTCGGCGGCGCGCCGCTCCGGCGGCATTGCCGCATCCATGATCGCGCGCTGGGCATCGTGCTCTGGGCCATCCATGCCGAGCGCGAAGTTGACGCCGCCGGTGATCTTGGTCATTTCCGGCCCGAACGGCACGCGGAAGTCCTCGCGGTTCCGCAGCACCGCCACCACGTCGTCATAGCGATTGACGATGGTGAGCCGGCCGAAGCGGTAGACGGGCCAGACCGTCCGCATCAACCAGCTGGCCGACAGCAGCAGGAGCCGCGTCCAGGCCCGCGCGGCGCTCTTGTAGTCGCTGTCGATGCCCATGTCGTTGACGTCGAAGGGCGGATACTGCTCGCCGCCCGCCGCTTCCGCCTGCTCGTAGCGGCGGATCTTGTCGAAGTACTTCAGTTCAAGCATGGGTGTCGCGGAGTCAGGAGGATGAATTGGAGGCCGCTCGCCGGCGAAGCGTGCCATCCCGCCCGCTCGTGACCTTGGCCAGTCCGGCCTTCAGGCGCTGGTTCCAGGCGGCATCCACGAAGGGTATCCAGTCAACGTAGTCGGGCCGGAAATCGGGCTTTACGGCGAGGAGTTCGTCGAGCGTTCGGCGTGCGGCCCCGAGGTCTCCGGCACCGACGAAGGCGTTGATCTTGACGACGGCGGCGTACCAGTAGGCAGGCCGGCGGGTAAGCGACTGGTCGGCCTCTGCGATCGCCTCGTCCCAGCGCCCGAGCATCCAGTAGGACATCGCCAGCTCGCCGATGATGAAGAAGACCTGGATGTCGTTCGGACTGAGCCGCTGGGCCATGCGCAGCGGCGCGATCGCCGCCGCCGGCTGTCCGCACAGATTGAACTGACAGCCGAGCTGGGCATGGCCTTGGCAGAGGCTCGGATTGAGCTCCACGGCGCGCTGCAGCAGCGCCCTGGCGCGATCGGTCTGGCGCAGCCACAACTCCGCGATGCCCGCGAGCATATGGCCGCGCCCGTCGTTCGCATCGGCCACGATCGCGCGATGTGCCATGCGGCGCATTTCCTGGATCTCGCTCTCGCTGCCGCGATTGGCCCAGATCGACCAGCCGAGGCGGAAGGTTGCCTGTATGAGCGCCTCGGGCGAATCCGGCTCGAGGTCCAGCGCTTGATCGAAGAGCCGCCGGGCGATCTCGGAATCGGCCCGCGACAGGCGATTGAGGTGCCATCGGCCGCGCCAGATGAGGTCGTTGAACGCCGGATGATTCTGCCGGTTGCCGCGCGCCCGAAGCTGCTCGGCATGGTCGATCTGGGCATCCAGCACGCCCACGAGGTCGGCCACGACGGGATCGAGCGCGTCCTGCGACCGATTGCGCGGGAGGAGCAGCCGGTGCGTCCAGAACGTCAGGTTGCTGCTGGCATCGGACAACGCCAGCGCAATCCCGTAGTCGCCGTCGGTCCGGGCGCCCGCGGTTCCACCTGCCGGACGAAGCCGCCCTTCGAGGACGTAGCGCGCGCCCAGCGTCTCGCCGACGGTCTTGGGATCCGCCGATCCTGTCGCGAAGGCGAAGCTCGAATTGCGCGCGATCACGGGCAGCCAGCGCAGCCGCGACAGGCGATCGATGAGGTCCTCGCTGAGGCCCTCGCACAGATAGTCGCTGCCCGCATCACCTGTGAGGTTGGCGAACGGCAGCACCGCCAGGGCAGGCCGGTCACCGAACCGGGGCGCCGACGGCGACTGGCCGGCGAAGAGATCAGTCTGCGGCAGCGCCGTCTGCTGGATGGCGGCCGTGCCCACGGAGGAGGTCGAGTTCGGCCGGTAGGCCGAACGCTGCTCACGCAGCCACTCCTCGAAGCCGTTCTCGCCGGCGATGTCCATGCCTTCGAGGAACTCGCCGGATACGGTGATGCCCTGCGCCGGGAACTTACCATCGGCGGAGAAGGTCAGGACGTCGACCCGCAGCTGGTCGAGATCGAGCTGCACCCGATTGTGCTCGCAGATCAGCACCGGACGATCGCCCTGATTGAGCAGCTTGCGCAGGTTCGAGAGTTCCCGGCGGAGGCTGTTCTGCGCCTGGGTGCGCTGCCGGCTTCCCCACAGCCGGTCCTGCAGCCATGTGCGCGACCGCTCGCCATTCTTGGCCACCGCCAGCATGGCGATCATGGCCATGCCCTTGGCGCTGGAGATCTCCACGCGCACGCCGTCCGGCTCCGCCAGCCGGAAAGTACCCATCAAACTGAGTGAAAAAGTCCAATGCCGCGCCGCCATTCGGCTCCCCCAGCCCGTGGCCAACACAACCGATCAGGACGCGAAATTCAACATCTGTCCCGCACTATTCACGAAGCGCGAATGCTCAAATCGCGCCGCCGGAACGTCGCCCACGGAAGATGGCCCCATCGGAACCGCCAAGCGCGGCCACGTCGGACACTCTGATGAAAGGCGCCCCCTTGAAATCTGAACCTACAACATCGCATACGCCCCGGGTGCTGGTCACGGGCGGCTCGCGTGGCATCGGGGCCTATGTCGCCCTGGCGCTGGCGGATCGGGGTTGCGACATCACCCTCTGCTACCGGGGGCGGCACAAGCGGGCCGCCTCCGTCGCAGGCGCGATCGGCAAGGCAGGGCGCCACTGTGACCTGGTCGCAGGCGATCTGTCGCGGCAGGACGACCTCGAGAGGGTCATCCGGCGGATCAAGACCCACGGCCCCTACAATGCCGTCGTCCTGGGCGCCAGCGGCGGGCTCGAGCCGGGCAAGGACATCCCCTACGCCATGGCGCTCAACTGCTATGCGCCCGTGGCGCTGGCGACGGCGGTCCTGCCGCAGTGCATCGGCGAGGCCAACATCGTCTATCTGACCAGTCACGACGCGCACTTCTACTATCACCAGCCGGTTCCGCCGCTCTATGCCCATGTCGCCCTGTCGAAGCAGACGGCCGAGCAGTGCCTTCGTCGGATGACCGACCTCTTCGTCCGGCACAATGCACGGCTGCATGTGGTGAGCGGCGACCTCATCGAGGGTACCGGCACCGCTTCGCTGATCGATCGTCTGGTCCCGGGCTTCCTCAAACGTCGCAAGGACCAGGTGGGGCGTCTGCCGTCGATCGAAGAGTTCGGCGAGCTGATCGTCGAGAAGGCGCTCGCGACACGCAACGCCGACACCGGAGGCGGCGCGCGCTGGTGCGGCTCCATCGAACCCTACCTGCTCGGCCGGGCACCCACGGCCATGCACCATGCGCATCGCTAGCGCGCCCGGCAGCGCTCGTTCCAGCACGACGCACGCCAACATGCCCCACGAACCGTGCAAAGCGAAACGGGAGCCTACATGCTCATGATGGATCAAGCCGCGCGGACGGCCACCGCTCGCTTCGTCGCGAGGAACGCCCCCAAGACGGTCTGTCTCAAGGATGCCCTGATCGAGACGACGGAGCATCCGCGCGTACGCATCGCCCGCGACCGGGAGACCCTCCAGCGCATCGCGGATCTGCACCGCCAATGCCCTCCCGACGCACCTCTCGGCACCTGCCCGCTTGAATCGCTCGGGCCGACCGGCATCAACGTCTATGTCGAAGATGCTGGCGCCATGACCTGTGCCGTGGAGGTCGCGGACCTGGAAGGCCGGCATGGAGGCAATCTCGACTTCTTCCGGCGGCTTGCGGACCAGCTCGGAATGGCGAGATCCGTCACGCTGACCGGCTCTCGGTTCGTCAAGGCAAGCCACCACGACGGGCGGGACATGGCCGAGCTCATCGGATTCATCCGACTGCAGGCCGTCCGTGCCGGATGGCGGTACTGCATCGTGCAGACCACCGAACGCCTGGTGCGGTTCCTGCGCAGGTTCGGGTTCCATGAGACGGGCCTGTGGTCGATCGACCCGATCGCCGGCCGCCTGCAGGTGCTGGTGCTCGACACGCGCGACCGGCCCGTCCAGGGAGGGCGATAGGCCATGGGCCCCGCCATGCTGTCCAATCTCGATGAATGCATCCTCCAGGCCCAGTCGCTTCTGGCGCGGCTGCTGGCCACAGCCCTGGAGGGGCGCGCGGCATCCCGGGACCAGTATGCCCGCCATCTCTCCTTCCACTATCACCTCGTGAAGGACGTGCGGGATGACCTCCTCGCCGCCGCCGGCCACCACGATCTCGCGCGCCGCTCGGGCCTGCGGGACTTCCTCCAGCGCCTCGCGAACGAGGAGGAAATGCGCTATCTGGTGGCCGCCAAGGACCTTGCCGCCATGGGCCGAGCACCTCTGCCCGTCAACATCGACGTCGAACTGTGGCACGCGTACTTTCGTCCGCTCACGCGGGAACGCCCGTTCATTCGCCTGGGTGCAATCGCCCTTGTCGAGAACTTGGTTGGCGGACCGGCCGGCCCGCAGATGGAACGCACTCTGCAAGGTTCCTTCCTGAACGGCTCGAATACCCGGTTCGTGCTGCAGCATTGGCGCGAGGGCCGCACGCCCGGCCGAGATTTGCTCGATGCGCTTCACGGCGCCGCCCTCGAGCGGCGGCATGTCCAGGATCTGGTCGAGGGCGCCGACAAGGCGACGGTCCTCTACCTGCGCATGGTCGAATGGGCCCTGGAGAACGACAGCCTCGCGAGGATCTGCGATGCCTCGGGTGCCGTCATCAGCCCGCAGGAGGCGCGGCGGATCGCAGAGTTCAAGGAAGGCGACAGCAAGGCCTTTCGCGTGCCGGCCTGAAGCCGCCACCCCGCACCAGGACTCGAAGGGCGCGTCAGATCACCTTGCGGGTGCGCAGGTCGGCGATCTCGGCCGCGCCATAGCCCAGCTCGCCCAGGACCGCTTCATTGTCGGCGCCGAGCTCCGGCGCGATGCCGGGCCGGGCCGGCGTCTCCGAGAACTGCCAGGGCGTGCCGTGCACCTTCAGGCGCTTGCCGTGCCGGGGGTAGTCAATCTCGGTGACGTAGCCGTTGGCCAGGACGTCGGGATCGTTGGAGGCTTCCAGCATCGTGTTGATGGGGGCCGCCACGATGTCGGCGCCGCGCAGGCGCGCCACCCAGTCCTCGCGCTCGCCGGTCGCGAAGAGATCGTCCAGCAGGGCGAGCAGCTCGGTGCGCTTGGCGTCGTCGTCGACGATGACGCCGAGATTCTCGAACCCCGCCGCCTTGATCCGCTCGTGAAAGCCCAGGGCGGTCATGGCATCGCTCCAGTTGTCGGGCCCCGTGAGCTGGAACACCAGCGGCTTGCCGTCGCGGTCGTTGAACGAGGCGCTGAGGCCCGGACGCTCCGGTGTGCCCGTGACGCGCGCCTGGCCGGTAACGGGATTCCTGTTGCGCCACATGGTCGTGGTGAAGGTCCACCCCAGCAGCCGCACCAGCGAGCCCAGCAGCGACAGCTCGACCTTCTGGCCCACGCCCGTCGCGCGGGCATGGGTGAGCGCTGCGAGGGCGCCGCCGAAGGCCAGCATGGCGGTGGACTCGTCGGCCACCGAGGCGATGCCGGTGCGCATCTTCTGCCCGGGCATGGAATAGGCTTCGGCGATGCCGCCCAGCGCCTGCGCCATGGAATCGGTGCCAGGCAGGTGCCCGTTGGGGCCGCGCGTGCCGTAGCCGGAGATGGAGACGTATACCAGCCTCGGGTTGACCTGGCGCAGCTCCTCCCAGCCGAAGCCGTTCTTCTCCGCCGCGCCCGGCCGGAAGTTCTGGCCGAAGATGTCGGCTCGGGCGACGAGCCTGTGCAGGATGGCGCGTCCCTCGGCCGATTTGAGGTTCAGCGTGACGCTCTTCACGCCGCGGTTGTTGGTTTCGAAGAAGGTGCTGGGCATTCCCGGCAGCACGGTCATCCGGCGCGCCGGATCGCCGCCTCCCGGCGCCTCGATCTTGATCACGTCGGCGCCGAGATCTGCCATGAGCATGTAGGGTACCGTCCCGGCCTGCGCCGTGGAACAGGACACGACCTTCACGCCTCGCAGAGGCCCCCACTGCTGTGTCATGCATTCCGCTCCCGCGTGCGACTCAGCGAGCCTGATACGGCAGCGGGTCCTGCGCCGAAAGAGGCGCGCTGACGTCCTGGCCGAAATAGGCATGCTCCAGCCGGTTCGGCAGGTCATCCTCGTCGGTGCGCGCCTCCAGGACAATGGAGCCGCGTGCGAGCGCATAGACGCGGTCGGCGAGCCTGATCGCCTTGTCGATCAGCTGCTCGACGAGCAGCACGGCCGTTCCCCCGTCACGCAGCTGCGCGGCAGCCGCGAGGACGCGGTCGACCAGCACCGGCGACAGGCCCGCCGAGGGTTCGTCGAGCATCAGCAGCCGCGGGCGACGCACGAGGCCCTGCGCCACCGCAAGCATCTGCTGCTGACCGCCCGAGAGGGTCATGGCACGATCGACACGCTTGGCCGCGATCTCCGGGAAGAAGGCAAGTGCTTCCTCCACCCGCGCCGACAGTTCGCCGCGCGGCATGCCGTAGCCCGCCAGCAGCAGGTTGTCCAAGACGGTGAGTTGCGTGAAGACCCGGTGGCCTTCAACGACATGCACGAGGCCCTCGCGCACGGCATCGCGCGGTCCGGCGCGGCTCATGTCCTTGCCGCCGAAGCGGATGCTGCCGGTGCGCGGCAGCAGGCCCGATATCGCCTTGAGCAGGGTCGACTTGCCCGCGCCGTTGGGGCCGAGCAGCGCCACGATCTCGGCCTTGCCGATCTGCAGGTCGACGCCCTGCAGCACGCCGATCTTGCCGTAGCCGGCACTGAGGCCGGTGATCTCCAGCAGAGGTTCACGCACCGAGATAGGCACTGACCACCTCCCGATGGGCTCGGATCTCGGCCGGCGTGCCCGCCGCCAGCACCTTGCCGAGATTGAGCACCGTCACACGGTCGCAGATGTCGAAGATCAGATCGGCGTGATGTTCCACCAGCAGCACGCCCGTTCCCGAGCGGCTGATCGCCTTGATCAGGGCGCCGAGCCGCCGGATCTCCTCGGCGGAGAGGCCGGCGGCCGGCTCGTCCAGCAGCAGGAACGCAGGTCGCACCATGAGGGCGCGCGCCACCTCCATGAAGCGGAGCTCGCTGTGCTGCAGCCGGTCCGCGCGGACCGCGGCAAGCCCCTCGAGCCCTACCGTGGCCAGCGCCGTCATCGCGGCCTCGCGCAGATGCGCTTCGTCGCGGTGATGCCTGGGCAGGGAGAGCATGGCCTCCGTGAACGAGCACTGCCCCTCGACGGTGCCGCCGATCATGACGTTCTCGATCACCGAGGCGCCGCCGATCAGCCGGGGCGTCTGGAATGTCCGCGCGATGCGCTGCCCGGCGCGGGTGTGCGGCTCCAGGAATGGCAGCACCCCGCCGCCGAGCCGGGCTTCGCCGGCCTGCGGCCGGTAGTACCCGGAGATCACGTTCAGCGCCGTTGTCTTTCCGCTGCCGTTGGGGCCGATCAGCCCGTGCACCTCGCCGGGGCGGACCTCCAGGTCGAGCCCGTCGATCGCGCGCACCCCGCCGAAATGCAATTCTATGCCGCGAAGCTCCAGCGCGCCGCCGCCGTCCTGCCGCTTCAGGATGCGCGGAAGCAGCTCGGGCCGCGTCACGATCTCGCGGTGCTGCTCGAGCGGCCGACGGTTCTTGTAGTCGAGCAGGTCGGCGATGCCGCCGGGAATCGCCAGCACGATAACGAGCAGCAGCGCGGCATACAGGAACGTCGACCAGGCCACCAGCGGCGCGGCGAACTCCGGCAGGACGGTCAGGATGATCGTGCCCAGCAGCGGCCCGAGGATCGAGCCGCGGCCGCCGATGAGGATGGCGATGAAGAACAGCACCGACAAATCGAAGGTGAACGCGTCCGGCGTGATGTAGGACTGCAGCGACGAGAACAGCCCGCCCGCCACTCCCGCCAGCGCACCGCTGAACAGGAACACCGTCATCAGCAGCGGGCCTTTGGCCACGCCCGACGCCTCGGCGGCCACTTCGGCGTCGCGGATCGCCACGAGCCCGCGACCGAAACGGCTCGATGCGACGTTGGCGGTCATCCAGGTCGCCAGGGCCGCCAGCAGCAGGCAGAAGTAGTAGAAGCCCCAGCCCGGCTCGAACGGCCACGGAAACACCGGGCCCGGCGTACCGATGCCGCCGCCGGTGACGCTCTTCCACGCCAGCGCGACCTGCGTGACGATGGTGGAGAAGCCCAGTGTGGTCATGGCGAAGTAGAAGGTGCGCAGCCGCAGCGCCGGCAGGCCGACGATCAGGCCGAAGGCTGCCCCCATGACGCCGCTCGCCACCAGGGCGATGTACGGGTGCCAGGGCTCCATGACGGTGCCCGCGGTCAGCACCGCCGTCGTGTAGGCACCGAGCGTCAGCAGCGCCACCCAGCCGATCGCGATCTGGCCGGCGTAACCGACCACCAGGTTCAGGCCGGCGCAGAGAATCCAGTAGATGCAGGCGCGCTGGGCGATGACGCCCGCGTAGGAATCGTCGAACAGCGGCAGGGCGACCGCGGCCGCCGCCAGGGCGACCCACGGCAGCGCAGCCTCGATGCGGGCGAACCGGCCGGCCCCTGCCGGCCGGCTGGCGATGGGAGCGGCAGTGGCGTCCATCACACCCTCCGCGCCGTCGCGGCCCCCGCCAGGCCTTCGGGCCGCAGCAGGAGGACGATGATGAACACGACGAAGACGGCGACAGCGGCGAAGATGCCGCCCACCAGGAAGTTCGCAGCCTGCTGGAACAGGCCCAGCGCCAGCCCCCCGACCACGGCGCCGCGATGAGAGCCCATGCCCCCAAGGGCGACGGGCACGAAGCCGTAGAAGCTGAGGATCGCCTGGTTGCCGAAATAGGCCAGGAGCATCATGGCGCCCGTGAAACCTGCCAGGGTGCCGATCACCCCCGCCAGCGCGAAGCTCGCCGTGCGCAGCCGCTGCTCGGGCAGGCCGAGCGCGCGCGCCGCGTAGCTGTCCTCGGCGATGGCGCGGAAGGCCCGGCCGATCAGCGTATGCCTGTAGAGCACCTCGAGCCCCACGACCGTCACGATGCACGCCAGGATCGGCAGCGCGAACTGCTGGTCGACCCAGCCATCCTCGATCGGCAGCAGGCGGGGAAAGGGCTGCGCCTCCGTGCCCCATTCGATGGCGACGAACTGCTGCACCATGAGCGCGAAGGCCAGGGTCGACAGCACGTAGAGGTGCTGCTCGATGCCCTTCAATACCGGGCGGACCGTGACGATCTCCGTGACGACGCCGATCAACGCACCGCAGGCGAGCACGAGCACGAAGCCGACGAGCACGGGAAGACCCAGCCTGGTGATGAACCAGGCGCCCAGCACCCCGCCCACCATGCCAAGCATCCCGGCGGTGAAGCTGAACACCCGCGAGGCGGTGAACATCACGTTGTACGTGATGCCGATCAGCGCATAGACAGCCCCGATGGCCAGGCCGTAGGACAGTATCGACTCGAGCACCCGTCAGCTCCCTGCATTGGAGCGCGGACCCGGAGGTCCGCAGTCAAGACCCGTGAGCGGACCGGCGGGCCCGCGCTCCAGATGCGTCAGGAGCTGTAGCCCGGGGCCAGATTGAAGGCGCCGTCCTTGAGCGAGTTGACCTCGCACATGACGACCTCGTCGTCGGGAAAGCCGTTGTGCTGTTCCGGCGTGAAGGTGATCGTGCCGTAGACGCCCGGCCACGCCTTGAGCTTGTTCCAGTAGGCCACCACCTCGCTGGCCTTACTGCCTGCCGCCTTGAAGGTCTCGGCCATCATGCGCGACCCGTCCCAGCCCAGCGCGATCCACCACAGCAGGGTGTCGCCCATCTCGACCTTCTCCTTGCGCAGGCGGGCCACGAACTCCTCGGCGGCCGGCGGCAGCTTGCCGTCCTTGCCGAAGCAGACCTTCTTGAAGTTGTTGGAGTAGACCTTGTTCCAGTACTCGGGCTTCTCGAGCAGCGCCTTGGTCTGGCCGGAGCCCAGCGTCGTCTGTCCTACGACGGGCACGTCCCATTCCATGTTGCCGCGCGTGTTCAGGATGCGCGACAGGAAGCCGGCATTGACGCTCCAGGGCATGATCGCCTGGGCGCCGGCATTGCGCATGCGCAGCAGCTCCGGCTTGAGATCCGGGTTCGCCGCATCGACGTGGCCGGAATAGACGACCTCGGCGCCCTTGGCCTTCAGCATCGGCACATAGGCCTCGACCGAAGCGGTGCCGTAGCCCGTGGTGTCGCTGATGACGGCGACCTTCTTGAGCTTCAGCACGTCGACCACATAGTGGTTGGCCGCCGCCCCGATCTGCTGGTTCGTCGGCGCATTGCGGAAGGCCATCGGGTACTTCTTGACGTCGATCAGCGTGTCGACCCAGCACGGATGCAGCATCGGCACCTTGTCGCGCGCGATCAGCGGCGTCGCCGCCAGCGCCTCGCCGGAATTCAGCGGCCCCCAGATGACCGCCACCTTCTGGCGCTGCGTGAGCTCGGCCACGGCGTTCACCGCCTTGGTCGGATCGCTCTGCGTGTCGCGCACGATCAGCTCGATCTTGCGACCGTTCACGCCGCCCGCAGCGTTGATCATCTCGACACCCATGACGGTGCCGCGGTTGATGCCGATGCCGGTCGAGGAGCTGGGCCCCGTGAGAGCCGGCAGATAGCCGATCTTGATCGGTTCGTTCTGGGCGATGGCCGGGGCGGCCAGCCCCGATGTTAGCGCTACCGTGCCGGCGGCAGCGGATCCGGCCAGGACTTCGCGTCGCTTGATCGACATGCTGATTTTCCTCCAGGATTGGCGAGTTTGGATGCTCTGGCGGCGCTCGCTCGAATGAAAGTCTATCGCCGTGCGCCGCGGACGGTCAACGCCGCCCGCCCGGCCGGCTGTGCCGAATGCATGACCGGTCCCCGGCCGCCGATCCGGCGTTGTGGGCAGGATGGCGCTCCATTATGACTTCGCCTGACTTCAGCGGAACGATCAAGGAGCCACGTTCGTGCTCAAGCTCGGATACAAGGCGTCGGCCGAACAATTCGCGCCCGGCAAGCTGCTCGAGTTCGGCTGCCACGCCGAGAGGGCCGGCTTCGACTCGGTCTTCGTCAGCGATCACTTCCAGCCCTGGAAGCACATCGACGGCCATGCGCCCAATTCCATTGCCTGGATGGGCGCTCTGGGCGCACGCACGTCTCGCGCCGTCCTCGGCACCAGCGTGCTGACCCCCACCTTCCGCTACCACCCTTCGATCGTCGCCCAGGCCTTCGGCACACTGGGCTCGATGTTCCCGGGACGCGTGATCCTGGGCATCGGCACCGGCGAATCCCTGAACGAGGTGCCGTCGACCGGCCAGCCCTGGCCGGAGTTCAAGGAGCGCTTCGCGCGTCTGCGCGAGGCGGTGACGCTGATCCGCACGCTGTGGCGCGGCGAGCGCATCACCTTCCAGGGCGAGTACTACAAGACCGAGAACGCGACGATCTACGACCGGCCGGATGAAGAGGTGCCGATCTACGTGGCGGCAGCGGGCGCGCTGGTCGCGAAGTACGCCGGCCGGCAGGGCGACGGCTTCATCTGCACCAGCGGCAAGAAGCGCGAGCTCTACACCGAGACGCTGCTGCCCAAGGTCGCCGAAGGCCTGGCGGCGGCCGGGGAGCGCAAGCAGCCCTACGACCGCATGATCGAGGTGAAGGTCTCCTTCGACACCGACCGGCAGCGCGCCCTCGAGGACACGCGGCTGTGGGCGGCGCTGGCGCTGACACCGGAAGAGAAGATGTCGGTGGAGGATCCGGTCGAGATGCAGCGTCTGGCCGACGCCCTGCCGCTCGAGCGCGCGGCCAGCCGCTGGATCGTGTCGAACGATCCCGAGGAGCAGGTCGAGAAGATCGGCTACTATGTCGGCCTCGGCTTCAATCACCTGGTCTTCCACGCGCCGGGCGAGGATCAGGCGCGCTTCCTCGACCTGTTCGGCGCGGAGGTCCTGCCGCGCCTGCGCAAGCGCTTCGGATGAGCCGTACCGCCAAGCTGGAGCTGTTCGCGGTCCCCGACCTGCCGCTGATCAAGGAAGGCGACGACCTGGCGGCCCTGATCTTCCGGGGCCTGTCGCAGGCCGGCATCGCGCTGCGCGAGGGCGACGTGCTGGCGCTCGCGCAGAAGATCGTCTCCAAGGCGGAAGGCCGCAGCGTCGCGCTGGCGGACGTCACGCCCTCCGAGCGCGCCCTGGCGCTCGCCGCCGAGGTCCAGAAGGACCCGCGGCTGGTCGAGCTCATCCTGTCCGAGTCCGTGCGCGTCGTGCGTTCCCGGCCCAACGTGCTGATCGTCGAGCACCGGCTGGGCTTCGTCATGGCCAATGCCGGCATCGACCAGTCCAACGTCGGGCCCAACGACGGCGCCGAGCGCGCCCTGCTGCTGCCCGTCGATCCCGACGGCAGCGCGGCGAGGCTGCGCGACGCGCTGGCCGCCCGCGCCGGCTGTGCGCCCGCCGTCATCATCACCGACAGCTTCGGCCGCGCCTGGCGGCGCGGCACGCAGGGCATCGCAATTGGCGCGGCCGGCCTGCCCGCCCTGCTCGACCTGCGCGGCAACCCCGACCTGTTCGGTCGCACGCTGCAGGTCAGCATCTCGGGATTCGCCGACGAGATCGCGTCCGCCGCTTCCCTCGTCCAGGGGCAGGGCGACGAGGCCCAGCCCGTCGTGCTGGTGCGCGGCTTGAGCTGGACGGCGCCCGCCAATCCGGCCGCGCAGCTGGTGCGACCCGCCGCGGAGGACATGTTCCGGTGAGCGACGGCCTGGTCGTCGCCCTGTCCGGCGGTGTCGGCGGGGCCAAGCTGGCGCTCGGCCTCAGCCGCGTGCTGCCGCCCGACGCGCTGCTGATCGTCGCCAACACCGGCGACGACTTCGAGCATCTCGGCCTGTCGATCTCGCCCGACATCGACACGCTCACCTATGTGCTGGCCGGCCTCGACAACACGGCGCAGGGCTGGGGTCGGCGCGACGAGACATGGTCCTTCATGGAGACGATCGCCACGCTGGGCGGCGCCGACTGGTTCCGCCTCGGCGACCGCGACCTCGCCCTGCATGTCGAGCGCACGCGCCGGCTGAAGGCCGGCGAGACGCTGTCCGCGATCACGGCCGATGTCTGCCGGCATCTCGGCGTCGCGCCGCGCATCCTCCCCATGAGCGACGACCGCGTGCGCACGCGCGTGCTGAGCGCCGACGGCTGGATCGACTTCCAGGACTACTTCGTGCGCCAGCAATGCCGCCCCGTGGTGCGTGCGCTGGCCTTCGAGGGCGCGGCGACGGCGCGGCCGCAGGCCAACGTGTTGGCAGCGCTGCGGGGCAAGGTGCGCGCCGTCGTGATCTGCCCCTCCAATCCCTTCATCAGCATCGAGCCCATCCTCGCGGTGCCCGGTCTGCGCGACGCTCTCGCCGGCTGCGGCGCGCCCGTCGTTGCGGTCTCGCCGATCGTCGGCGGTGCCGCGGTCAAGGGACCGACCGCCAAGATGATGCAGGAGCTCGGTCTGGCGGTGAGCGCCGCCACGGTCGCGGCCCGCTACGGCGACCTGCTCGACGGGCTGGTCGTCGATCGCATCGATGCCCCCGGCATCGCCGTCCGGCAGCACGTCGCGCCGACCCTCATGAGCAGCGTCGCCGACAAGGAAGCACTGGCACGCACCGTGCTCGCCTTCGCGGACTCCTTGCGATGAAGGTCGACGACATCTGGGCCGTCGTGCCCATCAAGGAGCTCGACGGCGCCAAGCAGCGCCTCTCGCCGCTGCTCTCGCCCAGCCAGCGGCGTGCCCTGATCGAGGTCATGATGGGCGAGGTGCTGGAAGCCGTCGCCGGCGCGGCGGGCCTGGCCGGAATCATGGTCGTCACGCTCGATCCGCAGGCGACGGCGCTGGCGAAGAAGCTCGGGGCGCGCGTGGTCACCGACGGCGCGCGCGACGGCCATACGGGCAGCGTCACCGCCGGCCTGCGCCTGCTCGCCCGCGAAGGCCGCAACGGCATGATCACCATGCCGGCGGACATTCCCGCCGTGACGTCGCAGGAGATCGACCTCGTGCTCGGCGCCCACCTGCCGGCGCCCTCCTTCACGATCTCGCCGGCGCACGATGATCTCGGATCCAACGCCGTGATCTGCTCGCCGCCGGATGCGGTGCCGCTGCGCTTCGGCGACAACAGCTACTTCCCGCACCTTGAGGCGGCCGAGCGCTGCGGCATCGAGCCGACGGTGATGCGCCAACCCGGTATCGCCATGGATATCGACCATCCGGTCGACCTTGCGGCCTTCCTGCGCATGCCGCAATCGATCGGCACCCGCACCCGCGCGCTGCTCGAGGAAATGGGCGTGCCGAAGCTGTTGCGGGACCATCCGTCGCCCCGAGCGTAGCCGAGGGGCCTTCTCTCCACGATCAGCCGCCAGATCGTCGAAGCAAGGTCCCTTGTGTCTCCGAGAAGGTGTAGATGCGGACCGGGTCGTGGCTGTTCGAGCCGCCACGACCCCGCGA
>JBMONG010000034.1:0-24663 GCA_049323495.1 Pseudomonadota bacterium
ACCGGCATGACCGGCAAGGCTTGACGAAGCGGAGCCGAAAACCTTCCCGCCGACCCTGACCTCCTTGGATGCCGCCAAATCGACCCTCCGGCGCTCGACCCTCGACCACTTCTTCAACAGCCTGCTAAAGCATGTTCCGGTCGGCTGGAATCAGCCGAACGGAACATGCCTTGTGAAACTTCGATCAACCGTGCGCGCGTTTCCACGATGACGGAACCGCTTGCGGTTCCATCATCGTGGAAACCGCTCTAGGCTCCGCGCGACAAACCGGGAGAGCAGAGTCGTGGATATCAGTTTCGCGCCACCCGCCGAGGTGAAGGACCTCGCCGACAAGGTGTTGGACTTCGTGAAGACGAAGGTCGTGCCCTACGAGACGGATGCGCGCTGGACGGCGCACGGCCCGACCGAGGCGCTGCGCTTCGAGCTCAACGCGCTGGCGCGCGAGGCGGGCGTGCTGGCGCCGCACGTGCCGAAGGAATTCGGCGGCCGCGCGCTGAGCCAGGTCGCGCGGGCCTACGTGTTCGAGGCGGCGGGCTACTCGATCCTGGGCCCCACGGCGATCCATTGCGCCTCGCCCGACGAGGGCAACATCCATCTGCTCGACGTCGTGGCGCGGCCCGACCAGCGCGAGCACTTCCTGAAGCCGCTGGCCGAAGGGAAGATCCGGTCGTGCTTCTGCATGACCGAGCCGGGCGGTGCGGGCTCCGATCCCGGCATGCTGCAGGCCACGGCGCGGCTCGACGGCAACGAATGGGTGATCAACGGCCGCAAGTGGCTGATCACGGGCGCCGAGGGCGCGGGCTTCGCCATCATCATGGCCAAGGTCGAGGGCGGGCCGCAGGACGGCCATGCCACCCTCTTCCTGGCCGACATGCCCGATCCCGCGATCCGCCTCGAGCGCACCCTCGACACCATGGATTCGAGCTTCACCGGCGGCCACGGCGTGGTCGAGATCAGGGACCTGCGGCTGCCCGCCGATGCCGTGCTGGGCGAGGTCGGCAAGGGCTTCCGCTACGCCCAGGTGCGGCTGGCGCCGGCGCGGCTCAGCCACTGCATGCGCTGGCTGGGCTCGGCGGTGCGCGCCCAGGAGATCGCGGCCGACTACGCCCGCAAGCGCGTCGCCTTCGGCAAGACGCTGGGCGAGCACGAGGGGGTGAGCTTCATGCTGGCCGACAACCACATGGACATCCACCAGGCGCGGCTGTCGATCCTGCATACCGCCTGGCTGCTCGACCAGGGCCATCGCGCCTCGAACGAAAGCTCGATGTCCAAGGTCGTGTGCTCGGAGGCGATCGCCCGTGTCGCCGACCGCTCGCTGCAGATCCTGGGCGGCATGGGCATCACGCGCGACACGGTGGTGGAGCGCATCTTCCGCGACACCCGCGCCTTCCGCATCTACGACGGCCCGTCCGAGGTCCATCGCTGGGCGCTGGGCGCGCGCATCGTCGCCGGCAAGATGTGAGGCGCCGCTACGGCGCGAGACCGAGGGCAGCGCGCAGCTCCCGGCGAGCCGCCTCGAAGTCGGCCCTGAAGTCGGGGCGCCCCCGGACCGCGACCGCGATCGCGGTGCCGGCGCGCGCGCCACCGTCGAGGTCGTTGGGATAGTGCACGCCACCGATCACGCGGCTCCAGGAATAGTCGCGGGCGCGCGCCCAGATCGCCGCGCGCTGCTCGGGCACGAGATCCCCCAGCACGATGGCCGCGAGATTGACCCGCGAGGTATGGCCCGACGGATAGGAGCCGCTGGTCGAATGGCCGGCCAACGGCTTGATCTCGGGGTTCGCGAGATAGGGCCGAACGCGGCCGAACGCCTTCTTCGCCGGCCCGACCACGACGTCCTCCGTCCGGCCCAGCCGCTCGAACAGGCGCGCCGTCGCAGGCAGGGCCGGCGCGTTGAAGCCGGGGCCGAGCACCGCGCCGAACATGGCGAACACCGCCTCGTCGACATCGGCCCTGGCCTGCACGATGCGTTCCGGCGCGGCGGCGCGCTGGGCCGCGAGGACGGCCGCCTGCTGCTCGCGGTCGGCCGGGCTGCCCGCGGCGATGGGCGGGGGCAGGACGGCGACGAGGTCGAGGTCCCGTGCCGTGAGGTATGGCGCCTCGCGCGCCGCCGCCGGCAGGGCGGCGAGGAGCGCAAGCAGGACGAGAGCGCGACGGGCGAGCTTCATCCGCCGTCGTATAGATGACAGGCCACGGCGCGGCCACCGCCCATGTCGCGCATCGGCGGATCGACTTGGCGGCAGGCCTCCATCGCCCGCGGACAGCGCGTATGGAAGCGGCAGCCGGGCGGCGGCCGCATGGCCGACGGCACCTCGCCGGTGATGATCTGCTGCGGCCGGGTTGCCTCGACCTCGGGATCGGGGATGGGGATGGCCGCCAGCAGGGCCTGCGTGTAGGGGTGCAGCGGCTCGGCATAGAGCGCGCCGCGCGGCGCGATCTCCACGATGCGGCCGAGATACATGACGGCGATGCGATGGCTGATGTGGCGCACCACCGCGAGATCGTGGGCGATGAAGATGTAGGTGAGTCCCAGCCGCTCCTGCAGCTCCTGGAACAGGTTCACGACCTGCGCCTGGATCGACACGTCGAGCGCCGAGACCGGCTCGTCGCAGATGATCAGCGACGGCTCCAGCGCGAGCGCGCGCGCGATGCCGATGCGCTGGCGCTGGCCGCCCGAGAATTCGTGCGGATAGCGGTCGGCCATGTCGGGCAGCAGGCCCACCATGTCGAGGAGGCTCGCCACGCGCGCCTCGTAGGCGGCGCGGTCACCCGACATGCCGTGCACCTCGAGCGGCTCGCCGACGATCTGCGACACCTTCATGCGCGGGTTCAGCGAGCCGAACGGATCCTGGTAGACCATCTGCATGCGGCGCCGGATCGGCCGCATGCGCGCACGGTCGTAGCCCGAGATGTCCTCGCCCTCGAAGCGCACCTCGCCCGAGGTGATGTCGAGCATGCGCAGGATGCCGAGGCCGGTCGTGCTCTTGCCGCAGCCCGATTCGCCCACCAGGCCCAGGGTCTCGCCGCGCCGCACGTCGAACGAGACGCCGTCCACGGCTTTCACGCTGCCGACCTGGCGGCGCATAACGGCGCCCGCCATCACCGGGAAATGGATCCTGAGGTCCCTGACCTCGAGGACGGTGTCAGGTGTTGAGCTGGGCATGGAAATGGCAGGCCGAAAGGTGGTCGGGAGCGCTGGTCACGAGCGGCGGCCGGCGTTCGCGGCAGACGTCGGCGGCCTGCCGGCAGCGCGGCGCGAAGGCGCAGCCCGGTGGCAGGTTGGCGAGGTTGGGCGGCGAGCCCTCGATCGGCACCAGCCGCGAGCCCGCCTCCTGGTCGAGCCGCGGCACCGAGGCCATCAGCCCGATCGTGTAGGGATGGCGCGGCCGGGCGTAGATCTCGCGCGCCGGGCCGGCCTCGACGATGCGCCCGCCATACATGACGCACACGCGGTCGGCGTAGCGCGCCACCACGCCCAGATCGTGCGTGATCAGGATCAGCGCCGAGTTCGCGGCGCGCGTCAGCTCCTTGAGCAGGGCCAGGATCTGCGCCTGCACCGTGACGTCGAGCGCGGTCGTCGGCTCGTCGGCGATGATGAGCTGCGGCTGGCAGGCCAGCGCCATTGCGATCATGGCGCGCTGGCGCATGCCGCCGGAGAACTGGTGCGGATAGGCCTTCACGCGGCTTTTGGCGTCAGGCAGGCGCACGCGCGCCAGCAGGTCGGCCGCCATGTCCATCGCCTTGGCCCACGGCGTCCGGCGATGCAGGTTGATCGGCTCGGCGATCTGCAGGCCCACCGTCAGCGACGGGTTGAGCGAGCTCATCGGCTCCTGGAAGATCATGGCGATGCGGTCGCCGCGGATCGCCCGGATCTCCTGGTCCGACAGGCCGAGCAGGTCGCGGCCGTCGAACACGACCTCGCCCGAGGAGATGCGGCCGGGCGGGCTCGGGATGAGCCGCAGGATCGACATGGCCGTGACGCTCTTGCCCGAGCCCGATTCGCCCACGATCGCCAGCGTCTCGCCGGCGGCCACGTCGAACGACACGTCGTCGACCGCCTTGACCGTGCCGCGCTCGGTGCGGAACTCGGTGGAGAGCCCGCGGACGGAGAGGAGGCTCATTTTTCCGTCATCCCGACCGGAGCCGAGCGCAGCGAGGCGCAGCGGAGGGACCCGTCTTGCCGATGTGCTTTCAAAAGAGGTCCCTCGACTTCGCTACGCTGCGCTCGGGATGACGGCAGATGGCGCATCAGTGCCCCATCTTCTTCTTGAGCTCCTGGTCGACCCAGATGCGGGCATAGATCGGGCCAGGGCGGATGGAGCCCACGCTCATCTCGCCGCCGTAGTTCTTCACCCATGGCCACCAGGCGGCGTAGACGTAGGGCGTCGGCAGCCAGATGTAGGGCGCCGCGTCCATGATCTCGACGGTCATCTCGCGCAGCATCTGCTTGCGCTTGCTCTCGTCGCGCTCCTTGTAGACAGCGTCCATCTTGGCGTCGAACTTCGGGTCGGCGTACATCGACGGGTTCCAGGTCTGGCCGCCGACGAAGCTCTTGCGGATGCTGGTCGTCGGGTTGGTGTGGCTGGAGTTCATCAGGTAGCCCGGCTGGTGCTTCTTGGTCGTCATCGCCGACAGGAAGGCGCCGTACTCCGTAGGCTGCAGCTCGACCTTCACGCCGACCGCCTCGAGATAGGCGGCGAGCAGCGGCGCCAGCTCGGAATGGTCCGCCGAGCAGGAACAGAACTGCATCTTAAAGGTGAAGCCGTTCGGGTAGCCTGCCTGCTTCAGGAGCTCCTTGGCCTTCTTCGGGTTGTACTCGTAGAGTTCCTTGACCGAGGCCGGCATCTTGTCGAGCGAGTCGTAGTAGCCCTCCCAGTCGGGATACATGGGATAGGCGTGCATCTCGGCCTCGCCGCTGTAGTGGGCTTCGATGATCTCCTTCTTGTTGATCGCCATGTTGAGCGCCCGGCGCACGCGCACGTCGTCGAACGGCTTGGTGTCGGTGCGCATCGCCATGAACGAGCCCAGGATCGACAGGCGCTTGGCCCATTGCAGCTGCGGCGCGCTCTTCTTCAGCTCGGGCACGTAGCGCGCATTGATGGTTTCGAGCAGGTCGAGCTTGGCCGTGCGGATGGCCGCGTGCTGCGTCGCCTCGTCCTTGATGGTGCGATAGATCAGCTTGTCGACGAAGGGCAGCTTGTATTCCTGGCCGCCCAGCTTCTCCTTGTCCCAGTAGATGGGATTCTTCGTATAGGTGTTGGAGTTGCCCGCAACGAAGTCGGTCAGCATGAACGGCCCTGTGCCGTTGACGTTCTTCCAGTTGTTGGCGCCGGCGTCGACCACTTCCTTGGGCGTGACCGTGGTGTAGAAGCCCCAGGCCAGCCGGTAGTCCCACTCCGCGTTGAATTCCTTGAAGTTGAAGACCACCGTGTACTTGTCCTTGGCGACGACGTCGCCCAGGAAGTCGTAATAGCCGGGGACCGCCTTGGGGCTGGAGCGCAGGCGGTTGAACGCATAGGCCACGTCCTCCGCCGTGAGCTCGCGGCTCTTCATCACGCCCGGCTTCTCGGGAAACATGATGCCCTTGCGCAGGGTGAAGACCACGGACAGCGGGTCGTCGACCAGCTCCCACTTCTCGGCAAGCTCGCCACGCTGCGCCTCGGTCGCGAGATAGGCATCGGCGACGAAGGGATGCTTGCCGCCCTTGCGCTTGCTCTTGTCGAGGTCGCCGGCGATCAGCTGTTCGTAGAACTGGCCGGTGTCGTGGTTCAGCTTCCAGTTCCAGTCGTGCGGATCCCACGACAGCGCCGACAGGGTCACGAACATCGTGCCCACTTCCAGCGTGCCGCCATATTGCGGCTTGGCGCCGTCCTGCGCCGTCGCCGCGCCCGCCGACATCAGCACCGCCGCGGCGGCGCCAAGGAGCGCCCGCCTCAAGGTCGTCATACGCATCATACGCTTCCTCCTCATTGTTCCTTCCCGGCAGCGCGCCACCGTTGCGGCGCGCTCCCCGGCGCCGATCAATGTCCCATCTTCTTCTTGAGCTCCTGGTCGATCCAGATGCGGGCATAGATGGGGCCGGGACGAACCGCGCCGACGCGCAGCTCGCCGCCGTAGTTCTTCACCCACGGCCACCACGCCGTGTAGACGTAGGGGATCGGCATCCACACATAGGGCGCCTGGTCGAGGATCTCGCGCGTCATCTCACGCAGCATCTTGATGCGCGTCGCCTCGTCCTTCGTGCGGAAGACCTCCTCCATCTTCGCGTCGTACTTCGGATCGCTGTATCCGGCCGGGTTCCACAGCTCGCCTGTGATGAAGCTCTTGTGGAGCGTGCGGGTCGGGTTCACGTGGCCCGAGTTCATGAAGTAGGCCGGCGCATGGGTGCGCGAGCTCATGGCGCTCAGGAACGCGCCGTACTCCATGGGCTGGATCTCGAGCTTGACGCCGCTCTGCTCGAGGTAGGCGGCGACGAGCGGCAGCAGATCCATGTGGTCGGTGCTGCACGAGCAGACCTGCACCTTCGTCGTGAAGCCCTTCGGGTAGCCCGCTTCGGCGAGGAGCTTCTTGGCCTTCGCTGGATCGTAGGTGAACAGCTCCTGCACCGAGGCCGGCATGTCCTTCAGGGGCTCGAAGTAGGGCCCGTAGTCGGGATGCTGGGGATAGGCGAACAGCTCGGCATTGCCGTTGTAGTAGGCCTTGACGATCTCGTCCTTGTTCACCGCCATGTTGAGCGCGCGGCGCACGCGGACGTCCTTGAAGGGCCCGTCGACGTCCATGCGCATGGCCATGAAGGTGCCGCTCATGTTCAGCCAGCGGTTCCACTTGAGCTGCGGCACGCTCTTCTTCAGCGAATCGACGTTCTGCCAGCGGATCGCTTCCAGGATGTCGAGCTTGCCGGTGCGCAGCGCCGTGACGAAGGTCGCCTCGTCCTTGATGGTGCGATAGACGACCTTGTCGACGAACGGCAGCTTGTAGTCCTGGCCGCCGATCTTCTCGGTGTCCCAGTAGAAGGGGTTTTTGGTGTAGGTGTTGGAGTTGCCGGACACGAAGTCCGTCAGCTGGAAGGGCCCGGTGCCGACGGCGTTCTTCCAGTTGGTGGCGCCGGCGTCGACCATCTCCTTGGCGTAGATCGGCGAGTAGTAGCCCCAGCCGAAGCGATAGTCCCATTCGGCGTGGAAGTGCTTCATGTAGAAGACGATGGTGTGCTTGTCGGGCGTCTCGACCTTCTCGACGTGGTTGAAATAGCCCTTCTGCTGCTTGGGGCTCGAGATCAGGCGCTTGAAGGAATAGGCCACGTCCTCGGACGTCAGCTCGCGGCTCTGCATGACGCCGGGCTTGTCGGGGAACATGACGCCCTTGCGCAGCTTGATCTCGACCCTGAGCGGGTCTTCCTTCCACTCCCAGCTCTCGGCCAGCTCGCCCTTGATGGCGTCCTGCGGCAGATAGCCATCGGCGACGAAGGGATGCGGGCCTCCCCGGCTCTTCGCCTTCGACAGATCGCCCTGGAAGAGCTGCTCGAGGTACTGGCCGGTGTCGTGGTTCAGCTTCCAGTTCCAGTCGTTGGGATCGAACGACAGGGCCGACAGCGTCACGTAGACGGTGCCGACCTCCAGCGTGCCGCCGTACTGCGGCTTCGCGCCGTCCTGGGCCGCCGCCGACCCCGCCACCGCCGCCACTGCTGCGGCAGCGCCAAGCAGCGTCTGTCTCAAGGTGTTGACAGGCTTCATGCGCTTCCTCCTCGTGCCCTGCAGGGAATGCGCACCGCTCCGGCGCGCACTCCCCACATCCCTCAGAATCCCATCTTCTTCTTGAGCTCCTGGTCGAGCCACATGCGGGCATAGATCGGGCCGGGGCGCACCGCCCCGGCGCGCAGCTCGCCATTGTAGTTCTTCACCCATGGCCACCACGCCGTGTAGATGTACGGCGTCGGCAGCCAGATGTAGGGAGCCTTGTCGAGGATCTCGATCGTCATCTCGCGCAGCATCTGCTGGCGCTTGCCCTCGTCACGCTCCCTGTAGACCTCGTCCATCTTCGCGTCGAACTTGGGATCCGACCAGCCGGAGGGGTTCCACTGCTGGCCCGTCGTGAAACTCTTGCGGATGGTCGTGGTCGGGTTGGTGTGCCCGTTGTTCATCAGGTAGCCGACGGCCAGCGTGCGCGAGGTCATGGCGCTCAGGAAGGCGCCGTACTCCATGGGCTGGATGTCCATCTTCACGCCGACCTGCTCGAGATAGGCCGCGACCAGCGGCAGCAGGTCCATGTGGTCGGCGTTGCACGAGCAGACCTGGACCTTGAAGGTGAAGCCCTTGCCGTAGCCGGCCTCCGCCAGCAGCTTCCTGGCCTTGTCCGGATCGTACTTGAACAGTTCCTGCACCGAGGCCGGCATTTCCTTCAGCGGCTGGAAGTAGCCGACATAGTCGGGGTGCATGGGATAGGCGAACAGCTCCGCGTTCCCGTTGTAATAGGCCTTGACGATCTCGTCCTTGTTCACGGCCATGTTCAGCGCACGGCGCACGCGCACGTCCTTGAACGGGCTGTCGACATCGACGCGGAACGCCAGGAACGTGCCGCTCATGTTGAGCCAGCGGTTCCACTTGAGCTGCGGCGCGCTCTTCTTGAGCGACTCCACGTTCTGCCAGCGGATATTCTCCAGCATGTCGAGCTTGCCGGTGCGCAGCGCAGTGATGTAGGTCGCCTCGTCCTTGATCGTCCGGTAGACGATTTTGTCGATGAAGGGCAGCTTGTACTCCTTGCCGTCGATCTTCTCCTTGTCCCAGTAGTCGGGATTCTTCGTGTAGGTGTTGGAGTTGCCGGCCACGAAGTCCGTCAGCATGTAGGGCCCGGTGCCCGTGACGTTCTTCCAGTCCTTGGCGCCGGCCTCCACGACCTCCTTCGGATAGATGCCGGAGAAGTAGCCGTAGCCGAAGCGGTAGTCCCATTCGGCGAAGTAGTCCTTCAGCTCGAAGACCACGGTGTGCTTGTCGGGCGCCGAGACCTTGGCGATATGGTCGAAGTAGCCCTTGATCTTGCGCGGGCTGTTGTCGAGCCGGTCGTAGGCGAAGACCACGTCGTCGGCGACCAGCTCGCGGCTCTTCATGACGCCCGGCTTCTCGGGCCACATGACGCCCTTGCGCAGCTTGATCTCGAGCCGCAGCGGATTGTCCTTCCATTCCCAGCTCTCGGCCAGCTCGCCGCGCATGGCGTCCGAGGGCAGCCAGGCATCGGCGACGAAGGGGTGCTTGCCGCCGGCCTTGACGCTCTTGGAGAGGTCGGCCGCGAACAGCTGCTCGTAGACGAGGCCGGTATCGTGGTTGTGCTTCCAGTTGAAGTCCTGCGCGTCCCACGACAGCGCCGACAGGGTCACATAGACCGTGCCGATCTCGATCGTGCCGCCATACTCAGGCTTGTCGTCGGCGAGCGCGCTTCCAGCGGCCAGGGACATTGCCCCGGCGACCAACGCTCCTTTCAGCGTCTTCATCTTGTTTTCCTCCCTGTGGCTGCTTTCTTGGCTCCTGGCTTCCTCCCCTATCGGCTGCCGCGCATGCGCGGATCGAGGAGATCGCGCAGGGCGTCGCCGAACACGTTGATCGCGTAGACCACGATGGTGATGCAGAGGCCGGGCGCCAGGGCGAGCCAGGGCGCCATGTACATGAAGGACCGGCCCGAGCCCGACAGCATGCCGCCCCAGGTCGGCGCCGGCGGCGGCACGCCGAGCCCGAGGAAGGCAAGGCCGGACTCGGCCAGGATCACGGCGCCGACGCGCGTCGTGAACAGCACGATCACCGGCGCCATCACGTTGGGCAGGATGTGCCGCCACAGGATGCGCGGCAGCGACGCGCCGGTCGACTGGGCGGCGTGGACATAGGCGTTCTCGCGCACCGACAGCACGGCGCCGCGCACGATGCGGCTGCCGCCGATGCCGTAGAGCAGGCCCAGGATCACGATCACCGGACCCATGCCCGGCCCGACCACCGACACCACCACGATCAGGATGATGAGGTCGGGGAAGCTCATCCAGGCATCGACGAAGCGCTGCAGCAGCATGTCGATCTTGCCGCCGAGATAGCCCGAGACGATGCCGATGAAGACCGACACGACGGTGGCCAGCGCCGCCGCCGAGAGGCCGATGATGACGGAGAGCTGCGCGCCGTAGAGGCAGCGCGAGAGCATGTCGCGGCCGAGATTGTCGGTGCCCAGCCAGAACTTCTCGCTGGGCGGCTTCAGCCGGTTGATCGGGCTGATCTGGTTGAAGCCGTAGGGCGCCAGCACGTCGGCGAAGAGGCCGCAGAACAGGAACAGCAGGCACACCACGAAGCCGAAGGCGCCGAGCGGCTTGTCGCGGAACAACCGGACGAGGAAGTGCAGCGGGCCGGCGAGCGGCGCGCGGCGCCGCGGGGTGCGGACGGCATCGGCGACGGCGACCATCAGCGGTACCTCACCTTGGGATCGAGCAGCCCGTAGCTGAGATCGACCAGCAGGTTGATCAGCACCACCACGACGCCCACGATCAGGAACACGCCGGTGATGATGGGATAGTCGCGCTGGCTCACCGCCTCGAGGAGCAGCAGCCCCATGCCGGGAATGACGAAGATCTGCTCCATGATCACCGCGCCGCCGACCAGCACCGGCGCCTGCAGGCCGACCAGGGTCACGACCGGGATCAGCGCGTTGCGCAGCGCATGGCGCAGGATGGTGGTGCGCGTCGCCAGCCCCTTGGCCATCGCGGTGCGGATGTAGTCCTGCCGCATCACCTCGAGCATCATGGTGCGCGTGAGCCGCATGGTGACGGCCGAGAAGGCAAGCCCCAGGATCAGCGCCGGGATGGCCATCTGGCCCAGGTTCTGCAGCGGGTTTTCGCGGAAGGGCGTGTAGCTCACCTCGGGCGACCAGCCCCACCAGATCGAGGGGAAGACCATGATCAGCGTGCCGATCCAGAAGCCGGGCACGGCCAGGGCGAGGATGGCGAAGGACCGCGTGACGTAGTCGCCCATCGTGTCCTGCCGGACCGCCGAGTAGACGCCGATGGGAATGCCGGCGAGCAGCGCCACCAGGAGCGCCATGATGCCGAGCTCGAAGGTGATGGGCAGGCGGTGCAGGATCTCCTGCATCACGGAGGTGCTCTGCCACAGCGACTGGCCGAGGCTGCCCTCGAACACGATGGCGCCGACCCAGCGGAAGTACTGCGTGACCATCGGCTGGTCGAGGCCGAGCGCGGCTTCGAGCTGCTCGCGGCTCTTCTTGTCGGCGCCGATGTCGTTGGACGACAGCATCAGGTCGATGACATCGCCGGGGATCAGGCGCACGGTGATGAACACGATGAGGCTGGCGAAGATCAGCGTGGGGATCAGCGCCAGCAGGCGGCGGATGATGTAGGCCTGCATCAGCCGGTTCCCCCCGCTACGACGACGTCCGCGTCGGCCGGCTCGGCGTAGAGCCGGGCGACCTCGGCGGCGCGCCGTTCCAGCACGCGGCGGCTGTTGATCGACCGCTTGTCGGTCACCTCCCCGGCTGCGGCGGAGGGCGGCTCGTCGAGCGGCCGCAGGCGCTGCACGCGGCTGCTCGATCCACCCGCCGCGCCGTCGGGCCGGCCGTTGAACGCGGCCAGCAGCCGCGCCAGCGCCGGCCGCCATGTCCCGGGGCCGCCGGCCTCGGCGCAGGCGTCCGGGTCGAGCCAGACCAGGGCGCCGAGATAGGGCCGGTCGGGAGCGGCGATCACCAGGTCGCGCACATAGGGCTGCAGCGCGTCGATCAGCTGCGGGCGCAGCGTCGAGGCGCGCACCCAGGTGCCCGAGGCCAGCTTGAACTCCTCCGACAGGCGGCCGGCGAAGGCGATGCCGGCCAGCGGATCCGCCTCGTCGACCCAGCGCGCGGCGTCGCCGGTGCGGAAGTAACCCTCCTCATCGAACGCGGCGGCCGTCGCCTCCGGGTCGCGATGGTAGCCGGCCATGACATGCGGGCCCTTGACCCTCAGCTCGTATCGGTCGCCGGCGGGCACCAGCTTGGCGAGCGCGCCGGGCGGCGGCAGGCCGAGCAGGCCGGAGCGGTCCACGTTCCAGTAGACCATGAGCCCGACGCTGGTCGTCTCGGTCATGCCCCAGCCGGCGCCGAACGGCAGGCGCTCGCCCAGCTCGCCCGCGGCCAGGAGCTGCAGCCGGTCGAAGCTCTCCTGCGGCAGCAGCGCGCCGCCATAGCCCAGGCCGCGCAGGTTCCGGAAGAACTTCTGCCGCAGGTCCTCGTCCTTCTCGAGCGCGGCCAGCAGCAGCGGATAGGCCGCGGGCACGGTGGCGAAGCCCGAGGGCTGCAGCTCGCGCAGGTTCTCCAGCGTCTCCTGGAAGCGCCCGGGCAGCGGACGGCCGCCGTCGATGTAGAGCGTGCCGGCCGAGCGGACGATGCCGTTGAGGTTGGAGTTGCCGCCCCACGTGTGGTGCCAGGGCAGCCAGTCGAGCGTCACCGGCACGCGCTGCTCGTCGAGCGGCTCGCCCAGCGACCGGTTCATCTCGGCGGCGGCGGCGAGATTGCCGTGCGTGTTGAGCACGCCCTTGGGCGTGCCGCTGGAGCCCGAGGTGAACAGGATCTTGGCCGGCGTCGCGGCATCGATGTGCAGGCGCCGCTCGGCGACGGCGGCGTCGATCGAGCCGTTGGCCAGCGCCGCGAAGGCGAGCCCGCGCCGGCCGTCCACCGTCACCAGCCGCGCGCCGCGCGCAGCCGCACGGTCGAGCGCCGCGGCAAAGGCCGCCGAATCCTGTGCAAAGACCAGGCCGGGCTCCACCACCGACAGCAAGAAATCGAGGCGCGAGAGATCGCCCGCAAGCGAGGCGTTGGGCGAGAGCGGCGCGACCAGCGCGCCGGCGCGCAGGGCGCCGAAGGCGAACAGCGCGTTCTCGAGGCTGTTGTCGGACAGGAGGGCGACCGGCGCGCTGCCGGGGCCGAAGCCCTGCGCGATCAGCCACGAGGCGACGGCGCCGGTGCGCGCCCAGGCCTCGGCATAGGTGACCCGCTGCCAGGCGCGGTCAGGACCGCGGCGCTCCGCGAGGAACGTGACGTGCGGGCGGCGCTCGGCGGCGCGCTGCAGCAGGTCGATCACCAGCGGCAGGTCCGGCGGCAGCGACCGGCCGCTCGACAGGATGACAGTGCCATCGGCCCGTCGCTCGACCGCCGCCGTGGGCTTGGGCCGATTGAGGACACGCATGGGCGCAACGTGGCTCACGCGAAAATTCCCTCCCGTGGGAACGCTACTCACTCGCTCGGCCCCGCTTGGCGCGGAACTCGTTGGCGACAGGCTGCCGGGATTGCGGTCCGAGTGCAAGTCTCGCGGCCGCTTCGCGCGCGATCACTTGATGAGGCGGCGGGCGAGGTCGGCAGCGATCAGCTGGTTGGTGAAGGCGTTGGGATGGCCGTCATGCGGAATGAGGAGCTGCGAGACGTCGTACTTGCCGGTGAGCTGGTCGACCGCGACCAGGATCATGCCGGCCTTGCGCAGGCGCGCGAGCACGTCGATCAGCATCGGCTGCGCGATCCCCTGCTGGGCATAGCCGGTGCCGGAGGTCTCGTCGGGCCACGAATAGACGACGTAGAGCGGCACGCCGAACTTCGCGCGGACGTCCTCGTGCAGGCGCTGCATGAGGGCGACGAACAGCTCGACCTGCTCGACCTGCCGCTGCTGGCGGCCGATCGCATCGACGAAGGCGAACTGCTGGCCCAGCAGGTAGCGCAGCCCCGCCAGCGGATGCGTCCAGCGGTACTCGTTGAAGGTGCCCGTATAGCGCAGCGTGCCGCCCTCCAGCGCATAGCGCGGCGAGGTGCCGAGCCACGAGCCCTCGCCGGTGACGCGCGCGAGCTGCGCCGGAATGATCCAGGTGACGACGGCCTTCACGGGCCGCGGCTGGTAGAGGTCGAGCAGGCCGGCCTCGATCATGCGCACGAGATGGTTGGGCCCGTAGCCCGGCACGCCGAGATTGACGCCGCGCACCTTGAGACCGGCCGACCGGGCGAACTGCGAGGCCAGCGTCTCGTCGTCGGCCAGTCCCTGGCCGAAGGTGAAGGAATCGCCCACGAACAGGTAGGTGTCGGCGCCGGCGGGTGCGGCCGGCGTGACGCGGGCGGCCTCGGAATCGAAATTGTAGGTGCGGCGATAGATCAGCTCGCCGCCGTAGGTCGCCGTGGCGACCGCCGAGCTGTCCGGCAGCGGCCGGAAGCCGAGGACGGGGTTGGGCGGCGGCCAGTGCCGCGGCTCGATGGTGCGCACCAGCCCCTGCCCCATGGCGCCCGGCGACAGCAGGCCGGCGAAGGCGTCGAGCAGCGCCAGGCTCAGCGCCACCGCGGCGGCGGCCAGCGCGCCGCTGCGCCAGCCGTTGCCGCGGAAGGCCACCACGCCCGCGAGGCCCAACACGGCCGCCACGCCGCATACCCACATCGCCGAGGGCAGCGTCGCCGCGGCAACGGCCAGGATCACGAGCATCAGGGCTGCGAGCGGGAAATTGCGACCGATGCCGGCCATTGACCTCGAGACGCCTCCTGGGAGTAGGGTTGGGGTGTACGGGTTCGAAAGGAAAACTGCAATGAGCGGGCAGCTGCCGCTGAAGGGCTTGCGCGTGCTGGACCTGGCGAGCTTCATCGCCGGGCCGGTGGCGACGACGGTGCTGGGCGACTACGGCGCGGAGGTGATCAAGATCGAGCCGCCGGGCGAAGGCGATCCCCAGCGCAAGCTGGGACAGGCGCATTCCATCCCGCAGCATCCCGTCAACTTCTGCTGGCACATGACCAACCGCAACAAGCGGGCGATCGCCATCGACCTCAAGCACGACGAGGGCCGCGCCGTATTCGACCGGCTGGCGGCGACGGCGGACGTCATGGTGGTGAACTTCCCGCTCAAGGTGCGCGCGCGGCTGCGCATGCGCTACGCCGACGTGGCGCCGCTCAACCCGCGGCTGATCTACGCCTCGATGACGGGCTACGGCGAACAGGGTCCCGACGCCGACCAGCCGGGCTTCGATTCGACGGCCTTCTTCGCCCGCTCCGGCCTGCTCGACGGGCTCACCTATGCCGGCGGCCCGCCCGCCTTCTCGCTGCCCGCGCAGGGCGACCAGATGGCCGGCATGAACCTGTTCGCGGCCATCGCCATGGCGCTGCTGCACCGCGAGCGCACCGGCGAGGGCAGCGAGGTCGGCACGTCGCTGCACGCCTCGGGCCTGTGGTCGAACGCCATCCTGGCCCAGGGCGCGCTGCTCGGCGCCTATGTCGCGCCGCGGCCGCCGCGCACCCAGCCGCGCAGCGCGCTCGCGAACCAGTACCGCACCGCCGACGGCCGCTGGATCCAGCTCACCATCGTGCGCGAGGACAGGCTGTGGCCCGGCCTGTGCGCGGCGCTGGAGCGCCCCGACCTGCTGGAGGATGCGCGCTTCCAGACCACCGAGAACCGGCGCGCCCATGCGACGGAGCTGGCCGCCCTCCTCGACCCGGTGTTCGCCTCGCGCCCGTGGCCGGAATGGCGCGAGCGGCTGCGCCGGCACGAGATCACCTTCGGCCTGCTGGGCGTCGTGCGCGACGTGCCGGACGACCACCAGGCGGTGGCCAACGGCGCGATCGTCGAGACGGCGCATCCCGAGATGCCGCGCACGCTCAGCGCGCCCATCCGGCTCTCCTTCGCGCCGCAGCCCGCGACGCCGGGACCCGGGCCCGATTTCGGCCAGCACACCGACGAGCTGCTGGCCGAGCTGGGCTACGCCAGCGACGAGATCGACCGCCTGCGCAAGGCCGGCGCGGTGGGGTAGAGCGGAAGCATCCACGTCGAGGCTCATGACCCCTCCGTCGGCGTAAGACGCCGACACCTCCCCACGCCCGCGTGGGGAGGAGATCCCGACGTCATCGTCCTCCCCATCGCAACGCGATGGGGAGGTGCCCCCGCAGGGGGCGGAGGGGTCGGGAGTTCCCGGTCCCGCGTCATGACGGGTTGTCGAGGCTGAAGACGCCGGTGTTCCCGTCGTAGGCGAAGACCTCGCCGAAGCGGGCCCAGCCCGTCACGGCGCGCAGGGTCTGGTCGGCGAACTGCTCGGACATGTGGTCCTCGAGCTCGTCGCGGAAGCGGCTGGCCGGCGCGCGGTGGCTCTCGCGCTCGTCGAGCACGCGCTTGATGTGGGCCGCGAGCGGCACGTGCGCCAGCAGGTGCTGGGCGAACAGCGTCTTGCGCTCGTCGGGCCCCAGCTCCACGAAGCGCTGGCCCGCCTCGGTCAGGCGGATGTCGCCCTCGGCCAGGTCGGCCAGGCGCAGCAGGTGCAGCGTCTCGGCCACCGGGAAGAGATCGTCGATCTCCATCTGCAGCGAGGCCGCCAGCTCGGGCAGGTCGGCGCGGCCGCGGTAGGGCGGGCCGGCGATGGCCTCGAGCAGGCCCGCCAGCACGTTGGGCGACACGCGCGGCAGCAGCATCGAGATTCCCGTGCCGGCGAAGCCCACGTGATGGCGCTCGCCGCCCGGCCCGATCGGCGAGGGACGCGCCGTCATCAGCGCATAGATGTCGTCGACCATCTGGCGGAAGGCGGGGTCGAGGCGGTTGCGCGGCTGCGGCAGGGTGACGGGGATCTCGGCGGCGATGCGGCCGGGATTGGAGGCCAGCACGATGATGCGGTCGCTCATCAGCACCGCCTCCTCGATGTTGTGCGTCACCAGCAGGATCGAGGCGATGGGCATGCGCCCCTCGTGCCACAGGTCGAGCAGGTCGGTGCGCAGCGTCTCGGCGGTCAGCACGTCGAGGGCGGAGAACGGCTCGTCCATCAGCAGCAGCTTGGGATGCACGACCAGCGCGCGCGCCAGGCCGACGCGCTGGCGCATGCCGCCCGACAGCTCCTTGGGATAGGCGCTCTCGTAGCCGTCGAGGCCGATCAGGTCGATCGCCGCCAGCGCACGCTTGCGCCGCTCGGCCGGCGCCACGCCCTGCGCTTCCAGCCCGATCTCGACGTTCTGCTGCACGGTGAGCCAGGGGAAGAGCGCGAAGGTCTGGAACACCATCGCGACCTCGGGCGCCGGCCCGTCCACCGCGTGGCCCGCGATCGACACCCGCCCCTCGCTGGCCGGCATGAGGCCCGCGATGATGCGCAGCAGCGAGGACTTGCCGCAGCCCGAGCGGCCCAGGAGCGAGACGATCTCGCGCGGCCGGATCTGCAGGCTGATGCCGTCGAGCACCAGCAGGTCCTCGCCGCTGCCCTTGGGGTAGCGCTGGCGGACATGGTCGACGTCGACGAGCGTATCCGGCGGAGCCATGGTCCTCGATCCTCAGTTGATGCGGAAGCGGCGCTCGGCGAGCGCATAGAGCGGCCGCCAGACGATGCGGTTGGTGGCGATCACCAGCACCGACATGACGGCGATGCCCAGCACGACGCGCGGATAGTCGCCGGCGGCGGTCGCCTTGGCGATGTAGGCGCCCAGTCCCGCGGCCTCCAGCGTCGTGCTGCCCCAGCTCGCGACCTCGGCCACGATGCTGGCGTTCCACGAGCCGCCCGAGGCGGTGAGCGCGCCGGTGACGTAGTACGGCAGGATGCCGGGCACGATGACCTTGCGCCACCACTGCCAGGAGCGCAGGCGGAACAGCGCCGCGGCCTCGCGCATGTCGGTGGGGAAGGCGCTGGCGCCCGCGATCACGTTGAACAGGATGTACCACTGGGTGCCCAGGATCATCAGCGGGCTGAGCCAGATGTTGGGATCGAGCTTCCACTGCACGATCGCCACGACGGCGATCGGGAACAGCACGTTGGCCGGGAAGGCGGCCAGGAACTGGGCCACCGGCTGGACCTTGGTGGCGATCGAGGGCCTGAGCCCGATCCAGACGCCGATCGGCACCCAGACCAGGCTGGCCAGCGCGATCAGCACCAGCACGCGCACCAGCGTGTAGAAGCCCAGCTCGCTCGCCTGCAGCACGTCGGCCCAGCCGAGCTCGGTGTCGACGAACTGCACGATGCGCCAGACCGACCACGCCACCGCCAGCAGGACGACGGCCAGCCACAGCCCGTCGAGCACGCGGCTCACGACCGGCGGCAGGCGGAAGGACACGCTGCGGCGGCGCGGCAGGGCGGCCGTGGCGCGCGCCTGGGCCACGCCCGAGGCGGCGCCCAGGAGGGCGGTCAGCCGGCCCAGCAGCCGGGTGCGGCGCCACAGGTCGAACACCCAGGAGCGCGGCCGCTGGCGCGCCGCGGTCTGCTCGAAGCGGAACTTGTCGGCCCAGGCGACGATGGGGCGGAAGATGAGCTGGTCGTAGGCCAGGATGACGATCGCCATGGCCCCGACCGCCAGCAGCACGGCGTGCACGTCGCGCGCGGCGATGGCGGCGGCCAGCCACGAGCCGATGCCGGGCAGGTTGACGGTGGTGTCGCCGACGGTGATGGCCTCGGAGGCGACGACGAAGAACCAGCCGCCGGACATCGACATCATGGTGTTCCAGATCAGGCCGGGCGCGGCGAACGGCGCCTCGAGCCGCCAGAAGCGCATCCAGGGCGAGAGCTGGAAATGGCGCGACACCTCGTCGAGGTCGGACGGCACGGTGCGCAGCGACTGGTAGAAGCTGAAGGCCATGTTCCAGGCCTGGCTGGTGAAGATGGCGAAGATCGCCGCGCCCTCGGCACCAAGCTGGCTGCCCGGGAAGAGGTTGAGGAAGAAGACGACGGTGAAGGTGAGGAAGCCCAGCACCGGCACCGACTGCAGGATGTCGAGCGCGGGGATGATCACCAGCTCGGCGCGCTTGCTCTTGGCCGCCAGCGTGGCGACCACGAAGGTGAAGAGCAGCGAGCAGAGGATGGCCGCGAACATGCGCAGCACGGTGCGCAGCGCGTATTCCGGCAGGTGGGCGGGATCGAGCGAGACCGGCCCGGTGCCGAGCTTCGCCAGCGGCCGCGCCATCTCGTGCGCGCCGTGCGCCAGCATGACGAAGCCTGCCGCCACCAGGATGAAGATCGCCAGGTCGTAGAGGTTCGGTCGCAGCCCCGTGCTGCGCAGCGACAGCTGGGGGACGCGTTCGGGCTTCTCGGCGCTGGCTGTCATGTCGGACCTTTCGCGGGGTGGAGCCATGACAAATCCTGATGACGGGGCCGTGACGCCGGGACGGGTTTTCGCAGCCATCGTAGCCGATCCGGCTTCGCTCGTGGGGACGGAGGGAGATAACCGTCGTCTCGACCATCCGGCGGCTGGTCGTTGGACGGGGGGCGTCACACGATGCGGCGGCGCATCTGGGAGAGGCGGGCCTGGAAGTCGGACTCGGCTTGCCAGTTCCGGCGCTCGACGGGGTAGGCGAAGGTGAGCGCGAGCGCGTCGCCATCGTCGGGCGAGGCGAGCCCCCGCTTGCGCATGTCGTCCTTGCGCTCCAGCCGGATGGCGTCGGTGGCGTCGTAGCCGTAGTCGACCGCGGTGAGGTCGGCGCTGAGGCTGCGGTCGTCGGGCAGGCAGCCGGCCTTGCACCATTCCTTGAGGTGGCCCCACATCTCGGCGCGCTTGTTGGCGTAGCGCACCGCGGCCTCGACGCCGTCGCTGCGATCGGCGCGGCCGCCGAAATCGATGCCGCGCACGGTCGAGCAGCCGAGCTGCGCCAGCCGGTCGACGACGCCCCAGCCGATGCCCGTGCCGTCGACGAATACGGCGTCGGGCTCGTGGCCGTTCACCAGCTCCATGACGCGGCCGGCCACGGCCATGAGATCGGGGATGCGGAACTTCACGGCCGGGATCGAGCGCGCATCGAGGCCGCGGCGGAAGCGGATCACCGTCTGGTCCTCGCCGTGGCGGGCGATGTCGACGCCCATGACCAGCGCCGCACCGGGATCGCGGAACAGCTCGCGCGCCACGGCGCGCTCGACGCGCTCGCCGTCGATGAACTGCATGGTGCCGGCGCGCGGGAACTCGCCCTTCACGCGCACGCGCACGAAGTCGGAATCGGCGCCGTAATCCTGGACCCAGGTCGCGATCTGGGCCTTGTTGGTCATCGCCACCGCGCGCGAATCGATCTGGCGCGGCTGCCAGCGATGGGCGAAGCGGCCGCCGGCGAAGCATTCGCGGAAGCGGCCGGTGGTGCGCGTGGGATTGCCGAAGGCCAGCCAGAACAGCTCGGTGCCGCCGTCGGTCAGCGCGCCCTCGATGGTCTCCCACACGCCGTCGGCGATCGAGGAGGCCTCGTCGAACAGGGCGAAGGCGCGCCGGCCCTTGTTGTGCAGGCCGGCGATGGCCTCGGTGTTGTTCTCCGACCAGGTGATGGCGTCGACGCGCCAGGTGCGGTCGCGGCCGGGCTGGGCCGAGTGCAGCGAGGTCGCGGTGTAGGCGAACCAGTCGCGCACCGACGACAGGGCGTGCCACTTGGCGAGCTCGGGCCAGGTCTTGGTGCGCAGCTGGCCCTCGGTGTTGGCGGTGACGACGCCGCGCGTGTCGGGCAGGGTCGACAGCGCCCACAGCACGACCCAGGCGACCAGCGCCGACTTGCCGATGCCGTGGCCCGAGGCGACGGCCAGCCGCACCGCCTCGCCGTCGGCGCCCCGGCCCGCGCGCAGGCCGCCGCCCAGCCGCTCGAGCACGTCGCATTGCCAGGGCTCGGGCCCGCTCTCGCCGGCCAGGGCGGTGCCCGGACGGCCCCAGGGGAAGGCATCGCGCACGAAGCCCAGCGGATCGTGCTGGTAGCGCGCCAGCGCATCGCCGCGCATGCGGTCGGAGACGGGAACGGCGAGCAGGCTCATGGGGCGGTCCCCTCGTCCGGCGCGGCGTTCTGCGCCGTAGACGATGGAGCCAAGGCGGGCGGCGCCGTCGCGGCCTCCAGGCGCGCGATGTCGTCGGCCAGCGGCGAGGCGGCCGCCGCCTCCTCCGTCCGCGCCTGCCAGCTCGCGCGGCGGCGGTTGCGCAGCCAGAAGATGCAGGCCTGGGTGTCGGGCGGATACTGGACGGTGTCGGTGAAGCGCTTTTCCTCGCCGCGATAGAGCGCGGTGCGCTCGACCTTGTGGGCGTAGCCGACGGCGCGATCGTAGAGGGCGCGCGCGACGCGGGCGTCGGCCGCGGCCTTGCCGGCCTGCACGGCCTCGGCGAAGGCCGGGACGGTGGCGATCCAGTTGTCGACCGTGCGCGGGCAGACGCCGAAGAAGGCGGCCAGCTCCTCGCCGGTGGCGCCCAGCAGGCAGTAGTTCTGCGCCTGCTCGGCGAATTCCGGCCGGTAGGCGGTGGGGCGGCCCAGCGCGCTCATGGCCGCACCAGGGGCAGGCACGGCAGGCAGTCGGCCAGCCGGCGCCAGGGCCGCGGCGGCGGGAGCGGCGGGGGGAGCAGCGCCACGCGGGCCGACTTTTTGCGCTCCGTAGAGAGGCCCGGAAAATCGGCATCGGATGCGATTCCGGGCGCGGCCATGGTCGACGGCGCGTCGACGGGCGCTGCGTGGCGCGCGCCGGCCTTCGGCAGCGATGCAGGCATTGCCGTCGCGGCGTGTCCTGAAGGATGCATGTCCGTCCTTTCCCTTTCGTCAGAAGGACGGCAGGCGGCCCTCGCTCGCTAGTCAGGATGCCGAGCTGCAGGGCGCGCGCTGCCGGACACGGAGTCCGTGCCGGCAGGGATAAGCCACAACTTCCGGTGACAGAATCAAGGGGATTTTGGCTGATCGCCAGGAGTATCGCGTTCGGCGCGGGTTCTGTGCGGTCGAATCCGGACTTCTGGCAGAACTCAACTATTTCGACAGAGATGTTTGGCCTACGCAGCCGACAAAGTGACGGCCCGATGTCACGGACTGGCCGGAATCACTGGACTGTCAGGCATGTGGGGCCCCGGAACAAGGCCAGCCGGCACGACACTCGAAGCGCCGAGGAAATGCTTCTCCTGGTCGTCGAAGAAGATGTGCGCTCCGAATGCCTTGAGGATCGGGGCTTTTTCTCGCGGGCCGACAAAATGCGCCTCATCGGCGGGCGTCCCCCAGGCACGCAGGGTGAGGATGACACGTTCGTGCGCCGGCACGTTGCGCGCGGTGACGATGGCCACACGAACCCTGCTGACGCCGTCGTCGTTCATGTAGATGCGGCGCAGCAGGGAAAGCTTCTTCAGGAAGTTCCCGAACGGTCCCCCCGCCATGGGCTTGGTTGCGTTGGCCCGCTCATGCTCCAAGAACGCCAGCAGACCGTCTTTCTTGTAGATCTCGTCCGACTCCGGGCTGAAGACGACGGCATCGCCGTCGAACGCGATTCGGACCTCGTCTGGCCCCATCTCCTGCCGCTCCGGAGGAAGAACCCCGAGCTTCGCCGCGGCAGCTCCCGCCGAGATTGCTGCCAGAACGTCCTTGTGCTCGTTGGACAGGAACAGGTCCACGTCCCAGGCCGGAATGTAAGGCCCCAGCGAGCGGCCGCTCGTGAAACTTCCCGTCTTGATGGCCAAGCCGTAGTGCTCGATCGAATTGAAGGCGCGCAGCGACAGATCCGGCGAGTTCTGGGACAGCAGCATCACCTCGACATAGGGCTTCTCATTCGGTTCGTTCAGTTTCAGCAACCGCTCGACAACCTCGAAGCCCGTGCCCTTCCCGATGATAGTGTTCTCCCGCGCGAGCTGAAGCTCCGCGTAGGCTCGCACACCTTGATTCACGAAGACGGCGTGTTCCTCTTCCAAATTGAACAAGGCACGCGTCGAAATGCCGATCCTCAAGGGCGTTTCTCTCAGGAGTTCGCGTTCTGTCACGAGTCTGTCGTCCTACTCGAAAGTCGGCATCTGCCGAATCATGAATTCGTCGAACAGTGGCACCGTGAACGCGAGGTCGCCGTGTGCCGGGCTGTAGATCATGCCTTTCCGGATCAGCTTGGCGCGCACCGGCCCCATGCTGCCGATCATGATGCCCAGCCGGCGCGCACGCTTGAAAGCAAAAGAGGCCGAGTAGTGGCTCCGCGATATGTGTCCTCGAAGTCTCTGGCCGAGATCTCGGGTCCGCCCCACATGAACGGCTTTTCCACCCTCATAGAACACGTAGATGCCGGGCCTTTTCTTCTGCGCGGCAATGCCCTTCTCAAAGAAATATGGCGACGCCTCCAACTTCCTGAACAATTCGGGAAGGGATCGGCTCGCCTCCGCAAAGCGCGCGTTCATCGCCTACTCCTCCAGCATTTCTCCTGGATGGCCATCTCATCGCGGCCGGCATCAAGGCGCATCCACGTCCAACGCCTTGACGCGGTTCGCGAACACGCGATGCAGGTCGTTCAGATGTTGGGCAAGCCACTCGTGCTGACGAGGCCAGTCCGCCTCATCCTCGGGATCGACCCCGTTCATGTAGACGGAGATGCGACAGTCATTACGCGAGGGCAGCTCCTCCCATTCCAGCGGGTAGTGCAGTTCCTGCTCCACAGCCGCCTTCTGAGCGAGGAGCAAAGCGAAGTAGCGCTTCGCATTGTCACCAGAAATATAGAGTTCCGCGCGGATCTGGCTCTTGGGCCTGATCATGGTCGCGCCAATGTGGAACCCGCTGCGGCCGATCGCGTAGGTCATCCACGACTGCGGCTGCGGTTTGCGATTGCCGGAGATAGGTCCATTCAGGGCGTTGAGCACCGGATTCAGGGCGCCCCAATAGGCTCTCTGCACGATACGCGTTTCCGAAAGCTCGCTCTCGTCGATCGCGCGTGCGGCATGCGCCACGGAGTGCGACCAGTCGTTGGGCTTCGACACGATGTTGAACTTCGGGGCCGCGGGCGAGGTCCCGATGCGCCAGAGTTCGACCTCCAGCCCGAAGAAGCGGAAGCTTTCGTCGGTGATCCTGTTCAGCCAGTCGAGCGTCGAACGATGCTCCTCCGTGAAGCGCGCCGCGATCCAGATGATGGTCACGGCCTCCAGTCCCGAGGCGTAGGTCAACAACTGACCAAGGTGCGAATGATCGGTGCGTTCCAACTGATTCTCGATCAGGACCCAGCGATCCGTGCCGATGTCCTTGCACAGGATATCCGCTCTGAATGGGCCGACCGCCCGCTCCTGCGCCTCGAGCTCCAACTCTAGCCCGAGCGTATCGCTCAGGATGGACAGGTTCTCCGCCCGCGCCAGCCATGGCGTGAAATCGGTCGCCTCCGATATCCAGATGTCACGCAGGTCGACGCGCTCCAGGCGCCCCAAGGTTGCAGCGGTCATGCCCTCTCCCACCGATAGCTGCCGTAGCATACGGCGCGGGAGGTCTCCGCGGCTAGCGGCGGCTGAACGTGCCAGGTGAAACCGGCGGTTGCTCTTGCAGCAGCCTTGCTTCCACGGTGAACGACAGCCGAAGGTTTGGTGGTGCACCGATGGACAGCGTGTGGCGGCTGGTCGTTGAAGCGAGGTCCCTCCGCTTCGCTGCGCTCCGGTCGGGACGACAGGAGGTGGCTGTCGGCGAGGCCTCGCTTCAATGCTTCGGCGGCTGGCCGTCGAAGCGAGGTCCCTCCGCTTCGCTGCGCTCAGGTCGGGACGACGGGGAAGGGAGCGATCGCCGCTTCCACGATCCTGCGGCTGATCGTCGAGGCGAGGTCTCTCCACTTCGCTGCGCTTCGGTCGAGACGACGAAAAAAAGTTCGTCGTCTCGACCAAGGCCCGAAGGGCCGCGTGGAGCAACCGTCTTGTTTTCAGGCGGTACGAGGCTGCCATTGAGTGCCGTCCCTGACCATTGCGTTGAGGGTGACGATGAGCTTGCGCATGCAGGCGACGAGGCGGACCTTGCCTGGCTTGCCGGCA
>JBMONG010000035.1:0-24321 GCA_049323495.1 Pseudomonadota bacterium
CTCTAGCAGGTTGTTGAAATAGGTTTTTCAGGGGCTCCCGTGCGCAACATCGATTCGTTCAAGACCCACGCGGCCCACGATCAGTTCAAAACCGAGGCTCGCCAGATTCGATTCTTTCGTCGCGGCGCGAAGTCAGCGACTTTTTCAACATCCTGCTAGCGGATGTTGGCGTCGAAAGCGGTATCGAACTGGCCGACAGCGAGCTTCATCGCCTTGAGCTGGGTGGCGAGCGCACAGTCGATCGGAATGCAGGAGTAGGTCAGCCGGCCGTGGCCGGTGAGCGTGCCGATGCGCTCGAAGCTGGGCGTCAGCAGGTCGACCCGTATGTCGTACTGGTAGTAGTAGTTGAACTCGCGCGGGAACTGGACCGCGAAGTCGATCAGCGCCACGTAGTCGACCTTCCTGGCGGCGACGCCGCGGAAATCGCCGACCGATTCGACGCGCGCGAAGCGTTCCTTGAACTTGTTCACGATCGAGGTCAGCACGAACTGCGGCTGCAGCACCTCGTCGAAATCGGCCCGGTACGTGTACATCGGGTTGTTCTTGAGCTGCTTCACGTAGTTCTCGACGAACGCCATCTGCTTGTCGGACGAGCTCGACAGCACGACGGCGACCGACTTGCCCGACCCGACGATGGGAAAGCCTTGCGCCGCCTGCTTCACCTGCTGGCCGGCCGGCATCAGGCCGAGATAAGGATCGGCCGGAGGCGGCGCGGTCTGAAGGCAGGCGCCGAGTGACAGCATCAGGCCCAGGAGCACGGCGCGTATGTCGCTCCGGCTGGGGAACGTCTTCATCTGCGGTTCTACCTTCCGATGGTGCCGGTGATGGTGCTGCGGTTGGTCGGAGCGGCCGGGCCCGTCGGGGCGCCCTGGCCGTAGGTCGAGCGGGCACGGGGATTGAGCGTCGTGAAATTGCCACCACCACCGCCCGACGCGTAATACCCGCCGCTCGGCATGGCGGCATAGACCCCGGCCACGCCGCTCAAGATTCCGAGCATTGCGAAGCCGAAATTGATGACCGCGTCCACGTCGAAACCGGCATCGTAGCCTCGATCGGCGTAGGCCTCGGCCAGCCGGCCCGGGTTGCCGCTCATCGCGTTCTCCATGGCCCTGCTGGCACGCGGGCTGAGCACGCGCTCCGGCAGGCCGACCTGCGCGACCTCGGCGGCGCGGCGGATTTGCGGGTCGCAGTCGGCGCGCAGCGCGCCGTACGCGGCGGCGGCCTTCGCCTTGTCGTTGCTGTCAGCGCCCTCGAGCAGCCGGTTGAGCTGCGCCCGGCACTGCGGGGACATCTGCTGGAAGACCTGCTGACCGGGGCCCGTCGGGGGTTGCGGCGCCGCCTGCGGCTGTGGCCGCGGCGCGCTGGTGCCGGGTCTCGCCGTCGGCGGGAGAACAGGGGCCGCGGTCATCGTGCCGCCGTCGAGCGACGCCATCCCCGGAATGCGATGCCGTTCCAGGCATCTGTTCGCCACGCCGTTGCAGTCGTTGGTCTGCGTACGATGCGCCTCGTTGACGGCGCAGCTGGTGGCCTGCAGGGCGCAGGAATACACCCGCACGCATTCAAGGAACGACTCGTCCTGCGCCTGCACGCTGAGCGGCAGCGAGCAGTTGAAGGAAATGCTGCTCCCGTCGGACTTCCAGCGGCCGTCGGCTGCGTCCGGCAGCTTCACCTTGTAGTCGGGCCTGGACTGCCACGTGAACTTGGGATCGGCGCCGCCTTTTTCCCTCCAGTAGGTGACGGTCCACTCGTGGGCGCTCTTTTCCTCGATGGCCTGCTTCAGCAGGTCGACTCCGGGAAGGGATTCCATCAAACGATGGCGCTTGGCGCACGTGCCGAGGTTGGCATAGGCCTGCTGCTGGGTGTTCTGGAACTGCGCGACGCATTGCTGCGCGTCGGCCGATGAACAGGAGAACGCCGACAAGGCCACGCACGCTACCGCCCCCGCGGCACTGCGCAACAAACCCATCATCCCGAAGCCCCCACACCTGTTTTCGCAGGAAATGTGAAGGTTTCTATGTCGAAGGACAAGTGGAGCCTTGGCGGTACCTTAACCCCACGGCCCGCGACGCGGCGCCTGCGCCGCGGGATGCGCCCACGGGCCGTTCGGCGACATCCGCTGACGCGGCTGCGCATGGCCCGGCATCGTGCCCGCCATGGCCTGGAGCCGCGCGATGCGCTCTTCCATCGGCGGATGGGTCGAGAACAGGCTGGCGAGCCCGCCGCCCGACAGCGGGTTGGCGATGTAGAGGTGCGCCGTCGCCGGATTGGCCTCGGCCACCTGGTTGGGAATCTGCTGCGTGCCGGCCTGCAGCTTGGCGAGCGCCGCGGCAAGCCACAGCGGCTGGCCCGTCAGCTCGGCGCCCATGCGGTCGGCCTCGTACTCGCGGCTGCGGCTGATGGCCATCTGCACCAGCGAGGCCGCGAGCGGCGCGAGGATCATCATGGCGATGGCCAGGATGGGGTTCATCAGCGGCCGGCCGTTCTCGTCGCGACCGCCGCCCATCAGGCCGCCGAAGGAGGCGAGCATGCCGATGGCGCCCGACAGGGTCGCGGCGACGGTCATGATCAGGGTGTCGCGGTGGCGGACATGGCCCAGCTCGTGCGCCATGACGCCCGCGATCTCCTCGCGGCTGAGGTAGCGCAGGAGGCCGGTCGTTGCCGCCACGGCGGCATTCTCGGGATTGCGGCCGGTGGCGAAGGCGTTGGGCTGCTCCTCGTCGATGATGTAGACGCGCGGCATCGGCAGGCCGCCGCGCTGGGCGAGCTGCTGCACGATGCCGTAGAGCTCGGGCGCCTCGTTGGGTCCGACCTCGTGCGCGTTGCTCATGCGCAGGACCATCCTGTCGCTGTTCCAGTAGGCGAAGAAGTTCATGCCCAGCGCGAAGACGAACGCCAGGATCAGGCCGGACTGACCACCCAGGAGGTATCCCCCGACCAGGAAGAAGCCGGTCAGGGCTGCCAGGAGAAGGGCTGTCTTGAAGTAGTTCATAGCCGGTGAAGATGGCGCGAGACTGTGGCGAATCAAGGCTCGGGACGGCATCATGCCGGCATGACCCACGATCAGAAGCCCACCTCCGAAAATCACACCGCCGAGAAGCCCGGCGCCGAGGCGGCGCAGCCCACGCCGGGCGAAGCCTCCCCCGCCGCCCGGCCCCCCGCCGCGCAGCCGAAGAAGGTCGAGGAGATCGGCGGCCCCCCCGGCCCGGAACCCACCCGCTACGGCGACTGGCAGTTCAACGGCAAGGTGACGGACTTCTAGTCCGGCAGCGCGCGAGGTCCGACATGGCGCCCGGAACGGATATCTTCCACCGCGACTTCAAGGCGGCGCCCTGGTGGTGGGAGGCCTGGACGCCGAACAACGCCCTGTCGCAGGATCCGCCGGGCCGCACCGACGTCGTCATCGTGGGCGCCGGCTATGGCGGCCTGTCGACGGCGCTGGAGCTGCAGCGCAACGGCGTCGGCGCCGTCGTGCTGGAGCGCGGCGACTTCGGCGTCGGCGCCAGCACGCGCAACGGCGGCATGATCTCGGGCGGCGTCAATCTGGGCAAGGGCCTGGGCGGCAAGAGCCAGGCGGCGCAGGAGTTCGAGGCCCGGAAAGCGGCGTTCCTGGCGGCGGGCGCGGATTCGCTCAGCGTGCTCGAGGACATCATCGACCGCGAGAAGATTGAGTGCGGCGTCATCAAGAAGGGCCGGTTCGTCGGCGCCTGGACCCCCCGGCACTATGCCGAGCAGGCGGCCAAGATCGAGATGTTCAACAAGTACGCCGATGCCGGCGCCGAGATGATCCCGCCCGAGCGCCAGCGCGAGATGATCGCGTCGGACTACTATTTCGGCGGCATGTATGCCCGGCGGTCAGGGCATCTCCATCCGGCGCTCTACTACAAGGGACTGCTCGAGGCGGCCCATCGCGCCGGCGCGACGCTGTGCGCCAACGTCGAAGCCGAAGGCATCGAGAAGCGGCACAACGAGACCGGCGGCGGCTGGCGCGTCCTGACCGCCAAGGGGCCGATCGACTGCCGCGAGGTGGTGATCGCGACCAACGGCTATACGGGCGACCTGACACCGCGGCTGAAGCGGCGCGTCGTGCCGGTGGCCAGCCACATCATCGCGACCGAGGCGCTGCCGGAGCATGCCAGCCGCCTGATCCCCGAGCTGCGCTCGGTCGCCGACACCAAGCGCGTGCTGACGTACTACCGGCCCTCGCCGGATGGCCGGCACCTGATCTTCGGCGGCCGCGCCCGCTTCACGGCGGCGCCGCCCGAGGTCAGCGCCCCGGTGCTCTACCAGTACATGATCGACCGTTTCCCGCAGCTCAAGGGCATCCGCATCACCCATGTCTGGACGGGCAACGTCGCCTTCGCCCTCGACTACATGCCGCACATGGGCACCGACCAGGGCCTGCACTATCTCCTGGCCTGCAACGGCAACGGCGTCGCCATGATGACCTATCTCGGCACGCAGACCGCCCGCAAGATCGCCGGCGGCCGCAACGAGCCGGTCAACGCGCTGGACGGCCGCGACTTCCCCGATCACGCGCTCTATAACGGCACCCCCTGGTTCCTGCCGATGATCGGCATGTGGTACCGCACGCGAGACTGGATCGACCGGCGCTTCGCCGCCTGACAGACATGACCGAGCTTCCCGTCACCCTCGAGGACGTGCAGCAGGCCGCTGCGCGCATCGCCGGCGCCGTCGTGCGCACCCCCTGCCTGCGCAGCGAGACCCTGTCGCGCATCGCCAGGGCCGACGTCTGGGTCAAGTTCGAGAACCTGCAGTTCACCGCATCGTTCAAGGAGCGCGGCGCGCTCAACACGCTGCTTCAGCTCACGCCCGACGAGCGCGCCCGCGGCGTCATCGCGATGTCGGCCGGCAACCATGCGCAGGGCGTCGCCTATCATGCCGGGCGGCTGGGCATTCCGGCCACCATCGTCATGCCGTCCTTCACGCCGAACGTGAAGGTCGAGCATACGCGCGGCCATGGCGCCCGCATCGTCCTGCACGGCGACACGCTCTCGGAAGCGGCCGAGGAGGCGCATCGGCTGGCGGCGGCGGACAAGCTGGTCTTCGTGCATCCCTATGACGATCCACGCATCATCGCGGGCCAGGGCACGATCGGCCTGGAGATGCTGCAGGAGGTGCCGCAGCTCGACACGCTGGTCGTGCCGGTGGGCGGCGGCGGCATGATCGCGGGCTGCGCCGTGGCGGCGCGCGGCCTCAAGCCCGACATGAAGGTCATCGGCGTCGAGACCGCGGGCTATTCGGCGATGCGCCAGCTGCTGGCCGGCGAAGCGGTGGCAGTGGGTGGCGACACGATCGCCGAGGGCATCGCGGTGCGCGACATCGGCAAGGCGCCTCTCGCCATCGCGCGCGCCCTCGTCGATTGCGTGCTGAGCGTCGACGAGGTGGCCATCGAGCGCGCCATGGCGCTGCTGATCGAGGTCGAGAAGACGGTGGCCGAGGGCGCCGGCGCGGCGGGACTGGCGGCCGTCCTGGGTCACCCCGACCCCTTCACGGGGCGCAAGATCGGGCTGGTGCTGAGCGGCGGCAACGTCGACATGCGGCTGCTTGCCTCGGTGCTGCTGCGGGGGCTGGTGCGCGACGGCCGCATCGTGCGGCTGCGGCTGATGATCGGCGACCTGCCGGGCCAGCTCGCGCGCGTCGCCGGGCTGATCGGCAAGGCCGGCGGCAACATCGTCGACGTGCAGCACCAGCGCCTGTTCGGGGGCGTCGTGGCCAAGGCGGCGGAGCTCGACGTCACGGTAGAGACGCGCGACCGCCATCATGTGCGCGAGCTGGTGGCCGTCCTGTCGGCCGAAGGCTTCAAGGTACGCGTGCTGGAAGGCGCGGACGCGTGAGGCGGATGGCCGGCCGCCTGCCTGTCGTGAGCGGGCTCTTCCTGGCGGCGGCCGCCGCCGGTCCGGCTCTTGGCCAGAACAAGACAGGCCAAGCGCCGGTGCCGGCTGTGCTGGCGTGCGGCACCCTGAAGGCCGAGAGCGTGCAGACCGGCTCGCCGGCAGTGCAGTGGACCATCTCCGGCCCTACCGGCAAGGCGACGGAAACCGGCGTCCTGCGCAGCGGCCCACGCTTCCAGTGCGTCGAGGGCGCCATCCTGGTCGTCGAGTTCACGTCGACGGCGGGGCATTCCTTCTTCCAGGCCTATTTCCCGGACGGCACCGACATCGGCTACGGCCGCCAGCAGATCGACCGCCGCGGTGGCCGCTTCGTCCTGCCCGTGCAGGCGAAGGCCCGCATCGCCGAGCCGTACCGCGCCGCGTTCGACTATCACTGCCGCCTCGACATGCCGGCCGATCCGATCACCCCCGACGCACGGGCGGGCTGCCTGTTCTGAACCAGACTCGGCTACAGCGCGCGCTTGAGGTCGGTGAAGCCGAAATCGTTGCCCTTGAACAGCAACGGCAGGCCGAGCGTCTTCGCCAAGGCATAGGCGCAACAGTCGCCGAAGTTCAGGCCGGCACGATGCCGACCCTTGCCGTAGCGACGGAATGCGTCTCGGGCCGCCTGGACATGGGAGAGGCCGAACGATGCGACCGTGAGACCGAGGCTCGCAACGATCCTGTCCAGGTCGCGGCACCCTGCCTCGCCATGGCGCGCCTCCACGAGCATCGATGCTTCGACGACGTTGGGCGCGCCCACGATCGGGCCATCCTGCGACACGATGAAGTCGGCGAACGAAGCTCTTTCCGGTTCATCGAAATAGATCGCGATCAACGCGGAGCTATCGACGACGATCAATCGAAACCGCCCTTGTCGTTGTAACCCAGGATTTCGTCTCCGGTAGCCGTGGAAAGGATCGGCCGCGCCGCTGCGCGGCGGACGATCGCGTCGATCTCCTTCAGTCGGCGGTTCCGATCCTTCTTCGCATCGAGTTCCTTGAGCTTTCCATCGGCCAGCTCGATGACCGTCGCGGTCATGCTCTTGCCCAACAGCCGCGAGACCCGGCGCAACTTGCGCTCGGCTTCCGCACTCTTGATGCTGACACCCATGGCCTGGCCCTAATTCTAGAATGTCGCAGCCTATTCCAGAATGGGGCCGCTTACAACGCACGCCGGATGGGGTTATAGACCCGCCATGTCCGCCGCCACCCAGTACACTCCTTCTCCCACCCCCGACCTCGCCCGCATCGAGCGGGCGCTGATCTCCGTTTCCGACAAGGCCGGCCTGGTCGAGCTGGGCAAGGCGCTGGCCGCGCAGGGGATCGAGATCCTGTCGACGGGCGGCTCGGCCAAGGCCTTGCGCGAGGCCGGGCTGACGGTGGTCGAGGTGAGCGACCATACCGGCTTCCCCGAGATCATGGACGGGCGCGTGAAGACGCTGCAGCCGTCGATCCATGGCGGGATCCTGGCCCGCCGCACCGACGAGGGCCACCGCAAGGCGATGGCCGACCACAAGATCGCCGGCATCGACCTGGTGGTGGTCAACCTCTACCCGTTCGAGGCGACGGTGGCGCGCGGCGCCGATTTCCCGACCTGCGTCGAGAACATCGATATCGGCGGGCCGGCGCTGATCCGCGCCTCGGCCAAGAACCACGACTTCGTCACCGTGGTCGTCGACCCGGCGGACTACGGGGCGGTGATCGCCGAGCTCGGCGCCAACGGCGGCGCCACGACGCTGGCCCTGCGCCGCCGGCTCGCCGCCAAGGCCTACGCGCGGACGGCCGCCTACGACGCCGCCATCGCAGGCTGGTTCGCCAAGCAGGCGGGAGAGACGTTCCCCGAGCGCCTGACGGTGGCGGCGGAACGCGTGCAGGTGCTGCGCTACGGCGAGAACCCGCACCAGCAGGCTGCCTTCTATTCCGACGGCAGCCGGCGGCCGGGCATCGCCACGGCCCGCATCGTCCAGGGCAAGGAGCTCAGCTACAACAACATCGGCGACACCGAGGCCGCCTACGAATGCGTGGCCGAGTTCAAGGAGCCGGCCGTCGTCGTGGTGAAGCACGCCAATCCCTGCGGCGTCGCCGTCGCCCGGGACCAGTACAGCGCCTACCTCAAGGCCTATGCCTGCGACCCGGTCTCGATCTTCGGCGGCATCGTCGCGGTCAACACGACGCTCGAGGCGCGCACGGCCGAGGACCTGGCGAAGCTCTTCCTCGAGGTGGTGATCGCACCCGATGCCACGCCCGAGGCGCTCGAGATCTTCGCCCGCAGGAAGAACGTGCGCGTGCTGCTGGCCGGCAGCCTGCCCGACCCGGCGACACCCGGCATGACCATGCGCAGCGTGGCCGGCGGCTACCTGCTGCAGACCCGCGACAACGGCCATGTCGGCCGGGACGACCTCAAGGTGGTGACGAAGCGGGCGCCCACCGCGAAGGAGCTGGACGACCTGCTGTTCGCCTTCACCGTCTGCAAGCACGTGAAATCCAACGCCATCGTCTACGCCAAGGACGGCGCGACGGTCGGCGTCGGCGCGGGCCAGATGAACCGCCGCGACAGCTCGCGCATCGCCGCCATCCGGGCTGCCGAATCAGGCGAGCTGGCCGGGTTGAAGGAGAGCCCGGCGATCGGCAGCGTCGTGGCCTCGGACGCCTTCTTCCCCTTCGCCGACGGCCTGCTGGCCGCGGCCGAGGCGGGCGCCACGGCGATCATCCAGCCCGGCGGCTCGATGCGCGACAAGGAGGTCATCGAGGCTGCGGATGAAAAGGGGCTGGCGATGGTCTTCACCGGCATGCGCCACTTCCGCCACTGACCACAGGGATCTGACAGTCGCGGTACTCTCTGCTGCCAGAAACTGGCAGCAGATCGTGGTAGAAGACGTTCCGTGTCGCGCGCCGAACGTCTGCTTGATCTCATCCAGGTGCTCCGGCGGCATCGCCATCCAGTGAGCGGGGCGGCGCTTGCCGGGGCGACCGGCGTATCGCTGCGCACCCTCTATCGCGACATCGACACGCTGAAGGCGCAGGGCGCCCGCATCGACGGGGAGGCGGGCGTCGGCTTCGTGCTGCGGCCGGGCTTCATGCTGCCCCCTCTGATGTTCAGCGAGGAGGAGATCGAGGCGCTGGTGCTGGGCTCGCGCTGGGTGCACCAGCGCGGCGACCGCGCCCTGGCCGATGCCGCCGCCAACGTGCTGGCCAAGATCGGCGCGGTCCTGCCGCCGGACCTGCGCGACGCGCTGGACGATTCGGGCCTTCTGATCGCGCCGGGCGAACCCGTCGCGGCAGGCGACGCACAGCTCCCCAGGATCCGCCAGGCCATCCGCAACGAGCGCAAGATCGGCCTCAGCTATCGGGACAAGGATGGCGTGGCCAGCCGACGCATCGTCTGGCCCTTCGCCGTCGGCTTCTTCGAGAAGGTGCGTGTGGTCGCCGCCTGGTGCGAGCTGCGCCAGGACTTCCGCCACTTTCGTACCGACCGCATCGTCACGCTCACCGTCTCCGAGAAGCGCTACCCGCGCCGGCGCCAGATCATGCTGAAGGAATGGCGCGAGCAGCGGCTCACGAAAGAGGCATAGAGCGGCTGCTGCCAATTTCTGACAGCTGCCAGTCGTAGGATGGGATTGTCCGCGAAGGAGATTCCCATGAGCAGGAACTGGCTGGTGGTGGCGTCGGCCGAGCATGTCGAGATCGGTCGCGAAGGCGGCTTCATCCAGGTGGGTCACGGCAAGGCGAGTCCGTTGCGCCGCCTGCAGCCGGGCGACCGCGTCGTCTGCTACTCACCCAATCGTTACTACTCTCCGAGCCACGCCTCGCGTGGGCGTGACAGGCTGCAGGCCTTCACGGCGCTCGGCACCGTGAAGCCGGGGAAGCCCTATCAGGCCGACATGGGATTCGGCTTCCGGCCTTTCCGCCGCGAAGTCTCCTGGCACGAGGCCGAGCCCGTCGCGATCCAGCAATTGCAGGACCGGCTGACGCTCACCGGGGAGACCAACTGGGGCTACCGCCTGCGCCAGGGGCTGGTCGAGATCAGCCATGACGACGTCGCCCTGATCGCCGAGGCGATGTTCACGACGGCGCCGTCGACACAGTTGATGGCGGCCTGACGCATCCCGGAAAACGGGTATTCACTCAGCATCGGCGCGTGAGCCGTCCAAATCCGGCCCATGACGGCGTCGGTAATTGACACTGATGTGCAGCGCAACCACATGTCCGCGACGCGATGCACAATCGCAGGGGAGTTGCTTTTGTCCTTTCGTTGCCTGCTGGCCGTCGTCGCCCTTCTCGTTACTCTACCGACAGCAGGTTACGCGCAGGGCGGTCCTCCCGCGATGCCGGTGTCGGTCGCTCCCCCCATGGCCAAGCGCGTGACGCAGTGGGACGAGTTCTCCGGGCGCTTCGAGGCCATGGCCTCGGTCGAGGTCCGCGCGCGCGTCTCGGGCTTCATCGACGACGTGCACTTCCGGGACGGCCAGCTCGTGAATGTCGGCGACCTGCTGTTCACGATCGACAAGCGGCCCTTCGAGATCGCCGTCGAGAGCGCGCAGGCCGAAGTCTCGCGCATCAAGGCCCAGGTCGATCTGGCCGAACTGCAGGTCGATCGCGGCGCCTCGCTGATCAAGTCCAAGACCATCACCGATGCGGACTACGACCAGCGCAAGGCCAATCTCGACGTCGCGCGCGCCCAGCTGAAGGCCGCCGAGGCGGCGGTGCGGCAGGCGCAGCTGAACCTCGACTGGACCGATGTGCGCGCGCCGCTGGCCGGCCGCATCTCCGACCGCAAGGTCGATGCCGGCAATCTGATCCAGGGCGGCCAGCAGGGCGCCACGCTGCTCGCCACGATCGTGACCATCGATCCCATCCGGTTCGTGTTCGACGTCTCGGAGGCCGACTACCTGCGCTACACGAGGCTCTTTCTCTCCGGCGCGCTGGAATCGTCTCGCGAGAAGAATCCGGTGCGCATCCGGCTGGCCGACGAGACGGACTGGAAGCGCACCGGCAGGGTCGACTTCGTGGACAACACGCTGAGCCCGCGATCCGGCACCATCCGGACGCGCGCGATCGTCGAGAACAAGAGCCAGCTCCTGACTCCCGGCGTGTTCGGCCGCGTGCAGCTCTACGGCGGCGAGTACGACGCGCTGCTCATTCCCGACTCCGCGATCATCTCCGACCAGTCGCGCAAGATCGTGTTCGTGGTCGGGCCCGACAACGTCGTGCAGGCCAAGGCGGTGACGCTGGGGCCGATCGTCGACGGCCTGCGCGTCGTGCGCAGCGGACTCGAGCCGACCGACAGCGTCGTCCTGGACGGCCTCGCCAATCCGATGGTGCGACCGGGCAGCAAGGTCGTGCCGCAGAAGGGCGAGATCAAGACGGCCAACGCCGGCTGACCGGCAGCGACGGACCCCGCTACACCCATGCGCTTTTCCCATTTCTTCATCGACCGCCCGATCTTCGCCTCGGTGCTGTCGATCATCATCGTCATCGTCGGCCTGATCGCCCAGCGCAGCCTGCCGGTCGCGGAATACCCCGAGATCGCGCCGCCGACCGTCAACGTCACGGCGACCTATCCCGGCGCTTCGGCAGAGGTGATCGCCGCCACCGTCGCCACGCCGCTCGAGCTCGAGATCAACGGCGTCGACGACATGCTGTACATCAGCTCGCAGTCGACCGGCGACGGCCGGCTGTCGATCAACGTGGTGTTCAAGCCCGGCGTCGACATCGACCAGGCGCAGGTCAACGTGCAGAACCGGGTCGCCGTCGCGCAGCCCCGCCTGCCGGAGGAGGTGCAGCGGCTGGGCATCGTCGTGCGCAAGGCCTCGCCCGACCTGATGATGGTCGTGCACATGACGTCACCGGACGGCAGCCGCGACCAGCAGTACATCTCGAACTACGCCACCCTCTACGTGAAGGATGTGCTGAGCCGGATCGACGGCGTCGGCAACGTGCTGGTGTTCGGCGCGCGCGACTACTCGATGCGGGTCTGGCTCGATCCGGCGCGCGTCGCGGCCCACAACCTCACCGCCGGAGAGGTCATGCTGGCGATGCGCGCGGCCAACCTGCAGGTCGCGGCCGGCGCCATCAACCAGGCCCCCGCGGTGTCGCCCGGCGGCTTCACCCTGTCGGTCCAGACGCTGGGTCGGCTGAGCGCGCCCGAAGAGTTCGGCAACATCGTCCTGCGCGCAGAACCCGACGGCGCGGTGGTGCGGTTGCGCGACGTCGCGCGCATCGAGCTGGGCGCGCAGGACTACACGCTGAACGCCTATCTGGACAACAAGAACGCCACCGCGCTGGGCGTCTTCCAGCGGCCGGGCTCGAACGCGCTCGCCACCTCGGACGCCATCAAGGCGACGATGGAGGAGCTGAAGAAGGCCTTCCCGTCCGGTCTTGACTATTCGATCGTCTACAATCCGACGGAGTTCATCCAGGCGTCGGTCGACGCCGTGATCGCCACGCTGTTCGAAGCGATCATCCTGGTCGTGATCGTCGTCATCCTGTTCCTGCAGACCTGGCGGGCGGCGATCATTCCCCTGCTCGCGATCCCGGTGTCGCTGATCGGCACCTTCGCGGTGATGGCGGCGGTGGGCATCTCCTTCAATACGCTGTCACTGTTCGGCCTGGTGCTGGCCATCGGCATCGTGGTCGACGATGCGATCGTCGTGGTGGAGAACGTCGAGCGCTACCTCACCCAGGGCATGTCGCCCAAGGAGGCGGCCCATCGGACCATGGACGAGGTCGGCGGCGCCCTGATCGCCATCTCGCTGGTGCTGATCGCGGTGTTCCTGCCGACCGCCTTCATCTCGGGCCTGCAGGGCACGTTCTACCGCCAGTTTGCGATCACGATCGCCGCCTCGACGGCCATCTCAGCCTTCGTGTCGCTGACCCTCTCCCCCGCCATGGCGGCGCTGCTGCTCAAGACCCACGCCCTGTCGCATGTCGAGGCGCCGAAGCCCACGCTGGGGGACCGCCTCATGTGGCCGGTGCAGTGGTTCTTCCGCCAGTTCAACCGCGGCTTCGAATGGCTGTCGGAAATGTACGGCCGGGCGACGTCGCGACTCATCCGCATGGCGGTGATCGTGCTCGTGGTCTATGGCGGCCTGCTGGCGCTGACCGGCTACCGCCTGGCGGTGACACCGACGGGCCTGGTCCCGCAGCTCGACCGCTCGTACCTCATCGCGGCCATGCAGCTGCCCCAGGGCGCCACGCTGGAGCGCGCCGACAAGCTGGTGCGCCAGGCCTCCGACATGATCCTGGCGACTCCCGGGGTCGAGCATGCGGTGGGCTTCGTCGGCTTCGACGGCGCTACCTTCACCAACGCGCCGAACACCGGCGTGATCTTCGTCACGCTGAAGCCGTTCGAGGAACGGCGCAACCTGCCCATGGAGAAGATCCTGGCCGAGCTGCGCGGCAAGATGTTCTCGCTGCGCGAGGCCTTCGTTTTCGTGCTGGAGCCGCCATCGGTGCCCGGCATCGGCACGGGCGGCGGGCTCAAGGGCTACGTGCAGGATCGGGCCGCGCGCGGCCTGCCGGCGCTGGAGGGTGCGACCTGGGCGCTGGCCGGCGCGGCCGGGCAGACGCCGGGGCTGACGCAGGCCTTCACGCTGTTCAGCACGCGCACGCCGCAGATCTGGGCGGAGATCGACCGCACCAAGGCCGAGCAGCTCGGCGTGCCGATCGCCCGGGTGTTCGAGACCCTGTCGATCTACATGGGGTCGGGCTACGTCAACGACTTCAACATCCTGGGCCGCACCTACCGGGTGACGGCACAGGCGGACAATCCCTACCGGCTCACCGTGCGCGACGTGGCCAACCTCAAGACCCGCAGCGTCAGCGGCGAGATGGTGCCGATCGGATCGGTCGCCACCTTCTCCGACACCACCGGCGCCTACCGCGTGGCGCGCTACAACCTCTATCCCGCGGCCGAGGTGCAGGTGGGGCTGCAGCGCGGCTTCTCGTCCGGCCAGGGCATCGCCGCGGTGGAGGCGCTGGCGGCCAAGGCGCTGCCGTCCGGCTTCGGCTTCGAATGGACGGAGATTGCCCTGCAGGAGAAGCTGGCGGGCAACACGGCGATCCTCGCCTTCGGGCTGGCCGTCATCTTCGTGTTCCTGCTGCTGGCAGCGCTGTACGAGAGCTGGCTGCTGCCGCTCGCGGTCATTCTGATCGTGCCGATGTGCGTGCTGGCCGCCATGATCGGCGTCGGCATCCGCGGGCTCGACCGCAATATCCTGGTCGAGATCGGCCTGGTCGTGCTGGTCGGCCTCGCGGCCAAGAACGCCATCCTGATCGTCGAGTTCGCCAAGCAGGCCCACGAGGCGGGCATGAGCCGCTTCGACGCCGCTGTCAGCGCGGCGAAGACGCGCCTGCGGCCCATCCTGATGACATCCCTCGCATTCATCCTGGGCGTGGTGCCGCTGGTGGTGAGCTTCGGCGCCGGCGCCGAGATGCGCCAGTCGCTGGGCACGGCGGTATTCTCCGGCATGCTGGGCGTCACCTTCTTCGGGCTGATCTTCACGCCGGTGTTCTATGTCGTCTGCGTCGGGCTGGCGGAACTGCGCTTCCGCTGGCGCAAGCCGGAGGTGAAGGCCGAGTTCCGGCCCGATCACAGCTGAACAGGAGCCGCCGATGACCGCCCACCCCGCCCTTGCCCCAGGCCGCGTTGCCGTCGTGACGGGGGCGGCGAGCGGCATCGGCCTCGCTGCCGCGCGCCGCTTCGCCTCTCTCGGCCTCAAGGTCTGTCTTGCCGATCTCTCCGCGGAGGCCCTCGAACGAGCGGCCGACGCGGTGGCGGCGGTCGCCGCGGGGCCATCCTCGGTGCTTACCGTGCCAACCGACGTTGCCAGCCTGGAGAGCGTGCAGGCCTTGAAGGAGACCGTCTACGAGCGGTTCGGCGAGGTCGCGGTCCTGATGAACAACGCCGGCACCGCGCCGGGCGGCGGCCCGTGGGACCATGTCGAACGCTGGCGGCGCGTGATCGAGGTCAATCTCTGGGGCGTGATCAACGGCGTGCAGACCTTCGTGCCGGCCATGCTCGGGCAGAAGACCGCCTGCGCAGTCGTCAATACAGGGTCGAAGCAGGGCATCACCTGCCCGCCGGGCGATACCGCCTACAACGTGAGCAAGGCCGGCGTGAAGGTGCTGAGCGAGGGGTTGGCACATGGCCTGCGCAACGAGGAGGGCGCTCGCATCTCGGCGCATTTGCTGATCCCCGGTTCGACCTTCACTGCCATGACCGCTCGCGGCCGCACCGAGAAGCCGGCCGGCGCCTGGACAGCCGATCAGGTGATCGACATGCTGATCGACGGGATGGGGCGGGGCGACTTCTACATCCTCTGTCCCGACAACGACGTGACCCGCGACATCGACAATCGCCGCATCCTTTGGGCGGCACAGGACATCACGGAGAACCGGCCGGCGCTGTCGCGCTGGCATGCCGACCACAAAGAGGCTTTCGCGGCCTTTCTCGAGGAGGGGAGGTAGCCATGCGCCCGACGCTGCATCGACGAAGCGCGATAATTCTCGCCGTCGGCCTGGCCCTGGCCGGCGGCACGCCGGCCCGCGCCGAGAGCGCCCATCTGGTGCCGCCGCCGGCGCTGGACGAAACGGCGGGCCAGACGACCCAGGTGGCCGTCCTGGCGGGCGGCTGCTTCTGGGGCGTGCAGGGCGTCTTCCAGCATGTCGACGGCGTCACCAGCGCGGTATCGGGTTATGCCGGCGGCGCGAAGGAGACGGCAGTCTACGAGGTGGTATCGAACGGACGCACCGGACATGCCGAGGCGGTGCGCATCACCTACGACCCGCGCCGGACGAGCTTCGGCCGCCTGCTGCAGATCTACTTCTCGGTGGTCCACGATCCCACCCAGCTGAACCGGCAGGGCCCCGACGTAGGCACGCAGTATCGATCGGCGATCTTCCCCGCGAACGAGGAGCAGGCCCGCATCGCCAAGGCCTATATCGACCAGCTCGAGCAGGCGAAGGCCTTCTCCGACAGGATCGTCACGACGATTGAGCCTGGCCGGACCTTCTATCCGGCCGAGGGCTATCACCAGGATTTCATGACGGTCAATCCGCGCCATCCCTACATCGTCTTCCATGACCTGCCGAAGCTGGCCGAACTGAAGCGCCTGTTCCCGGCGGCCTATCGTGCCAAGCCGGTCCTGGTGTCGACCACCGGCATAGCGAACTGAACGCGCTCCCCTCCTATCGGGGAGCGCCCCAGCATCGGCTCATCGGGCCGGACGCAGGGTGCTGCTGCCGGTCGGCGGGTGGACGGCGCCCGACAGCCACGACGCCAGGCTCCGGAAGAGCTGGGCGACGGCGACGCTCCGCAACTCGCGGGCGCGCGCTTCATAGGCAAATCGGTTCAGGGAAGCGGTCGAAGAGGTCGGCGACATGTGAATGGCTCCAAGGTTCGGCCATTACCTAATTCGTCCATGGCGTGCCTTTAATGCGGCTGCGTTGACAATCACTCATTCCCATAATTCAATAATGGCGCAATGATAGACCATGCCAGCGAGATGGCGGCCTTCGTGCGGGTCGTCGATTCGAACGGCTTCTCGGCCGCTGCGCCGGCGCTGGGTCTGTCGCCGTCCGCCGTCAGCAAACTGATCACGCGCCTGGAGACGCGACTGGGCGTGCGGCTGCTGCAGCGCACGACCCGGTCGCTGCATCTTACGCAGGAGGGCGAGCTCTTCTATGCCGCCGCGCGCCGCATCGTGAGCGACATCGAGGCGCTCGAGAGCCAGCTGGCCGGGCAGCGCGGGACGCCGAGCGGCCTGCTGCGCGTCACGACGTCCCTCGCCTTCTCGACCCATCAGCTGGCGCCGGTCCTGTCGGAGTTCCTGGCGCGCCATCCGCAGCTCCAGGTCGAGCTGCTGCCGACCGATCGCGTCATCGACATGGTCGAGGAGGGCATCGACGTCGCGATCCGCATCGGGCGCCTCGCCGATACGAGCTTCATGGCCCGCAAGATCGGCGAGGACAGGCGGCTGATCTGCGCCGCGCCGTCCTATCTGGCGCGGCACGGCACGCCACAGCGTCCGGAGGAGCTGACGCGGCACAACTGCATCGTATCGCGCGAGCGGGCGTACCTGAACCGCTGGCCCTTCAAGATCGACGGCAAGGTGGTCGAGGTCGAGGTTGCGGGTCGCGTCGGGGTCAGCGAGGGCGAGACGCAAATGCAGCTTGCCCTGCAGGGCATCGGCATCGTGAGGCTGACGCGCCTCACCATGGCCCAGGCTATCCGCGACGGCCGTCTGGTTCCGCTGCTGGGCGCCTATTCGGCGGATGAGCCGGTCGCCATCCACGCCGTGTATCCGCACCGCCGCCACCTCGCACAGAAGGTACCGGCCTTCGTCAACTTCCTGATCGAGAAGTTCACGCCCCCGCCCTGGGAGATTTGAGCTAGGATTACTCCCGGAGAATCATGGACCGCGACACGAACCTCTTCGTGCAGGCCTTCTGGGTCAAATGCCGCGAGACGATCAGGCCGGAGCTGGACAGGCTCATCGGCCGGCTCGCGGCCGATGGGCACACGGCGAGCATCTCGACGCAGGAGTATTCCAACGTGGCCGATGGCCTGCCGGAGCCCGGGCCGGTCATGACACTGCACCTCCATTCCGCGGGCTCGCCGCACGACCACACGCTGCAGTTTCGCGGCGACACCATGACGAACAGCGTCGAGGTGACGCCTGCCGGAGGCAGGCCGCGCCGCTATGAGCTTGCGGCCCTCGACGAGGAGAGCGTGAGACGCGATATCGACGACTGGCTGGCCGCCGTGCCTGGCCGGCGATCCTGACAAACGGAGGAAGAGAATGCCCGACGCCATCGACGACCTGTTCCGCCGCTTCGGCAAGGCCTTCAACAAGGCCGACGTCGAGGAGATCGCCGCCTGCGTCACCGACGATTTCGAATGGCGCCTGAATGCCGGCGGCTCGCCTTCCGGCAGGGTGCTGAAGGGCAAGGACGACCTGCGCGCCTACTTCGGCGACAAGAGCGCGGCGCATCGCGAAGCCCGTTTTTCGGAGGCCCGCATCCATCGCGCCGGCGACAAGCTCTTCGGCACGTTCCGGGTCACCGGCATCGACCACGCCGGCAAGCCGTTTGACCGCTACGGCATCGACCTCTACGAGGTGCGCGACGGCAAGATCGCGCTGAAGGACAGCTACCTGAAAGCCGATTGATGGCCAACGACACGGTGCTCTGGGAGGTCGACCGGCGCGGCGTCGCGACGGTGACGCTCAATCGTCCCCAGGTGAACAACGCCTACAACGGCGACCTTCTGCAGGGCCTGCACGATGCCATGGACGCGATCGGCCGCGAGGCGCATCTGCGCATCGTCGTGCTGCGCGGCAACGGCCGTCACTTCCAGGCCGGCGCCGACCTGTCGTGGATCAGCGGCGTCGCGGAACAGTCGCCAGCCGAGAACGAGCGCGCCAGCCGCGTCACGGCGGAGGCGATCCGGCGCCTGGACACCTGCCCCGTGCCGACGCTGGCCCTGATCCAGGGCGGCTGCTTCGGCGGCGGCACCGGAGTCGCCGCGGCTTGTGACGTGGTCCTGGCGTCGGCCGACGCGATCTTCTCCATCAGCGAGACGCGGTGGGGCCTGATGGCCGGCATCATCCTGCCGCAGCTCTGCCAGGCGATCGGCCTGCGCCAGACGCGCCGCTACGCGCTGACCGGCGAGCGCTTCGGCGCCGAGGAGGCGCGGCGGATCGGACTGGTCCACGAGGTCTGCCCGACGGGTGGCCTTGCCGACGCCGGCGAGAAGATCGTCGAGGCCGTGCTCATGAATGCCCCGCGCGCCACCACCGCGACCAAGCTGCGGTCGCTCGCCTCGGCGCAGGCGTTCGTCGACGACGGCACGCTGCGCGACCTGATCGACGAGCATGCCCGCACGCGCCAGCAGGACGAAGCCCGCGAAGGGCTCGCGAGCTTCCGCGAGAAGCGCAAGCCGGCCTGGTATCCGGGATAGCCGTCCAGCGACCGAGGTCCTGGCGGAAACGTCAGTCGAGACCTTCGAACAGGGGCGTCGACAGGTAGCGCTCGGCAAAGTCGGGCACGATCACCACGATCCGCTTGCCGGGATTGCGCTTGCCGACCGCGAGCGCGGCGCTGACCGCCGCGCCGCCGGAGATGCCGATCGGAATGCCTTCGAGCGCGGCCATGTCGCGCGCCGTCTTCATCGCGGCGTCGTTGGCCACCTTCTCGATCTCGTCGATCACCGAGCGGTCGAGAATGTCGGGCACGAAGCCCGCCCCGATGCCCTGGATCGGATGCGGCGAGTGCTGCCCGCCGGAGAGCACCGGGCTCGCCTCGGGCTCGACCGCCACGACCTTCAGGCCGGGCAGGCGCGGCTTCAGCGCCCGGCCGACGCCGGTGACCGTGCCGCCGGTGCCCACGCCGGCGACGAAGATGTCGAGCTTGCCGCCGGTATCGGTCCAGATCTCCGCCGCCGTCGTGCGCACGTGAACGTCCGGGTTGGCCGGATTCTGGAACTGCTGCGGCATGAAGCTGTCGGGCACTTCCTTCAGGAGCTCCTCGGCGCGCGCGATGGCCCCCTTCATGCCCTTCTCACGCGGCGTCAGCTCGAGCCGCGCGCCGAGAAAGCGCAGCATCTTGCGGCGCTCGATGGACATCGATTCGGGCATGGTGAAGATCACCTTGTAGCCGCGCGCGGCGGCGACGAAGGCGAGGCCGATGCCGGTATTGCCCGAGGTCGGCTCGATGATGGTGCTGACGCCCGGCTTCAGCCGGCCATCCCTTTCGGCGGCATCGATCATGGCGACGCCGATGCGGTCCTTCACCGAGGACATGGGGTTGAAGAATTCGAGCTTGGCCAGGATCTCGGCCGTGACGCCGTCCCGCTGAGGCAGGCGGTTCAGCCGCACCAGCGGCGTCGCCCCCATGGTCTCGGTGATGTCGCCGTAGATGCGGCCACGGAACGAAGCGGAGGTGGACTGGGTCATCTGCTCCCTATACGCCGTTCAGGAAAGCCGACGAAGCGGCTCCACCATCCAGTATGCGCCGTACCGTGCCAATCCGAAACCGCACGGCATGTCCGGCATGCTACTCCGCCGCCTGCTTCTGGGCGGTACGATCGGGCGTGAGGGCGTAGGTCGTGAACTGCCGGTTGAGCGCGGGCATCGGGCAGGCTTCGAGATGGCCCTCGCCCGGCCGCATGAGGATCATCGCTGCCGTCGCCGTCACGACGCCGCGCGTGTTGGGCCGCGGCGGCCGGCAGACCGACCAGGGCGAACCCCAGTCGTCCCAGAAGGCCTCGCGCAGGACGTCGAGCGTGAGCTTGCCGAGCTTCGGCTGCAGATGGTCGCGCACACGCTTGTCGCGATAGATCGAGCACGGCGTCTCGGCCAAACCCGTATCCTTGACCCTGGCGCGGGCCGAATCGGCGATCCAGTGGTTGGCGTGCACGTAGAGACCGCGATCCGGCGCGATCCAGAAGGTCTCGTCCGGTGCGCACTCGAAGCCGAACGCCTCGCCACCCCGCGCGGTCGCATGGCTCACCGCCATGTGGTTGGAACCGAGCTTGGGCGTGGCCACGATCGTCTGCACCGCCTGGGCGAGCAGCGCACTCTCCAGCACCTTGCGGCGCACGAAGGGCAGCGGCACGCCCGGGCCGCGCTGGTAGTCGCGGTCGCATTCGAGCGCATTGGCCGTGAGCCCGATACCCGCCGAGTTCAAGCCCGATCGGGCCAGGCCGCCCGCTTCGGTGAAGGTCAGGATGTCCGGACCGTCGTCGCGACGGATGCGCAGCACCACACCGGTCTCCGCACACTCGGCGCGCCAGTCCCAGTTCTGTCCGTGCAGCAGCACACCGTCCGCGCTGGCTTGGGGCAGCACCAGGGCGGCAGTGCAGCCGTCGGGGAAATGCTTGTGCTCCTGCTGATGCCGCGCCGCCGCGACCATCTCGGTGCGCGCGTTCATCAGCACGACGGCGGCGAACGGTTCGTTCGCGCCTTCGGCGATGCCGCGCATCTCCTCGACATAGGCCGGATCGAACTTCTCGATCGAGGGCACCAGCGCTTCGGCGCGCCGCTCCAGCGACGTCCAGTCGACGCCGCTCTTCAGCAGGGATTCGGCGTACATCTTCGCGCCTCGCCGCAGACGGTCGGCGGCAGCCTGGCCGTGAAGCCGGCCGCGCTCGCGCGGACCGCCGGACAGGTCGATCAGCGGAAACGGCGCATAGTCGCTCATGGCAGTCCTAGGGATGGCCGAGCAGGGCCTGGCGGAAGCGATCCTTGAGATGCGCGCCATCCTGCGGCGGCATCACGAAATCGAGCTTTTCGACCATCACCTTCACCAGACGAAAGACGGGCCCCTTCCGGCGGCGCGCAGCCTCGACGAGTTGCGCCACCTCGCCGGCCTCGCGCACGGTGCCGACATCGGCAATGCCGCAGCCCTTGGCGATCAGCGCCAGGTCCGCACCCGCACCGGAGTCGGTCGGGCCGTTGTTGGGCGGGCTGGTATGCGACGCCTGGTTGCCGGTCTCGCCGAACTTCTCGTTGTCGAGCACGACGATGGCAAGGTTCTCCGGCTGCTGGGTGGCGACCGTGGCGAGCGATCCCAGGCTCATCATCATGTCGGCGTCGCCCGTGATCACCAGCACGCGCTTGGCCGGCTGAGCCAGGGCGAGGCCCAGCCCCATGCTGACCGGCGCGCCCATGGCGCCCCACAGCGGCATGTTGAGCGGGCGGTCACCCGCATCGGTGATGTCCCAGTTCGCCGAGCCGAGGCCGGCGATCACCAGCAGATCGTCGTCCGCGCCTTCGAGGATCTTCCTGACCAGCGGACGCCGCTGAAGGGTCGGTTTGCTCATCGTGCCGTCTTCTTTCCGAAATCCTTGATGCCGATCAGCTTCTGGCGCAGCAGCACGGCAACGGACTGGCCGCCATTGAAGGCCGAGCGCGCCGCAGCGTCGACCGTTGACTTCACATCCTCGGCCTTCTCGATCGAGTAGAGCAGCACACCCATCGCCTCGAGCACCTTGGGCGTGCCCTGCCCCATGGGATACTGCCAGGAGTTGAACTCGCCCCAGTCGCCGCGCATCGTGATCAGCGTCAGGAACGGAAAGCGCAGCGTCTTGGTGAGGCCCATCAGATTGATGGTGTTGCCGACTCCGGAACTCTGCATCAGCAGGGCCGACCGCTGGCCGCCCAACCACGCGCCGGCCGCCAGGCCTATGCCTTCCTCCTCCGTGGTCAGCGGCACCGTGCGGATCGCATTGGAGCGCTGGCAGTGTTCGATCAGCCGCGAATGCCCGGCATCGGGCACGTGATACACCTGCCTGACGTCGTGGGTCTGAAAGACCTCGAAGATCTCGTCGCGCCAATCCGTTCCTGCCGCCGCGTTCATCGCTCTTCCGTCAAAAGGGTTTCAGGACCACGAGGAAGACAATAGCGATCATCAGCAGGGTCGGCACCTCGTTCCACCAGCGATAATAGGTTGCCGGTTTCGCATTCCGGTCTGCTGCAAACTCTTTCCGCCAACGGGCGTAGAGGTGATGCACGACCGTGAGCACGACGACGAGGGTGAGCTTGGCGTGCAGCCATCCGGCAGACCACCACTCCCCTCGCCAAGCGAGCAGCAGGCCAAGGATCCAGACCAGGATCATCGCCGGGTTCATGATGCCGCGCAGCAGCCGGCGCTCCATCACCTTGAAGGTCTCGCTCTGGCTCGATCCGGGCTCCGTGTCGGCGTGATAGACGAACAGCCGCGGCAGGTAGAGCAGGCCCGCCATCCAGGCGATGACGGCGATGATATGCAGCGCCTTCAGGCTCTCATAGAGCATCGCGGACCAACCTTGCCAGGCCTTCGATGAACAGCGGGTGGGTGCCGACCGTGGGAACGCGGACATAGGCCGGCACGCCGGCGTGATCCGCCAGATGGCGATATTCGATGTCGAGCTCGACCAGGGTCTCGGAGTGCTCCGAAACGAAGGACAGCGGGTAGAGCACGACGGCAACCTTGTCGCGTCCGGCGCGCTCGATCTCGGCATCCGTCGAGGGCCCGATCCATTTCAGCGGTCCGACACGGCTCTGATAGCAGACGGACCAGTCGCGGAGTCCAAGGGCATCCACGATTGCCCGCGCCGTGCGTTCGACCTGCTCCTGGTAGGGATCGCCCGCCCGGATCACCCGCTCCGGCAGGCCGTGCGCCGAAAAGAGCACGCGGCGCGGTCCTTCCCCTGCCTTCGCCAGCCCTTCCCGTACCAGGTCCGCCGAGGCGGCGATGAAACCCGGTTCGGTCGGATAATCCTTCACGACCGCGGTGGGGACCGTGAAGCGCGCCAGCTCGTTCCAGGCCGTGACGGAGGAGGCCGTGGTCGCGGTCGAGTATTGCGGATAGAGCGGCAGCAGGACGATGCGGTCGGGGCGGAAGCGCGCGACGGAGCGGACCACCGCTTCGGTCATCGGGTGCCAGTAGCGCATGCAGACATAGCCGCGCCATTCGTGGGCTTCGCCGGCCCCCGCCGCCAGCGCCGCCTCCAGCGCGCGCGCCTGGGCCTCCGTCTGGCCCAGGATGGGCGACGAACCGCCGATCTGTTCGTAGATCGCCTTCGCCTTTGGCGTGCGTCGCGCCGCAATGAACCTGGCCAGCGGGCGACGGAAAACCGACGGGAGGCGCAGGATGGCGGGATCGCCGAACAGGTTGCGCAGGAACGGCTGCACGGCGTCCAGCGAATCGGGTCCGCCGAGGTTGAACAGGATGATGGCGATCTTCACGCGTCCAAACTCACGTGACCGAAGGTGTCCAGTTGCGCACGACCTCGACGAGCCGCGCGACGTTGTCGGGGGGCGTCTGGGGCACCACGCCGTGGCCGAGATTGAAAATGAAGGGTCCCTGTCCGAGCTTGTCCAGGATGCGCGTGGCCTCGCGCTCCAATACCGCTCCGCCCGCCACCAGCATGATCGGGTCGAGATTTCCCTGGAGGCAGATGTGCGGCTGCAGCTCGCGCGCTGCCCAATGGGCGCCGATCCCGGTGTCGATCGACAAAGCCGCGAAGACGTCCGTGCGGCGGTACATCAGGGCGGCCGGGCCGACGGCGCGCGGAAAGGCGATGATCGGCACCTTGGGATGGCGCGCATGCAGGGCATGCGCGATGCGCACCATGGGTTCCAGCGACCAGCCGAAGAGCTGCTCCTCAGGCAGGATGCCGGCCCAGGAGTCGAAGAGCTGGACGGCGTCGGCACCGGCCTCGACCTGCAATGCGAGATGGTCGACGACCGAATCGACCAGGAGGTCGATCAACAGGCCGAAGGACTCCGGATGGCGGTAGGCCCAGCCCTTCACCTTGGCGAAGTCCCGGCTGGAGCCACCCTCGATCATGTAGCAGGCCAGGGTGAACGGAGCGCCGGCAAAGCCCAGAAGAGCCGTCGCCCCCGGCAGGGCGCCGCGCACCTGGCGGATCGCGTCGTAAACCG
>JBMONG010000036.1:0-189475 GCA_049323495.1 Pseudomonadota bacterium
GAGCGCAGCCGAGGGGCCTTGCTTCGGCGATCCGGCGGCGGATCGTGGAGAGAAGGTTCCTCCGCTTCGCTCCGGTCGAGACGACGGAAATTTCCCCGTCGCCCCGAGCGCAGCCGAGGGGCCTTGCTTCGGCGATCCGGCGGCTGGTCGTTGAGCGAAGGTCTCTCCGCTTCGCTCCGGTCGAGACGACGGCTCCCTTCGTCGCCGAGCGAATGCGAGAGGCGGGGCTACGGCCGAGACGACGGCGGCGCGGTGCCGAGGCCGCGGGACTGGAAGAAGAGATCGACCAGCTTGTCGTGCTTGCGGGCCAGGCAGAAGATGTGCTCGGGCACCGGCGTGGCCATCTCCGGAACGCGCAGCTTCACGACGTCGGGCCGGCTGGAGCCGTGCTCCCACATGAAGCCGATCCCGAGATCGTTGATGACCGCCTCGAGCACGCCGTCTCGGGTGTCGAGCACGATGGCCGGCCGCGGCTCCAGGCGTGCCGCGCGGAACGCGCCGTCGACGATACGCTGCGTCGAGGATTGCTGGGTGCGGAACACCAGCGGATGGACCATCAGGTCGCGCAGCGAGGCGCGGCGCGCGCCGGCCAGGGGATGCGTCGTGCTGACGATGGCGACGACGCTGTGGTGCAGGCAGACCTCGCGCCGGAAGCGGCCGTCATCGGGGACCTGCGGAAGGATGCCGAGATCGACGCGCTGGTCGACGACGGCGTCGATGATCGATGCCCAGCTTCCCATCTCCACGCTGATCGCGATGCGCGCGTAGAGGTTCTGGAACTCGGAGATCAGCGCCATGCCCGGCATCGCATTGCCCAGCCCGATGCGCAGCTCGCCGCCCTTGAGCACGCTGTGCTGGGTCAGGATGGCCATGGCGCGCGCTTCGATGCCCTGCAGGCGCTGCGTCACCTCGTAGAGCTGGCGGCACAGCGCCGTCGCGACAACGCCGTTGCCGCGGCGGTCGAACAGCGTGACGCCGAAGCCGGTCTCCAGGTCGCGCACCTGCTGGGCGACGGCGGGCTGGGAGATGCCCAGCCGCTTGGCCGCCGCGGAGAAGCTGCCGGCCTCGAACACCGCGTTGACCGCCCGGATCCGCGAACTGGTGAGCGCTCCCGGCGACGCCATCGAACCTCCTTCGCCGCAGCCGTTGGTTCCTCTGCCTATAAGCTTTGCCTTTGACTGTTATGTGACTGTCAAAGAAACGCTTTAGCCATCCACAGGCTCGGGGCCCCCGACGTTTGTGGAGAATCAGATGGCGCAGCTTGCGATACGGAACATTCGCAAGAGCTTCGACCGCACGCAGGTGCTGCGTGGCGTCGACCTGGAGATCGCGCACGGCGAGTTCATCTCGCTGGTCGGCCCCTCGGGCTGCGGGAAGTCCACGCTGCTGCGCATCGTGGCCGGCCTGGAGGCGCAGACCGAGGGCGACGTCGTCATCGGCGAGCGCAACGTCAACGGCGTCAAGGCGAGCGAGCGCGACCTCGCCATGGTGTTCCAGTCCTACGCGCTCTATCCGCACCTGTCGGTGTTCGACAACATCGCCGTGCCGCTGCGCATGCGCCAGCTCAACGCCTGGCAGCGCCTGCCGGGCGCGCGCTGGCTGTCGTCCGGACGGCGCCGTACCGACCGCCACATCCGCGCGGAGGTCGAGCGCGCCGCCAGCCTGCTCGGCCTGACCGAGCTGCTGGCCCGCCGGCCGGCGCAGCTCTCGGGCGGCCAGCGCCAGCGCGTCGCCGTCGGGCGCGCCATCGTGCGTCAGCCCAAGGCGTTCCTGCTCGACGAGCCGCTCAGCAACCTCGACGCCATGCTGCGCGTCCACATGCGCACCGAGATCGCGCAGCTCCACCGCCGGCTGGGCGCGACCTTCATCTACGTCACGCACGACCAGGCCGAGGCGATGACGATGTCGGACCGCATCGCCGTCATGATGTCCGGCAACATCGTGCAGGTCGGAACGCCGGACGAGATCTACAATCGGCCGCAGGATATCCGCGTCGCCGAGTTCATCGGCTCGCCCAAGATCAACATCCTGCCCGCCATCGTCGATGCCGACCGGCGCGCCCGCGTGCTCGGCCTGCCGCTCGACCATCGCCTCGACGTGCCGCCGGGCACCGACGTGCAAGCCGGCATCCGGCCCGAGGCGGTGCGCCGTCCGATCGCCGGCGAGGCGGCGTGGAAGGGCGAAGTCATCCATCTCGAGAACCTCGGCTCCGAAGTCTTCGTGCATCTGAAGGTCGCGGGCGCGCCGCGCCCCATCCTCGGCCGCCTCGATCCGACCGAGGCCCGGGCGCTCGCCATCGGCACCACCGCCGCCCTGGCCCCCGACCCGGCGGCGGCCAGCTTCTTCGGCGCCGATGGCAGACGGCTGGCGGTGCGCCCCCTGGCCTTGCGGCAGGTGGCCCATGGCTGACCTCGCGCTCCACCGCACCGCGGCCGGGCCGGCCAGGAGACGCCCGCTGCAGCGCTCCGCCGCCTCGAGCGGCGCGCTGCGGCAGCACTGGACGGCGCTCGCCCTGTCCTTCCCGGCGCTGTTCCTGATGTTCCTGCTGCTGATCGGCCCGGTGGTCACGGTGCTGGTCATGTCCTTCACCGACTACCAGCTCGGCGCCTCGTCGGTGGGCTTCATCGGGGTCGACAACTACCGCGACCTGTTCGCCGACCGCGTCTTCTGGAAATCGCTCGGCAACACGCTGCGCTACGTCGCCATCGTGGTACCCGCGTCGGTCGCGCTGGGGCTGGGGGTCGCCCTGCTGATCGAGTCGGGCGGCAGCCTGAAGAACTTCTATCGCGCCGTCTTCTTCATCCCGGTGATGGCCACGCTGATCGCCATGGCGATCTCCTGGGAATACATGCTCCATCCGCAGTTCGGGCTGATCAACCTGATGCTGAAGCAGGTCGGCCTGCCGGCGCAGGCCTGGCTGACCGACCCGGCGCTGGCCCTGCCGACGCTGGCGGCGATCGGCGTCTGGCAGCTCTTCGGCTTCAACATGGTGCTGTTCCTGGCCGGCCTGATCTCGATCCCGCGCCATCTCTACGATGCCGCCGAGCTCGACGGCGCACGGTCGGCCTGGTCGCGCTTCTGGCTGGTGACCTGGCCGATGCTGGGTCCGGTCACGATGTTCGTGGTGATCATCTCGGCCATCCGCTCGTTCCAGGTGTTCGACACCGTGCACGTGCTGACCAAGGGCGGCCCCAACAAGGCCTCCGAGGTGCTGCTCTACTCCATGTATTCCGAAGGCTTCGAGTTCTTCCGCTCCGGCCTGGCCGCCGCCATCGCCGTGGTCTTCCTGGCCTTCGTGCTCACCCTCACCGTGATCAAGGCCCGCCTGATCGAGAAGCGGGTGCACTACGCATGATCGCCCTCCGCCACGACACGGTCCGCGCCGTGTTGCGCCACACCGTCCTGCTGGTCCTGGCCGCGGTGACGCTGCTGCCCTTCGCCTGGATGATCTCGACCTCGCTCAAGCCGCCGTCGGAGGTCTTCCTGTCCGAGATCCGCTGGTGGCCCGAGCGGCTGCACGCCGTGCAGAACTACAGCGCCGCGTTCGCCAAGGCGCCGCTGCTGCAGTTCCTCCTGAACGGGGCCATCGTCACGACGACGATCTTCGCGCTGCAGGTGCTGATCGCCCTGCCGGCGGCCTATGCGCTGGCCAAGCTGCGCTTCCACGGACGCAAGACGGTGTTCGCGCTGGTGCTGTTCTGCATCCTGATTCCACCGCAGGCGATCGCCGTGCCGCTGTTCCTGCTGTTCCACCATCTCGGCATCCTCGACAGCTATGCCGCGCTGGTCGTGCCGTTCGCGATCTCGGTGTTCGGCATCTTCCTGATGCGCCAGTTCTTCCTGACGGTGCCGGACGACCTGATCGACGCCGCCCGCATGGACGGCATCTCCGAGTTCGGCATCGTGTGGCGCGTCATGCTGCCGACCGCGATCCCGGCCGTGACCGCCTTCGGCATCTTCTCGGTCGTCGCCCACTGGAACGACTATTTCTGGCCGCTGGTCGTGCTCAACAGCGAGCACCTGTTCACGCCGCCGCTCGGCGTCGCCGCCTTCCGCAACCAGGAGGCCGGCACCGACTACGGGCCGCTGATGGCGGCGGCCACGATCATCATCGCGCCGCTGGTCGTGGCCTTCCTGCTGGCCCAGCGCCGCTTCATCGAGGGGATCGCCTTCACCGGCCTCAAGTAACGACAAGAGCGGGCGGTCGACACCCCGCCGAAGGCCTGACGTCCGACAACCAACGGAGATGATGATGAAGCTTAGGACCTGCCTGATTTCCGCCGCGCTGGCGCTGGCCGCCGTGCCGGCCTTCGCCGGGACGGAGATCGTCGTCCAGTACCCCTATCCCGAGCTGTTCAACGAGACGCACAAGCAGATCGCCGCCGAGTTCGCCAAGAAGCACCCGGACATCAAGGTGACCTTCCGCGCGCCCTACGATTCCTACGAGGAAGCCACCCAGAAGGTGCTGCGCGAGGCGATCACCAAGCAGATGCCGGACATCACCTTCCAGGGCCTGAACCGCGTGCGCGTCTTCGTCGACCGCGGCATCGCCCAGCCGCTCGACGGCTATATCAGCTCCGACAAGGGCATGGAGACCGAGGGCTTCCACGAGGCGATGTACGACATCGGCCGGCAGAACGGGAAGGTCTACGCGCTGCCCTTCGCGATCTCGCTGCCCATCGCCTACTACAATCTCGACCTGGTGAAGAAGGCCGGCGGCGACCCTGACAAGCTGCCGACGAACTGGGAGGAGGTCATCGAGCTCGCCAAGAAGATCAAGGCGCTGGGGCCGGACATCAACGGCGTGACCTATACCTGGGACATCACGGGCAACTGGCTCTGGCAGGCGCCCGTCTTCGCCCGCGGCGGCACGATGCTGAACGCCGACGAGAGCAAGGTCGCGTTCGACGGTCCCGAAGGGCAGTACGCGATGCGCACGCTCGCCCGCCTGGTGACCGAGGCCAAGATGCCCAACCTCAACCAGCCCGACATGCGGGCGGCCTTCGCCGCCGGCAAGACCGGCATCCACTTCACCTCGACCTCGGACCTCGCGAAGATCACCCAGATGATCGACAAGAAGTTCGAGATCAGGACGGCGCTGTTCCCCGGCGTCCTGCCGGAGAAGGGCCGGCTGCCGGCCGGCGGCAATGTCGGCATCATCCTCACCAGCGATCCCAAGAAGCGCGACGCCGCCTGGGAGGTGATGAAGTTCTGGCACGGCGCGGAGGGCGCGGCCATCGTTGCCAAGACGACCGGCTACATGCCGCCCAACCGCAAGGCCAACGAGGTCTATCTCAAGGACTTCTACGCCGAGAACCCCAACAACTACACGGCCGTCAAGCAGCTGCCGATCCTGACCAAGTGGTACGCCTTCCCGGGCGAGAACGGGCTGAAGATCACCGACGTGATCAAGGACCATCTCAACTCGGTGGTGAACGGCCAGCGCGCCAACGAGCCGGACAAGGTGCTGTCCGACATGAGCGGCGACGTCCAGAAGCTGCTGCCGCGCAAGTAAGGTCCCGCGCGACGGCAGTGGCGGTCGCCGGGAGACCGGCGGCCGCCACCCCTCACAACCCAGACACGGCCATGAAATTCGTCATCCTCACCGACACGCATCTCGTCACGCCCGGCCGCCTCCTCTACGGCCTCGACCCCGCCGCCCGGCTCGCCGCCGCAGTCCGCGTCATCAACCGCGACCATCCCGACATCGCCTTCGTGATCGTCACCGGCGACCTCGCCCACTGGGGCGAAGCCGCCGCCTATGGCGAGCTGAAACGGGTGCTGGACGGGCTCGCGGCGCCGCTCATCCTGATGATGGGCAACCACGACCGCCGCGCGCCGCTGCGATCGGTCTTCCCGGACACTGACGACGACGGCAACGGCTTCGTGCAGTCGATCCGCACCTTCCCGGCGGCGACGATCGTCACCCTCGACACCGCGGACGAGGAGAGCCGCACGCATGTCGGCCTGCTCTGTCCGGCACGGCTCGACTTCCTCGACAGGGCGCTGGCCGAGGCGCCGTCCGACCGGCCGCTGCTGCTGTTCCAGCACCATCCGCCGTTCGAGACCGGCCTGCCCTCGCTCGACCGCATCCGCCTCAGCAATCCCGAGTCGCTGTGGGCCGTGTTCGAGAAGCGCCGGCGTCCCGATCACATGTTCTTCGGCCATGTGCACCGGCCGATCACCGGCACCTGGCGCGGCGTGCCGTTCCATATCCAGCGGGCCACCAACCACCAGGTCGCCTTCGACCTGGTCTCCGAGCAGATTCCCGGCAGCCTCGAAGCGCCGGACTACTCCCTGGTCCAGGTGACGCCCGAGAGCCTCGTCATCCATCAGCGGCCCTTCCTGTATGACGGGCCGGTCTACTGGCTGCACGACAGGGCGGCGCAGGACGCATCCGACGTGGCGGCGCTCGCCAGCTGACCATGTGGCTCGACCGCTATAGGGCGCTGCTGTGCGACCTAGACGGCTGCCTTGTCGCCGGCGACAGGTTGCTGCCGGGCGCACGCGAACTGGCGGCCCGGGCCGGCGAGCGGCTGTGGATCATCTCCAACAACTCGACCGACACGCCGCAGAGCCTGTCCGACCGGCTGGCGGCGCTCGACCTGCCGGTGCCGGCGGAGCGCATCGTCCTGGCCGGCGCCACGGCGATCGAGCAGGCCGCCGCGAGCGGACCGGGCCTGCGCATCTGGATCTACGGCAGCGACGCGATCAAGGCGCTGGCCGAGGCGACGGGGCTGAAAGCGGACCCCGAGCGGCCCGACGTCGTGCTGCTGACGCGCGACGAGCGCTTCGACTACGCCGCGCTCAACCGCGCCGTCCGGCAGCTGGCGCGCGGCGCGCGCCTGATCGTGGCCAATCGCGACGCCACGCATCCCGGCGCCGACGGCCAGCCGGTGGCGGAAACGGGCGCGCTGCTGGCCGCGCTGCGCACCTGCCTGCCCGGCCTGCGCCATCGCGAGATCGGCAAGCCGGCGCCGACGATGTACCGCACCATCCTGGCGCGGCTCGGCGTCGATGCGGGCTCGGTGCTGGCCATCGGCGACAATCCCGCCACCGACGGTGCCGGCGCTCGCCGCATGGGCATGGACTGCGCGCTCATCGGCCCGTCGCGCGATGCGCGGGCGCGCGACCTCGCGGCGCTGCTGGGGGCGCAAGGACGCTCCCCCGAGCCGAGATTGGCCGACGCCCCTCTCCTCCGCTGACGCCTTCCCGGAGACACAAGGCCTTGCTTCAACGATCCGGCGGCTGGTCGTGGAGAGAAGGTTCCTCCGCTCCGCTTCGCTCCGGTCGGAACGACGGAGGTACGTCGCCCCGAGCGCAGCCGAGGGGCCTTGCTTCAACGATCCGGCAGCTGGTCGTGGAGGGAAGGTCTCTCCACTCCGCTGCGCTCCGGTCGAGACGACGGGGCATGTCGCCCCCCCCGGCGTGGTCAGACCAGGCCCTCCTCGCGGGCCTTGATCTGCAGCGCGAGGTAGCGCGAGAAGATGCGGCACTGGGCAAGGCTGCCGGCGGTGAACCACAGGCCCGGTTGCGCCGTCGGCGTCCACATGTTGCGCAGTTCGCCCTGGTCGTCGAAGCCCCAGACCGGGCCGATGCGGTCGGCCACGGCGTCGCCCAGCGTGGTGCGCACGAAATGCTGCTGCGTCTCGTAGCCCGTGGCGGCGACGACGAGATCGAGCGGCTGCACGGTGCCGTCCTTCAGCCGCACGCCCTCGGGCACGAAGCGATCGATCGCGTCGTACTGCAGCAGCGCGATGCGGCCGTCGACGATCATGTCCGAGCAGCCGACGTTGAAGTAGTAGCCGCCGCCGCGGCGCAGATACATCATCTGGAAGCCGGTATCGTCCTCGCCGAAGGTGAGCCGGAAACCGCGCGCCTTCAGGCCCTCCAGCAGCTCGCGGTCGACCTCGCGCATCTCGGCGGTCGAGAGCTGGTAGGCGCGGCGCAGCACGGGATAGGGCATCGACGCCGCCAGCAGGTCGCAGTCGGCAAAGGGCAAGCCCTCGGTGTAGATCGAATAGACCTTCTGCGCCTCGCGGATGCTCACGACATAGGTCGGGCTGCGCTGCACGATGGTGACGTTGGCGCCGCTGGCGCAGAGGTCCTGCGCCACGTCGTGGCCGCTGTTGCCGGTGCCGATCACCAGCGCATTGCGGCCCTTCCAGGCAGCGCCGGTCGTGTAGCTGCCCGAATGCATGACCTCGCCTTCGAAGGAGTCGAGGCCGGGAACCTTCGGCCAGATGGGCGTGCCGGAGACGCCCGTCGCGACCACGATGTGGCGCGGCCGGAGCGTGCGTTCGCTGCCGTCGCGGCGACGCAGGCGCACGATCCAGTGGCCGGCCGCCGCGTCGTAGCGTCCATCCACCAGTTCCGTGCCGGTCCAGAAGTTCAGCTCCAGGCTCTCGACGTAGGACTCGAACCAGTTGGCCAGCTTGTCCTTGGGGATGAAGACCGGCCAGGTCGGCGGGAACGGCATCAGCGGCAGGTGATTGACGTGCACTTCGTTGTGCAGCGTAAGCGAGTGGTAGCGCAGCCGCCAGTTGTCGCCGACGCGCTCGTTGCGGTCGATGATCAGCGTGTCGACGCCGAGATGGCCCAAGCGCGCCGCGATCGACAGCCCGGCCTGGCCGCCGCCCACGACCAGCACCGCCGGATCGTGATCCTCATAGGCCAGCGCGCGGCGGCGCTGGTCGAGCCAGTTCTCGCCGCCAAAGTCGCGCGAAAACTTCTCGGCGTCGCTGACCGCCTTCGGCCGGCCGTCCGGCCAGCCATGCAGCTCCTCGAGCGTGGTGAGCAGCGTCCAGGCGCGCCATGCGCCATCCGCCTCCTCGACCAGCCGCACGACGCCGTTGGCGCGGCCGAATGCCGTCGCGAATTCGAAAATCGCCTCGATGCAGTCGACGCCAGCGCGGCGCACGCGGTGCGGCGGCGAACGGTCGGCAGGGATGTGGAAGTCCTCGGGCTGCGTCCGCGCCAGGGCGGGTGTCAGGGCATCGGCGATGGCGTGCGCACCGCTCACCGTCTGCAGGCGCCAGGAGAAGGCGAGCACGTCGCGCCAGTGGCCGTCGGCGGCGATCATTTGCGCGATGCCGGCAGCATCCGACGACGTCAGAGCGGTTCCGAACGCGTCGAGCCATTCGGCCGCTACCTGACCGGCCTCCGCCTGAGCGACCGGCCGTGCATCCGGGCGTGCTTCTGCAATCACGTTCATCTGTCGCCCTCCCTTGGATGTGCCAGACTAGCAGAGAGGGACAGAGAGGAAACGAGGAGACGAAGCATGGAACCGGGCAAGAGACTGGTGGGCAAGGTGGCGATCGTGACGGGCGGCGCCTCGGGCATCGGGGCGGCGACGGCGCGCCTGTTCGGGCTGCACGGCGCCGCCGTGCTGCTGACCGACAGCAACGTTCCGCTGGGCAAGAGCATCGTCCAGGAGATCGCGTCGGCAGGCGGAACCGCGGCCTTCGCCGAGCAGGACGTGCGCAGCGAGGCGCGCTGGGAGGCGATCGTGGCGCAGGCCGAGAAGGACTTCGGCCGCGTCGACATCCTGTGCAACATCGCCGGCATCTCCGGGCGCGATCCCAAGCAGAACATCCAGCCCGGACCCACGGCGGGGCCGCGCCTCGCCGACCAGACGCTCGAGCACTGGAACTTGGTGATGGAGATCAACAGCACGGGCGTCTATCTCGGCACGCGGGCCGCCATCCCGGCGATGCAGCGCGCGGGCGGCGGCTCGATCATCAACATCTCCTCGATCTGCGGCATCGTGGGCAGCCACGCCAATGCCGCCTACCATGCCTCGAAGGGCGCGGTGCGGCTGTTCTCCAAGGCCGCCGCGATCCAGTACGCGCCCGACGGCATCCGCGTGAACTCGGTGCATCCCGGCTTCGTCGACACGCCGATGACGGCAGCCGGCCACGCCAATCCGGAGGTCGCGCGCAAGCGGCTGGAGGCGACGCCGCTCGGCCGGTTCGGCACACCGCAGGACATCGCCAACGGCTGCCTCTATCTCGCGTCGGACGACTCCTCGTGGGTCACCGGCACCGAGCTGGTGATCGACGGCGGCATGACGGCCAACTGATCCGCCAATCGATCCGCCGGCGCCCAGGGCCGACCGCGGCGCCAGGCCGAGGGCGTGGTGCCGGCGACGCGGTGGAAGGTGGCGGTGAAGGCGCTGGTCTCGCGGAAGCCCAGCGCCAGGCCGATCTCCGTGACCGACGCCATGCCTCCCGCCAGCAGCGCCTTGGCGCGTTCGATGCGCCGGTCGTTATGATAGCGGTGCGGCGGCATGCCGAACGACTGGTGGAAGGCGCGGCAGAAGTGATGGCGGCTGAGCCGCGCCAGCGCGGCCAGGTCATCGAGCGGAATGCGTTCGGCGAGATGCGCCTCGATATGGGCAGTGACCGCCCGGCACTGCCAGCCCGCCAGGCCGCCCTGCCGCGGAGCCTCCTCGGCAAGTCCCTGCTGCTCCAGCCACAGCACCCGGCACAGCGCGTCGACATAGCGCTGGTCGACCGGTGGCGCGGCCTCGGCCAGTGCCTCGAGCTTGTGCGCGGTGACGAGCAGGCCGGCATCCTCGAAGGACCCCGGCGGCCAGGACATTGGCTCGGCCCGCATGGGCTGCATGGCAGGGTCGAGATAGAACAGAGTCAGAGGCTGAGGCTCCGCCCGGGAAGCAGCGCGGAAGGCACGGCCGGACGGCACGAACGTGAAGCTGTGGCCGCGCAGCATCAGCAGATGACACGGACCGCTGAAGCCGATCTCGAGCGGGCGGCGACCGCGGCTGCGCACGATCTCCGTCGCCATGCCAGGACCGGCCAGGCTCCGACGATCCGCCGCGTCGCATGGCGTGATCTCGGCGAGGTCGAGCGGCATCGCGGGGACTTTGGGCGGCTGCATGCCAGGAAGGTGGAGAGACGCGCCGTCACGGCCATCCCCTGCCTTGGTATAGCGGTGCCAGACCTCGGTGCAGCAGATCGGGATCCAGCGGATCGGGAGCGCCGCAGATCGGAGGATGGTGGATCGTATGCGGCAGACCCGACGCCCTGTCCCCGGACCGCGCGCCGGAGGTGCGCGGTCCGGAAGAACATGGGCTACATGCGCGACGGCACGGTGAAGCCGTCGCTCTTCAGCTGGCGCTGCAGGACGGGGATGGCCTGCCGGGGCTGCCCCTCGCGGCACTGCGCGATGGCGACGTCCGTGGAGAGGCTCTGCGGCGCGAAGCCACCACGCGCGCCGCCCATCGAGAACTCGCGCGTCAGCTCGTTGCAGTAGGCCTGGTCGGACATCTGCGCCGCCATGGGATGCGCTGCCATCGGGGTCTCGGCCTGCGCCGCCGTGGCGAGAGACAGACCCAGCAGGAGGGGTGCCGCCGCACTCAGCATGAGACTGGTGATCCTGGTCATGTTCTTGCTCCTTCTCTCTATCAGGACCGGACGGCGTGATGCGTCCGGCCGGTGGGAGAGATGGTCTTCGGCCTCCCGGCTCGCTTGCAGGTTATTGCCGCCGTTGGCGCGTTGTTGCGCCTTACCGGTTCATCGACGTCACGGCGCCCGGCGTCGCGGTGCGGCCGCCGTCCACGACGAAATGCGCGCCGGTGATGTTGCCGGCGAGGTCGGAGCAGAGGAACAGCACGGTGTTCGCCACCTCCTCCGCCGTGCCGTAGCGGCCGATGGGAATCGAGGCCTGGTAGGTCGCCTCGACCTTGCCGGGATCGTTCGGGTTCAGCTGCTTCTCGAGGTCGTGGATCATGCGCGTGTCGATGGGACCTGGGCAGACCGCGTTGATGCGGATGCCCTGGCGCGCCACCTCGCCCGAGGCGGTCTTGGTAAGGCCGAGCACGGCGTGCTTGGAGGCGACATAGGCCGGCATGCCGGGCGAGCCCGTGAGACCTGCGACCGACGCCGTGTTGACGATGGCACCGGCCTTCTGCTGCAGCATCTGCCGCAGCACGTACTTCAGGCCGAGGAAGACGCCCTTCACGTTCACCGCGATGACGGCATCGAACATGGCCTCGTCGTACTCGGCGACGGGAGCGACCTTGCCCTCGATGCCGGCATTGTTGTGGAAGCAGTCGATGCGGCCGTAGGCGTCCACCGCCTTCTTCACATAGGCCTGAACGGCGGCGGCATCCGTCACGTCCGCCGGCACGAACAGCGCCTCGCCCCCCTTCTGGCGGATCACGCCCGCCGTCGCTTCGCCGCCCGCGGCGTCGCGATCGACCACCACGACCCTGGCGCCACGCGCGGCGAAGCCCAGCGCCGTGGCGCGGCCAATGCCGTTGCCCGCGCCGGTGACCAGCGCGACCTTGTCCTTGAAGTCCATGCTGCGTTCCTCCTGCTCTTTTTGCTCTTCCGTCGCGCCTTCCTAGCCGCTGTTGCGCAGGCCGGCGGCGATGCCGTTGATGCTGAGATGGATGCCCTGCACGACCTCGGGCGCCGTGTCGCCCGCGCGGTGCCGGCGCAGCAGCTCGATCTGCACGTGGTTCAGGGGATCGATGTAGGGGAAGCGGTCGCGGATCGACTGGGCGAGCAGCGGATTGCCCTCGAGCAGGCTCTGCTGGCGCGTGATCGCCAGGACGGCGTCGATCGAGGCCTGCCACTCCTGCCGCAGCCGCGCGAAGATCGCGGCGCCGAGCTCGGCGTCGGTCACCAGCTCGGCGTAGCGCGAGGCGATGGCGATGTCGCTCTTGGCCAGCACCATGTCCATGTTGCTGAGCGTGGTGCGGAAGAACGGCCAGGCATCGTGCATCTCCTGCAGGGTCGCCAGCCCGTCGGCCGGATGCGCCGCCAGCCAGTCCCGCACCGCCGAGCCGAAGCCGTACCAGCCGGGCAGCATCAGCCGGCACTGCGCCCAGCTGAACACCCAGGGGATGGCGCGCAGGTCCTCGATGCCCTGCCGCTTCGAGCGCGAGGCCGGCCGGCTGCCGATGTTGAGGGTCGCGATCTCGTCCAGCACCGTCGATTCGCGGAAGTAGCGGTCGAAGCCCTCGGTCTCGTAGACCAGCGCGCGATAGGCGCCGTAGGCGGCGCTCGACAGCTCCTCCATGACGGCGCGCCAGGCGGCCGTCGGCGCAGCCTGGGCCGGCTCGACCAGCGTCGCCTCGAGCGTCGCGGCCGCCAGCGTCTCGAGATTGCGCCGGCCCGTATCGGCATTGGAATACTTTCCGGCGATCACCTCGCCCTGCTCGGTGATGCGGATCATGCCCTGCACGGCGCCGGGCGGCTGGGCGAGGATCGCCTCGTAGCTCGGCCCGCCGCCTCGCCCCACCGAGCCGCCGCGGCCGTGGAACAGGCGCAGCCTGACCCCGTGCCGGCGGAAGATCTCGACCAGCGTCAGCTCGGCCTTGTAGAGCTCCCAGGTCGAGGTCAGGTAGCCGCCGTCCTTGTTGCTGTCCGAGTAGCCCAGCATCACCTCCTGCACGTCGCCGCGGGCGGCGAGCAGGCGGCGGTAGGCCGGCAGGGCGAACAGCGCGTCCATGATCGGGCCGCAGCCGCGCAGGTCGTCGATGGTCTCGAACAGCGGGACGATGTCGAGGTCCAGCCGGCCCTCGCGCGGCCGCAGCAGCCCGACCTCCTTGAGCAGCACGGCGACTTCCAGGATGTCCGAGACGCTGGCCGCCTTGGAGATCACGTAGTGCGGCATCGATTGAGGGCCGTACCGCCGATGCGCGTCGGCGGCGACCGCGAGCATGGCGAGCTCGGCGGCCGTCTCCTCGCCATGGTCGAGATGCGGCGAGGACAGGGGCCGCATGGTGCCGAGCTCCGCCACGAGCAGCTCGACACGCGCCGCCTCGCCGGCCGCGCGGTAGTCCCCACCAAGGCCAGCCGCTTCCGCGAGCTCGGCGAGGACGCGCTCGTGGACATCGGAATTCTGCCGCAGGTCGAGCGAGGCGAGATGGAATCCGAAGACGTCGACGGCGCGCCGCAGCGACCGCAGGCGGCCGCGCGCCAGCGCCAGCGAGCCGTTCTGCGACAGCGACTGAGATACGGTCTCGAGATCGGCCAGGAACTCGGCGGCCGAGGCATAGGCCGGTGCCTCCGCCACCGGCGGATGCGGCGGCTCCAGCCCGTCGAGCGCGCGGGCGGTCGCCGCCAGCCGCGCATAGAAGCCGACGATGGCGCGGCGATAGGGCTCGTCGCGTCGCTCCACGGCATGGTCGGGCGAGGCGTCGGCCAGCCGCTGCAGCTCGGGAGAGACCGTCACCAGGCGGCCGTCGAGCGACAGCTCGCCGCCCAGCGCATGCAGCTCCTCGAGGTAGAAACGCAAGGCGCGCTGGCTCTGCATCGCCAGCGTCTGGCGCGTGACTTCCGCCGTGACGTAGGGATTGCCGTCGCGGTCGCCGCCGATCCAGCTGCCCATGCGCAGGAAGGGCGGGATCTCGACCTCGCGCCAGGCCGGATCCATCGCCGCGAGCTGCTCCTCGAGGTCGGCATAGAAGGCCGGCAGGGCGCGCAGGAAGGTATAGTCGTAGTAGGACAGGCCGTTGGCGACCTCGTCGAGGACGCGCAGCCGCGTGCCGCGCACCACGCTGGTCTGCCATAGCGTCAGCACGGCGCGGCGCAGCGCCCGGCGGTTCTCCGTCAGCTCCTCGGGCGTGAACTCGACGCGGTCGCGCAGGTCGAGCAGCGCCGCGACCTCCATCTCGCGGTCGATCGTGCTCTTGCGGCGGATCTCCGTCGGATGGGCCGTCAGCACGGGCACGCAGAGCGCCTGCGCGAAGAAGGCTTCCAGCCGCGCCTTGTCCAGCCCCGCCGTCCGCAGGCGAGCCAGCGCATAGGCCATCGTGCCCGGCCGCGCCGCCAGCCGGGCCTTGGCCAGGGCGCGCCCGTGCCTGATCTGGTGCTGGTCCTCGGCGATGTTGGCGAGATGGGAGAAGTGGCCGAAGGCACGGATGATGCGCAGCGCCTGGCCGATCGGCAGGCCGCTCATGATCGCCTGCAGCTCGCGCCGCGCCGCCTCGTCGGCATTGCGGTGGAACTGCACGCCGGTGCGTCGGATGTGCTCGACCAGATCGAACACGTCGTCGCCTTCCTGCAGGCGGATGGTGTTGCCGAGGATGCGGCCGAGCAGCCGTATGTCGTAGCGCAGCGGGGCGGCCTCGACGGGGGTCTCTGCAGCGTCCGGACGATCCATGCGCGCACTATAGCGCGCGCGAGGAGGCTGTCGCATGCCTTGGTCAGGTCCTTCGCTCACGCTCAGGACGACCGGAGAGGCTCGTGAGCGGAGCGAAGGATCAGCCGATCTCGATGACGCCCTCGCCGCCGGCATAGAGACGGTCGACCAGGGTCTTGCGGCGTTCCAGCGTGGCACGCTGGTTGATGTAGCCCTTGTCGGTGATCTCATGGCCGTCGACGGAGGGCGGCTCGGCCATCAGCATCGCGCGGCGGATGCGCATCGATGAGCCCTTCCCCTCCCCGTTGAAGCGCGCGAGACCATCGCGCAGCACGGCGATGACGGCGGGATGCGCCAGCAGATCGTCGATGTTGAGCTTTGCGCCCTCGTCGTCGGCGATGCGCCGGCAGGCAGCGATGTTGGGAAATCCCAGTAGGCCGACATACTCGCGGTCCTGGCCGCAGATCACCGCGTCCTGCAGCACCGGCGAGGCGGCGGCGATGGCGGCGGTGCGCAGGCTGCCGACCAGCACGAAGGTGCCGCTCGCGAGCTTGAAGTCCTCGACCACGCGACCGTCGAACACCAGGCCCCAGCCCGGATCCTGCGGATCGACGAAGCGGCCGGCATCGCCGATCCTGTAGAAGCCCTCCTCGTCGAACATCTGTGCCGTCAGATCGGGCTGGCGGTGGTAGCCCGGCGTCACGATCACGCTCTTCAGCCTGAGCTCGTAGCGCCCCTCCTCGCCGGTCGGCACCAGCTTCAGCGTGACGCCGGGATACGGCAGGCCGATCAGTCCGACGCGCTCGGACGCCCAGTGCACCGTGGTCGCGGTCGGCGCGGTCTCGGTGGCGCCCCAGCCCGTCACGAAGGGCAGCCGGTAGCCGGTGTGGCGCACCGCCAGGGCCTCCATGCGCTCGTAGAGGTCGGCGGAGAGCGTGGCTCCGCCATAGGCAAGCGTGTTGAGGTTGCGGAAGAAGCGGCGGGCCAGTGCCTCGTCCTTCTCCAGCGCCGTCGCCAGCATGGCGTAGCCCGCCGGCACGTTGGCGAAATAGGTCGGCGAGATCTCGCGCAGGTTCCGCAGCGTCTCGTCGAACAGCCCGGGCAGCGGCTTGCCGTCGTCGATGTAGGTCGTGCCGCCGTCGGCGAGATTGCCCTGGAAGGTGGCGTTGCCGCCCATCGTGTGGTTCCACGGCAGCCAGTCGAGCATGACGGCGGGAGGATCGTCGGGCCGCCGCGTGCGCGCCATCTGGCCCATCGCCAGGTTGGCACACATCATCTGCTGGGTGTTGATCACCGCCTTGGGCATGCCCGTGCTGCCCGAGGTGAACAGGAACTTGGCGACGGTGCCCGGCTCGATCCTTCCGATCGACTGCGCGACCGCACCAGTGACCGGCGTCGCCACCAGCTCGCTCCAGGGCAGCGACGGCTGCTCCGGTGGCGCCTTGTCGACATGAACGACAGTCACGCCGTCGAGGTCGAGCGCGGCCAGGGCGCGCGCATAGATCTCGCCGTTCTGCACGAACACAAGGCCGGGCCGGATGAGGTCGAAGACGTAGCGCAGCTTGGCATGATCCTGGCTCATGACCGAATAGGCCGGGGACACCGGCGCGACCGGCGCGCGCGCCTGCATCGCCGCCATGGTGAGCAGCGCGAATTCGATCGAGTTCGACGACAGGATCATCACCGGCCGCTCGGGACCGAAGCCGCGATCGAGCAACGCCTGGGTGACGGCATCGACCTGCCGTCGGGCCTCGGCATAGGTCAGATTCGACCACTCACGGTCAGGGCCGCGCCGCTGCGCCAGCCAGACACGATCCGGGGCCTCGGCCGCCCACTTCGCCAGGAAGGCCGGCACGTGCCGCTCGTAGGGCTTCAGCGCATGGTTCGACTTCAGCAGGATCGTGCCGTCGGAACGCCGTTCCGCGCTGACATCGCGGCTCAGGAACTCGACCGGCTTGAAAGGCGCTTGCATCACGCTGTCCAACGGCGTTTCTCCCGGTACTCTGTGGTCGGGTCGATTTAGGGGCGGCTTGGCGGGGTCGGCAAGGGAGCGTTTCGAGATCATGTCGCCAAGCAGTCCCGTCCAAGGGCGCCGGGCCGCCAACCGTTGGATCCAGCTGGCTGCAGGCACTGTCTGCATGGTGATGATCGCCAACCTGCAATACGGCTGGACGCTGTTCGTCCACCCGCTCCATGACAAGTATGGCTGGAGCCGCTCGGCGATCCAGGTCGCCTTCACGGTCTTCATCCTGGCCGAGACATGGCTGCTGCCCTTCGAAGGCTGGCTGGTGGACCGGCTGGGCGCCCGGCGCGTCATCCTGAGCGGCGGGCTGCTGGTGGGCGCCTCCTGGAGCCTCAACGCCGTCGCCGATTCGCTCACGCTGCTTTATGTCGGTGCGCTGCTGGGCGGCATCGGCGCCGGCTGCGTCTTCGGCACGGCCCTGGGCAATGCGCTGAAATGGTTCCCCGAGCGGCGCGGCCTGGCGGCCGGCATCACCGCCGCCGGATATGGCGGCGGCTCCGCCCTCACCATCGTGCCGATCCAGAGCGTCATCCAGGGCGCCGGCTACGAATCGGCCTTCCTGTGGTTCGGCCTCGCCCAGGGCCTGGTGGTCTGCATCGCCTGCCTCGCGATCGTATCGCCCACGGACGACGGGCGGGCCGAGGCGCCGGCACGCCAGCCCAGGGCATCCGCTGCGGACCACACGCCCCTCCAGGTGCTGCGCGCGCCCTACTTCTGGCTGCTCTACCTCGCCTTCGTGCTGGTCGCCGCGGGCGGCCTCGTCTTCACCGCCCAGATGGCGCCGATCGCCCGCGACTTCGCGGTTGCCGACATTCCGGTCAGCCTGCTCGGCATCACGCTTCCCGCGCTCACCTTCGCGCTCACGATCGATCGCATCATGAACGGCGTGACCCGCCCGCTGAGCGGCTGGATCTCCGACCATCTCGGCCGCGAGAACACGATGTTCGTGATCTTCTCGCTGGAGGCCGCGGGCATCTGGGCGCTCGGCACCTATGGACACGATCCGCTGCTCTTCGTGCTGCTGGGCGGCGTCGTGTTCTTCGCCTGGGGCGAGGTGGCAAGCCTCTTCCCGGCGCTCTGCACCGACCGGTTCGGGGCGCGATACGCCACGGCCAACGCCGGGCTGCTCTACACCGCCAAGGGGACCGCCTCCCTGCTGGTGCCCTTCGCCAGCCTGCTGGCGGCCGAGACCGGGCACTGGCACGCCGTGTTCATGATCGCCGCCGCCATGAATGCGCTGGCGGCGATCCTCGCCCTGGCCGTGCTGCGGCCGATGCGGACGCGCGTGGCGGCGGTGTCCGGCGCGTCCTGATCCTCAAATCCGCCACGCGAACCCGGCGCCCCTGGGGTGCGCCTGAATGGCCGTTCACATCGTGCCGGTTTTCAGCCAGAGTCCCGCGCCAGCACAAGGAGAGAGGAATGGATTTCGAATACTCGGACCGCACCAAGGCGCTGCTCGAGAAGCTGAACAAGTTCATGGACGAGGTGATCTATCCCGCCGAGTCCGTGTACGAGGAGCAGCTCAACGGCGCCAAGGACCGCTGGCAGCTGCCGCCGGTGATGGAGGAGTGCAAGGCCGAGGCGAAGAAGCGCGGCCTGTGGAACATGTTCCTGCCGGCTGACCGCGAGACTGGCGACACGCACGGCACGATGGGCCTCTCCAACCTCGAATATGCCCCGATCTGCGAGGTGCTGGGCCGCTCCTCGATCGCGTCGGAGGCGACCAACTGCTCGGCGCCCGACACCGGCAACATGGAAGTGTTCGCCCGCTACGGCTCGGCCGAGCACAAGGAGAAGTGGCTGAAGCCGCTGCTGAATGGCGAGATCCGCTCCTGCTTCGCCATGACGGAGCCTGCGGTCGCCTCGTCGGACGCGCGCAACGTGGAGTGCCGCATCGAGAGCGACGGCGACAGCTACGTCATCAACGGCCGCAAGTGGTGGTCGTCGGGCATGGGCGATCCGCGCTGCAAGGTCATCATCCTGATGGGCAAGAGCGATCCCGGCGCGCCGGCCTACCGGCAGCAGTCGATGATCGTCGTGCCGCGCGACGCACCCGGCATCAAGATCGTCAAGATGCTGCACGTGTTCGGCTATGACGACGCGCCGCACGGCCACGCTGAGGTGATCTACGACAACGTGCGCGTGCCGAAGTCGGCCATCCTGCTGGGCGAAGGCCGCGGCTTCGAGATCGCGCAAGGCCGCCTGGGACCCGGCCGCATCCATCACTGCATGCGCGCCATCGGCGTCGCCGAGCGGGCGCTGGAGATGGCCATCAAGCGCGCCAAGAGCCGCGTCGCCTTCGGGCAGCGCATCTCGGAGATGGGCGTCACCAAGGCCCATGTCGCCGACATGCGCATGGAGATCGACATGGCGCGCCTGCTGGTGCTGAAGGCTGCCTGGGCGATGGACAAGTTCGGCAACAAGGAAGCCCGCCAGCAGATCGCCATGATCAAGGTCGCGGTGCCGAACATCACCTCCAAGGTGGTCGACCGCTGCCTGCAGCTGCACGGCGCGGGCGGCGTCAGCCAGGTCTTCAAGCTGGCCAGCATGTACGCCCACCAGCGCACGCTGCGCCTCGCCGACGGTCCGGACGAGGTCCATCGCGACCAGGTCGGCCGGCTGGAGATCGCCAAGTACAACTGAGGCCCGCTGCCGTCCCTTGACGGCGCGAGACAGGGCGCGATCCTCCGGATCGCGCCCTTTTCTTGTGTCGGAGGCAGACCGTGGAGACCCCGAAGAACCGTCACGTCAGCGACCATCTCGCCAACGAGCGCACGCTGCTGGCCTGGATCCGCACGTCGATCGCCGTGATGACCCTGGGCGTCGCCATCAACCGCTTCAGCCTGTTCCTGATCGAGATGCACCAGGTGGTGCCCGACATCCGCACCTACGCCAACCGCCACGTCGAGAAGCTGGGCATCGGGCTCGTCATCCTGGGCATCGCGATCATGCTGCTCGCGATCTGGCACTACCTGCATGTCGGCCGGGCGATCGAGGACGAAAGCTACCAGCCGGCCCGCCGCACCATGGTGCTGGTGTCCGTCGCCATCCTGCTGATGGGCGGCTCGGCGCTGGTGTGGCTGTTCTAGCGGGGCCGCGAAGCCACCGGAGGCAAAGCGGCGCCTACAGCCCCTGGGGCGACGCCATCGGCCCATCGGGCTGGCGCAGCAGCTCGGCTTCCGGCGCGCCGCGCTCCCAGGCGGCGACCAGTGTCTCGGGATCGAAGTCGACGCCGATCGGATTGCGCGTGAAGGCTTCCGTCTGGAAGTAGGCCGCTGTCTCCTCCTTCGTCTTGAAGCAGTCGACCTGGAGCTCGACGGAATTGCCGTCGGGATCGTGGTAGTACATCGACAGCGTCGGCCCGTGATGGATCGGCCGGTACGGCTCGATGCCCAGTGCCTTGAGGCGCCGGTAGGTCGACAGCAGCTCGCCGACCGTGCGGTAGGCGTAGGCGACGTGCGCCAATCCCCAGCTCTTTGGGTCAGGCGCCTGCAGGCCTGGAATGTTCACGATCGCGAGCCGGTGGTGCTCGTCGTCGTAGGTCAGGAAGCAGATGAAATCGTTGCGCTTCACGACGTGCATGCCCAGCACCGTGCAATACCAGTCGACCATCGCCGCCATGTTCGAGGAGCGCAGCACGAAGTGAGCGAACAGCGACGGCACGACGGGCCGGGTGTCGAGCGTGCGAGCCTGGGTCATGGTATCCATAGAGACCTCCCGAAGACGCCGCCGGAACGGCGCGCCCGGCTGGCATGCAAAGCGCGAGCTTGACCCACACACGTCCGGCGGGCAAGCCGCACAATCCATGTCAGCGCCTGCCGCAGACTCCGCCGATTCTCTCTCGCGCCTGATCCCGTCCCGGGCCGTACGCGGCTTCGTGCTCGCGGTGGTCTCCGGAATCTTCTTCACCTTTCTCAACGCCTCGGTGAAGGAGCTGGTGTCGGAGATGCCGCCGCTGTTCGTCGCCTGGGGCCGATGGGTCGCCGGCGTCGCGGTGATCGCCCCCTTCCTTCTGTGGCGTGTCGGTCTCGCCGGCATGCGTACGCGCGACCTCAAGCTGCACTGCTTTCGCGGCCTCTTCCACACCTCGGGCTACGGGCTGTGGTACGAGGCCGTCGTCTGGCTGCCGCTGGCCACCATCGCGGCGCTGGGCTTCACCGGGCCGATCTTCGTCACGTTGGGCGCCGTGCTCTTCCTGCGCGAGAAGGTCCACTGGCGCCGCTGGACCGCGGTCGCGATCGGCTTCCTCGGCATGCTGGTGATCGTGCGTCCGGGCATGGTCGTCCTCAATCCCGGCATGCTGATGATGCTGGGAGCCGTGCCGCTGATCGCCGGCTCCAACCTCGTCGCCAAGGTCGTGGCGGGCCGCGACCATCCGGCCGTGGTCGTGCTGTGGCAGAGCATCGTCGGAGCCGTCTGCTTCACGCCCTTCGGCCTGTGGTTCTGGCAAACGCCGACCGCCGCGCAGGTCCTGCTGTTCCTAACGGCGGGCATCGTGGGCACGCTAGGCTACTTCTTCATCACCTGGGCCTACCGCCTGCTCGACATTTCCGCCCTGCAACCCATCACCTTCCTGGGCATCGTGTGGGCCGCCTTGATGGACGTCGCGGTCTGGGGCAAGACCTCCGACATGTGGACGTTCGTCGGCGCGGCGATCATCGTCGCCGCGACGACCTACATCGCCCATCGGGAGGCCCGGGGCGGAGCAACAGCGGCGGGAGGAAAGAAGACATGACGAATCGTCTGGCCGGCAAGGTCGCGCTGATCACGGGAGGCGCCTCGGGCCTGGGCGCCAACGCCGCCTTCCTGATGGCGCAGGAAGGCGCCAAGGTGGTGGTCGCCGACATCGCCGCCGACCGCGGCAAGGCCGTGGCGGACAAGGTCGGCTCCTCCGGCCACTTCGTGAAGCTGGACGTCACCTCCGAGGAAAACTGGAAAGCCGCGATCCAGGAGGCGGTCGACAAGTTCGGGGCGCTGCACGTGCTGCTGAACTCCGCCGGCATCGGCCTCGGCAAGACGGTCGAGGACATCACGCTCGAGGAGTGGCGCAAGGTGCACGCCATCGACCTCGACGGCGTGTTCCTCGGCTGCAAGCACGGGGTCGCCGAGATCAAGAAGCACACCAAGAAGCTCGGCGGCTCGATCATCAACATATCGTCGATCTCGGGCATCATCGCCGGTGCCAACATGGCGGCCTACAACTCGGCCAAGGCGGGCGTCCGGCTGCTCAGCAAGTCGGTGGCGCTGCACTGCGCCAAGTCGGGCTACAACATCCGCTGCAACTCGGTGCACCCGACCTTCATCGACACGCCGATCCTCGACCGCTACCGCGACCGCTTCGGCAACGAGGTGATGCAGCAGAAGCTCGGCCGGCAGGTCCCGATCGGCCGGCTCGGCCGCCCGGAGGAAGTGGGCTGGGCCCTGGTCTTCCTGGCTTCCGACGAATCGAGCTTCATGACCGGATCCGAGGTCGTGATCGACGGCGGCATCAGCGCGATGTGATTTTCAAGTCGTCCCGAGCGCCGCGAAGGACGACAGAGCTGGAGGAAACATGCTGCTCTCTCTCGACGGACGACGCGTCTATTTCGACTTGGCCGGCCCGCAACATGCGCCCACGGTCTGCTTCACGCATTCGCTGAACGCCGACGGCGGCATGTGGGTGGAGCAGATGGTGCCGCTGCTGGGGGCCGGCTACCGCGTGCTGCGGCTGGACATGCGCGGCCACGGCGGCAGCGCGCCCGTCCCCGGCGACTACACGATGGACGCGCTGGCGGCCGACGTCAGAGGCGCGCTGGACGTGCTCGAGATCGCGAAGGTCCATTATGTGGGGCTTTCGATCGGCGGCATGATCGGCCAGGGCTTCGCGCTCGCCAATCCCGACCGCCTGCTGTCGCTGACGCTGTGCGACACCCAGCCTTCCACGCCGCCCGGCTCGGCATCGACCTGGGAGGAGCGCAAGGCGACAGTGCGCACGAAGGGCCTGGCGGCCCTGGCCGACGGCACCATGGAGCGCTGGTTCACCGACGAGTTCAAGAAGGTGAACCCGGTGCGCTGGCGCGAGATCCGGGACACGATCAGCGGCACCACGCCCGACGGCTCGGCCGGCTGCATGGCGGCCATCCAGAACTTCGATTACGAGGACCGCCTGCCCACCATCAAGGCCCCGACGCTGGTGATCTGCGGCGACGAGGACCAGGGCACGCCGCCGGAACGCAACAAGCTGATCGCCTCGAAGATCCCCGGCGGCCGCTACGAGGGCATCGCCAAGGCGCGTCACCTGCCCAACGTCGAGCGCCCCGACCCATTCAACCGCATCCTGCTGGCCTGGCTGGCGGCCAACCGATAAGGCAAGACCATGGATTTCGCGTTCACCGAGGACCAGCTCGCCATCAAGGACAGCGTCGCCAGGCTCTGCGCGCAGTTCGACGATTCCTACTGGCTCAAGAAGGACAAGGAAGGCGGTTTCCCGCAGGACTTCTACCAGACCATGGCCGATGCCGGCTGGCTGGGCATCGCCATGCCGGAGGAATATGGCGGGGCTGGCCTCGGCATCACCGAGGCGGCGCTGCTGATGCAGACGGTGGCCGAATCGGGGGCGGCGCTGCAGGGCGCTTCCGCCATCCATCTCAACATCTTCGGACCCAATCCGATCGTCGTGTTCGGCACCGAGGAGCAGAAGAAGCGCATCCTGCCCGACATCATCAAGGGCAAGGTCAAGGGCTGCTTCGCCGTCACCGAGCCCGATGCCGGGCTGAACACCACGGCGCTCGACACCAAGGCGGAGCGCGACGGCAACGGCTACATCGTACACGGCAAGAAGACCTGGACGACGACGGCGCAGGTGGCCGACAAGATGCTGCTGATCGCCCGCACGACGCCCAAGGAGAAGTGCAAGCGGCCGACCGACGGGCTGTCGCTCTTCTACACCGACTTCGACCGGTCCAAGATCGAGGTCCGCGAGATCGAGAAGATGGGCCGCAAGGCGATCGACACCAACCAGGTCTTCATCGACGGCCTGAAGGTGCCGCTGGAGGATCGCATCGGCGAGGAAGGCAAGGGCTTCCACTACCTGCTGCATGGCCTCAATCCCGAGCGCGTGCTGATCGCGGCAGAGGCCATCGGCATCGGGAAGGCTGCTCTGGCGCGCGCCACCCAGTATGCCAAGGAGCGCGTCGTGTTCGGCCGCCCCATCGGCAAGAACCAGGCGATCCAGCATCCGCTGGCGGAGAGCTGGATGGCGTTGGAAGCGGCCAATCTCATGGCGTTCAAGGCGGCATGGCTCTACGACAACGGCAGGGAATGCGGCGCCGAGGCGAACTCGGCAAAGTACCTGGGCGCACGCGCCGCCTACGACGCGTGCGAACGGGCCATCCTGACCCATGGCGGCTACGGCTATGCCAAGGAATTCCACGTCGAGCGCTTCCTGCGCGAGGTCATGATCGCCCGCATCGCCCCGGTCAGCGAGCAGCTGATCCTGTGCTATGTCGCCGAGAGGGTGCTGGGCCTTCCCAAGAGCTACTGAGATCAGCCACTTGAGCCGGCATCGCCGGCCGTCCTGCGGCGGCCGGCGGCAACTTCCGGCCGGCGAGCGCGTTCCTCCGATGCACGTCTCATCGAGGAAGAGCGATGACTCCCAGCCGATTTCACGCCTCGATCGCCTTCGGAAGCGCTCTGATCGTTGGCTTCTTCGTGGCCTTCGTACCGCCCGTGCCGCCGGCCTCGGCGGAGAGCCAAGCACAGCGCATCTGCCGCGAGGAAGGCATCGACCGCTGGTCGCCCGGCTACGCCTACTGCCTTGCGGAAGCGACACGTTCGCTCGAACAGGCGCGACCCTACCTGGCACGCAAGGTGGCGCGCGTCGCCGCAGATTCGCACGATGCCTGCGAACGTCACGGACTGGAGCCGCAGACGAAAGGCTTCCAGTCCTGCGTCCACAAGGAGACCTATACGCGCAGCCTCCTGATCCAGGCCGACGAGGAGCCGGTCTACGGTCCGGATATTGCGGACCAGTAGGCGGGCTCCGGCGCTCAGGCGAACGTCACGCGGCCGTCCGCCGAGATCGGCCAGGCTGGGTTGAAGGCGATCTCCCAGGCGTGGCTGTCAGGGTCGGCGACGTAGCCGCGAAGCCCGCCCTGGGGCGGCGAATCGGCGGCGCGCAGCAGCCTGCCGCCGGCGGCCACGAGCCGCCGCATGAGCGGTTCGACGTCGTCGTGCCGCCGGACATTGTGGGCGAGCGCGAAGGCGCCCGGCCGTGCGAGGTCTGGCGTCTTCATGTCTTCTGCCAGAGCCAGCGTGTGCCAGGTGGCGAGTACGAGGCCGTTCATCTGGTAGAAGACGATCTCCGGGTTCTCGAACACCGGCTCCCAACCAAAGCCATCGACATAGAAGCGCCTGGACCGGGCGATATCGCCGATCCCAAGGGTGACGACGGCGATCTGCTGTTCGCTTCTCTCGACCATCTCCGCACTCCATCGCTTCGCCGGCGCGGCATTGCGCGGGCGCGATGTCGCGGGACGACGGAGCAAGCTCCCGTCAGGACCTCCGCATCGGCACGATTCCGCCCATCGCGAAGGCGCCGGGCTGAACCACACCGGCCTGCCTTTTTCGACGGACCCAGCGTAGTCTGTGCTGCTCCGACCGACAACGACCCTCCACCAGGCTGCCCTCCCAAGTATGGACCCCCTTCCCTCCACCGCACTCCCCGCCGGCGTGCGGGCGCGCCTCCTGCCCGGCATCAACGGCCTCGACGTGCATGTGCTCGAGGCCGGCCACGAGACACCGGGCCGGCCGGCGGTGTTGCTGCTGCATGGCTTTCCGGAACTCGCCTACAGCTGGCGCAAGGTGCTGCCGGCGCTGGCCGAGGCGGGCTACCACGCCATTGCGCCCGACCAGCGCGGCTACGGCCGCACGACGGGCTGGGACGGCGCCTACGACGGTGACCTCGCCTCCTTCCGTTTCCTGAACCTGGTCCGCGACGCGATGGGCGTGGTGGCCGCCTCGGGCCACAGCCACGTCCATGCCGTGGTGGGTCACGATTTCGGGGCCACTGTCGCCGCCTACGCGGCGCTCGTGCGGCCGGACATCTTCCGGCGGATGGTGCTGATGAGCGCGCCCTTCGCCGGGCCGCCGCCGCTCCCCACCGCCTCGCGGCCGAAGACGCCGGACATCCATGCCGCGCTCGCCGCGCTGCCGCGGCCGCGCAAGCACTATCAATGGTACTACTCGACGCGCGAAGCCAACGACGACATGTGGAAGGCTCCGCAGGGCGTGCATGCCTTCCTGCGCGCCTACTACCATCACAAGAGCGCCGACTGGAAAGCGAACAGGCCGTTCGAGCTGGACGGCTGGACGGCGGAAGAGCTGGCGAAGATGCCGACCTACTACATCATGGACCTGAACGAAGGCATGGCCGCGACGGTCGCCGGGGAGATGCCGTCGCCGGCGGAGATCGCCGCAAATCGATGGCTCACCGAGCGCGAGCTCGCCGTCTATGCTGGGGAGTATGGGCGCACAGGTTTCCAGGGCGGCCTGCAGTGGTATCGCGTGCGCACCAGCGGCCGCTTCAACGGCGAACTCGAGCTATTCGCGGGCCGCACCGTCGACGTACCCGCCACCTTCATCGCGGGACGCAGCGACTGGGGCATCCATCAGAGTCCCGGCGCCATCGAGCGCATGCGCACCGCCGCCTGCACGGCGATGAAGGAGATTCACCTGGTGGAGGGTGCCGGCCACTGGGTGCAGCAGGAGCGCCCCGAGGAGGTCAACCGGCTGTTGCTGCGGTTCCTGGCCACCAGTTGATCACAGCGTCGGGGTCAGCCCCGCGCGACTCCCGCGGCCACCCCGGCCAGGCGCTCGCGCAGCTGCTGGGTCGTCATGCGGTCGTGGATGCCGGTCATGGCGACGACCGGCGCCGGCAGCGGTGCCAGCTGCTCGGCGTCCACCATCGCCTGCTCGCCTGCCGAGAAATCGCCGGCCTCGAAGTGCTCCAGCGCCACCAGCACATGGTAGGCTTCGCGACGATTGGGCTGGCGCCGCGCGCGCTCCAGCGCCGCCACGAAGCGCTCGATGCGCTGGGCAAGCTGCCGCGGGGCTTCTTGCGGATCAGCCGGCATCACCAATTCACGACCCTCGCTCCTCGTTGTGGGAGCCGCAGATGTAGGCGTTCCGGGAGTGGATGGGAACCCGTGTGAAAAAGAGGCCGTCAGAGCCGGCCGCGCCACCTTGCCACGTCGGCTGGATCGGCATTGCAGGCGGCCGCGACCAGAGCGGCGGTGTAGAGCGTTGCCGCCCGCAGCTCCCCCTGCCCGATCTTGTCGCGCGTGTCGGCCGGCGTCAGGACGAGGCGCAGGTTGGCCGCCGGATCGTCGAACCCCGCGACCAGACGCAGCGCGGGAATGCCCCCCAGCGCAAAGTTGGCATGGTCGGAATTGGTCATCAGCGGCCGGACGGCGCGCACGTCGAGCCCGTTTGCCTCGGCGACGCCCAGCACGAAGGGCTCGATGCCCGGGAAGCCGCTGGTGAGCGCAGCCAGCCGCGGGCTGCCGGCCACGGAATCGAGGTTGATGTTGACGGCGATGGCCGCCCGCTCGGCCGCGCTCAGCGCCTCGACATACTGCGCCGAGCCGGTCAGCGCCCATTCCTCCACGCTGAAGAACATCACGCGCAGACCGCGACGGAAACCGGCCGCGAGCGGCGCGAGCGCGCGCGTGACCGCGAGGACGGCCGCGAGACCGGTGCCGTTGTCCATGGCGCTTTCCGCCAGATCGTGGCCATCGACATGCGCGCTCAGCACGACCCACTCATCGGTCCGGCCGGGATAGTCGAAGACCAGCGTCTCGGTCTCCGCCGGCCCTTCCTCGGTCGTGATCGACAGGGTGACGCTGGGGAAACCGGCCGCCCGGCGCGCCAGCCGGGCCGCGGTCTCCGGCGTGATGCCGAGCGCCGGGATGCCGTCGCCGGATTGACGGCCGGACGAGCCGGCGACGACATGGCCGGCCAGCGGCCCCGCGATCAGGAAGCCGACCGCGCCGTGGGCGCGCGCCGCATCGTACTTGCGGCGGCGGTGGATCGTGCCGGCGGCAAACATCAGCTCGTGACGCACCAGCACGATGCGTCCCCTGATCTCGGCCGCGTGAGCCTCGAACTCTTCCGGCGTGCCGCGCCCGAGATCGACCACCTCGGCGGTGAGCCCGCCGGGCGGCGTGGCGATGGTGCGCACCAGCGGATGGCAGGCGGCCAGGGTGCCGTCGGCCAGCCGCAGCGTCGCCCCGGCCGCCTGCCAGCCGGCATAGGGCACCGGGATCGACCGGCCCGAGTTGGCCGGCGAGGCCGCCCGAACGCGCTCGCGCAGCAGCGCGAAAGCACGCCGCTCGCTGTCCGTACCGGCCAGGCGGCCGCCGCAGTCGCAGATGTCGTTGAAGTCGCGCCACAGGCCGGGGTCGGCCAGCAGCCCGGCCGCGACGCCGGACTCGAGACGAAGATCAGCCACCAAGCCTGGCCTCCAGCAAATCGAGAAAGGACGATGCGAGCATCGACGGCTCGCGATCGGCACGATGGAAGACGCCGATCTCATAGAGGATCGCCGGCTCGAACGGGCGCGTGACGAAGCCGAGATGGCCGAAGCTCTCGGCCGACAGAGGATCCACGACCGCCCAGCCCGTGCCGGCCGCGACGAGGCCGCACAGGCTGGCGAAGAACTCCGCTTCGGCGACGACGTTCATGTGAGCGCCGGCGGCGGCGAAGACGGCCTGGATCTTGGACTGCAGCTGCAGGGCACGCACCGGCGCGGCCATGGGCAGGCCGGACAGGAGCTGCGGCGTCAGGACCTTGCGCGCCGCGAGCGCATGGCGCGGCGGCAGGATGGCGACGCAGCGCATGGTGTAGCGGGTGACCTTCACGGCGGTCTCGTCGATCGGCAGCTCGGCGATGCCGATGTCGAAGCTCTCGCTGGGCAGGAGCTGGCTCACGACGTCGGAATGGCGCGAGATCAGCTTCACCACGACGCCGGGCCGCTCGCCGACGAACTGCGCGACCAGCCGGGGCAGCAGCGAGATGGCCGCCCAGGGATGGCTGGCGATCGCGAGCCGCCCGGCCTGGCCCTCGCGGATCTGCGCCGTCGCGGTCTGCAGCCGGTCGACCTCGGCCAGCACGCGCGTTGCCTCGGCATAGAAGAGCTGGCCTTCCGCGGTGGGCTTCAGCCGGCCGCCCGAGCGCTCGAAGAGCGCGAAGCCGACCACCTCCTCCAGCCGCGCGATCTGCGTGCTGACGGCCGGCTGCGTCAGGCCCATGGCTCCCGCCGCAGCGGTGACGGAGCGATGATCGACGACGGCCCGGAAAGCCTCAAGAAGACGAACGTCCATGGACATATAAAGACTGGTTATTCCTGCCTTGATCCACCAAAGCGAGCCGTTTGTAGCAAATTCCCTGCCGGATTCGACAATCTGAATGGATAGGCATAGGAATTGCTTATGCCCACGCGGTGACTGATTCACGGAATGAGGAACAGGGATCGATGGCGGACACGCCCATCATCATCGCCGACCAGGTGACCAAGCGCTTCGGCACGAACCAGGTGCTGACCCGCGTGTCGCTGCCGGTCATGGAGCGGGATGTCGTGTGCGTCATCGGACCGTCGGGCTCGGGCAAGACGACGCTGCTGCGCTGCTTTGCCCTGCTGGAGCAGCCCAGCGAAGGCCGGATCGTCATGCAGGGCACGCCGATCTCGACCGCCGAGCCGGACCGGCAGGTCAAGGCCGCCGCTCGCGCCGTGCGCTCCGACATCGGCATGGTGTTCCAGCACTTCAACCTGTGGCCGCACATGTCGGTGCTGGAGAACATCATCGAGGCGCCGCTGCGCGTGCGGGGCATGGCGCGCGACCAGGCCATTGCGGTCGCCGAAAAGCTGCTGGCCAAGGTCGACCTGTCGGACAAGCGGGACGCCTATCCCGCACGCCTGTCCGGCGGGCAGCAGCAGCGCGTGGCGATTGCCCGCGCGCTGGCCATGTCGCCCAAGGTCCTGCTCTTCGACGAGGCAACCAGTGCCCTCGACCCCGAGCTGCGCCGTGAGGTGCTGATGGTCATGCGCCAGCTCGCGCGCGAGGGCATGACCATGCTGGTGGTCACGCACGAGATGGGCTTCGCGCGCCATGTCGCGACGCGAACGGTGTTCATGGATCGCGGCGAGATCGTCGAGGAGGCGCCGGGCGCGGCCTTCTTCGATGCACCGCAGACGGAGCGCGCCAAGCGCTTCCTGCAGCAGTTCGAGGATGAGTGAGAGGGCCGCCGGCCTCGCCGGGGCGACGGACAGGAAGGAAGGGAGACTGACCATGGGTGTGATGAAGGCATTGGGGGCGCTCGCCCTGACGGCAGTGTTGGGGGCGGCGGTCGTGCCGTCCGCCGAGGCGCAGCAGACGCAGTCGCGCCTGTACGACGTGACCAAGAACAAGAAGCTGCGGGTCTGCCAGTTCCCGCTCTACTACTCGATCTCGTTCCGCAATCCGAAGACCGGCGAGATCGAGGGCATCGACGCCGACCTCGCCAAGGAGCTGGCGAAGGAACTCGACGCCAAGCTGGAGATCGTCGAATCGAGCTTCGGCAGCTTCATCGCCGACCTGCAGGCCGGCAAGTGCGAGATCGGCATGTTCGGCGTCGGCGCCACGCTGAAGCGTGCGCAGGCCGTCGAGTTCTCCAAGCCCTACCTGCTCACCAACCTCTATGCGGTCACGCGCAAGGACAGCAAGGTCAAGAAGTGGGAGGATGTCGACCAGAAGGGCATCAAGGCTGCCGTCTCGCTGGGCAGCTACATGGAGCCCTTCATGAAGGGCTACCTCAAGAATGCCGAGGTCGTCTCGGTCGCGCCACCCAACACGCGCGAGGCCGAGCTGGTGGCCGGCCGCGTCGACGTCATCATCACGGACTTCCCGACCGCCATCAAGGTGACCGACGAGTTCGACTGGGCGACCTACATCCTGCCCAGCGAGAAGCTCGCCATCACGCCCTACTCCTACGTCGTGCCGCAGGGCGACCAGATCTGGCTGAACTACATCAACCTGTTCGTCGACACGATCAAGCTCGACGGCCGGCTCATGAAGTACGCCAAGAAGCACAAGCTCGACCCGATCGTCGCGCCGTAGGTCGTCGACGTCTTCCGGACCGCCGGAAGCCGGCGGTCCGGAAAAGCGCGCCATCAAAGGGAATCCATGTTCAAGTACCAGTTTCGCTGGGATACCGTCTGGGGCAGCTTCGACTTCCTGATGTCGGGGCTGCAGATGACGTTGTTCATCTCCGCCGTCACCCTCGTGCTGGCCATGGCCGGCGGGCTGGTCATCGCGCTGCTCGACATGTCGCGCTTCCGCGCCTTGCGCTGGATCGGCATTTCGATCGGCGAGGTGGTGCGCAACACGCCCATCCTGGTCCAGCTGCTGTGGGTCTACTACGTGCTGCCGATCGTGTTCGGCGTGCGCATCGAGGCGCTGGTCGCGCTGATCATCGGGCTCGCCCTCTACCAGGCCTGCTTCATCTCCGAAGTCTACCGCTCCGGCATCCAGAGCGTGCCCAAGGGCCATCGCGAGGCAGCGCAGGTGCTGGGCCTGACGCCGATCCAGTCTTTCCGGCGCATCGTGCTGCCGCAGGCGGTGCGCATGACGCTGCCGCCGCTCGCCTCCAACTTCGTGCAGCTCATCAAGTTCTCCTCGCTGGGCGCGGTCATCTCGGTCAACGAGATCACGCGGCGCGGCATGGAGCTGTCGGCCACCAACTTCCGGCCGCTCGAGACCTTCACCTTCATTGCGGTGGTCTATTTCTTCATCTGCTGGCCGCTCGCCATGGCGATCCGCTGGTGGGAACGCCGCCTGCAGAACCGCTGATGTCCTCACCGCTCCGCACCGACCTCGCCCGGCACGTCGACGCCGCCCGCGACGCGCTGATCGAGACGACGCGCCGCCTGGTCGCCGTCGCCTCCCCCAACCCGCCCAGCGACACGCACGAGGTCGCCGCGGTCGCCGAGGCGCTGCTGCGCGCCATCCCCGGCATGGAGGTGGAACGCATCGAGCCCGCGCCGCGGGTGGTCAGCCTGGTGGGCCGCCTGCGCGGCGCGCGGCCGGGACGGCGGCTGATCTTAAACGGCCATCTCGACACCTTCCCGCTGCTCGAGACCCTGCCCTGGACGGTGCCGCCGCTGGGCGGCGTGCTGAAGGACGGCAGGCTCTACGGCCGCGGCGTCTGCGACATGAAGGGCGGCATGGCCTGCTCGCTGCTGGCCGCCGCCCTGCTCGCCCGCCACCGCGACGCCTGGTCGGGCGAGATCGTGCTGACGCTGGCCGGCGACGAGGAGAACATGGGCTCGCTTGGCACGGGCTACATGCTGGAGCATGTCCCGCATGCAAGCGGCGACGCCAACATCTGCGGCGATGTCGGCTCGCCGCGCGTCGTGCGCTTCGGCGAGAAGGGCCTGATGTGGGTCGAGGTGGAAGCCACCGGTTCGCCGGCACACGGCGCACATGTCCATCGCGGCACCAACGCCATCGACCGGCTGCGCACCGCGCTCGACCGGCTGAAGGACCTCGAATCGCTACCCTTCCAGGCGCCGCCCGTCGTGACCCAAGCGATCGCCCGCGCCAAGCCCGTGTCCGAGCCGCTGTCGGGCGCCGGCGAGGCCGAGACGCTGCAGCGCGTGACGGTCAATATCGGCACGATCGAGGGCGGCACCTCGCCCAATCTCGTGCCGACGCACGCCATCGCCCGCGCCGACATCCGCCTGCCGGTCGGCATCACGACGGACGTGCTGGCAGCGAAGCTCGACGAGTGGCTGGGTCCGCTCGACGGCGTGACCTGGCGCGCCATCCGGCGCTTCGAGCCCTCCTTCACCGAGCCCGGCCATGAGATCGTGCGGCGCACGGCCGACGTCGCGGCCGAGGTGCTGGGCGAGACGCCGGCCGTCAACATGCGCGTCGGCGGCTCGGATTCGCGCTGGTACCGCCGCCACGGCGTGCCCACCGTGGTGCTGGGGCTCACGCCCTACAACATGGGCGGCGCCGACGAGTATGTCATGGTCGACGAGCTGGTGGCCGTGGCCAAGATCCATACGCTGGTCGCCTACGACTTCCTTTCCGCGGAGCCCTGAGAATGGACCGTCTGCCCGAATCCGAGCTGTTCACCTCGCCGATGACCTTCATGGGCGCGCCCTACGGCCGGCCCGGCCCGCAGAACAGGGCGGCGATCCTCGGCATCCCGTTCGACTGCGGCACCAACATGCGCATCGGCGCCCGCGGCGGCCCCGACTCGGTGCGCCAGCAGTCGGCGCTGATGCGCCGCTTCAACCCGACCCATGCCGACTTCGACCCGGTGGCGGCGCTGGGGCTGGTCGATTGCGGCAACGTCAAGCTGACGCCATCGAAGATCGTCGATGCCTTCGAGCGTACCGAGCAGGCGGTCGACTGCATCGTCGAAGCCGGCGCCGTGCCGATCACGATCGGCGGCGACGGCTCGGTCACGGTTCCGGTCGCGCGCGCCGTCGGCAAGAAGCACCGCAAGATGGCGGCGCTGCATATCGATTCGCACACCGATTCCTATCCCTACGGCGCCGAGGAGAAGTACAACTCCGCCACCCAGTTCACGCACGTCGCCGAGGAGGGACTGGTCGATCCGGAATTCTCCTGGCATGTCGGCATCCGCAGCACGACCTACGCCCAGGGCGTCGTGCCGCGGGCGATGAGCCTCGGCTACAAGGTCGTGTCGATCGACGAGCTGGTGCGCGGCGGCTTCGCCCAGCGCATGGCGGAGTTCCGCGACAAGGTCGGCAAGCGGCCGGTCTATCTCTGCTTCGACATGGACGTGTTCGACCCGTCATGCGCGCCCGGCGTCTGCACGCCGTCGTGGGGCGGCCTGTCGGCACGCGAAGGCATCGACCTGCTGCGCTGCCTAACAGACCTCAACATCGTCGCGGTCGACGTCAACACGGTGAGCCCGCCGCAGGACGTCAACGGCATGGCCGCCCATCTCTGCGCCCACGTCATCTACGAGACGCTCGTGCTGCTTTGCCGCCAGATGGGTCTCGCCGGCGCGACCTGACCCCTGTCCTTTCTCCCGGCCACGGCTTTCCTTGCCGCGTGCGCCGTCCTATCGTCGGCGGGAAAGACCGCGCCGTGAAAAGGCGCGCGCACGGGAAGGAAACGACATGCTCCGACAGATATCCGGCCGGAGGCGGCTTGCGGCCGGCCTCCTGGCTTGCGCCGCTCTCCTGGCACCGCTCGGCGCGGCGCAGGCCGAATATCCCGAGAAGCCGATCCGGCTGGTCGTGCCCTTCCCGGCCGGCGGCGTCACCGACGTGGTGGCCCGCGTCATCGCCGAGCGCCTGACCGCCGAGCTGGGCCAGCAGGTGCTGGTCGACAACAAGGCAGGCGCGGGCGGCGTCATCGGCTCGGAGATCGTCGCCAAGGCGCCGGGCGACGGCTACACCCTGCTCTTCACGACGCCGAACCACACGATCAACGCCGCCTTCCGCACGTCCCTGCCGTACGACACCGAGAAGGACCTGCGGCCGGTCTCGAATGTCGGGCAGGTGCCGATGCTGCTGGTCACGCACCCGTCGCTGCCGGTCACGACCTTCCCCGCCTTCGTCGAGTACGCGCGCAAGAACCCCGGCAAGATCAACGTCTCCTCGGCCGGCAACGGCACGCTGCCGCACATCATGATGGAACTGATCATGGTGAAGGAGAAGATCCAGGTGACCAACGTGCCCTATCGCGGCGCCGCGCCGGCACTGGCCGACCTTGTCGCGGGACAGGTGCAGGCCAAGCTCGACAACTACACGACCGCCGGCCAGTTCATCGCCGATCGCAAGCTCAATGCGCTGGCCGTCACGAGCCTCAAGCGGTTGCGGCAACTACCCGACGTGCAGACCGTGGCGGAGACCATCCCCGGCTTCGAGGGCTATCTCTGGATGGGGATCGTGGCCCCCGCGGCGACGCCCGAGCCCGTCGTGGCCAAGCTCGCCGCCGCGGCCCGGCGCATCGTGGCGACACCGGACATCCGCGCACGCTTCGACAAGGATGGCGTCGAGCCGGTCGGCAACGGCCCCGAGGAGTTCCGCGCGCAGATCGCCAAGGAGATCGCGCAATGGCGCGACCTCGCCAAGGTCACGAAGATCACGGTGGAGTGACGCCGGCGCTGCTCCCTAGCGCAGGTGGCGTTCGAAGAAGGCCTTGGTGCGGGCCTCCGCGTCGGCGGCGGCCGCGGGATCGTAGGCCAGGCGATGCGTCCTGCCGCCGGAACCCTGGACCGTGCGATCGGCGCCGCGCGAATCGAAGCTGTGGTAGGCGTCGGGATAATAGACCACATCGACCAGTTCCGGCCGGGCGAAGCCGGCGGCCTGCAGCTGGCGGCAGCGGTCGGCCGGCGTCCAGTCGTCCTTGTCGCCGATCAGGATCAGCAGGGGCACGTCCACGTCACGGTCGAACTGGGGAGCGCAGGACGGATAGTAGGCGACGGCGGCGCGCAGCCCGCGAGCCCCGAGCCCGTAGCGCTTCTGCACCGCGCGCATCACCGTCCAGCCACCGTGGCTGTGGCCGATGAGGCCGATGCGATCGGTCCGCACGTCGGGCTGCGCCGCAAGGAACGCCAGGGCGCCCGCGATGTCGGCCACCCGCATGGTGCCCGACACGACGCCGCCCTTGGTGCAGACCGATTTCTCGCCGCGCGGCCCGAACGAATCGGGCGCCAGCACCAGATAGCCCCAGCTCGCCAGCCGCTTGCCCCATGTCTCCGTGTGGCGGCCCACGCCGGAGCAGCTGTGGGCCAGTATGATCGCGGGAAACGGTCCGGTGCCGGCCGGCCGGTACATCCAGCCGGTGATCTCGGGGCCGGCGGGGCTGTTGCCGACAGAGACGCCGGGAAAGTGCACGCTCTGGGCGGCGGCGCTGCGACCGAGCAGGATCAGGAACGCGATCGCGAGAAGGCGGCGCATGTCGATCCTAGGGGCGCACCGACAGAGCGACTCCTGCATCATGGCTCCCATCGACGAAGGCGAGGACCGTGCGGACGAGATCGGCGGGGGTCTCCACCAGCCGGTCTGCGCCGGCGGCCTCGAGCTCGGCGCGGCTGCCATAGCCCCAGAGCACGCCAAGACCGCGCAGGCCGACCGCGCGGGCGCCGGCAATGTCATGCCGGCGGTCGCCGACCATCAGGCTGCGGTCCGGCGACAGGCCCCGTTCGGACAGGATATGGGCGAGTAGCTCGGGCTTGTGGTCGAACGCGCCGCCCGGCACCGAGCCATAGATGCCGGAGAAGTACGGCGTGAACTTCAGATGGTCGAGGATGCGGCTCGCGAAGACGGCCCTCTTCGACGTCGCGAGATAAAGATGCCATCCGGTCCGCTTCATCTCCTCGAGGCAGTCGCCGATCCCCGGATAGGGGACGCTGCCCAGCAAGCCGCTTTCGCCGTAGTGCCGGCGATAGGCCGCGACCGCTTCATCGACCCTGTCGTCGCCGTACGACTGCAGCAGGATCTGCATCAGTTCCTCGAGCGGGGGGCCGATGATGCCGCTGACGTCGAGGCTTTCATCCGGCCGATGTCCGAGGCTGCGCAGCGCCGCCAGGCAGCTGGCCGTGATGCCGGGTTGAGAATCGACCAGGGTGCCGTCGAGATCCAGAAGAACGGAGCAGGTCACGCTGCGACGATAGCGAGCGCAGATCACGGGCGGAAGTCGGTTGAGCCGCATCGGCAACCCGCCCTCGCCGCCGGTCCGCGCGCCCGGGGTTTGTCGTATTGATACGGAGGAGGCGGCGTGATCCGCCAGGCGGGAGGTTCCATGATCAAGACCATTGGGCTGCTGACGCGCAAGGAGGGGTGGACCCATGCGCAGTTCATGCAGCACTGGACCGAGGTGCACGCGCCGCTGGCGCACGCCGTGCCGGGCCTGCGCCGCTACGTGCAGAACCACATCAGGGGCGAACGGACCCGGTCCGACATTCCCGCCACCGAGGTGGCGATCGACGGCATCGCCGAGCTGTGGTTCGACGACGAGGCGTCGCTGGAAGCCGCCGCGCGTTCCCCCGAGATGAAGGCGCTGCACGCGGACGGGGCCAGGTTCATCGGCCGCATCCGCAGCTACGTCGTCGAGGAGAAAGTCGTCATCGGCTCGTGAGGGCGTCCACGTCGGCGACCAGGGAGTCGAGCCGGTCGAGGCCGACCTTCGGATCGCCGCCGCCGAGCGCGGCGTAGACGGAGGCGACGCGGGCCGCGAAATCCACTGGCGTGCGCTCGAAGCCCGCCGCCGCCGCGACGGCGCCCTTCTCGTTCAGGAGATACTTCCCGTTCAGGGCGAACAGCGCCTGGCAGAGGCAGGCGACGGCGCGGAAGGCGCAGCCCGCGAGGTAGGAGACGTCGCGCCGTTCCAGGCTCTTGCGGGCGTTGGCCAGCGCGAAGGCGGCCTCCCACCCGAAGCTGTCGCACAGGGCCCGGCCCAGGGCTGGCGGATAGGGATGCGTGCGCGCCTGCAGCGCCGCCAGCGTGCCGGTGGGATCGTGCAGGATGCGCGCGAGCGCCACCTCGCCCATGTAGATCGTCGGCAGGAAGGCGTGCGGATGGCCGGGCTGGTAGAAGCGTTCGACCCTGCCGGCATGGGCATCGTCGATCGCCGCCCGGACGCGGCCGAGGTCGCGGTACAGCAGGTCGACGGGCACGCCGCCGACCTTCAGCCAACCGCCGCCGTCGATCCACGGTCCCCAGCCACCCACGGGCGTGACCTCGGCCGCCGCGCCGCGATCGTCGAGCGCCGCTGCGGCGCGGCCGAGCGCCGCCACGTCGATCGGCCGACCGGCGCGGTAGTAGAGGCCGATATCGTAGTCCGACCCCGGCAGCGCCGTCCCGCGGGCGCGCGAGCCGCCCAGCGCCACGGCCTCGACTCCGGGAACGGCCGTCAGCGCCACGACCAGGCGTCGCAGCAGGGCTTCGTCATTTGCATCGGTCATGCCCTTCTCTACCGCCGAAGCCTCTGGAAAAGGAGGCGCGCCCGTCCCACGATGCCGCAAAGAGCAAAGCAGGAGGAAACGGCGATGTTCGATCTCGTCATCAAGGATACGGAGATCCACGACGGCGCCGGCAGCGCCCCGGTACGCGGCGACGTCGGCGTGACCGGCGGCCGGATCGCCGCGGTCGGCGGGAAGCTCGGCGCGGCGAAGGAGACGGTGAAGGCCGACGGGCTCGCGCTCGCCCCCGGCATCATCGACGGCCACACCCACTACGATGCCCAGATCACCTGGGATCCGTTCGTCGATCCCTCGCCCGCGCTCGGCGTCACGACGGCGATCCTGGGCAATTGCGGCTTCACCATCGCCCCCTGCAAGCCGGCCGACCGCGACCTCACGATGCGGCACCTGACGCATGTCGAGGGCATGTCGCTCGACGCCCTGCGCGCCGGCATCCGCTGGGAGTTCGAGAGCTTCCCGCAATATCTCGACATGCTGCAACGGCAGGGCGTGGGACCGAACGTCGCCTGCTTCGCCGGCCATTCGGCGATCCGCACATTCGTGATGGGCGAGGAGGCGACCGAGCGCACCGCGACCGACGAGGAAATCGCCGCGATGCGCCGCCATGTCGCCGAAGCGATGGCGGCCGGCGCGGTGGGCTTCGCGACCTCGACGGCCGAGGCGCACAACGGCGAGGGCGGCACGCCGATGCCCTCGCGCCTGGCCGACGACCGCGAGATGCGCGCGCTGGTGCGGGCGATGGGCGAGAGCCGGCGCGGCGTCTACATGCTCACCAAGGGCAGCAAGACCTCCATCCCCTATCTGGAGGAGCTGGCGGCCGAGGCGGGCCGGCCGGTGGTGATCGCCGCCCTCTTCCATTCCAACACCAACCCGACGGCCGCCTTCACCTGGCTGGAGCAGGTGAACGCCGCCCGCCGGCGCGGGCACGCGCTGGTGGCGCAGACCTCGTGCTGTCCGCTGAGTATGGATTTCACCTTCAGGAGTCCGTACCTGTTCGAGAGCATGCAGGCGTGGAAGCCGGCCATGGCCGCGCACGACGTGGCGGAGCTGAAGAAGGTCTATCGCGACCCCGCCTGGCGCGATGCCGTGCGCGCCGAACTGGCCGCCAGCCGCGGCCGCCTCGTCTTCAACGCCGAATGGGACAAGCTGTTCGTGGTCGAGACCGCCAAGCCCGAGAACCGTGCGCTGGAAGGGGCGACGCTGGCCGAGCTGGCCGGAATGGCGAACAGGGATCCGCTGGACTACATCCTCGACTTCGCGCTGTCGGAGGATCTCGACACGATGTTCGTGGCCCAGCTCCTGCACAACGACGAGAAGGCGGTGGGCCGCATCCTGGCCGATCCCGACACGCACATCTCGCTGTCCGACGCCGGCGCCCATCTCACCTTCTTCTGCGACGCGGGCTTCGGGCTGCACCTGATGGGCCACTGGAGCCGCGAGCTGGGCGTGCTCGACCTGCCGCAGGCGGTGCATAGGCTGACCGGCCAGCCCGCCAAGCTGTTCGGCCTGAAGGATCGCGGGCTGCTGCGCGAGGGCTATGCCGCCGACCTGATGCTGTTCGATCCGATGACGGTGGCGCGTGGCGCCAAGCGCCGCGTCCACGACCTGCCGGCCGGCGCCGCACGCCTCACCAGCTCGGCCGTGGGCCTGCACGGCGTCTGGATCAACGGCACGCGCGTGACCGATGCCAAGGGCTTCTGCGCCGATCCCAGGTCGCGGCCGGGCGAGGTCATCCGCGCGTTCACAGCCTAGCTCATGGCGGCATGAACGGGCCTCGTTGGTGCGGCACGCCGGCAGGGGTTACGGTCGGGACATGTCCAAGCCCCAGCCTCCCGCCTTCGATCCGGCCGACGTTCCCGAGAGCAATGCCACCACCTACCCCAAGCGCTATCGCGAGGAGAACTCACGGCGCTGGAACCGGCGGCTGGGCGACCATGCCGGCCTGAAGAACTTCGGCGTGAACCTCACGCGCATCGTGCCCGGCGGCCAGTCGTCGGCGCGCCACGCGCACGCCAGGCAGGACGAGTTCGCCTGGGTGGTGTCGGGCGAGGTCGTGCTCGAGACGAACGAGGGCGCGCAGACGCTGCAGGCCGGCATGTGCGCCGGCTTCCCCGCGGGCTGCGGCAACGCCCACCGCTTCGTCAACCGTTCGTCGGCCGATGCCCTGATCCTGGTGGTCGGCGACCGCACGCCGATGGACGAGATCACCTATCCCGACATCGACAATCATGGAAAGGCCGATGCCAGCGGCCGTTTCATCTTCACCCGCAAGGACGGCTCGCCGCACGAGGACTAGCGGGTCAGCCTGTCTCGGCGCCCAGCGCACCGCACAGCCAGTCGGCGAAGGCGGCGAGCGACGGATCGTCGGCGAAGCGCGTCTCGTACTGCAGGGTGAAGAGCCGGCGCGTCGGCCGGCGCACCGGATGGGCGATCGCCACACGGCCACTCGCCAGGTCGGGACCGAGCAGCCCCTCGATGGCGATGCCGAGGCCGAGATCGGCCGCCACCGCCTCCATGGTCTGGGTGGCGCTCTCGAAGGTGCTGCCGCCACGCACCGGCACGGCCTGGAAGCCGGCATGGTCGAGCCAGCGCCGCCAGTCCTCGGCGCGCGGCCGGGTGTGCAGCAGCGGCACGCGCGCGAAGTCGACGGCGCCGCCCTTGCGCAGCCGGCGCGGTGCCGCAACGGCGACGGTGGTGATCGGCATCAGGGGCCGCACGACCAGGCCCGACTGCCGGCCGCCGCCCGACACGGCGATCACCGCATCGAAGCGGCTGGGCAGCATGTCGAGCGGATTGGTGCTGGCATGCAGGTCGATCTCCAGCTCGGGATGCTCGCGGCGCAGCCGCGGCAGGACCGGCAGCATCGCGCGCGACAGGAAATGGCCGTAGACGCCGATCGACAGGCGGCGCCAGTGGCGCAGGCGCACGCCGGTCGTCGCCTCCTCCAGCCGGTCGAGCGCCTCGCGCGTGCCGTCGGCCAGCCCGCGGCCGACCGGCGTCAGCTCCAGCCCGGTGGCGCGGCGCACGAACAGCGGCGCCCCTAGATTCTCCTCCAGCGCCCGTACGTGGCGGCTCACCGCGCCCGGCGTGACGTTCAGCTCGTGGGCGGCGCGGCTGATCGAGAGGTGACGAGCGGCCGCCTCGAAGGCCCGGACGGCATGCAGCGGCGGCAAGCGGCGTGACGGCATGGTTTTGAGTATCGCTCAATATGCCCGGCCAACAAATCGTTTGTCCGCGCGCCGCACTCCAACCATCCTGCCTGCATGAACGACCTGTCACCCTTCTCGACGTCGCCGGACGTCAGCACCGCCTCGGCCCATTCGACCCTGGCGCGGCGGGCCGCCGTCGCCCAGCGCTCGCGCCACGTCGCGCCCGACTGCAGCGGCCTCAACTTCTTCGAGATCGACCGCAGCCTGCGCGACCTGCTGGCGCTCTATCTCGATAGGCCGCTGCTGGAGCACCTGACGCCGCACCTGCACGAGCTGGGCGCGCTGGCGGGCGGGCGGCTGAACCAGCTCGCCGACCTGGCCGACAAGCATCCGCCGGTGCTGCACCATCGCGACCGCTTCGGGCGCGACGAGGAATGGATCGAGACCCATCCCGCCTACGACGAGATCCGGCGCATCGCCTTCGCCCGCTTCGGCATGCACGCCATGACCCATCGGCCGGTGCTGGGCTGGTCGCAGCCGCTGCCGCAGCTCGCCAAGCAGGCGTTCTTCTACCTGTTCTCGCAGTCCGAGTTCGGCGTGCTCTGCCCGGTCAACCTGACCGACTGCACCTCCGACCTGCTGGAGCGCTACGGCAGCGAGGAGCTGAAGGCGCGCTATCTCGACCGCATGTGGACCCAGGACATGGACCGCCTGCTCTACGGCGCGCAGTTCATGACCGAGAAGATCGGCGGCTCCGACGCCGGCGCGGCCGAGCTGACGGCGGTGCGCGACGGCGACCACTGGCGGCTCTACGGCGAGAAGTGGTTCTGCTCCAACGCCGACGGCGACGTTGCCGTGCTGCTGGCGCGACCCGAGGGCGCGCGGGCGGGCAGCCGCGGGCTCGGCCTGTTCCTGATGCCGCGGACCCTGCCCGACGGCTCACGCAACGCCTATCGCATCGTGCGCCTGAAGGACAAGCTGGGCAGCAAGTCGATGCCGAGCGGCGAGATCGTGTTCGACGGCGCCGTCGCCTGGCACCTGGGCGAGATCGACCGCGGCATGAAGCAGATGCTGGAGATGGTCAATCCCAGCCGCGTCTCGCACCTGACGCGCGCCGCCGGCATGATGCGGCGCTGCTTCAACGAGGCCATGCAGGTGGCGCGCCATCGCAACGCCTTCGGCCGGCGCGTGATCGAGTATCCGCTGATGCGCCGCCAACTCCTCAAGATGCTGGTCAAGACCGAGCAGTCGCTATCGACGCTTATGCTGGTCTCGACGATGATGGCGCGCGAGGACGATCCGGTCGCCGCCAAGCTGGTGCGCATCCTGACGCCGATCGGCAAGTACCGCGCCTCGCGCGACAACATCGCCGTCGCCACGGCCGCGATGGAGGCGCGCGGCGGCAACGGCTACATCGAGGACTGGCCCAACGCGCGGCTGGTGCGCGACGCCCATCTCGGCGTCATCTGGGACGGCACGTCGAGCGTCAATGCGCTGGACGTCATCCAGCGCGCGGTCGGCAAGGAGCGCGCCCATCTGGCGCTCGGCGAGACGCTGGGCGAGCGCCTGGCGGGGGCGCGCGGCCTGCCCGGCCAGTTCCGCACCCGGCTGGAAACGACGCTCGCGCAGGCGGTGCGCTTCGCGGAGGAAGTGGCCGACACGCCCGCCAAGGAGCGCTTCACCCGCGTTGCAGCGAGCGCGCTCTATCACATCACCAGCGCCGTGCTGATGGCCAACGAGGGCGCCCGCCTCGGCGCCGCGGGCGGCGATGCGCGGCGCCTGCTGATGGCGCGCTTCGTCCTGGAGCACCGCTTGTCGGACCGTCCCAAGCTGTCGGCCGACGGCGGCGACTGGGAGGAGCCGGCCATCGACGCGCTGCTCGGCGACGCGCCGGTGCCGCTGGACCGCGCATCGGCCCTGCTGGTCGCCTGAGGCGGCTGGCACGGACCTTGCGGGGTCCGGGGCCATGCAAGACGCCCCTTATGATCTTCTGTTGCGCGGCGGACATCTGATCGATCCCGCCGCCGGCTGGGACGGCCCGGCCGACATCGCCGTCAGCGACCGCCGCATCGTCGCGATCGCCGAAAGCCTGCCGGGCACCGCCCGCGAGACCATCGACGTCAAGGGCAGCATCGTGGTGCCGGGCATGATCGACACCCATGCCCATGTCTACACCTACGTCTCCGGCCGCTTCGGCCTGCCGGCCGACATGGTGGGCGTGGAAAGCGGCGTGACCACGCTGGTCGACCAGGGCGGGCCGTCCTGCATGACCTTCCCCGGCTTCCGCAAGTTCATCGTCGAGCCGGCGGCCAGCCGCGTGCTGGCCTTCCTCTCGGCCTACGTCGTGGGCGGGCTCGAGGGTCACTACTACCCCTACCTCTACAGCCCGGAGGGCGTCGATGTCGGCGCCACGGTGAAGACCGCGCTGGCCAACCGCGACCTGGTGCGCGGCATCAAGGCCCATGCCGAGATCGGCGGCGTGGCGCGCTGGGGCTACGAGGTGATGAAGAAGGCGGCGGAGATCGGACGCGAGACCGACCTGCCCGTCTACATCCATTTCGGCCAGCTCTGGGACCTGCCGGAGAGCGGCACCAACGGCGTCGATCCCGACGACATCCTGCCCGAGATCGTGAAGCTGATGCGGCCGGGCGACATCCTGGCCCATCCCTTCACGCGCCATCCCGGCGGCTTCATCGACAAGCACGGCAAGCTGCATCCGCTGGTCCGCGAGGCGATCGACCGCGGCCTCAAGATCGATGTCGGCCACGGCAGCCACTTCTCCTTCCGCATGGCTCGTCTTGCCCTGGAGGCCGGCCTGGTGCCCGACACGCTGGGGGCAGACATGCACGGCTACAACACGCGCGTGCCGCCGCCGTCGGGCACGCCGGACACCCATCCGGACCCGAACGAGGCCCATCCCTTCGCCGGCTCGGCGCGCTTCAGCCTGACCTACGCCATGAGCGAGCTGCTGGCGCTCGGCCTCACGCTGCAGCAGGTCGTGCCGATGGTGACCAGCAATGCCGCGGGCATGCTGGGCATGGCCGACGAGCTGGGCAGCCTGCGCGTCGGCAGCATCGCCGACGTCTCGGTGCTGGCCGACGATCGCGGCCGCTTCCGCCTGACCGATGCCGAGGGTACCGAGGTCGTCACCGACCGCATGCTGCGTCCGCTGTTCTGCCTGCGCGCCGGCCGGCGCCACGACGCCGCCGCGCCGATCCTGCCGCAGGCGATCGCGGCGTAGCTTCCGCCTCTGCACGTGCGCGTCCTCCGTGGTTCGAGGAATGCGCCAGGAGCAGATGTACGAGGCGAATGAGCTGGACTAGGTGTGGTGCCCACCCGCACATGCTAGAACGCCGCCGATCGACCGGAGGAACGAGATGGCGAGCGAAATCGGGCACTACATCGACGGCAAGCTGGTGGCGGGCAAGAGCGGCCGCTCGGGCGAGGTGACGAATCCAGCGACCGGCGAGGTCACCGCCAGGGTAGCCTTCGCGTCGGAAGCGGAAATCGATGCCGCGGTGCAGATCGCGAAGAAGGCGCAGGCCGCCTGGGCCGCGACGCCGCCGCTGCGCCGCCAGCGCGTGATGTTCAACCTCAAGGGCCTGATGGAGAAGCGCCTCGACGATCTCGCGAAGCTGATGTCGCTCGAGCACGGCAAGACGTTCGACGACGCCAAGGGCGAGGTCGGGCGCGGGCTGGAGGTCGTGGAGTTCGCCTGCGGCATCGCCCATCACATGCGCGGCGACTTCACGGAACAGGTCGCCACCGACATGGATTCGTGGTCGATCCGCCAGCCGCTGGGCGTGGTGGCCGGCATCACGCCGTTCAACTTCCCGATCATGATCCCGTGCTGGATGGGCGCCATGGCGGTGGCCTGCGGCAATGCCTTCATCCTGAAGCCGTCGGAGAAGGATCCCAGCGCGCCGATGCTGCTGGCCGAACTGTTCGCGGAGGCCGGCCTGCCGGCCGGCATCTTCCAGGTGCTGAACGGCGACAAGGTCGCGGTCGATGCCCTGCTCGCCCATCCCGACGTGCCGGCAATCTCCTTCGTCGGCTCCACGGCGATCGGCGAGTACGTCTATCATCAGGGCACGCAGCGCAACAAACGCGTGCAGGCGCTGTGCGGTGCCAAGAACCACATGGTGATCATGCCCGACGCCGATCTCGACCAGGCGACCGACGCGCTGATCGGCGCGGGCTACGGCGCCGCCGGCGAGCGCTGCATGGCGATCTCGGTCGCCGTCGCGGTGGGCGGCATCGGCGACAGGCTGATCGAGAAGCTGGCGCCGCGCGTGCGCGCGCTGAAGGTCGGGCCGGGCCTCGACCCGCAATCGGAGATGGGTCCGCTGGTCACGCGCCAGCACCGCGACAAGGTCATGGGCTATGTCGACCAGGGCGTGAAGGAAGGCGCCAAGCTGGTTGTCGACGGCCGCGGCCTGAAGCTGCAGGGCTACGAGAACGGCAACTTCATGGGCGGCTGCCTGTTCGACGACGTCACCAGGGACATGACGATCTACAAGGACGAGATCTTCGGCCCCGTCCTGTCGGTGGTGCGCTCGCAGAGCTTCGACGAGGCGATCGGCCTGGTGAACGACCACGCCTACGGCAACGGCACGGCGATCTTCACCCGCGACGGCGACGCCGCCCGCACCTTCGCCAGCCGCGTGAAGATCGGCATGGTGGGCATCAACGTGCCGATCCCGGTGCCGGTCGCCTACCACAGCTTCGGCGGCTGGAAGGCCTCGATCTTCGGCGACCATGGGATCTACGGCATGGAAGGCGTGCGCTTCTATACCAAGCTGAAGACCATCACGGCGCGCTGGCCGACCGGCATCCGCGCCGGCGCCGAGTTCGCCTTCCAGGCACGGAACTAGCCTAAAGCAATGTTCCGTTCGGCTGGGATCAGCCGAACGGAACATGTCGAGTGAAACCGCTCTAGCCTCCGACCATGACGTCGGCGACGGGCCGGCGCGGGCTGAAGCAGGCCTCTCGACGAGGACGGCCGACGCGGAAGATGAAGGCGGGGCGCCCTTGTGCGTCGCCGACGATGCGCGACAAGGCCTCGGCGGCGCGCGGCGGCCGGCCAACCTCTCGTTCGCGATCCACGCGCTCGATCGGCTGATTGAGCGGCTGGCCGGCGAGATCGTGGGCGGTCAGCCATAGGTGGAGCCGCTGCCACAGGCGACCGACGGCGATTGCCGCCGCTCGTTCGTAGGGATCACCCACCACAATCACGCCTAGCAGCGCGGCCGTGCCGACATGGCTGTGAGCCGTGTCCTCGATCCACTTGCGGTTGGCCGTCTCGGCCGAGGGCGGGAACAGCCGTGCGGCAAGCGCCATCAGCCGGGAGGATACGTTGGCGTCGAGAGTGAGCCCGTCGCGATGCCGGCTGACCTCCTCGGCGTGGAAGCGGAACCACTTGGCATTGTCAGCCGCCATCTGCCGGTCGCCAACGATCTCACGGGTGGCCGAAATGACGAGGTCGCCCAGTGCACGCTTGCCTTCGCCGTCGAACAGCAGCAGGCGCGCGTCCAGGTCGTCCTGCAGCGCCAGCATGTCGTTGCGTTCAACCTCGGAGACCGGCCGATCGGCCCTGTAGCGCCCGCGATGGGTGCGACGCCGTGGGATGGCGTGGAACAGGTCGGTCACCTGGGGATCGCACGGGGTAAAGCGCACGACCGCCGCCTCGGGGTCGGCTTCAGGCGGAGGAAGCGCGCGAGGCCGGACCTGCAGGTCGGGCGCGAGCCCATGGGCTCGCGCCGCGAGCATGAGATTCTCAATCGCGCAGCCCAGCGATTGCTGCATCTCGCGACGAAACGGATCGAAACTCCCCAGGTGCCGCTGAAGATCGGCACTGACCGCAACCATGTCGCCACCGACCCGGAAGCGCCAAGGCTGCGAGTTGTGCGCGTTGGCGGCAAGCACGGCGGCATGGACCAGCGCATGCGGCCCGCCCTCCTCGAGCGGTTGCCGCCAGGGGGCGAATGCCGGATCCTTGCTCTCACACAGGCTGAACCGCATGACAACACCCATGGAAGTCCCCGTCACTCGAGCAACGAGGGCGGATGGGAGGAGTTGCCCACGCCCGGGGCGACGGCTTCGCCGTCGCCCGTTCTCGATGTTCCCGCAGCGTCGCCCGGGACCCAGTTATGAAGCGGCGACCTCCGCGGCCGCCCGCGTCGACCTCGCGTCCTCGACCATCATGCTCGACGCCTTCTCCGCGATCATGATGGTAGGCGTGTTGGTGTTGCCGGAGGTGATGGTCGGCATCACCGAGGCGTCGACGACGCGCAGGCGCTCCAGGCCGAAGAGGCGCAGCCGCTCGTCGACCACCGCCATCGGATCGGAGGGCAGGCCCATCTTCGCCGTGCCGATGGGATGGAAGATCGTGGTGCCGATGTCGCCCGCCGCCTTGGCAAGCGACGCGTCGTCGTCGCCTACCGCAGGGCCGGGCAGGTATTCCTCGGGGTGATAGGGCTGCATCGCCGGCTGTCTCATCAGCCGGCGCGTGACGCGGATCGCGTCGGCGGCGACGCGACGGTCCTCGGGCGTCGACAGGTAATTGGGCGCGATCATCGGCTTGTCGGCGGGATCGGCCGAGCGCAGGCGGACCGTGCCGCGCGATGTCGGCCGCAGGTTGCAGGCGCTGACGGTGATGGCCGGAAAGCGATGCAGCGGCTCGCCGAACCTGTCGAGCGACAGCGGCTGGACATGGAACTCGATGTTGGGCCGTTCGTGCTCGGACGACGACATGGTGAAGATGCCGAGCTGCGATGGCGCCATGGTGAGCGGCCCCTGCTGGAACAGCGCGTACTGCAGGCCCATGGCGGCCCGGCCGCGCAGCGAATGGTAGCTGGTGTTGAGGGTCCGCACGCCCTGCACCTTGAAGATGGCGCGCTGCTGCAGATGGTCCTGCAGGTTGCGGCCGACGCCCGGCCGGTCGAGCACGGGGGCGATGCCGTGCGCGGCGAGCCAGTCGGCCGGGCCGACGCCGGAGAGCTGCAGGATGTGCGGCGAGCCGATGGCGCCGGCGGACAGGACGACCTCGCCGCGGGTGCGCGCCTCGACCAGCCTGCCGCCGCCCTTGCCGTCAGGCTGGCGGAAGCGCACGCCGACGGCACGCCGGCCGTCGAACACGACCTTCTCGACCAGAACGCCGGTCTCCAGCCGCAGGTTGGACCGCTTCAGCGCCGGCTTCAGGAACGCACGCGCCGTCGACAGGCGCAGGCCGCGCTTCTGGTTCACGTGGAAGTAGCCGACGCCGTTGTTGTTGCCTGTGTTGAAATCGTCGGTGCGCGGCACGCCCATCTCGGTCGCCGCCTGCGCCACCGCGTCGAGCACGTCCCAGGCCACGCGCATGCGCTCGACGCGCCACTCGCCGCTGCCGCCATGATGCTCGGTGTCGCCCAGGAAATGGCCGTCGAGCTGCCGGAAGATCGGCAGCACGTCGTCCCAGCCCCAGCCGGCGAGGCCGAGCTGGCGCCAGTGGTCGTAGTCCTCGGCCTGGCCGCGCATCGAGATCATGCCGTTGATCGCCGAGCAGCCGCCGATCACCTTGCCGCGCGGATAGTTGAGCGCGCGACCATTCAGGCCGGGCTCCTTCTCCGTCTGGAACATCCAGTCGGCACGCGGATTGCCCATCGCGAAGAGGTAGCCGACGGGGATGTGGAACCAGATCCAGTTGTCGCGGCCGCCCGCCTCCAGCACCAGAACGCGCGTGCCCGGATCGGCCGACAGCCGGTTCGCCAGCACGCATCCCGCCGAGCCCGCGCCCACGACGATATAGTCGAACTCGCCTTCGAGGCGGATGGGAGCTTCCACTGTCAACCTTCCCTCGCGATACAAGATCCTAAAGGCCGATCTTCTCGAGAACGGAGATCAACCGCGGCACGTCCTCCTGAATGACACGCCAATGCCGAGTGTAGTCGACCTCGTCGTAGTCGTGGACGATCACATTGCGCAGACCAATGATCCGTCGCCACTCGATGTCCGAATGCTCCAGCTTCGCCGCATCGGACAATCGGCGCGCGGCCTCGCCGATGATATTGAAGCCGCGATCGGTCGCCCACTGCAGCGTCCGGTCGTTCAGCAGATCGTCGAGCGATCGATGTTGCCACATCCTCCGTATATGCCGGGCGGCATCGAGCATGTCATAGAGCAACGCCCGATCGCGCTCCTCAAGCGGCATACAGGACCGACTTGTCGCGCAGGATCGAGGCCTTACGATAGGGATTGCGGATTGCCCTCTCCTCGACCAGGTCGACGTTCCTGGCGAACAAACGCGTCAGCTCGTCGCGCAGGTCGACAATATCCAACGTGCTCCAGGGTGCGTCGGGATCGAAGGTGACCAGCAGGTCGACATCGCTGTCCGGCCGGCTTGCGCCGCGCGCTACGGAGCCGAACAGCGACAGCTCCAGTATGCGCCAGCGCCGGCACAGCCCGGCCAGTGCTTCCCGTGACGGGAGAGAGAGGGTGTCCATGGCATTGCCCAAGACATCATTATGCCACGACCGCCGCTGCGGCCCAACTTGTGCAGCAGGACGAAAAGCGCGGCCGACATGTCGAGCCCGCACCCATGACGATATCGTCGAACTCGCCTTCGAGGCGGGAGACGGTGTCCGCGGCCATCAGGCGGCTGCCCGGTCGAGAGGCCCGACCAGCGCGTCGACGGGGATGTCCCAGGATGCCGCCAGCCTGCGGATCATCGACAGCGTGAGCGGACGCTTGCCGTTCATGATCTCGGAGGCTCGCGCCCGCGAGCCGAGGACACGGGCGAGGTCCGCCTGCGTATAGCCGTGAGTCTCCATGCGATACCGGATCACGTCGACCGGCTCGGCCTGTGGAATGGGCCAACGGCCTCGCTCATACGCCTCGATCAGCATGGCCAGCATGTCGAAACGATCCGCCTCTGCCGTCCCCTTCTTCGGCGGCTTGCGGAAGTAGCGCTCGATCGCCTTCAAGGCGACGTCGTATTCGGCCTCGGAACGGATCGGCTTCAGCTTCAACGTATGGCCTCCACATCGATGCGATCGTACTCGGCATGCGTGCCGACGAACTTCACCAGAACACGCTTGTAGGCATAGGCCACATGCGCAACCAGCCTGTATTTATTGCCGGCCAGATCGAAAACGACGCGGCTGTCCGCCACGAAATCCACCGTCGCGCCGAATTGCGCCTTCACATCGGCCGGACCACGCCATTCCGCGCGTGACACCAATGCATACCAGGCCCGCAAGGGGCGTTGCGCCTGAGGATGCCTTTCCCAGAACCTCCTCAAGGTACGCAGCGCAATGACCTGCATGCTGCATTATGGCATGTTCCCAATCCGAGAACAAGACGAGGCGCGCTCCTCGTTCGACGCCGTCTCGCCTTGCCAGTCGAAATCGTCCTTGTTGACCCTTGCCCGGACGGCCGGACGGCGCGCACAATTCAACCAAATCGAACGGCCAACACGGGAGCGAAGCATGCAGTACAACCGCATTTCCGCCGACTGCCATCTCGACCTGCCCTGGATGCCGCCCGACCTGTTCACCTCGATGGCGTCGCGCGAGATGAAGGACCGCATGCCCTTCGTGGTCGAGACCGACGACGGCCCGAAGTGGACGGCGAAGAACGGCGCTACCTTCGGCTACAAGAACGGCGTCGGCCCGGCGGGCGCCAAGTACGTGCCCGGCAAGCATCACCGCGTCGACGTGATGGCGGAGACCGGCCTTTACGCGGATGGCGCCAAGGACGTGCGCCGCGTCTCCGATCCCCACCTGCGCATCAAGGACATGGACCGCGACGGCGTCGACGCCGAGGTGATCTACGGCATCCTGGGCGCGTCCAGCCGGCTCAACGACCGCGACGCCTCCAACGAGATGCTGCGCATCTACAACGACTGGCTGAAGGATTTCTGCAGCCACTATCCCGACCGCCATATCGGCCTGGCCTGCCTGCCCTATGGCGACATCGACGCGGCGGTGAAGGAGATCTACCGCGTGGCCAAGATGGGCATCAGGGGCCTGGAGCTCTCCTGCTCGTGGGACATGGAGCCGATGTGGCATCCGATGTGGGAGCCGCTGTGGAAGGCGGTGAACGACGTGCAGCTGCCGCTGCACTTCCATACCTTCCCGACGGTCCCGCCCGACACGATCGAGAAGCATGGCGGCCGCGTCGGACGCTCGGTGTTCTTCACCGTGGTCTCGGGCTTCCAGATGAACCTCGTGAACATCCTGGCCGCGGTGATCGCCGCCAACGTGCTGGAGCGCTATCCCAACATCCGCATCGCCTTCGGCGAGTCGGGCTGCGGCTGGATCCCGTACGCGCTCGACCGCATGGACTTCGAGTGGGAGGACCGCTTCACCGACCTCGGCCTGAAGATGAAGCCGTCGGACTACTGGCGGCGGCAGTGCAAGGCGACCTTCCAGTTCGACCGCATCGGCGCCAAGCTGATCGACGAGATGGGCGCCGAGAGCCTGATGTGGGGCTCGGACTACCCGCACGGCGACGGCGTGTGGCCGAACTCCGACCAGTACATCAAGGACCAGTTCGCCGAGGTCCCGGCCGACGTGACCCGAATGATCACCTGCACCAACGCCGGCAAGTTCTACGGGCTGATCAACTGAGGCGGGATGCCTCGAAGCACCTCCCCCCTTTGGCCCGCCTTGCAATCCACCTTCCCGACTTCGTCGGGGAGGGACGCCGACGATTATCCCTCGTCTGCGCGCCCGTCTGCTTTCGGAGCTGCTGTCAACGCGTCAATGATGAGCGTGCGGACGGCATGCAGGTCGCTGACAACGCCGGTGCACAGCGACTGGATCTCCGGCGTTGGAGCGAGAAGGTCAGGGACCATGAAAGTCATCATTCCAGCAGCTGATGCGGAGCGGACGCCGTTGTGGGAATCTTCCAGAGCGAGGCATCGAGCGGGAGCCATCCCAAGACGTTTCGCAGCCGCCAGGAACGGGTCGGGCGAGGGTTTGCTGGCGACATAGTCTCCGTGTCCGATGACCGCATGGAAGCGGTCAGCCAAGCCATGGACGGACAGGTGGCTCTGCACCGTCGAATGGGCAGACGAAGTTGCGATGCATCGAGGCATCTCGAGTCGGTCGAGCAAATCGAGCAGTTCGACGACGCCGGGCTTCAGCCGTAATTGCGTGGCTGCCAGCAACTCGAAGTGGCTGATCATCTGTGCAAAATACCGGTCTATGGGAAAATCCGGTCCCATGTGTTCCAGAAGCAATACTCGGCTCCGGACCCATGGCACGCCGATGGTCCGTTGGACAACGGCTGTCGGCACATCATGCCCCCCAGTGGTCGCCGCCGCTAGAAACGCCTGCTGATAGAGTGACTCCGTATCGAAGATCAGCCCGTCCATGTCGAAGATCACGGCGGCCGGCATGCGAGGAAGCCTCATTGGCGGGGTATAGTTGTTCCTGGCCCTCCCGACCACCCTCCCACCTTCGTCGGCAAGGACGGGTCAGACTGGAAGGTCGGCCCGTGAGACTGCGTGGCGCAGCGTGAAGAGCTCGCCGGCCGGGGCGTGGACGTCGCGGGCGGCGCGCGCGGCCTCGACGGACCAGAAGAACGCGACCACGGCACGGTCGATCTGGCGGTCGCGCAACCCGCGCAGGTCCTTCTCCGCGGAGTGGGCCTGCCCAATCCCGGCCTGCCCCGCGAGCAGGTCGAGACGCGCCGGGCGGGTGGCGGCGAGGGCGTCGAAAGGCGCGGGCTCGCCGGCCGAGAGGCGCACGGTCAGGACCGCGGCGGCGACGCCATCGCCCAGGCGACGCTCGACGCTGCACACCGTCCGCCAGGTGTCTCGGAATCTCGGGAAGATCGTGCGGCTCATCGCCGTGGGGCTGCGCAGCCGCGCATAGTAGACGTCGCTTTCGAAGGCGGCGGGCGAGTCGGCGTCGTAGAATAGCAGGTAGCGGCTGAGCGATTTCCGAGCTGGCGGTTCCGTCAGGTCGGAAATGCGCGCCCGAATGCTGGTCGTTTCAACGGGCACAATCCGCTCGGCTGATTCCAGCCGAACGGATTGTGCTCTGGGCCGCTCGACGCCCCGGAAGCGGCTGCCGCGCAGCCAGCCGGGACACCCCACCCGCTCCTGCATATGCTCACGGCTGTGCCAATGCTCGAACAAGGCGTCGTCGTCCGGGTCGATGTCGACCCAGATCGCCAGGGCTGCCGTGCCGCCGACGACCGTCAATGCCCGGCGTCGACCTTCTTGCCGGCGGCGAGGCGGTCGATGTAGGTGAGCAGCAGCGCCGACACGACAAACGTCAGGTGCATGGCGATCAGGACGTAGAGCTTGTCGTTGCTGACCGTGTTGGCTTCGAGGAAGCGCTGCAGGAGATGGATCGAGGAGATCGCCACGATCGAGCTTGCGAGCTTGATCTTGAGCGAGCCGGCGTCGAGCTTGCCGAACCAGGCCAGCCTCTCCGAGGGGCGGACGGCGTCGATCCGGCTCACGAAATTCTCGTAGCCCGAGATGATCACCATGACCACCAGGTTGGCGACCATGATCAGGTCGACCAGCGACAGGACGCCCAGCACGATATCGCCCTCGCCGGCCACCAATGCCGTCTGGACCAGATCCCACAGCTTGAAGGGGAATTTCACGACGACCACGCCCAGCACGAAGATCAGGCCGAGATAGAGCGGCAGCTGAAGCCAGCGGCTGGAGATGATCAGCCGCTCGATGAAGCTCTCGGCGCGGCCATGCATCTCTTGCCCGCCGTTCATCAGGTGAAGGCCTTGAAGGTGATCAGCGTGAAGGTATCCTTGATGCCCGGCAGCGTCTGGATCTGGCTGGTGACGAAGTGGCCGATGTCGGTCCTGTCGTCGAGGTAACATTTCATCAGCAGGTCGTACTGGCCGGACGTGGAATAGACTTCCGACACCTGCTCGATGCCGCAGGCTTCGTCGGCGACCTCGTAGGCTTTACCGAGATCGCATTTCACCATGATGAAGATGGTCTGCATGGTCCCCTTCTCCGGGGACCACTTTAGCGCGACTGCCGGGCGAAGAAAGCCGGCACATGGTCGCCGAGGCCCATCGGCACCGGCTCGTCATGGCCCTCGTACCGGCGCTCGCGCCGCTCGGGCTTGCGCTCGCGCGGCGGCCGCGGCGACCGTGCCGGCTCCCGCGGACGCTCGTCGCGGGCCTCGGAGCGGCCTCTTTCGGCGCGAACCGGCTCGGACCGGGAGGCTTCGGGCTGGTCGGCCTCGGACCGACGCGACGGCGAGCGCCGCGGACGGACCTCCCCCTGCTCCGCTTCACCCGCCTCGCTGCTGCGCCGCCGGGCGGCCGGCTTGGCAGCCTTCGGCGCCTCGGCGGAACGCGCTCCACGGCCCCGGCCGCGTCCCCGGCGACGACCGTCGCTGGGCTCGAACGCGACGGCCTCCATGCCGGGCACCTCGACGCGCGGGATCGTCGTGCCGATCAGCTTCTCGATGGCCTCGACCAAGCCGCCTTCATCAGGCGATGCCAGCGTGAAGGAATGGCCGGTGCGGCCCGCGCGGCCCGTGCGGCCGATGCGATGGACGTAGTCCTCGGGCGAGAACGGCACGTCGAAGTTGAAGACGTGGCTCATGTCGGTGATGTCGAGGCCTCGGGCCGCGACGTCGGACGCCACGAGGATCTGGATCTCGCCCTGCTTGAAGCGCTCCAGCGTCTCCATGCGGGCCGGCTGGGACATGTCGCCGTGCAGCGCGCCGGCATTGAAGCCGTGCTTCTTCAGCGAGCCCTGCAGCACCGCCACGTCGCGCTTTCGATTGCAGAAGATGATGGCGTTCTTGATGTCCTGCTCGCGGATGAGCCGGCGCAGCGCTTCGCGCTTCTCCGCCTCGGGGACCACGCACAGGCCCTGGACGATGTTCTTGGCGGCCGACGCCGGCGGCGCCACGCTGATTTCCTTGGGATTGCTCAGGAAGCGGTCGGCCAGCCGCTTGATCTCCGGCGGCATGGTGGCCGAGAAGAACAGGGTCTGCCTGAGCGGCGGCAGCAGGCCGACGATGCGCTCGACGTCCGGGATGAAGCCCATGTCGAGCATCCGGTCGGCTTCGTCGATCACCAGCACCTTGACGTCGTTCAGCAGCACCTTGCCGCGCTCGAAGTGGTCGAGCAGCCGGCCGGGCGTGGCGATCAGCACGTCGACGCCCTTCTCGAGCGCCCGTTCCTGGTCGTCGAAGCTCACGCCGCCGATCAGCAGCGCCATGCTGAGCTTGTTGTTCTTGCCGTACATCTCGAAGTTCTCGGCCACCTGGGCGGCCAGCTCGCGGGTCGGCTCGAGGATCAGCGACCGCGGCATGCGCATCTTGGCGCGGCCCTGCGCCAGGATGTCGATCATGGGCAGGACGAAGGACGCCGTCTTGCCGGTGCCCGTCTGGGCGCATCCGAGGACATCGCGGCCCATCAGGACGATGGGGATGGCCTTTTCCTGGATCGGCGTAGGCTCGGTGTAGCCCTTCTCGGTGACGGCCTGCAATACCGGGGCGCTCAGCCCCAAACTCTCAAAACTCATTTAAATTCCGTGTCTTAGCCCCATCATTCCGCGGGACCTGGGAGCGGTCTCTCAAGGCTCCGGGGATTCGGGCCGGACCGCTGGCAGCCCCCATATGAGGCCTGGACCGGCCCGAGTCAATGCAGGCAGGGTGCGGGGCTGCATCGCGTCTCCGCATATCGGCGTTCCGTCAGGATTTGAGCTCGATCTCCACGAAGACGAACTCGAACGGGTTGGGATTGATCACGTCGTGCTCGACCCCGGTCTGCCGGGCATAGGACACGCCCGTGCGCAGCGGCGCGGGCACCGTCGCCTTTCCGTCAAAAATGTGCAGTTCGCCTGTCGTGACTGGCACCACCACGTAGTCGTGGTTGTGGCGATGCCAGCCCGTATGGCCGCCCGGCGGGAAGCGCCATTCGGTGACGATCACGCGGTCGTTCTCGACCTGCAGGGTGGGCTTGGCCAGCGGCCGCTCGTCGGTGCTCGGATCGGTGCTCATGGCCGGAAACTAATGCGAGGCCCCGCTTTTGTCAGGTGACAGGGCGGCGCGGCGCTTCTAATCAGGTGTATATGCACTCTTTTGCCGGGTGATCCATGTCGCATCCCCTCCTCACGGCGCCGATCGGGCGGAGCCTGTTCCGGCTGGCCGCCCCGACCAGCGCGGTCATGATCGCGCAGACCCTGGTGTCGATCGCCGAGACCTTCATCTTCGGGCGCCTCGGGACCGAGGCGCTGGCCGGCTTCGCCCTGGTGTTCCCCTTCATGATGATGATGACCATGATGGCGGCGGGCGGCATGGGCGGCGGCGTCGCGGCGGCCATGGCCCGGGCAGTCGGCGGAGACCGCATCGCCGACGCCCGCGCACTGGTGCTGCATGCGCTGGCCCTGGGCGCGGCGCTGGCGCTGCTCTTCACCGCCCTGGCCTGGACCGTACTGCCGGTGTTCTTCCGCCTGCTGGGCGGCGAGGGCCGCGCGCTCGATCATGCGCTGACCTACAGCAACCTGCTCTTCAGCGGCTCCATGGCGATCTGGGCGAACTTCTTCCTGTCGGCGCTGCTGCGCGGCGGCGGCGACGCGGCGACGCCTGGCCGCTATATGCTGGCCTCGTCGCTGGCCCAGGTGCCGCTCTCCTATGTTCTCGCGCTGGGCATCGGCGACTGGCAGGGCATGGGCATGGCGGGGCCCGCCCTCTCCTCGCTGCTCACCTCGACCGTGTCCGCGGTCCTGCAGGCTCGGGCGCTGTGGCGCGGCAGGCTGGGCTTCGTGCCGACATTGCGCGGCGTGCGCCTGCAGGGCCGGCTGTTCTGGGACATCCTCCGCGTCGGCCTGATCGCGTCGTTCTCGGCCTTCACCGCCAACCTCACCGCCATGCTGGTGACGGGGCTGGTCGGCCGGTTCGGCGTGGCGGCGCTGGCGGGGTACGGCATCGGCGTGCGCCTCGAGTTCATGCTGGTGCCGCTCGCCTTCGGCATCGGCTCGGGCCTCACGACGCTGGTCGGCGTCGCGGCCGGCGCCAACGACTGGAAGCGCGCGGTGCGGGCCGCCTGGCTGGGCAGCCTGGTGGCGGCGGGAGCGCTTGGCCTGTGCGGCTGGATCCTGGCGCTGGTGCCCGTCGGCTGGGCGCGCCTGTTCACGGCGGATGCCGGCGTGATCGACGCCACGGTCGCCTACATCACGCGCGTCGCACCGTTCTACTGCCTGTTCGGCCTGGGCATGACTCTGTCCTTCGCGAGCCAGGGCGCCGGCCGCATGACGGCGCCGTTCCTGGCCGGCATCGCGCGGATGCTGATCGCCACCGTCGGCGGCTGGTACGCCACCTCCGTGCTGGGCTGGGGGCTGCCCGGCGTGTTTGTCGCGGTCGCGGCGGGCATGATCGCCTTCGGCGTCGTCATTGCCGGCCCCCTGCTCGTCGCCCCATGGCGACCACGCCATGCTAAGGTCCTCCCGACCAAGGGAGGAAGCGATGCGATACCCCTCGACGATCGCAACCTGGAACCGCAACCCCGCTGACGAAGAGGCGATGGGTGCGGCGCACGCGCCCATCTGGCGACGCATGATCGACGTCTCGGTGACCCACGATCTGCAGGCCTCGACGATCCTCGACTATGGCTGCAACCAGGGCGGCTTCCTGCGGATGCTTTACGACCGGCATCCGTTCAGGGCGGCGGTGGGCATCGACATCGCCCGCGAATCGGTGGCACGGGCCGAACTGCTGAAGGGTCAGCGGCCGATCGAATACAAGGTCGCCGACGGCGCCGGCGCGTTGCACCGCGTCTTCGACCACGTCTACAGCCATGAGGTGATCTATCTGCTGGGCGACCTCGCGGCGCATGCGCGCGACATCCGGACGGCGCTGCGCCCCGGCGGCAGCTACGTCGCGGCGATGGGCTGCCACACCGACAGCTCCCTGTGGCCGCGCTGGCGCAAGGTGATCGCCGAGACGTCGGCTATCCCCATCCACGACCATTCGCTGGAAGACGTTGCCCGAGCCTTCTCGGACGCGGGCTTTAGCGTTTCGGTGCGTCCGCTCGACCTCGACGCCTTCATGCCCGTGACGGTGGGCAGCGCCTATTTTCCCAAGATCGTCGACCAGATCCGCTACTACAGCCGCGATAAGGTGCTGTTCCGGTTCGTTCGGACGACCTGAGTCCCCTGCGCTATCCCTCGCCGGCCATCCGCCGGAAGAGGATGCCGAGCCGGCCCCGACCGTAGGTGACGGCGCCGTAGGCGATGCCCACGGCCTGCGCCCAGCACGGATAGAGGGCGCCAATGCGCGTGAGGCGCCCCAGCAGGAAGACCCGATGGCTCCAGCGCGCGATGTGCCGACGGGCGCGATAGACGAGCTTGCGCCGCGGCGGCAGGTCAGTGCGGGGCAGCACGCGCTTCGACACGGCCATGCCGGCCGAGGAGCGCAACGCCAGACGATAGGCCAGTCCTTCGCGTCTCTGCCGCAGCCCGGCGGCCTGGGTGCGGGCCACCAGTTCCACATCCGCCACGTCGAGGACGAGGCGGCGTTCCGCCGTCGCTTCGGCGAGCATCCGCGCAAACGCAGGCGTGCGGACCACCACGACGTTGGTGCCACGCGCGTCGGAGGCGTACGGCTCGACCCAGGCATCGCCGAAGGCTATGTCGGCGGTCTCGGCGAAGACGTCGTCGCAGGCGTCGCAGGCCGCGTTCTGGAAGAAGCCCGCCCCCCAGTCGCCATCGACGAGATGCCACCAGTCCTCCTCACGCCGGCTGCCGTCGGTCAGCTCGAGGCGCGCCCGGTACCAGTTGGCGGGCCGGCCCTCGGTCTTGGTGCGGAAGTCGATGGCCGCCACCTGCTGCGGCTCGACGCCGAGCTGGAGCGCGATGCTATCCGCGAACCTCGCGCTCTTCATGTGGCCGCAGACCAGGCCCAGCGTGAAGGCGATGCGGCCACGCAGCACCGCATCCTGCTCGCGCAGCAGATGGATGGCCTTGATGAAGCACGGTATGCCCACGACGGCATAACGGCCCGGCACGGCGCGCATCTCCGACAGCACGCCGGAGAGGTCGATGGGATAGTAGCGCGACTTGCCGCCGGCACGGACCTCCTCCGGCGAGCGCGAGATGCGGTAGGCGAAGAGCCGGCCGGCGCTGCCTTCGGCCCGCGGTGCCACGTGGGCGACGCCATCCACCAGCCCGCATCGCAGCAGCTCGGCCGCAACCCAGCTCGCCATCCCGCCCGAGCTGCCGCTGGCGCGGAATCCATCTTCGGCCGCAAAACCTATATAGGCCGCCTCGAAGCGCCCGACGCGCGCATCGTGCTGCGCCGCTGCCGGAAAGCGGCGGGCAGCGATCTCGTCCTCGCTGGCGGCAAACGGCGAAAACGGACACCGATGCGCAAAGCGCGCGGTGGCCTCGCGGCGCCAGGCGCGGCTTCCCTGCGGCTTCAGCTGACCGTAGCGGTCGAAATCCATGGGCGCCTCGCAGGCCCCGCAGCCGATGCACAGACCGGCGCCGAGAATATCGGCCGGACGCAGCGCATCGGAGGATGGCGCCGCCATCAGCCCAGTGCCCGGCCCAGATAGGCACCGGACTGCTGGCGCAGCTCGGCGATGCGCCGATAGATGGACTCGGCGGGCGGCTCGGAGAGGCGCACCGCAAGTTCTTCTCCGGCCAGATGCCCCTGCGCGCCGAGCAGGGCCGCGAGGTCACGCACCTTGTTGAAGCGGTAGGGAGACGGCACGCAGACGAACGGCTTTCGATTCAGGAGCGCGAAGACGCAGCCGTGGAAGAAGTTCGTCACCACCGCCCTGGCCCCCGCCATCAGCTGCCGGAACTCCTCCGGTCCGGCTGCGATGTGCTGCGCATCGGCGAATGCGTTGCGGTAGCCCACGCTCACGACGGTGAGGCGGCAGGCACGGGCAAACGCCCGCACCGCCGCAGCAAGCCCGGCGGAGAAGCCGTGGCCGTACACAAGAAGATAGGGATCGCCGCGCGCCGCCGTCTGGGCATTCGGTGGAAACTGCAGACAGGGGTCGAGAGTGAGGTCCGGTTCGCGCCCTGCGGCGTTTCGCACGAGCCGGAAGGAGTTGTCGTCCCGGACGGACAGGGACTCGAAGCGGGTCAGCATCGCGCCCCACGAGCCGTCGAGCCCGCCGGCCGCGTCGTAATTGCCGAAGCTCGCGGCATAGGAGACCAGCCGGGTAGCCGGCACCTGCGCTCCGAAGAACAGTCGACAGCCGCCGTACCATGGGTGGCGGAGATTCCAGACCTCGTCGGACCCGACCAGCACGAGATCGTACGCTGCCATTTCCTCCGGCCGCTCCAGGGCAAAGGGCGCGGACCTGGGCAGGACGTCCACCGCGCGGCGGAAGGCCCGCACCTTTGCAACGTATTGCGGACGATCCGACGCAGGCGTCGGTTCGGGAGCGAGCGGTGAGAGCGCACAGGCAAGCTCCGCATGCCGCACCCGGTCGGAAGCATGGTCCAGCAGGACCGCATCGTGCCCGCCGGACCTCAGGCCTTCGACCAGACACCGCGCCTGCCAGTAGGAACCGTAGTTCACGCAGCGATGAAAGGTGAGCACTCCGATCTTGCTCGACATGTCATTCCTCCGGAGCCAGGGGGCAGGACGTCGGCGAAACGAGCCCGGTGGGCACCATCACCACAGGGCCGGGACGGCGGATCAGGCGCGGCCGTAGATGCGGTCGAGCGCGACCGCGACGTCGACCAGCCGCCCGGCGCCCGGATCGAACCCCTCGCCGCGCGCCAGCCGTCGTGCCCACGCCACGATGGCCCGCCCGCCCCAGTCGTCCGGGGGTTCCGCGAGCGACGCACGCGCCGTTCCCGTGAAGTGTTCGGCGCGGAAGTCGTAGAAGGATCCGGCGACGTTGCGGAAGCTCGCGCCGCCACGCGTGCCGTAGAAGTCGGCGGCGATCACGGCATCCTGCCCCGCATGAAGCCGCCAGGAGCAGGCAAGGCGCACGACCGTGCCCCCCTCCAGCACGAGTGTCGCCACCGCGTGGTCCTCGACCTGCGCCGGCCGCGCGGGCAGCAGTTCGCCGCCCGCGGAGAGGTGCGCTGCCACCTCGTGCACCTCCGGAAAGTCGAGCGCCCACAGGACGAGATCGACGAGATGGATCCCGAGATCCATGACGCAGCCGCCCCCCGCCAGCGTGGGATCATAGAACCACGGCTTGTCGGGTCCGTAGGCATTGTGGAAGACCAGGTCGACGGCGTGCACGCGCCCCAGCGCTCCCGAGCGCACGAGATCGCGCACGCGCATCATGCCTTCAGTATGCCGGTAGCAGAGATCGACGCCCAGCAGACGATCCGCCCTGCGCGCCGCGTCGACCACGGCGCGGACCTCCGCCGCCGTGCGCCCCAGCGGCTTCTGGCAGAACACCGCCACGCCATGGGACAGCGCCTGCAGGCTCTGCGCCGCATGCAGCGCGCTGGGCGTGGCGATCACGAGACCGTCGAGCTCGAGCCGCAGCAGTTCCTCCAGCGAGCCCAACCGTCCGACGTCCGGGACCAGGGCAGCCGCCGCCGCCGCCATCTCGGCGGAGGGTTCGACGATTCCCGCGACCTCGACACCGCCGGCGTCCAGCACCGCCTGCAGCCGATGGCGGCCGATCCAGCCCACGCCGAGAAAGCCCAGGCGCGGCGGCCGTGCGACCATGCCGCGCCCCGGCGTCTCACGGACCACTGCGTCGCTCGCCGTCACTGCAGTCATGGCGCGACCCAGGCCTTGAGGAAGCCGTCGGGCCTGTCGCGCGTGGCGTTCAGCGCTTCGCCGAGCCGCTCGAGCGGAAAGCGATGCGTGCACAGCCGTTCGAGGTCGAGCCGACCCGCCACGACGGCATCGACGGCCTTGCGCATCCCGTCGACATACACGCGTGGATCGCGTTCGTGCGCGTTGATGACGTCGATGCCGCGCCAGTTCCAGAGCCACATATTCACCTGCCGTGGCCCGTCCTGGTGGTAGCCCGCGACGACGAGGCGGCCGCGCTCGCCCGTGAGCTCGCCCGCGAGGTCGAGCGGCCACTGCTTGCCGACCGCCTCGATCACCCGCTCGCAGAAGGCCCCGCCGGTGATCTCCTTCACCGCACCGACGATGGCGGCATGGTCCTCCATCGCCAGCACCTCCGCCGCTCCCATCTCGCGCGCGAGAGCTTGCGCAAAGGGGCGGCGGGCGATGGCGATCACGCGTGCACCGGCATCACTCGCCAACCGCGTGAGCACGGCGCCGAGCAGTCCGATGCCCACGATGGCGACGGTCTGCCCCGACTCGACGTCGCTGCGCCGGAAGATGTTCATCGCGCAGCCCAGCGGCTCGCCTGGGAAGGGCTTGTCGCCGAGCGATGCCGGCAGCGGCACCACGGCGTCCGCCGGGACCGTGTCGTACTGCGCGTAGGCGCGATAGGAGAGCGCCGCGACCCTGTCACCGACCTGCAGAGTCTCCACGCCCTCGCCCACCGCGTCGATGTCGCCCCAGCCTTCATGGCCGAGGTCCCCTGGGGCCGTCGGGAACTTCATCCACTCCGGTCCCGACCAGGGAACGAGGTTCGAGGCGCACACCCCGCATCCGGCGAGACGCACCCGCACCTCGCCGGGTCCCGGCTCGGGGCGGGCGACATGCTCGATCGAGACTCGGCCGGGGGCGGTCACGACGGCAGCGCGCATGGTGAGAGCGTCAGAGGCCGGACGGGACGAGGTGACGACGAGGTCCATGCGCGGCTCCGTGCGGCGAGAGGCAAGTTGCCGGGCAACGGGCGCGGAACCGTTGCGTTCCCGTGGCCATTTCCCTGCGATGCAAGTCTATGGAGACCGCTCGCGGCGAGAGATGCCCGGCGCCGTGCTGGAAGAGTTGCGATCCGCTGCCGCGCGCTGCGGCGCCGAGGCGGCGCCCGAGGAGCGCTGGATCATCGGCCATGCGCGGCTGGCCGCGCTTTTCGTGCGGGCCGGGGAACTGGCACAGGGGCTCGCGGACGCCGCCTTCGAGCGCGAGGGCATGGACGGACTCACTCAGCAGCACCTGATGGCCGACGCAGCGCTGCGTCGATCTGCCACCCTGCTGTTGCGCTCCTGGGACAGCGCGCAGCCGGCCTCCGGCGCCGAGCTCGCCGCTATCGTCGACCTCCTCTCCCGCGCTGCCAACGAGACGCCGGATGCCTCCATCATCACGAAGGAAGGCGAAGGCTACGCCTTCTATGCGCTCTATCCGGAAGCCTACGGCATCGCGGCGCGCGTGCTCGCGGGCAGCGGACCGACCGTGATCGGATTGCGCAGCATCGGGCTGGGCCTGGCCGCCATCGTGGCGGCACGCACTGCCGCGCCCCTGTCGCTCTCGGTACGCCCCGTGGGACATCCATTCGCTCGCGGACTCGTCCTGGCGGAGGCGCTGCGTGCCGCGCTGGCTGAACGACGATGCCAGCCGTTCGCGGTTGTGGACGAGGGGCCCGGGCTGTCGGGCTCCTCCTTCGCTGCCGCCGCCCAGGCGCTGGAGCGGCTCGGCGTGCCCATCGCACGCATTCACTTCTTCCCCTCCCACCCCCATCCGCCGGGCGGCGCCGGCGCTCCACACATTCGGGAGCGATGGCAGAGCGCGCCGCGTCACGTCGTGACGTTCGATGAGCTGGTGCTGCAGGCCGACGAGCCGCGGCATCGGCTGGAGGCGTGGGTCGAGGATCTCACGGGCGAAGCACTGGCACCGCTTCAGGACATCGGCGGCGGCGCCTGGCGCGAACTCAAGCCGTACCCGCTCCGGCCGCCCGCGTCGGCCCGCACGGAGCGCCGCAAGTTCCTGCTGCGCAGCGCCCGCGGAACCTTCCTCCTGCGCTTTGCCGGACTGGGCCGGCATGGTGAGGCCTGCCTGCATCGCGCGACGGCGCTGGCCGAGGCCGGATTTGCACCGCCCGTGCTCGGCCTGCGGCACGGGTTCATCGTCGAACGGTGGCTGGATGAAGGGACGCCGCTGGACCCGCGCGCAGACCGCTCGCGGCTGATCGCACGCGTGGCGGACTACGTGGCCTATCGCGCAAGGCGCCTCGCGATAGAAAGTGGTGGCGCGGACGCTATGGACCTCCTGTGCATGGCCCGACGCAACATCGGCCTCACGCTGGGTGAAGCGCCCGAATCCCCAAAGGTCACGGCCCTCACGCCCTTCGATCCCGCAGCCCTGAACGGCCGCATCCGCCGGTGCGCCACCGACAACCGCATGCATGTGTGGGAATGGCTCCGGCTTCCCGAAGGCCGGATCGTCAAGGCCGACGGTTATGACCATTGCGCCGGTCACGACCTTGCCGGCTGTCAGGACATTGCGTGGGACGTCGTGGGCGCCAGAACGGAATTCTCCCTCGACGACAGCGAGTTCGCCCAGCTCACCAGTCGGCTCGGCTCATGGGGTGTGAGGCCGGATGCGCAGCTCATGGCCTTCTACGCGCCCTGCTACCTCGCCTTGCAATTGGGCATGTTCCAGCTGGATGCTGCCGCGGCACCCACGCACCTCGACCGGCAGTCACTGCAGCGCCGCGCCTCGTTCTATCGCGACGCGCTGGAGCGGCTGAGATTCTGATTCCCGGAGCAACCATCTTTGTAGCTCCTCATTCAGCACTCATGCGAGCCAACAGAGCACCTGTCGTTCCCGCAGCCTGCGGACACCCTCCATAGCCGCGTCGGCAACACGCGATAACAGCAGGACTAGCCATAATTACGCGTACCGACGAGGATCTCATGACGACGGTTTTGATCACCGGGGGTGCCGGCTTCATCGGCTGCAACCTGGCTGCGTTGCTGCTCGAGCACGGCTACCGGGTGCGGGTCCTCGACAGCCTGCTGGATCAGGTGCACGGCGCACAGCCGCTGCGGCTGCCACAGGACGTCGAGTTCATAGAGGGTGACGTGCGCGATGCGGACGCGGTGCGCAGGGCACTGAAGGGGGCCGACCGCGTCGTGCATCTGGCCGCCGAGGTGGGCGTCGGCCAGAGCATGTACGCCATCGACCGCTACGTGTCGGTCAACGACTACGGGACGGCCGTCCTCTTTCAGCAGCTCATAGAAAGGCCGGTCGAACGCGTGGTCGTCGCTTCCTCGATGAGCATCTACGGTGAAGGACTCTACTGCCGTACCGATGGCGCCATCGTCGAAGGCATCGAGCGGACCGACGGCCATCCAGGGGCCTGGGACCCGCTGGACGAGCACGGCCAGCCGCTCGATCCGCTCCCCACGCCGGAATGGAAACGTCCCGCGCTTGCGTCCGTATACGCGCTGGGGAAGTACGTCCAGGAACGACTCACCCTTACCGTGTGCGCCGCATACGGAATGCAGGGCGTGGCGCTGCGCCTGTTCAACGTCTACGGACCGGGCCAGGCCCTCTCGAATCCCTACACGGGCGTGCTCGCCATCTTCGCGTCGCGGCTGCTCAACGGCCGGCCGCCGCTGGTGTTCGAGGACGGGCGGCAGCGCCGCGATTTCGTCCACGTGTCGGACGTCGCCCGGGCCTTCGCCCTGGCGCTGGAGCACCCGCGCGCGGCAGGCAAGGTCTACAACGTCGGCAGCGGCGAGCACCGCACCGTTGCCGAGGTGGCGACCCTGCTGGGACGCGCAATGGGCAGCGACATCGCGCCGGAGATCACGCTGAAGGCGCGATCGGGCGACATCCGCCACTGCTTCGCCGACATCTCCAGGGCCGAGGCGGAACTCGGCTTCCGCCCCAGGCAGGACTTCGTCGAGGGACTGGCCGAACTCGCCGAATGGGTGGCGCGCCAGGAGGCGGTCGACAGGGCCGACCAGGCGCGCCGCGAGCTCGAAGCACGGGGGCTGGTGGCATGAAGACCACGGCGGCAAACGCAAGACCCGTCCTCGTCACCGGCGGCGCCGGCTTCATCGGCAGCAACCTGGCCGACCGGCTGGCGCGCGACGGGCATCACGTCCTCATTCTCGATTCCCTGGCGCGTCCCGGCGTGGCGCGGAACGCCGCCTGGCTGACCAGCCGTCATCCCGATGCCGTCACCGTGGTCACCGAGGACATACGCAATGCACGCACCGTCAACGAGGTCGTCCGCAAGGCCTCGGCGGTGTTCCATCTCGCCGCGCAGGTGGCGGTGACGTCGAGCCTCGCCGATCCCGCGGACGACTTCGCCGTCAACCTGCAGGGAACGATGAACGTGCTGGAAGCCGTGCGCGCCTGTGCCCGCCAGATTCCGGTGGTCTTCGCCAGCACCAACAAGGTGTACGGCGACCTCGCCGACGTGTCGCTCTCGGTGCGCGACGACGCCTATCTGCCCGACGACGAGATCCTGCGCCGCCGCGGCGTGTCGGAAGAGCGTCCGCTCGACTTCCACACGCCTTACGGTTGTTCCAAGGGTGCAGCCGACCAGTACGTGCTCGACTACGCCCGCTCCTTCCGACTGCCGGCCGCCGTGATGCGCATGAGCTGCATCTACGGCCCCCGCCAGTTCGGCACCGAGGACCAGGGCTGGGTGGCGCATTTCCTCATCCGGGCCCTGAAGAACGAGCCGATCGCCATCTACGGCGACGGGCGGCAGGTGCGCGACATCCTCTATGTCGACGACGCCGTCGAGGCCTACCTCTGCGCCTTCCGGCACATCGATCGCATCGCTGGGCGCGCCTTCAATCTCGGGGGTGGTCCGGCCAACGCGGTCAGCCTGCGCCAGCTCATCGCCCATATCGAGACTCTCATCGGCCGTCGCGTGGCGACGTCGTTTCACGACTGGCGGTCCGGCGATCAGCGCTACTACGTCTCGGACATGCGGCGTGCCGCGCAGACGCTCGGCCTCGCGACGCCGGTACCCTGGCGTCCCGGCGCCCCACGCCTGGTCGAATGGCTGTCCGACGCGATGGAGGCAGCCCCCAGGCGGCGCATGGTGAAGGCGTGACGGCACCGCCATCCCCCGCCGGCGACGGGCACCGGCATCATCCTGGCCGCGGCGAGACGCTGCACGTCTTCATGACGGCCGACGCGGTCGGCGGCGTGTTCCAGTACGCCTGCGACCTCGCCGCTGGCCTGGCCGCCCACGGCGTCCGCACCACGCTCGCGCTGCTGGGGCCGGCACCCACGGCTGCGCAGCAGGCGTGTGCGACCGGCGTGCCCGGCCTGACGCTGGTCAGCAGCGGCCTGCCGCTCGACTGGCTTGCCGATGATGCCGGCTCCATCCGGGAGGCGGCGGACGCCATGGCCGAGCTGGCGCGCCGGCACCGCGCCGACATCGTGCACGTGAACAGCCCGGCCCTCGCCGGCCCCACGCATGACGTGCCCGTGGTCGCCGGGCTGCATTCCTGCCTCGCCACCTGGTGGCGGGCGGTGAAGGACGGGCCGATGCCGGCCGACTTCCGCTGGCGCACGGATGTCACGGCGCGCGGTCTCGACGCGGCCGATCTCGTCGTGTGCCCGAGCGCGGCCTTCGCCCGGCAGGTGCAGGAGATCTACGGCATCCAGCCGCTCGTCGTGCACAACGGCCGGGCCAGCGCTCCACCCGCCCCGCCGGGCGAGGCATCGGCGTTCGTCTTCACGAGCGGACGGTTGTGGGACGAGGGCAAGAACATCGCGACCCTCGCCGCTGCATCGCGACTCACCGCATTGCCTCTCCTCGCCGCCGGCGCGCTTGCGGGGCCCAACGGTGCCCGCGCGGCTCTGCGCGATGCGCAGGCACTGGGGCTCCTGGACGATGCGCAGGTCCGCGCCTGTCTCGCCCGGCAACCGATCTTCGCCTCGGCCGCGCTCTACGAACCCTTCGGACTCGGCGTCCTGGAGGCGGCTCAAGCCGGCTGTCCGCTGGTGCTGGCCGACATCCCGACCTTCCGCGAGCTGTGGCAAGGCGCGGCCTCGTTCGTGCCGCCACGCGACGCCGAAGCCTTCGCCCACGCCGTCGACCGCCTCGCCCGCGATCACGACCTGCGCGGAGAACGCGGTGCGGCCGCGAAGAAGCGCGCCGGCCGCTACACGGTGGCGGCCATGGCCAAGCGCATGCTGGCCGTCTATGCGGCTGCCGGCGCACCCGCAGCTCTCCCGCAGAAGGACGTCGCCGCGTGAGGATCGTCTATTTCACGCATTCGCTGCTCTCCTGCTGGAACCACGGCAACGCCCATTTCCTGCGGGGCGTGCTGCGCGAGCTCGTCGCCCTCGGTCACGAGGTGAATGTCCATGAGCCGGAGGGCGCGTGGAGCCTCGCCAACCTGCTGCGCGACCACGGCGAGGGCGCCTTGGCGCCGTTCCGCGCCGCCTACCCGGAGCTCACCTCCGGGAGCTTCGGCCCGGATACCGACATCGACGCCTTGCTGGACGGCGCCGACCTCGTGATCGTCCACGAATGGAACGAGCGTGCACTGGTCGCCGCCATCGGCAATCGCCGCAAGAGGGGCGGCCGCTTCCTGCTCCTGTTCCACGACACCCACCATCGTGCCGTCAGCGATCCCGACGCGATGCGTGCGTTCGATCTCTCCGGCTACGACGGCGTGCTGGCCTTCGGGGAATCGATCGCCGAGGTCTACAGGCGGTGGGGCTGGGGCGACCGGGCCTTCGTATGGCACGAGGCTGCCGACATCCGGCTTTTCCGGCCGCCGCCGACGGACTCGCCGCGCCAGGGCTTGGTGTGGATCGGCAACTGGGGCGACGGCGAGCGCACGGCGGAGATGGAGCGCTTCCTGCTGCGGCCGGCGCAGGCGGCGTGCCTGCCGCTCGATATCCATGGCGTGCGCTATCCGAGTGAAGCCACGAAGCTCCTCGCCCGTTACGGCGCCTCCTATCGCGGCTGGCTGTCGAATGCGGCCGTACCCTCGGTCTTCGCCCACTATCTGGCGACGGTGCACGTGCCGCGGCGCTACTACGCGTCGATCCTCCCCGGCATTCCCACGATCCGGGTGTTCGAGGCGCTCGCCTGCGGCATCCCCCTTGTGTCCGCGCCCTGGCAGGACAGCGAGGCGCTGTTCTCGCCCGGCCGGGACTATCTCGTCGCACGCGACGGCGAGGAGATGGTCCGTCACCTCTCCTGCCTGCGAGACGATCCGCAGCTGCGCGCGGCGCTGACGGCGAGCGGCCTGCAGACGGTGCGCGCCCGGCACACCTGCGCGCACCGCGCCGCCGAACTGCTTTCCATCGTCGCCTTGATCTCCACGCCCCGCAGGGAGGCCGCCGAATGAAGATCGCTTTCTATGGTTCGAGCCTGCTGTCCTCCTACTGGAACGGCGCTGCCACCTACTATCGCGGCCTGCTGAGTGATCTTGCCCGGCGCGGGTACGACATCACCTTCTACGAACCCGACGCATTCGAGCGGCAGCAGCACCGCGACATCGAACCTCCCGACTGGGCGCGGGTCGTGGTCTACCCCGCGCGCGAGGATGCGCTGCGCCGGGTGATCGCCGAAGCCGCGCGCGCCGACATCGTCGTGAAGGCAAGCGGCGTCGGCGTGTACGATGACGAATTGCTGGACGGCGTGATCGCCGCCTCGCGTCCCGAGGCCGTGCGCATCTTCTGGGACGTCGACGCGCCTGCAACGCTTGCGGCGATGCGAGCCGCGCGCAGCGCGCCCGCGCGGCCGATCCAGGAGGCGGCCGCCCCGGGCATGTCGGCCCATGTCATCGCCCGCGCGCTCCCCGCGCTGGATCTCGTGCTCACCTACGGCGGCGGACCGCCGGTCGTCGCGGCCTACGAAGGATTCGGCGCCGCGCGCTGCGTGCCGATCTACAACGGCCTCGACCCGGCGACGCATCACCCCGTCCCGCCCGCTTCCCGATTCGCCTGCGATCTCGCGTTCCTGGGCAACAGGCTGCCGGATCGCGAGGAGCGCGTCGCCCAGTTCTTCCTCGTGCCCGCGGCACGGCTGCGCGACCGCTCCTTCCTGATCGGCGGCAACGGCTGGCACGACAGGGCGATGCCGCCGAACGTCACCGCGCTCGGCCACGTCTATACCCACGAACACAATGCCTTCAACGCCTCGCCACTCGCGGTTCTGAACGTCGCCCGTGAGTCCATGGCGGAGACGGGCTTTTCGCCGGCGACGCGCGTCTTCGAGGCCGCCGGCGCCGGCGCCTGTCTCATGACCGACGCCTGGGAGGGCATCGAGCTGTTCCTGAAGCCGGACGAGGAAGTGCTGGTGGCCCGCGACGGACGCGACGTCGCCGATCACCTCGCATCGCTCACGCGCCCGCGTGCGTCGCAGATCGGCAGGGCGGCCCTGCGCCGCGTGCTGGCGGAGCACACCTACGAGCGCCGCGGCGCGGAGGTCGATCGCCTGCTGCGCGAGACCGTGGCGGCGAAGCGCGAGCGGAGGCTGGCATGAGCGGCCTGCGGCTCGTCGTCCTCGGCCTCAGCCTTTCCTCCTCGTGGGGCAACGGCCACGCCACGACCTTCCGGGCGCTCCTGAGCGCCTTCGCCGCCCGCGGCAACGACGTCCTGTTCCTGGAACGCGAGCAGCCCTGGTACGCGGCCAATCGCGACCTGCCGAAGCCGCGCTTCTGTGACCTGCGCTTCTACGACGGCCTGGACGAGCTGGCAGGCCATCGTGCCCTGATCGAAAGGGCCGATGCGGTCATGGTGGGCTCCTACGTGCCCGACGGCATCGCGGTGGGCCGGTTCGTCACCGACCATGCCAGCGGCGTCACGGCCTTCTACGACATCGACACGCCGGTGACCCTGGCGGCACTGGCCAAGAGCGAGTGCCGCTATCTCACCGCCGACCTCGTCGGCGCGTACGATCTCTATCTCTCCTTCACGGGCGGTCCGACCCTGGACCTGCTCGAGCGACGCTACGGCGCGAAGGCAGCGCGCGCGCTCTACTGCTCCGTCGACGACACCGCCTACCGGCCGATGGACGTGCCCACGCGGTACGACCTCGGCTATCTCGGCACCTACTCGCCGGACCGCCAGCCCACGCTCGAGAAGCTGCTGATCGAACCCGCGCGCCGCGCGCCCGACCTCTCGTTCGTCGTCGCCGGCCCGCAATACCCGCAGGACATCGCGTGGCCTGCCAATGTGCAGCGCCTCGACCATGTGCCGCCGGCAGAGCACGCCGCCTTCTACAATGCCTGTCGCTGGACGCTGAACGTCACGCGGGCCGACATGATCCGCGCCGGATACAGTCCGAGCGTGCGGTTGTTCGAGGCAGCCGCCTGCGGAACACCGATCATTTCCGACGCGTGGGCCGGCATCGAGGAACTGCTGGAGCCCTCGCGGGAGATCGTGCTCGCGGGCACGCCGGAGGAGGTTCTTCACGAGCTGCGCGGCCCCGACGCCGACCGGCGAGCAATGGCCGAGCGCGCCCGGGCGCGCGTGCTCGCCGGCCATACCGCCGCCTGCCGCGCGCGGGAGCTCGAGGTCCATCTGCGCAAGGCGTTCGCGGCGAGGGGACAGGCCGTCGGCGGCACCTCGAGCCGTCCCGAGGCAGAAATTCACGCACCGTAGCGACGGATCATCCGGCCGCAGAAATCAGCAAACTCCTCGGCCACGGCCGGCGGGCTGGTGTGGTGCGGTGCGAGACCGCGATGCTCGGGCGTGAAACAGAAGGTGACGGTCACGTCGAAATCCTGCAGGGCGCCCATCATGCGGTCGAACCAGGCGTCCGCTCCCGGGCGGAAGCTGTCGGCCCAGGACAGGCCGGTGCGCAGATAGGTGACACCCAGCCGCTTCATCCACGCGACGGCATCGTCGAGGCGCGGGTCCTCGAAGTGGAACCACTGAACCAACCCCATGGCAGGCGTGTAGAGCGGAAAGCGCTCGAGGACGGGCTTGGATGTGCCGTCGGCGCGGATCAGGCCCATGTGAAAGTGCCGGTAATAGGAGGAACCTTCCGCTTCCCTGTGCCGGGTCGTCGCCCCCCACTCCATGGGCAGGTCGAACAGGCTGTACCACTGGATACGCGGGGCCTTTCCGATCAGCAGCTCGGCGGTGCGGTCGAGTCCCCAGACCTGCACCTCGTCGGCGCCGAAGGTGGAGACGCCCACCTCGCTGACCCATACCGGCAGATCTGTGACAGCGCGGATCTCGTCGATCTTCGCCGGCCATTCGTCGATCTTCCAGAGATTCCAGTCGAGCGGAAAGCCATGCACGGCGACCGCGTCCATGTGGTCCAGCACGCCCCGACCCTTCATGTTCACGACGAAGCCGGGATCGATGGGCGACATGCCGCCCAGCACGCGCGGCAGGGTGGCGTGCTCGGCGCGGATGGCCTGCCCCGCGCGGATGGCCATGTCGGCGAAGAGCGCCCAGTCGGGATCGAGCGCCGGATCCCAATGCGACTTGTTGTTGGGCTCGTTCCAGATCATGGCCGCTTCGATCATCGCTCGGCCCTCCTCGCAGGATAGACGGCACCCTCGCCGTGGGGCCAGCCCGCCGCCCGGCAGAGATAGACCTCAGCCTCGGGATGACCGACGATCTCGAAGCCGGACGAGCGCAGCATCGCCTCGACGCAGGCGCGGTTCGGCACCCACCAGTTGGTGGGATCGTTCGCGTAGCGCCGTTCGATGAAGTGCAGGCGCGGAAATCCCGGCTCCAGGAACAGCTCGGTGTTCCAGAAGTTGTGGTTCTCCTTCACCTCGGCGACCTCGTCGCTGCCACGCTGCATGGATTGGAACACCAGCAGGTCGCCCACGACGTGCTCGCGGATGAGATCCAGCGCCAGCAGCGGATGGCGCAGGTGGTAGAGAACGCCCATGAACAGCACGACGTCGAAGCGCTCGCCCAAGGCCGCGACGTCGTACACCGAAAGTTTCTGGAAGGAGATATCGAGGCCGGAGACCTCCGCTGCGAAGCGTGCCTGCTGCAGATACGCCTCGTCGAAGTCGACGCCCAGCACGCGCGCCGCACCGCGGCGCTTCATCTCCAGCGAATAGAAGCCAGCGTTGCAGCCGATGTCGAGCACGCTGCGGCCCGTGAGATCGGCCGGCAGCGCATCGCAGAAATGCTTCCATTTCTGCCGCGGATAGTCGCCGAGGAAGTGATCGGGCGCAGTCGGCACGCCCGACAGGTCGAGATTGTGGAACCAGGGCCCGAGCGCGCTGACGCGCTCCTCGATCTCCTCGCGCGTGAAATCCCGATGGGCAGACGTCATCGGACGACCTCCGATCCTTTCAGTCCACGGTTTCGTTCATGCCGAGCAGCCGGGCTCCGTACCCGTCGATGGCCAGTCGGGTAATGGAGGCCGGTGCGATCTCGATGCGCCACCAGTCGTCGAGACGCATGCCGCAGTGATAGAGGATCGCCGCCTTGATGACGTCGGCATGCGTGACGAGCCCGACCGTCTCTCCGACATGCTGCTGCGCGAGTCTCTCCAGAGCGCCCACCATGCGGTGCTGCACGTCGAGGAAGCTCTCGCCGCCGGCGGTGCGGGCCAGGCTGCGCCGGTCGTTCCAGGCCCGCCAGAGCGGATCGCCGTTCAGCTCCGTGAAGCGCTTGCCCGACCACGCACCGAAGTCGATCTCGTCGAGCGCCGGGAGGGAATGCCAGGCGAGCGATGTGAAGGCGGCGGCGATCGCGTCCGCCGTCTGCCGCGTGCGCTCGCGCGGGCTGCAGTAGAGAGCCGTGACCTGCTCCCGCTTCAGCCGCTCGGCGAGCCGACCCGCCTGGGCCATGCCGGCCGCACCGAGGCGGATCCCTTCGAGGCGTCCGGCAAGGAATCCGCCCACATCGTCGTGGGCGGCATGCCGCACCAGCAGGAAGGTCGTCACGCCCCACCACCGGCCTGCTCGTTTCCCGCGATGAAGCGACGGGTGAGCTCGCGTGCCTCGTCGTCCGTGAATTGCTGCGGCGGCGATTTCATGAAGTAGCTCGACGGGCCGATCAGGGGGCCGGACTGGCCGCGATCCATGGCAAGCTTGGCGCAGCGTACGGCGTCGATCACGACACCGGCAGAGTTCGGCGAGTCCCACACCTCCAGCTTCACCTCGGCATTCAGCGGCACGCCGCCGAAGGTCGTGCCCTCGAGCCGGATGTAGGCCCATTTGCGGTCCTCCAGCCACGGCACGAAGTCGCTCGGCCCGACATGGACGTCCTGCGGCGCCAGCGGGACGTCGAGCTGGCTGGTGACGGCCTGCGTCTTGGAGATCTTCTTGGAGACGAGCCTCTCGCGCTCCAGCATGTTCTGGAAATCGGTATTGCCCCCGAAGTTGAGCTGGTAGGTGCGGTCGAGCCGCACGCCCCGCTCACGGAAGAGATTGGCGAGCACGCGATGCACGATCGTGGCGCCGACCTGGCTCTTGATGTCATCGCCGATGATCGGCAGGCCCCTGGCGGCGAAGCGCTCGGCCCAGGCCGGATCGGAGGCGATGAAGACCGGCAGGCAGTTCACCACGCCGCAACCCGCCTGCAGGGCCTGCTCCATGTACCATTCGTTCGCCTGCTGGGAGCCCACCGGCAGGTAGGAGACGAGCACGTCCGTGCGCGTCTCGGCGAGGACATGCGCGACGTCGACCGGGGTACAGGAGGCTTCCGCGAAGGCCTCCGTCACGTACCGCCCGATTCCGTCGAGCGTGCGTCCGCGCTGCACGGTGACGCCGGTGGGCGCGGCATCCGCGAAGCGCTTGGTGTTGTTCGGCGCGCAGAAGATCGCCTCGGCCACGTCCCGGCCGACCTTGCCTTCCGCCACGTCGAAGGCGGCCGAGACCTCGATATCGGAGACGTGGTAGCCGCCGAGCGAGGGATACATCAAGCCAGGGATAGGTTCGTTCCCGCGCGCGTCCGCATAGTAGGCGAGCCCCTGCACGAGGGATGAAGCGCAGTTGCCGACGCCGACAATGCCGATGCGGAGCTTTCGATCTGCCACTCTTACCTCCGGATCGCCGGGCACCATCAGGGCGCCAACGGCCCCACCGGAGGTTTGTTCCTGCCAGCGGCCCCTCGCGGGCCGGGCAGGTCCGAAACGGCAAATGATCACAGGCGGGGACGCGGCCCCGGCGTCGCGGGGAAGCCGTGAGCGCCTGGACTACGGTGCGGCCGCTCCGCCGGGGCGCAGGCCGACCTTCTTCAGCGACCGGTCGATCCACAGCGCGGCGATCTTCTCCTGGGCGCCGTTCTGGCGCAGGCGCTGGCGCAGGCAGTCGAAGTCGACGCGGTCCAGCTCCTGGTCCTGGTTGAAGCAGGAGAACACGACCGTCTCCTTGCCCGTGACAGGATCGCGATGGAGCTGCAGGCACTGGGCGCAGATCTCCTTCATCATGCATTGCATGGGAGAGTTGATCGACCCCAGCGCCCGGTGCTGCGGCTTCAGGTACGGCGCCAGCACGCCGTAGCGCGCCTGACGCACGGCGTTCATCATGCCATCGGAGCCGATCGCCACGATCCGGTCGGCGTCGGCGAAGGGGATCGGCTGCTCGCCCAGCTCGCCGGCGGCGTAGCGGCGCATCGCCTCGACGATGTTGGCGACGACGGTCCTGTCCTGCGGCCTGGCCGGTGCGAAGCCGGGCGCCTGGTCGCAGGCCCAGACCACGACGTCGGCTGCCGCCTCGATCTCCTCGACCTTGTAGCGGTCGGCCACGGTCTTGTAGCCCGCGAAATACAGCACGCGGCTGCCGGCGCGCCGGAACGCCTGGCCGATCGAGAACAGGACGGCATTGCCCAGCCCGCCGCCCGCCAGCACGACGGTCTCGCCGGGCTCGATCTCGGTCGGCGCGCCCGTCGGCCCCATGACGATCACGGGCTCGCCCGGCTCCAGCAGCGCGCAGAGGTCGGACGACCCGCCCATCTCCAGTGTGATCAGCGACAGCAGGCCCTTGTCCTTGTCGACCCAGGCGCCGGTCAGCGCCAGCCCCTCCATGGTGAGCAGCGTCCCGTCGATGTGCCGGGAGCGGGCTTCGTAGTTCTGCAGGCGGTAGAACTGGCCGGGCTCGAAGTTGCGCGCGGCGGCCGGCGCATGCACCACCACCTCGACGATGGTGGGCGTGAGCCGGTCGACCCGCACCACGCTGGCGCGCCACTCCGCGTTGGCGCGCGCCACGATCTCCGCCGGCGTACGGCGCGGCGCCGGCAGCTGCTCCATGATCCGCGTCAGCACGGGATACCCCTGCTTGGCGCCGCCCATCGCCTTCACGACGTTGCCGGCGAAGGACGGATGCAGGTCGCCGAAGAACGACATGAAGCGGCCGTCCCGGGCGCGGTGCATCAGCACACGCACCGCTGCGGGCTTCGCCACGCGCTCGGGCGTCGCAGGATTGCCCTCCTCATCGAGCGCCCGGAAGTACTTGCCGTCGACGACGGCGTGTTCGGCGTCCTCGCGCGCCAGCACCGTATTGGGCTGCGTGCCGGCCGCCACCAGGATAGTCCGCGCCGGGAGCGTCGCCTCGACGTGCCGTCCTTCCTGTTCGCCTGCGACCTTCAGCGCACAGGCATGGCCGTTGGCATCGATCTCGACGGCGACGGGCGACAGGCCCTCGGCGAAGCGGATATCCTCCTCCAGCGCCTTCAGCACTTCCTCGTGGTTCAACGTGTAGGACGGCGAATCGATAAGCCGCCGGCGATAGGCGATGGTGACGCCGCCCCAACCATTGACCAGCCTTGCGATCTCGGGCGCGCGGCCCTCGCGCGCCGCGGCGGCCCGCTCCTCGCGGATCGCTTGCGCGTGCGCGATGAACTCGGCGGCGATCTCGCGCTCCTCCGGCGACAGGCGCGCCATCACGGCGGCCTCGCCGCGCTCCTGCACCAGCACCTCGTGGCGCGACAGGAACTTTTCGACCTGCAACGGATAGTAGGCGAGCGATTCGGTTGCCGTGTCGATGGCGGTGAGCCCGCCGCCGATCACCACCACCGGCAGACGGATCTGCAGGTTGGCAAGTGAATCCTTCTTTGCGGCGCCGGTGAGCTGCAGCGCCATCAGGAAGTCGGACGCCGCGCGCACGCCGCGCGCCAGGCCGTTCGGAAGATCGAGCACCGTCGGCTTGCCGGCCCCGGCGCAGAGCGCGACATGGTCGAAGCCCATGGCGAATGCGCCTTCGACCGTGACGGTGCCGCCGAAGCGCACGCCCCCGAACATGGAGAACTGCGTGCGGCGCTCCAGCAGCAGCCGCACCATCTTCAGGTAGTTCTTGTCCCAGCGCACGGTGATGCCGTACTCGGCAACGCCGCCGAAGCCCGCCAGGACGCGCTCGCCCAGATCCTCCCGCAACGTGGCGACATCGCGCACCGGCTCGAAGGGATGTCGTGCACCATCGGCCGACACGCCGGACTGAGCGATCGGCAGCGGCTCGATCTTCAGCCCGTCGATCGCCACGACCGTGTGCCCATCGTTCATCAGGTGATGCGAAAGATTGAAGCCGGCCGGCCCCAGCCCAACCACCAGCACGCTGCGGCCGGTGGAAGGACGCGGCAGCGGGCGGCGCAGATGCAGCGGATTCCAGCGCGTCAGCAGCGAATAGAGCTCGAAGCCCCAGGGCAGCGCCAGCACATCCTTGAGCGTGCGCGTCTCGACCTGCGGGATGTCGACGGGTTCCTGCTTCTGGTAGATGCAAGCCTTCATGCAGTCGTTGCAGATGCGGTGGCCGGTCGCCGCCATCAGCGGATTGTCGACGGCAGCCACGGCCAGCGCGCCGATGGAGAAGCCCTCGCTCTTCAGCAGATTCATCTCCGAGATCTTCTCCTCGAGCGGACAGCCCGCCAGCGTCACGCCGAACGGCGACTTCTGGAAGGCGCCGGTCTTGCGGTCCTTCAGCCCGCGCGAGCAGCTGTCCTTGCCCTGGTTGTGGCACCAGATGCAGTAATTGGCGTGGTCGAGCGCACGCACGAGATCGAAGCCGTTGTCGGTCAGCGCAAAGCCCTCGCGATGCCGCAGCATCGGCCGCGGCAGACGCATGCGCGTGACGCCGTCGACCACCTCGGTCTCGATCGGCACCAGATGCTCGAAGTCGAGCTTGTGCGGCACCTTGAACAGCGGCCCGTCCTGATGGCGCGCGCGGCCCTCGGCAGAATGCAGTGCCCAGGCGGCGTAGCGCGCATAGGCTTCGACCTCTGGCGTCGGGGTCGCGACCTTGAACTCCGCGCCCACGAGATCACGCACCGCTATCGCGAAGGCGAGTTCCCACGCCTCAAGTCCGTCCTCAAGGCGCACGGGCAGGCCGAGCGCCGCCGTCACCGCCGTGCCGTCGAGAGCCGCGGCGGCATCGGGCTTGATGCTGCGCGTGACGTAGCGCTGCACGAAGAGTCGCTTGCAGTCGTAGATCGGCGCCAGCCGGTTGTGGCGCGCGCGCAGCGCGGCTGCCTCGTCCGCTATTCCGAACAGGCCGGCGAGGAAATCCTCCAGCGGACGCGCCAGCTCGATCAGGAGATTGGATTCGTCCTTGTCGCCCAAGGCATCCGGCGCGGCCCGCGCCGCCAGCAGACGCGCATGCAGCTCGACGTGCCCGTCCTTCAGCGCATCGACAAAAGCGGCATCCAGCCTGATCAGGCCGTCACGGTCGTATAGATCGGCGAAGCAAAGCCCATGACTTAGCGATGGCGACGTCATTCTGGGGATATCCGGACAGGTCGAGGCGTAGATCGTTCGTGTGCGAACCGATTAGACAAGGCTACCGCTTCGCGCAAGAAGGCGGAGGGCCTCGCGACACTAATGCCTGATGACGCGCGCGGCCGCTTGCCGCATCGTCCGGCCGCCATGAAACCCGTCCCCGCTTCCGTGCGCCTCTGGCTGGCCGTCGTCGCCGCGATGATCTTCCTCATGATCGTGATCGGCGCACTGACCCGTCTGACCGAATCGGGACTTTCGATGGTCGAATGGCGGCCGGTGACCGGCTGGCTTCCGCCGCTTACCGAAACAGCCTGGCAGGCCGAGCTGCAGAAGTATCTTTCGTCGCCGCAGGGCCGGCTGATCAACCATCATTTCACGATCGGCGAATTCCAGGAAATCTTCTGGCTGGAATACATACACCGGCTGTGGGGTCGCCTGATCGGCCTGGTCTTCGCCTTGCCCCTCGCCTGGTTCTGGCTCCGCGGACACCTGTCCGGACCGCTCAAGCCGCGGCTGCTCGCCCTGCTGGTGCTGGGCGGGCTGCAGGGGGCGCTGGGCTGGGCGATGGTGGCGTCGGGGCTGGTCGACCGGCCGGCCGTCAGCCACTACAGGCTGGCCGCCCATCTGCTCCTGGCCGTCGTCCTCTACGCCTATACCGTCTGGCTGATCCTGGAACTCGGTCCGCAGCAGAGGCGGCGCGACGAGCCGCGCACGCGCCACGGCGCGTCGATGCTGATCGGGCTGCTGTTCGTCGTCCTGACTTGGGGCGCCCTGATGGCGGGCCTGCGGGCTGGATCGGCGCACAACACCTTCCCGACGATGTCCGGCTACTGGATTCCCCCGGGAATGTTCGAGCTGTCACCTGGCTGGCTCAATCTCTTCGAGAATCCGACCACGATCCAGTTCGTGCATCGCTGGCTGGCGACGCTTCTGGTGGCCGGCGTGCTGCTGATGGCCATACGATCGCCGCGCGCGGAGACCGTCGCCGCCGCGTGCATGGCCCTGCTGCAGTTGGGTCTCGGAATCGCCACCATCCTGACGGGCGTCGACATCCCGATCGCGACCCTTCACCAGGCGGGCGCCGTGGCCTTGCTGACCTTCCTCATCGTCGTGCGGCATCGCACCATGCCTTCTCGTTCGGGGCCCGTCTCGGCTATGGTTTCCGGATGACCGGTCGAGGCATTCGACGTTTCCCATGAACCGCCGGGCTTTGATGGTCGGCGGCGCGATCGCCGTCGCGGCCCTCCTGTCCGCCGGCGCGTGGCTGGCCCTTCCGTGGGCCCCCCGACCGGCTCCTCAGCCGCGCGCGTCCGCTGCGCCGACTGCCGCCATAGCGGCGACGCAGGCGGATGCCACGCCGGCCGCCATCGACCTGCCGCAGCCCGGTGCGCCGGTGCCGCCGCCGACGAGCGCCGACTTTGCCGCCGGCAGTGCCGCCCCCGCGACAGCGACAGCCAACTCGGGGCAGGCCGACAGTGGACGGGCCGACAGCGCGCCCGCAGGTAGCGATATCGACTGGGCGGCGGTGCCCATCGACACGCTGCGCGACAAGGCCGACGCCGGCGCCGTCGTCGCCATGGAGGAGCTGGCGCGCCGGCTGGTGCAGGGAGACGGCGTGCCCAAGGACCAGCAGGCCGGCGCCGGCTGGCTGCTGCGGGCCGCACAGGCCGGCTCTGCGCAGGCCGCCTTCAACGTCGGCGTCATGTACGAGCGCGGCTTCGTCGTGCCGCGCGATTCCAGCAAGGCGATCGAGTGGTATCGCAAGGCCGTGGCAGCGGACCTGCCGGCGGCCAAGCACAACCTCGCGCTGCTGCTGCGCGACGGCAAGGGCGCGTCACGCGATCTCAAGGAGGCGGTCGCATTGCTGCGCTCGGCGGCCCGCCAGGGCATGGCCGCGTCGATGTTCACGCTGGGCGACATCTACGAGCGCGGGGATGCCGGCTTGAAGGATCCGGCGACCGCGCTCGCATGGTTCGCCATCGCGGCCGAATTCGAGCGGCAGACCAGCAAGGACGGCGAATCGGCCCTTGGCCGCATGGCTGGCCAGCGTGCCGAGGTCCTCCAGCGCATTCTGCTGCCCGCCGAGCTCGAGCGTGCGCAGCAGTTCGGCCGGGCCGAATTCAAGACCATCGTTGACGCCCTGCAGCCGGCAAAACCCGCGAAGCCTGCGAACGAGGAGGCTTCGCGGTCCCTGGCATTGGCATCACCGCCGGCGCCCGCAGCCGACCCGCCCGGTTGGCCACGGGAGCCGGCCGATCAGGTGCGCGCCATCCAACAGGCGCTGGTCGAGCTCAAGTTCCTGAACGACAAGCCGGACGGCACGGTGGGACCGTTGACGCAGGCGGCCATCCGCACGTTCCAGCGCAGCCTGGGCATGCGCGAAACGGGCGAGCCGACCCGCGAGGTCTTCGCCGCGCTGCAGGACGCGCTTGCCCGGCGCGGGGGTGCGCGCACTCCGACCGAAGCGCCACCCTCGGGCGGCTGGCCGGGAACCGAGACCGAGCAGGTGAAGGCGATCCAGCTCCTGCTTCAGTCCATGAAGTTCCTGCGGGACGAGCCCGACGGTATTGCCGGACCGGCGACGCGGGCGGCCATTCGCGACTACCAGAAATCGCTCGGCCTGCCGCAGACGGGGGAACCCAGCGAAGCGCTTTTCGACTCCCTGAGGGACATGCAGCGACGTACACAGGGCGGCGCGAACTGACTCAGCGTGAGACGAAGGTGCCGGCGTGGCGCCACCAGCGCGACGGCAGCGCTGCCGCGCCGCCGCGTGCGGCAGCGAGCGTGTCGAAGAGGGCAAAGCACGTGGCGCCGCTGCCGCTCATCGCGACATAGCGGACGCCATCCAGGCGGGCGAGCGCCTCGAGCACGTCGCCGATCTGAGGCGCCAGGGCGACTGCGGCCGCCGTCAGATCGTTGCCGCGCGCTGCCAGCACCGACTGGAATTCGGCCGCCGTCCGCCACGACGGCGGCGGGGCATCGGCTGCCGAGAACGCGCCCACACGGCGGGCGAACACGTCGCGCGTGGGCAGCGGCACGCGCGGATTGACGAGCAGGATCGCGCCGTCCGGCAGAGCCGGCACCGGCCGCAGCTCCTCGCCGACGCCGGTGGCGCGGGCCGCGCGCCCGGCCAGGCACATCGGCACGTCGGCGCCGAGTCGCGCGGCGAGATCGAACAGCTCTTCCTCCGGCATCGCCACCCGCCACAGGGCGACCAGCTCCTGCAGGACGGCCGCCGCATCGGCCGATCCGCCGCCCAGCCCCGCCGCGACGGGCACGTGCTTGGCGAGCCGGATGCGCGCCCGCGGCGAGACGCCGGCGCGATCGGCCAGCAGACGTGCCGCGCGCAGGACGAGATTGTCGGATTCGCCCACCAGCGAATCGCTCTGCGGTCCTTCCAGCTCGAGGAACAGGCCGCCCGCAGGCGCGACCTCGACCTCGTCGGCGAGGTCCACGAAGGCGACCAGGGAATCGAGCAGGTGGTATCCGTCCGGCCGACGGCCCACGACATTCAACCACAGATTGACCTTGGCGTGCGCCAGCCGCATGGCGCGGTCCTGCCGGCTCAGCCGCCCTTCTGGGTTTCGGCCGGCTTCTCGTAGACGGTGGGCTTGTCGTTCGACGCGCTCAGGCCGTTCTCGAGCTTGTCTCGGATCACCGGGACACGATCCTTCTCCGGCTTCTGGTTCAGCGCGCGCTCCCACTGGAAGCGGGCCTCGCGCTTGCGGCCGACATGCCAGTAGGCATCACCCAGATGCTCGATGATCGTCGGATCGTCGCCCTTCTGCTCCGCCGCGCGTTCCAGCCATTCCACGGCCTTGTCGTACTGGCCGAGACGGTAGAAGGCCCAGCCCACCGAATCAGTGATCGCACCGTCGTCGGGCCGGAGCTCCGTCGCACGCTGCAGCATCTTCATGCCTTCTTCGAGGTGCAGGCCCTGATCGATCCAGCTGTAGCCGAGATAGTTGAGCACGTGCGGCTGTTCAGGCGACAGTTCGAGGGCCTTCTTCATGTCGGCCTCGGCCTTCGGCCACTGCTTGGTGCGCTCGAGCACGATGCCGCGACCGAAGAACACGATCCAGTGGCGCTCCTCGACATTGCGGATGCGCTCGATGGCGGTGTCGTAGGCCTGCACGGCATCGGCGTAGCGTTCCTTGCTGCGCAGGAGGTCCGCCAGCGTCAGGGCGGCATCGATGCGGTCCGGCTTCTCGGCCACCATCGCGCGCAGCCTGGCGACTGCCTCGTCGAACCGGTCTTCCTGGGCCTCCAGCGCGGCCGCCCGCAGCTTGGCCTGCCAGTAGAGCGGCGAATTCGGACCGATCCTGCTCAGGGCGGCGATGGCCTTGGGCAGCATCTGGAACTGCTCGTACAGGCCCGCGATCATCGTCCAGGCGAATTCGTGCTCCGGCTTCAGGCTCGCGGCGAGCTGGTAGAAGACCAGCGACAGGTCGGTGCGCTGGTTGCGCGAATCGGCCGAGAGCACGCTGCCGATGTCGAACAGGATGTCGGCGATGCCCGACGCCGCGGTCGGCGCCGGCGGCATGGGCGCGTTGGGTGCCAGCAGCCCGTCGAGGACCACCGAATCCCCGAACTTCGCGCCGAACGCCTTGATCAGCTCGCGGGCTTCGTCCCCCTTGCCCAGACGGCGCAACCCGTCGGTCGCGGCGACCATGGTCCGGAGGTTGCCCTTGTCGAGCGACGCCGCGCGGCGGTACTTGGCTTCGGCCTCCGCCTTGTCGCCCGCGAGCTCGTCGATCTGCGCCTCGACGACCAGCGCCGGCGCCTCGCTGCGGCTGCCGGCCGCCGCCTTGAGCTTGGCAAGGCTCGCGCGCGCGGCTGCGAAATCCTTCTCGCCTGCCTTCAGCCAGGCCTGCACGTAGTCCCGCAGCGGACCGAAGGGATTCTCGCCCGCGATCTTGCGGAACTCCTGATCGGCGGCGCGATAATCGCGCTTCTTGATGGCCTGCACGGCCAGCACGAGATGGGCGAGGCCGTTGCCCGGGTTCGCGGCGATGACCTGCGGCGCAAGCGTGGCGGCCTGGTCGATGCGGCCGGCCAGCAGCCGCAGCTGGAAGGCCGCCTGCAGCAGATCGGGATCGCCCGGCGCCAGGGCCAGGGCGAGGTCGATCTGGTCGGCCGCCGCGTCGTAGTCGTGATCGCTTTCGGCGACGCGGGCCGCCAGATAGCGCCCGCTGAGCGGGATCGCGGCCAGCTGGGGGCCGCGCGGCGGCTGCGCCTGTCGCGGCGCCGGGGGCCTCGTCGCCGGGGTGCCGCCCTGCTGGGCCTCACCCGCTGCCGGAACCACAAGGAGGAGTGCTGCTGCCAGCAGAGAAACGGGTTTGCGTCGCATGCCGCTCACATATTGGGATAGTTCGGGCCACCGCCACCTTCCGGTACGGTCCAATCGATGTTCTGGGCCGGGTCCTTGATGTCGCAGGTCTTGCAGTGCACGCAGTTCTGCGCGTTGATCTGGAAGCGCGGTTGGCCGTTGTCCGCCGTCACCACCTCGTAGACGCCCGCCGGGCAGTAGCGCTGGGCCGGCTCCGCATAGAGTGGCAGGTTGACCGCGATCGGGATCGAGGGGTCGCGCAGCTTGAGATGGACCGGCTGGTCCTCCTCGTGGTTGGTGTTCGACAGGAACACCGACGACAGCTTGTCGAAGGAGATCACGCCATCCGGCTTGGGGTACTGGATCGGCTGGAACTCGGCGGCCGGCCGTAGGGATTCATGATCGGCCTTCTTGTGGTGCATCGTCCAGGGCACGCGGATGCCGAGGTCGTGCAGCCACATGTCCAGGCCGCCGTAGAGCGTGCCCAGCAGCGTGCCCCATTGCAGCGCCGGCTTCACGTTGCGCACCTTGTCGAGGTCCTTCCACAGCCACGACGCCTTCAGCTTCACGGGATAGGCGATCAGTTCGTCGCCGCCCGACTTGCCGGCGGCCAGCGCCTCGAAGGCGGCCTCGGCGGCCAGCATGCCGCTCTTGACCGCGTTGTGGCTGCCCTTGATGCGCGGCACGTTGACGAAGCCGGCGGAGCAGCCGATCAGCGCGCCGCCCGGGAAGGTCAGCTTCGGCACCGATTGCACACCGCCCTCGTTGATGGCGCGCGAGCCGTAGACCAGGCGCTTGCCGCCCTGCAGGTACTTGGCGACGTCGGGATGGGTCTTGAAGCGCTGGAACTCGTCGAACGGCGAGAGGTAGGGGTTCTCGTACGACAGGTGCACCACGAGGCCGATGGCCACGAGATTGTCGCCGAAATGGTACATGAACGAGCCGCCCGAGCTGTTGGACTCGTTGAGCGGCCAGCCCTGGGTATGGACGACCAGTCCCTTCTGGAAGCGGGCCGGATCGACCTGCCACAGCTCCTTGATGCCGATGCCGAACTTCTGCGGATCGACGCCGTCGCGCAGGTCGAACTTCGCCATCAGCTGCTTGGCCAGCGAGCCGCGCACGCCCTCTGCGATCAGGGTGTACTTGGCGTGCAGCTCCATGCCCTCGGTGTAGCTGTCCTTGCGCTGGCCATCCTTGCCGATGCCCATGTCGCCGGTGGCCACGCCCTTGACCGATCCATCCTCGTTGTAGAGCACCTCGGCGCCGGCGAAGCCGGGATAGATCTCGACGCCCAGCGCCTCGGCCTGCTGCGCCATCCAGCGGCAGACCTCGCCCAGGCTGACGATGTAGTTGCCGTGGTTGTTCATCAGCCGCGGCATGAGGAAGTTCGGGAAGCGATAGGAGCCGGCCTTGGTCAGGAACAGGAACTGGTCGTCGGTGACCTCCGTCTCGACCGGAGCGCCCTTTTCCTTCCAGTCGGGAATCAGCTCGTTCAGGCCGATCGGATCGATCACGGCGCCGGAGAGAATATGCGCACCGACTTCCGAGCCCTTCTCGATCACGCAGACGGAAACCTCGTGATTGCGCTCGGCCGCGAGTTGCTTCAGGCGGATCGCCGCGGACAGCCCGGCCGGGCCGCCCCCCACGATCAGCACGTCGTATTCCATTGACTCGCGCGCCATTCCCGTCTCGCTTTACAGTGGCTCCAGAACATGGACGCGCCGCCGGGGCGGCGGCAGTCCCAGCCGTTGTAGATAGCCTGCCGGGGGGCGGAACGCCAACCGGCCAAAAGGGGAATTCCCGTGGCAGAGTTGCGTGAAATCGAGAGCAAGGTCTTCTCCACCAAGGATTTCAGGCTGGGCAGCGGCCGTACACTGCCCGTGCTTGAACTCGCCTACGAGACCTATGGAACACTATCGCCGCAGCGGGACAACGCCATCCTGGTGGTGCACGGCTATACGTCCAGCCACCACGCCGCAGGCCGCAATGCGGACGGCAAGCAGGGACGCGGCGTCGCCGCCGGCACCCCGGGCTGGTTCGACGGGCTGATCGGCCCCGGCAAGGCGGTGGACACGGATCGGTACTTCGTCGTGTCGGTGAATGCGCTGGGCTCCGCCCACGGCAGCACAGGACCCAGCACGGTCGATCCGGCGACCGGCAAGCCCTATGGCCCCACCTTTCCCGACATCACCATGCGCGACATCGTGGCGGCCGAGCGGCTGCTGGTCGATTCCCTGGGGCTGCCGTCGCTGGTCGCCGTCATCGGTCCGTCGATGGGCGGCTTCCAGTCCTTCCAATGGGCGGCCTCCTATCCCGGCTTCATGAAGGCCATCGTGCCATCGGTCACCGCGCCGAAGTCGCCGGCCGGGCTCGACCGCCTGGATACTCTGCAGAAGCGTCTCGCCAGCGATCCCAACTGGAACGGCGGCTGGTACTACGAGAATGGCGGCATCGCCGGCACGCTCGAGGAGCTGCGCTTCGAGACGCTGATGGCCTACGGTCAGAACGAGATCCTGGCCGAGACCATGCCCGACCCCGAGGCGCGCGAGCAGGCGATCCGCGCCAGCGCGCGCGCCTGGGCGCAGGTCTATGACGGCCATTCGATGGTCGTTCTGCGCAAGGCGATCGGCAGCTTCGACATCACGGGCGAGTACGACCGGCTGGCGCAGGCGAAGGTGCTCTACGTCCAGTCGCCCACCGACAAGCTGTTCGATATCGCCGACAGCCCCGGGTACGTCAGCGACATGCGTCGCGCGGGCGTCGACGTGACCTACGTCGAGCTGCCGAGCAACAAGGGCCACATGGCGAGCCATGCCGATGCCGCGCTGTGGGCGCCGATCCTCGCCGCCTTCCTGAAGCGCCTGCCTTGACCGAACCGCTGCCGCGCGACGAACTCGTCTCCCTGCTGCGCTGGTACGTGGAGCAGGGCGTCGACGACGTCGTGGGCGAGGAGGCCGTCGACCGCTTTGCTGCGCCGCCGCCCGCCCCCGTCGCGGCGGCGCCGGCGGCCGCAGCGGCGGCCGTCGAACCGACGACGCCCCCGCCGCCGAAGGCCCCGCCCGCGGCACGGCCGGCCGTCGTCGCCCCACCGCGGCCGCCCGTGCCCATCGAATCGCCGCAGCTCGTCGAGGATGCGCGCGCCGTGGCGCGGCGCTGCAACACTGTCGCGGAGCTGGAAGCGGCGGTGCGTGCCTTCGAAGGGTGCGCCTTGAAGCGCACCGCCAAGAACACGGTGTTCGCCGACGGCGTGGCCGGCGCCGACGTCATGATCGTGGGCGAGGCCCCGGGCGCCGACGAGGACCGCATGGGCAAGCCGTTCGTCGGCGTCAGCGGCCAGCTGCTCGACCGCATGTTCGGCGCCATCGGGCTCAGCCGCGAGAGCAACCTCTACATCACCAACATCCTGTTCTGGCGGCCGCCCGGCAACCGCACGCCGACCGTCGCCGAGCAGGCGATCTGCCTTGCCTTCACACGGCGCCACATCGAGCTGGCGCGCCCCAAGGTGGTGGTGCTGGCCGGCGGCACGGCAGCCAAGTCGGTGCTCGACACGACCGAGGGCATCATGCGCCTGCGCGGCAAGTGGACGGCGCTGACGCTGGATGACGGCAGCACCGTGCCGGCCCTGCCGACCCTCCATCCCGCCTATCTGCTGCGCACGCCTGCGAGCAAGCGCCAGAGCTGGGCCGACCTGCTCGCGCTGGACAGGAAGCTGCGCGAATTGGGGTTGAGGTAGTCACTCGTCGTCCCGACCGGAGCGAAGCGAAGTGGAGGGACCTTTTCTCAACGACAAGCTGTCTCATCGTTGAAGCAAGATCCCTCCATGCGGCCCTTCGGGCCTTGGTCGGGATGACGGGACAAGGTCAGTCCGCGGCGCGGGCCAGCGGCTCGGGCTCCAGGGCCTCCAGCACCTTGGGCGGTGACATCGGCAGGCTGTAGAGGCGCAGGCCGAGCGCCCCGTGGATGGCGTTGGCGACGGCGGCCATCACCGGCACCAGCGGCACCTCGCCCACGCCGCGCACGCCCTGCGGATGCTTGGGGTTGGGCACCTCGATCATGACGGCGTCGAGCTTGGGCAGGTCCGAGGTGACGGGCATGCGGTAGTCGAGGAAGCCCGGATTGTCGAGCTTGCCGTCCTTGTTGTAGATGTACTCCTCGCTCAGCGCCCAGCCGATGCCCTGGGCGGCGCCGCCCTGGATCTGGCCCTCGACATAGTCGGGATGGATCGCGCGCCCGACATCCTGGAAGGACGTATAGCGCGTGACCCAGACGCGGCCGGTGTCGCGATCGACCTCGACGTCGCAGATGTGCGTGCTGAAGCCGCCTTCGGCGCCCGCGGTGTTGCTCGACGCGCCGGCGCCGATCGGCCCGCCCGTCTCGCTGGCCTTGGCCGCGATCTGGGCCAGCGACAGCGGCTCGAACTTGCCGGCGTTGTCGCCGGCCGGCTTGGCAAAGCCGTTTTCCCAGCTCACCGCCTCCGGCTCGATCTTCCAGAGCTTGGCCGCGCGCTCGCACAGCGTCTTGATGACCTTGTGCGCCGATTCCGTCACCACCATCGCCGAGGCGAAGGTGACGCGGCTGCCGCCCGTGAGGTTGGAGAAGCCGATGCTGCTGGTGTCGCCGATCAGCACCTGGATCTTGCTGTGGTCGATGCCCAGCAGCTCGGCGGCGATGTTGGCCGTCGAGGCGCGCGAACCGCCGATGTCGGGATGGCCGGTCATGACGACGACCGATCCGTCCTCGTTGATGCGCATATCGGCGCTCGATTCGCCGCCGGCATTGAACCAGTAGCCGCTGGCCACGCCGCGGCCCTGGTTGGGCCCGAGCGGCGCCTTGTAGTGCGGATGGGCCAGCGCCGCGCGCACCGTCTCCTGGTACCCCATGACCGGATAGACCGGCCCGTGCACGGCCTTGGTGCCCTGCTTGGCGGCGTTCTTCAGGCGCAGCTCGAGCGGATCCATGCCAAGCTTCTCGGCCAGCTCGTCGAGCACGCATTCCACGGCATAGGCGCCGATCGGCGCGCCGGGCGCGCGGTAGGCGGCGACCTTGGAGCGGTTGGAGACGACGTCGTAGCCCAGCGTATGGGCGTTCGGGATGTCGTAGGGGCCGAAGGCGCAGCCGGCCGCGCCTCGGATCGGCGAGCCGGGAAAGGCGCCGGCCTGCAGCCAATAGGTGCCCTGCCCCGCCACGATCGTGCCGTCCTTCTTGGCACCGATCTTGACCTTGCTCATCGAGCCCGAGGTCGGACCAGAGGCGCGGAACACCTCCTCGCGCGACATCACCATCTTCACCGGCCGTCCCGACTTCTTCGCCAGCACCAGCGCCAGCGGCTCGAGATAGATGATGGTCTTGCCGCCGAACCCGCCGCCGATTTCGGCCGGGATGGCGCGGATGTCGCTCTGCTGCATGCCCGTGAGCAGGGCCGACATGGCGCGCACCATGAACTGGCCCTGGCTGGAGCTCCAGATCGTGGCCTTGCCGTCGACGACGCTGACCAGGCAGGCGTGGGGCTCGATATAGCCCTGATGCACGGGCGCCGTGTCGAAGCTGCGCTCGACGATGACGTCGGCTTCCTTGAAGCCCGCCTCGACGTCCCCCTTCTTGTGCTCAAGCGTGCCGGCGATGTTCGAGGGCTTGCCCTCGAACCTGACATGATCGTGCAGAATCGGCGCGTCGGGCTTCAGCGCGTCGCTGATGTCGATCGCCCAGGGCAGCACCTCGTAGTCGACCTCGATCAGCTTCAGCGCCTCGGCGGCGACCGCCTGCGTGGTCGCGGCGACGGCGGCGACCGGATGGCCGTGGAACAGCGCCTTGTCGCGCGCCATGACGTTGCGGCACATCCAGCGCATGTCCTGGATGCCCAGCATCACGGGGCCCTTCTCGATCGGGAAGTCGACGATGTCCTTCGACGTCATCACGGCCATGACGCCGGGATGCGCCTCGGCCTTCGAGGTATCGATCGAGCGGATGCGGGCGTGCGGATGTGGGCTGCGCAGCACCTTGCCCCAGATCATGCCCGGCATGGTGGTGTCGGCGGCATAGGCCGCCCGCCCCGTCACCTTGTCGGCGCCGTCGGGCCGCGGGGTGCGCTTGCCGATCCACTTGTTGTCGGGATTATCGTTGCTGGCCATGGGCGGACGTCCTCTGTTCGATGGCGGGACTCTTCGACCCTGATCAGACCGGGTCGGCGGGCCGAGATCAAGCGGCTTGGTTCTACAGTTTCTTCTTGAGGAAGAACTTCTTGTGACCTTTGGGATAGTCGTCGAGCTGGGCAAACACCTCGTAGCCGCGCTTCTCGTAGAACGGCCGCGCCTGGAAGGAATGGGTGTCGAGCTCGGCCCAGCCACAGCCGCGCTCGCGGCCATAGGCCTCGGCCTCATCCATCATCCTGCTCGCCCAGCCCTGCCCGCGCACGGCCTCGTCGACCCACACGATGTTGATGCGCAACCAGCCGCCCCAGATGTCCCCTACCACGCCGCCGAGTACTTCGGCGCGCGGGCTCTTCAGGAAGAAGTTGACCGGGTAGTAGGCGGATTCGCCGGTCACGCCGACGTTGTAGAAGTCGAGATGGTCGCGGACGAACCGGGTATGCGCGCCCGCCTGGTCAAAAACGATCTTCAGCTCATCCGCCGGCATCGAGAGGCGCCTCCTTTATCAGCCTACAGGCTGATACTCTGCCGAACAAATCAGCCTATGGCCTGATCTTCCTGCACGCCGGCATCACGCCGCCGCCCCCTCCTTCACCGCCTTCAGCCGGCTCACGGCCTCGCGGACTGGGCCGTCCAGCCCCGCGCCGCCGGCGGCGAGGTGGGCGATGATGGCGGCACGCATGCGCGGGTCCCAGAACTTCTCGATGTGGTCTGCAATGGCCGCGACCGCATCGCCACGGCGCTGCGGCGTGAAGAACCGGCCGATCTGGTTGGCCATCATCACCAGCTTCTCGGCCGACATGCCGCCCTACTCCGCCGCCACGCGCGCGATGCGCCGGCTGTGCTCGGCCTGCTCGGCATACTCGCGCTGCCAGTCGGTCGGACCGTTCGAGGGCAAGACCTGCACCGCCGTCACCTTGTACTCGGGGCAGTTGGTCGCCCAGTCGGAGAACTCCGTCGTCACGACGTTGGCCTGCGTCGCCGGATGGTGGAAGGTCGTATAGACCACGCCCGGCGCCACGCGGTCGGTGATGCGGGCCCGCAGCGACGTGCTGCCGGCGCGGCTGTCCAGCCTGATCCAGTCGCCGTCGCGCACGCCGCGCTGTTCGGCGTCGTGCGGGTGGATCTCCAGCACGTCCTCGTCGTGCCACACGACATTGTCGGTGCGCCGCGTCTGGGCGCCGACATTGTACTGGCTGAGGATGCGGCCCGTGGTCAGCAGCAGCGGGAAGCGCGGCCCGACCTTCTCGTCGGTCGGCACGTATTCCGTGATCATGAAGTTGCCCTTGCCGCGGGCGAAGCCGCCGATATGCATGACCGGCGTGCCGCGCGGCGCCTTCTCGTTGCACGGCCACTGGACCGAGCCGACCTTGTCCAGCAGGTCGAAGGAAACGCCGGCGAAGGTCGGCGTGAGTCGGGCGATCTCGTCCATGACCTCGGATGGATGCTCGTAGTGCATCTCGAAGCCCATGGCCTTGGCGATGGCCAGCGTGATCTCCCAGTCGGCCATGCCGTTCTTTGGCGCCATCACGCGGCGCACGCGGTTGATGCGGCGCTCGGCATTGGTGAAGGTCCCGTCCTTCTCGAGGAAGGTCGAGCCCGGCAGGAAGATGTGCGCGTAGTTGGCCGTCTCGTTCAGGAACAGGTCCTGCACCACGACGCATTCCATCGCCGCCAGCGCCGCCTGTACATGCTTCGTGTTGGGATCGGACTGCAGGATGTCCTCGCCCTGCACGTACAAGCCCTTGAAGGTGCCCTCGATGGCCGCGTCGAACATGTTGGGGATGCGCAGGCCCGGCTCGTCGTCGAGCGGGCGGCCCCACAGCTTCTCGAACATCTCGCGCGTGGCGTCGTCGGAGATGTGGCGATAGCCGCTCAGCTCGTGTGGGAAGGAGCCCATGTCGCACGAGCCCTGGACGTTGTTCTGGCCGCGCAGCGGGTTCACGCCCACGCCCGGCCGGCCGAGATTGCCGGTCGCCATCGCGAGATTGGCGATGGCCATCACCGAGGTCGTGCCCTGGCTGTGCTCCGTGACGCCGAGGCCGTAATAGATCGCGGCATTGCCGCCGGTGGCGTAGAGCCGCGCCGCGCCGCGGATCGCCGCGGGATCGACGCCTGACACCAGCCCGACCGATTCCGGGCTGTTCTGCGGCGACGACACGAAGGCCGCCCAATCCTCGAAGGCGTCGCGGTCGCAGAATTCGCGCACGAAGGCCTCGTTCACGAGCCCCTCGGTGACGATCACATGCGCCAGCGCGTTCAGCACCGCGGCATTGGTGCCCGGCCGCAGCGGCAGGTGGAAATCGGCCTCGACATGCGGCGTGCGCACGAGGTCGATGCGCCGCGGATCGATCACGATCAGGCGCGCGCCCTGGCGCAGCCGCTTCTTCATGCGCGAGGCGAAGACCGGATGGGCGTCGGTCGGATTGGCGCCGATCACCAGGATGACGTCGGACTGCTCGACCGAATCGAAGTCCTGTGTGCCGGCCGAGGTACCGAACGCCGTCTTGAGGCCGTAGCCGGTCGGCGAGTGACAGACGCGGGCGCAGGTATCGACGTTGTTGTTGCCGAAGCCGCCGCGGACCAGCTTCTGCACCAGGAAGGTCTCCTCGTTGGTGCAGCGCGACGAGGTGATGCCGCCGACCGCCAGCCGGCCGTGCTTGCCCTGCAGGCGCTTGAACTCCGAGGCGACGCGGTCGATCGCGACCTCCCAGCTCACCTCGCGCCAGGGCTGGTCGATGGTCTCGCGGATCATCGGCTTCAGGATGCGCTCGCGATGGTTGGCATAGCCCCAGGCGAAGCGGCCCTTGACGCAGGAATGGCCGCGATTGGCCTTGCCGTCCTTGTAGGGGACCATGCGCACCAGCTCCTCGCCGCGCATTTCGGCCTTGAAGCTGCAGCCGACGCCGCAATAGGCGCAGGTCGTCACCACCGAATGCTCGGGCGTGCCGATCTCGATGACGCTCTTCTCCGACAGCGTCGCGGTCGGACAGGCCTGCACGCAGGCGCCGCACGACACGCACTCGGAATCGACGAACGGCTCGGCCATGCCGGCCGACACCTTGGAGTCGAAGCCGCGGCCCTGGATCGTCAGCGCGAAGGTGCCCTGCACCTCCTCGCAAGCGCGCACGCAGCGCGAGCAGACGATGCACTTCGACGGGTCGAAGGTGAAATAGGGGTTGGACTCGTCCTTGGCCTGCGTCGTGTGGCTTTCGCCGTCATAGCCGTAGCGCACCTCGCGCAGGCCGACCGCACCGGCCATGTCCTGCAGCTCGCAGTCGCCGTTGGCGGCGCAGGTCAGGCAGTCGAGTGGATGGTCCGAGATGTAGAGCTCCATCACGCCCTTGCGGACCTGCTTCAGCCGCTCGGTCTGCGTCGACACGACCATGCCGGCCGCAACCGGCGTCGTGCAGGAGGCCGGCGTGCCCGGCCGGCCGGCCACCTCGACCAGACAGAGCCGGCAGGAGCCGAAGGCGTCGACCGAATCGGTGGCGCAGAGCTTGGGGATCTTGGTGCCGAGCTCCATCGCCGCGCGCATGATCGACGTGCCGGCCGGCACGGTGACGGGCTGGCCGTCGATGGTGAGGGTCACGCTCTCCGCCGAGCGGCTGGCAGGCGTGCCGTAGTCGGTCTCGGGAACGAGGGACATGGTCTGCTCCTACTCGGCCGCCGCGGCGAGCCGCGGCCGGCCGAAATCCTCGGGGAAATGCCGGATGGCGCTCATGACCGGGTATGGCGTGAAGCCGCCCAGCGCGCAGAGCGAGCCGAACTTCAGCGTCTGGCAGAGATCCTCGACCAGCGCGAGGTTGGCCTCGACCCGCTCGCCGCGGATGATCCTGTCGAGGGTCTCGGTGCCGCGCACCGAGCCGATGCGGCAGGGCGTGCACTTGCCGCACGATTCGAGGGCACAGAACTCCAAAGCGAAGCGGGCCTGGCGCGCCATGTCGACCGTGTCGTCGAACACCACCACGCCGCCATGGCCGATCAGCCCGTCACGCGCGGCAAAGGCCTCGTAGTCGAACGGCGTATCGAACAGCTGACGCGGGAAGTACGCGCCGAGGGGGCCGCCGACCTGCACCGCCCGCACCGGGCGGCCGCTTCGCGTGCCGCCGCCGATGTCGTCGACGATCTCGCCCAGCGTCAGGCCGAACGCCGTCTCGAACAGGCCGCCTTGCCTGACGTTGCCGGCGAGCTGGATGGGCATGGTACCGCGCGAACGGCCGAAGCCCAGCGCGGCATAGGCGTCCGCACCGTCGGCCAGGATGAAGGGCACGGTCGCCAGCGAGATCACGTTGTTGATCACCGTCGGCCGACCGAACAGCCCCTTGTGCGCCGGCAGCGGCGGCTTGGCGCGCACCTGGCCGCGCCGGCCCTCCAGGCTCTCCAGCAGCGACGTCTCTTCGCCGCAGACATAGGCACCGGCGCCGACGCGCAGCTCGATGTCGAAGCCCGCCGCGTCGCCCAGGATGCCCTCGCGCTCGGCCAGGGCGAGGGCCTGGGCCATGACGAGGATGGCGTCGGGATACTCCGAGCGGACGTAGATGTAGCCCTTGCCGGCGCCGACGGCGAAGCCCGCGATCGCCATGCCCTCGATCAGGACGAATGGATCGCCTTCCATGATCATGCGGTCGGCATAGGTGCCCGAATCGCCCTCGTCGGCATTGCAGACGATGTACTTCCGGTCGGCCGGGGTGTCGGCCACGGTCTTCCACTTGATGCCGGTCGGGAAGCCTGCGCCACCACGGCCGCGCAGGCCGGCCTTCGTGACCTCCTCGATCGTGGCAGCCGGGCCGAGGCTGCGCGCCCGCTCCAGGCCGCGCCAGCCGCCGGCGGCGCGATAGTCGGCCGGCGACAGCGGATCGACGATGCCGCACCGCGCAAAGGTGAGGCGCGTCTGGCGCTTGAGGAAGGGCAGCGCCTCGGGCCGGCCAACGCAAAGGGGATGCGATGCCGCGGGAAGTCCGTCGCCGAACAGGCCTGCAACATCTTTCACGGTCACCGGACCAAAGCCCAGGCGGCCATTACCCTCGTCGATCTCGACCAGCGGCTCCAGCCAGAAGAGGCCACGCGAGCCGGTGCGCACGATGTCGACAGGCCGGCCGAGCCGCGCCGCCTGCTCGGCGATCGCGGCGGCGACCTTGTCCGCACCGACCGCACGGGCCGCAGCGTCGCGCGGGATGAAGATGCGCGCGGTCATCGGCCGACCTCGCGCGCGAGATCGGGGAGGGCATCGGCGGAGAGCCGTCCGATGGGTTCGCCGTCGAGCAGCGCCGAAGGGCCGGACGCGCAGAGGCCCAGGCAGTAGGTCGCCTCGACGGTCAGGCGTCCGTCGGGCGTGGTGCCGCCCCAGTCGAGGCCGAAATGCTGCAGCACTTGGCGCGCGACGCTCTCGCCGTCGACCGACTGGCAGGCCTCGGCGCGGCAGAGCTTCAGGACGTGGCGCCCCGCCGGCTTTGCGCGGAAATCGTGATAGAAGGTGACGACGCCATGCACCTCGGCCCGCGTGAGGTTGAGCGCATGGGCAATGAAGGGCACCGCCGGTGCCGGAATGCAGCCGAACGCCGACTGGATGTCGTGCAGGATGGGCAGCAGCGGCCCCTCGCGGCCCTCGTGGCGGCGAACGATCTCCGCGGCCTCGGTCTCGTTCCACGACACCATGGTCGGGCGACTCCAGCATGGCTACCGGCCGGACCGGTTCCGGCCGTTGCTGTCTCTTACATAGGGCTCTCCCCCGATTGCGCATTAAAGTCCCGGCATGCTGCGATAGAACAAATCTATAGAAGCTGGCCGGTCGGGTGGCGGCAGCCGATCAACTCACCATCCGGCACTGCCTCTAAGCGCCCAGTTGGCCGTCGTGGGCCCTGGTAAGCGGCACAGGACGTCCGTTCAGAGCGACATCATCCTTGCCGGCGCAGCGGCGATGCCAAAGCTATTGGGGCCCAACCAGCAATTGCAACAGAGACTGGCGCCGGCATCATTACAATGATCCCAAGCATGGCCTCAACGCAGCCATGGTTGCAACCAGGCCGTTTCGTAGCATTGCTTGAAGCAGTTCTTCTGCAGATTGAGAGGGGTTCACATACCTCTGTCGCATCGACTTCAGCGCCGCGAGCGCGTCGGCAGGGTAAAGCTCAATCGTATTCAGAATGAACTCGTCTGCAGAGCGTGCCTCGATGTCATATCCATCAAGCACATCAGCTGGAAAGTCGGAGACATTTTCCGTGACAATCACATTGGCGCCGACACGTATGGCTGCCGCCAGAACATGGCGGTCATCCGGATCTGGCAGGCCTAACACACGAATCATGCCCTCATAGCCGGTGACGGCTGCTTCGGGAAAAGCCTCGTAAGTTCCACGGTGTCTCTGATTTTCTGCTCCTTCTGGGGCATTCGCTCGATCAGATGTTTCGTCCATTCTCGATTTATTGCGTCACTCCAAGCGGGTCGATACAGACCTGCTTCAGCGAGAGAGAGCAAAACGTCCCGTACCAGGAATGGGTACAGGACGTTCGCATCCAACACTGCCGTGAAGCGATCCGAGACATGCCTCATTGAGGCTCGATCTCTTGCCCAAGTTGCGCGAGCTTCGTCAGAGCTTTGTTGCGCGCGCTGTCCCGGCGCTTCTTGTAGGCGAATAGATCCTGAGCACGGACTCGCCGATGAGTTCCCACCTTGTAATGCGGAAGCTCATTGTTCTCGATCAGCTTCACGAGGAATGGACGAGAAACATTCAGCACGTCTGCCGCTTGCTGCGTGGAAAGCTCCGCGCCGAAGGGAACTAGCGTTACGGCTTCTCCCTTGCTGATAAAAAGCAGTAGGTCGAGTATCAGGCGACTGACGGCTGGTGGAATTTCCACGGCACTGCCATTTGAGCCTTGCTTCAAATGAAGCGAGAGGCCGCCGCTCTTGTTCATATGGCGCGCCAGAAGCGTACTCGCCTTTCTAGCCTTATCAGCTTCCTCAGGCGTAGGCAGGCGCTCAGAAAGTGATCCGTCGAAGGGCATGGCACACTCCATTGTGTTGGACCCAACATAGGCGCGCTGCTGCTAAACGCAATATCCGAAACAATCGAATTATCTGCTATATTTGTACCGAACGAATCAGGCGGAGGCGCTGTTCCCCACAGCAAGAATTTCTGCGAGTCGTTAATTAAGTATCGGGCTTTTCTTGAGCGCCTCCCTGGATGCAGGTCGGCGACGCAGCGGCGGATGCGATGGTCCTCCCGGATTTCGCCGGCGACAGCCCGCTACCCGGCACTTCCTCCGTCAGCCCTTCATGGCGCGGGCAAGCTGCTGGGCTTCGGCGACCAGCGCCGAGACCAGGGGCGTCATGGGTTCGCGCGGCGGCACGACGAGGCCGATCTCGTGGACGGCCTCGGGCTCGACGATGGGGATGGAGCGCAGCCGCTCGGTGAGGCCCAGCGTGTCGGCGAGCTTCTCGGGCATGACGCTGGCCCAGCGCCCGGTGCGCACGTGCGAGAACAGCACGATCATGGAGTTCGACTCCAGCGTCGGTTCCGAGCGGCCGCCGGCCGCCTGCAGGAGGCTGTCGATGATGCGCCGGTTCTGCATGTCCGGCGTCAGCAGGCACAGCGGGATGCGCCCCACCTCGGCCCAGGTCACGCGGTCGCGCTCGCCCAGCAGGCTGTCGGCGGAGGTCAGCAGGCGGTACTGTTCGAGATAGAGCGGGATGGCCCGCAGCCGGCCCAGCGGCTCGTTGTCGATATAGGTGAGCCCGGCATCGACCTCGAGATTCTCGATCATCGACAGCACGTCGGTCGAGGTCCGCGACAGGATCGTGAACTTCACGTTGGGATGTTTGGCGCGATAGGGCGTGGTCAGCGTCGACACCATGGCGAGCGCCGTCGGGATCGCGGCGATCCGGAGGTGTCCGCTCAGGCCGCGCCTGAAGGTACGCACCTCCTCCCGCATCGCGCGCGTGTCGGCCACGATGGTGCGCGCCCATTCGAGCACGCGCTCGCCTTCGGCGGTGAAGCCGAGGAAGCGCGAGGTGCGCTGCACGAGCATCACGCCCAGCGTGTCCTCCAGCTGCTTGATGCCGGCCGAGAAGGTGGGCTGCGTGACGCCGCACTGCTCGGCCGCCTTGCTGAAGTTCTTCTCGCGGGCCAGCGCGATCAGGAATTCAAGCTTGTCGATCATTCCACCGCCGCCGCTCGACCGTCCGTTGCGGTCATTGTAGAGTTTCTCCTGGAACCGACAAAAAAGAACGGGTTCTGGAGGAGACACAACCATGAATCATGCGCTTCGCTCGCGCGTGGTGGCGGCTGCCCTGACGGCAGCAGCTGCCGCGCTTTTCGTCGTGCCCGCAAACGCCTGGGAACCGACGCGCAATGTCGAGTTCATCGTCCCGGCAGGGACCGGCGGCGGCGCCGACCAGATGGCCCGCATGATCCAGGGCATCGTCACCAAGCATCACCTGATGAAACAGAGCATCGTCGTGGTCAACAAGGCCGGCGGCGCCGGCGGCGAGGGCTTCCTCGACATCAAGAACTCCAAGGGCAATCCCAACAAGCTCGTCATCACCCTGTCCAACCTGTTCACGACGCCCCTGGCCACCGGCATTCCCTTCTCGTGGAAGGAGATGACGCCCGTCGCCATGCTGGCGCTCGACGAGTTCGTCCTGTGGGTGAACGCCGAGTCGCCGTACAAGAACGTGAAGGAATTCGTGGATGCGGTGAAGGCCGCCCCGCCCGGCTCCATCAAGATCGGCGGCACCGGCTCCAAGCAGGAGGACCAGATCATCACGGTGGCGCTCCAGAAGGCGATCGGCGCCAAGTTCACCTACGTCCCCTACAAGGGCGGCGGCGAGGTGGCCGTCCAGCTCGTCGGCAAGCATGTCGACGCCACGGTCAACAATCCGATCGAGGCGGTGGCGCAATGGCGCGCCGGCAAGGTCCGGCCGCTCTGCGTGTTCGACAGCAAGCCGCTGGCCGGCACCGACAAGGTCGCGGGGGACATGTCCTGGTCGAGCATCCCGACCTGCAAGTCCCAGGGCCTCGACATCGAATACCTCATGCTGCGCGGCATCTTCATGCCGGCCAACGCGCCCAAGGGCGCCGTCGACTACTATGTCGACCTGTTCAAGAAGGTCCGCGCCACGCCCGAATGGGCGCAGCTGATGAAGGACGGCGCCTTCAACCAGTCCTTCATGACCGGCGAGCAGTACGCCAAGTGGGTCGAGGCGGAGGAGCAGCGCCACCGCACCCTGATGAAGGAAGCCGGCTTCCTCGCGACGAACTGAGCGCTCCGGAGCGTTCCCATGTCGGAGTCCCCGGATGAGCTGCCGCAGCGCGGGCCGCGGCAGCACCATGTGGAAATGGGTGTCGCCGTCGCGATGATGATCCTGGGCGCCGTCGCGATCGCCGGCAGCCTGCGGGTCGGCACGGGTTGGGGGGCAGAGGGGCCGAAGTCGGGTTTCTTTCCCTTCTGGGTCGGGCTGATCGTCGTCGCGACCGGCGCCTGGAACCTGCTGCGGGCCTGGACCCACGGCAACCGGCGCATCTTCGCGACCTGGCACCAGCTCGCGCAGGTGATGAAGGTCGTGGCGCCGCTGGCGGTCTATGTCGCCGCCATTCCCTGGCTGGGGATCTATCTCGCGTCGGCACTGCTGATCGCGAGCTTCATGCGCTGGCTGGGGCGCTACGGCTGGCTGCTGACCGCCGCCATCAGCATCGGGTTGCCGGTGCTGACCTACGTCACGTTCGAGGACTGGTTTCTTGTGCCCCTGCCCAAGGGGCCGATCGAAGAGATGCTGGGGCTGTAGGCAATGGAAGGTATTGGCGACCTGATGCACGGCTTCGCCGTGGTGCTGAACTGGCAGAACCTTCTCTACATGGTCATCGGCATCGTGCTGGGGGTCATCATCGGCGTGCTGCCGGGACTGGGCGGCGCCAACGGCGTGGCGATCCTGCTGCCGCTGACCTTCGGCATGTCGCCCACCTCGGCCATCATCCTGCTGTCCTGCATCTACTGGGGCGCCCTGTTCGGCGGCGCCATCACCTCGATCCTGTTCAACATACCGGGCGAGCCGTGGTCGGTGGCCACGACCTTCGACGGCCATCCAATGGCGCAGAACGGCAGAGCCGGCGAGGCTCTGACCGCCGCCTTCACCTCCTCCTTCGTCGGCGCCCTGTTCGCGGTGATCGTGATCACGCTGGCGGCGCCGCTGGTCGCGGGCTTTGCCCTCCAGTTCGGCCCCGCCGAGAAGTTCTCGGTCTTCTTCCTCGCCTTCTGCAGCTTCGTCGGCATGGGCAAGGAGCCGCCGACCAAGACCATCGCCGCCATGATGCTAGGCTTCGCGCTGGCGGCGGTCGGCACCGACACGGTGACCGGCCAGCTGCGCCTCACCTTCGGCTCGACCGAACTGCTGAGCGGCTTCGATTTCCTCGTGGCGGTGATCGGCCTGTTCGGCATCGGCGAGATCCTGCTCACCATGGAGGAAGGCCTGTCGTTCAAGGGCAAGGCCGCGCGCCTCAACTCGACCGTGGTGTGGCAGACCTGGAAGGAGCTGCCGCGCTACTGGATGACGTCGCTGCGCTCCTGCGTGATCGGCTGCTGGATGGGCATCACGCCGGCGGGCGCCACGCCGGCCTCGTTCATGAGCTACGGCATCGCCAAGCGCGCCTCGCGCAAGGGCGACCGTTTCGGCAGCGGCGAGATCGAGGGTGTCGTGGCGCCCGAGACCGCCGCCCACGCCGCCGGAACGTCGGCCCTGCTGCCCATGCTTTCGCTGGGCGTGCCCGGCTCGCCGACCGCGGCAGTGCTGCTGGGCGGGCTGCTGATCTGGGGCCTGCAGCCGGGGCCGCTGCTGTTCGTCGAGCAGAAGGATTTCGTGTGGGGCCTGATCGCCAGCATGTACCTCGGCAACGTCGTGGGCCTCGCGGTCGTGCTGACCATGGTGCCGTTCTTCGCGGCCATCCTGCGCGTGCCGTTCGGCATCATCGCGCCGGTCATCCTGGTGATCTGCGCCATCGGCGCCTACACCGTGCACAACAACACATTCGACATCGTGATGATGCTGCTGTTCGGCATTGCCGGCTACTTCCTGAAGAAGTGCAACTACCCGCTGGCGCCGCTGGTGCTGGCGATCGTGCTGGGCGACAAGGCCGAGGAATCCTTCCGCCAGTCGCTGCTGCTGTCGCAGGGCAGCCTCGGCGTCTTCTTCTCCAATGCGCTGGTCAGCACCATCATGGTGCTGGGCCTGGTCGCCCTGTTCTGGCCGCTGCTGGCGAACCTCTACGGCCGCCTGCTGCCGCCGGCACGGCAGCGGCAGGCATGACGACGCTGTGGTGCCAGGGCCACAGTCGCGACACCACCTTCGAACGGTCACACGACCGCCCTTGCCTTCCTGTGCCTCGGCCCATAGGGTGCGCGCCGCCGATGCAACCTCAGCCGGGGAGACGTTGATGACTTCCATCCTGTTCATCGCTGCCGCTCCCGTCGGCATGGCCATGGATTCCGGGCCCTCGGGGCACTAGGTCCATCGGCGGCCGCCGTACGCGCCGCCTCTCTCACCCTCGTTGATCCATCACGTCGTTCGACGTCACCGGGCTTCGTCCCGGCGAGCCTTCGCGCGACCTCTTCGGGAATCTTCGCCCCTGTCCGGGCGAGGCGTCGACCAATGATCCTTCGAAAGACCGGACGGGCACAGGACCCGTTCCTCCGCACGATCCTCTTCGTGGCCGGCCGCTGGCGGCGGCAATGGAAGCTGGCGCTGGCCATGGCCGGGGGGCTGGTGCTGATCGCCGCCGCCGAGCTCGCCCTGCCGCTGTTCGCCGGACGCATCGTCGATGCCCTGGCCGATCCGGGCCGGGAGCGCGCCGCGGCACTGCACGCCGCGCTCGAGTCGGGCTTGGCCATCGCCGGCCTGGGCGTCGCGCTGGTGGCGCTGCGCTACGCGCTGTTCAAGGGCATCGTGCGCTTCACGCTCGCCATGATGAGCGAGGTGGCGCGCGAGACCTTCTGGCGCGTGCAGCGCTTCTCGACCGACTGGCACGCCAACAGCTTCGCCGGAGCCACCGTGCGCAAGATCACGCGCGGCATGTGGGCGTTCGATATCCTGAACGACACGGTGCCGGTCGCGCTGTGGCCGTCGCTGGTCGTGCTGCTGGGCGCCACGCTGCTGTTCGGCGGGCACTGGCCGCTGATGGGGCTCGCCGTCGGGCTGGGCAGCGTGCTCTACGTGCTGGTCACGGTGAAGCTGTCGCTCGACTACGTCACGCCCGCGGCGCGGCGCTCCAATGCCTGGGACAGCCGCCTGGGCGGCGCGCTGGCCGACGCGGTGAGCTGCAACGCCGTGGTCAAGGCGTTCGGCGCCGAGGCGCGCGAGGATCGGCTGTTCGCGCGCATCCTGCGGCGCTGGCGGAGCCGCACCTGGGTGACCTGGACGCGCGCGACCCTGTCGGGCGTGCTGCAGCAGGCCATCCTGATGACGCTGCGCATCGCCGTGGTCGGACTGGCCCTGCTCTTCTGGTGGCGGGAGGCGGCGACGGTGGGCGATGTCACCTTCGTGCTCACGGCCTATGGCGTGATCGACGGCTATCTGCGCGACATCGGACACCACGTCCACAACGTCCAGCGCTCGGCGAGCGACCTCGAGGAGCTGGTCGCCTTCCATCACGAGCCCCTGGGCGTCGAGAACCGGCCGGCCGCGCCGGCCATCGCGATCCGGCACGGCGACATTGCGTTCGACGCAGTGCGCTTCCGCTACCCCGCCCTCGACCGCCAGGTCTATGACGGGCTGTCGGTGCGCATCCCGGCCGGCCAGCGGGTCGGCCTGGTGGGCGCCTCGGGTTCGGGCAAGACGACCTTCGTCAAGCTGGTGCAGCGGCTGTACGACATCGACGGCGGGTGCATCACGATCGACGGGCAGGACATCGCGGCGTTCACGCAGGAGAGCCTGCGCCGGCAGGTCGCGATCGTGCAGCAGGAGCCGCTGCTGTTCCACCGCTCGCTGGCGGAGAACATCGCCTACGGCCGGCCCGATGCAACTTTGGCGGAGATCGAGGGGGCGGCGCGGCTTGCCCATGCCGACGGCTTCATCGCGCGCCTGCCGCAGGGCTATGCCACGCTGGTCGGCGAGCGCGGCGTGAAGCTGTCCGGCGGCGAGCGCCAGCGCGTGGCGATCGCGCGCGCCTTCCTGGCCGATGCGCCGGTCCTGATCCTCGACGAGGCGACCTCCAGCCTGGACAGCGAATCGGAGGCGCTGATCCAGGACGCCATGCACGGGCTGATGCAGGGCCGCACGACGCTGGTCATCGCGCATCGGCTGTCGACGGTGCGCGAGCTCGATCGCATCCTGGTCTTCGACCACGGCCGCATCGTGGAGGACGGTTCGCACGACGCCCTGCTGCGCCTCAAGGGCGGCCTCTACCGCCGCCTTGTCGAACGCCAGGCCGAGGGGCTGGACGGGCTGCGGGCGGCGTGAGGGAAGCCCGCCGCTCCTCCGCTCCACGACCAACCGCCGGATCGCTGAAGCAAGGCCCCTCGACTGCGCTCGGGGCGACAGAGAATGCCCGTCGTTCCGACCGGAGCCTCGCACCGCAAGGCGCAGCGGAGGAACCTTCTCTCCACGACCAGCCGCCGGATCGCTGAAGCAAGGACCCCCCGACTACGCACGGGGCGACAGAGAATGCCCGTCGTTCCGACTGGAGCCTCGCGCCGCGAGGCGTAGCGCGAGACAAGGCGCGGTGCCGACGAGGTGTTTGCACGCGCAATAAAATGTCCCCACGAGTCCCGTAGACGGCAGGGACCGGCTGGTATTATGAATAATGTATAACCAGACCGCTGCGGGAGGGATCGCGGGAGACATGAGCGAAGCGCGCCTGGTGGTCGCTCCCATCGACAGTCGGGAGACGTTCAAGGACAAGGCCTACGCGGCCCTGCGCCACGTCATCATGTCGTCCGACGTCTACCGCTCGCGCACCGATATCCGGCTCGACGAGCGCCAGCTCGCGCAGGATTTCGGCATCTCCCGCACCCCCGTCCGTGAGGCCATGGCCCAGCTCGAACGCGAGGGCTTCGTGCGGTCGGTGCCGCGCCGCGGCGTCTATGTCGTGCGCAAGACCAAGGGCGAAGTGATCGAGATGATCCAGGCCTGGGCTGCGCTCGAGAGCATGGCGGCGCGCCTCATCACCCAGCACGCGGCCGACGCCGACATCGCCGCACTCCGGCGCATGTTCGCCACCTTCGAAGGCGGCACGCTGCGCGCCAACCTCGACGAATATTCCGAGGTCAACATCGCCTTCCACCAGAAGATCATCGAGCTGAGCGGCAACCAGGTGCTGATCCGGCTGGCGGAGAACCTGTTCACCCACATGCGCATGATCCGCGGCAGCACGATCGGCGAGGACGACCGCGTCGACCGCTCGATCCGCGATCACATGAACATCATCCAGGCCCTCGAGGCGCGCGACACCGAACGCGCCGAGGACCTGGTGCGCCAGCACGCGCTCGGCCTTGCCGAGCATGTCGCGCGGCACGTCGACTACCTGGACTGAAACACGAGCGGAGGAAGGAAATGGCCGAGGCGGCAGTCAAGACGGCGGCGGACGAGACGCAGGAGCTGACGGACGGCTTCAGCCTCGTCATCGACGCCATGAAGCTGAACGGCATCGACACGATCTACGGCGTGCCGGGCATCCCGATCACCGATCTCGGCCGCATGGCGCAGGCCGCCGGCATCCGCGTGCTGTCGTTCCGCCACGAGCAGAATGCCGGCTATGCCGCGGCGATCGCCGGCTTCCTCACGAAGAAGCCCGGTGTCTGCCTCACCGTCTCCGCCCCCGGCTTCTTGAACGGCCTGACGGCGCTGGCCCATGCCACCACCAACTGCTTCCCGATGATCCTGGTCTCCGGGTCGTCGGAGCGCGAGATCGTCGACCTGCAGCAGGGCGACTACGAGGAGATGGACCAGCTCGCCATCGCCAAGCCGCTGTGCAAGGCCGCCTACCGCGTGCTGCACGCGCAGGACATCGGCATCGGCTTCGCACGCGCCATCCGCGCGGCCGTGTCGGGTCGTCCCGGGGGCGTCTATCTCGATCTTCCGGCCAAGCTGTTCGGCCAGGTGATCGACGCGGAGGCCGGCCGCAGATCGCTGGTCAAGGTGATCGATCCGGCGCCCGCGCAGCTCCCCTCCCCCGCCGCGGTGAAGCGGGCTCTGGACGTGCTGAAGGGCGCCAAGCGGCCGCTGATCATCCTCGGCAAGGGCGCGGCCTATGCGCAGGCCGACGAAGCGATCCATGCCCTGGTCGAGAAGAGCGGCGTGCCGTTCCTGCCGATGAGCATGGCCAAGGGCCTGCTGCCCGACACCCATCCGCTGTGCGCCGGCGCGGCGCGCTCGACGGTGCTGAAGGATTCCGACGTCGTCATGCTGATCGGCGCGCGGCTGAACTGGCTGCTGTCGCACGGCAAGGGCAAGAGCTGGGGCGATGCGCCCAAGAAATTCATCCAGATCGACATCGAGCCCAAGGAGATGGACAGCAACGTCGAAATCGCCGCACCGCTGGTAGGCGACATCGGCTCGTGCGTCGCCGCCCTGCTGGACGAGATGGGCGGCAACTGGCCGGCGGCGCCGGCCGACTGGCTGGCCGCGGTGAAGGCCAAGCGCGACGACAACGTCGCCAAGATGGCGCCGCGCCTGATGAACAACAAGTCGCCGATGGACTATCACGGCGCGCTGGGTGCGCTGCGCACCATCGTCAAGGAGCGGCCCGACACGATCCTGGTCAACGAGGGCGCCAATACGCTCGACCTGGCCCGCGGCGTGATCGACATGTACCGGCCGCGCAAGCGGCTGGACGTCGGCACCTGGGGCGTGATGGGCATCGGCATGGGCTCGGCCATCGCCGCCGCCGTCGAGACCGGCGATCCCGTGCTGGCGGTCGAGGGCGACAGCGCCTTCGGCTTCTCCGGCATGGAGGTCGAGACGATCTGCCGGTACGCGCTGCCGGTCTGCGTCGTCGTGTTCAACAATGACGGCATCTATCGCGGCACCGACGTCAACGCCGGCGGCGGTTCCGATCCCGCGACCACGGTGTTCGTCAAGGGCTCGCGCTACGACCGGATGATGGAGGCGTTCGGCGGCGTCGGCGTCAATGCCACGACTCCCGACGAGCTGCGCCGCGCCGTCAACGAGGCGCTCGAGTCGCGCAAGCCCACCCTGATCAACGCGGTGATCGACCCGGCCGCCGGCAGCGAGAGCGGCCGCATCGGCAACCTCAATCCGCAAAGCAAGCTGCGCAAGAAGTAGTTCTTCCGCGCGGCATCGAACGACATCCAGGCATTGGAGAAGCGACATGGCGAAGAAGAAGGATTCGAAGGGCAAGGACAAGAAGGCCAAGGCGAAGGCCAGCGAGAAGGAGCTGAAGGCCCTCGCCAAGGCCGGCAAGGGCAAGGCGGGCAAGGCCAAGGATCTCGCCAAGGCCGCCCGCAAGGCCGACAAGAAGGTCAAGGACACCGGCGCGCCGCGCATGTCGAAGAAGCCCTGGGGCCAGGACGGCAAGGCGCTCGACGGCGTCAGGATCCTCGACTTCACGCACGTGCAATCGGGCCCGACCTGCACGCAGCTCCTGGCCTGGTTCGGCGCAGACGTGATCAAGGTCGAGCGGCCGGGCACCGGCGACATCACGCGCGGCCAGCTGCAGGACATCCCGGGCGTCGACAGCCTCTATTTCACCATGCTCAACCACAACAAGCGCTCCATCACGCTCGATTCCAAGAGCAAGGAGGGCATGAAGGTGCTGGAGCGCCTGGTGAAGACCTGTGACGTGCTGGTCGAGAACTTCGCGCCGGGCGCACTCGACCGCATGGGTCTCACCTGGGAGCGCATCCACGCCTGGAACCCCCGCATGATCGTGGCCTCGGTCAAGGGCTTCGGCCCCGGCCCCTACGAGGACTGCAAGGTCTACGAGAATGTGGCGCAATGCGCCGGCGGCGCGGCCTCGACCACGGGCTTCCTCGACGGTCCGCCGCTGGTCACCGGCGCGCAGATCGGCGATTCGGGCACCGGCCTGCATCTCGCATTGGGCATCGTCTGCGCTCTCCACCAGCGCCACCGCACCGGCCGCGGCCAGCGCGTGCTGGCCTCGATGCAGGACGGCGTGCTGAACCTCTGCCGCGTCAAGCTGCGCGACCAGCAGCGCCTCGCCCATGGTCCGCTGAAGGAATACACCCAGTACGGCCAGGGCATTCCGTTCGGCGAGGCCACGCCGCGCGCCGGTAACGATTCCGGCGGCGGCCAGCCCGGCGTCATCCTGAAGTGCAAGGGCTGGGAGACCGATCCCAATGCCTACATCTACTTCATCACCCAGGCGCCGGTGTGGGACAAGATCTGCGACCTGATCGGCGAGCCCGAGTGGAAGACCCATCCGGACTTCGCCAAGCCGCCGGCCCGCCTGCCGCGGCTGAAGCAGATCTTCGAGCGCATCGAGCAGTGGACGATGACCAAGACGAAGTTCGAGGTCATGAACGAGTGCAACGCGCTCGACATCCCGGTCGGCCCGATCCTGTCGATGAAGGAGCTGGCCGAGGAGCAGTCGCTGCGCGAGACCGGCACCGTGGTCGAGGTCGACCATCCCACGCGCGGCAAGTACCTGTCGGTCGGCAACCCGATCAAGCTGTCCGACAGCATCAGCGAGGTGAAGCGCTCGCCCCTGCTGGGCGAGCACACCGATGAGATCCTGGCCAAGGTGCTGAAGTTCACGCCGCGCGAGATCGCCGAGATCAAGGCGTCCGGCGCGACCGGCCAGGCGCCCACGGCACAGGCTGCGGAGTAGTCCCATGCGCATCGTGGTCCATGGCCAGCAGGCCTTCGGCAAGGCCGTGCTGGAAGCGCTGCTGAAGCGCGGCGAGGACGTGGTCGGCGTCTACGTGGCGCCGGAGAAGCCCGGCCAGAAGCCGGATCCGCTGAAGGAGGCGGCGCTGGCGGCGAAGCTGCCGGTGTTCCAGCCGGCCTCCTACCGCAAGCCGGAGGTCTGGGAGGAGTTCAGGGCGCTGAAGCCCGACCTGCAGGTCATGGCCTTCGTGACGCTGTTCGTGCCCGAGGAGTTCCTGAACATCCCGACGCACGGCTCGATCCAGTACCATCCCTCGCTGCTGCCGGCCTATCGCGGCGCGTCGGCGATCAATTGGCCGATCATCCTGGGCGAGAAGGAGACCGGCCTGTCGATCTTCTGGCCCGACAACGGCCTCGATACCGGCGACGTGCTGCTGCAGAAGAAGACGCCGATCGGCCCGAAGGACACGCTGGGCACGGTCTATTTCGACCGCCTGTTCCCGATGGGCGTCGAGGCCATGCTGGAATCGGTCGACCTGGTGAAGGCGGGCAAGGCGCCGCGCCTCAAGCAGGACGAATCGAAGGCCACCTACGAGGGCCGCGCCACCGCCGACATCGCCCGCATCGACTGGGGCAAGTCGTGGCGCCAGATCGACCCGCTGGTGCGCGGCTGCAACCCCGCGCCGGGCGCCTGGACGACGCTGGACGGCAAGACGCTGCAGATCTTCGACATCGAGCCGATGCCGGCGCGCGATCCCAAGGGGATCGGCGGCAAGTACGGCGAGGTTGTCGAGGTCGCCGCCGACGGCTTCACCGTCGTCGTGCCCGACGGCCGCATCAAGGTGCTGCGCGTGAAGCCCGCCGACGGGCCGAAGGCGCCGGCCGGCGACTGGGCGGCCGCCGCCGGCCTCGCTGTCGGCGCGCGGTTGGTCTGAAACAAGAAACCCGAGGAAACGTCCGATGCCCGCGTCACAGCACACCCATCCCAAGACCGACATCCAGATCGCCCAGGAAGCCAGGAAGCGGCCGATCATGGAGCTGGCCAAGGAGAAGCTCGGCATCGCGCCGGAGAATCTCGAACCCTACGGCCACTACAAGGCCAAGGTCTCGATGGACTACATCGAGTCGCTGAAGGACAGGCCGAACGGCAAGCTGATCCTGGTCTCGGCGATCTCCCCCACGCCCGCCGGCGAGGGCAAGACGACGACGACGGTCGGCCTCACCGATGCGCTGAACCACATCGGCAAGAAGGCCATGCTCTGCCTGCGGGAGCCGTCGCTGGGGCCGTCCTTCGGCATGAAGGGCGGCGCCGCCGGCGGCGGCTACGCCCAGGTCGTGCCCATGGAGGACATCAATCTCCACTTCACGGGCGACTTCCACGCGATCGGCGCCGCGCACAACCTCCTGTCGGCGCTGATCGACAACCACATCTACTGGGGCAATGCGCTGGGCATCGACGGCCGCCGCGTCGCCTGGCGCCGCGCCATCGACATGAACGACCGCAGCCTGCGCCAGATCGTGTCCTCGCTGGGCGGCGTCGCCAACGGCTTCCCGCGCGAGGACGGCTTCGACATCACGGTCGCGTCCGAGGTCATGGCGATCTTCTGCCTGGCCCGCGACCTCGACGACCTCAAGACGCGGCTGGGCAACATCATCGTGGCCTATACGCGCGATCGCAAACCGGTGCGCGCCGCCGACCTGAAGGCGCACGGCCCGATGGCGGTGCTGCTGAAGGATGCGCTGTCGCCGAACCTCGTGCAGACGCTGGAAGGCACGCCGGCCTTCATCCACGGCGGCCCCTTCGCCAACATCGCGCACGGCTGCAACTCTGTGCTGGCGACGACGACGGCGCTCAAGCTGGCCGACTACGTGGTGACCGAAGCCGGCTTCGGCGCCGACCTGGGCGGCGAGAAGTTCCTCGACATCAAGTGCCGCAAGACCGGCCTGAAGCCCGACGCGGTCGTGCTGGTGGCGACCATCCGCGCCCTCAAGATGCATGGCGGCGTCAAGAAGGAGGACCTCAAGAGCGAGAACCTGAAGGCGCTCGAGGCCGGCATGTCGAACCTGCAGCGCCACGTCGAGAACGTGCGCAAGTTCGGCCTGGTGCCGGTGATCTCGATCAACCGTTTCAGCGCCGACACCGATGCCGAGATCGATCTGGTGAAGTCGGCCTGCGCCAAGCTCGGCGTCGAGGCGGTGATGGCCGACCACTGGGCGGAGGGCGGCAAGGGTGCGGCCGACGTGGCGCGTGCCGTCGTGAAGGCGGTGGAGAGCGGCAAGAGCCAGCTCAAGCTGCTCTATCCCGACGACATGCCGCTGGTGGAGAAGATCCGCACCATCGCCAAGGAGATCTACCGCGCCCGCGACATCGCAATCGCCAAGCCGGTGCTGGACCAGCTCGCCTCCTTCGAGGCCATGGGCTTCGGCAAGGTGCCGGTCTGCATCGCCAAGACGCAGTACAGCTTCTCGACCAATCCCGACGCCAAGGGCGCGCCGACCGACCATGAGGTGACGGTGCGCGAAGTCCGCCTGTCGGCCGGCGCGGAATTCGTCGTCGCGGTGTGCGGCGACATCATGACCATGCCCGGCCTGCCCAAGGTGCCGGCCGCCAACAGCATCGATATCGGTCCCGACGGGAGGATTGTCGGGCTGTTCTAGTATAGGGTCTCCTCAGCCACGAAAGAGGAGACCCCATGAACGTGATGGCAAAGCGGGATGCGACGGCGCGTCCCGACCTGAACAATCCCGAGCTCAACAATCTCGCGATGTCGAAGGAGGCGCAGCCCCTCTTCGACGCGGTGAAGAAGCACATCGACGAGAACGTCGCGCCCATCACGGAGGAGTTCTTCCGCCTGGGAGAAGGCCGCAAGGATCCGTGGAGCTGGGCGCCGGGTCAGCTCGAGCTGCTGGAGGGCGCCAAGGACAAGGCCAAGGCTTCCGGCCTGTGGAATTTCTTCCTGCCCGGCTCGGAGATCGGCCGCGGCCTCACCAACCTCGACTATGCCTACATCGCCGCCGAGCTGGGCAAGCAGCCGCTGGCGTCGGAGTCGCTCAACTGTTCGGCGCCCGACACCGGCAACATGGAGGTGCTGGAGCGCGTCGGCACGCCCGAGCAGAAGGAGAAGTGGCTGAAGCCGCTGCTCAACGGCGAGATCCGCTCGGCCTACGCCATGACCGAACCCAACGTCGCTTCATCTGATGCCAAGAACGTCAGCACGCGCGCCGAGCTCGACGGCGACGACTGGGTGATCAACGGCGAGAAGTACTACATCTCCGGCGCCGGCGACCCGCGCTGCAAGATCATGATCACCATGGTCAAGACCAGCCCGGACGCCTCGCCGCAGTTCCAGCAGTCGCAGATCCTGGTGCCCATCGACACGCCTGGCGTGAAGATCCTGGGGCCCATGCATGTGTTCGGCCATGACCACGCGCCGCGCGGCCACATGCACATCAAGTTCGACAATGTGCGGGTGCCCAAGGAGAACATCCTGCTGGGCGAGGGCCGCGGCTTCGAGATCTCGCAGCTCCGCCTTGGGCCGGGCCGCATCCATCACTGCATGCGCTCGATCGGCGCCGCCGAGAAGGCGCTCGACCTCATGGTCAAGCGCGGCTCGACCCGCCAGGCCTTTGGCAAGAACCTGATCGCGCTGGGCAAGAACATCGAGCTGGTGTCGCGCGCGCGCATCGAGATCGAGGCGATGCGGCTCATGGTGCTGAAGGCGGCCAAGGCGATGGACGTGCTGGGCAACCGCGAGGCCCGCATCTGGGTCAGCATGGTGAAAGCCATGGTGCCCGAGAAGGTCTGCACCATCGTCGACCAGGCGATCCAGATCCACGGCGCGACCGGCATCTCGCAATGGACGCCGCTCGCCGAGATGTACATGAACCAGCGCCACCTGCGCTTCGCTGACGGACCTGACGAGGTCCATCACATGGTCGTCGGCCGCGCCGAGCTCAGCCGGCACTGATCAACGCCATTCCTCCCCTTCGCGGGCTCCGCGAAGGGGAGAAACGCTGAAGCTGCTACGCGGTCTGCTTCTCGTCGGCCAGGATGCGGTCGTAGGCCGGGAGCGTCAGGAACTCCTGGAAGGCCGGCTGCTCGACGAGGTCGACCATGAGCCGGGCGGCGTCCTCGTAGCGGGACGCGGCATAGGCCTCCTCGCCCATCGCCGCCCTCACCTTGTCGTTCTCCTCGCGCACGATCTCGCGCACCAGTTCGGCCGTCACCGTCCGGCCGTCCTCCAGCATCTGCTCGTGGCGGCGCCACTGCCAGACCTGGGCGCGGCTGATCTCGGCCGTCGCCGCATCCTCCATCAGGTTGAACAGCGGCACGCAGCCGATGCCGCGCAGCCAGGCCTCGATGTAGCCGATGCCGACCGCCACGTTCTGGCGCAGGCCGGCCTCGGTGCGCGTGCCCTCCGGCACGGCGATCAGGTCGGCCGCCTCGACATGCACGTCCTGCCGCTTGCGCGCGATCTGGTTCGGCCCCTTCATGACGGCATCGAACTCGGCACGCGCGATCTCGACCAGGCCGGGATGCGCCACCCAGGTGCCGTCATGGCCGTCCGTCGCCTCGCGCTTCTTGTCGGCGCGCACACGGTCCATCGCTGCCTCGTTGGCGGCCGGATCGTTCTTGATCGGGATCTGCGCCGCCATGCCGCCCATCGCATGGACCTCGCGCCGGTGGCAGGTCTTGATCAGGAGCTGGCTGTAGGAGCGCAGGAAGTGCGTGGTCATGGTGACCTGGCCGCGGTCGGGCAGCACGGCCCAGGGCTGCTCGCGGAACTTCTTGATGAAGCTGAAGATGTAGTCCCAGCGGCCGCAGTTGAGGCCGGCCGAGTGGTCCCGCAGCTCGAACAGGATCTCGTCCATCTCGAAGGTGGCGAGGATGGTCTCGATCAGCACGGTGGCCTTGATGGATCCGGGCGGCACGCCCAGCGCCTCCTGGGCCTGCAGGAACACGTCGTTCCACAGCCGCGCCTCGAGATGGCTCTCCATCTTGGGCAGGTAGAAATAGGGCCCGCTGCCGCGCGCCAGCAGCTCCTTGGCGTTGTGGAAGAAGTACAGGCCGAAGTCGAACAGCGAGCCCGACATCGGCTGGCCGTCGACCAGCACATGCGCCTCCGGCAGGTGCCAGCCACGCGGCCGCACGAACAGCACCGCCGTCTTCTCGTTCAGCCGGTAGGACTTGCCGCTGGCGGGGTCCTCGAAGTCGATCGTGCGGCGCACCGCGTCGGCGAGGTTCAGCTGCCCCTCGACCATGTTGGTCCAGGTCGGCGTGCTGGCATCCTCGAAATCGGCCATGAAGACGTTGGCGCCGCAGTTCAGCGCATTGATGATCATCTTGCGGTCGACCGGCCCGGTGATCTCGACCCGGCGGTCCAGGATGTCGTGCGGCAGCGGCGCGACCGTCCAGTCGTCCTGGCGGATCGACGCGGTCTCCGCCAGGAAGTCGGGCTTCTCGCCGTCGTCCAGCCGTTTCTGGCGCTCGACGCGAGCCTGCAGCAGCTCCTCGCGCCGCGGATTGAAGCGGCGCTGCAGGTCGGCGACGAAAGCCATCGCCTCCTTCGTCAGCACCTTTTCGAAGCCGGGGCGGATCGCGCCCTGGACGGAGACACCCTCGGGAAGATCCAACGCCACCCTGTACACTCCCTGCTGAATTTCGTTGAGTCGGCTCGCGGCGGGGGCGATTTACCGCCTTGAGAGGGCGCAGGGCAAGGCGCTACTACCGCACGACATGGATGCCGCCTTCGTCGTCGAGTGGTTGAACCTCCTCCTGCGCTGGGCCCACATGATCGTGGGCATCGCCTGGATCGGCGCGTCTTTCTACTTCATCTGGCTGGACAATCACCTGCATCCGCCGCTCGATCCGGCGGACGCCGCCAAGGGCATCGGCGGCGAGGTCTGGGCCGTCCATGGCGGCGGCTTCTACACCGCCAAGAAGTTCAGCCTGGCGCCGGAGAAGCTGCCGCCGGCGCTGCACTGGTTCAAGTGGGAAGCCTACACGACGCTGATCACCGGCTTCTTCCTGCTCTGCCTGGTCTACTATTACGGTGCCGAGGTCACGCTGATCGACCCGTCGGTCATGCCGCTCACGCGCGCCGAGGCCATCGCGATCGGCGTGGGCTTCCTGGTGCTGGGCTGGCTGGTCTACGACGCCCTCTGCCGCTCGGCGCTGGGCCAGGACGACCTGCTGCTGGGCGGGCTGCTGATGATCTACTGCGCGGTCTCCGCCTGGGCGCTCTGCCATCTCTTCTCCGGCCGCGGCGCCTATATCCATTTCGGCGCGATGCTGGGCACCATCATGGTGCTGAATGTCTTCTTCGTGATCATTCCGGGCCAGCGCGAACTGGTGCGCGCCAAGGAGGAAGGCCGCACGCCCGATCCACGCTACGGCCTGCGCGGCCGCCAGCGCTCGGTCCACAACACCTATTTCACCCTGCCCGTGCTGTTCACGATGATCAGCAACCACTATGCCGGCCTGTACGGCCACGCCTGGAACTGGGTGCTGCTGATCCTGATCTCGCTGGCCGGCGCGCTGATCCGCGTCTGGTTCGTGCAGCGCCACAAGGGCACCGAAAATCCGCTGGTGCTGGCCGCGGGCCTGGTGCTGCTGGCGATCACCGCGCTGGTCTCCCTGCCGCGCCCCGCGCCCAGCCTCGGCCCGCCAGTGTCCTTCGCGGAGGTGAAGCCCATCTTCCAACAGCGCTGCCAGCCATGCCATGCCGCGCGGCCGACCCGGGAGGGGTTCGCCGCCCCGCCCAAGGGCGTCATCCTGGAGACCGGCAAGGAGATCCACGAGCGGGCGGCGATGATCAACCAGCAGGTCTGGGCCACCCGGGTGATGCCGCCGGGCAACCTGACGGAGATGACAGAGACGGAGCGTCGCATGATTGCGCGGTGGTTCCAGGGCGGCGCACAATAGCGACATGACGTTTCACCCGGGTCGGCTGCCCTGGCGCCGCCTGCTGGCGGCGGTCCTCGCGGCAGTTTCGCTCCTTGCCTACTGGACGCTGGTCGCGGACCGCGGCCAGCGCGATGTCGTGCGCAGCGTCCAGGCGCGCGACACGTCCGCGACGGAAACGCCGGGCGGCGCCACCACGCACGGCTGGGGACCGGGCGTCGGCTTCGCGGACCAACGCCGCCTCGACGAGCACTACGCCAAGCACGGGCGTGAGTTCGGGCGCATCACCAGGCAGGACTACCTGCGACAGGCGCAGCTGCTGCGCGACGCCAAGGTGGGCGGCCCCGTGCTCGAGGCGGTGCGTGCCGACGGCGTCGTCACGCGGTACGACCAGCAGACCGGCGCCTTCATCGCCTTCAACCCCAACGGCGTGATCCGGACCTTCTTCAAGCCCAACGACGGCGAGCGCTACTGGCGCCGCCAGGCGGAGCGCGGACGATGATGAAGCCACCTCCTCCCCCCGGTCCTCCCGACGTCGCCGACCTGCGCGACCTGATCGACCAGTGGGCCGAATTCACGGCCGGCCTCGCCGGCGGCTACAGCTTCGACCTCGACAACTGGCTGAACGACGTCGATGTGCGGGAACTGATCCTCGAGGCCTTGCCGATGTTCAGCCGCGAGGAGATGGGCGAGCATGCCTTCAAGCTCGACGAGGCCGACCGTCTCTTCCGTGCGGCGACGCGCGACTTCCGCAAATGCGTGTGGGGGACCGGAACCGCGCGCAAGGAGAAATGGAACGCGGAACGGAACTGGTGGTACTTCCGCACGCCCCTCAACGGCAATCCCCAGCTCGAGGACGAACTCGCGACCGTGCGGTAGAGCCGCCGTCGAGGGTCATGGCATGATGACGCCATGACCTCCGACAAGATACTGACCGAACGCAGCGGCCCGGTGACGACCATCGTCATCAACCGCCCGCAGGTGCGCAACGCCCTCGACAACGAGGCGGCGCACGCCCTGGCCCGCGCCTTCCGGGCCTTCGAGGCCGATCCCGAGGCACGCGTCGGGGTGCTGACGGGCGCCGGCGGGGCCTTCTGCGCCGGCGCCGACCTCAAGGAGCTGGGTTCCGGCGTGGATTACTTCCCTTGGGCGGGCAGCGACGAGGGCCCCTTGCGGGCGCCCCTCGCCAAGCCGCTGCTGGGCGCCATCGAGGGCCATGCCTGCGCGGGCGGCCTGGGCGTGGCGCTGTTCTGCGACATCCGCATCGTCGACGAGACGGCGACCTTCGGCGTGTTCTCGCGCCGCTGGGGCGTGCCGATGAGCGACGGCACGACCGTGCGCCTGCCGCGCATCGTCGGCCAGGGCCGCGCCCTCGACATGCTGCTCACCGGGCGGACGGTCGGCGCCGACGAGGCGATCGCGATCGGCCTGGCGACGCGCAAGGTCGCGCGCGGCACGACGCGCGCAGAAGCGGAGAAGCTCGCCTTGCAGATCGCGAGCTTCCCGCCGATCGCCATGACGTCTGACCGCCGTTCGGCCTACGAGAGCTTCGATCGCGATCAGGCTTCCGCGGTGCGGCGGGAGATGGAATTGTCGCTGGAGGCGCGGCGGCAGGAATCGCAGAAGGGGGCGGCGCGCTTCGCCGCCGGCGAAGGACGGCACGGCAGCTTCGGGAGAGGGTGAATGCGGGCGTTGGTGTGCGAGGCCTACGGGGCCATCGAGAGTCTGAAGATCCGCGAGCTGCCCGAACCCGAGCCGCAGGAGGGCGAGGTGCTGATCCGCGTCGGCGCCGCCGGGGTCAGCTTCGCGGCGATGCTGGGCGTGCAGGGCAAGCACCAGAACAAGCCCCCCCTGCCCTACGTGCCGGGCAACGAGCTGGCAGGTCACATCGTCAAGCTGGGGCCGGGGGTGAAGGGCCTCACCGCAGGCCAGCGCGTCGCGACGGGTGTCAGCCAGGGTGCCTTCGCCGAGTACGCCGTGGCCACCGCGGCCAACGTCTTCACGATCCCCGAGACGATGCCCTATGCGCAGGCGACCAACTTCCCGACCTTGTATCCGACGGCCTACGGCGCGCTGAAGTGGAAGGCCAACCTGCAGCCGGGCGAGGTGCTGCTGGTGCACGGCGCGGGCGGCGGCTCGGGCCTCACCGCCATCGAGGTCGGCAAGGCGATGGGGGCGACGGTCATCGCCTCGGCGGGCGGCGCCGACAAGCTGAAGGCGGCGCACGAGCACGGCGCCGACCACCTGATCGACTATCGCTCGCAGGACCTGCGCGCCCGCGTGCTGCAGCTGACCGACGGCCGCGGCGCGGACGTGGTCTACGATCCGGTGGGAGGCGCCGCCTTCGACCTCTCGCTGCGCTGCATCGCGCCGGAAGGGCGCATGATCCCCATGGGCTTCGCCAGCGGCACGATCCCCCAGATCCCGGCCAACATCCTGCTGGTGAAGAACGTGACGGTGATCGGCTTCTACTACGGCTACTACAGCGGCTGGGGCGGCAAGGGCGTCCCCTCGCCCCGGGAGATGGAAGCGCTCGCCCGGCGCCGCGCCATGGTCGTTGCGGCGCAGAAGGAACTGATGGGCTGGTTCACCGAGGACAAGCTCAGGGCGACGATCGCTGGGACGTTCGACCTCGCCGATTGGGTGCCCGCCTTCGAGCTGATCGAGCAGCGGAAAGTGGTGGGCAAGGCCGTGCTGGTGCCCTGATCGGCGCCGCCGACATCGTGCAGCTGCCATCTTGCCTGCCCCGCACTTTCGGTCATAGTCGAGGGCTGCATGCCCGTGCAGTGGACCATCTCGCACGCCACTCGTCTGGTGATCGCCGTCGCCAAGGAAGAGCTTTGCTTGCGGGACATCGAAGCTTATCTGGACGGCGTCGTGACGGCTGATGCGCTGGCCTACCGCAAGATCTTCGACCTGACGAACGCTGTTCCCAGGCTCGACGACGACGACATGATGGCGCTCGGCGCCCGGATCCGCGCCTATCGCAGCCTGGGGCCGATCGGGGCGCTGGCCATCGTGGCGAGCACGCCCGCGAGCCAGGAGCGTGCCCGCATGTTCGCCGCGCTCGCGGACGCCGACCGGCCGGTCAAGATCTTCCGCGAACTGCACAAGGCGCGCCACTGGCTGGACGGGCTCGACGCTCCGCCGCAATCCTGATCCGGCCCCCTGCAGCGCCGCTCCGGTCAGCCCAGGACCTTCGGGAACATCTCGCAGGCCAGCGGGTCGCCGGGCTTCAGGCCGTGGCCTTCGAGGGGCGGCGAGATCTGGCCGACGCGCGCCGCATAGCGTGCATCGGCGCCGCACCAGCGCGTTGCCCAGGCGCGGCGGCGGCGCGATGTCGACAGGTTGCCAGAGGCGCCGTGCAGCGTGAGCGCATGGAAGGCGATGACGTCGCCCGGCTCCATGTCCCAGGCCAGGAAGCTGTGCGCGGCGCGTTCCGCGTCGATGTCGGGCAGCGGCTCGAAGCGCGGATCCTCGACCGCGAGGTCGACGCCGCCCTGGCGGAAGAATTGCGGACGGAACCAGCGGCCCCAGCGATGCGAGCCCTTCACGTACTCGACGCAGGTTGCGCGATCGACCGGATCGAGCGGCAGCCACAGCGACACGATCTGCTCGCCGTCGATGGGATAGTAGGGCTGGTCATGGTGCCAGGGCGTGCGCTCCTGCGTGCCCGGCTCCTTCACCAGAAGATGGTCGTGGTAGAAGACGACCTCGGGCGAGCCCATCAGGCGCGCCGCGATCGCGGGCGCCGGCGAGTCGTGCACGAAGGCCCGCGCGGCGTCATGCCGCTGCCAGAGCTGGAAGTCGACGAAGAACAGCCCCGGCGCGCCGGCGGGCGTGTTCCGCCGCACCATCGGCCCGGGCGTGGCCATGTCCGCGTCGACCGCGGCGCGCAGCCGCTCGATCCAGCCCGGCGAGAAGGCGCCGCGCAGGCAGACCGCGCCGTCGGCACGGTAGCGTTCGACCTCCTCATCGGTCGGCAGGCCCATCAGATGTCTCCGAATCCGCCGCCGCGTCCCTTGCCGGCGGTGAAGCGCGCGGCGCCCGAGCGCGCTTCCGCCTCGAGCGCGGGCTGGCCGTGCCGGCCCTCGTTGGCGAGAGCGGCGGCGACGTCCATGCCCCACTGCTCGTAGGAGGACCGGCGGTCGGAGCGCAGGCAGGTCTGCGGAAACCGTGTGAGCTGCTGCGCCAGCGCCAGGGCTTCGGTCAGCGCCTGGCCTTCGGGAACCAGGCGGTTGGCCAGCCCCCAGTCGTAGGCTTCCGGCGCGCCGACCTCGCGGCCGGTCAGGATCATGTCGAGCGCCCGGCTGTGGCCGATCAGCCGCGGCAGGCGCACCGTGCCGCCATCGATCAGCGGCACACCCCAGCGGCGGCAGAACACGCCGAACTTCGCGCTGGCCGAGGCGACGCGCAGGTCGCACCACAGCGCCAGCTCCAGGCCGCCCGCCACGGCATGGCCCTCGACGGCGGCGATCACCGGCTTGGAGAGCAGGAGACGCGTCGGCCCCATGGGGCCCGGCCCGTCAGGATCATGCAGGCTTCCGGCCCGGTCCTCCGGGCGCTGCGCCGCCACCTTGAGATCGAAGCCGGCGCAGAAGGCGCCGCCGCGGCCGGTCAGGATGGCGGCCGACTGCGCGGGATCGGCGTCGAAGGCGAGGAAGGCGTCGCGCAGCAGCCTGGCGGTCTCCGGATCGACGGCATTGCGCGCTTCCGCGAAGCGGTCGATCGCCACGATCGTGACCGGGCCTTCCTTCTCGACGGCGACCTTGGCCATGTACGCTCCTCTCGTCGAGGGCCCGTCTCAGTGGCCCTGCATCATGCGCAGCGGCGTGTAGACCAGCACGGTCCCGCCCTTCTGGTTCTTCACCACGTTGGTCGTCCGCACCAGAGCCCGCATCGGGTCCTTGGAGGTCGGCCGGATCTCCGTCACCTCGATCTCGACATGGATCGTGTCGCCGACATAGGTCGGCCCCTTGATGTCGAATCCCATGGAAAGGAAGGCGAGGCCGGTGCCCTGGAGCGTGGTCGGGATCACCAGCCCCTCGGCCATCGAATAGACCAGCGCGCCCGGCACGGGATGGCCGCCGCGCATCGGCGCATGCGACTTGATGTACTCTTTGTTCGTGAACAGCTCCTCGGAAAAGCCGCAGAGCGTCACGAAGTTGAGCAGGTCCGATTCGAACAGGGTGCGTCCATACGTGATGAAGCTGTCGCCGACGGAGAGTTTCCGCCAGTTCCATCCCTCGCCGAGCTGCCTCGGCTGCCCGGCCCCCGATGAAGCCGCCATCAGTGGGCGTGGGCGCCCTGCTTCGCGCCCTCCTTCAGGACGTAGAGGCGGCTGCAGTAGGGACACTCCACGCGCCCTTCTTCGCCCAGGTTCAGATACACTTTAGGATGGCCGAGCGGCCCGCCGCCGCCGTCGCAGGCCACGCGATCCGACTCGACTGTGATGACTTCGAAAGGCTCCGTCACGATCTTGCCCCTCCTTCTTCGGCAGATGATAGCCGCCGCCGCGGCCCTGGTCATGCTCGGCGCATGTGCCCCCAGCGTGGTCCCGGCGGGAACGCCGCAGCACAAGCCCGACTTGACGGCCGAGCACTATGTCGCAGCCGACGGGACGCGGCTTGCCGTCACCTGCTGGCCCGCCGCCGGCGGCACGCCGCGAGCCGTCATCCTGGGCCTGCACGGCTTCGGCGACTACCGCATGGCGTGGGAAGAGCCGGCGAAGATCTGGGCGGCCGACGAGATCACGACCTGCGCCTACGACCAGCGCGGCTTCGGCAGCAGCCCGACGCGCGGCCGCTGGCCGGGGACGGCGTCGCTGGTCGACGACGTGCGGACCATGATCGGCCTGCTGCATCGGGAATATCCGGGCGTGCCGGTCTACCTCGCCGGCGAGAGCATGGGCGGCGCGGTGGCACTGGTGGCGGCCGACGAGGGCGCCGAGGTGGACGGGCTGATCCTGCTGGCCACGGCCCTGCGCTCGCGCGACACGTTCGGCCCGGTGGCCAGCGCCGGCCTCTGGTTCTTCGCCCACACCATTCCCTGGATGCCGTCCGGCCCGACCTCGATCGACTACCGGCCGACCGACAACCCGAAGACGCTGGAGAAGCTGCGCAACGATCCGATGATGCTGCGCCAGGTCCGTCTGGACATGGCCTACGGGCTGGTCGACCTGATGGACGAGGCGCGCCGCTCGGCGGCGCATGTGCAGGTGCCGTACATCATGCTGCACGGGCTGGGTGACCGCATCGTGCCCCAGGAGCCCGTGCGCGCCGCCATCGAGGTCATGCCGCGGCGCCCCGATTCCAAGCTCGCCTTCTACAAGAACGGCTACCACCTGCTGCTGCGCGACAAGGAAGGCAAGACCGTCGCCGCCGACGTGGCCGTCTGGATCGACGATCACCAGGCGGCGCTGCCCTCCGGGGCGGAAGCCCAGCGGTCCCGCCCGGAGATCGCCGCCTCCTGGGGCGCGCGGCGCAGCCGCTGATCGGCCGGCCCCCCGGATCAGGGCCGCCGGATCAGGCGGCGCAGCGGATGACGACGGCGGCGGCGCCGCGCACCGTGGTCATGTCGCCGCGGGTCGGCATGTTCTGCATCTCCAGCACCGTGTAATTGCCCCGGCACATCGCCTGGGCGCGCGTATCGCAGCCCTGCGGGTCGCCGCAGGTGATCCGTATCGCCTGGCGGCCATCCTTCCAGGTGACCGTGGTGGCCTGCGAGTCCGTGCTGCGATCCGCGCCGGGCTGGCTCGAGGGCGCCGTGCACGCCGTGGCAACTGCCATCAGCCCGACGACGAACGACAAGCGGGCCTTGCTGAGCGTGACCATCCTTTTCTCCCCTTGTCCGCATGATCCGTGCGGGCCTTCGACAGTACCGTGCACCCCGCGAATCGTATAGTGCCGGTTGTCCACGGTGCCGCCTCGAGCCACGCCTGAAGCGCACGTCAGCGGAGCTGCAGCCTGACGTCGCGCCACAGCAGGATGCCGCTGGCACTGTCGAGCACGCTGCCGTCGAGCTGCCGACTGAGCTCATGCGCACTGGGCCGCCAGATGATCGCCCCCTCGCCCGTCGCGCCCTCGAACCGCGCGGTGCCGCCCGTCAGCTTGAAGATGCCGCGGCAGCCCAGCAGCTCGTAGCCCTCGCACGCCCACTCGCCCCAGGCGGTGGCGCCGTCGGTGGCGGTCATGGTGCAGGCGCCGCTGGCCGTCTGTCCGCGGCGGCCCTGGTCGAACCGCAGCGACGCCACGCAACTTGCGCTGCCGGCCGGGATCGGGCCTTCGTCGGTCTCCACGAAGAACGGCCCGTTCAGCGTCGCCACCGCCATCAACTGTTTCTCGGCGGCGCGCATGATCGTCCCGCTGGCCGAAACGACAGCGAAGGCGTTGATGGCCGGCGTCTCGTCCTGCGCGGGCGGCGCCGTCTGCGCGGCCGGCTGTTGGGCCTGGACCGGCAGCGCGGCCGCCAGACAGACGGCCATCAGACCGGCGGCCATCAGACCGGCGGCCATCAGGCAGGCGGCCACGGCGGCATGGCCCGGGCGTCGCATGGTCTTCATCGCCGCCCTCACTTCTTGAAGTCGATGATGACGGCGTCGGCGCCCAGCGACACCGCGAGGCCTTCGCGGCGCGCCTTCAGGCTCAGCATCACGCCGTAGGGGTTCTCCAGCCAGAGCTTGCCGCCCCCCTTGTCGCCGAAGGCCGCGCCATAGCGCGCCTGCCCATAGGCGCCGGGAAAATGTTTCAGCTCGAAGAGATTGTAGACCTCGCCGGTCGCCTGCATCCGGGAGACACCGAAGCCGCCGATGCCCAGCCCGCCGACCGAGAAACGGTAGCTCTTGCCACGCCAGTGCAGCGTGCCGCCGCCGACGCCGCCGCTGCCGATGAAGGCGACCTGCACCTGCTCGATGTCGACCGTGCCGGTCTTCACCGGGTCTTTCGCCAGCGCCGGCAGGCTCGTCGAGCCGAACGCCACCGCTCCCGCCGCCAGCATGTGCCGGCGGCCGATCCGTTCCCACATCTTAGCTGCGCTCCGCTCAGTCCTCGACCACGCCCATGCACTCGATCTCGACCAGCAGGCCGGGCACGGCGAGCGCCGTCACGCCGACCAGGGTCGAGGTCACGACCGATCCCTTGAGGGCCTTGCCCAGCGCCTTGACCACGTCGCCCATGTCGCGGATGTCGGTGACGTAGATCGTCATCTGCGTGAGATGGCCGAGCTTGCTGCCGGCCGCCTTCAGCGCCGCCTCGATCTTGCGCATGGTGATGGTGGTCTGCTCGGCCGCCGTCCTGCCCTGCACCTTGCCCTTCTTGTCCAGCGAGGTCGTGCCGGAGACGAAGACCATCGGCCCCGACCGGATGGCGCGGACGTAGAACGACGTGACCTCGGTCCCGTCGGGAAAGAGTTTCTTTGCCATGCCCTGCTCCCCTACTGTGGCGCCGCAATCTAGGCGGCCGGTACGACGCGCGTAAAGCTGCGACTCGCGTAAAGCACGGCCGCACGTCAGGAGGCCCATGTCGCTCGAACGTTACCGCACCGCCATCGTGACCGGCGCCAGCCGCGGCATCGGCGCCGCTACCGTCCGCCAGCTCCGCATCGGCGGGCTTGAGGTCTGGGCGGTCGCCCGCTCGGCGGACGACCTGGCCGAGCTGGCGCGCGAGACGGGCTGCCGGCCGCTGGCGCTGGACATCACCCATCGCGACGCCGTGATGAGCGCGTTGAGCGGGCTGGAAGCCGACGTGCTGATCAACAATGCCTCCGCGCTGGTGCGGGCCACGGCCTCGTGGGAGACGGCGCCGGCCGACATCGACGCGCTGCTGTCGGTCAACCTCAAGGGCGCGCTGAACTGCCTCGCCGCCACGGTGCCCGGCATGAGGGCGCGCGGCCGCGGCCACATCGTCAATCTCAGCTCGATCTCGGCCGTGGCCCCGATCCAGGGCATGCCGGTCTATGCCATGACCAAGGCCGCCATCCGCAATCTCGGCCAGACGCTGCGGCTCGACCTGCACGGCAGCGGCATCCGCGTCACCGAGATCTCGCCCGGCCGGGTCGAGACCGGCGTCCACCTCGCCCTGCTGGAGGACCGCGAGGAGGGCCGCCGCCGCTTCTACGAAGGCTTCGATTCCCTGCAGCCCGACGACATCGCCGAAGCCATCATGTTCGTGCTGGGCGCGCCGCAGCGCATGGATGTGAGCTATATGGAGATCGTGCCGACCGACCAATCCTACGGCGGCTCGCAGTTCCACCGGCGGGCCGACTAGGACGACCGCCCAGGCACGCCCCTTGCAACCGAACCCGCTGCCATGACCGACGCCACCGTGAAGAACCTCGCCGCGATTCTCGACCCGACCGCCCCCGACGATCGCCCCCTTATCATCCAGCTTTCGCCGGAAGCCGACGAGCAGCTGCGTCTTTCGTACGGCGAAGGCCGCCATCGCATCGCCGCGCTGGCGCGGGGGCTGCTGAAGCGCGGGCTGCAGCGTGGGGAGGCCGTCGCCATCGTGGCCGCCAACAGCGCCGACTACCTGCTGCTCTACATGGCGACCATGGCGGCCGGCCTGGTCTCGGTCTGCGTCAACCACAAGCTGCCGCGCGAGACGGTGGCGCACATCATGAAGGACTCGGCGGTCAAGCTGGCGGTCGCCGACGGCGAGCGCGCGCCGCTGGTGGCCGAGCTGGTGCCGACCGTGTCCATGGAAGAGCTCGGCGCGCTGCTCGACCCGGGTCCCTTCGCGCCGGTCGACATGGCGCCCGACGAGGTGGCGATGATCCTCTACACCTCGGGCTCGACCGGCCTGCCCAAGGGCGTGCCGCTGACCCATGGCGGCTACATCTGGGCGACCGGCGCCACGCCCGAGCAGCGTCCGGGCATCGAGGGAAAGAAGGCGATCATCGCCGCGCCGCTGTTCCACATGAACGGCCTGTTCAGCGCCAAGATGGTGATGATCAACGGCGGCACGATCGTGCTGCTGACCGGCTTCACGGCGCGCGGCTATATCCGCGCCATCGACCGGCTGCGCATCGACATGGTGACCTCGGTACCGACCATGCTGGCGCTGGTGATGCGCGAGACGGAGGAGCTGGCCAGGGCCGACCTTTCCTGCGTGAGCATGGCCGTCACCGGTTCGGCGCCCTCGACGGCGGAGTTCTTCGAGCAGATGCACCGGCTGTTCCCGAAGGCCGAGACCGCCAACAGCTGGGGCACGACCGAGTCTGGGCCACTGGGCTTTGGCCCCCACCCCGACGGGGTGCCGCGGCCGATGGGCGCCTTGGGCTATCCGCGCAAGGGCATCGAGGTGAAGCTGGTGGGCGGCGACTCCAACCAGGGTGTGCTGCACATCCGCACGCCGGCGCTGATGACCGGCTACCTCAACCGCGAGGCCGACACGCGGAAGAGGCTGGTCGACGGCTGGTACGACACCGGCGACGTCATGCGCCGCGACGAGAACGGCTTCTTCTTCTTCGTCGGCCGGGCCGACGACATGTTCCAGTGCGGCGGCGAGAACGTCTATCCCGGCGAGGTCGAGAAGCTGCTGGGCCGGCATCCCGACGTCGCGCAGGCCTGCGTCGTGCCGGTGTCCGACGAGATCAAGTACCAGCTGCCCGTGGCGTTCGTGGTGCCCAGGCCGGGCGCGCGGCCGACCGAGGACGCGCTGCGTCGCTTTGCGCTCGACAACGGCCCCGCCTACGCCCACCCGCGCGCCGTCTGGTTCGTCGACGAGCTGCCGCTCGCCGGCACGAACAAGATCGACCGCAAGGTGCTGGTGGAGCGCGCCGCAGCGAGCTTCGCACGGGAGCAGGCGCGGCGGGTATAGCACGCCGGCGAGGCCACCACGTTGGGGAACCACCGCGTCGGGGAGCAACCGCGTCGGGGGAACCGATGCGGCCGGGCGTGCGTTGCCGAGACTGCCGCCGGCGGGCGGCCGACGCAAACGCGGGCCTCGCCATGACCGGAATCCTGGAAGAATTCGGCCATTCGACATGGCTGCCGTTCACATCGATCGTGCTGCGCCTGCTGTTCGCCGGGATCCTGGGCGCCGTGATCGGCTTCGAGCGCGAATGGCGAGCCCGGCCGGCGGGTCTGCGCACCCACATCCTTGTCTGCCTCGCCGCGGCGACCTTCGCGGTCCTGACCATCGAGATCTACCACGCGCCGATGTTTCCGCGCAGCGACCGCCAGTCGGTCGATCCCATCCGTCTCGTCGAGGCGGTGACCGCGGGCGTGGCCTTCCTGGCCGCGGGCACGATCCTGTTCACGCGGGGCGAGGTGCGCGGCCTCACGACGGGCGCCGGCATGTGGCTGGCGGGTGCGGTCGGCCTGGCCTGCGGCCTGGGCCTGTGGTCCATCGCGCTGCTGGGCGCCGTGCTGGCGCTGATCGTGCTGGGCCTCCTCGGGACGCTGCAGCAGAAGTTCACCGACGAGGCCGACCGGCCGGAAGACAGGGATCCCGAGGAGCGCCGGGAGCGGTAGGAGCGGCGCGTTGCGCGGGCCGGTCCCCTCCGGTATGGTCCCGCCCGCCGGACCCGTAGCTCAGCTGGATAGAGCGCTGCCCTCCGAAGGCAGAGGTCGTGAGTTCGAATCTCGCCGGGTCCGCCAGTCCTCGTACTGACGGGAGATCTGTGGATCGCTGGCAAGTGCTCGCCTATCGAAGCAAGCAGCATATGTGGCAGCCTTCGGGAACGAGCGATTCCAGTCGTCATCGATCACCTCCCGCTCGACAGGCCCGCGCCTGATCGCGCAGTCGCCCGTAGTCGGGCATCATCCTGCCCCGCACCACGCCGTCGCGCGGCAGGGAGGCCAGTTCCTCCGCCGCGTGTCTCTGCTGCTCCGCCGAGTACTCGACCACGACCGGGCAGACGTCAGAAGGTGCCGTCGCGCAGCCGGCGATCGACATCGTCAGCAGTGCGAGGGCCGCGTGCGTCCGCATCTTCCATCCTCCTTCTCGTTGCTTCGTTGCGTTCGGCCTGAACGGCACGCTCCTGGCTCCGCCCTGCGGCAACGAGCCTGACGACCAACCCGATCAGCGCGAGGGCGATGGCTGCTCCCGCCGCGCCGTATCGCCACAGTGCGCTCATGTGCTGAGCACCTCGCCGCGCCGGCGCTTCTGCAGATAGCGCCAGAGCATGTAGGCCACGGCGGCCACGGCGACGAACGACAGCGCAGCGCCGCCGAGCTTCAGAAGGTTCTGCACCGACAGACCGGCCGTCGTCAGGCTGTCCAGCAGCGGCGCCACCTGGTCGATCTGGTCGGCGAGCGATGCCGCGCCGGTGGCGACGGCCACGCCGCCGGCGATGACGGTCCGGCTCGCGGCCGCCGGCGGAGGTGGGGCGACAGCCTGCGGCATTGCCGCGGCGTCGGCGTTCACGGGCGTGAGATACAGGCCTGCCTCGAGGTGGCGCCGACGGATCAGGCCGGGTGAATCCACCAGCTGGCCCGTCACCGGGTCGCGCATCTTGCGCCAGAGACCGAATGCCGCCGCGGCGCCAGCCCTGTCGCCCAGGTTGTGCCGGCGCAGCACCGTCGAGGCCTTGAAACCGTCAGTCCCCACGTTGAACGCAAGTGCGACCATCGCGGCAAACTCGTTTTCGTTCGGGCTGCGCGTCGCCGCACGCTCGACGCAGGATTCCGCCCCGTCCAGGTCCCTTTCCAGCAAGGCCTGGGCACCCTCCAAAGTGACGGTCGTGCCCGGCACGACGTCGGGTCCCGTATGGCCCCAGCCGATCGTCCATGTCCCTGCCGGACACCGGTAGGCCGTCAGGGCCGGCTGACCGCCGAGCTGTGGCCCGGCCTCGAATTCCTTGATGAGGCGATAGCCCGCCTCGTTGATCTCGCGTGGCATGGACGGCTCCTTTCAAAGACAGATGGCGTAGTTGGCGATCATCGTGGGCTGCGCGACGCTGAAAGCGCCCGACATGCCGCTGCCGCTGGCGCTGACGGAAAGAGTGCCCGTCACCGTGACAGGATGATCGTGGTAGTTGTACGAGATCGGGCCGACGCCACCGGGGCCAAGGCTCGCGCCGGAGTACGGCGTCTGGCCAGCGTTGCCGGTCAGCGTGCCGCTCGCATTGCCTGTCACTGCGAGGACGGTGTTGGCCGTATTGGTCGATCCGCCGCCAGCCGCGCCCAGGATGCCGCTGCTCATGACGGCGCTCAAGCGGCCGGCATTGCCGCCGCCCATGTCGTCCTTGCCGGCGACGATGCGGCCGCGCAGGTCCGGCAGATTGAACGTCGTGCTGCCGTCGCCGCCACCGAAAGCCGTGCTGATGGCGGCGAACAGTCCGGCGTACTGCGTCCGGCTAATGGCCTGACCATGGCAGAGAAGCGTGCCCGCGCGCGCGACGGCACGCGCCGACGGCACCAGGTCTCCGGTCACGTCAGGCCCCAGGAGGCGATAGGCCCCGCTGCCGGCATGAAAGACGATGCGCCGGACGTCATTGCTGCCGACGAGCGCCGGCGGCACGGCACGCCACTGCCCGGCGGCGTAGTAGTGCAGCGGCAGCGGGCCCAATCCGCCGACCTCGAGCGTCGGGGCCACGGCGTTGCCGACGTGGAATTCAACGAGGTGCGTCATGCCGTCGACGAGCGCGGCCGGCGCCACGCCATAGCCGAGCGCGTAGGCCGTGGCCGTTCCCGCCGTCGTCGCGGGCGTGCTCCAGCGGTACCAGCGCTTCAGCGCTCCCTGGTGGGCCCGCAGCACATTGTTCACGCCCGACGGCGCCATGCCCTCGGGCGCGCCATCCGGCGCCGGCACGATGTTGCCGTCGTCGTCCTCATTCCAGTTGGACGCACAGATATCGGCCATCACACGCCCCCGCATCGACGAGATGAATCACCAACCGACGCGGGGCTCACAGCAGGCCTCCGCGCGGCGCGAGGGAGGCGTAGTCCACCATCAGGTAGCCGGACGGATGGCGTGCCACCGCATCGGGCCGCAGGTGCGCGACCTCCTGGGCCATTGGCCCGATGCGCGGCTGGTCGTCGCCGCGATAGCTGTAGAGATAGAGCGGCACGCCCTCGTCGGTCGCGCCCACCCGGCCCGCCACGTCCTTCAGCCGCGCGTCCGACATCATGTAGGCCTTCGCGCCCGTGCCGGCGGCGCCCATGATGCCGCCCAGGATCTGCTGCAGCGTGTTGTCCGGCTGCGGCACGTAGGTGTGGCTGAAGCCGCTGCTCGATCCGCTCGTGCTGCCGCCCGGCATGATGCTCTGCAGTCCCTGCGCGCCGCGCACCAGCCAGTCGTAGGGCGCATTGACGCCGTAGTTGTAGCGGTCGACGTCGGCGTCGATGACGCGCTGGGCATAGGCATCCTGCGCCGCGCCGGCCTGCATCAGGGCCTCGAGGTTGCGATAGTCGAGCGCCTGGAACTGCGGCAGCAGCCCGGCCGCATTGACCATCCGGTCCCGCTCGCTGCCGTAGAGGTTCGCCGCCGTCTTCGCCGCCGCGTCCGACTGCGACTGGGCGAGCTCGCCGTACGCCCGGCCGATGGCGTCGACATGGGCGCCCGAGCCGTAGCGGCCCGCGCCGGCGAACTGCGCGGCCAGTTTCGGGGCGACGAGCGACGCGAACTGCTCGTTCTGCGGCCGGAAGGAGGCCGCCAGCGCGTCCTGCCAATACGGGTTGCTGTCGGCATCCAGATACTTCCCCGACAGCGTGTTCTGCGCCATCTGCCGCGCCGCCGTGTCGAGCCCGCCGAGCCCGCTCGCGCCGCGCTGCCACAGCGCGGTCAGCGCCGACTGCGTGCGCTCGCTCTGCGGCGCGACCGTCGAGCCCGGATAGTAGGCCGGCGCCTCCATGTTCTGCGAGAACAGGTCCGAGAACCGGCTGCCGATCGACTTCAGCGTCGGCTGGATGAAGGGATGCGGCCCAGACGTGCTCGAGGTGTTCGAGCTGGTGCTCTGGAAGCTCTGGCTGGCCCCGCCACCGCCGTGCGCGACGGCGCCCGCCATGCCGCCGAAAGACGGCCACAGGCGGCGACGCCAGACCTCGATCCGTTGACTCATGCAATCCTCCGTTCCCAAGCCCGTTGTCCGCCGACGGGAGCGACCCGCTCGAAGCCGAGCGACGCGGCGAGACGGGTCCAGCCGTCGCGCCCGACGCCCCACAGGGCGACGCAGCCCCACGCCCTCGCCCAGGCGGCGATCCGCGCCAGGGCCTCGCGCGCCCAGGCGCGCGCATCGCGCCCGCCGATCAGCCACAGCAGGCAGCGCTTCGGCGGGCCGAGCGTGAGGCGTGTCACGATGGCGGCCGTCGGCACGCCGCGCTCGACCACTGCCCAGAGCTGCGCGGTGCCCGCCTCGAGCACGGCCGGCAGCCGTCGCGCATCGGGATCAGGCGAGCGCCGCACCACGGGCGCGAGCAGCCGCCCGAGCACCGGCCACGCCAGGGGCAGATGCGCCGGGACGACCGGCAGGATCAGGTACCTGCCCGTGGTCCGGGAGGACCGTTCGACGGCGATGGGAGAGCAGCAACGCTTCATGGCCTCACGTCGCGATGATGTGGTTGAGGACGAGCGTCGGCTGCACGTTCTGGTGCGCCGCACCACCGCCGGCGTTCTGGAGGGTGATGCCCGTGGCCGCGTAGGACGGCGTGATGTAGTAGTTGTTGTTGCCGTCGCCCTGCCCGGCCCGTCCGGTGAAGGCGGCCGGCGTGGTATTGCCCGAGAGCACGCCGTGCGAATGCGTGGGGTCGTTGACCCCGTGGCTGTGCGACGGCATGTGCCCGGTCGTGAGCGTCACCGCATCGCTGCCGCCGGCGCCGCCCAGCGTCGTGCCGGCGATCGTGGTCAGCCGGCCGGCGCTGCTGCCGCCCATGTTGTCCCGGCCCGCCGCCACGCGCCCCCGCAGGTCCGGCAGGTTGAACGTCGTCGAGCCGTCGCCCGCGCCATAGGTCGTGCCGATGGCCGCGAACAGGTCGGCGTGATCGGCACGCGACACCGCCTGGCCATGGCAGAGCAGGAACCCGGTCGGCGCCGTGCTCCCTGCGAACGGCAGGACGGTGCCGGCCGGCACCAGCCGCTGCGGCGGGGTCGACGCCGGCGGGTTGTTGTAGTCGCGGATCAGCACGTTCACCCGCTCGGTGATGGTGCGGGTGTCCGCCGTGACCGGAAGCGCGGGCAGGCTCATTGCGCCCCTCCCGGCCGGACATCGAGATCGTCGATGCCCTGCATGTTCGACCAGGTCGCTCCCGCGGGCATCGTGGCGCGCACCCGGAAGTAGCGGCCGCTCGCCAGCAGCGGCGCCAGCCCGGCCGGCGTTGGGCCGACCGGCGGTCCCCAGGCGACGGCCTTCTGCTGCGTCTCGCGCGCGCCGACCTGCAGCAGGGGCGCGCCACCGTCGATCAGTGGCCGGCAGCCGCGCACCGTCGCGCGCTGCCCGTTGCCGGGATTGAACTCCGCCGTCTCGCAGACCGCCTCCAGCGCGGCACCGCTGAACGAGCCGCTGCGGTGGCCGGTATCGAAGCCGAACAGCAGCAGCGACACCGCGCCCGTCCAGTAGGAGGAATCGAGCGAATAGGGCAGCGTCTCCAGCGTGCCGAACGGATCGAGCTCCTCCAGCGTGTAGCCCTGCTGGCTGACGCCGCCATAGACCAGGTTGCAGGCGACGACGGCGCGGCTCCAGCGCCCGGTGCGCCAGTTGTAGATCAGCAGCCGGTTGGGCAGGCCGCCGCTGCCGGTCGCCGGATAGGCGAAGACGTAGAGGCCGCGCACCGGGTCGATCGCGGCGCTGCAGCGGAACTGGTTGGTCTCGTCGAACTCCGACCAGAAGGTGCGGTCGACCTTGCCGCGGCCGATCGGCTCGATCGCCTGGCCGCCGCGCACCATGTAGAAGCCCGACTTGTGCAGGAAGAACGTCATGTCGAGCAGGCTGGCGACGCTGCCCGGCACGCTGCAGCCGAGATCGGTGGCGATCTTGTCGATGCGGAAGACGACCGGCGGCCCCTCGAAGGTCATGCGCCGGATGGCCGCCTCCTGCAGGACGACGGCCAGCTCGCCGCCGGACAGGCCGGTGATGTCGCCGCCGTCGGGCAGCTCCTGGAAATCGGTCTGGGTCGCCGGATCGCTGCCCCACAGCTCGGCATTGTTGATACCCGACCATTGCAGGCGCTGCGGTGCCGAGCCGATCTTGCCCATCAGCACGAAGTCGCGGACCGTGGTGACGTAGGTGGCGATCGGCGGTGCCCCATCCAGCGCCTCCCAGTGCGTGCCGACGGAAAGGTCGAACTTCTGAGCCGCGTCGATGCCGTTGACGGCCAGCGCCAGCGTGCCGAACTGCGTGAAGCGCCACATGCCGTCGGCGCCGGTCGCATAGGGCCCTCCGGCCAGGCGGCTGGCGTCGTTCCAGGTCGAACCGGACAGGAGGTAGAGCTTCGAGGCGTCACCCGCGAACATGCGCGTGGCGCCGGCCGTGCCGCGGAACCAGGCTGCTCCCTGCGCCCGCGCCGCGAGCGCGCTCGACACGCCCGCCAGGTCGTTCAGCGGCATGTAGGATTCCTCGGCCGGCACGACGTTCAGCGCCTCGCGCGCCCACTGCGACAGCGCCGGCATGTCCGGCCGCCATTCGGCGAAGGGGATCATTCTGCTTCGCTCCCTGTCGGGCACTTCGCAGAACAAGGCATTGCCCTCTCCGCGTTGAAGCGGGCCGTGGCCTGCGAAGCTGCGCAGCAGCGAAGCGGGCTCATGGCGTCATTCCTGCGCGCAGCCGGAGGACCGGCGCGGCGGAGGCCGTGATGCGCTGGGTGCGCGCATTGAGGCCCGCCACGCTGGCGTTGTAGAGCGACAGGTAGCGCTGCGCCTCGGCCTCGCCCTGGGTGAAGATCGCCGCCTCGACCAGGCAGCCGAACAGATAGACGTCGGGATAGGCGGCCAGGATGTCGTTGACCGTGGAGCCTTCCGGCGTCGCCAGGCGGCGGTAGTAGCGCAACGTCGCCGCAGCGCCGGCCGGATCATCCTTGACGCGGAAGCGCGTGCCCGACACCGCGATCTTGCGCGGCCCGCCCAGGCTCTGGGGGCCGTAGCCGTCGAGCGTGCGCTGGCTCACGATCTCCATCGGCCCGAGCGGATCGTTCAGCACGGCGGAGATCAGCTCCAGGAAGCCCGGCGGCTGCGCCACGCTTTCCTGCAGCACGAAGGCGGGATCGGCGGTCTCCATCTCGACGATGCGCAGCGGCTCGGAGCGCAGCGGGTTGGCCGCATCCTCCGTCGCGTGGCCGTAGTACATCCGGCGTTCGCAGTTCAGCAGGAAGTCGTCGAACCGCGATTCCAGCAGCGTGTCGCCGGAGCGCGCCAGCCAGGCCGACACGCCCGCCCGGAGACCGGCATAGGTGACGATCTGCGGGGGCATCTCAGAGACTCCCCGCGTCGGTGCGCAGCCAGCGCCAGTCGGGGTCGTCGAGCAGCCGGTCGACCTTGTCCTGGTGGTCGGGGTTCCAGTAGTCGACGCCCAGCTCGTTGCGCCACTTCGCGATCACGATCAGCGGGATGCGCGCCACCAGGCGCACGTCGCGCGCCGCGTTGTACGGGTCGCAGTGGTTGGCGGCCTCGCGGTTGAGGTCGAGGATGGGTGCGGCCGCCTGGGACGCCATCTGCGCCCAGTTGCCCTCGCCGTCCTCCAGCCACCACTGGGCCAAGCCGGTGGCGGCATCGAATCCGAGCAGGCGGCGGCTCATGGCAGGAACTCCGCCTGACCACGCTCGCGCAGGAACCGCGCGAGGTCCTCCGGCACCCGCAGGCGGGCCGCGCGCCAAACCCTGGATGGCAAAACGTTGGATGCCGTCCAGCCGGGATCAACATTTCCATCGGGGCCGACCGGCAGATAGACGTGGTCAACCGTGACCACGATGCCGACCATTCCCTCCCGCCTGATGGCGGCAGACGGCGCAACCATGCCCTTCCGCGGCTGAGCCGACGCCAGCGGGGCAGACTTCAGCTCAGTCGATTTCGGTTCGGGGTCGATCATCGGTCTTCTCCAATGCGGTGGGAACGGCTACGCGAGGTCCGCCACGATGCCGTTTCCGGCTTCGTTGCGGCTTTCGAGCGTGACTTCGCCGATGATGTGGAACTTGCGCGCGTCGCCCGTCTTGGCGAGCTCCTCCTTTCGCCACTCGCGCAGCCACAAGAGCCGCCACAGGGTGGGATCGATGACCGCGATCTCGCGCCCTCGGACGAAGCGGCTGGCCATGGCGCTGAAGGTGCCGAAATCGGAGACATAGCGATCGACGGCGCCGATCACGGTCGCGGCCTTGCCCTTGGGCTCCTGGTACTGGGTGGCGATGCCGGTGAAGCCGGAGAATGCCTGCTTCTGGCTGCCGCCCATCAGGAGCAGCGTCGGCTTGCCGCCCGCCGTCCAGGCGGAACGGATCACGGCCTTGAGCAGGGCCTCGGTCGAAGGGCGCAGGGTGCCGTCCACTGGCGAGACCGTGTTGCCGCCCGCGAATCCCCCCGCCGCGCCCCCGACGCCGCGCGATTCGTTGGACGTGATCCAGCTCTCGAAGCCGCCCATCTTGCGCGGCACGGCGCCCGCCTGAGCGGCGGAGGCCTGGTTCTGGCAGGCAATCGCCTCGAGATCCATCTTGATGCGCCGGCCGGCCAGCGCCGTCTGGTAGCTGATCTCGCTGTCGCGGCCGGCTTTCTTCACCGCTTCCTGGGTATTGGAGATGGTGAAGGGCTTCTTCAGGATCTGCGTGCGGTTGCCGGCGCGGACCGTGGGCACGATGGGCGATGCCGTGCTCTCGTCCCCTTCGAGGTTCGAGTTGCCCGTATCGGCATTGCCCAGCGTGTCGAGCTGCCATTCCTCGTAGGTGGCATCGGCGGTGCCCGCGCCGATCGTACTGATGAAGGGCGTCTCGTCCCTGTTCAGGATCGAGATGATGTCGTGCAGCGATTCGCGGTTGCCCACGGCGCTGCCGGTGACGAAGGTATTGACGGGTGCAGCCATGTGCTGCGCTCCTCCAGGCGTCAGAGTTCGTTGAGACGAATGAGCTCGGCTGCGTCCGCGATGGACGTTCCGCCGCTCTGCCGGAACCGCTCGCTGACTTGGCGAGCCGCCTCGCCGGCCCGGTTGTCGAGCCTTGCGGCCGGTCCGGGTGCGATGCGGGTCGGTGTCGGCTTCGCGGGAACTTGCTGCTTCGTGCCGGCGGCCTCGCGCAGGGCGCGCTGTGCGTTTTCGAAGCGCATGGCGCTCAAGGCCAGCTCGATGACGGGGGCCTCGTAGATCGCCGCGATGCGCTCGGCCGGAATGCCCTTCGTGTACAGGAAGCGGCCGAGCGCCTCGTAGGTCTGCTGCGCGCGATCCGGCGCGAAATAGTCCGGCAGCCGCTCCGCGAGCTTGGCGTGCTCGGCCTGGCGCGCGGCCCGCAAATCCTGCTCGGCCTTCTCCCGCGCCGCCGCGATGTGGGCCTGCCCGCGGCGTTCGGCGTCGGCCAGGAGCGTCTCGTCTTCCTGACGCTGCTGCATCATGCGCTGCACGCCCTCCGGGTCCTTCTCGGCCAGCGCCTTCCAGTCGACGGTCGACCATTTGTCGGCAAAGGCCTTGTGCAGGGCCGGACCATTGCGCTCCCACCAGGCCGCGGCCTGCTCCACCGTCTGGCCGGCGGCGCGCGCCATGCGCAGCGCCTCGTCGCGCGCCGTTGCCGCCTCCCGTCTCTTCTCGTGGAGCACCGCCGCGCGCTGCCGCTCATATCGGTGCAGCACAGGGCGCAGCGTCTGCGGCACCTCCTGCCAGCGTTCCTTGTCCTCGGCACTCCAGAAGGCCGGTGCCTGATCGAAGGCCTCCTCCTCCGCGGCCGCATCCGGGGCGGAGGCAGGCGGAGCGGTCGCGGGCGCATCCGGCGTCGCAAGGGCCACGGCATCGCTGCCGGTCGCGGCCTCTTCGGCGCCCTCCATCAACGCGACCGCTTCGGCGAGGTCGAGGGATGCAGAGGCTTCCGGGGCGTCGGACTCAACGTCCATGGAAGGTCTCCATCAGCCCGTCGCGGCGCGCCGTCCGGCGCGCCTGCGCCTCGTGCTCCTCGACGAGGGCGGCAAGGCTTGCCTTGAGCTCGGTGGCGACGCGGGCGCGGTTGTACGCGAGTTCCCGCGTCGTCATGTCGTCGGGATCGCTGGTGAGGATGCGCCGCATCTCGACGTTCACGAAATCGTCGAACAGCCAGCCGGTATCGGCCAACGCCGCGCGCGCACGCTCGTACTTCTGCTCGCGGGCAAGCCGCGTCGCCGCCTCGCTGTCCGCCACTTGTCTGAGATGGGAGCCGCCTTGGGCCATCGTGCCGATCCTTTCTCCATGAAGGTCGGCCTGGATACGCCACAACATTGCGCGTGGGAGTCAAGCGGAATTGCAGCAAGCCACCCACGGACAAGCAGTCCACTCGAGGAATTCGGGTTTCAGTACCCGTGTCACCCCGCATCTCTGCGCCCCCGCCAGCAGCGATGCCTTCCTCAAGTGGTGACAAGCTCAGCCAGGGGCAGGCTGAGCATCTTCGAGCCGAAGCCCGTGGCCCGATACCAGTTGTCGCCCGCCCGGCGCCCTATCTACCCAAGCAATCCCTCTCCTCTCTTCCCAAGATCCTCTGCCTGCGCAAAGAGGAACATCTCCAGTTCGAGGACGGATTTCCCGCTAAGACTCGAGACATCCCGCAGCAGGTCCAAATAGGTGCCGTAAACGGCGCTCTTGCTCAGGCGGGCAAAACCGCGCCTCGCCAATCCACTTGGAAACGCCGCCGCCGTGAAGCGTTTCACCTGACTGTTTCGACTCTGAGGGATGGGGAAGGCGAGCAACTGGTATGTTTCGATCAGACCCGCATTGGCGATAAGGAGCTGAATTGCGTTCAGGCTGACGGCCACCCGGGCGTCGAAGATGGCGAACCGTTCGGGATCTCTGACCGCGAGAATCTTGCTGTAGCTGCTGACTCCTTCAAAGGGAGTGCTCGGCCGGTCCAGATCCGCCAGCTTGGCATAGCTCAGGATTTTCTCTTTGCTGTTTCTCCTGATGCCGCCCCAGTCCGAAACGATCCAATTTGCCAGCCGAATCTTCTCGCTTTCGTCCGCGGAGGCCCACCTATGAGCCAAGTGCTGCCTCAGTGCGACGTTAATCGCAGCGAGATCTGTCCCGAACGCATTGTGGTCGAAGCCGGTCTGCAGGCTACTCCAAGCGGCGTTTCCTACCTTCCATCTGTATGGGACTTTTTCGTACCAGTGCTTAGTGACAAAAGCCGCCAAGCTGACGATTAGCTCCCTCTTCATTTGCATCCTTCCTTCAGAGTTGAGCAAAAATTGGCGAGTCGGGAAACCTTTGCAAGCGGGCTCGCCACCAGCGATCACTGCCGACGACCTACTCCCCTTCGGCGCGGACCGACAGCGAGGTGAGCAATCGAACCAGCGCACTCTGGCGGTCGGTGTCCGTCTTCTGGAAGATCGCCTTCAGCTGGCTGCGCAACGTCTCCAGGTGCACGTCCCGCTCCGACGCGATGTCCTTGAGGTGCGCACCGCGTCCCAGCCGTTCGGCGAGATCGGCCTCGGCGGGGGTCAAGCCGAACAGGCTGCGGAGAGTCCGAACCGACGGTCCGACCGGCTCGATATCCAGCACGAATAAAAGAGCCGCCCGCCTCCTCAGGGCGAAAAGATCCGCCGTCGCTCCGACCAGGGGAGAGACGAGCAGCGTAAGGGGCGTATCCGAGTGGCTGCGGCCAATCTGCATCGCACCCGGCAGCGGGCTGTCACGAGCCGCCGCAACGTCCACCAGGCGGTGGAGGCCCCGTGTCTGTGCGATGTTCCCGGCGCGCAGGGGCGTCTGTGAGCGCCCTCCCATCAGGCCATCGCCCAGTGCAAGACAGCGCTCCGCGCGCCGATTCATCAGCAACGGCCGGCAGCTCGAATCGACGACGATGAGACCGAAGGAGAGTGCATCCAGCGCGAGCCGCGTGAGGTGATGGGCTTCGTCACGCCGGGCCAGGCGCTCTCCCAGGCGCAAGGCCTGGCCAAGGTGCGGCAGGAGACCTTGAAGTATTCGCCGATCCGCTTCCGTGAAGTCGGGAGCGGTCGCCGGCCGATGAAACCCCACCACGCAGCGCCCGTCTTCGACATCGACGATGGTGCCCAGGCAGTGTCGGCAGTCGGCGTAGCTCTTGACGAGTTCGTTGTAGATCTCGCTGCGCATCCATTCCGTGTCGGGAACGAGGTCCGACCCAAGATAGGCGCGCCCACGCTGCCGGCTCAGCGCGCCGAGCATCCAACCATCCTTCGCCCACCATCCCCTGGCATATTCAGCAAGGAACCGGTCATCGAGATTGCTGGCGAGCAGCGACGTCCGACCGGCCCCGGGATACTGCGCCGTGACGAGCACCGAATCGCCACCAACGATGTGACGCATGTCGTCGAAGCACCGGCTCCACGACGCAGGCTCAGACGCCGCATCATAGATGGCTACCACAAGATCGCTGAAGGAGCGCTTCGTGCGGGGCATGAATGCAAAGAATGATAAAGATCACGCCCCAGTGCCTCAATCTCTCGTGGCGCAACCAGCCAAACTTTCGTGGTGAAGGGCGTGAAGCGTCGCCGTGGCTTACGCATTCCGGGAGATGGGAAAGCCGCTGCGATCGGCCGGGGCTGCCACCTTGGCCAGCCGCCGGTATTCCCCGTGGTCGTCCTGTCGGCAAACCCAGGTCCGAAAAAGAATAGGTTCTCTGGTGGTGGCCACCGACACACACCCCGCCCTGCGAGGCCCACACACCTCTGCAGATGCTCCGCGGCGCGCATGCAGCGGCCACCAGCATCATGATCGTGCCGCCGGCCATCAAAGCCGATGCTCATGTTGTGATGAACCGGGCATTGAGGACGCCTTCCTTCTCACAATCGTGTCGGCCCGCGTGAATGCCGTGGTTTTCGCAAAGGGCGAGAGTCACCTGCGCCGACCATGTCCGTAACAATTATCGAATCTGCCGGCGCCATTCACCCTGCTTCAGAGTATTCTCTCTTGTGCGACTCTCATGCTGTTGCTCTGTGTGACTCGAGGGACGCCCTCCGCCCGAGGAGAGGATCGACGACACAGTCCTCCTTCAGGTCGGAAATGCCAAGCGATGCCGACCACGATTCTCTCCGTCCGGAAGAGTTCTCCAGGAGGAGTGGACTTCATCGAAGCTGTTGGGGCGCCTCGCGGGGTACGCTGGAAGCCCGGTACGACGCGGCCTTCGAGGAAATGCAGGAGCTGCTCTTCCGCCGAATTCGGGATCCGTGTCGAGTGAAGGCGCTCAACAGCCGAAAGCACTTTCCGACAATACGCAAGGCGAGCCATTCCTCCTTGCGTCATGGTGTCTGCCGGCCAGGGTGCTGCAGCCTCAGCCCTCGGCCGGGGATCGCTCTCTCGTACACCCACACCGGGAGTTGCCCCGGGGGCCGCCCTGTCGCGCACCCACACGCAGGCGGCCCCCTCCCGCCTGTGGCGGCGAGCAAGGCGACCATGGCCAGGAGCCGCGTTCTTCCGAGCCGTTCAGGCGAATAGCCTACAATGCCGCCAAGTCCACCAGCAGCCGCGTCAGCTGAGACTGGCTGCTGACCCCTGTCTTCAGGAAGACAGCCTTCAATTGAGAGGTGACTGTCGATTTCTTGACGGCCAACCGATCGGCGGCCTGACCCGGTGAAAATGCAACAGCATCCACACGCACCGCCATCGTCGTGGGCCGCGCCACGGATCACGCCTGCAAACCGGGACGGCGCGGTTGCATAAAATGCCGCCGCTTCCCCCAACCGGGGGATGGCGCCTGCGCGGGCCACGGCCAGAATAGTTTCGAAGCGCCAGTGCACCGGCGCTGCTCACCGCTCCGCAGAGTATATGCGCTTGTGCGACTCTCATACTGCCGCGCGGTGGGACTCGAGGAGCGTCTTCCCGCCTGAGGAGAGGATCGGCAAAACAATTCTCCTTCGAGGAGATAGGACAAACGATGCCGGACGCAATCCGTTCGGTCCGGGAAGGTTCAACACGGGGAGTGGAATTCATTGAGGACATTGGGGTGTCTGGTGAGGGTGGCGGCGCTGGTGGCCTTCTCGTCCTGGCCCGCAGCAGCACAACAACCGGCTTCGCCATCATTGGAGGCGCAGTACGACGCCGCCTTCGAAGAAACGCTGCGGCAACCGGCCAACCTCGACGTGCTGTTCCGGTTCGCGAGCCTCGCCAGCCAGACCGGCGACCTGGAAGGCGCGGTGTCGGCGCTGGAACGCATGCTGCTGATCGACCCCAACCTGCCGCGCGTCCGCCTCGAACTGGGCGTGCTCTATTTCCGGCTGGGTTCGTACGAACTTGCGCGCACCTACCTGGAGGCCGCCTTGAAGCCGTCTGGCGTACCGCCCGAAGTCCGCGCCAGGGCCGAGCAGTACATCGCGGATCTCGACAAACGTCTGACCCGCTCGCGTTTCTCGGGCGAGCTCTTCCTCGGCGCGCGGTATCAGTCGAACGCCAATCTCGGTCCGGCGAACTCGCAGGTGCGCCTGTTCGGCCAGATCGCGAACCTGAACCAGGCTGCGCTGGGCACCCCCGACTGGGGTGCCGTCACTTCAGCGCAGGTCCGCCACGCCTATGACCTGGGGACACAGGACAAGGCCGCGCTGGAGAGCCAATTCACCTTCTACGCCAACCGGCAGTTCCAGGTGTCGGCGGCCAACGTCACCCTGATCGACTTCACCACCGGTCCGCGCTTCCAGGCCTTCCGCGAGACGTTCGAGGACGTGATCGTCCGGCCGTTCGTCTCCGCCGGATACATCTGGGTGAAGGATACACCCTACTATGGCAGCTACGGTGCCGGCGTGGAGGCGGGTGCCCTGCTGACCGACCGCCTGCGCAACGTCTCGATCTTCAGCTGGCGCCAGCAGAACTATCCCAACACCAGCTATCTCCCGACGAACAGCCAGTTCACCGGCACCCAGTACTCCGCGGTCACCACCTTCCAGTACCAACTAACCGAAACCGTGTCGCTCTATGCCGTAGGCAATGCGCAGCGCTACCAGACGCAGCAGACGGCGTGGCAGAACTATACGTTGCTGGGCGCCGGCGGGGGCATGGCATTCCGCTTCGCCGATCCCGTGTTCGGCAGCGACCTGCCGTGGTCCCTCAGCCTGTCGGTCAACCAGCAATGGTGGCGCTACGACCAGCCCGATCCCGTCGTCGACCCGGGCACGATGCGGTACCAGGGCGATACGATCCTGAACCTGCTGCTGTCGATCCCGTTCGACGAGCGCACGACCTTCACCACGTCGGTGGGCCGGTTCAACCGCGCCGCCAGCGTCCCGAACTACCAATTCACCAACAACAGCGTCCTGTTCGGCGTGGGCTGGCGCTTCTGACGACGAGGAGGCAAGGATGACGCGTATCGGCGACGGCAAGGCTTCCGTCCTGGGGGCCCTTCTGCTGGCCAGCACAGCTCTTGTTCTCTGCGCGACCGACGGCATGGCGAAGGTGGGTGTCACATCGGCCACCGATGGCGACCCGCTCGGCAAGCCCCCAACCGAGGCCGAGCGCGTGCTGCGCATCGGCATAGACGTACAGGCGAACGAACTGATCACCACTCACGCCCGCGACCGCGCCCATCTGGTGTTCCTGGACGGCACAGCGCTCACCGTCGGCCCCAACGCCAGCCTGACCATCGACCGATTCGTCTACGATCCCAATACGAAGACCGGCGACCTGGCCATCAACGCCTCGCGCGGCGTGCTGCGCCTGGTCGGCGGCAAGATCAGCAAGACCAAGCCGATCACCATCACCACTCCGTCGAACACGATCGGCATCCGCGGCGGCATCACCCTCGTCGACGTACAACCCAACCGGACCGTATCCACCTTCGTCTTCGGCAAGGCCATGTCGGTCACGGCCGTCGGGCAGACGCAGGTCGTGACCCGGCCGGGATCGCAGGTGACCACCAGCCTCGGGGCCCCGCCGGCGCCGCCGGCTCTCGTCCCAGCCGGCGGCTATTCGGGGCAACTGGCCCAGCTCGAAGGCGGCGGACAGGGCGCCGGCGGCACGGGCAGCCGGCCCGGTGTCACCCCCGGGGGCGCGCCGGCCAACCCGGCTGTGGTGGCCGACCAGCTGGCGCAGTCCTCCGGTTTCTCGAGCCAGAACTCGCAGCAGAGCCCCGCGGCCAACCAGCCGACACCGGCTAATGTCATGGCTGGTTCACCCGCTCAGAACGTCAGCAATGCCAACACGGTCAGCAACGCACTGACCAACGCCAATGTCGATCGCCAGGAAGTCCAGGCGGAGCAGCAGCAGGCGCAGAGCGCGCCAGCCGGCCCCCAGCAATCGCCATCGGCCCCGCCTCCGTCCGGCCCGACGGACGGTCCCCGGACCGACTCGCCCGGTCCGACGCCTTCCGCGGCCCCGTCCCCTCCGCCAACACAGGTGATCGTCACGCGCGGCCGTTTCGCCATGGACCCGCGCTATACCGACTTCACCCCCCAGACCCTGGGGGCAACGCCTGTTCCGGCCAACAACCAGCCACTACAGCCCACCGGTACGCTTGCGAACGGCACGGCGACCATTTCATTGGCTGACGGCCGCACCTTCGCCGTGCCGTGGCTGCCCGGCAGCGCGCCGTTCGCGCTGTCACTCACCCACGACACGCTGGGGCCACTGACGGGCACGGGCTACGTCACGCCCAACGGGGATTTCTTCGTCTATCGCTTCGTCGATGCCAACAACAAGCAGCTCGGCTTCGCCGGCGGCACGCCGACGGCGCTATCGCAGTTTCCAACCTCAGGCTTCGCCACCCATATGCTGACGGCGCTGGGCACCGATGCGGCCGCATTGCCCTTCGCCAGCCCGACCGTCGCGAGCGATCCCGCCCTGAAGGCGGCGGCGACGGTCTCCCCCCTCTATTCCGTCTACTCGTCCCAGATCGCCCCCGCGGTCGGCGGTCCCGCCCCTGGCAACCAGTCAGCCGGCGCCATGCAGGCGACGGTCGCCATCGCGGGGCAAGGCGCTGCCCAAAAGTCCTATATCGGTGTCTTCATCGGCGACTACTTCAAGGACTTCAACAACGGGTCGATCTTCAACTCGGGCGTCTACAATGGGTCCTACCGGCTGGCGGCCGACCAGCCGACCGGCCGGCTGACCTCCGCCGCCGCAACCTTCGATGTCGGCGGCGCCCACTCGGTCTACGGGCCCAACGCCGAGACCATGCTCTATTCGCCGAGCAGCGTACGGAGTGACATTGCGGTCAGCGACGGCATCGTCACAGCAGCCTCCAGCTCCAGCACCTACCAAGTGTCCTTCGACCAGCCGCTGACCAACCTCTCCGGGGCCGACTATCACGTCAACACGCTGGCCACGCGCACGTCGGCCTCGCCTTCCGCCGCGAACAGCCGCACGTCGCAGAACATGAGCGGCTACGTGGGCGGCATCGTCGAAAAGCGCGATGCGTCGGGTGGCTACTCGACGCGCACGGTCGGCACCCAGGGGGCTTTCCCTGCGAACGTCCTTCTGCAGACGAATGCCGCGGCGAACCGGGCGTCGGCCAGCATCACCGTCGTGAACTGGGATGGCGCGGGCGCCTCGGCGAGCTTCAAGCTGGGCGGCACGACGGGCGCACGCTATGCGACCAACGTCTTCATCGACGACAAGACCTACGCGCTCCGCGACCGACCGGCAGATCTGTTCGGCACGCAGACGGCGAGCGTCACGGTGGGCAGCGGTACCTCGGGTGGGGCCGACGTGACGGCGCGCACGACGATGGTGAGCTACGGCGCTGCTCCCGTGGCAAACTTCTTCGCCAGCCAGGGCGTGACCCCGTGCACCTGCGAATTCATGAGCTGGGGCTGGTGGAGCGGCGAGGTCCGCTACGGCGCCAGCAGCGTCTACAATCCCAACGGCCGCGAACGCCTGAACCTCGCAACGTATGTTACCGGCACGGTGACGCCGAGTATCCAGCTGCCCAACACCGGCGTCGCGACCTATGTCGGGCATGCGATCGGCAACGTGCAGAACGGTGTCAACGCCTATGTCGCGGCGGGGAGCTACACCAACACCTGGAACTTCGCGACGCAGAGCGGCGCCGTAACCATCGGCAATTTCGACGGCGCCACCCTGAGCGGCACCACGAACCTGATCACCGGGGCACCGGCTTCCCAGTTCACCGGCTCTGTCGCCGGCGGAGGGCGGACCGGCTCGCTGAACGGCTCCTTCTTCTCCTCGCCGACGGCCCCGGCGCAAGGACAAGGGGGGTCGTTCAACATCAACGGTCCCAACTACAAGGCGGGCGGGACCTTCGCTGCCCAAAAGACAGCCGCAGGCGCGCATTGAGGCGTCATTCCGGAGGTACCCGCTCGTCAGCGCTACGCCTCATCGCCAGGCGCTGCCTGCCTGTGGGCAGGAGAAGCCGCTCGGAAGAAGCCATGCAAGGCAAAGGCGATGCTTCTCCTGATGTCCGATGCAGGGGCATTCATCAGCATGCGCGTCGGCGCCCGAGCTGGATGCTACTCGTTGGCCGAATTCCGGAGCCTTGTCGCGTGAAGGCGCTCAACAGCCGAAAACACTTTCCGACAATACGCGAGGCGAGCCATGCCACCTTGCCTCATGCTCTTTGACACGGCCAGGGTGCTGCAGCCTCAGCTCTCGGCCGAAGGCCGCGGCCTCGCGTCCCACATCGGGGGAGCGGTCCCGGGGGCCGCCCTTTCGCGCACCCACACAAGGGCGGCCCCCTCCCGCATCGGCTGAACCCCGCGAGCCGATCACGTCACAACCCGCTGCATGCTGCCCAATCCCTTCGGTCTCGCAGGGTAGCCGGTAGCAAAACGCGCCCGGGCTTCCCCCTTTTGGAGGATGCCGCCCGCGCCTTTGTCCAGCACAAGGTGTGGCGCCCGACAGCGCGAGGTGAAAGGGCCATGTGGTCCATGTCCCGAGCACGAGGGCCGGCTGCTAAAGCATGTTCCGTTCGGCTGGAATCAGCCGAACGGAACACGCCCTGTGAAACTTCGATCAACCGTCACCCATTCCCGGAGGAGTCCCCATGAAAATCGCAAAGCAATTGGTGTTTCTCGTGACGGCTGGATGCATCAGCCTGGCCGCAGCAGCGTCTGCGCAGACCCATCCGATGGTCGGTAAATGGCGGGAGAAGATATCCCACACCGGCGACGTGGACCTCGTCATAACGGGAATCGGGCCCGATGGCCTGATCACCGGTACGTTCGAGGTCCCGCGATACTCCGGCTGGAACTGCACCTTCTCCGACAGGGTCGATCCCACGCAGAAGCTGGCGACCGGAAAGGTCAATGGCGAGGCGCTCTTCGTCACCCTTGCCAACGGCACGACCTACGACCTGAAACTGGAGGATGGCATGCTGGTCGGCATGGCGCGCGGCGGGCGAACCTGGCCAATGCGTTTCAGAAGACAATGACTTCCCGAGCCGCTCGGGAGGCGTGGTCGAATGCCTTCCCGTGGTCTTGCTCGCCTGCTCCCGCAGCCGAGGGGGCCGTCGGGAGAGGTCCGGAGACTGCATCCGGTACCTCCCTGGCGGCATTGTCTCCCCGTCCTGAAGCGTCGCCGGGTGTGGAAATGGCCCTGGACTGGACGATCGAGTCAAGGAAGCGACGGGTCACCATCGTGGCCGACGGCCCTGTGACACCTGGCGACCTCGAGGCATGCCTGGACGCGGTGAGCGGCGCCAACGCATTGCGCTATGGGAAACTCATCGATTTCCGCCGTGTTGAGCTGGCCATGGATCAGGAAGCCCTCCTGGCGACGGGATTTCGGATCCGGCAGTTCCATGACGCGCCGGTCGGTCCGCTCGCCATCGTCGTGCCTGCTGCCCCTTCGGTACCACTCAATCGACTGCTTGGCTTCTTCGCCGCCGCCGACCGGCCGATGCGGGTCTTCCTCAGGCACCGGCCGGCGGAGCGATGGCTCGACGCCATGATGCGCGACGGGACCGCATCGTAACGCGGATGCGCGTCACGACGGCGGCAGTGGATGGCCTGCTGCCCCTGGCGCCGGGCGACTGTGGGACGCGGTGGTGAGCAACCGTCACTTCCGGACTGGCTGGCGGATCGTCGAAGCAAGGCCCCTCGGCTTCGCTCGGGGCGACGGAAAAGGGTGGGGCGCGGCGGCGAGATGCGAGGCTCCCGGAGGAGCCATCACTTCCGGACTGGCTGGCGGATCGTCGAAGCAAGGCCCCTCGGCTGCGCTCGGGCGACGGAAAAGGGTGGCGCGCCGCGGCGACGCGTGAGGCTCCCGGAGGAGCCGTCGCTGCCGGAACGGCCAGCGGATCGTCGAAGCAAGGCCCCTCGGCTTCGCTCGGGGCGACGGAAAAGGGTGGCGCGCGGCGGCCAAGCGCGAGGCTCCCGGAGGAGCCGTCACTTCCGGACCGGGCCGGCGGATCGTCGAAGCGAGGCCCCTCGACTGCGCTCGGGGCGACGGAAAAGGGTGGCGCGCGGCGGCGACGCGCGAGGCTCCCGGAGGAGCCGTCGCTGCCGGAACGGCCAGCGGATCGTCGAAGCAAGGCCCCTCGACTGCGCTCGGGGCGACGGAAAAGGGTGGAGCGCGGCGGCGAGATGCGAGGCTCCCGGAGGAGCCATCACTTCCGGACTGGCTGGCGGATCGTCGAAGCAAGGCCCCTCGACTGCGCTCGGGGCGACGGAGGGAACGGCAGAGCCCGTCGTTCCCCCGACCTGACACGACGCAAACCCGTTTGGCTACTTGTGATGGCAAGGCGGGGCGTTCGCAACCTACAGTCGTCCGAGGCACCGATGGGGAAGGGATGCCGCAGCTTCATCCAATCGACGTTCATGTCGGCGCGCGCGTACGGCAGCGTCGGATCCTGCGCGCCATGAGCCAGGCCCGGCTGGGGCAGGCGCTGGGCATAACCATGCAGCAGATCCAGAAATACGAGTCGGGATACAATCGCATCACCTCCAGCCGCCTGTATGCCATCGCCAGGGCGCTGGACACGCCCATCTCCTATTTCTTCGATGGCGTGCGGTCACGATCAAAGCGGAGGCTCCCTGCGGATGGGGCCCGGGCAAGGCCGCTCGATCAAGCCGATCCGCTGGTCGGATATGAAGCGCTGGTCCTGGTGAGGGCCTATGAGCAGATTCGCGCGCCCGCTGTCCGCAAGAGCATCCGGGGCATGTTGAAGAGCATGGCACGAATCGGAATGGCGGCCGGAAGGAAAGGGCCTGCGCGGAGCGCGTGATGACACAGGGTGGGCGCTGGCTAAGCGGACTCGCCGCCCTCATCCTCGCGGCCCAGCCCGCCGCAGCTGATCCCTGCCACACCACGCTGGAGCGGTATCCGCCAGGATGGCGTGCGAGTCCTTCCCCGCCCCCCTCCAGGGCGGCGATGCGGCTCCATGTGGTCGCGTCGTGCACGGCGTGCGAGCCTGCGGTCTTCGCCGAGGCCTTCGCCGGCCCCGCCTCGCCAGAGTTCCGCAGCACGCCCCTCGCGCAGAAGACCGGCATGGACTTCGCCCGGGCGATCGTCGCGGACCCCGCCTTGCGGATGGCCTTCGTCGCCGAGTTCGTCGAAGCAGAACGCCAGGCCTCCCCTGGATGCGAGGTGAATGCCCGGGTCGACGGCGTCGCCATGATCGGATCGCTGGCGATGATCGTCTCCACCGTCCGCGCCGAATGCACGCAGGCGCCCGGCAAGGTCCGGGCCGCCTACTTTTCCGGCTATGACGGCGCATGCCTGCACAGGGTTCGTGTGCTCTGGGCCGGCTGGTCCGCGCTTCCTTCCGAGACGCAGCAACGTATCGAGGCCTTCCTGCAAGAGCTCCGCTTCGCTCCGTAAACGAGAAGCGGAATGAGGTGAGGTGGGCTCGCCCCTCATCTCCTTCGCGCACAAAGGTGATCGCGGTTCGCCTTCACGATCGCGAAACTCTTTCCGGTCGATTGCCATGGCGGCCTTGGACGTCTCCTGTATCGTCACGCTCCGAATCGACGGAAGCCCGGCGAGGTTTGCGATGACGCGTCCCTGCAGAGTGCTTCTCGTCTCGCCGAAGTTCCCGGACAATACGTTCTGGAACATCAAGGCGACGTGCAAGGTTGCCGGCGCCCGCCATTCCTCCATCCCGCTCGGCCTCCTGACCGTCGCGGCGCTGCTGCCGACCGACTGGACCTGCCGCCTGATCGACAGGAACGTCGACGACGTGAGTGCCGCCGATTTCGCCTGGGCCGACCTGGTGATGACGGGCGGCATGAACGTACAGCGGCCCGACTGCCTGCATATCATCGCGCAAGCGCAGGCTGAGGGAAAACCCGTGGTGGTCGGGGGACCGGACGCGACTTCGGAACCCGGATTCTACGCGCAGGCGGACTTTCTCGTCCTCGGGGAGGCCGAGGCGATCCTGCAGGACTTCATCCAAGCCTGGAAGGCGGGACAGCGCGGCGGCAGGTTCACGGCCGAGAAGTTCACGGCCGACGTCACGCGGACACCCGTTCCCCGCTACGACCTGATCAGGCGGCAGGACTACCTGTACCATGCCGTCCAGTTCTCGCGCGGCTGCCCCTTCACCTGCGAGTTCTGCGACATCATCGAGCTCTATGGGCGGAACCCGCGCACCAAGACGCCGGCGCAGATGCTCAACGAGCTGGACGCGCTCTACTCCGCCGGCTATCGCGGCCACGTCGATTTCGTGGACGACAATTTCATCGGCAACAAGAAGGCGGTGAAGGCCTTCCTCCCGCAGCTCGTCGCCTGGCAGCGCCAGCGCGGCCATCCCTTCATCTTCTCGACGGAGGCGTCGATCAACCTGGCGGATGACGACGATCTGCTTGCCCTCATGAGAGAGGCCGGCTTCTTCGTCGTCTTCGTGGGGATCGAAAGCCCGGACGGCGACACGCTGGTGGCCATGCGCAAGAAGCAGAACACCCGGCGGCACCTCGCGGAGAGCATCCGCAAGATCTACGCGGCCGGAATGTTCGTCATGGCCGGCTTCATCGTGGGGTTCGACAGCGAGAAGGGCAGCATCGCCGACGATATGGTCGCGGCGATCGAGGAGGCCAGCATTCCCATCTGCATGGTCGGCCTGCTGACCGTCCTGGCGAACACGCAGCTGGCCACCCGCCTCGAGCGCGAACATCGCGTGTTTCCCGTCGCGTGGCAGGAGCGGCTGTTCGCCGAAGGCGGTGGCGACCAGTGCACGCTAGGGCTGAATTTCGTGACGCGCCGGCCACGGCGCGACGTGCTTGCCGACTACGCCGACGTGGTCAGGCGGCTCTATGTGCCGGCGGCATACTTCGGTCGGGTAAGACGCGTCGCGCGGCAGCTCGACTGTTTCCGACCGGTGGCGTCGCCGGGCGCCCTGCAGGATCAGCCGGCCAGGCGCGTCGCAGGCCTCACCCGTGACGAGTGGCTCACCCTGTTCCGCCTCCTGCGGTCCGTCATCCGCGAGCAGCCCCGGGCGCTGGGGCATGTCCTCTTTGCCCTCTATCGATGTGCGCGCGAGAATCCGGCGGCCCTGCACGCCATCGGCATCATGATCGCCTTCTACCTTCACCTGGGACCCTTTTCGCAAGTGGTCTCGGCGATGATGGCGCGCCAGATCCAGGACCTGGACAGTGGACGCTGGCGGGACCCGACGAAGGGCGCGGGGCCGGGGCCACCGATCGACGGCGGTTCAACGCCCAGGCGCCTGCAGGCAGCCCGCGCGCCGTGAGTGGCGCCGGCCGATGGTCGAACGGAAGCGGCGGCCAGGTTCCGCAGGGTGCCACAGAGGAGCTTGACGAAACCGAGTTTGGCCAATTGTCCCGGCCAATCCCGAAACCTGCCTGCACGGCCGCGGTTTTTGGTTGCATGATGCACGCAGGTAGCCTGTACCAAGGGCGGCGTATCCTCATCCTGGAGGATGATCTTCTGTTCGCCGAGAGCATCGCGCTCCTCCTCGAGGACCATCGGCTGACGCCCGTGGGCCCGTTTGCCCGCGGCGCGGAGGCCGGCCAGAGCCTCGATCGCGGCGAGGTCGACGCCGCCATCCTCGACCTGCAGCTGGGAAGCGGCGAGGACAGCCTCGCCATCGCCGGCCGATTGACGAGCCTTGCGATACCCTTCCTGTTCCTGACGGGATCGCCCGAGCGGGTGCCTCGGCCGCTGCGGACGCAGGTCCCTGTCCTGTCGAAATCCTGCTCTCCAGAGGTCTTGCTGGCGGCGATCGACAAGCTGCTAGAGCGGCTTCCGCTATGACGGAAGCGCGCGCACGGGGGATCGAAGTTTCACCAGGCATGTTGCCGTTCGGCTGATTCCAGCCGAACGGATGCCTGGCGCCGGCAGGAGGTTGACGGGCAGAGGGCGCTGCCGGAGCCGCGGCGTCGATGCTTGCAGGCGAACAGCCCTTGCGACGGGCCCGTGTGCCGCGGTCAGCGCGCGCGCGGCAATTTCCCCCCCGGCGAGCCCCGGCGCGGCTCACGCGGGGACCCGTCCAAGGATGTCGATCGCGGCAGCAGGACCTTCAGGCAGTAGAGGTCGGCCCAGGTCTCGACATCGAAGCCGCCCAGGGGATACCCGCGCGCGATCGCGGAACCGCTCGAGGGGGTGACCGCGACCAGCGCCGCATCGCACCGGGGACAGGCGTAGCGGGTGCTCCTGCTCACGGTGACCCGGCATTTCGCCAGGGTGGTGCCCAGGCCGCAGCCCGGGCAATCGACGGCGAGATCGCCGTCGTCCACCCGGGTATGCAACTCGCAATTGAGCAGGTCGGCAACAGAAATCGCCATCGCGGCAGGATCGGTCAACGCGGCCGACGCCGGCTCGGCGAAATAGGCGGAATCGAAGCGCAGGCGCCGGGTCCGCTGGGCAAGCGCATCGAGCTGCTCGTCCTCCCGCCAGTTGGCTTCGTCGACGCGTGCCACGAAGCGCAACACGTCGCTCTCGCGCGCTCGCGCCTGCGCCTGCTCCAGCGGCCGGAAATCGAACGGGGTCGCCGCCAGGATCCGGCAGGCTTCCTCCAGCGAGTCCACGATCGGCGTCTCGACGCCGCGCTCGAAATACTGGAGGGCGGCAACGACGCGGCAGAGCGGCAGACCGGGACTGCCCTTGGCGACAAAAAGCTTCGCCTGCCCGGGCAGCCTGGCCGGCGCGGCGGCGCGGCGGACGATCGTCTCGATCGGCATACCGAGCCGGGTAACGGCCGAAAAATCCATGACCCCCCGGGCCAATCCGTGCTCCTCGACAAAGCGTGAGACCAGGCGATCCCGCACGACGATGTCCTCGAGGCGATAGATCCCCGACAGCCGGGTCAACAAGACATTGTGCTTCCGGTCGTGCAGCAGTTCGAACAAACGTCCACTACCTTCGATAAGGCCCGCTCGGGCGCGACGAACGCTGCGACCTCGCCGCAAACATTTCACATTGCCGTGCAAAAATACAGTCCCTTCGCGGATGCGGCAGTTCACAATAGGGATAGGGTCGCGCGCCGAGACGCTCCAATCGTCCAGAGCATTCTTTTGGAGCCGCCGACATGGCCCCTGGCGAAAATATTCTCGGCCAATCCATGCAGCCTTGCGCCCTCCGGCACGGCAAAGGAGGCGGTGTGACCGGAGGCAAGAAGACTCAGCCCGAGAAGACCACTGCCGCCGCCAGCCGCCGCCCTGCTACGACCGGGAGCGGCGGCTCAATCGGCGCGGCCAAAGCCCTGCAAGGCCGGCCAGCGATAGTCGGCCACGGTCCAGGGCAGCCGCGGCCGCACCAGGGTCGTCCAGGTCCGGCAATCGGCCAGGATCCAGCCGGGCGCCGGTGCGGCGAAATCCAGGATGTGCGGGCATCGCGCGGTCGCAGCCAGCTCGCGGGCTGCCGTGGCAACGGAAGCGGCCTGGCGCAGGTTGGCATTGGCCCAGCGCTCCCAGCGCACCAGTCCGAGGCCGCTGGCCAGATAGAAGCGCTCCAGATGGTCGGCGGTCGGCACGTCCTTGCCGCCAAAGTGCTCGGAGACGATCACCCGGAGCGGAACTCGCGGCGTCGCCACCGGCGAACGGCCGTCCACGATCCTGAAGGGCAGCACCATGGCGACCTGCCGGAAACGCGTCAGGGCGGCATTGAAGCGATGCGGGCATTCGGTCGGCGACGCGGCGACGTTCAAGCGGGCCAAGGCGTTTCGCCAGTGCCCCTCCTCAACATCGCGCCGGAAAACCAGCCAGGACAGGAACCGCGCCTGCGGATCGGACGACGCGCGGCAGTCCTCGCCCAGGAACCACTGGACCCCGGCGCCGCCGTCCTCGGTCATGGCGAAACTCGCCCAGTCGCCCACGAAGAGCAGGACCTGGCCGCCGTCCCCGCGTCCGCCGTCGAAGGTGCCGAACGTGCGGCCGTCCGTCCCGAAGTCGAAGGTCTGGATGAAGAGCGCTCGCCCGCCGCGACGGGCGACCACCGAATCGCTGGCCTGGTACCCCTGGCGGGTGGCGGGCTCGTCCAGGCGGTTCGGCCAATCGTGCTTGCGGTAGACCGCCATATCGCCGACGCGCTGGGGCCGCCGGCGCCGGCAATCCGGCTCGATCGGCAGAAGGGACTGCACGCGACCCGCCGCGTCGAGGCAGAGGCTCTGGGCCACGTAATCCACGGCGTCTTCCGGCCATCGCTGGGCCTGGACGGTCCCCGACAGCCACGCGACGCCTGCCAGGCAGGCGGCCAGCAGCTTGCCAACCCCGACGCGGGGACCGCCGAACCATGAGCGATGCACCGATCCTCCCCTACTTCGACTTCCTGCTGGCGATGCTGGCACAGCAGAACCCCGCTGTGGAGAAGAGCTTCGGGCGGCATGTCCATTTCGGGTACTGGCGCGTGCCCTCCGCGGCCCGGTGCGACGACGAAGGCTATGGCGAGGCCGCCGAGCAGCTCACGGTGGAAGTGTGCCGCGCCGGGGAGGTCGGCTGCGGCGAACGCGTGCTGGATGCGGGCTGCGGCTTCGGCGGCACGCTGGCTTCCCTGAACGAGCGGCACCGCGACATGCACCTGGTCGGGCTGAACCTGGAGGCGCGCCAGCTCGCGCGGGCCCGGCAGGTCGTCGCGCCGGCGCCGGGCAACACGCTGGCGCTCTGCCAGGGCGACGCCTGCGCGCTGCCGTTCGACGACAGCAGTTTCGACCGGGTGCTGGCCGTCGAATGCATCTTCCATTTCGAAAGCCGCGAGCGGTTCCTGCGCGAGGCGTTCCGGGTGCTGAAGCCCGGAGGAACGCTGGCCCTGTCGGACTTCGTCCCCTCCCTCCTGTTCCGGCCGCTGGCGGTCGCGGCCACCGAATCGCCGGCGCTGACCCGCTTCCAGTATTTCGGACGCTGCAATCTCAGCTTCACCGCCGGCGCCTATCGCCGAACCATCCGGGAGATCGGCTTTCGCCCGCTGGTCGAGCGCGACGTCACGCGCAACGTCCTGCCCACCTACCGCTACCTCAAGGGGCTCCTGGGCCAGGCGGCCGCCATCGAAGGCATCACGGGCCCGGTCACGCACTTCCTGCAGGTGCTGAGAATGCTGAGCCTGCTCAGGCTGCTGAACTATTACGTGATTGCGCTTCGCAAGCCGTAAAGCCGAACGGGTTGCCCGGGCCGCTGCCGGCGCACTTCGGCACGCCGGACCGAGCAGAGCGTCAGCGATGGCTCAGGCGTCGAGGCCGAAGCCGGGATAGCGCTGCTTCCAACCGGCAACGAGCTGGCTGTTGTCGTGGTCCCACGGGTGAAACGAGGGACGATAGTAGGAGAAATAGATTCGCCACGGCACGCCCTCCCACAGCAAGCCCAGCATGTTGCGGCCGACGAAGCGATCCGCGCCGCCGGCGCCCGCGGGGCGCGCCGGCGCCTCGTCGCGCGGATGGCCCGCATCGGTGCACGGGCGGCCGCGCCCCAGCAGGATCGCCGGCAGCAGCAGGAGCACGAAAAGGAACAGCGGCGTCGCCAACAGCATGCCGGCGACGCGGTGTGCATAGGCCAAGGGGCCGGTCCCCATCACCAGCCGATGGACGTCGAAGCAGACCGCCTTGTGCTCCGTCTCCTCCGCGGCGTGCCACAGCCACATGTCGGCCACTTCCGGCGGGACGATGGAGCGGAAGTCGTCGGGATGGCGCAGCAGCGTGTCGGCCACCATGGCGGTGAAATGCTCGAGCGCGCTGGACAGGGACAGGCGGAAGCCGCGCGGCAGCCGGCCCAGCCAGCGAAACGTCGCCAGGCCGACCCGCTCGGCGCGCGGGCAGCCGGGGTAGTGGCGCGCCAGCATCGCGTTGCAGTCGATGTGGACGCGATTGTGCATGGCCTCCTGGTGGAGGAAGCCGCGCACCTGTTCGCGCAGGACAGGGTCGGCGACCCGATCCATGTGATCGCGCACCGCCGCGATGAAGAAGCGCTCGGTCGGCGGGAAGCTCAGCGAGGCGGCGTTGAACATGACCTCGAGCGGACCGCCGGCCGGGAACCACGGACCGGCCGGCACGTGCGCGAAATCGATCGCCACCTGGCGGCGCACGATGGAGGGTGGCGCTATGCGCATATGCGCAGGTCTGCCCGCCTACGAACCCGCCCACGAAAGGCGGTAGCCAGAACGAACGCCCCGGCCTGGTTCCAGGTGGGCAAGCCGCCGCGATCCAGCCACAGCCGGAGGCGCCGCCGCGCCCCTTCCAGGGCTGCCTCGTCCACCGACCAGCGCGCAATGGCGGCCTTCAGCTCATCCGGCCGGCCGGGAGCGACATAGGCGGCCAGCTCGCGCCCGGCCTCGCGCATGGCGGCGCGCGCGGTGGCAATGCAGGGAACCCCGTGGCCCAGGCTTTCCTGGATGGCGAGGCCAAAGCCTTCGCCCTCGCTCGGCATCACCGTGAAGCGCGCGCCCCGGTAGACCGCCGCCAGCGTGCGGTCGTCGAGGTCCTGCAGCCAGACCACGGCCCCGCGCCGCGCTGCGGCGGCGAGCCGGCGGCGCACCTTGGCCGATCGCCAGCCCGCGCCGCCGACGACCACCAGAGCGGGCAGGCGGTCGCCCAGCTCACCGCGCAGCGTCTCCACCGCATCCAGGAGCCCGGCTACATTCTTGCGCGGCTCGATCGTTCCCACGAACAGCATGTAGGGGCGCCCCTGCAGGCCGTGATGCCCCAGGACTTGGCGATCCGCGACGGCATCGACGGCCTCCGCCGAGGCGAAGGTGTCCCAGCCATAGGGGATCTGGGAGATCGGCCGCGCCGGCTGGCCCCAGTTCACGAGGCGCCAGGCCAGCTCCTCCTTCACGGCCTGCGACGCGGTAAGCCAGTGGTCGACATGCGGCGCGACGGCCCGCAGCTCGCGCGCGAAGACCTTCGAGAAGCCGTGCGGCGACCAGTCATGCCGCTCCTCGACATGGAAATCGTGCACGACCTGCAGGATGCGCAAGCCCGTGCGATGCTTCAGCGCCGAGATCGCGGCGGCGTAGCCCGGCTGCCACCAGAGGTCGCCAGGATTGTAGTAGACATCGTGTGGCCCCGGCGGCGCGACGGGGCGCAGACGCATCGGCCTGCCGCGGACCAGGCCAAGGGCGAGATAGGGTACGTGGTAGTAGCGGCCGTCCCTCGCCAGGCCGCGCCAGGGAGAGCGCCGCAGGCCTTCGGCGAACAGGCGGCGCATCTCGGCCACGGCGCCGGCGCGCCGCTGGCCCAAGGCAGGCAGCAGGGCCGGGTCGAGGCCCAGAAAGCCGTCCGTCCCGACGAGGCGCACGACGAACTCGACCACGCCGCTGCCGAGCGCGGAAGCGTCCCCCCGCCCATCGCTGCTCGTCCTGCGTGCCGCCGCGGCCGCCTGCACGACAGGGCAGGCACCGATCTTCTCGATCACGCGCTGCACGCCCGCGGGCCGACGAAAATAGGCATACCAGTGCAACAGCCCGGTCAAGTCGTAGAACAGGCGGGGCGGCGAATCGCGTACGCCGATCATGGCGCGAGCAGACCTCTCGAAGGGTCAATCCAACGGCGAAGGTGCGCGGATCGATCCCTGGCAGCGAACCGGAAAGGCGCAAGTCTTTTTGGTTGTCGGTTCCGCGGCAGGGGAGCTCGTTCTGTATGGTTCGGCGATGCTCGGGGCGAGCTTCACGCAATGACAACGGGGCGAGGGTACCAAGATGGCGGGGCGGAGGCGTGGATAGCGACGACCTGAACCGAGTCGCGGTCGCGGCCCTCGCCTTCAACCGATGGGCCAAGGATTCGCTGCCGGTCTCGAATTCCATCATGGCGCTGGACGTGCTGCTGGGCATCTATCTCGCCGAGCGGCGGCGCCCCGATCCCACGACGTTCAAGGAGCTGTGCTGGGACCTGCGCCACAGCGAGCAGGCCATCCGGACCATCGTCGACCGCCTGCAGGAATCGGGATGGGTGCAGCTGGAGCAGGATACGCGCTTCCGCCGCTCGATCAGCCGCCTGCGCATCGCACCACAACGCGCGGACACGCTGAAAGCCGGCCTCGAGCTCCTTCGACACAACATCCTGAACGGCAAACCGTCGTACACTTGATCTATTCGCACCCAGATAGCGATTTGTTCCACCTATCCAGTTCGCGCAAAAGATTATAAAAAGATCACAATACCGGCGGTTGTGGGGGCGTGGGATGTTCTGGAAGGCGCTGGACCATCTTCATTGCTGGCAGCGGGAGAACCTGCCGGGGGCAGAATCGCCACAGGGCAGCGAGATCCTGATCTGGCTGCTGAAGTGCAAGGCGACGCCGCGGCCGCTGAAGGACCTGTACCGGTCGAGCCGCTTCTCCGAACCCACCATGCGGAACTACCTGCGCATCTTCGTCGATCGCGGGCTGGTGGAATTGCAGGTGAACGGCAACGACATGCGCAACCGGTACGCGCGCGTCACGCCGAAGTTCGAGGCCACGATCGCGGCCTACCGCAAGCGGCTGGACGAAGTGGCCCTCCTGATCGAGACGTTCGAGGCGATGCAGCAAGCGCGCGAGCAGCCGGAACCGTCCTCGTACGGCGGGGCCGACCGAGCCCAATCCCCCTCCGGACAGGGCCTTTCGACCAGCAAATAGGCGCAACGCGAGTGCCGGCCGCCCGGAGGGGTACGAGCCTAGAGCGGTTTCCACTATGACGGAACCGCAAGCGGTTCGATCATAGTGGAAACGCGCGCACGGGCGATCGAAGTTTCACAAGGCATGTTCCGTTCGGCTGATTCCAGCCGAACGGAACATGCTTTAGCTTCAAGGTGTGCCCGCAGAGGCCCGGCGGCAGGCCGGGGGCCGATGCGCGCCAGGGAGACCGCCGGGCGTTAGGGAAAATTGCTTTGGGCAGTCGGCGCTCAAAGCCGCGCCGCGTCAGGCAGAGTGCGGGCCGACCGCATGGACCTGTATCCCCACCATCTCGCCACCTGGCCGCGCCCCCTGCTGGAGCGGGCGATCCGGCGCCGCGTGCAGACGGCGTATCTGGGCCAGGGACTGGTGCTGGCCCGCATCCTCGGCCGACACAAGATCTTCCTGCGCAGCAGCGACCGCGGCTTCGCCTGCCACCTCATGCTGGACGGCTTCTGGGAGATGTGGCTGACGCAGTTCCTGGCGCAGACGGTGAAACCCGGCATGCGCGTGGTCGATGTCGGCGCCAACTACGGCTACTACACGCTGCTGATGGCCGACGCGGTGGGCGAGAGCGGCCAAGTGATCGCCGTCGAGCCCAGCCCCGACGCCGCCGCGCTGCTGGCGGAAACGCTCGCCCTGAACGGATTCACCGGGCGCACGCAGCTGGTCCCGCAGGCGCTCGGCGCCGCGCCGGGATCGGCGCTGCTGTTCACGCCCGACAGCGAGCCCAAGAATGCACTGCTGGTCGGGCAGCCGGACCTGCCCGGCGGCCAGACGCAGGAGGTGCCGGTCACGACGCTGGACGCGCTGGCGCTCGACGGCCGGCGGGTGGACCTGATCAAGGTCGATGCGGAAGGCGCGGAGGAGGCCATCGTCGCGGGCATGCAGGGCGTCATCGCGCGGGACCGGCCCCTGCTGGTGCTGGAGTACAACGCGGCACGCTATGCCGATCCAGCAGGATTCCTCGACGGGCTGGTCTCCATCTACGGCGGCGCCCAGGAGCTGACCGGGCACGGCACGCTCGAGCCGCTGGATCGCGCCGCGGTGACCAACCCCGTCCCGCCGCGCGACCGGCTGCTGGTGTTCCAGTGAGCAAATCCATCCTGTTCGAGGCCAGCAACCTTGGCCTGGCGACCGGGACGGGCATTGCAACCTATGCACGGACGCTGGCCAGTGCGGCCGGCCGGCTGGGATTCACGCCGCTCGGCCTGCTGGACGTGGCGCGGCCGCTCGACCGACGTCAGCCCGCCCTCACCGAAATCCTGGCCTTCGACGCGGTCGCACCCAATGAGCCGGTCCCGCCCCTGGCCGCGGCGTGGCGCGCACTTTCCCGCCCCTTCGCCACGCTGGGGGGCGTACACGCGCTTCAGATTCCCCAAACGGGTGTGGTGGTCGACCAGGCCACGGCCGGCTTGCGCGCCTTCGAACGGGTCTATGCCGCCACGCGCCTCCTCGAGACGGCGCGCGGGCACTTCAAGCTGTTTGGACGCAGCCTGTCCCTCAAGCTGCCGCAGCTGCCGTCGCTGTTCCACGCGACCCACCCCGTCCCGCTGACCGTCAAGGGCGTACCCAACATCGTCACCATCCACGACCTGGTGCCGTTGCGCCTGCCCTTCACGACCCTGGACGACAAGCGCTATTTCTACAAGCTGGCGCACCATCTCGCGCGCACGGCCGATCATATCGTGACCGTGTCCGAGCATTCGCGCCGAGACATCATCCAGGTGCTGGGGGTGGACGAGCGGCGGGTCACCAACACGTGGCAGGCCGTCGACGTGCCGACGGACATCGTCGAGCTTGCCGAAGACGCCCTGGCCGACCGGCTGCAGCGGCTGTTCGGCCTGGAGCCCGATGGGTACTTCCTGTTCTGCGGCGCCATCGAGCCGAAGAAAAACATATCCCGCCTGCTGGATGCCTATGCGGCTTCGGGCACGACTCGCCCCCTGATCATGGTCGGTAGCCCGGGCTGGCAAAACAAGGAAGAGATGCGAAAGATTGGCGCGGATCGCTTCAGATCCTTTCGGATTGAGGGTCGCATGATCCGCCGCGAACGCCAAGTGCGCCGGCTCGAGTATCTCGCCCGCGACCAACTCTTCCTCATGATGCGCGGGGCGCGAGCGCTTCTGTTTCCCTCGATTTACGAAGGCTTCGGCTTGCCGGTGGCCGAAGCTATGAGGCTAGGAACACCGGTCCTCACCTCGAACATTTCGTCACTACCGGAAGTCGCGGGCGATAATGCATTGGTCATTGACCCTTACTCAATAGAAGCCATCGCGCGCGGCATCGCGGCCCTCGACGCAGATGACCAACTATGCGCCGATCTGGCTATGCGCGGCCGTTCCCAGGCAGCCCGGTTCTCGTCCACCCTCTACGCCCAACGGGTGAAGAAGCTGTACGACGAGGTCATATAAGGCAGTTGACGGTCTTCCCAAAGCGGAGCGCAACTGACGGAGGCGGATACATTCGAAGGGATTATTGACCGACCCGAACCTCGCACATCCAAAAGCCAGAGCGCAGTATTGCAAGAGCGGAGTTGATGAGGGTCGCCCAAAAGAATTGGGCTACTTCCTCCCACCGAGACCTGCGCAAGTTCCCTTTGCCTCGATAGCATAACCGCACCTTGCCCCTCGTGAGGCCCGCTCTCCGCTTGTTCAACTACTGGAATGCCCTGCAGATCCTAACCTGCCACTCGTGTGGCTACGCGCCGTTGGGTGTCATCTTTGACCCCTTCGCACAATTGCCGCGACCAAGCTTGTTTGCTTGCCGGCGGCTACCCCGCGCTGTGCGGATGCGGAAACAAAAGCTCAGGGACTCAGAAGAAGGTTGGATTGCGCAATTGGGATATCAACACGCCAGCATACTCGGCGCGCCGTTCGTGTTCACTATCTATCACTTGGGGCGAAGAGGAGAGTCATGGTCAAAAAGGCAGTAATTCTAGCCGGTGGACTTGGTACTCGCCTTAGCGAAGAAACAGACCTACGTCCAAAACCAATGGTCGAGATCGGCGGCAAGCCGATCCTCTGGCATATCATGAAAATCTACAGCACGTACGGCATCAATGACTTCATCGTATGCCTTGGCTATCGTGGCTACGTCATCAAGGAGTATTTTCATAACTACTTTCTTCATGCTGCCGATGTCACCATCGACATCCGCTGTAACAAGGTCGAAACGCATCGGGTAGCCGCCGAACCCTGGCGGATAACTCTCATTGATACTGGAGAGCACACGCAGATTGGTGGCCGCATCAAACGCATCATTCCCTACGTGGCAGATGAAGAAGCCTTCTGCCTGACTTATGGCGATGGGCTAGCGGACATTCGGATTGATTCCCTACTTGAGGCGCACCAACGCAGCGGTCGCCTTGCTACAGTGACCGCCGTGCAACCGCCCGGCCGGTTCGGGGCACTCAGACACGATGGCAGCAAAGTTACAGGATTTTCCGAGAAACCTGCGGGCGATGGCGGTTGGATAAACGGCGGATTCTTCGTGCTGTCGCCGAAAGTCGAAAGCTTTATTGAGGGCGACCGTACTGTCTGGGAGCGCGAGCCACTCGAGAACATCGCTCGTCAAGGGCAGCTTGGACTCTATTTTCACCATGGCTTCTGGCAGCCCATGGACACATTGCGAGACCGACGCCACCTCGAGGAACTCTGGAGCGGAGGAATGGCGCCATGGAAGTTGTGGCAATAGGGAGACCAGAATGAAGGTCCTGATCACAGGCAACATGGGCTACGTGGGGCCAGTTGTCGTAAAGCATCTGCGCGCGGTCCATGGGAGCAGAATCGAAATTTCGGGAGTGGATGCTGGCTTCTTTGCAAATTGCCTGCTTTCGCCGTGGTCTCCGACTCCCGAGACAGGATTGGACGTCCAGTACTATCGCGATGTTCGGGCCGTACCCCATTCATTGTTGGTTGGCGTCGACGCCGTGGTCCACTTGGCGGCCATTTCCAACGACCCCATGGGAAGACGATATGAGTCGGCGACAGAAGACATAAACTTCAAAGCCAGTGTCGCTCTCGCCCATCTCGCGGCCAAAGCGGGCGCCAAATCTTTTGTGTTCGCCTCTTCCTGTAGCGTGTACGGCCAGGCCTCGGACAATAAAGCCCGCACGGAAGCGGATAGTGTAAATCCCCTTACAGCTTATGCTCGTTCCAAAATTGCGACGGAAGACGCCCTTCGACAAGCTGACTTTGGGGGCATGCGTGTTCGATGCCTGAGGTTTGCGACGGCTTGCGGCCTCAGCCCACGCGTTCGCCTGGATTTGGTGCTGAACGACTTCGTTGCGGGGGCCGTCGCCAACAGGGAGATTTCCATTTTGTCAGATGGAACACCTTGGCGACCACTAATCGACGTCGCCGACATGGCCCGAGCAATTGAGTGGGCAATCGAAGCAGATGCCTACGAGTCCCCTTTCCTTGCCGTGAATGTCGGCTCCGACGAGTGGAACTTTCAAGTCAGCGACATTGCAAACGCAGTCGCAGAAATCGCTCCTGGAACACGCGTTCGCATCAGTGATTCCGGGCAACCGGATCCGCGATCCTACCGAGTGGATTTTTCGCTGTGGAGTCGATTGGCACCCCGACATCAACCCGCCGGGACGTTGCAGGAGTCCGCAAAGAGGTTACATGAGGGTCTTCTGGAGGCCGGTTTTCAAGATGCGCAGTTTCGGGAGTCGCGCCTCATTCGACTAAAGGTGCTCGATAACCTTCGAGAGCTGGGCCATCTGGACCCGACGCTGCATTGGACCCAGTGAGACTGAGATGTTCTTTCGGTCCCACTCCGCGCAGCGCTCCAACGAGGTCGCCGACCGCCTTCGAGATGAGCGCCGCTGGACCGAAGCGGCGCTGGCGTATGCCGAAGTACTGAAAACGGATTCCAGACGCAGCGACATCTGGGTTCAATACGGGCACTGCCTTAAGGAATCCGGCAATCTTCCGGCCGCAAAGCAAGCCTACGAAAAGGCATTGTCAATCGATGCCGCACAAGCCGATACTTGGCTGCAGCTTGGACATGCAAACAAGCTCCTCGGGAATAGCGAAGACGCCCTGAAGGCGTATGCGGCCGCTCTGCAGCGTCAGCCAAACCTCGTCGCGGCAATCCAGGAAATCGCGCGCCTAGGAAGTACGTCCGACCTTGGGTTGGAGGAGGGACGAGGGGCTGCAATCCTGGAGGATACGCTGGACGCGTTGGCGCGCGTTCGGCAAGCCTTAAACGAGATCGAATCTTCACTGCCGCCTATCACCGCTTTGAACAGCTTTGCAGCCGACAAGTTTTCGCTCTTCTGTCGATACTTTCGCACTCCAATGCCGGAGACTCGGGAGACGCTTTTGTGCCACGCCGTTGTCCTGAGCGAAGAGGAAGCTATTGCTGACGTCTGGAGGACAGTCCGCTCTCTTCGAGCGCAGGAGTCTCCACCGCACACAATTACTGTTCTGACTGGTCCCCAGTCTGCCACGAATGCGGCCTTCGAAGGCGCGGAGTTACACTGTCGAAACGGCTCCTCCATACCTGACGCCCTTCTCTCCATCGCCACGGGCTCAATCGCCGACATCCTGGTTGTTGTTCGGGCGGGCGTTGTATGCGACCCTCAGGCCCTTGCATGGTTACGGTACGCATTCTATCAGACCGACGCTGACGTAGCTGTGGCCGATGAGATCGTCGAGGCTGGGCCTCTCGGTCAAATGAAGATGCCAGTGCTTCGCCAATGTCCAACGGCCGACACGTGGTTGGAGACTGTCTGCGACTCTGCGCTCTTGGGCCTACGACTGAGGGCGCTCCGTCGAATAGCGGCAGGTAAACCGTTTGCACAATGCTACTCCGACTGGCTCGCCTCCCTGCAGGGGCTCCTTGTTCCCTGTCACGTACCCCATTTCCTCGCAATCTCCGAGCGGCCTTGTGCAGTTTCGCGGGAGGCGATGGCACGGACCTCAATCAACTCTCCGTCAGAGCCAAGAAGCCGTATATGCCTGATCGTCCCGACCAGAAATCTCGCGGAGTGCCTCGAGACATGTCTGTCGTCCGCTCGAGCTACTGCAAGGCACCCAGACCTCTTGCAAATCGTCGTTATTGACAATCAGTCGAACGATGAAGGCACCCTGGCCTATCTTCGTCGCGAGATGACGGCAGGAACGCTTGTCGTCCGGAACGAAGAGCCCTTCAATTGGTCGCGCCTTAGCAACCAAGGCGCGCGCGAGACAGACGCACAGATTCTTCTGTTTGCAAACAATGACATCGAGTTTCGAAAACTCTATTGGGATGAAATCCTTCGCTCAACATTGCAATCCACCGATATTGGCGCAGTCGGTGCACGCTTGCTCTATCCCGACGGTGCTGTGCAGCATGCCGGGGTCGTCTTTCGCCCTCACGGCCTACCCGAGCATGAGGGGCGCTTCGCCGCACCCACCGCAGAAGGTCCCGGAGGCAGGTGGATGAAGCGCCGCCACGTTTGCGCCGTCACGGGTGCCTTTCTGGCTGTTCGACGAGCCGACTTCTTCGCTGTGGAAGGCTTTGACGAGGTCAATCTCCCCATCTGGTTTAGCGACTTCGACCTGTGCCTTAAGCTACGAGCCCATAGCAGCATTCTATACGAACCGGCGCTAGAGCTCATACATCACGAGAGTAAGACGATCCGAACGACCTTTGATGAGACTTTCCAGTCGACTGAATGGCAGCGTTCCGCCGATTACATGCGCCTCAAGTGGGGCCGCTATCTTCACTTCGATCCGAGCTACAATCCACACTACGCCTCGTGGGGTATCCCCTTCCGACACATCGTGCTCCCGAGTCTCGCGGTCACTGCCAACCATATTGCCCTCTCGGCCCGAGAGAATCCATGGCGCGCCGAACCGAATGTATCTGGCGGCTGCTAGCGCGGTGGAAGAGGCGCCTCTGTAGCGCGATGGCAGTGGTGTCCCTCTAGGCTACCCGCCGGTGTCGGGCTGGAGCGCGTCGCTGCTTAACCTCGGATTTGCAATTGCCAGGAAACAGTGTCCCACTCTCCCAACCACGTGCACGTGCACTTGTGCTCACCAACCGCACTACAGAAGATCGCGTGCCATAAGCTCGCACATGGTAGGCAGTGCACGGTCCTTCTCTGACACGAGCATTTCCTGTACGCGTACCGGCCAAGCAATCGACAGAGCGGGATCATCGAAAGCAATCCCGCCTTCTAGTGCCGGCGCGTAGTAAGATGACATCTTGTAGACAACTTCCGTCGGCGTCTCTAGCGCGCAAAAGCCGTGCGCAAACCCCGCAGGTATCCACAATTGCAGCATGTTCTCGGCTGATAGAGTCGCCGTGACGTGTCTGCCGAATGTCGGCGAAGACCGCCGTATGTCCACAGCGACATCGAAGATGGCACCTCGCACGCAACGCACCAGCTTTGCCTGGTCTTGGGGAGGGCGTTGGAAATGCAGCCCCCTCACCACACCGCGCCTGACTGAATGGGAGTGATTCTCCTGGACGAAATCTACGTGGATTCCCGCGCTAGCAAACCTCTCGCAATGATAACTCTCCGCCAGGTACCCGCGTTCATCATGATGGGAAACCACTTTGACCAGGCCTACATCCGGGATCGCCAAGCGCCGCATTTGGAAGACCATTTGCACCGTGCCCTGACGCTACATTCCGTTCATCGTAATACTGAACAAGCTGATCCCATGCGTGGTCCTCGCACCATGCCGGAACCATACGGGATGCCATTTGATCGTTCGAACGAATGAGCGGCTCAGGAAAGTCTGTCTGAACCGCTGCAACCACATCACAAGGCAAGCCAAGTCGTTTTCTCATCTCTCGCGAAACACGGAAAGCGAAAGCCGCCTGACTCTCGACATATCCACTGGGATTGCACTTTGTGATCGATCTCGCTGACTTCCCCACTGTGTCACAGAACGCGGCGTAACACTTGGCGAGCAAATCAACGTGGATGTTGTCCCGTATATAGCTGGGCGTTCCAACTGTCGCGACCTGCCGCCGCAAGAAGCAATTTAGCAGGTACGACACAAACCGCGCTTCTTCGTAGGGGCCAAAGGGATTCGGGATGACGAACTTCCCAAATGGGATACCGCGCTTCAAGCACCAATACCTGAAGACCTGGAAAGTAAGCCCCTTCGACAATCCATACGGAGAAAAGGCCCGCATCGGCTCATCTCCGATACCTTCGTCGAATTCAAATACGGTTCCTGTCAGTACGATCGCGCCGATATTGGCCGCTGAGCTCATCAACTCAGAGACGCGATGCGTGTTATTCTCGAGAGCTGCCAGGACGTCAAATGAGTCGCTCCTGTAGTCCTTAACCTGCGCCGCGTGGTGACAGAGAATATCCACCGGCTCACGACGGACTAGATCCAGGAAGCGATCGGATCCAAAGGGGCAGCTCCATACGACTTCCCCTAGTTCCTGCAGCAGACGAACCCGGTTGGCCCTGGGCTGGGAGACATACGTCCCCTGCGCTCCTCGCAGGGGCATTACTACGTGGTGCCCCGCCTGGCTCAAAGTCGCGGCAAACCAGTAGCCTGTGAATGAACTCGCGCCTGTAAGCAAGACCCTCACGGCTTTGTCCGCCCTACCTACACCAAACCGCGGAGCAACGGCGCACCATGCTGTTCTGCATTGTAGTCCGGCCAACTTCTGTCTTTATCTGAGAGCTCCGTAGGCGCAAATGGCCATGCCATTCTGAATGTCGGATCGTTGAATCGCACCCCGCGCTCGTCCCCCATACTGTACGCGTCGCTGACGAAGTATATCGCCTCGGTATGGTCCTCCAATGAAAGGAAGCCGTGGGCACATCCCTTGGGCACATACATCATTCGGCGGTTGACCGCTGTCAGCTCGACGCCCACAGATAGGCCGAAGGTGGGGCTGTCTGGCCTCAGGTCGAGAACAACGTCGTACAAGCTTCCCCTAATGCATCGCACAATCTTTACTTCTGCCGATGGTGGAAGCTGATAGTGCATGCCCCTCAGGGTACCGCGCTTCGCCGTCACGGAGTTGTTCACCTGGACGAATCTTTGTTCAAGACCGTGTTCTCCGAACTCCCGAGCGCAGTAAATTCGCGCGAAGAAGCCTCGGCTATCTCCTCTCGGCTCAACATCGATCAGATGGACGCCACGAACATTCGTCTCAACGAACTTCAACTGTGCGCTCCCACGGGTGGTTGCCTGCGCACCCTCACAGTTGCAAGCTCTTCAGATCGGAGCACCAACTAATGTCGCAACCTTTTTTCGGTGTAGTCCCGGCTCCTTACCGGCAGTTTCCTTTTGCTGGCAGCTTCTGGCTATCAGGCCAGGACAAGGCGTTCCGGGAGACAGGACCATGCATGATACGGCGCTCTTGATTGGGTCGGCCGCAATCAAGCTGTACGGCCCGCGGCGACGTGGACTAATCGTCGAGCTTGGCTCGATGAATGTGAATGGCTCCTTGCGTTCAGCCGCATCTACCCACTCGAGGTACATTGGAATTGATCAAGCTCCGGGATTCGGTGTCGACCTAGTGGTGCCACCGGGGACGACCATTCCCCTCGAGGACGGCGCCGCTGACTTGGTGATAGCCTCTTCAGTCTTCGAACACGATCTGATGTTCTGGGAAACATTTCTTCAGATGTGTCGACTTGCCAAGACTGGTGGGCATATTTACATCAGCGCCCCGTCCAATGGATCGATTCATCGATTCCCCGTCGATTGTTGGCGCTTCTATCCGGATGCGGGACTAGCCTTGGAAGCCCACGCCAGGAAATCTGGCTTGGGCATCAGACTGATCGAATCGTTCGTAGCTGAGCGGATCGCCGACCAGTGGAACGACTTTGTCGCCGTATTCAAGAGAGAGCAAAGCCTTACCAATGACAAGCCAAGGCGAAAGGCCCGGCTTCATGAGCAGTTCAATTGTCGCAATGTGTATGATGCGTCCCTGGCAGAGTGCTCTCAACCAGACGCACCAGAGGATCTGAGAATATTAGCGAGACTGAAGGAAGCGGCTGCTATCGCTGTTCCAGACGAAGTGCATAGGCGGTTGGTGAGCGAGGCATCGATAGCGTCACAGTCTCTGGCGGAGGCGACGCAAGCTGTAGCCTCATTGCGTGCGGAGGTGGAGTTAACGGCGGCCGATCTCCAGAACAAGAATGCAGAGATTGAGAAGCTGTCCCTCGCTCTTAAGGAATCCAGCGAGGAAGTGACGAGTCTCGCGCGAGATGTCGAAGAGTCCCTGCACAATCTGCGAGAGCGGAACGCAGAATTGGAGCGGCGCAAGTCCGACCTGGAGTATGCAAAGAAGGAGTTGGCGGAACTGACCGCAGGACTTCACGACAGGGATGGACGGATACTGGCTCTCAAATCAGAGGTCGGTGCAATGAGCCAAGAATGCGCGCAGCAGGCGCAGCAGATGTCCCTTCTTGGAAGCGCAAAGGCCATGCTGCAGTATGAAGTCACGCAGCTCGGTAGCCAGATCGCATCCCTCGCTGCCAAAGTTGTAGAGCTCGAACGTGAGGCCACTGCTGCCACAACCGCCAATTGCCACCTGCATGAACAGCTTTCGAATCGGGATGCAACAATTGACAGCCTGAATAAGGCACTTGCAGAAGCCGATGGCACTAAAGAAGAGCTTGCAGTGCGAGAACGGGACTACGTGCATTTGACGCAAGCACTGCGAACCGCCAATCAAGAGGTCGACCGGCTGTCTGGAGACGTTATCAGGTACCGAACGATGGCGGAAGAGTGTCGTAATGCGCTCACAACCTTCGCCAGCGCCTTGCGACCAGACAGAAAGATGCGGCGAACCTTCTTTTCCTTACTGGGTCGGCTTACTGGGCGTTCGAATGCACCTGCGAAGCAGTTGCCGCCTCCGACGGAAGAACGCTCCCATCCATGAGGTGATGCGGCCGTTCACTGTAAGCACTGGGTTTCACTCAAGGCGCAAACTTTTTATTTCTCAGCGTGAATGACCACTCGAGAACCACGCCGAAACTGCTCGAAATCGCCATCCGGTGCCTCAATCAGTGTCACCGTCCGAAAGCCTAAGTTCTTCAGGACAACTCGAAGCGTGTTCACGGAGGGCACCAATGCCATGCTTGTCGCCCCCCCTTCCCTGGATTCCGCGTTGTCGGCAGCCAAACCAAAGACGCCAAGAAAGTCTCGCTGGCTTTGGTAGTTTCCATCTTCAACCCGGCCTGAAATATCGAAAGGCAGAACCTGCGTTTCGATCAAGACCTGACGCCGTGCAAGATTAGATGCGAGGCGAAGTAGACCAATCGGATCTTCCACGTGGTACAGCAAGCCGTAAATCAGAACGAAGTCGGCACGCAGGTCCTCCCTGAACGCCAGCGTCCTTACATCGGCCTTGTCTACTTCAACGTTCTCGATGCCAAGCGCAGATATCATGAGCCGTGCCGCCCGCACATTCTCTTCACGCAAGTCATAGGCGCGCACATGCCGAAAGTACCGTGCGAGCGCCACAGAGAAGTAGCCTTCATGGCAGGCCAGATCGATCGCCGTAAGATCGCGTGAGCCGGGCAGGCAAGACGTAACGACCTGCCTGAGCTTGTCCCGTCGAGAGGTGTGAATAGGCCGCAGGTGTGGCGGCAGGAATGATTGCGTCAGCGTCCCATCCGGTAGTTCGAATTCGTAGAACCACATTCGCTGCTTGGCCGCCGCCAGGGCGAGAGCTTGCATGTCAGTCATGACGGGCCTCGCCTGGTCACGTCAAAAACGCGCGACCATAAATTTGCAGAAAGTGCTCAGGCCCCTGGTAAAAGTCGTCCACCCGGTCTCTGATTTGTTCCGGCGACCAATCCCACCAAGCGACCTGAAGCAGTGCAGACACGACGTCCGGCGGAAATCGATATCGTATAACCTGCGCAGGGCTTCCGATCACAATGCTGTAGGGCGGCACATCACTCATGACAACGGTTCGAGCGCCGACGACTGCACCATGTCCTACGCGCGCCCCGCCAGCAATGTGTGCGCCGTGTCCGATCCATACGTCGGAGCCAATTATCGTATCGGGAATTCTCCAATAGGTTCTGGTGGGATTGGCGAGCTTGTTCAAGAAATTGTCGAGTGGCCAGGTAGACACATGACCGGTAGCGTGCTCTCCTCCCGTGGCGATCGTCACCTCCGCTGCTATCGAACAATACCTCCCAATAACGATCCGTTCGTCGGGCAAGTACGTGATCAGCTTGGCTGATGGGTCCCAATAGGTCCCGCGACCAACATGTATCGAGCCCCACTCCCGATCATATTCAAGATCTGGTTCCATGAGCGGCAATATTCCCGCGGCTAGGCGCCAGCAATGGACTGATATAGAGTAGTACACTCCGCCAATAGCTCGCCAGAAACAGACGCAGCGCTATCGGCGGAACTGTAGCCCCGGTGCCATTCAGTGGAATCAATAGCGATCGGAGCAGCACCAAAAAAATCCGCGATTCGGCCAAAAGAGTCCACTGGAGACATAGTCAGTCGACCGTAGTCGACCACCAAAACGCGCTGTCCACACTCGCTGCTTAGGCGTGCATAGAAGGAATGCTGCCAGAGAAAATAGCAGGCGGCAATGTTAGGCAGCGATGAGCCATGCGTACGCAGTCGCCGACACGCCAAATCGGCTGACTCCCGAATTTCATTGTAGAGAACTCTATCACAGCATCCTAAGCGGAGAAGGAGGCTGTCTTCGCCGGCTGCGGCTTGCAAAAACCAGCCGTGCCATATCCTGCTAGTCTCTCCAAACGCCTCGACGAACGACGCTATTGTGTCGAGAGGATTTCTGATTGCGTAGAGGGCTCTGGCAGTCGGGAAGAAGCCCATGACGTCGGGGCCTCGAGGTGTGTCCGCGAAGGATTTAAAAAAGACGCTGCGCGTCGTACTCTCAAGTATCAAGCTGTTTAACACTGCGTTGTTGCGTAACAAGAATCGATGGAATGCACGGCTATCGTCTTCGTTGTAGCAGGTGAATTCATTGGACTGCGCCAAAATTCGGTTTATCAAGTTCGTCCCAGATCGTGCTGCGCCCCACAAGAAGCACGGCATCGCAGCGACCTCACCCGAATGGCCCCTGTCCACTTGTGTCACCTCCAATACCGACATGAATGATGCCCCTCCTCCAGCTCCCTCAGCCGCCTCGCGGTCAATGCTTTACAGATCCAAGTGCGCTCCTCAAAGGGCGGCTTCGAGGCATTGCCCTTCGCCGCCGGAGTGTATCGCGAATCTGATCGGACAAGCTCAACCGTAGAACCCAGCTTAACAGCTGCCTCGCCTTGGCGATATACCCGACCAGGCCCGGCGGACCGCCTGGACGCCGGGGGGCCCGATCCTGGTGCGGGACGGAATGCCCGGAAATGTGGGCTACTTCAGGCCCTGCTTCACACTAGCAATTTGCTGAAGAACCTTCCTGTTTTTTGGGATTGATGATTCCATGGCGTGGTTTTGACCGTGGAGTATGGACAATGCGGGGCGAGTTCCGGGAGCAGGGCGGGCTGTTCTCCTATATCGACCCCGAGAGCCGCATCGCGTCGAGCCACCCTTTGCGCCGGGTGCGAACGTTGGTACGGGCGGTCTTGAGGGATCTGGGCCGCAGCTTCAGCCGGCTTTATTCGCACGAGGGCCGGCCTTCGATCCCACCGGAGCAGTTGTTGAGCGCCCTGCTGCTGCAGGTGCTCTATGGCATCCGGTCGGCGCGTCAGCTGATGGAACAGCTCGACTATAACCTGCTGTTCCGCTGGTTCGTCGGCCTGTCGCCCGATGACCGGGTGTGGGACGCAACGTCGTTCACCAAGAACCGCGAGCGGCTTGATCAGGGCAAGGTGTTCGACAAGTTCATGGCCTAGCCCTTGAGCAGCCGGAGGTCAAGCCGTTGCTGTCAGACGAGCACTTCTCGGTCGACGGCACGCTGATCGAGGCGTGGGCCTCGCACAAGAGCTTCAAGCCCAAGAACCACGACAGGGACGACGACGGCTCCAACTTCCACAGCCAGAAGCGCAAGAACGACACCCATGCCTCGACCAGTGACCCCGACGCGAAGCTCTATCGCAAGGCGGCCGGCCGCGAGGCCAGGCTGAGCTACATGGGCCACGTCGTCATGGAGAACCGCAACGGCCTGGCCGTCGCCGGCAAGGTCAGCCAGGCCAACGGTACGGCTGAGCGTCGCGCCTCGGAGGCAATGCTCAAACGCAAGGCGAGACGGGGGCGGCGCATCACGGTCGGCGAGGACAAGACCTACGACAGCCGCGATCACGTGGCTGCCTTGCGCCGCCTCAACGTCACCCCGCACGTCGCTCAGAATGACGCCCCGACCAAGATCGGCCGCCGCCGCACCAGCGCCATCGACAAGCGCACCACCCGGCACATCGGCTACCGCATCTCCCAGTCATGCCGGGTCATGGCCGAGTGATCCGCTATATCTACGAAGTGACGAATACATCCATCGTCTTACGTTTCGTAGTCGACGCCTCGAACACAACACATATGGGCTACCCCCAACGGATGCAGACGCCGTTGGCCTGCGACCGCTGATGGTTTAAGGTGGCATCTTCACTTGAAGCGAACTCTGCCGCTGCACAATTTAACCAGCCGGGATGGGGAGCTAGCATGGACTGCAGCGTATGCGGGTCAGTTAATGTCCTGCCCTTCGACAAGATCACATCTATAGAGGGCACGATAGCAGACTTGGCTTGTTGCACTGATTGTGGTGCCATTCTGAATCTGGCAGCCTATGCAGCCCTAAAGGAGCAAGACGCAAAGTCAGTCCAACGGACGGACTTTTATCTTCCCAGCAGCGAGGAAGTCGTGTCAGCTTCCGCAAAGGTTGAGGAGTGCGCTGCACTCTTCGATTATCTGCAAAACATCACAGCACTTCCGACAAACGCTGTCTTTTGCGACTTCGGAGCAGGCCGAGGCTACGTTGCTCTATACGCAAGCCGCTTGTTCCGGAAGTCGATCGCCTGCGAATGGGACACTCGCTCCATTGATGCAGTAAAATCCGCATTGCCTGAGATTCCGAGGAACTTCGAAGTCGTTGCGGATATAGACGCTGTTCCTGAACCCATCGGATTGTTGTTCATGTGGCATTCGCTCGAACACCTTCCGATGCCGACAACCTTTTGGAAGAGCCGAGAACATGCCCTAGACAGGGATGCAATAATCTACCTTCAGGTACCGTTGTTTCGGCCCGCTCACGTGGTTGACTGCCACTATGTGTTCTATACGGAGCGAAGTCTTTCTCGCTGGGCAAAGGAAATTGGCGCCAGTCCATTAAACTTTGGATATGATGTTCAGAATGGATTTCTTGGGATGATCGCGAAGCGAGGAGCATAGCCAGAACACGCGACAATGCACATCGGGCGTCAAGGCATACACGCCATCTACAACTGCGCTTCTTCGGCCGACCGCGCATGGATTCCGCCAAAACAATAAATGTTACTACTCGGTGAGCTGAAGCAAAGCATGCCTGATCTTCTTTTCGGCGTCCTCCAAAACCTGGGGTCTATCCCCCCTTTTATGTAAGGTTCGGTAGATAAAGATTACCTCACCCTCCGGGGCAAACTCCGATTGGTCAGTCGCGTCTACAATCGCGTCGAACGTTGTTGATCTTCCGGCAAACCAAGCCGCCAATTCAATAACCTTCCTCCAAGTTTCGGGAGGGGACGCGTGCCAGTGCAAGTCATGCTCTTCCAGGCGTTTTGACTCGGAAAGAAGATGATCCGTTAAGTCTCCAGCAGAAAAAGTCTTATAGTAATCAATTAGACCGTCCTTGTGCCAACCATGACAGAAGGAAAAGATATGCTCCCGTGATTCAAAGTCCGTGTCTTGGCGATTCCAAAGATAGTCCATCAAGATGTGTTCTATGGGAGTCTCTGCTCGATTCTTGTCCCCCGGCGCAAATCGGCTATCCGGTACAGAAATGATCATCCTGCCGCCGTTGCGGAGATAGCGATGCCACTGCATTAAGACTTGAATTGGATTTGCCGTGTGTTCCAACACTTGATGAGCAATCAAGTAATCTGCACCTTTGGGAAACCGATCGGGTATGTCTTTCATTGGACGAACTAGTACAGGCACGCCTTTTCCCATCAGAGCTTCAAGCTGCTCCGTAGTGCGTTTGTCGAAGTATTCCGTTTCGGCTCCTGATGGTACCTGCTGAGGATTCACTCCGGGTCCGATCTCCAGTCCTTTCCCTTCGATCCAATGCTTGGTGCGCTCATATCGAACCCGGTAACCCCACCATTCGGATGAAGCCATTTTGTCCTCATGCTGCGAGTATCGCGTCAAGTACCGTACATACTATTCTGGTTGAAATCCGGCTTGGGACTCTACTTGCCTTCTAAGGAACTGCGCCAATTGATCGACCACCAAATTTTCATCAGGCAGTTGTTGCAGGTCGCGGGCGTTCAATTGTGCTGCCTCACTCCAGTGCTTCAAATCACCTAGCACTGCCATTAAGGCATCGGCGATTCCGCCAGGCGTCGGGGCTGCAAGAGCCACTCTAGTGCCATAGTAGCGTTCGTGCCTATCAGATTGGGAGACATCTACCTCAACGACGGGCACGGCGCAGGCCATCAGCTCGAATGTGAACGGCAATGGAGCACCGGAAGACGCAACGAGACCCACCGACGATTGCTGAAAAAGAGCTGCTCTGGAAGCGCGAGCTGGCACTCCATGGAGGCGATGTGGCAATGCCAAATCTCCCCCCAACCAGTCTCCGACGATATCCAATTCAATTCGGACTCTCCGTTTGCTCAAGACGTTCAGTGCCTGCGCAACCAGCCTGTCCGTAGTGCCTCCTGAGGCGAGTGCCACGATCCTCATTGCACGTTGTGAAGAAGGTGCTTCCCGCTTTGGCAAGAAGAGGCGATGATCGAAGAAGCTCGACAAAGTCAGCACCGGAGCACCGCCTTCCTTTCGCAATTGAGCATCAATCCATGCTCCAACAGCGATCTTCGGCAGGGCCAATCGATAGCTGGCCCGTGCAGCAAGCGCGGAGACGACAGTGCCACCCATATCGATGTCGTAGTCCTGAACGAGATAGCACATCGTTCCCGTCCGGGCCGGCACAATTGAAGAAAGTCGATGGGCTGCCTCGGCGGACGCCGCAATGATCACATCCACCGGTTTGGACTCGACGGCATCACTTCCGATCGCCACTGAAGGCGGTAGGTCGAAGGCAGCTCTGAGTTGATGGGCAGGCCTGGAAATCACCCCCGCAAACAGCAACTGAACGTGATGTCCGAGATCGGCGAGCCCGCGAGCCAAGTTCATCACTGTTGCGTCACGGTGGTTGTACGCTTCTATTCGACCTAGCTGAAATTGGATTGTTAAGGCATCAGCCGACAGCCCGGCGCCCCGCCGGTGCTCGGCGATGATCTGGGCATAGGTTCGGCGCGCCCTCACGCCGATCGCCGCAGGGCCATACGTGGAATGCGCGTGCATACGCGCCGCTTCGCCCATCTTCCGTCGATGGCCTGAACTCTTGACAAGGCTGTCTAGCGCGTTTTTCCACTCTTCAGAAGTCGTCGCCAGATAGCCGTTTATGCCGTGCTCGATGGCATCCCGGAATGGCTCCGTTGAAGACGCAATCGTTGGAATCCCAAGGGCAGCGGCCTCGAAGTACTTGAGTTCGCTCTTCGACTCCGTGAACGGGTTGCCGAGCTCCACTGGGGCAATATTGATATCGAATTCTTCCATCCGGGATCGTAGATGCTTGCGACCAAGCGTGGGATCCGTGTCGACCTGCCCGAGCACTGAAGAAAAGCGAGGGAATTCCGCAAGATCCAGGAGACCGACGATCATCAATTGGACATTCGGGTTCTCCATCAGCACTTCAGCAAGAGCATCTGCACATTCCGCGAAATCGCGCTGATGGGTCTTTGATCCTGGCGCGTAGCCAATGGTCACCACGTTTGAGGGCGTCTTCCAACATCGGCCGGCCTCAGCAAGCTTAGCATAGTCAGCATCCAGGCTGTTCGGCAGGGTATAGGCCCTCCGTCCAAGCTCTGCCACTCGATCCGCGAGGAATTTGGTCGTCACTGTGGACGCGTCGCTGGCCAGAAGCAGCCGGCGATAAGCCTTAATCCCCCAATAGTAGAGTTCGGTCACCTCGGGCGCCAGGAACCGAACGCCGTCGATGTATTTCGGCCAGGCAATCCTCGGTTCAAAAACATAGTCGTCGACATCAAAGACAATCGGCGTGCGATTGAGGCGGCACAAATGCAGCACGGGCCAGAAATCTGCTCTCAACGGGCAACGCCAGAAGACCACGATGGATGCACGTGGAATGGCGTTAATCAGCGGCTCCAGCTCGCCGAAGGGCAAGCATTCAGAGGTGACCCTGGCCAATGCCAAAGCATGCATGTAAGACTGAACACGGTACTCGTGGCTGGGACTGGCTGGATCGCCGGAAACGTAAAGCACGTGAATGTTCCGCGTAGTACTCGGAACCGCGCTCAGCCCCCTATCCGACTGCTGGTATAGGGAAGCGCTACGGTCGACTCCTCTGAGCAGGCGAGCTGCTTCTCCCAGGGAATCATTGATGCTCTGCAACCGAGCGATACCGTGGGTAAGTTGGGCAATAATCCCCGCCTGTTTGATTGCCAAACGGCGGCATTCGACCAGCTCCTGAAGCTGCTTGACCAACACATTCTCGACAGCTGGCGTGTAAGAAACACTTGGTCTGTGTGTTCGAACGAAAGACACCGCAGCCGCGGGTCCCTTTAGCTTCTCTTCGCATAGGGCCATCAGCCATACTGCTCTATCATCCACCCCTTGGACGCGAAGAATGTGCTCCAGCTGGCGATAAGCTACCGCCCAGTGGCCGCCCTCAAGTGCCTTTTCAACATCGGCGAACCGATCGCCGAGGTCATTCGCCACACCGCCATCCTGCAGTGCCATTGCATCGCAAGCTGGCTCATTGCCGGCCTCTGAAGACATGCCTAACCCAGCCTTTCCTCATTGAAGCGGAGATCGGCGAGTCGCCAATCGCGTCGTGGCTCCCGGTGAAGTGCCAAAGCGGTGCATTCCCCGAACGCCAGTTGCCCGCTCAAAAGGTCGGACAAATTCCAATCGCGCACAAACCGCTCTGCAGCTTCTGTTTGAGCGACGAGTCTGGCAAATAACCCCCTTCCCTCCTTTCCAAGGGGAAGCCCGTGATACCAATCGCGCGGCAGAGGTACAGAGGAACTTGCCCCTGCCTCGTCCTCGGTCTCCAAGTCGAAGTGGGTTGAAATGAAGGGTTCGGGAACTCGCTGCACGAAGCTGGGAAAGGCATCGTGAACTTGGACCTTCTCGAATGGCGCTAATGGGACTGCCAGCGAATCAAAGACGCGAAGCACGTCACCGGAAAGTTCCTTCGGTTGAGCCGTTTGCATCACACCCTGCACGAGAGCGCACACCAGCGCGCGGATATTGGCGGAGGCGGTCGCGATGCTGATATCCCTTTCGGCGCCACCAAGCGACAGCACTCGACAAGATGGCGAAAGGTCCCGCCGTTGCATGACCTCAGCGGCGTCATCTGCCGACGGCGCCAGAACAACCGCTGCATTTGTCAAGATCCACTGCGCGGCCGAAAGAGACGGTCGGTCAGTCGACGCCAAGGCACCAACATCAGACGGCAACAATATCCATGCGAAGGGAATGCCACTGGCCACGGCGGCATCTACGATGTGGACTGAAGCTCGCCCAACGAGCACGATGGCGTGAAATGCATCAGTCGGCTCGATCGGTGGCCGAAGAACCTGGACACGAGGCTGAGGACCGCCACCTAAAGATATGCGCACGACTTCGTCGGCAATTTCATCATTGCCGTTGCACACCAGCAGAAGCGAAATCACTGGCAGTGTACCTCGCGCACTTGATGGGCCGGTTAGCATGGCAGTTGCCGATGGTGCATTCGAATCCGCCCCGGCTCTCTCGATGCTGCCTAAGGACATCTTCAGTATTGAACCGGACTGCTTCAGTTGCCGCGACAAACTGCCAAAGAACTTTTATGCAATCCGCCCTGCTTGACCGACGCGCGCTCGACGGAATCAATCGAAGAGCTTTTTTGCGGCATCTGACGTCGACATTCCTCCCTCTAACGCCACATTTGGCACAATCGTTCTTCTGCTTTGCCCGCGCTCAAGCGGTCCCACTTCGAGGCCTTTCGTCAAATGTTGTCCTGGCTCTTCGGAAAGGCACGGCGGTCACAACGGCCAAATGAAAGGGATATTATCGCGTCTTCGGGCCTATTCGATGAGGTGTGGTACAATGAGAAAAATCCGCCTGCTGAAAATCAGAGTGGAGATGCCATAGAACGCTACCTTGCGGATGGCGCCGCAAGAGATCTTCGGCCTCACCCCTTGTTTCACGTCAAGTGGTACAGAGCCAGCAACCCAGACTTGCCTGCCAGTGGGCTGACGCCGCTCGGTCACTACATTTCCGTCGGACGTGCGCGCGGCGCTAGTCCAAGCCCACTCTTCGACCCTGACTGGTATCGTCGACAGTCGCCCGAACTGAGCAGCTACACGGGGGACCTGTTCCACCATTTCGTCACTGTGGGCGCGCTGCAAGGCCTCTCACCTCATCCGCTTTTCAACTCGAAGTCATACCTGGCGGCCAAGCCAGAGTTGATCGCAAACAAAGTGAATCCGCTTACCCACTACGTGGAGATTGGTGCCTCTCAAGGGCTTGCGCCGAACCCGAGCTTCGACAGCCGATGGTACGTCGACGAGTACGAAGAAGTAGGAGAGAGTGGCGAAAGTCCTCTGATTCACTTCATTATTTCTGGCGCCAGTACCGGTTACCAGCCACATCCGCGTGTGGATCTGGACCTTTACGTGGCGAAGCATCCGGAGGCGGGAACGGACCGACTAAGCGCCTTCATTCAGTTCGTGACTTCCGGGGAACCGCTCAACGGCCCGCTCGTCGATACGTCGAGAACGCCAGCCGCGAAGCTGCTGCATTCAGAGATTGCCAGCCGAACCCAGAAGGGCGGCCACTTCTCCAAGGAGCTTACGACTGTCAGATCGTTCAGGAACTATCTCTCATTGTCGGACGATTGTCCGCAGGGAGTCCACGCCAGCGATCCCGCCCACTTTCTGAGAAGCATGGCCGGCGCGGCAGCGGTCAGCTTGGACGTGTGGGACACATTGCTGAGACGCGACTGCCACCCCGATGAGATCAAGCTTCAGAGCGCACGCTTTCTGCTCTTTCGAGCTTTCGTCCACCTGCGACCCGCTTACTGGGACATCGTCGCGCTTTTCCGGGCGCGTTTGGACGCCGAACGCAGAAGCACTCCAGCTGAGGATCAGGATGGCCGGCTCGATGACTCAATTGCGCTTTGGCTAGCGCAGGTGCTCAAGCCAGAGAGCCATTCAGCCAACGCCGCTCCCCTGCACAACGAGCTCATAACACATGAACTTATAGCGGAGCGCAGGTGCATTAGGCCGGACGAAACGATGTCCTCCCTCTTGCCGCTTATCGCCGTGCCGATGGTTTTTGCAAGCGACCACTACCTCTCCGTCGCTCAGATCCGAGGGCTGCTCGAAGAAGTTCACCTAGCGCGTTTCTTCGCGACGGGCTTTGTCTCCTCCCACCATGCGGCGACAAAGCGTAGCGGACGACTCTTCGACCGGATCCTTATCGATCTCGCACTGCCGCCGGAACAAGTCGTTCATATCGGTGACAATCCCAAGACCGATGTCACCATGCCAGAGGCAAGAGGCATCCGAGCCCTCGGTTACTCGTCGGCCTCCGAAGAGAACCGCAAACTTTGGTTCGGCGAAGCTTTCCATCGGCGCCTGGACGGGGACCTCACGCTTCACAGGCGACGTGTCCTCATGATCGTAGAGAAGCTTGCGAAGCATTTCGAAGTGAACTCCTGCGACCATCAGCGCGCTGCCGGGGCGCGGATTTCGCCAATCTTCATAAGCTTTGTGCTGCGTGTCCTAGCCGACGCCATAGGCCGCAATCCGGACCGGGTGTTTTTTTTCCGCCGTGAAGGAGTGTTTCTCAAGAAGCTGTACGATGCCATTCGGGAGGCCGACCCATTCAACATCGCAGCTCCCCCCAGCGAGCTCCTGGACGTGAGCCGAACCGCGGCCTTCTCGGCATCCCTCGAGCAGCTCTCTGTACCTCAGTTGATGCGCATGTGGCATCAGTATGACACTCAGTCCTTTTCCGCCCTAGCGGCGTCCTTGGGTCTCGACCAGACCATTGCCGCAGAGGCTGCGGCGCGTCAGGGACTGGACTTTCACGAACCGATAGCCAAACCTTGGTTAAGTGAGAAATTTGTCGCCGCATTGGTGGATCCGTCGCTACGCAATCATGCGCAATCACGCTTTGCGGAGCAAAAGTCTCTGCTTCTCGCGCATCTCAGCCAGAAGGGATTCCTAAGCGACCGCAAGAAGGCAAGTGTAGTCGTCGACATCGGATGGCGAGGAACGATCCAGGATTCTATTTGCCTCCTGACGAGGCAGGAAACCATCGGTCATTACCTGGCTCTGTACAAGTACCTAGCACCCCAGCCCCAGGGTGCGACGAAGTACGGCTGGCTTGGTGACGAAAACAAGGGGGATGTTCTCGATATCGAGGAAGTGGCGGTTCTTGAGACACTTTGCAGTGCCCCCGGGGGGACGGTCGTCGGCTATCGTGACGAACTAGACCGCGTTGCTCCCATCCTGCTCGCGTCAGCTAACGAGGAGGAGGCAATTGCGACACACTATTCCGCAATCCAAGCAGGAGTACTGGCTGCTGTTTCTCCTCTCTGCGACTATGTTCGCGCGCACGGGTTAACCCCCGAGGATCTGCTGGACCTCGCCCGAAGCTTGACGCGTGCGCTTGTCCAAAGCCCCCCACGAGCCATCGCAGACGCATTCTTCTCCCTCGACCACAACGAAATGTTCGGCAACGGGCGCGTCTTCAACTTCTCAGGTGCCAAGCTTATCCAGGAATTGGCAGCCACCCGACAAACGAGCGCGTTGCACGCGCATGCGAGAACAGCGCTCTCCGCGCTTCGCTGGCCGTCCGGCGTGGCGAACACATCGAAGTTCACGGACTGGTATCGGAGTGCGCCAGCCGCAGAGCAGTTCTCGATTCCAACGTCGATGTTCAAGGCTCAGCTGGAGATGCCGGAGAACATTTCGGGCGCGAAGTTGGTCGTTTACTCTCCCCCACCCCTTGCAGCATCAGGCGGCCATCGGACCTTGTTTCGTATTGTTCGGCAACTGGCGCGGCTGGGGTTTGAAACGCATGTAATGGTAGAGGACGTCGGACCTGGATTGCACATCCTGGAGGAATACCTTGAGTACCAGCCAGTCACCTTCCACGATCGCTGGGTCGATATCCCGTGCGACCTCGCCCTAGCTTCCATTGCCCGTTCCGCGCACTTTGTCGCAGATCTTCGAAATGCGGCCCGCCGAGCGTACCTTGTCCAAGATTTTGAGGCGCTGTTCGAGCCCATGGGAGACGGCTACATCAACGGCGAAAATAGCTACGCGCGAGGGCTGCGCCATCTAACAATCGGGAACTGGCTCACGCACTTCATCGGCTGCCACTTTGGCCTGCCAGGGGCACCTGCCGGTCTGGGGGTCGATACAGAAAAATATCGACCCAAAAATACTGTAACTCGCGAATTTGCCGTTTGTGCGCTTTATCAGCCGGAAAAGTCACGCCGAACGCCCCGGTTTGTGACGGAGGTCCTGCAGATACTCGCCCGTCGTCTCCCGGGCCTGAAGATGTACACTTTCGGCTCGGCTCACCGCCCGCCAATCGATGGAAATGTCGAGAATCTCGGAGTTATCCAGGACCTGAACGAACTGAACGCTCTCTACAATAGATGCCTGATTGGCTTTTGCCCAAGTACGTCGAACCCGTCGAGGATTCCCTACGAGATGATGGCCGCAGGATGCATTCCGGTCGATCTCTACAGGTACAACAACCTGCTGGACTATCAGGACGGCACCGCGTGCCTAGCGTATCAATCCCCTCAATCGGTAGCGTCCGCCATCGAGTGGCTCGCCAGTAACCAATCGGCAGCGTCAGAACGACGGGAGGCGTGTATCAAGTTTGCATTGAGCCGAACGGAAGCCTGGGAAACAGACGTGACATGCAACCACATTCTGTCAGCGATGTCCGGGCGAGATCTAATGCTCGGTGAGATTTCTCTACCAGCCGCATACGCCGAGAAGCCATTCATTGCTGCCGATGATGACACGGGCGCGATACGTCGATTCTGCGAGGCGCAAAGGGAACAGGCCGATCGCCCTTTGTGGACACTCAATCGCCCGTCAGGAGATCTGCAAGTCCTTTCGCAGCTTTTCCACCCCCACCATGCCCATGAAGATCAATAGACCACTCCAGCCGAGAACATACCATGCGGAGAAGTGAGTTTCGACGCCGGCGCCGAAGAACCCTGCTCTCAACATTTCCACCGTGTGAACCATAGGATTGAAGAGGATGAGTTCTTGGGCGGTCTGCGGCAGCCAGCTGACCATGAAGAAGATTCCCGAAAGTGGTACAAGTAGATACTGTATCGGCTGAATGAACTTCTCAGCGGTTTCATTCCGCTCTGTTGCGATCAGCAGCACCAGGCCAACGCCTGCCGCAAGCAGCGCCATGAGGAACCAACCTCCAATCACCAACGACCAATCCTGCACCGGTGCAACAACTCCGAACAGAACGAGCGTGATCAAGACGAACAACAGTGCAGTCGTTGTTCCGGCGAACTCCAGCAGGATCCTAGAGAACACGACGTCAAGGAGCGTGATGCGACTATGGTAGAGTAGCCCTATGCTGCGCCGGAACAATAAACTCATCGAATTTGTAAGATGGCGCCATAGCGTCAGGGTCATGTATCCCGTAAGGACAAGTTCTACGACTCGCACGCCGTGCTCGTAGCCACCCTTGATCACTGACCAGAGCACAAGGACACCCACGGTCAAAAGCATTGGCTCCAGGACCACCCAGATAAAGCCAAGGTGTTCCCGTCCGTATCTCATCATGAGATCCCGGACGAAGAGTGCATGAAGGCACTGCTTCTGACGTCGGAGACCCACTCGAAATTTGCCGATGAAGCGAGAAGCGCGCATTGCCGATGATTTCAGCCGCGGAAGCCGGAGCATGGCCTAGCGAAGATGAGGTGCATGTTCCGTCAAGCCAGAGTAAATCAGCCAACCCACAAGGATCAGCAAGATATTGGCCGCCAGTATAGTGATCGCTAACCTAGCCCGCCGCGGCTGCGTAGGATAGTCAATCGAGTTCGGCTCTACGACTCGCTCCAAATATAGCATCTGCCGAGCAGCCTCACTCTTGGCCCTCGCCAGTTCAGCCTCTGAACTCCCTAGCATTCGCCGTGCGAACTCCCGCTCGAGCTGGAGGCGTTCGTACGCCGCAATGCGTGTTGCAAGGCCCTCGCGGTCATCCCCGACGCGGCGGCGCTCCTCGGCGATCTGGCTCTCCAGTGCAGCTGCCTTCCGCTGCAGTGTCCCCAATTGAGGACTGTTGACCAAACCGCTTTTCGTCTCGGCAATCTGCGCCTGCACGCTCCCGAGTTCCGCCGACAAACGGGCAATCAGGTCCGCCAGTGCCACCGCGCTTCGTCCCGGGTCGAGAATCAGCTCGCGGTTGCGAAACTCGGTCAACCGCGTCTGCGCCTCGATCAGCCGCTCCTGGGCGGTCTTCACCTCTGCCTCGCTGTTGGCAATCGCATCCGTCTGCACACGCGCGTTCAATCGATTGACCAGCTCCTCGCTCTGCTGCAGCAAGGCCTCCGCTACGGTCCTGGCGTCCGCTGGGTCGAAGGCGCGCACACGAAGCGTCGAGATCCCGGTCCGCTCGGAATGCACGACCGTGACCATGTTCCTGAGGTACTTATAGAACTCCTCCTCTTCGGGACCGTAGATGAGGGAGGGATAACGCGAGAGAAAGTCGGCGCCCTCGTGGCCGTAGATGCGGCGCAACGGCAAGCGCGCCTTCAGGCGCTGCACGGCGTCGCGCGAGCCTATGAAATCCTGAACGATGAAGGAGTCGTCCTGCGAGCGGGCGAGGCCGAGCTGCACGAGGAAGGAGAGCGTGCCCGACATCTCCGGGCGGGCGGCGGAGCGCACGACGAACCGGGCCTCGGATTCGTATTGGTTCGTGGCGACGACACCGTAGTAGACCGTGGCCAGAATCGAGGGCAGCAGCAGCAGCGCCCATCTCAGCAGCCGGTGACGCGGCAGCAGCTGCAGGCGCGGCCAGCGCAGCCGACGCCACCACGGGGGCGGGCCGACGCCTTCGGCCAAGGACATCAGGGGACGCTCCATCCCGCCATTCTGTCAGAGGCAGAAGGCTGATGTCGCCCCAGCTTCATTCCCTCACACGCTCCAAATTAAGCAAATTGTCTTTGGCATTTTGACTCCCAAGAAGGTTGAGCAAACTGACGGAGATGGCCGGCCGGGCCGTGCGATGACTGGACCCGCGCCATCGGCGACAGTACCGTATCGACGTCCCCTGTCTGTACCGGACGCGCCGCGTTATGCCCGATGCTGCCCAATTCACGAGCTACGCCAAGCTGCTGCGCCTGACGCCGCTCGAGCCGGCGCCTTTGGCGACGGCGGCCGACGTGCCCACGCGGGTGGCCGAGCCCGCGTCAAGCGCACGGCGGCGCTCGCGCGGCGCCGTGTCGTTCGCCCTGCTGGTGGCGCTGCCCACCCTGCTGGCGACGGTCTATTTCGGCCTGCTGGCCGCCGACCGCTACCAGTCCGAGGCGCAATTCGTGCTGCGCATGCCCGGCCGGTCGCTGGCGAACGCCGCGATGGGGCTGGCGCTGCAGAACAGCACCGGCGGAATGGCAGGGTCGATAGGTGTCGCGCGCTCGACCGATGACGGCTACCTGGTGCAGGAGTTCCTGGAATCGCGCGATGCCATGGCCTGGGCCGAGACGCATGCCGCGCTGCGCACCGCCTACGATGCCGCGCCGGCGCGCCGCGACTTCCTGTGGCGCTTTCCCAACCCCTTTGAGCCAAGCGGCGAGGAAGGGCTGTATCGTCACTTCAAGCGCATGGTGACGGCGAGCTTCGACAGCACGACGGGCGTCAACACGCTCAAAGTGCAGGCCTTCTCGCCGCAGGAAGCGCAGCGCATCGCCACCTCCCTGTTGGGCGCCGCCGAAGGGCTGGTCAACCGCCTCAACGAGCGGGCGCGGCAGGACACGATTGCACGGGCCAATGCCGAGGTGACCCAGCTCAAGGGGCGTCTGGAGGCGGCGCAGGCGGCGCTGACCGCGTTCCGGGAGCGCGAGCAGCTGATCGATCCCAGCCAGCCGACGCTGGCGGTGCTGGAAACGATCGGCAAGCTCGCCCAGGAGGCGGCGCTGGTGTCAGTCCAGATCGGCGAGCTGGGCCAGGGCTCGCCCAACAGCCCGCAGATCGCGCCCTTGCGGGCGCGGCGCGCGGCGCTGGAAGGGCAGATCGCGCAGGAGCGGCGGCGGCTGGCCGGCGACGCGCAGTCGATCGCGCCGCGTATCGTCGAGTATGAGCGGCTGATGCTGGAGCGCGAATTCGCGGAGAAGGCGCTGGTGTCGGCCATGACGGCGCTGGAGACGGCGCGTGTCGAGGCCAATGCGCAGCAGGTCTATCTGGAGCGGGTGACGCAGCCCGGCGCGCCCGACTATCCGGCCGCCCCCTGGCGCCTCCTGTGGATCCTCGGCGTGGCGGTGGCGGGGTACATGGCGTGGCGGATGTGGCGCATCGTGTCGGAAGACACGATAGCGCATGCGGATCCCTGAGGGCATGAACACCGGCGGACCGCGGCCAGAGGGTAGCCAGGAGGCCGCGCACCGGCTGGCGGATCCCGCGCGCTGCGTCGAGGCGATCAACGTCACCAAGGTGTTCACGGGGGCGCACGGCACGCACCGGGCGCTGGACGGCATCAGCTTCCGGGTGGGCGCCGGCGAGCGGCTGGGCATCCTGGGTCCCAACGGATCGGGCAAGTCGACGCTGATCAAGGTGCTGTCGGGACTACTGGAGCCGACGCGCGGCGAGGTGCGGCGCGGGCTGCGGCTATCCTGGCCGCTGGCGCTGGGCGGCGGCTTCGAGGGGCATCTGACGGGCTACGACAATGTGCGGTTCCTGACGCGGCTGTACGACCTGCCGTTCGCCGAGACGTTCGACTATGTCGCCGACTTCTCGGAGCTCGGCAAGCACATGTATACGCCGGTGCGGTTCTATTCCGACGGCATGCGCATGCGGCTGGCCTTCGCGCTGTCGCTGGCGATGAACTTCGAATGCTACCTGATCGACGAGGTGATCCTGGTCGGCGACCGGCGCTTCCAGCTGAAGTGCCATGACGAGCTGTTCGGCCGGCGCCAGCATTGTGGGATGATCATGGCGGTGCACGATGCCGGGGTCATCAAGGAGTACTGCCAGAGCGCGCTGATCCTGAAGGCCGGACGCGGGCGGGTCGTGACGGACCTCGACCTGGCGGCGCGGATCTACGGGACGTTGTAGCGCGGGGGCGGTTGGAGGATCGGGCGGCTGATGGTGGAGAGGAGATCCCTCCGCTTCGCTGCGCTCCGGTCGGGATGACGGTGGGGACGCCTGCGCTGCGGTGGGGATGACGAAGGGCGCGCGCGGTTGCGGCGGGCGAGTCAGAGCGCGCCGGTCTTGAAGGCGGGGCGCGGGCGGGTCGTGACGGACCTCGACCTGGCGGCGCGGATCTACGGAACGCTGTAGCGGCGGGGTCGCGTGGAGGATCGGGCGGCTGATCGTGGAGAGAAGATCCCTCCGCTTCGCTGCGCTCCGGTCGGATGACGGTGGGGACGGCTGCGCTGCGGTCGGGATGACGGTGGGGGCGCGCGGTTGCGGCGGGCGAGTCAGAGCGCGCTGATCCTGAAGGCGGGGCGCGGGCGGGTCGTGACGCTCGACCTGGCGGCGCGGATCTACGCGACGTTGTAGCGGCGGGGTCGGGTGGAGGATCGGACGGCTGATCGTGGAGAGGAGGTCCCTCCGCTGCGCTGCGCTCCGGTCGGGATGACGGTGAGGGTGGGCTGCGCTCCGGTCGGGATGACGAAGGGCGCGCGTGGTTGCGCGGGCGAGTCAGAGCGCGCCGGTCCTGCAGGCAGGACGCGGGCGGGTCGTGACGGATCTCGACCTGGCGGCGCGGATCTACGGGACGTTGTAGCCGCGGGGGCGGTTGGAGGATCGGGCGGCTGATCGTGGAGAGGAGATCCCTCCGCTTCGCTGCGCTCCGGTCGGGATGACGGTGGGGGCGGCTGCGCTCCGGTCGGGATGACGGTGGGGCGGCTGCGCTGCGGTCGGGATGAGCGGGGCGCCAGCGGTGTGGTCGGGCGTGCGCTGAGCCGGCCGGAGGCCGGCGGTCCGGAAGATGGCCGAGGCTGACGGGCCTAAGGCATGACGTCATCGATGGGCCGGGCGCCGGGGATCAGAGCGGGTCGAGGCGGACCTCGATCAGGGCGGCCTGGCCTTCCAGGGCGGAGTCCTGGGTGATCAGGCGCAGCTCCAGCGGGTGCAGCGGGTCGGCGACGTGGAAGTCGAGCTCGAGGGAGAAGAAGCCGCCGCGCTCGGCCTCGAAGAAGCCGCGCGCGACGTTGCCGCCGCTGTCGACCTCCAGGATGAAGGGCAGGCGGCCGATGTCGGGGCTGAAGCCCAGCCAGGCCGTGGCCTTCCAGGCGCCCGCCGGCAGCGGCAGATAAGGGCCGTAAGCGACGATGCGCGCCCGGCCGGCCACCTCGATCAGCTCGGGCAGCACCTCGCCCGGCGCATCGCCGTCGAGGAAGGCGTCGCGGGCCCAGACCAGCGCCGGCGCGCGGCCCGGCGCGGCGGCCCGCCAGAGCGGCGCCAGATACGTCCGCACCGGCGAAGCGCCCTCGACCAGGCTCACGGGCGCGGCCGGTCCGTCGTGCAGTGCCAGGTCTGCCGGCAGCCCCGGCTGCGCGCGCTGCAGCACGGCGGGCCATCCGGCGGCATCCCCGTCCAGCACCAGCGTCCGCGCCGCGCGCCGCGCCAGCTCGAGGGCGAAGACGGCGCGCAGCGCCTCGGCGCGCAAAAGGTCGGCCGACAGCTCCCCCGTGGGCACCCCGCCGAAGGGCACAGGGTCGACCAGGACGAACCAGGCCGGCGGGGCCGCCGAGCCCTCGGCCAAGGCCTCGCGCGAGGGGACCACATCGGCGAGCCGTGCCCCGGGGAAGGCCTGGTGCAGCAGGGCGCGCGCGGCCTCGGCGCGCGGACCGGCGCCCAGCAGCAGGATGGTGCCGGCGGCGGCCCCGTCCACGGTTCAGCGCGTCGCGGCGCCGACCGTCACCGCGGTCGCGCCCACGCCCAGGAAGGGCAGCAGGATGGTCATCACCTTCTGCAGCTCCAGGGTCGAGGCGTTGGCCACGAAGACGATGTCCTTGTTGCGCACGGGAAAGCGGCGAGCGAGGAAGAAGCCCTCGGGCCGGCGCATGTCGACGCGGTAGATCACCGGCACGCGCCCGCCGGCGGCCGTATCGGGGCGGCGCAGGCCCAGCTGGTCGTAGTCCTGCGGCTGCTCGAAGCGGATGACAAAGACGCCGGCCGGATCGGCGCGGAAGTCGTTCAGGCCGCCGGCGCGGCCGATGGCCTGATCGAGGGTGATGCCGATGGCGTCGAAGGGCACGACGGCATTGGCGCCCGTGGCCCCGGCGGCGGTGAAGGTCTGCGGGTCGCGGGCCACGCTCACGACGTCGCCCGGCTGCACGAACACGTTCTCGGCCGGATCGTTCAGGATGGCCTGCATGGGGATGCGCACGGCCCGGCCGGCGCGCACCAGGGTGACGAAGGTGTCGTGGGCCGGGGCGCGCACGCCGCCGGCCGTCGCGATGACGTCGAGCAGGCGATCGCCCCTGGTGGTCAGCGGCACGCGGGCGCCGCCGGTGACCTCGCCCACCACGGTCACGGTGTTGGCCACGTTCTTCGTCACCGTCACCAGGGCCTGCGGCTCGATGGCCTTTTCCTTCAGCGCCTGGACGATGGCCTCCTCGACCTGGTACGGCGTGCGGCCGGCGGCGCGCACGCGGCCGGCATAGGGCACCGTCAGGTTGCCGTCCGGTCCCACGACCTGTTCCGGAATGAGGGCGGTGCGCGAGCCCGCCCCGATGCGGTCGTTGACCGGCGCCGAGAAGAGGCCGCCGGCGGCAGCCTCCCAGATCGCGACCTGCACGGAATCGCCGACGCCGATCACCTGTGTGGCGGCCGGCCCGCTGCGCCCGAAGCTGCCCTGCAGGGAGGAGACGGTCCAGCTCTCCATGGCGGCGACGACGGCCGCATCGACCTCGACAAGGGCGAAACGCGTGCCCCCCTCGCGGCCGGGGCGCGCCGCCTCGGCGATGTCAGAGCGGCTGGGGCCGCTGCCCGGCAAGCCCTCGCAGGCCGCCAGCAGCGGCAAGCCAGGCAGAAGCGCCAACAGGGCGCGGCGCGACGGACGATGACCCGGCTTCACGGCGTGCGACGATCGGAAAACATGCGGCGACCTCCACCGCGGAGTGTCGCGGCGCGCCGCGTCCATGCAATGCATCGCCAAACGATGTTCGGCGAATTGTTGGCGCAGAGTCAGGCAAGACCGAAGAGTGTCGCATGCGGGACACAGCGACGGCGGAAAAATCAAAACGTCTTTTGGCCAATGGCGGTGCGTCCCGCCGCCGGTGCTCCTCGTTGATGCACGGGAAATGTGAGAAAGTAGCCCCGTCTACAGCCTCACCCCTCCATCGACAACAAGCTCTGCAGCAACCTCTGGGGAGATACCCGTGACAGTCAGAAGCATGAAGTGGCTCGCGGCGGCAGCGGTGGCAGCCCTGCCCTTCTCCGCGCAAGCGCAAGGAATCAACCCGTTCCAAGGCGTGTATATCGGTCTCGGCGGCGGCCTGGAATGGGCTCTCGGCAACAATCCCAACGCGTCGACGGGGACCGGCTGGGCGGCCGGCGGCAAGGTCGGCTACGACTTCGTCGGGCCGCGCGCCGAGCTGGAGGTCGGCTACGGCCAGATCCCGACATCGGCCAACATCCCCGGCACGGCGATCATCGGCAAGGTCGGGCAGCTCACGGCGATGGCCAACCTGCTGTACGATTTCACGCCGGCGTCGGCGTTCACGCCGTATGTCGGTGCCGGCCTGGGCGTCGCCTTCGTCGACAGCAACGCATCGCTCGGCAGCACGCAGTTCGCCTGGCAGGCGATGGCGGGCCTTGCCTACAATATCAGCGATTCGATGCGGTTCCAGATCGAGGGGCGCTACGTCGGCACCACCAATCCCAGCGTCAACACGCCGATCGGCAATGTCAGCTTCAGCAACCAGAACATCCTGGCGCTGGCGGGCATCCAGTTCAAGTTCGGCGGGCCCACTGCAGCCCCGCCGCCACCACCAGCCCCGGCGGTCGCGCCGCCGTCGTTCATGGTGTTCTTCGACTGGGACCGATCGAACCTGTCGCAGCAGGCGCTGAACACAATCAAGCAGGCGGCGGCCGCCTACAAGACCAAGGGCCAGGCCCGCATCACGGCGACGGGCCACACGGACACGTCGGGCCCGGAGGCCTACAACATGGCGCTGTCGCTGCGCCGCGCGAACGCGGTGAAGGACGCCCTGGTGCGTGACGGCGTGCCGGCGCAGGCGATCACGGTGATCGGCATGGGCGAGAAGGGCCTGCTGGTGCAGACCGGCGACGGCGTCCGCGAGCCCCAGAACCGCCGCGTCGAGATCGTCATCCAGT
>JBMONG010000037.1:0-21080 GCA_049323495.1 Pseudomonadota bacterium
AAACCGATCCGGGAAGACCGGTGGGAGCCAAGATCCCGTCACTAATTACCACCCAACCTGCCAGGCGAACCCGGCCGGTCAGGCTCTCGAACTAGCGACGACGAAAACATCCGCAGCCAACCCGAAGGTCGGAGCTGACGTTCGCCGCCGCTGGCGTATCCCTTTCCAAACAGACGATGCATAGAGCGCGCGACCTTGCGGTCGAGTCCTTCCGGCAAGCCGGCATATGTGGGTCAAGAACCCTTCCGTTGCAAGTAGTCCGCAACGCTTTTCATACGCCCCGTCGCCGTGGGAGCCGCGCTTATATGGGGGGCCATCCGGGGTGTCAAACGCAAAATTGCAAATGTCTTACGGGGTGTAGGGCGCACCTGAGGAAGCCTGCAGAACCTATTGTATTCTTGTGCCTTTCGCGGCTTTCCGGCATCAATATGTAGCTCGACGAGACAATGCCAGCGGCCAGGCAAAAAGCAGCCTGGGCGCCCCCTCAACTCAGCGAGGTCCGGTCCACCGGACCCGAATAGGTCAATGGTCATGACGGATTCCCCTCCTCCGTCGGACCGGCCGGCAGGCGCGGACAACTTCGCTTCAGCGCCCTTCCGGCCCGTCCTTATTGCCGTCGGTGCCGTCTTCCTGGCCTGCGGCGCCTGGATACTTACCCCTAAGCTCAGTCTGGAAATCGTCACCCCCGAGCTTCCAGCCCCGGGGACCGACCATGCTCGCGGCGAGCCAGTTCACCCCGCAGATCAGGTCCCGCCGTCTCAGGTCCCACCGTCGGGCGCCGGTCCGTGGGCTTCCACACCTGCCGCAGCCCCGACAGACCTGTGGCCAACGACATTGCCTCCCGCCACGTTGCCGGCCTTCACCCTGGCCAAGGCAGCTCTGCCCGAGTTCACGGTTCCTTTGCCGGAAGCCGAACCGCCCCCGCCGCTGGCAGCGGCTGATTTCTCCGGCTTCCAGGACAGGCCCGCCGAGGCCGTGTCCGAGCCCGAGGCGCCAACCAGCGAGCGATACGAGCTCACGCTGCGGCTCGAGCGGGGCGACACCGTCGAGAAGCTGCTCGCCGACATCGACGTCGCCGAGGCCGACCGCCGGCAGATCGGCGACAAGCTTCGCGCACTCCTGAAGAAGCGCAGGCTGCCGGCCGGAGAGACGATCGAACTGGAGCTCCAGACGCTTGCCGAGCAGCCCGATTCGCCTCGCGTCCTGTCCCTGTCGGTGCGTCCACAACCGGAGCGTGAGTACATCATCACGCGACGGGAAGACGGGAACTACAGCGGAGAGGAGAAGGTCTACAAGGTCAGTCCGCGCATCGTCCGGGTTGAAGGTGTGCGTGCGGGTTCGCTGCAGCAGAGCGGGGTGAAGCTCGGTGCCCCGTCGGCAGCAATGGTCGAGTTCATCCGCGCGCTCGCCTACGACGTCGACTTCCAGCGCGAGCTGAAGGAAGGCCAGAAGTTCACGGTGCTGCTCGAGCAGCTCGTCACCAGCGATGGCATGGTGACCCACCCGGGACGACTCCTCGCGGGCGAGTTGCATCTGCTCAAGCGGACCGTGACCGTCATCCGCTTCCGGCCGCAGGGAGGCGCGGAAGGATTCTTCAACCCCAACGGCGAAAGCGTCGTGCGCTCGTTCCTGCGCACGCCCATGGATCCCTCCAAGATCACGTCGCGGTTCGGCATGCGCGAACACCCGATTCTCGGCTTCAGTGCCTTGCACACAGGGGTGGACTTCGCCGCGCCGCCCGGCACGCCGATCCTCGCCGCCGGTGCGGGCAAGGTCGCGATGGCAGGCCGCAACGGCGGCTATGGCCTCTACGTGAAGCTGCAGCACACCCGTGACATCGGTACCGCATACGCCCACATGTCCCGCCTGGGCCCCGGCATAAAGCCGGGCGTCTCCGTACGGCAAGGGCAGGTCATCGGCTTCGTCGGCTCGACCGGCATGTCGACCGGGCCCCACCTTCACTACGAGTTCCACCGTGGCGGCAGGCCCGTGAACCCGCTCGCACAGAAGTTCGCCATGCGCGCCACCGTGTCCGGCAAGGACGCCGCGCGCTTCCGCGCGCTCGCGAAGCAGTATCTGGCACAGCTCAAGAACGCGCCGGTCGTCGCAGAGGTCAAGCCGAAGCCCAAGCCAAAGGACAAGAGCCCGCCGCAGCTGGCGAAGGGAGATTAGTTGTATTTCCTTCATACGCCTCTCCCGCGCTGGGGAGGAAATGAAAGGAAGAGCATGAACGCCAAGCGCGACCGAGCGGCGCCATGCATCATCGTTGGCACAGCCGGCCTCCCGGAACCGGCACCACCTGAACCGACGAGTCGAGGATGTCAGATGCCGATACTTCGATGGTCATCTGCAGGATGGCGGCGATCGGCTTACGCAATTCCTTGGGCACGGGAGGGGGGAAGTACCAGCCGAGCAACGCCGTGCATTTCACCCAGATCGAGAGCGCGATATCGCACCGGGTCACATCGGCTTTCGAGACGCCAACAGGAGCGCAGGTCATCCCAAGGTGGGTGAGATAGTCGCGCGCCTGTGAGCCCGGGTGCGCCCTCTGAAAGTCGGCGAGGCCCAGGCCGATTTCCCGGTGCCTCCAGGCTCTTGTGTTGTTCCACTTGTTCGTACCGTCTCCATGAAAGTTGTTGACGCGCGCCCATGCGATCAGCGTCTCGCGTTGCGTCGAGCCCGATGTCTCATCGGCGACTTTCAGGGCACAGCAGTTCCCCCACAACAGCTCATCCGAGCCGTCGTAGGCGCAGGCCGCGCCGAGGGCGGCGGTCAGCAACGCCGTCGCCAGCGACCTGCGATGCCTGGCCGCGTGTTCGGGCCGATTCAAAACAACCCGCCTTTCGGTATCGGCAGGCCGTTGTTCCTGAGGATCTGGTCGATCTCCGGCTGCCGCAAAAGCGGGTTCTCGATGCCCGGGGCCATGTAGGGCATGCCGGGCATGCGAAGCCCCATGGCATCAATCAGCGTGCGATTGACCGAATTGCTGTTGCCGGCCATGACCGGAGGCGCCGGCGCATCCCAGTCCCGAGGCCCGTTGAGATCGCCGCCAAGGGGATTGTAGGTCAGCTTCCTGCTGTTGATCTGATCGTGCGCATCCTTCGCCGCCTGCCATCGCGCCGTACCTTCGTCGTACGAGCCCTGCCACAGCATCTTCTCCGGTTGTCCGTGGCGGTAGTAATTCCGGGGATCGTCCGGCACGACGGTCAGGTAGTCGCTGCTCCGCCCCAGATCTTTGAATTCCTCGCTTTTCGGGTCCTGGGCGAGACCGTGGAATTGACCCACGATGTTTCCGTCGTCGTCGTAGAAGACCAGATAGTTGTGGGCGAAGGGGCTGTGACCAACGGTGAAGACGTGCTGTCTCAAGGCAATCGAGGACATGGATGATCTCCTGGAGGTCAGGCCTTCGGATTGTATCCACTCATATTTATTCGACTTGTTACACGTACTGTCGGTTGCGTGTAGCTGATCGCCGTCAGGTCGGCGTGCAGCTCGCTGTCGATGAACTGCATGGAGCCGGCGCGCGGGAACTCGCCCTTGACGCGGACGCGCGGCCGGTGGCGCGCGTGAGATTGCCGAAGGCCAGGCAGAACAGCTCGATGCCGCCGTCGGTCAGCGCGCCCTCGATGGTCTTCATGGCGAGGTCGCTTCGTCCGGCGCGCCGTTCTCAGCCGGAAAGGACGGAACCGCGGCCGGCGGCGCTGTGGCGGCTTCGAGCCGCGCGATGTCGTCGGCGAGCGACGAGGTTGCCGCCGCCTCCTCCGTCCGCGCCTGCCAGCTCGTGCGGCGGCGGTTGCGCAGCCAGAAGATGCAGGCCTGGGTGTCGGGCGGGAAATAGACGCTGGTCTCGAAGTCCTTGGGCTCGCCGCGATAGAGCGCGGTGCGCCTGACCTTGCGCTCGAAGCCGGTGGCGCGGGCATAGAGGCCGCCCGCGACCTTTGCATCGGCGACCAGTCGCCCGCTTTCGACGGCCGCAGCGAAGTCGGGCTGGGTGGCGATCCAGTTGTCGACGGTGCGGCGCGTGACGCCGAAGAACGCGCCCAGCTCCTCGTTGGTGGCGCCGAGCAGGCAGTAGTTGCGCGCCTGCTCGCAGAAGTCGGGCCGGTAGGCCGTGGGACGTCCGTTGGAGTTCATGACACGGACGATAACTCAAGTTTAAGAACACTTCAAGAACACAGCTGGGAGATATTCTTGCAGTGAGTTTTTTCGCACCGTAGGGGAGTGCACGAACGCCAGGAAACACAACATCCTGCGACCCGGTCCCTCCCTTCCCACCAGTGACAGCGACGCATGCCGTTCCATGACAGCAGTGCAGTCAACGGCCGTCGATTTTCATCCCGATAGCTTGAGGTCCTTCATTTTGGCCGTTCTGGCCGGAGGAAAGAGCAGGCATCGCCGAGCCAGAAACACCCTCAAGCGAGCTGATCGGCGGCTTGGGCAGCGGCACGTCCGTGCTGATCGTCGACTGTGAACGCCTCGTTCGCGCCACTTAAGGCTGGCACGGCTCGCCCCCGCCGGCATCGTTTGCGCGGCGTGGTTCAGCTAGAGCGGAGCGCGCCACGGTCGGGCGCGCGATCAGCACTCGGAAGAGTCGGCCGGCTGCAGCGGTCCAGCGTTCGAACGACGATCTTCCGGATCTTCCTTCAAGTCCGCCGCCGGACGCCGCGGCGCTCCTCGCTGTCGGGAGCGGAGCGCGCCACGGTCAGGTGCGCGATCAGCCCGCTCCGGGTCTGGCCGGCCCGGCGGGCCATGTCGTCGAGGCGGCGCAGCACGCGGCGCGGCAGGGTGATGTTGACGCGTTCCACGGTGTCGTCGAACAGCGTGTCCTCGAGATCGATCAGACCGACCGCCCAGCCCTTGTAGCCGCGCAGCTTCCTTGCCGCTTCGAGCGTCGAGGGCTCCGGTACGGGCAAGCCCTGGTCGAGCGCGGTGTCGATCCAGGCAGCGGCCGCCTCCTTCGCCGCTTCGACCGCTTCGTCGAGCGTGTCGCCGGCCGAGAAGCAGCCGGGCAGGTCCGGCACGACGACACCGAATGCCGCCGTATCGGTTCCTTCCTCGATCAAGATGGGATAGCGCATCAGATACCTGCCTGCTTACGGATCTTGGCCACCAATCCCTTGCCGAGATCCTTTTTCGGGTGGGGTACGACGACGATGCCCGGCCGCGAGGAGTGCCGGAAGACGTGGTGGGAACCGCGGATCCGGTCGAGGAGCCAGCCGGCACCGACCAGCTCACGGATCAGGTCGGCACTCTTCATGGTGTGTATTGTACACACGACGGGCGACCGGTCAAATCGCAAGGCATCTTCTTGGCTTCCGACGGAGACATGAGCGGACCTGGAGGTCCGCGCTCCCGGTAAAGAGAAAGAGCGCAACCCGGAGGGTGCGCCCTTTGGTGGAAGCGTTCTTGGAGCCCCTCTCCTGGCCTCTCCCCCGGACGGGGGAGAGGAACGGGAGAAGATGACCAGAGGCCTCAGTCGTCGGCCGCCTCGCTCAGCACGCGGTGGCCACCGACCACCAGCTCGCCATTCTCGACGCCGATCTTGACGGTATCGCCGTCCTTGACCTGGCCCTCGAGGATCTGCGTCGCCAGCGGGTTCTGCAGGCTGCGCTGGATCACCCGCTTCAGCGGCCGGGCGCCGTAGACCGGGTCGTAGCCGCGGTTGGCCAGCCACTGCAGCGCCTTGCCGTCGAACTCCAGCTCGATCTTGCGATCGGCCAGCAGCTTGCGCAGGCGGCCGAGCTGGATCTCCACGATGTCCGTCATGTTCGCGCGGCTCAGCCGGTTGAACAGCAGGATCTCGTCCAGGCGGTTCAGGAACTCCGGCCGGAACGCCCGGCGGACATCCTCCATCACCTGCTCGCGCACCGTCTCGGCGGATTCCCCGTCGCGCAGCGCGGCGAGATGCGCGCTGCCCAGGTTGGAGGTCAGCACGATCAGCGTGTTCTTGAAGTCCACCGTGCGGCCCTGGCCGTCGGTCAGGCGACCGTCGTCCAGCACCTGCAGCAGCACGTTGAACACGTCCGGATGCGCCTTCTCGACCTCGTCGAACAGGATCACCTGGTAGGGCCGCCGGCGCACCGCCTCGGTGAGCACGCCGCCCTCGTCGTATCCGACATAGCCCGGCGGCGCGCCGATCAGGCGGCTGACGGCGTGCTTCTCCATGAACTCGCTCATGTCGATGCGCACCATCGCCTGGTCGTCGTCGAACAGGAATTCGGCGATCGCCTTGGTGAGCTCGGTCTTGCCGACGCCCGTCGGTCCCAGGAACAGGAACGAGCCGATCGGCCGGTTGGGATCCTGCAGGCCGGCCCGCGCGCGGCGCACCGCGTCGGACACGGCCCGCACGGCCTCGTCCTGGCCGATGACCCGCTTCCTGAGCTGGTCCTCCATGCGCAGGAGCTTGGCCCGCTCGCCTTCCAGCATCTTGTCGACGGGCACACCGGTCCAGCGCGACACCACGGCAGCAATGTCCTCCGGCGTGACCTCTTCCTTCACGCCCTTGCCGCCCTGCACCTCGTGGCCTTCGGCCTCCTTGAGCTTCTTCTCGAGGTCCGGGATCACCCCGTAGGCGAGCTCGCCGGCCCGGCCAAGTTCGCCCTTGCGCTGGGCGATCTCGAGCTCCGAGCGTGCCTTGTCGAGCTGCTCCTTCAGCTTCTGCGAATCGGCCAGCTTGTCCTTGGCCGACTTCCACTGGGCCGTCAGCGCCGCGGATTTCTGTTCGAGCTCCGACAGCTCCTTCTCCAGCTTGCCCAGCCGGTCGCGCGAAGCCTGGTCGCTCTCCTTCTTCAGCGCCTCCCGCTCGATCTTGAGCTGGATGATGCGCCGGTCGAGCTCGTCCAGCGCCTCGGGCTTGCTGTCGACCTGCATGCGGATGCGGCTGGCCGCCTCGTCCATGAGGTCGATCGCCTTGTCCGGCAGGAACCGGTCGGTGATGTAGCGGTTGGACAGGGTCGCCGCGGCGACGATCGCGCTGTCGGCGATACGCACGCCATGGTGCAGCTCGTACTTCTCCTTGATGCCGCGCAGGATCGAGATCGTGTCCTCGACCGTCGGCTCGGCGACAAAGACCGGTTGGAAGCGACGGGCGAGAGCGGCGTCCTTCTCGATATGCTTGCGGTACTCGTCGAGCGTCGTGGCGCCCACGCAATGCAGCTCGCCGCGCGCCAGCGCGGGCTTCAGCATGTTCGAGGCGTCCATCGCGCCGTCGGCCTTGCCGGCTCCGATCAGCGTGTGCAGCTCGTCGATGAAGACGATGATGTCGCCTTCGGCGGCGGCGATCTCCGACAGCACGGCCTTCAGCCGCTCCTCGAACTCGCCGCGATACTTGGCACCGGCCACCATCGCCCCGAGGTCGAGCGCCATCAGCTTCTTGCCCTTCAGCGCCTCCGGCACGTCGTCGTTGACGATGCGCAGCGCGAGTCCTTCGGCGATGGCCGTCTTGCCGACGCCGGGCTCGCCGATCAGCACGGGATTGTTCTTGGTGCGCCGGCTCAGCACCTGGACGGTGCGCCGGATCTCCTCGTCGCGGCCGATCACCGGATCGAGCTTGCCCTCGCGAGCGGCCTGCGTGAGATCGCGCGCGTATTTCTTCAGCGCGTCGTAGCCTTCCTCGGCCGACGCCGTGTCGGCTTTGCGCCCTTTGCGCAGGTCCTGGATGGCCTTCTCGAGCGCCTGCGGCTTGACGTTGCCCTTGGCCAGGGCTTCCGCGGCATCGGTCCCCTTGGCCAGCGACAGCGCCATCAGCATGCGCTCGACGGTGACGAACGAATCCCCGGCCTTCTCGGCGACCGACTCCGCCTGATCGAACAGGCGTGCCGTCTCGGGCGCCATGTAGATCTGGCCCGCCCCCTGCCCTTCGACCTTCGGTTGCTTGGCGAGGTTGGCTTCGACAGCGCGATGCACCGCGCGCGAATCGCCGCCGGCGGACGTGATCAGGTTGGCGGCAAGGCCCTCCGGATCGTCCAGCAGGACCTTCAGCAGGTGGTCGGGAACAAGCCGCTGGTGGCCTTCGCGCAATGCCAGCATCTGAGCGCTCTGCAGGAAACCCCGCATGCGTTCGGTGTACTTCTCCTGGTTCATCTCTCTACCCTTTCATTCGCGCCCCCGTCATGCGGCGGGCGAAAGAGCGGACCCTCTCCGGAGGCATCCTGGTGCCGATATGGTGCAGGATTCTCACCTTGCAAGACCGGAAGGCGGGTGCGGCTTTTCGTGGAGAGAATGGCGGTCTAGAACCGCGGCCGACACGACATAGATCAAAGTTCTCGGAGTTTTTCATGTCCGGCGGCCATGGCCACGTCGATGGTTCGAACAAGAGGATCGCCCTTCTGGTGGCGATCCTGGCGGCATTGCTGGCGATCTCGGAAATGGGCGGGAAGAGTTCCCAGACCAACGCCCTGTCGAGCCATATAGACGCGTCCAACCTCTGGACATTCTTCCAGGCGAAGACGATCCGGCAGACGACCTTGCGGACCGCGGCCGAGGAGGCGGAAGCCACCTTCAAGGACAGTCCGCAGGGGGTTCCGCCTGCTCTCAAGGAGCAGGCGGAGCGGTGGCGCCAAACCGCGCAGCGCTACGAGACGGAGCCGGAGACCGGCGAGGGCCGCCGGGAACTGATGGCGCGCGCCAAGGTGCGGGAGCAGGCCCGGGACAAGTCCCTCGCCGCCTATCACATATTCGAGTACGCCTCGGCCGCCTTCCAGCTCGCCATCGTCCTCGCGGGAGCGGCAGCGTTGACGTCGGTGGCGTGGCTCACCCTCATCGCCCTTGGCCTGGGGGCTTTCGGTCTGAGTTTCACCCTGCTGGCGTTCGTCGCGCCGACGCTCATTCACCTGTGAAGGCCAGCGCCGGACGCAACAACGCCCGCCAGTGGTCTCGGCGGGCGCTGTACGGAGCGAAAGGGGACCGGCTCAGCCGCGCCGGCCCGGCGTATACTCGGGAACTTCCGGCTGCTCATCGGCCGATGGATCGTTGGCCGACGGCGTGTTGCGCCCATTCTGCAGGAAGGCCACACCACCGAGGCCGGCCTCGCTCTGCTCCGAATCATCGCGCTCGGTGGACCGGTCGGGACCGGCATGTCCGTTGCCGTTGGCCTGCTGCGGCTGCCCGCCCGGACCGGGCTGCGACGCTCCGGCCTGGCCATCCTCGGCCGTCCCGTCGCCCCAACCCTGGTTGTTGCGCTGGCTGAAGCCGCCGATCGTTTGGATGACGCGGAAATAATGGTCGGCGTACTGCCAATAGGCCTCGGCCTGGATTCGGTCGCCTGAGGCGGCCGCCTCGCGGGCAAGCGCCTGGTACTTGTCGAACACCTGATGGGCGTTCCCGCGCACCCGCACGTCGGGCCCGCTGCTGTCGAATATCTGGTTCCGGTTGGGCGGCCGGTTGGGGTTGTGATGCTGCTTGTGATGGTGACCGCCACCGCCGCCACCGCTGCGGCCGCCGCGCGACCGCTGACGATTGTTTGGTCTCATAAACCTAGGGCCAGTTACATGCCGGACGGGTGTTGTTCTTGCTACCCTCTGCCCTTCCCGGGCGCCGTCAGGCCGATTGTCAGAGGGATTGATCGCTCGGCGCCAACAGCGGCCCGAGCCCAGCCCCTCCAGGGGGCTGAAATAAAACTAGTCTCATTCCGGTCGGTTGCCAACCCCCTAATGCTGGAGCGAGACGACCCGGTCGATCCCGGCCAGATCCTTCCATGGCCGCTGGGGCCGGAAGCCTTTCTTTCGAAAAATGTCATATATGTCAGGCGCTTGACCTTCACCCACCTCGAGCAGCAAGCGACCGTCCGGGGCCATCAATCCAACCGCACCCGCGGCAATCGCGCGGTAGGCGGCGAGGCCATCCGGACCGCCTTCCAGCGCCAGACGAGGCTCGAACCGACTGACCTCGGGCATCAGCCTGGGGACCGTCGCGTCCGGAATGTAGGGCGGATTCGAAACGAGCAGGTCGAATGGTCCGCCGAGCGCGTCCTGCCACCCGGCCTCGCGCCAATCGCCGAGCACGAGGCGCGCGCGGCCGGCGACGCCCAGCCGTTCCGCGTTCGACCGGGCGACAGCCAGTGCGGCCTCCGATGCCTCGAGCCCGACGCCCTGGGCCGCGGGGTACTCATGCAGCAGCGTCAGCAGCAGGCATCCCGATCCCAGGCCCAGATCGAGGATGCGCCAGGCGCGGCGGCGATCGGGAAGCAGCGCCAGGGCTGCCTCGACAACGGTCTCGCTGTCGGGCCGCGGCACCAGCACCGCCGGCGAGACGGCGAAGCGCAGCCCCCAGAACTCCCTTTCCCCCAGCACATAGGCCATGGGTTCCCGGGCCACCCGGCGCGCCGTAAGCCGGCGCAGCGCGTCGGCGACGGCCAGCGGCGCTTCGCGGTTGCCGCCGGCGACCAGCTCCTCCACGCCCAGCCCGGCGGCGTGCGACAGGAGCAGCCGAGCCTCGAACCGGACGTTGTCGAGGCCGGCCGCCGACAAGGCCGCGGCGGCATCGCGCAGCAGCGCGTCGTACGTCGTGCTCAGGCGGCGAGCTCCGCCAGCCGGCCGGCCTCGTCATCGGCGATCAGCGCATCGATGATCTCGTCGAGCGCGCGCCCCTCCATCACCTCGTCGAGCTTGTAGAGGGTGAGATTGATCCGGTGGTCGGTGACACGGCTCTGCGGGAAGTTGTAGGTGCGGATGCGCTCGCTGCGATCGCCGCTGCCGACCTGTCCCTTGCGGTCCGCGGCACGCGCGTCGTCCCGCCGCTGCCGCTCCGCGTCGTAGAGCCTGGCACGCAGGATCTTCATGGCCTTCGCCTTGTTCTTGTGCTGGCTCTTCTCGTCCTGCTGGCTCACGACCACGCCCGTGGGAAGATGGGTGATCCGGACGGCCGAGTCCGTCGTGTTGACAGACTGGCCACCAGGCCCCGATGCACGGAACACGTCGATGCGCAGGTCCTTCTCGTCGATCTTGACGTCGAACTCCTCCGCTTCCGGAAGTACGGCCACGGTCGCGGCGGAGGTATGGATGCGACCCGCCGCCTCGGTGGCAGGCACCCGCTGCACCCGGTGAACGCCCGATTCGTACTTCAGCCGGGCGAACACGCCGCGGCCGGAGACGGTGGCGATCGCCTCCTTGTAGCCCCCTAGTCCCGTGTCGGCGATCTCCATCACCTCGAAGCGCCAGCCGTGCTCGGCGGCGTAGCGCTGGTACATGCGGAAGAGATCGGCTGCGAACAAGGCCGCCTCCTCACCCCCCGTCCCGGCGCGGATCTCCAGGATGGCGTTCTTCTCGTCCGCGGCATCCTTCGGCAAGAGCATGCGCTTCACCGCGCGCTCAAGTTCGGGCAGATTTTTGCGAAGGGCCGCGACTTCCTCTTCCGCCATCGCGCGCATGTCGGGGTCGGCCAGCATGGCCTCCGCGTCCTTCAGCTCCCGCTCGGCCTTGCGCCACCGCTCGATCGACTCCACCAGCGGCCCGAGATCGGCGTATTCCTTGGAAGCCGCGACGAACTTCTGCGAATCGAGACCGCCGCCGGACAGCGCCGCCTGAAGCTCGGCGTGCCGGGCGGTGATCTGATCCAGCTTCTGCAGCAACGACATGGGAGCGGCTGGTTACACAAATCCGCCGAACGGCGCAAACACGGTCAGCCCTTCAGCGCCTCGGCGAGAGCGTCGAACGACACCTCGCGCTGCTCGCCGCTGTCGAGGTCCTTGAGCTGGACCACACCCTTCGCGAGCTCGTCGTCGCCGATGATCAGGGCGGCACGGGCGTTCACCCTGTTGGCCCGCTGCATGCGCCGCTTCATGGTGCCGCGATAGTCCTGCTCGACCGCGATGCCGCGCCGGCGCAGCTCCCGCCCGATCGCGAGCGCCCTGTTCTCGGCCGCCGCGCCGAGCGGCGCGATCACGACCGGCCGCGGCAGAGGGGCCGGTTCGTTGCACAGCATCATCAGGCGCTCGATGCCGCCCGCCCAGCCGATACCGGCGGTCGGCGGTCCACCGAGCTCGGCGATCAGTCCGTCGTAACGGCCTCCGCCGAGGACGGTCCCCTGTGCCCCGATGTGAGTCGTCACGAACTCGAACGCCGTGTGGGTATAGTAGTCGAGCCCGCGCACGAGCCCGGGATCGATGTCGAAGGCGATGCCCGCAGCCGCAAGACCGTCCTTCACCGCCGCGAAGAAGTCGCGGCTGGCCTGGTTCAGGTGGTCGGCGAAGGACGGCGCGCCTGCGTTGATCGCCTTGTCGCCTTCATCCTTGCTGTCGAGGATGCGTAGCGGATTGCGCTGCAGCCGGGCGCGCGAGTCTTCCGACAGCCCGCCGATGTGGGCCGCGTAGTATTCGACCAGCACCTTGCGGTAGGCAGCGCGGCTTTCGGGATCGCCCAGCGAGTTGAGCTTCAGCACGCAGCGATCGAGGATCCCCAGCCGGTCGAGAATGTCCGCGGCGACCGAGATGACCTCGATATCCGCGCCGGGCTCCGGCGCCCCCAGCACTTCGATATCGATCTGATGGAACTGGCGCTGACGGCCCTTCTGGGGCCGCTCGTAGCGGAACATGGGGCCCGCCGCGAACACCTTGAGAGGGAGCTGCTGGCCGAGCTCGCCATTGGAGACGAACGCGCGGCAGATGCCGGCAGTGTATTCCGGCCGCAGGGTCAGCGACTCGCCGCCGCGGTCCTGGAACGTATACATCTCCTTGGAGACGACGTCCGTGGTCTCGCCGATGCCCCTGGCGAAGAGCTCCGTGAACTCGAAGATCGGCGTCGCCATCTCGCGATAGCCGTAGAGCCGCGCTACCTCCCGGGCCGTCCCGATGACGTGGGCGAAGCGTCGATGATCGTCGGGTAGCAGGTCGTGCGTACCGCGCACGGGCTGGATCTTGCTCACGGGAATGCCTGAATTCGTGACCGGGAGAGAAGCGGAAGGCTATTCGGCGGCAACCCGGTGTCGGTCGGCCTCGGCAGCCTTCGCAGCCTCGATCTCGGCCGCCTTCTTCTCGATCATGGAGGCCAGATGCTCGACGATGTCGGCATCCTTCAGACGATGATGCGGCACGCCCGCGACGTAGACCTGATGGGTGCCGTTGCCGCCGCCGGTGAAGCCGATGTCGGTCTCGCGCGCCTCGCCCGGTCCGTTGACGACACAACCGATCACCGACACGGTCATGGGCGTGGTGATGTGCGCCACGCGCTTCTCCAGCGCCTCGACGGTGCGGATGACGTCGTACTGCTGGCGGGCACAGGACGGGCAGGAGATGATGTTCACGCCCCGGTGGCGCAGATTGAGCGCCTTGAGGAGTTCGAAGCCGACCCGAACCTCTTCCTCAGGCTCAGCCGAGAGCGAGACGCGGATCGTGTCGCCGATACCTGCCCACAGAAGGGCGCCCAGCCCGATGGACGACTTGACCGTACCCGTGCGCAAGGCACCGGCCTCGGTGATGCCGATATGGAGCGGGTAGTCGCAGGCGTCGGCCAGTTGCTGGTAGGCCGCGACGGCCAGGAAGACATCGGATGCCTTCACGCTGATCTTGAACTCGTGGAAATCGTGATCTTGCAGGATGCGCGCGTGATCAAGCGCGCTCTCCACCATCGCCTCCGGGCAGGGCTCGCCGTATTTCTCCAGCAGATCCTTCTCCAGCGAACCGGCATTCACGCCGATGCGCATGGAACAGCCATGGTCCTTCGCCGCCTGGACGACTTCCCGCACACGCTCGGCGCTGCCGATGTTCCCGGGATTGATGCGAAGGCAGGCTGCCCCCGCCTGCGCAGCCTCGATGGCGCGTCGATAGTGGAAGTGGATGTCAGCGACGATCGGCACCCCGACAGCCTTGACGATGGCCGGCAGCGCCGCCGTGGAATCCTCGTCCGGACAGGAAACCCTTATGATGTCGACGCCGGCTTCCTCGGCGCGCCGAATCTGGGCGATGGTCGCCTCCGCATCGGCCGTCAGGGTATTGGTCATCGTCTGGACGGTGATGGGCGAATCGCCACCAACAGGCACGGATCCGACCATGATCCGCCGCGACTTCCGACGAACGATATCGCGATAGGGCCTGATGCTCATGCTGCCCAATGTAGCCCCACCGCGCCGTGTTATCCAGCCGGGCGCGCGACTTTCAGGGATCAGCGCGCGTCGACGATACGGTAGGCGATGCCGGCCGGGACGACGTAGCTCTCGCCAGCGCGGACATAGGTCTGCGCCAGCACATCGCCATTCGGCGCCCGCAGCTCGATCCAGCTGTTGGACCTGACGGTGATCGGCGTGTCGAAGCGTACCGCAGGGCTCGGCGCCGGGGTCGTCTCCGCGGCCGATGGCCGCGCCACGGCCTCCTCCGTGACCTGAGCAGGTTCCTGGGTTGTGACGCGCGGCTGCTCCGACTGGGCAGGCGGCTGGGCGGCCTGCGCCTGTCCGATGGCGGGCACGACGACGGGCGGCGGGGGCGGCGGCGGAACGGCGATGACGATCGGCGGCGCGAGAGGCGCAGCCTGCGGCTGCGCAGGCGGTGCCGGCGCCGCGGCGTCGCGGCGCGGCGCCACCGGCCAGATGTCGGCCGGAAGGCCGCCGGCTGGCCGGCCAGCTTCCGTCCTAGAAGACGGGGCATTGGTGGCAGCCGTTCTGGATTCCGACTCAGCGGGCGCCGCGGACGACGAAGCCTGCTCAGTCGGGGAAGACGGCGCCGGTGGCGAGGCCAGCAGGCGGTCGGGAACCGGAGGCACCTTTTCGGCCACGATGGCCTCGTCGCGCGGCAGGTACTGCCATGCAGCGTAGCCGGCGCAAAGGACCAGCAGCACCGTCAGCACGGCGAGACCGATCGGAGCGCGCCTCTCGACGATGGGGAAATCCGCAGGGAGCGCGACGGGGCGCTTGATCGGCACCGCGCCGGACAGGTGGTAGGCCGTGAGCACCTTCTCTGGGTCCAGGCCGACGTGGCCCGCATAGGCGCGCAGAAACGCCGGTATGTAGGCCGCGCCCGGCAACTTGTCGAAGCGCCCCTCCTCGATGGCCTCGAGATTGGATCGGCGAATCCGCAGGCTCTTCTCGACATCTCCGAGATCGAGGCCACGCGCTTCTCGCTGATCGCGCAGCAAGCGGCCAACCGCTCGACCCGGTGAGGCCTCGCGTTCCAACGAACGCCAATCGACCTGATCCGGCATGACTTCCCCTGCCATTCCCCTCTCACGCGATTTCTAGCAGAGGCCCCATGGCAGGGCAAAAGCGATTCGACTCTTCGTCGCTAAATTTCGATCGCGTGATCCGCCGCGAACAGCCGAAGAGTCTCGCGCAAGGGTCGATCTGGTTGTGAAAGCACAGCGCTCATAAAACCCATGGCTTCATTCAGATCCAGCGAACGGATCATCGCTTTCACCGGACCGATGGCGCCTGGCGCCATCGACAAAGAGCGAACACCCACGCCGAGCAGAGCCATGGCTTCGACCGGACGCCCTGCCATTTCGCCGCACACGGCGAGTTCGACACCGGACGGCCTCACCTTCTCGACAACAAAATGTAGCAGCCTGAGCAGTGCCGGCGACAAGCTGTCGTAGCGGCCGGTCAATCGGCTGTTGCCGCGGTCGGCCGCATAAAGGAACTGGAGCAGGTCGTTCGTACCGACTGAAATGAAATCGATGTGCGGCAGCAGACTGTCGAGCTGCCAAGCCAGCGCCGGCACTTCGAACATCACGCCGACACGCACGCGCTCCGGGAGCACCTGGCCGCGCCTCTTCGAACGCTCGAGCTCGAGCGCGAGCAGTCGGCGCGCGCTCAGCAGTTCGGAGACTTCGGCGATCATCGGGAACATCACCGACAAGGCACGCCCGTTCGAGGCCAGTATCAATGCCCGCAACTGCCGCCGCAGCATCGCCGGACGGTCGAGCCCGATGCGGATGGCGCGCCATCCCATCGCAGGATTCTCGTCACCGAAAGCGCCGACATACGGAAGGACCTTGTCACCACCGACGTCGAGCGTGCGGAAGGTCACCGGCCGGCCATCGGCGAGATCCAGCACGCGGCCATAGAGCCACGCCTGCGCATCGACGTCCGGAAACTCCGAACGCACCATGAACGGAATCTCGGTCCGGTAGAGCCCGACGCCATCGGCACCGGTCTCCTCCAGGTGCTGCATGTCGATAAGCAGACCCGCGTTCATCTGCAGCGAGATGCGGGCCTGATCGCGGGTCACCGACGGCAGGTCGCGGAGCGCCGCATATTTGCGCCTGCGCTCTGCGCGCGCCGCGATCGCCGCGTGGACGGTCTGCAGGATGTCGTCGGCGGGGCGGACCAGGACCTGGGCATTGTCACCGTCCACGACGATCGGATCACCCGGCTCGACGCGAGCCAGCACGTCCGGCGCCCGCCCTACCACGGGTATGTCGAGCGCGCGCGCCACGATCGTGACGTGGCTCAGCGCCGATCCCTCTTCCAGGACCAGGCCGCGCAGCCGTGTCCGATCGTAGTCCAGCAGTTCGGCCGGACCCATGTCGCGCGCCACGATGATCATGTCGTCAGGCAGGGCGGCAGGGTCGGTCACGACCCGGCCCGCCAACCGCAGCAGCACGCGGTTCGTCAGATCCTGCAGATCGCTCAACCGCTCCCGGATGTAAGGGTCGGTGGACTGGCCGAGACGGGCGCGAACGTCATCGAAGGCGCGCTGCACGCCGGCCTCCGCGGTAAGACCCGATCCGACCGCCTCGCGCACGCGTTCGAGCCAGCCCCGGTCATCCACGAACATCCGGAAGGTCTCGAGCACTTCCCGCTGCTCGCCCGACTGCATGTCGTGCGCCTCCAGCATGCGGTCGACGTCCTCGCGCACGCCGTGGGCCGCCTCCTCGAAGCGCTTGAGCTCGTGGCTCACATCCTCCGCCACGACCTTCTGGATGACGATGCGTGGCTCGTGCAGGACGGCGCGGCCGATGGCCACCCCCGGCGTCAGCTGGACTCCGTCGACTCGCAGCGGCAGCAGGCCCAGCCCATCGACCTGCTGCACCTCGTTGGGACTGACGAAGTGCCCCGCGGCGATCAGCTCCGCCAGGACCATCGCGATGGTCTGGAGCGTCTCGATCTCTTCCTCGTCGTATTGACGACGCGTCCGATTCTGCACGACCAGCACGCCAAGGACGCGGCCGGCGCGCACGATCGGGACGCCCGCCAGGGAATGATAGATCTCCTCGCCCGTCTCCGGCCGGTAAGCGAACTGGGGATGACTCTGTGCGTCATCGAGCGCCAAGGGACGGTTGTGGGCCGCAATGTCGCCGACGAGGCCCTCGCCCACGCGCAGGCGCGTCCGATGGACAGCGGAAGGATTGAGTCCCTGCGTCGCGAACAGCTCCAGAACCTCGCCGGCGCGCAGCAGGTAGATCGAGCAGACCTCGGCCACCATCTCGTTGGCGACCAGACGCACGACATCGCCCAGCGGGTCCGCGCCGGAGTCGGCACGCGCCATCGTGTCCCGGAGCCGCTTGAGGAGCATTCGCGGTCCGGCCAGAGGAGGGGTTCTCTCCATGGTCAGACCGCTAGATGCTTGAGTCGGATGACGACAAAGCTACGGTCGATCACGCACGCGCAGACGCGCCAAGCCGTCGCAGCCACGCGGGCGCGCTGGAGTCCTTGGCCGACCATGTGAGCGTACTCGGCGTGCATGGACCGCTTATAGCAAGAGGCACGCCGAACTGCCTAGAGCGGTTGCCGATGAGAGCCCAGCCTGCCCTGTTCGCATAAGCAGCACAGAACCTCATGCGAAACGTCCATCAGGCCGGGCCGCGGTCAGGCAGAGTCGAGCCCGTACGCGGTGTGCAGTGCGCGGACGGCGAGCTCGGTGTACTCCGCCGAAACGAGGACGCTGATCTTGATCTCCGAAGTCGAGATGACCTGGATGTTTATCCCCTTGGCCGCCAGGGTCTCGAACATCTTGAGCGCAACGCCGGCATGGCTTCGCATGCCCACGCCGATCACGGACACCTTGGCGACGTTGATGTCCGACTTGACCTCGGCGAACTTCAGGTCCGTCCGGGCCTTCTCCAGGCGGTCGACGGCGCGTGCCAGGTCGGCACGCGGCACGGTGAAGGTGATGTCGGTGGAGCTGCCGTCGAGCGAGACGTTCTGGACGATCATGTCGACATTGACATTGGCGTCGGCGAGCGGTCCGAAAAGAGCGGCGGCGACGCCTGGCCGGTCGGCGACGCGGGTCACCGTGACCTTGGCCTCGTCCTTGGAGAAGGCGATGCCGCTCACGACGGATTTCTCGAGTCCCTGGGCCATGATCTCTTCCTCGTCCACAACCATCGTGCCGGGCAGATCGCTGCCCAGCGCCGCATCGAACGATGACAGCACCTGCACGCGGACATGGTGGTTCATCGCCAGCTCGACCGAACGCGTCTGCAGGACCTTGGAGCCCAGCGACGCCATTTCCAGCATCTCCTCGTAGGTCACCTGGTCGATCTTCCGCGCCTTCTCGACGATCCTGGGATCGGCCGTGTAGACGCCGTCGACGTCGGTGTAGATGTCGCATCGGTCGGCGTTCAGCGCTGCCGCCAGCGCCACCGCCGAGGTATCCGAACCGCCGCGCCCCAGCGTGGTCACGCGTCCTTCGGGAGACAGTCCCTGGAATCCGGGCACGATGGGCACTTGGCCGGCCACCATCGCGCAAGCCATGCCGCTCGTGTCGATGTCGACGATGCGGGCCTTGGCATGAGCGCCGTCGGTGCGGATCGGGAGCTGCCAGGACAGCCAGGACCGCGACTGCACGCCGATCTGCTGCAGCGCCAAGGCAAGAAGGCCGATCGTCACCTGCTCGCCGGTCGCCACGACGACATCGTATTCCCGGGGATCGTAGAGCGGAGCGATCTCGCCGACCCACTTCACGAGCTGGTTGGTGGCGCCCGACATCGCCGAGACGACGACGGCGACCTCGTTGCCGCGGTCGACCTCGGCCTTCACCTTGCGCGCGACATTCTTGATGCGATCGGTATCGCCGACCGATGTACCGCCGAACTTGAGAACGATGCGCGCCATGGACCTGCTCGAAAGCGGGGTATAGACACCGTGGAAAGCATACGGGTCAAGGGCAGCGATGGTCGATCTTGCACAAACCACCGTCGATCCGGCGGAGATCGAGCGCTTTTCGCGGATCTCGGCGCAATGGTGGGACCCGGCCGGAGACTTCGCGCCGTTGCATCGGCTCAATCCCATCCGAATCGGCTTCATCCGCGACCATGCCGCCCGGCACTGGCAACGCGACCCGCTCTCGGGCTCGCCGCTGGCCGGCCTGTCGCTGCTGGACGTCGGCTGCGGCGGCGGCCTGCTGTGCGAACCGATGGCCCGCCTCGGTGCCGCGGTGACGGGCCTCGACGCTTCCGACCGCAACATCCGCGTCGCCGCCCTTCATGCCGAGGGGCAGGGGCTTTCCATAGAGTACAGGCAGGCCACGGCCGAAGCCTGCGCCACCTCTGGCGAGCAATACGACATCGTGCTGGCGCTCGAGATCGTCGAACACGTGGCGGATGTCGGGCTTTTCCTGCAGTCCTGCGGCCGCCTGGTGAAGCCCGGGGGACTTCTCTTCCTGTCGACCCTCAATCGTACTGCGAAGGCCTGGGCACTGGCCATCGTCGGGGCAGAGTACGTACTGGGCTGGGTCCCGCGCGGCACCCACGACTGGCGCCGGTTCCTCAAGCCCTCGGAGGTGGTGCGCGGCCTGCGCCAGGCAGGAATCGACACGCAGGAGATCGCGGGCCTGGTTTACAGCCCGCTCAGCCGCAGCTGGTCGCTCAACAGAAGCGATCTCGACGTGAACTACATCCTGGTCGGGGCCAAGGTCTAGTTGCCGCGCGGGATCCACGGCAGGCGGCCGAATTCAATGCCTTCCTCTGCCAGTGATTGCGCTTCCTCCTCGGTGGTCTCGCCATAGATTCCGCGCTTGTCGCTTTCGCCGTAGTGAATCTTGCGCGCTTCCTCGGCGAACTTGTCGCCGACATGCTCGCAATTCTTCTCCACCTCCGCCCGCACCTTGAGCAGTGCTTCGCGCAGCTCCTTCGGCATGTGCCGCGCCAAGGCCGCCATCTGCTGCTGCTCCGGCGACGGCGTGGGCGGCGCGCCTGGAACAGCCACTTCGGCATCCGCCTTCTTGCCGCCCTTGCCCAGCCGCGGCGCCATGGGCGCACGGGCCACCTTGGCGTCTCCACAGGCCGGACAGCCGATCAACGACTTCTTTTCCTGGCGCTCGTAGGTCTTGCTGTCCTTGAACCAGCTCTCGAATTCATGGCCTTTGGAGCAGCGGAGGCGATACAAAATCATGATTCTACGACAAAATTCTGGTTGGCACTCACCGTGGGCGAGTGCCAGAGATGATGGGGCTTGATCGTGTCGGACGCAAGGGGGCGGCCATCGCCCTGGATCGTGCAATGGGCGGGCCTGCTGCCAAACGGCGCTGCGGTACTCGATGTCGCGGCCGGCGGCGGCCGGCACAGCCGCTATCTGGTCGACCGCGGCTGCCGCGTGACGGCCGTCGACAAGGATCTGTCCGGCCTCTCGCCGCATCCCCACGTCGAAGCAATCCAGGCCGATCTTGAGGATGGATCGCCGTGGCCGCTCGGTGACCGGACGTTCGACGGCGTGATCGTCACCAACTATCTGCACCGCCCGCTGTTCCCGATGCTGATCGCGGCCCTCGCCCCAGCCGGCGTGCTGATCTACGAAACCTTCATGGCGGGAAACGAGCGCTTTGGCCGGCCGAGCCGGCCCGAGTTCCTGCTCAAGGATGGCGAGCTTCTCGAGCTGACGCGAGGAAAGCTCTCGGTCGTCGCCTATGAAGCCAGGCTGATCAGCGAGCCGCGCATGGCGATGGTCCAGAGGATCGCGGCGCGCCGCGCGTAGAGCACAATCCGCTCGGCTGGAATCAGCCGAGCGGATTGTGCCCGTTGAAACGACCAGCATTCGGGCGCGCATTTCCGACCTGACGGAACCGCCAGCGGTTCCGTCAGGTCGGAAATCGCTCTAGCAGGTTGTTGAAATAGGTTTTTCAGGGGCTCCCGTGCGCAACATCGATTCGTTCAAGACCCACGCGGCCCACGATCAGTTCAAAACCGAGGCTCGCCAGATTCGATTCTTTCGTCGCGGCG